>UQFK01000001.1:0-205000 GCA_900540345.1 uncultured Eggerthella sp.
GAGTATACCATTCATTAACTGGCATACTCGCACGCCCATGACACCTCATCGCTCTCTTCTTTTGCATGTCCGTATTCACTGAAACCAACTGTAAAGGTTTTTACTAAGGGATTTTCGCGCGCAAAAGAGCTGACGGTTAATACCATCCCAAATCGCAAACGCGAACATTCCCCGTAGTCGTTCGAGGACTTTCATTCCCCATGCAATATATCCGATGAGCAAGACTTACGTATCGCTACTTGTAGAGAAACGCCACCCAGAATGCTCTAATTCATCACACAGATCCCACACATAACGGATCTCCTAGAGAGAAAACGCCCAAAGATTACGTGTCTGGGAAAGGATCTGTGAGAGATCCCACGCTTGTCCTGATCGCTCAGGGCTATTCGGATCACGTATCAGTATGCGCCCAAACGCATCCGTACTCTCAAGTACGATGAAATGGCCAACTGTGGTGAAATCACCTGGCAAAACGCTCACGATGATAGGATGCCCCGCTTCAAGCTCAGCGCGAATGATCGACTCATCAGCAGGCAACTCATGTGAGGTAAGGCCAAGCATGCGTGCACCCTCGGTCATGAACGACCAAGTGGTCATCCCGCTTTCAGTAAACCCTCTCTGTTCGCTAAACGTGGCCATCTGAGCAGGATCGCGATCCTTCTTACCAGTTAGATATACATACACCATCGACATACACGTAGGACCACAGGCAGAATCAGCTATCGTCCCGCCTGCATAAGAACGGTTCGCCCATTCGCTATCGATCTGATAAAGATACGGCATCTTTCCCTTGGTCCACGTGCTCTTATCTGTGCTCTTCACCGCATCATTTTGAGCAACGACACTACCATCACCCGCTCCTTGCGTATCGTCATTGAATGACCCGTAGGCCGCAAGAGCGACAAAGACGACCGCAAGCGCGATAAGGATCTTGGGGAGCAGACGAGTTAGCGAATCTGCTCGCCCGTAAACACGCTGTTGGTGATTGAAGGATCCCTGATGATGCGATGAAGGACGACGCTTAAACGTCCTGTTTGAGTCACACCGCTGGTGTTCGGAAAAGATATTCTGCGAAAGACGATCATGCCATTCATTTTCTGTGCGCGCTTTATAGCGTGCAACATCACGCGAAAAACGATTGGCGGGTACTTCGTGCCAAACGAGCGGCTGATTCTCATAAGACTGCTGCATTTAACTGCCCTTTCTCACGATGCAACCTCGCATCTCAATCCTCTCGCAAACCTGCCTTACCCTTCCCATAACAAAGTCTTAAGAATCTCTTAACTTTCCATCAAGTCGAGGGGCTGTTTGAGACAGAACTGCACAGGGACACTAAAATGGAATCGACATTAAGAACGAGAAAGAGGTCTCACATGCCACGCTTGTTGGTAACCGATGATGACCCGGCCATCGTAGGATTGGTACGGGCTACGCTCGAACCTGAAGGGTTCGATATCGTCGATGCCGCCACGGGCAAAGAGGCAGTTCGCCTGATGCAGGATAACAACTTTGACCTGGTCATTCTTGACATCATGATGCCTGAGATGGATGGCCTGGAAGCCTGTCGGCAGATCCGCCTCACTTCCGAGGTGCCCATCATCTTCCTCTCTGCAAAAGACGAAGAAGCCGATAAGGTAGTCGGCTTTACGCTCGGCGGTGACGACTATGTGATCAAGCCTTTCAAGCCACGTGAATTGGTCGCGCGTGTGAAAGCGCGTTTGCGCAGGAGCACAGTAGAGCGGCGAGTCACGGCGAGCGAGCTCTCGGCCGCTGGCATCACCGTTGATCTCCATGCACACCGCGCGATGCTCTACGATCAGCCTCTTGAGCTGACCCCTAAAGAATTTGGTATCCTTTCTTTGTTGCTTCGTAACACGAGCCGTCCTGTTTCGACCAAAGAACTCTTCGAAGAAGTCTGGCATGAAGAATATCGTGCAAGCGATGCGAACACGATCATGGTCCATATTCGTCGCTTAAGAAAGAAGCTCGCTGACATCGATTCATCGCAAGCTTTCATTGAGACCGTGTTCGGAGTAGGTTATAAGATCGAAGGAACCTCAGAGCATGCCGCAATCGACGAAGACTAAAAGAACCGGCGAACAAGCACGTGTTCTGCGTACACGCCTTCTGGGAAGAATGGTGCTCATGCTGGTGGCGTGGTCGGCCCTCTTCTCGCTTCTTTGCGTCTGTTTTGATCTCTTAATCTCTGATAGTCTAGGCAATCGGGTCGCAGATGAAACTTCAACATGGATATATGCACCAAACACCCTAGAAGAGCTTGGGGTCGATTCCACTATCGTTGACACGATCATAGAGCAAAGTGATCCAAAAACCCAATCGAGTAGCACCAGCTCAGATGAAGCCCAGCGGCTTTTGGACGAGATCGCTGCAGAACAGTACGATTCGCTTGCATCTAAGGTTGGAAGCGAGAATGTCCAAAGCATGCTTACCCCAGATGGACATGTCGCCATACGCGATATCTCTGTCTACAACAGACTCCGCTCCCTGAAATTACCGCTTGCCATCACGCTCTATGCTATCGGATGTATTGTTATCATCATCCGAACGCTCAATCGTTCCTTGGCTTACTTCAGTAAGCTTTCGAATGCGATCTCTGATCCTCGCCTGATCGAAGGCGGTCGGGTCGAACTCCCTGAAGAACTTACCATTGCCTCTCAACAGATAGAACTTTTACAGAAAAAAATACATGATCACGAACAATCTGCCGTGATGGCTGAACAACGCAAGAACGAACTCGTAGCCTATCTCGCGCACGATATTCGTACACCACTCACCTCTGTTGTTGGCTATTTGAGCTTACTTGCTGAATCTCCCGAACTTCCCCGCGAAAAAAGAGCTGAATTCGCTCAGATCGCGCTTGAGAAAGCAGAAAAGCTCGAAGCATTGGTTGAAGAATTCTTCGAGATCACACGCTATAATCTCGATGCAATCCTGCTCGAACGTGAAAATGTCGATCTGGCGCTTTTCCTTGAGCAGGTCGCCGATGAATTCGGTATCTCCGCTCAAGAGAGAGGCATCACCATAACCACTACTGCGCCTGAGGCTATGAGTGCGTTTATCGACTCATCAAAGATGGCGCGTGCGCTCGGCAATATCGTGAAGAATGCTATCTCCTATGCCGATCCTGAAAGTGAAGTCGAGATGGCTGCCCAAATCGAAGAAGAACAGATCGTGCTGACGACCACGAATAGAGGTCGTGAGATATCACCTGTACATTTAGAAGCAATCTTTGAGCGATTCTATCGCGAAGATAAGTCTCGTGGGCAAAGCGCGAACGCAGGTCTTGGTCTTGCTATCGCACGCGAGATCGTCGAAGCACATGGAGGAACGATCGGCGCTGAAAGCTCCCACGGACTCACTACCTTCATCATTCGGTTACCTCAATAGCAAGAGAAAAAGAGCTCACATCACGTGAGAACATCATAGAGTGGCGGGATGAGTGGTACTACATACGACAAAACGCACACGACCAAAAAGAAGATGAGCACGAACACAAACCAACGATTCGCCGTACGTGGTTTGATAAGCGAAAAAGCTTTCTGAATAAACGGGAACACGACAAACACATAGAAAGCCGAAACGATCCCGAGAATAACGTCGTTCACAAGCCATGCCTGACCGAAGATGTTGAAAGGTAGGATCGAATTATCCCAAAAGGGATACTTTCCTGTCGCATCAGGCTGATTGATCAAAAGCCCCATGACCAGCTCAAGCAAAGCACACGCAGCGACTGCGATAACAAAGAACTGCACGATAGCACCCAACATGGTCTTACGCTGCTCCGCGATATGGATCTTCAAAGGAAAGAGTGTCAGCGTGATGATGACCGTACCGAAGCCATAGACCCAATATGGTACCCAAAGCGGGTCAGTCCATACGTCATAATCGTCCGCTACAACATGAAACGCCCAGTCCATGAACATGCAATACGGAATCTCAAGCCAATGACCTACAAGCGAGAATACGCAAAAACATATGATGATACCGCGCCAGAAGAACCAGGTCTTTGGCGCAAAGTATTTTATCTCGTCCTCTTCTTTGAGCAGAAACGCCTTTGGCTCAGTCATCGTAACCACTGCTGCCAAAGATCGAGTTCACGCTGAGCTTGCGCATAGCCTGATTCATATGATGCTTGCAAAAGATCGAAATCCGTCGTGCGATTGGTCACGTTCATCTCATCAGGATAAAAAACATAAGCCGCACCCGATGCTTCAAGACGCTCGATCTGATCGCAAAGTTCGTTATAGAAATAGGGACGATCGATCGTCTGTCGCCAAACATAGGGATGTTTACGGAATGCTGCTTTGAAGACCGTTTGCATACCCTTGCTGATCGGAGTTTTGCGATACCCACGTGGTTGCGTACGAACGATAAAGAAACGCTCGTAACCGTCACGAATGGCTGTATCAAGCGGAATACCCCAATTCGTACCAAGGCCACCATCCATATAGGTGTGCTCCCCAATGACCGTAGGAGGCATGAAGATAGGCATGGTTGAACTTGCGCGCACACGCAGCATCATATCGCGCAAGGTGGGCATATCTTCCTTCGTCCAAGTTAGCGTCTCACCACTTTCCCAATCAAATGCTTCGATGTGGACGTTCGCAGGATTCGCAACGAACATATCCCAGTCGAATTCGAAAAGCTCGCCTGTTCCAACAAGCTCCTCGGCGATGCCTTCGTAGAGATAATGCGCGTTAAAATAGCCATCCCCCCGTAGGAAGCTTTTCATTCCTCCATAATTCGGGTCACGCAACAGATCTACAAACGATGCCTTCGTGCGTGGGATGTCGCGCGAAACATAATTAACCGAATGACTTGAACCTGCAGATATACCATATACATCCTTGAAGTTGATGCAATTCTCGAGCAAAGTTACGATCGCGCCTGCAGTATAACTTGCACGCATACCCCCGCCCTCGATGACAAGAGCAACGTCGTCTACGTTGATCGAGAGATCTTCGTAGTACTGTTCAAGAGTGTTCGTTGTCGTTTCAGTCTGTGTCATACGTCTATTCTAAACCCGCATCCTTCGATACGTGCGCTCGTTCGAAAGCTGTTGAAAAGAAAAGACCAGAAGCATGATGCCTCTGGTCTTGCAATCGATGGTGGACGGTACTGGGTTCGAACCAGCGACCCCTGCCGTGTGAAGGCAGTGCTCTCCCGCTGAGCTAACCGTCCGTGAATGTTCCCTATTCTAGCACGATTACCACGCCTGCTCGACAGAATTCGCGCGACGTACGCAGGCAGATGAAGGCTCATTAATCGATGAACTTTGGGGGCAATTTGCGCGATGGATCAAGGTCATCGATAGCTGCACTGATGGGTTGTAGTGTCGGAGAAACGAACATCTTCGATGTGGCCATACCCAGCAAGCGATCCTTTTCATCGAACATCTTAGCTTCGCAAATACAGATCGACCCGCCTCGTTTCACTACGCGTCCCTCACAACGCACCCGGGTCCCCTCTTGCACTGCGCGCGCAAGATTTGCGTTTTGGTCGAGCGTGATAAAACCAGCATCCTCGGGCATTTCTGCATAGAGCGCCCAATATGCAGCTGTATCCATGATCGATTCATAGACACCACCGTGCATACCACCAAAGCAATTCATATGCTTGCGTTCGATATCAGCCTCACAGACACACAAACCTTCATCGAGTACCTTGATATCGATGTTGAGAAGACGAAAATAAGGCCCCTGATTGATGAGCTCCAACACCTCTTCGATATGAGCAGGATTAAGCTTCATGGATCTCTCTTTCTTTTATGCAGAAGCGAACAATGAGGCTATGCGCCTTCATGCTGCCCTTCTTTGTCTTAGAACTTGCGGAAGCGGGCGTAGCGCTGGTTGCGCAGCTCTTCGCCATTCAGTGGCGCAAGTTCGCGCAAGCTGCGCACAACGAATTCGCGTACGTTCTCAGCAGCTTCTTCAGGGTTTTCATGCGAAGGCTGGGCACCTTCGGAAAGCACTTCTTCGATAAGGCCCATCTCGCATGCCTCATCCGCGCTCATCTTCATGACCGCAGCAGCCTCAGCTGCACGGGTTCGATCCTTCCAAAGGATCGATGCAAAGCCTTCAGGTGAAAGCACAGAATAGACCGCGTGCTTTTGCATGGCAACGCGATTGCCTACCGCAAGTGCAAGCGCACCACCTGATCCGCCTTCTCCGAGCACAACACAAATGACGGGCACTTCGATACCAGCGAGCGCCATTAAGTTCTCTGCGATAGCATTGCCCTGTCCGCGCTCTTCAGCCTCGGGACCACAATAGGCACCCTGTGTATCGACCAAGCACACGATGGGACGACCGAATTTTTCGGCCTGCTTCATAAGACGCAAGCTCTTACGATAGCCTTCGGGCTGTGGGCAACCAAAATTGCGCGCGATACGCTGATTCAGGTCTTCGCCCTTCTCTTCTGCAACGACCGTAACGGGATAGCCTTGGATCCAACCGATACCGCCGATGATCGCGCCATCGTCAGCAAATGCACGATCGCCATGAAGTTCGATGAATCCTTCGACCATCGAATCGATGTAGTACTTAGCCGTTGGACGATGTACGTTACGAGCGAGCAGCACGCTTTCCCAAGCAGCATTCTCGTCCGCATGGAGATGAGAATCTTCCATAGTAGAAACAGCATCCGGCTTTACACCAGGAGCATCCGCCACGCCACGCTTAGAAAGCTCTCGACGGATCGCAGACCCCTCGGTCTCTTTACCTAAATTCTTTGAGAACAGCCCGCGAATACCCGAGAAGAGCCCTTTACGATCGTCGCGACGGCTTGTTCCCTTGGGCAATGGATGCGCCTGCTGCAACATAGTGTGCGTAGGTTCATAGGAAACTTCACCATCAGGATCTTGGAGACGCTGCTCGATCACTCGGCGATTGTAGATCTTCATATCAAGCGTATCTGAATCGGTCTTACCTGCAAGCCTGCGAACAGCAGCAGGGTCGTGGATCGCTTCAAGAGCACGTGCTTGATCAGAGGCTGCTTCAACCTTTTCGCCATCGAGCGGTTGCTGTGCCATTTGATTGCGGCGCTCCTCCACCGAGGCCATATGAATCGCAAGCGCATGCGCCAAAAAGCTGCGCAGATCGCATCGATCAACGATCGCGTCGATAAGCCCATGCTCAAGTGCGAATTCTGCAGTCTGAAACCCTTCAGGGAGCGTTTGGCGAATCGTATCTTCAATAACGCGACGGCCCGCGAAACCAATCATGGCATGTGGCTCAGAGATGACCAGATCGCCTAAGGTGGCAAATGATGCCGTAACGCCACCAGTGGTCGGATCAGTGATGACTGAGAAGTATGGCAACCCCGCACGACCATGGCGCTCGATAGCAGCAGAAGTCTTCGCCATCTGCATGAGCGAGAACAAGCCCTCTTGCATGCGTGCACCACCCGAACAGGTGAAGATGATGAGCGGTAGACCCATAGCGGTAGCTTGTTCGATAGTACGCGTGATCTTCTCGCCAACCACCGTGCCCATCGATCCCATCATGAACGCCGTCTCCATGACAGCGATGGCTACATCCATACCCGCCAAACGCGCCTTACCGCATCGGACCGCCTCTTCGCGATCGCTCTTCTGGCGCATATCAGCGATCTTCTTGTCATAATCAGGAAAACCGAGCGGATCGGTCTCGGGAAGGCCCGTATGCCATTCCTCGAATGAATCTGGATCGAACAGATACGCGATGCGCTCCTCAGAAGTAAGACGGTAGAGCTCGCCACAAGTCGGGCAAGTCCCGCCATCGCTCATGACCGCTTCAGCTTCATGGAAAAGCTTGCAGTGAGGGCATTTCTTCCATTCGATGGGTGCATCCGCTGCACCGACTTCTTCAGCGATGCTCTCGACCAAGACCCAATTGTTAAGCGTCTTATCACCTGGCATCGGGCGCAGAACTTTGATGCCCTTTTCAGCAGCCGCACGCAACAAAAGCTCGGTAGCAGCCGCTTCATCGCAGAGCAGCAGATAGCGTGCAGCGCATTCTTGCGCTGCAGTAATAAGGGCATATTCGTTGTTGAACAAGCGCTTATCGAACGTTTTGCCAAGCGAAACGACCTGCGCAAAACCAGAAAACGAAAATCCGCGTTGTTTATCGGTCGTGCCTGTTACATACACGCTCTCCGCACCGATATTCTTAAATGCGCGCACTGCCTCTTTGAGAGCTGAGCCATAACCTGCCACCAAAAGCTGCGGTGCGCCAGCATCAGCTGTGTTACCCGTTTCAATAAGTGAGCCGAGCTGATATGCGACCAATGTCGGATCAGCTTCTGCGACAGAAGTGGGTGCTACTGCCGCCCGCTCGCTCGCAGCGGTTTCTGCGCTCGATACGATGCGCACCACGTTAGGCAACTCTGCACTACTCGAGGGATCAGCCGATTCGATCTGGATGTACTTCTTGGAAGAGAGCATAGCTGTACCTTTTTCTGACCTGCGTTACTTCTTTGCCATCACATATTTCTGCGTTGCCTGGGCGCACAATTTATCGCCCTTGTAAGCCTTCACGTCCGCTGCACACATGCGCGGGTTGTTCCGAGTGATGAGCGCCTCAAGACGAATAGTATCACCTGGGCGAACCTGCTCACGAAACTTCGCCTTATCGATACCGGCGAAGAAACCGAGCGAACCTGCCATATCGTTTTGCGAGAGCAAGCAGCAAGAGGCCGCTTGCGCCAGTGCCTCCATGATGATGACACCAGGCAAAACGGGATATTCAGGGAAATGTCCCTCGAAAAGCGGCAGATCAGGATCAACATCGAGCTCCGCTACGATCGAGACACCAGGTTCACACTCAAGAATACGAGAGACCCACAGGAAAGGATCGCGGTGCGGCAAGAGCTTCTTTACGGTCTCCTGATCACACGGAAATGAGATAGTTTCAGCCACGATTCCCTCCTTTATTCCTGATACGGTGAGAGAGCCAACGAAGCATTATGACCACCAAAACCAAGCGAGTTAGAGAGCGCAACCTTCTGCGGGTAATCGCGCATTGCCTCGGTGGGAACGCGCACCTCGCATTCGGGGTCGGCATCTGCAAAACCAGCCGTAGGGGGAACAGCTGCATTCGCAACCGAAAGTGCCGTGACGATAGCCTCAAGTGCGCCAGCAGCACCAAGTGTATGACCAACCGCGCCCTTGATCGACGTGACAGGAATATCCTTCGCACGATCGCCCGCAAGACCATGAAGCGCATTCGATTCCGTCTTGTCGTTCACCGGTGTGGAAGTGCCATGAGCATTGAGATGACCCAGGTCCTCTGGCGTGAAGCCACCTTCGGCGAGCGCCTGCTGCATCGCAAGGATAGCGCCTTCGCCTGAAGGCTCAGGAGCAGTGATGTGATACGCATCGCCTGTTGAACCAAAGCCAGTGATCTCGGCGATGATATGTGCACCGCGTGCTTTGGCGTGCTCGAGCGACTCGAGCACTACTGCGCCTGCGCCCTCGCCGATCACGAAACCAGAGCGATTCACATCGAAAGGACGAGATGCCTTCGTAACATCTTGTTCTTTGGTAATGGCGCCCAAGTTGCCAAAACCAGAAAGCGAAATAGGATTGACGCCCTCTTCAGCACCGCCAGCAAGTGCTGCATCCACATACCCATGACGGATCAGGCGATACGCCTCACCGATGCAATGCGCACCCGTCGAGCACGCCGTAACGATCGGGAAGCAATCACCCTTCAAGCCATAACGAATAGAAAGGTTACCAGCAGCCATGTTGGGGATCATCGTAGGGATGAACAGAGGACTCACTCGCTTCGGACCCTTCGTATTCAAGACGACTGATTCGTGCTCGAAGATCTCCATGCCACCGATGCCCGAACCGAAGATACATGCGAAACGCGTTAGATCCTCATGCTCAAGATCGATGTTCGCCTGCGCCATCGCCTCATCAGATGCGAGGATAGCATACTGCACGAAGCGCGAAAAACGACGTGATTCCTTCTTAGTGAATCCCGCCTCGATAGGATCATAATCAGGAACACGTGCAGCGACTGAAACGCCGAAGCGCTCTTGCTCTTCGGACGTAAGCTCGCGAATGCAAGACTTTCCCTCCATAAGCGTATCCCAGAGCGTCTCAACACCTAAGCCAGCTGGCGAGACAGCACCCATACCAGTGATGACCACACGGCGAACAGGTGCCATCTTAAGATCAGTTTCAGCAGCTTTCATTTCTTGGTTCATAACAGATCTCCTGATCGATTCTTCACGCGATTTCGTCTTTAGAGCGACATTCCACCATCGATGCACAGCACCTGACCAGTCACATAACCTGTTTCAGGACTTGCAAAGAAGGCTACGGTATTGGCAACATCTTCTGGCGTGCCGAATTCACCGCATGCAATTCGGCCAAGAATGTTCTCTTTCATAGCGTCTGACAATTCATCAGTCATAGCAGTATCGATGAAGCCTGGGGCCACCGCGTTTACCGTAACGCCGCGCGCCGCCATCTCTTTAGCAGCCGCTTTGGTAAGACCGATGATGCCCGCTTTCGAGGCCGCATAATTAACCTGACCTGCATTACCTGCAACACCAACCACGCTCGAAACTGAGATGACACGGCCATAGCGCTGCTTCATCATGATGGGAGCCGCATGACGCAGGCAATTGAATGCGCCTTTCAAGTTTACTTCGATGACGCGATCGAACGCCTCTTCTTTCATACGCATGAGCAGGCCATCGCGCGTGATACCCGCATTATTCACGAGCACGTCAATGCGACCGAAGGTATCCTTCACTTCAGCAAGCAGACGCTTCGCCTCGTCGAATTGAGAAACATCCGCTTGAATGCCGATAAAACGCTGAGGCTCGGTCGGTTGCTCTTCTACGAGCGCATGTTCTTCGACGGCACGTTTCGTCGCAATCTCTGCGAGCACATCACATAATCCTTCGACCGCAGATGTGCTGGAATCGGAAGCGTAGTTGAGCACCACCGAATAGCCATCACCTGCAAGCCTACGCGCGACTGCTGCACCGATGCCGCGACTTGCGCCGGTGACAAGCGCAACACGACGGATCAGCGTGCTGGGCTCTTGTTCTTCAGATTTCGCCATGATGCCCTCCTCTTCTACAGTGTGCTTACATATTCGTCGAACTGCTCGCGCGTACCGACACGCTTACGATCGACCTCTTTGGAGATGCGCTTCAACATAGTCCACAGCACCCCACCGTATCCGATCTCAACGAATTCATTCTCACCCTCTTCGATGAGATACTCGATGCCCTGCTGAAAGCGAACTGGTGAAACAACTTGAGCAGAGAGACGATCGGCGGCTTCTTCAACGCAAAAAGGTCGCGCATCGGTATTGCAGATGATCGTGACGTCGCTTTCCGTGAATACGGGAGCATCCGCACTTGCGAGAAATGCTGAAAGCGCATCGGCAGCAGGCTGCATGAGTGGACTATGAAACGCACCAGCCGTGTTCAGGCGAGCGCACTTCTTCTTCATGCCCTTCCAATGCTCCTCTGCGCGATCGATCGCAGCGAGATCGCCAGATATGACAACCTGACCAGGGCAGTTATAATTTGCTGGCAGCAGGATGTCGCCCTGCGCACAAGCTTCGCACACTGCATCGGCATCTTCATGCGTCGCCGCCAAGAGCGCAAGCATCGCGCCTTTGCGCATCGTACAGGCTTCAGCCATGGCGCCCGCACGCACCTTGAGCAAACGAAACGCATCGTCTAGGCTCACGATATCGGCAAGCGCCAATGCGCTGATCTGACCAAGCGAAAAGCCGATCAGAGCATCAGGTTTCTTGCCTTGCGCCAAAAGCGCCTTACCGATAGCCACTGAAAGGACCATGGTGAGCGCTTGAGCATTGAAAGAATCGTTGATCTGCTCTTCAGTCCCTTCTTTCACCAAATGAATAAGGTCAACTTCAAGCACATCAGAAGCGCGCTCAAAGACTTCCCTTATCTCTGGAATATCGATCAGATCGGCGCCCATGCCAACACTTTGAGCGCCTTGTCCAGAACACATCCAAACTGCCATAAAGCCTTCTTCTCTAGTCGTTCCAGGCGCGTTTTGCGTTTGCCTGCGCCATAGCCTCAAGATCACGCTGCGACCACGCTTGCGCTTCGCGCATCAGATCATCGACGATCTCTTGTGCTGATTTCTCATCGCTGATCAAGCATGCGACCTGGCCTGACATGAGCGAGCCTTCATCAACATCGCCCATTACTGCACGATGAAGCGATCCTGCAAGTGCCGCCTCGACTTCGTCGAGCGAAACCGTCGTATCGCCTTCCATCTTGCGAATATTACGTGCGAACTTGTTCTTCAGCTGACGAACAGGATGCCCGTTATCGCGACCGGTCACAATAGTGTCCGAATCCTTTGCTGCAATGACCTTCTGCTTGTAAGCATCGTGGATACCGCATTCGTGCGCTGTGAGAAAGCGCGTGCCGATCTGCACGCCTTCAGCACCGAGCGCGAACGCTGCCACCATGCCGCGACCATCCGCCACACCACCTGCAGTGATGACCGGGATAGAAACCGCCTCGCACACTGCTGGGGTGAGCGCCATGGTAGTGAGTTCGCCGATATGGCCTCCGGCCTCGCAGCCTTCTGCGATAAGAGCATCGGCGCCCATGCGCTCCATGCGCTTAGCAAGCGCTGCAGAAGCAACGACTGGCACGACCTTTGCGCCAGCCTCCTTCCAGCGCTCGATATATGCTGCAGGGCTGCCGGCGCCTGTCGTGATGACCGGCACCTTCAGCTCTGCCAACAACTCTGCAAGCTCAGGTGCATCAGGGTTCATGAGCATGATGTTCACACCAAAAGGCTTGTCGGTGAGTGAACGAGCGAGTTCTACCTGCTCGCGCACCCAAGAAAGCGGGGCCGATCCGCACGCGATGATACCCAAACCACCTGCGTTGCTGACCGCAGCAGCAAGGCGAGCATCAGCGATCCATGCCATGGCCCCTTGAATGATCGGTTGCTCGATGCCGAGCAACTCAGTTACACGGGTCTTCATGCGGAGTTCTCTCGATCCTAGAGAGCTTCGATGTACTCGACAAGCTGACCGATGGTCTCGATGCCTTCTGGCTCACCAAAATCGATGTCGAGCTCTTCTTCAAGGCTGCAAACGAGCTCTGCCATGTCGAGCGAGTCGATGCCAAGACCCTCGAGCGTTGCATCAACCGTAACGGTCTCAGGTTCGATGTCGAGATTTTCGTTGAGTACTTTTTGAATAGTGTCGAGCGTTGCCATTGTTGTTATCCTTTCGTTTGCTCTTTCTGGCCTTCTTGGTCGAAGAAGGTCTTGATCTTTCCAACTGCTTTTACAAACACCCCTTCTTCTTCGGGTGAAAGATCCGCAAGTGCGCTTTCCACCATCTTCTTGTGGAAAGCGTGGTGGGCGCGTGCTGCTTTACGGCCCTTCGTCGTAAGCGCCACTAGTACCTGACGGCGATCCTGCTCGCTGCGCTCACGCTGCACATAGCTGCGCTTCTCGAGCTTGTTGATCATGACCGTGAGTGTAGCAAGCGTAACACCAAGACGGTTCGCGATGACATTCATCGGATTGGTCTCATGAAGTCCGATCGCACAGATAGTGTGAAGCTCGGCGATGGATAGGCCTTCGGTGAGGCGATTGTTGAGCGAGCGCTCTTCGATGCGCAAGATAGAATTGAAGGTGCTCGAGAGCAGCTCATCGAGCATTCGCATATTCTCTTTGTTGATTGCCTTTTCCATGATCGATCTATGCGTTCTTCGTTCCGAGCGAGTCGGGCATCGTTCCCATTCCAAGGGCCTTCAAGCCAAGATGAGTCGAAACGGTCGCACCGCATGAGCACGTTCCGTAATCAAGATACTCAACACCGGCTTCAAGAAGCGCCTTCTTGAGTTTTTCTACACCCTTTAGATTACGAGAATGACAGAAACGAACGCGCTGAATGCCCTCTTCTTCGGTAAGCTGTTGCAGCTTTTCGACGTATTTCTTGATAACGCCGTTCATGCCCTTCGCCTTGTCGATCGCACGAAGCACGCCATTCTCATCGAAAGACATCATCGGCTTGATATCGAGTAGCGTTGCTGTGTCGACTTCTTCAGGCGAGAGCCTACCGTTTTTGAGCAGATTATCAAGCGTGCCACATGCGATGAAAAAGCGCGTGAACGGGCGAATGCGTTCTAGGTATCCCACCGTCTCTTCAAGAGAAGCGCCTTCATCGCGCATGCGAGATGCCTGGATGACAAGCAATGCCTCGCCTGAGCAAGCATTGAGCGAGTCAATGACCGTGACAGGGATATCCACTTGGCTTGCTGCAAGACGTGAAGACTCGATCGTTCCAGAGAGCGGTGCAGCAAGGTGCATAGCGATGACGCCCGTATTCCCCTCTGTAGAAAGCCGCTCATAGGTATCGATGAATTCTGCTGGCGAAGGCTGAGAAGATTTTGGTAGCTCCTTCGCAGCGAGCATCTTGTCGTAGAATTCCTCCGAGGAGATATCGATCTGGTCCTTGTATGATTCACCATCCACCTCGACGGTCAATTGCACAACATCGATGCCATACTGCGCGCACTCCTCGGCGCTCAGATCTGCGATCGAATCAGTGACGATTGCAAAGCTCATATCACTTCCTTTCTGTCTGTTCACAGGCTTGGGCATGGGCTCTCTCCCATACGAGCCCAATAACGGATCGCTGATGAAAAAAGTAGTGGAAGCCTATTGCCTCCACTACTTTTTATTATAGCTGATTGTTTTGATGGTCAAACTATTTGAGCATCAAACTATTTATGAAAGTATCCGAAGATGCCGACTACCGCCTCAACAACACCGATGGGCGCGAAGAGACAAACGACTGCCCGCAAGAACACTCAGTCTCTTCTGCGTCAAGCCTCATGTCGCTCGAAGCTGGAGCACATAGCAGAAGTGAATTTTTGTGTTGCGCGCGAAGTCTTCAGGGATGGTCTTCGTAGTGATATCGAGCACATCAAATCCGAGCTTGAGCAACGATTCCTCATCAAGCTTGAAGGAGCGCAGATTGCCTGAGAAAATAATCACCCCTCCCCTGCGCAAAAGCTTAGAAACATCGCGTAGCAGATAGAAGTGGTCGCGCTGGATATCCCAGGTGCGTTTGCCCATTGATTTCGAATTAGAGAACGTAGGCGGATCGACAAAGATCAGATCATAGCGACGGATCTGGCCATTTTTGCTGTTACGCGGATCTTTCTCTGCGCGGATCCACTCGCGCACATCCGCCTTGATGAAGCGATAACGTGCATCGGTGAAACCATTGTGCATCATGTTGCGGCGCGCCCAATCAAGATAGGTTTGCGAAAGATCGACCGTGGTCACACTCTTCGCACCACCTGCTGCAGCATAAACGCTTGCACTGCCTGTGTAAGCGAAAAGATTCAATACGTCTTTCCCTTTTGCTTGCGCAGCAATAAACCCTCGTGTGATGCGATGGTCGAGAAACAATCCAACATCAAGATAGCTCGTCAAGTCAAGCTCGAAGGTAAGACCTGCCTCCTTTGTGAGCACACGCTTTGCCTGTCGCTTCTCAAAGGCATATTGCTTTCCACCGCGATCCTGCTTGCGAACACGGGTAAAGACATGCGCTCGAGGGATCTCAAGCAATGCCGCAGCAATTCGCACAGTGTCTTCGAAGCGACGATATGCTTTGTGTGCATCGATAGAACGTGGTGCCTGATATTCGGACACGACCAGATATGCCACATCGAACGTACGCGCACGTCGCGGCGTGCGAGCCTCATCACAAACCATGAAAAGATCGATCGCAACCGCATAGTCAGGCAGATCAGCATCGTAGAGACGAAACGCGAATACCTCATGCTTCTGTGCCCACTTGCGACGTGTCTTCGCATTCTTGCGCAGCCGAGCTGCGAACTGTTCAGGATGATCAGAGAGTACGGGGATGGCGACATCACGTCCTGAAAGGGTGACAAGCTGAAGTGTTTCCTGACACACATCGCTTAATCGATAGGTGCGGATGGTTGTCTCGATCGCGCCATTGTAGACTGGCTTTTGCTCAATCGGGATCGCTCCTACGTAGTCATCGAAGTGCATATCCGGCGTGATCGCTGTAAAGCTCCAGTCCTTTTGCAGTTTTGCAAGACCTTTTTGGAGCGCACCGTAGAACAGATCGAGCTCATCACTCATCAGACGAATGCCATACGGAGGATTGCCCACCAAACAACCATGTTCTACCTCAGCCACGCCCATTACCTCGAGCGTTTCGTGCATCGAAGCACAATCCGCTGTCGAGAAGAGCAGATACTGAGCAAGACCGATGCTCGATGCCTGCGCTTCAGCAATTTCGATCGCATGAGGATCTATGTCACTACCACAAAGATGCGGCATACGCTGAAGACCTGCTTCTAGTCGCTTGTCAGCCTCAGCGAGCAGTACATCAAAGTGCTGTTGGTTGAATTTCTTCCAACCTTGAAAACCCCAATAGTCGCGCAAGATGCCTGGTGCCATGTCGGCTGCCATCATGGCGGCTTCCAGCACAAGTGTCGCGCTTCCACAAAACGGGTCGTAGAGCAGCACATTGGCAGGATCGAGTGTGCCCGCATGCAGACCGTCCACAAGATTAGCCCAGGGTGACGCGAGCAGCATGCCCGCCGCTAACGCTTCTTTGAGCGGCGCCTGTACGGTCTGTCCCTCCAAACGATATCCGCGCTGATGAAGCGGCTCTCCTGCTAAGTCGAGCGAGATAGTGGCCTTCTGAGCATGGAGCGATACATTGATGTGTACATCGGGACGATGCTTGCTTACTTCAGGACGTATGCCCATGCGATCACGTAGCTCATCACAGATCGCATCCTTCACACGCATGGCAGTGAACTGGGTGTTGCGCAGCTCTGCATTCGTGCCTCGAGCCGAAACCGCAATGGTCGATTCAGGATCGATATGCTCATGCCAAGGAAAAGCGCGAACGGACGCATAGAGCTGATCGGCATCGCGTGCATCTACGCGATCAAGTACGAGCAGCACACGGGATGCACTCCTCAACCACAAGCATGCGCGCAGTCCATCTTCGATTCGTCCAAAAAACGCAACGCCCCCTTTGAGGGGACGTATGCGCTTGATATTGAGATTCTTTAGTTCTTGTGAAACGATCGATTCGAACCCTGCTGGGCAAACCGCATAGAACTCTAAAGGATCGTCCATTAATCTTCCAAGTAGTCCTTGAGCTTTTGAGAGCGCGATGGATGGCGAAGCTTCGCGAGCGTCTTACTTTCGATCTGACGAATACGCTCACGGGTCACGCCGAATTCACGACCAACCTCTTCGAGCGTGCGCGGATGGCCATCTTCCAGGCCAAAGCGCAAGGTAATGACCTTGCGTTCGCGCTCTGCAAGACCTTCAAGCGTTTTAGCCAGTTGCTCTTGCAGCATCGAAAAGCTCGCAGCATCAGGCGGCACGACCGCAGCATCGTCTTCGATGAAATCGCCCAGCTGCGAATCTTCCTCTTCGCCGATTGGAGTTTCAAGGCTGACCGGCTCCTGCGAGATCTTCTGGATCTCACGAACTCGCTCAGGTGTGAGGCCCATCTCTTCAGCGATCTCTTCAGGAGTAGGTTCACGACCGAGCGTTTGCAGGAGCTGACGCTGGATACGAACAAGCTTATTGATGGTCTCAACCATATGCACAGGGATACGGATGGTACGTGCCTGATCGGCGATCGCACGCGTGATGGCCTGACGGATCCACCAGGTCGCATAGGTAGAGAATTTGAAGCCCTTCGTGTAGTCGAACTTCTCGACTGCACGGATAAGACCCAGATTGCCTTCCTGGATCAGATCGAGAAAGAGCATGCCGCGACCAACATAGCGCTTCGCGATGGAAACGACCAAACGAAGGTTCGCTTCGATGAGCTGCTGTTTAGCGTCTAGGCCAACCTGCTCGATGCGTGAAAGACGCCTGCGTTCACGACGCTCAAGCGGCACACCGCCCTCTTCTTCGGAAGCATCGAGCTGTGCCATCGCATCGACACCGGCCTCGATCTTCATCGCGAGGTCGACTTCTTCAGCAGCGGTGAGCAAGGAGACCTTACCGATCTCCTTCAAATACATGCGCACAGGATCTCCCGTGAGCATAGCGACGGAATTATCTGAGTTGTATTTGCGAGAACGAGCCGTCTTCGTCTTTGACGAGACACGCGGAACCGTGATCTCGGCTGATGCCTTCAGCTCTTCCTGAGGAATATCCTCGAGCAAGGCTTCATCCGTAAGATCGGACGCCTCAACGCTCTCTTCTTCGGTTGTATCTTCTGCGGTTGAAAGATCTGGCTCGATGGAATCGTCTTCAAGGAGATCAGCTTCGATTTCTTCTTCGAGCACTTCTTCTACGACTTCTTTGGCGACCTGCTCTTTTGCGACTTTTTTCTCTTGTTTTTTGCTGCTCTGTGCTTTCTTAGTGGCAGCCTTTTTCGTCGTTGCTTTTTTGGCAGGGGCTTTGGTCTTCTTCGTTTCCTTTTTTGAAGGTTCTACTTCTTCTGCATCCAAAGTAGTTTTCTTACTGGCTTTTGAAGAGGTTTTCGCCACACTTAATCCTCTCGTGTACCGTTGAATCTGACTTTGTGCTTATAGCGCATCGAACTATTATATAAAAGAATCCCCCTTGTAAAAAGGGGGTATTTTTGCATTTTTTACCACGGAATGAGCCCATAGCCCACGATCGCGCACAGGATCGCGAAGAGCACACCGACCACCACATCGCGTAGAAAATGCACGCCTGCTAGCACGCGAATGAGCGCCATAGCACATGCGAAAACTACGAGCACGATGCCAACAGGAAGACTCCATACCGTCCACGAGCAGGCGATCATCATCATCGAAAAAGCGTGTCGGCTAGGAAATGACCTACCGATCGTATCCTTTTTGATGAGCGGATCGATTGCGAAGAGCTCGTAGGGGCGCGGCGCATTGTAGAGAGATCGAAAGACGCTCAGCGCCACAAATCCAAATGCAGGCACCACAACGAATCTCACCAGCTCATGCCATGCCCCGTTCAGTAGCGTGACTATAAGCAAAAGCGGATAGGCAATGTAGCCGATCACCGTGAGCACTTTGTTCGCCAGCACAAGCCAAAGCACAGCATCGGGATTATCGCGAAACACACGCGTCATCGCTTCATAGCGCTGTTCGTAATGTTGAGGTTCGCTCACCGACTGTCCTTCTCCTCGAGCGCTCTAGCGACCGAGCACATTTTTGACCTGGCCGAAAGCGTAAGAAAAGCCATTGCTGCGAAGGGTGTGGGCGAACTCTTTCGCAAGCGCCTGATAGTAGCGCGCCTTATCAGCACTGCCAGACCTCTCGATTCCGCGCTCGTTGAAGTAGAGCGCTTTCAAGTGAGGTGGTATAAGGGCATCTTGCGCAACAAGAGCGGGATCCATACGCTCGAACATTGCTGTCATGGCCTTGCGTACATCCACATCGTCTTCGCCCCATGTTGCGATCTGCTCGCCCAAATAGGTGAACCCTTTCGCAACATGAGCTGACCTGATCGACTCAGCTTCGATACCAAGCCTGTCGATGATATCAGCCATGCCCTGCCAGCGCTCAAAACGCAACAACTTACGATCGCGCGCAAATGATGCGAATTCAGCTTCGGTCTCCTCGCGATAGACGTAGAAGGGTTCATCGAGGTAGATGACCGATCGTGCGCGCAGGAGCGTGTCGTAGAAAAACTCATTGTCAGCCCAGCCGCTGCCAGGATATTCATGAAAGCGAATCTGTTCTTCTCCGAGGAAGGTGCGCTTGTAAAGCGCTGACCAAATGGATGGATGATGTCGCAAGAGATGCTGCACGCCTGGATCGGTAAGGTTGAATGGCTGATCTGCAGGCTTGATGAGGCCGCGATATCTGCAGTTCAAAAGCTCTTTTGCTGCGTCACCGCGCTGTGCGCCATTCTCGCGCAACTCACGGATGTAGGGCGTCTTGATGATGTCAACTTCGTCAGCTCTAACAGCAAATGCAGAAGGCGCAGCCAACATCTGTTCATACATCTCAGGCAAGAGATAGTCATCTGGCTCGAGGATGGCGATCCATATACCACGAGCTGCAGCGATCCCATCGTTCATTGAGGCACCATAGCCACAATTGCAAATATGATCGAGCACAACATAGCGACTATCCTGATTAGCATGAGCAGCAATGATCTGCGCAGAGCGATCTGTCGAGGCATCATTCACGCACACGATCTCGAGATCGCGCAGGTTTTGAACTTCGATGCTTGCAAGTGCTTCATCGAGTGTGCGCTCGGCACCGAAGATCGGCACGATCACCGACACCAAAGGATGCAAGCCTGGGTCTTTATAGTCGATCCGCGCAATGCGGCCTTCATCCACGAATGTGAGCAGAGGATCTGAATTTTCAAGATTGGTCTTCACGATCGAAGTGCCCTCGTTTCATAAACGCCCGTTGAAAAGCGATTTTTACATCCTTTTAACCGATTCATATGCTTTTCATTTTACGGCAAGGATACGCTATCCTATAGTGTAAAGCGGTCGAGAGCACCTCAGGTGCATTCTGCGACCAACTGCCCCCGAAAAAGAAGGACAGGTGTACGATGGCAGCAGTAGCAGGTTGGTATCCAGATCCCGAAGGCGATACGACACGTTTGCGTTACTGGGATGGGACCCAATGGACAAACGACTACACAGCCGCTCCTACTCAGGCTGCCGCAGACGGACAAGCCGCACAAGACAATGCACAGAACAGTGCTTCACAAGGCACTCCCGCTGAGCAAGCCGCTCAGGCAAGTGCCGCTTATGCACAAAGCGCTAACGCTGCATCCGTCACCTCAAACATGCAATACCAGGTCTTCGATCCTGAGCAAATCTATCCGATGACCAGCCAAGATCGCACGCTGCGTCTGATTGCGTTCATTCTGAATATCCTCTCGTGCGTTGGTTATTGCTGGCTCATCTTTCCCCTCGCCTGGATGGTTCCTATGACCGTCATGAGTTGGAATGTCTACAAGGGCAAGCGTGCGAATACGGTCGCCTATGGTGTCTGCACGCTCATCTTCTTGAATCTTATCTCGGGCATCTTGCTCCTCGTCTCCAACAAGGACGTTCCGCAGCAATAGCACCAATAGCGGCAATCGCAGCAAGAGCATTAATCGAGCAATAGCGGCAATCGCAAGTTACCTATACCGCATTCATCCAACGGCACCTCTCTTTGGTGCCGTTTTCTTATGCATGCAGTGAAAACGACGATTTTTGCAACAGATTTGCGCTTGTATGCACAAAAAGCCTCTTCTTTTGGGCTCATTCACTGCTTGATCGCCACTCATAGATGGATTCTTCCACAAAACCCCAGTTCGGTTTTTTCTGAGCACTCGAATGCGTGCATATAACCGCAAATCTCTTGCAAAAAAGAGCGAATCTGCTGCAAAATTGCCAGAATGAAGGAATCAACACTCTACATAGAGGGAATCGCCGTCTCGGTAACGCGCAAACGCATGAAAACTGTACGTTTGAAAGTGAAAGCGCCTCATGGTGACGTATGTATTTCTGCACCTTTCCATGTGAGTGATAACGAATTGCGAGCGTTCGTCGCACCACGCATCGGCTGGATCCGTAAACAACAAGCACGCATCAACGACTCTCCTTCAGCTCGCGCAGAAACCGCAAGCAAAGAAGAGATCGAAGCATGGCGCGAGGTCGTGAAAGCGTGCGTCCCGCCGCTGGTCGAACAGTGGGCAAAGATCCTCGACGTGCATCCCACTAAGATCGATTATCGCAATATGAAGAGTCGCTGGGGAAGCTGCCAGCCTGAAACAGGTCGCATCTGCTTCAACATCCGCCTCGCGCTCTACCCTCCTGAGTGTCTTGAATATGTGGTCGTGCACGAGCTGTGTCATTTTCTTGAGGCGAATCATGGACCTGGGTTCCATGCGCTCATGAGTCGCGTCATGCCTGATTGGCCAGAGCGAAAGAAGAAGCTCCGGTAGTATTCTCGTGCCCTTCACACAGAAAAGTCCATGCACTGTACTATGGGCGCTACACTATAGGCGCTACGCTATGGGCACTGCACTATAAACACGGCACTATAGGCACTGCCTAGATCACGCAGACTTGAGCGTTCGAACAAAGCTCTCGATGAGTGCATTCACTTCATCAGGAGAATCGCAGTTCGAGTTATGGCCTGCGCCATCGATCCAGTTGATCTTATTGCCCGTATGCTTCTCCCATGCGCGGTCGTAGCGTTTAGCAGAACCCGCGGCATCCTTGGTTCCACAAATAAGCAACCACGGACAATCAATCCTATACGGGCGATTCGCCTCCACTGCATTAGCAAGTACATCATATCCATGAGCCGCAAGTTCGCAGTATTC
The DNA here is from genome assembly GCA_900540345.1 of uncultured Eggerthella sp. Classification (GTDB taxonomy): domain Bacteria; phylum Actinomycetota; class Coriobacteriia; order Coriobacteriales; family Eggerthellaceae; genus Anaerotardibacter. The sequence continues at coordinate 22,346 of UQFK01000001.1, forward strand.
GCGTTTGTCATAATCCAGCATCATCTCTCGCATGAGGCAGCGTCCATACGTACTGGTCGAGACTCCATTCGATCCAATCTTCACAAGCGCCTTCCAAGGAATCGAGAGATACATCGATTTCATATGCTTGAGCGCAGCTAACTCCCAGGTGGCATAGTAGCGTCTCTGGAGCGGGCACGAATCAACCGAAATAAATCCTGCTGCAGCGCCAGGGAACATATCCATGAACATCTGCGAAACGTAACCGCCCATCGACTGACCGATCAAGATCGGCTGATCGACACCTTCTCCATCAAGGATCTCTTTGAGCCATCGTGCTTTATCGTCAAGCGACCAACCAAGTTCGAAGGGACGTGACGCTCCGTGATTCGGCGCATCCCATACAAGCATGTTCGCCTTATCTTCGAAGTATTCAATCTGCTTGTCGAAGAGTCGATGATCCGCCGTAAGCCCTGGCAGGAAAACAAGCCAGGGTGCATCCTGATCAGGTATCCTTGAAGTCCAATAGGCGATCTGCCCCGATGTGGTCTGGTGCTGCTTCTCTTCGAGCGCCACAGCTTCTCCCTTTGCTCTATACCCCACCCTTCGTATCCATCTTATACGAAAGGCCTCATCAAGAAGGTGCAATTTCATTCAAGAAATACTCGCCGATCGAAGCTAAGGTGTTCATGAAAGATTCGTAGAATGTACGAAAGAATAAACCCGCCGAATGATCAGCGAACGAAAGATGAACGCCGATACCTTAAGCATGAACAAGCCGCTTTGTACTATCACGTCACTTGCTGGCATCGGTGAGCGCCGCACCTATTGTGGCCTCATCCAGCCTTTTGCCGCGCACGAGCACCACTATTACGTGATCGGACTGGTCAAGGAAGGACATCGCGATCTTATATGTAACGGAGAGCTTGTACCTATCTCGCCAGGTGACATCATCATTTTCAATCCAGGTGACGTGCACTCTTGCACACAAACCGATGATGCGCATTTCGCCTACGACAGCATCACGATCCATGAAGCATTCTTCGGCTCAACAAGGCTCAAAGGACCGAAGAATACGGACCCTGCAGCCATCGGCTTGCTCTGCGATTGCTTCAGTTGTATCGACACCGACGAACACGATCGGCTGCTTGAGTCTCTTTATCTGCTCTCTGAGATGCTCACTGAAACAGAGCTTTCCGATCCCAACTGCAACATTTACGACGAGGCTACTCAACACGTCTTCGCTCGATTTTGTGGGAACCTTTCTGAGACCCCACGCCTTGAGGACCTCGCCCAGGCAGAAGGCCTTTCGCCCTATGCTCTTATTCGCGGATACAGAAAGCGCTTCTCCATCACACCAATGCAACATCTTGCCTCATTGCGCATCGAGTGCGCTTGCAAATTGCTTGCTCAGGGCGTCGATCCGGCATCCGTCGCAACAGAAACTGGTTTCGCAGACCAAGCACACCTCACACGTGTGTTCAAGCAACGCATCGGCACGACTCCTGCAGCCTACCGTAAGATGACGGCGAAGCACGAGTAGCTCATGACGAGGTATCGCCTCGCGCTATTCACCATCCTAGTATGGGGTATCACCTCTCCTATCATTGCCTCAGTCACGCTCGCCACCACAGGACTCATCCTCTCGCAATCAAACCCCTCAAGGAACTCGAATCCAAACCCTACAGAGCAACTCGCCTGATCACGACTCAACATTTCGGTAAAGGATCGCGTTTCCAGGCTCTACGATCCTCGCCTTTGCCTACCATAGAACGCAGAAAGCAATGACAAAGGAGCGAATCATGAAGCTCAATGTGATCAGCGCATACGAAACTAGTGCACAAGCCTTCTTCGAGCAACTCGAAGCGTGGCATGTCGATATGGTGGTGGACATCCGTCTCCACAATACCAATCAACTCTCAGGCTTCACCAAGCTCCACGACATCGAATACTTCACCCATCGTATTCTGAATGCGAACTACGCACATGATGTCGAATTCTCCCCTGCGGCCACCACACTCGCGAAATATCTCGATCACAAGATGACCTGGGAAGAATACTTTGCAGAATATGCGCAGGAGATGAAAGAAAGAAACGCGATCGCCGAGTTCATCGAACGCTATGGAGCATATGACTCCGTGGCCATCATCGGAACCGCCACGAAGAAACGTCGCTCACACGCTGAGGTTTTACATAAGCTTGTTCAAGATGCGATCGCACAAAAGGAGCAACCATGATCACGTTCTATAGATCGAGCCACGGCAAGCTCGAAACGATCGAGAAGATGGAACCTGGCTGCTGGATCAATGTATACGAACCGAGCGAAGAAGATACCGCTTGGCTGCGTCAAACACTCGACGTCTCACCTGAATTCTTAAGCAAAGCCTTCGATGAAGAAGAATCTGCTCATACCGATATCGACGAGGATAACGGCCAAGTGCTCGTCATTGTCGATTGTCCCTATGTGGTGGCTGAAGACTGTCTTCACGGGAAGAAGATCACGCAATACGATACCAATCCGATCTCATTCATCTTCCCTCCTAAGGGGGACTATCTGCTTACGCTCAGCTTGGATCGTAACGACATCATCGAGAAGTTCGCACAGGACAAGAATGCCAAACTCGACACTGCACGTCCGCAGCAATTCCTCTTAAAGGGATTGCTCTATATCTGCGAAGCATACCTCCATTACCTGCGTGTGATAAAGCGTCAGATCCACGAATTTGAAAAACTCATGCGCAAGAACATCAAAGACTCAGACCTGCTGGTCATGCTTGATTTCGAGAAGTCGCTCATCTATTTCACCACGTCGCTTCAAGGCCTTGGCGTCACCGTTTCTCACGTGGAATTCGAGCGAACGCTTGGCATGGGTAAAGAGGATAAGGAATTGCTTGAAGATGTGAAGGTCGAGATTGCCCAGGCAAACGAGATGTGTACGATCTATACCGATATCCTCGAAGGGATCACCGATGCATTCTCGAATGTTCTTAACAACAATCTGAATACAACGATGCGCACGCTTACCGCCATCACCATCATCCTTGCAATGCCAACCATCGTCTTTAGCTTCTATGGCATGAATGTGATGGGAATGCCCATGGTCGATCTTTGGTGGTACCCCGTCGTGATCTCGGTGATCCTTTGCATGATCGTCTTTCTTGTACTGAAGTACACGCGCATTCTGAAATAGCGCTATTTCGACTCAACCATTGGGATCGGTGTCTTATCCTCGACATCAAGATTGCCATCGTATACGTAGTATTTTGTCTCGCGCGCGATAAGCCCTGAGAGCAGCAATACCATGATGATGTTCGGTATAGCCATAAGCGCATTGGTGATATCGGATATCGTCCACATCATGTCTCCCACACCGATCGCACCCAAAAACGCAACAGCAACATACACGATCTGATAAGGCAAAATCGCATGCTTGCCGAACAGATAAGTGATGCAACGGCTGCCATAATACGACCATCCCAAGATAGTCGAATACGAGAACGCTACCATGCCAAGCACCAAAAGCGGAGTTCCAATGAAAGGAATCTGAGCAAACGCAAGACTTGCCAATTGCGCACCAGAGAAGATGGTCGGATTCGAGAGGATCTGCTCTTGGATATTCGGATAGGCGATCATAGTCGAAACCAATACGATACCCGTGAGTGCGCAAATGACCACGGTCGACCAAAAAGTTCCAGTCATTGCGATGAGTGCCTGCTCGGCAGGATTTTTCGTCTTAGCAGCTGCAGCGATGATAGGCGCAGAACCGAGACCCGATTCGTTGGAAAACAGACCGCGCGCGCAACCGAACTGCAAGGCAACCATGATGCCTGAGCCCACCGCCCCTCCGAATGCTGCCTTTGCGGTAAAAGCACACTCGAAGATAAGAACGAGCGCATCCCACAGATGCGCCCAATTAAGTGCAAGGATGATCACGCAACCAAGCGCATAGCCGATTGCCATAACAGGCACCAATCGCTCACATACATCCGAGATGATACGAACGCCACCAAAGATGACGACCGCTACCAAGATGACGATGATGGCGCCCACGATCCATGGAGCAATCTCGATCCCACTTGAAGTGATGATGCCAGTCATCGCTGATGCCTGCACCGCTGAGCCTGTACCAATCGCGGCGATCGCAGCAAACAGCGCGAACGCGACTGCACCTAAACGCGCATACCAAGGCGTGGTTCCGTTCTTCATGAATCCGCGCTGCCACGCGTACATCGCACCGCCAAGCATATTGCCATTGTGGTCCTTGACACGATACTTGATCGCGACGAACACTTCAGAATACTTCGTCGCAATACCAAAGACACCTGTTAGCCACATCCAAAAGACTGCGCCAGGACCACCCGCGAGAATCGCTGTGGCAACACCGACAATCGAGCCTGTACCAATGGTGGCGGCAAGTGCTGTTGCGAGCGCGCCAAACGGAGAGATGTCGCCTTGCCCATCATTCTTCTTGAAAGAAAGCCTGATGGCAGCGGGAATCTTGCGCTGGATGAAACGGGTGCGCACGGTCAAGAACAGATGGGATCCTAGGAGCAGCACGATCATCGCAGGCCCCCACACGAAAGCATCTATTTGATCGAGAATCTCCATACAGTTCTTTCGCGCCACCTATCCATCGATAAAGCAAAGAGCCAAACGACAAAGCGTCCAGCTCTTAAGAAGTTACCTTCCCATTATCGGCAAAAATGCAGCTGAATACAAACATCGTGGACGATCTTTCGGTAGCGCGGCTTAAGGGACACTCGTTATCAAGCCAATCCCATAGCATTTAGAAGCGCTCAGATGCATGCAACGATAAATCTGTGTGCAAATCCGCTATGATTAAGCAACTATTATCGGACATCTACCTGAAGGATCTTCGATGGTCTACCACACGATACTTGACGCCATTGGTGATACGCCACTCATCACGCTCAACCACATGACCACGCCTGACCAAGCACGCATCGTCGTGAAATACGAAGGCCTGAACGTAGGTGGCTCCATCAAGACACGAACTGCGCTTCAGATGATCAACGGCGCCGAGGCGCGTGGCATCTTGAACAAAGATTCCATCATCGTTGAACCAACCAGTGGCAATCAAGGTATTGGTCTTGCAATGGTGTGCGCGGTAAAAGGCTATAAGGCCGTGCTGATCATGCCTGATTCTGTCTCGGACGAGCGCCATAAGCTCGTGACCCAATACGGTGCAGAGATCGTGCTCGTACATGACGAAGGAGATATAGGCGAATGCATCAAAAAATGCATCGCGCTCGCAAACGATAGGGCAGCAGCCGATCCCCATGTCTACATCCCTCAGCAGTTCGAAAACACTGACAACCTCGTAGCGCATGAGACCACCACCGCTCAAGAGATCTTGCGCGATATCGATGGGCCTATCGATGGGTTTTGTGCAGGTTTTGGCACAGGAGGCACCATCTCTGGCGTCGGCAAGATCTTGCGTGAAGCTTACCCTAACCTGGTCATCTGGGTTGCCGAACCAGATCAAGCAGCTATCCTTTCTGGCGGGGTGATCGGATCGCATATGCAGCAAGGTATAGGTGATGGCATAATTCCAGCCATCTTCGATACCGATATTTACGACGATACCTGCCTTATCAGTGATGAAGAAGCGATCGAAACAAGCAGGCAGCTTGCACGTAGAGAAGGAATCCTCTGCGGCATATCTTCAGGAACGAATGTCGCTATCGCACGCCGCCTCGCCAGTTATCTTGGTCCCGGCAAAACGGTTGTCACGATCCTACCCGACACAGGAGAGCGGTACTTCTCTACCGATCTGTTCGCAAACGAATAAATGCGATCATGATCAAGCAACCCATCTCAGGTAAGGATGCGATTCGCCTCCAGAGCTAAAGCACGCTCACTGGGTCAATATCGATCGAAACATTGACAGTCTTATGCACTTTACGCGTACGGAAATAATCATTGAAGAGCGCTGATATCTCGTAGTCAGGTCGTGACTTAATAAGGATATGGTAGCGCCAGTTCTTCTTTAGACGAGAGAGCACGCAAGGCGTCGGCGGAAAGATCTGAACATCTTCCTGCGCCTCTTGTTCTTCTACAAGATGCATCAGATCAAAGAACAGCTGCTGCGAAACACCGATCACTTCCGATTCGCTTGCTCCCCAAATGAGCACGTTGGCCATACGCACGTACGGTGGATAGTTCAGGTTCTTGCGCAATTCGAGTTCATGCTTAAGAAATCCTTCGCGATCATAATGCGCAGCAGCACGAATAGCCATATCGTGTGCGCTATAAGTCTGCACGATCACCTTACCAGGGAGTTCTGCACGTCCTGATCGACCCGCTACCTGCTCGATCAAGTCAAAGGTACGCTCCGAGCTTCTAAAATCAGGCAGGTGCAGCATCGTGTCAGCATTGATGACACCAACCAAGGTCACATCATCAAAATCGAGACCCTTAGCGATCATCTGCGTGCCCAAGAGCACTGCCGCTTCAGCCTTTGCAAACTGCTCGAGCAACCGTTGATGGTCGCCCTTATGAGCGGTAGTATCTGCATCCATGCGAATGACATCAACTGGCCGCTCTTGCAAGAAACTGCGAAGCTCTGCCTCTACCCGCTGTGTACCAGCACCAAAACGCTTCAAGTAAGGCGACCCGCAATCAGGACAGGTAACAGGAGCACTAGTTTCATACCCACAATGATGACAGACAAGACGATTACCGTCCTCGTGGTACGTAAGCGACGTCGAACACGACTCGCATTCAGGAACATATCCGCAATCACGACACAACAGGAATTGCGCAAAACCACGCTGGTTCAGTAGCAAGACCGCCTTCTCGTTTTTGTCGAGAGTTTCATTCAAAGCTCTCTGAAGCGCTTTGGAGAACATCTTTCGATTGCCACCGCCGAACTCGCGCGCCATATCAACAACCTGGATAGAAGGTAACGGCTTACCGTTCGCGCGCTTTGCCATGATCACCTGATGCCACGATTCATCAGTCTTCGCACGATGCAGTGCCTCAATTGAAGGCGTTGCAGAACCTAAGATAAGGGTGGCACCTGCTTTATTCGCCATCCATTCGGCCACATCGCGTGTCACATAGCGCGGGGCTTGATCCTGCTTATAGCTGCCCTCATGCTCTTCATCGATGATGATCATGCCCACCTCTGCAAGTGGAGCAAAAAGCGCACTACGCGCACCCACCACTACACGAATCGCACCTGAGCGAATAAGATCCCACTGATCGAATCGTTCACCTTGGCTCATGCGCGAATGAAGCACCGCAACCGTATCACCGAATCGGCCTCGAAAACGAGCGACTGTTTGAGGGGTAAGCGAGATCTCGGGGACAAGAACAATTGCATTCCTTCCCCGCTTCAGTTCTTCTTCGATCACACAGAGAAACACCTCTGTCTTGCCCGAACCGGTCACGCCATCAAGCACGACCACTTCCCCATCAGCACGCTGCTGAGCAGCGTTGATAACCTTGAGCGCATCAGCCTGCGCCTGCGTGAGCGTGGGCCGTTCGTGAATACGTTTCGCGAACGCAGAGCTGATCTCGGCCTTGCCACGTACGCGGCGGCGTTCCTCGATCGCGATCACGCCTTTGGATTCAAGTGCTTTGAGCACCGCAGAGACCGAACCATATTCAGCAGTCAGATCGGCAACCTTCAAGTCGCCCTGCTCAAGAGCCTCAAGGATAGCGATCTGCTTCACTGCACCCTTGCGAGGGGTGAAATCATCGGCGGCAGGCAAACGCGATGCCCAACGCTCATCAACTTGCTGGATCTTAGGATAGAGTACTTCCCACTGCCCATCCACGCGACGCATCTTCGGCGTCGCACCAGGTGGCAACAACAAACGCACACATGAAGAGAGTGGTGCGATATATCGATCGGACAAATAGAATGCCAACTGTGCTCCTGCTTCATCGAAGTACGAATCAGAGAGCACTGAGTGGATGGACTTGATGCGCGAAACATTCTCGGGAGCTTCTGAGCTCAGCGCGACTACATAACCTACTGCGCGGCGTCCTCCGAACGGAACGAGCACCGCGCATCCAACGCGCACCTCATCAAGCTCATCAGGCACAGCATAGACATAAGCGCTATCAAGCGCTTGGGTTGGGATATCGAGTATGACTGAAGCGTAGGCCATCGTGCCCGTAGTATAACGCATGTGTAGTGGTCAAGCGCACTACGAAAGCGAAGGACACGCCGCTTTCAGATCGTCGACCTTGTTCGTATGTTCCCAGGTGAATTCAGGAAGCTCTCGTCCGAAGTGACCATATGCTGCCGTCTTGCGATAGATCGGACGGCGAAGGTCGAGCGCCTCGATGATCGCAGCAGGACGCAGATCGAAAACCTTATCCACTGCCGCTTCGATCTCTTCTTGGGGCACATGGTTCGTACCGAACGTATCCACCATGATCGATACCGGCTTTGCAACGCCGATCGCATACGCGATCTGCACTTCACAGCGATCTGCCAGACCAGCTGCGACCACATTTTTCGCGACCCAACGTGCAGCATAAGCACCTGAGCGGTCGACCTTGGTGCAATCCTTGCCTGAGAACGCCCCGCCACCGTGACGGCCCATACCTCCATAGGTATCAACGATGATCTTGCGTCCAGTAAGACCAGCATCGCCCATTGGGCCGCCCACTACGAAGCGGCCAGTCGGGTTGATGAAGAGCTCGGCGCCTTCATACGACATACCCAATTCTTCGAACACGGGATCTATGACCTGCGCCACGATATCCTGACGCAGCTGCTCGGTATCGATATCTTCAGAATGCTGCGTCGAGACCACGATCTTGTCGATAGCAACAGGCACTCCATCTTCATAGCGAACGCTGACCTGCGTCTTTCCGTCAGGGCGAAGATAAGACAAGATGCCTTCTTTGCGCACACGTGTCAAACGCTCGGCCAAGCGATGCGCAGCATGGATGGGAAGCGGCATGAGCTCTTTGGTCTCGTTGCAGGCATAACCAAACATCATGCCCTGATCACCTGCGCCGATCTCAGAAAGCGCATCTTCGGCAGCACCGTGTTGTGCTTCATATGACTGATCGACACCCATGGCGATATCGGGTGATTGTTCGTGGATGGCATTCATAACACCGCAAGTTATCGCATCGAAACCGAACTTCGCGCGGTTATAGCCAATATCGTCGATCACATCTCGAACGATAGCGGGCACGTCGACATAAGCTTGCGTGCGTATCTCACCCGTAACGATGACCATGCCCGTAGTAGCCACGGTCTCGCATGCGCAGCGAACAGCGCTCGGATCAGCAGGTGCGCCCGAAGGAGAGATATAGCCCTGCTCGGCAAGAGCGATCTCTTTTTCCAGGATCGCGTCCAAGATAGCATCCGAGATCTGATCGCAGATCTTGTCGGGGTGTCCTTCGGTAACGGATTCTGAAGTGAACAGAAACGAATTAGCCATATTAGTTTTGCACTTTCTCGGTCTCTGCTGATGTTTCGGTCTTCTGAGCAACGATCGAACGAGGATCGCGATCGGGGTCCCATGCGCCACGAATCACACGGCCCGTGCGTTCGAATCGAGTAAGGTCAGTATCCGACATACCGATGTTGTCGCGCTGACGATTAGCGGTACGCGGACCATGCTCATCCATCCACAAACGCTCCGCCACGGGAGCCCACGCCTCAGCAGCTGGTTTTGTCTTTGCGCACAGCTCTTCAGCGCTCTCTTGCGCCACCAGATCGGTAGAATGTGCGCCTGACTCTGCCACCATGTACTCCAAGCATTCAGGGTTCTCGAGCATAGGACATGGTCGCATGTAATTATCGTTGAAGGGCTGTTCGTGGTAATACTGCATGAACAGCGGGGAACGAAGGCAATCCAGCAACGAAGAATCGTGGATGTTCGCATTCGAATAGTGCACGAACACACAGGGCTCAACGTCACCTGCTGCATTGATATGCAAGTAGCGACGACCACCCGCAATGCAACCACCAACGTATTCGCCATCGTGCTGGAAATCGAGCGTGAATAGTGGCTTAGTCTGACGCATCTTGTCGACAAATAAATAGAGCTTCTCGCGCTGTTCAGGGGTGGGCATCAAGCTAGTCGGAGCATCTTTGCCTACTGGCATATAGGTAAAGATCCAAGCGAACAGTGCGCCCTTATCGATCAACCAGTCGAAGTATTCTTCACTGGTAACGCTCGGTGAATTCTCCGAGGTATAGCAGATGGAAACACCGAAAGGAAGTTTGTGTGCACGCAAAAGATCCATCGCCTGATCGACCTTTTGATAAACACCATCGCCACGGCGAGAATCCGTTGATGCCTCGTCTCCTTCTGCCGAGATGGCTGGAACGAAATTCTTAACACGTATCATCTCTTGGCAGAAATCTTCGTCGATGAGCGTTGCATTGGTAAAGCAGAGAAATGCACAATCGGGGTGGGCTTCGCAGAGCTTGATGAGGTCCTTCTGGCGCACCAGCGGCTCGCCGCCAGTATAGATGTAGACATGAACACCAAGCTCTTTTCCTTGTGTGATGATCGAATCGATATCTTCATAGGAAAGATTGAGTGCATGACCATAATCAGCTGCCCAGCAACCAGTACAGTGTAGATTGCATGCACTTGTAGGATCGAGCAAGATAGCCCAAGGGATATTACATTCGTACTTATCGCGATTCTGTTCTTGCGTACCCCATGCTAAAAGGTTCGCATCAACGATAAAGGCCTTTAAAAGCTCGTCGCGCATCTCAGGATTCAGATCCATGACCTTCATAATAAGCTGGTACCAATTGTTTTTGGTCTCGATCGAATTGCGAATAGCTTCGCGCTGTTGCGGAAACAAAGCATTTGGAACCAGCTTATCAAGTGTGTCCATGATCTTATTGATGTTTTTTTCCGGATCCTCAAGCAGATAGTTCATCAGCTTCGTAATGGCTGCCTTTTTGATGCGGTCCTTAGCTTTCATAGAAGACCCTCTTTCTTGTATAGACCCATTCCTTTTCCCCAGAAATCAAAAAGAGCAATCGATGAATTGCTCTTTACCATTATGCCACTAAAAGAAAGATATCAAGTGGTTTTATGCAACAATCGTCACCTTATTGTTGGGAGCTTTCGAGGCGATCTGCTCAAGATCAATCGGCTTGCGCTACCATGAATGAAATAAACAACGATCGCCTTTGGTCCAGACAGAATCTATGATCGAAAAACAGGCGATCCACCAGAAAGGCTACTCATGAAAAGCGACAAGATGCTCACACAGGAATATTTCGACATCATGAATTCGCTTGATGGTGATGTTGCGGGTAGAGAAGCTGCACAAGCCTATATGGAACAATCAAGCGCGATCGTGCATCATCGCGTAGTGGGCGCATCGTTTATTCCGCGTCTTTACAATACCGAAGTTTGGGATCGCTTCCGCTTCATTGCAGAAACAACGCATACGATACTTTGCAAAGTGATCGAACGCTATCGCAGCGATGCGAGCTATCGCAAGATCTTCGACTATGACCAACGTCTGGTCGAACTAGCTCTTCTCCCCCGCGGCTATGATGCAGTGCTCCCTTTCGCCCGCGTCGACATCTTCCTGAATGAAGACACACTCGAAAGCGCGTTTTGCGAAATAAACGGCGATGGATCGGCAGGACTCAACGAGGACCGCGAGATCGTGCACAGCATCGAGGGTAGCGAGACGTTCATCACCTTTGCTAAGAAGCATCGTATCGAAAGCTGTGAGCTATTTGAAACGTGGGTGAAGGAGTTCATCTCCATCTACAACACGTTCGAGAATAAGGTCGAGCATCCACGCTTCGCGATCTGCGACTATCTTGATGTAGGCGTGGTCGATGAATTTCGTATCTTCTGCGGCTACTTCGCACGAGCGGGCTACGAATGCGTGGTCGAAGATGTACGCAATCTGCGTTTCGATGGCACCACTTTGCGCGATAGCCAGGGTCAACCCGTGAATGCGATCTGGCGCCGAAGCGTCACCAACGATGTGATCGAACATTGGGACGAAACGCAAGACCTCATCGCTGCCGTACGCGCTGGAGCTGTTGCGCTTATTGGGGCCTTTTCAGGCCATATCGTCCATGATAAGCAGATCTTCGAAGCACTGCGCCATCCGCTCACAAAGGCATTCCTGACTGATGAAGAGAACGCCTTTGTCGAAGAGCAGATTCCTCTCACGCATTTCCTCACTGATGAAGATTGCGATCTAGCAGCCATTCGAAACAATAAGGATGCCTGGATCATCAAACCCACCGATGCCTACGGCGCACGCGATGTTTACGCAGGTATTTCGTGCACGTCTGAGAAATGGAACGAGCTCATCGATCGTTTTGCCAATGGAGCTGCAGGCGCACCGTTTCTGGTACAACGCTACATCACGCCCTATAAGACCAATACGCTTCCCCCTGCCGCCGATACTGCTTGGCTTATTGAACAGGGCTTCATGCAAGCAAACGATGGTGAAGCGCCGTTGCGCGGGATCCCCTATAACAACATCAGCGGCCTCTATCTCTTCAACGGCACATTCCAAGGGATATTCTCGCGTTTAGGACCGCTTCCTGAGATCAGCAAAGAGCACCATGGCATCACTGCTGCCACGATCCGCGTACTTGACTAGGTATCATTCATGGTGAAACGTACGATCGACATGGTGATCGCGGCTCTCACAGCTGCGCTCTTGGCATTCGGACTTTTTGGCTCAGGTCTTGTTGTATGCATGATGCCCCAAACCACCCAATTGCTCGGGAACAATTTCTCGGGCTGGGACGACGCAACCTATCCGCAAGAGACCATGGAAGAACTTGCTGAAGCTATCCGCTCCTTCTCCATCGACAATACTGGTCGTGAGTTGCTCGAAGATACCGTGCAAGGTGCACTGACGCAGAACTTCCCAAGTGTTGAACAAGACATCCAAGCGGGAAATACTGGTCAAAACATCGGGAGCAATCTTGCTGCTGGCGGTTTTGGTGTCGGCAACCTCATCTCGATCTACACGCTTCCAGGAAGCGCACTCGATCATTTGCAGGATTGCATTCCTATCTTCACCACTTCGCGCATCACTATCATCTTGAGTTTAGTGTTCGCTCTTGTGGGTATCATCTTGCTTATCTTGCGCAGACGCCGCAAACTGGCAGGATGGATCATGTTCGTAACCCCGCTTGCGGTGATCGGCATCATTGCTGTGCTTGGTATCTGGGCCTTCGTCGATTTTGACTCGCTCTTCACTGAGCTCCATAAGCTCTTTTTCGCAGGTGGTACTTGGCTTTTCCCGGCTGACTCACTGCTGATCACACTCTTCCCTGAAGCATTTTGGATGGGGATGGGCATCACGTGGGTTCTAGTTAGTATCCTGGCCTGCCTCATCGTTTGCTTCATCGGAAGGTTCGTGAAGCGATAGCCCCTAACATAAGACAGAAGACTTGCCTGCTAGGTAACGATACGACCCTGCTCGCCCAAAATAGATACGCGCACACCAGCGAGCGAGGTAAAATTACAACCAGTTCATTATTAAGAAAGGATCGAGGATCAAGATGACCGTTGCTTCTGGAAAACCCGTCCGCGTCCGTTTCGCACCCTCCCCTACAGGAGAACTCCATATCGGCGGCGCGCGCACTGCGATCTACAACTGGGCGTTTGCCCGCGCAAATGACGGAGAATTCATCCTGCGCATCGAAGATACCGACCCAGAACGTTCGACCGAAGCAAACAAGCAGATCATCTTACGCGCCATGAAGTGGCTTGGTCTCGATTGGGATGAAGGCCCTGAAGTCGGTGGTGATTTCGGCCCTTATCTTCAAACCGAACGTTTCGATACCTATGATGTTGCACTCGAGCGCCTCAAAGAGCGCGGCATGGTCTACCCGTGCTTCTGCACAAAAGAAGAGCTCGATGCAAAACGCACTGCCGCTGAAGCGAGCGAAGGCGGCTATTCGGGTTACGACCGCACCTGTCGTTCGCTCGATCCAAAAGAAGCACAAGCACGTATTGATGCAGGTGAGCCATACGTTTGGCGGCTGAAAGTACCACTGGATCGCGGCATGATCGAATTCAAGGACGCTGTGTATGGCGATATGAGTTTTCCCGCAGAGGTCATGGATGACATGATCCTTGTACGCTCCGATGGTACCCCTACCTATAACTTTGCAGTGGTCTGCGACGATGCCAACATGAACATCTCGCATGTCATCCGTGGTGACGACCATCTTTCGAACACGCCGCGTCAGATCCTCATCTATGAGGCGCTCGGCTACGATGTACCCGTATTCGCACACCTTCCTATGATCCTTGGATCCGATGGTCGCAAGCTCTCCAAACGCCGCAACGCCACATCGGTAGAGCAGTATCAAGACCTTGGCTATCTACCCGATACGCTCATCAATTTCCTCGCGCTCCTTGGTTGGTCACTCGATGGCGAGACCACCATTATCGATCGCGATACGCTCACGAAGCACTTCTCACTCGATCGCGTCACGCGCAAAGATGCCATCCTTGATGACGAGAAGCTCGATTGGATGAATGGTGTCTATATCCAGAACATGGGAGCAGCTGCATGGGTCGATGCGGTCGCTCCATTCTTCATCGAAGCAGGTCTTGCAAGCGCTGAAGAGATCGAGCAGAACCATGACTGGTTCGAAAAGCTCTACCCGCTTGTTTCTGAGCGCATGAAGCGTCTTACCGAAGCTCCTGAGAAGCTCGCCTTCATCTTCGATGGTCCGAGTGTCACACTCGACGAAAAATCAGTTGCTAAGAATCTTTTGAAAGAAGGTTGTCGTGCTGATGAGGTACTGCGCGAAGTGCGCGCGATCCTTGCCGATGAATCGATTCCCTGGGAATGCGATCCATTGCAAGATACCGTGCGCGGCCTGACCGAGAAGCTTGATCTGAAAGCCAAGCTCATCTTCCAACCCATCCGCGTTGCCGTCACAGGCTCGCAGGTTTCCCCTCCGCTCTTCGAGAGCATCGAACTTATGAAGCGCGAAGATGTACTTGCACGCATCGACTACACGCTCGACACTGTGTTCGGAGCATAGGATCCACTGAACGCGACACCGCTCCCTATGAAGGCCGCGCCTCGCGTTCACCAAGTCAAGATCAGTCCTCTATCTCGGCCGAAAGGCATCTATGAGCGAAGACAAGAGCATACCCATCTCAAGCGCTGCTCTCGAAGCATTCGCACAGGGCTCTCCTTCAGGCCTACCTGCTTCCATCCAAGCTGTAGAGCCACCAAGCCCAAAGGAGCCTCGCGACAACGATACAGAAGAGCGCTTCGCAATTACCGTGCTTTCTGGATTCTGCACGCGACTCGCAGGAAGCACCTGTGAGCGCTGTACGCTCGTCTGTCCGTATGATGCGATCTCATTCGACCAGACAGGCACACCTCGTATCGATGCCGCCTATTGCACGCGCTGTGGATTATGTTGCGGTTTATGCGATGCGTTCGTAACCGAGCGCATTACCATGAACGACCTCCTTGAGAAAGTTCGCCGTCTCTCTACAGACGGAGATCCTGTCTTCTTCACCTGTTACGACCAGATTCCTGATGATTTCGAGGTTCATCCAAATGTCATCGTTTTGCCTTGCATCGGCGCGGTCGCACCCGAGTTCTGGGCTTCAGCACTCGAGGTGACGCCCCATATTCAGATCTACTGCAATTTCTCGCTCTGCAAAGATTGCCCCGTTGCTGGCGACGATGCACGGGCTTTCTTTACGAGCGCCGTAAACCTCGGCGAGCAGTGGTCGCAAATCCACATGGGACGAGCCGACCACCTGCCCGAAAAGGCCGACATCCTCACGCGCTTCTTCGATGCGACCGACGATGAATTCCTTCGTCGTGGTGTGGCAAGTTCGCTCATCAACGAAGTGGAGGATATCGCCTCAGGCAAACACCGCAAACGCAACTCCGAAACGCTCGCAAACTACCACACTCGCACCGAGCATATGCGCGCTAAAGGACACGCCACCAACGCGCATCACCATCAGCATGTGCCTTCCACAGTCGAGCTGCCCATCAAGAAGGTTTGGCCACGTCTTCATATGATCGCGAATACCGTACAGGAACACCCCGCTATTGCTACGAATATTCCGCGCTACCTCGCAGCGGTCGACGAATCGCGGTGTCAGCATTGCTACGAACCATGCTTCTCGCATTGCCCCTCCGGCGCGCGATCGCTCGAGAGCGACCAGGCGATCGAGATCGATCCACTCCTGTGCATCGCGTGTGGGAATTGTGCGCTCTACTGCCCTACTGGCGCAGCCTATCTCTTTGAGACAAATGCTACTATCTTTTTGAACGAGAAAACGAATGAGTGAAGGAGTAAACATGGTAGACGAGTCCAATTCCTTAGAAGAGATCCGTGCGTATTTCGCGCAGGATAAATTCGCTGCGCAGGCACAATGTTCGATCGTTGAAGCCCGTGCGAACCATGCTATTTGCGAAATGCCCATCACCCCAGATCATCTGAATGCAAATGGAACCGTGATGGGTGGCGCGATGTTCACACTGGCAGATTTCACCATGGCGGTCATTTCGAATTTGGACAACAAACCTACCGTTGCGATCGATTGTACGATCCGTTTCTTCTCCCCTGCCAAAGGCGAGAAGCTCATCGCAACAGGAAGCACCAATAAAGGCGGTCGCAGCGTCGGCTTTTACACAGTCGATATCGTAGACGAGCTTGGCACCAACGTTGCGCAATTCGTCTGCACGGCTCATCGCAGCTAGTCGCGCATGTTTGGAAAAGGTCTGGAGCGCGAGAAGATCGATCCAGCAAATGAAGCGCCTGTGAACTTGCAGTTCACAAACTCGCATCGTCGAAATCCAGCGGACTCAATGATTGCATTAGAAAGATCGCAATTTACAAAGACCACATCTTCGAACATCGAGCCGGCAAGATCACACTGCTGGAGCGCACAGTTGATCAAACGACATTTCAGCACCTCGAGCTCGCTTATATCTGCACCCTCTAGCGAAAGGCCGCTGATACTCGTCGTCTCCAGCCTACTTCCCTGTCGAATAGCCCGACTAATCGGCATCAACGATTCAACACTACCGACTTTTGCTCTAATGGGAAGTTTCTTTGGAGAGGCTTTCTCGTAGTGCTCTTCAAGTAAAACTCTATCGATCACGCACACATCACCAGCTATTATTCCAGTCTGATCTCAAATGCCTTGAGAGAGTACTTTAAGCGCTGTTCAAAAGGGTGGTCAAGACCTTTTCGCAGTATCCTCTTTGCGTTCGTAAAGCGATTCCAGAAAGCCATGCACAGCGGTGAGCGTCGTAGCATCTTCGCTCTCGCCGACCGCACGCATTGGCACGATGAGCTTCTTCTTATCAGCAAGATAGCGCCCCGCCTTCTTGCGCAGTGCAGAAGCCTGAGCTTTCGAGATCGTGATCGGCTCAACTACGAGCTTTCCTCCCGTAACCGAGATCGATTCGATGTTGTGCTCATGAGCAAAAGCTTTTAATCGCGCCTTCTGGAACTGATTGAGCGTAGCGGGAGGCATCTCTCCATGCTTTGCCACCAACTCTTCGAAAAGCGCGTCCACGTATTCGATCGTATCCGCACTCGCAAGTTTGCGATAGTACGATACACGCTCATCAGCATCAGGTACATATTCTTCAGGAATGTAGGTATGATCAGGCACGTTGATAACAATATCAGAGAGCGCATCGGGTAGATAGTTATCGCCCACGCTCTCGCCTTCGCGCGTGAGCGTGACCGCTTGAGCTAACATCTGAGCATACAGATCGAATCCCACTGCCGACATATTGCCACTCTGTTCTGCGCCCAGGATACTACCAGCACCACGGATCTCGAGATCCTTCATCGCGATCCGCATACCGCTACCCAGATCGGCATTCTCATCGATCGCAGTCAAACGATCGCGTGCCTCTTCAGTCAGCGGCACATTATCAGGGAATAAGAAATACGCGTATGCCTGTGTTGAAGAGCGACCCACACGGCCTTTCAACTGGTACATTTGTGCAAGGCCCAAACGCTGAGAATCCTCGATGATGAGCGTGTTGGTATGAGGATTGTCGATCCCGCTTTCGATGATCGTGGTTGCAACCAGCACATCGATCTCTCCCGCCGAGAAGTCTTCCATGACGATCTCAAGCTCTTCTTTCGACATCTTGCCGTGAGCTATGCCGATACGCGCCTCGCCAGCTGCTTCACGTACACGCTTGACCGCATCATCGATTGAACGCACTCGATTGCTGACATAGTAGACCTGCCCCTTGCGGTCGAGCTCACACGCAATCGCATCCGCGACCACATCAGGATCCCACTCTCCTACATGCACCTCGACGGGTCTACGATCGTCAGGTGGCGTCATGATCAAACTCATGTCTCGTACGCCCGAAAGACCCATCTGCATCGTGCGCGGAATAGGGGTCGCAGAAAGCGTAAGGATATCGATCGACTCACGCATGTTCTTTAACTGTTCTTTATGACCCACGCCGAAACGTTGTTCTTCGTCGATGATCACAAGACCCAGATCCTTCGGATTTACATCCCTCGAGAGCAACCGATGCGTGCCCACCAATACCTGCACATCTCCGTTCGCAAAATCTTCGAGCGTTCTTTTTTGCTGAGCAGGGGTTCTGAAGCGAGAGAGAACTTCAACGCGCACACCGAACGGCTCAAAGCGCTCCTTGAATGTAGTGTAGTGTTGCTGTGCCAAGATGGTGGTCGGACAAAGCACCATCACCTGTTTCTTATCCTGCGTTGCCTTGAATGCTGCTCGAAGCGCCACCTCGGTCTTGCCAAAGCCAACATCGCCGCACACAAGTCGATCCATCGGGTGAATCGATTGCATATCAGTCTTGATATCTGCGATCGCGACCAGCTGATCGGGGGTCTCTTGATACGGGAACGCTTCTTCCATCTCGTGCTGCCAAGGAGTATCTTCCTTATATTGGTATCCTTTTGTCGCGCTACGACGGGTGTAGACATCGACCAGGTCAAAGGCAAGTTGCTTGGTTGCTTTGCGGGCACGACCAAGCGCTCGCGACCAATCCGAAGTGTTTAATCGCGTCAAGCGCGGACTTGCGCCTTCGGGACCCACATAACGTGTCACGCGATCGAACTGCTCGACTGGAACATAGAGCTTATCTCCTTCCGCATATTCCAAGAGCAGATAATCTCGCTCGATCCCGCCGATGTCACGACGCACTAGATCGCGAAAGAATGCCACCCCATGATGTGCGTGCACAACATAATCGCCTGGCTTATAAGGGAAGGTGATCTCTGTCACATCCACACGTTTCGATGAGCGCACAGACATGCTGCCCTGCGTATCTGCAAGTGACACTAACGCAAGTTTTGCAGCAGGAAAGATCATACCAAGCGGAATATCCACATCGACGATATTCACCACACCACGACGCAACTTCGTTTCGCGCGGCTCAAACGCGCTATCGTCCGATGCATCCTGAGCCAGTCTCTCAGGCATCTCGCCATCATTAGGCAAAGTCAGCACATCAAGTTCTTCTTTGATCGGAATGCCTCGATCGACAAGTTCGAGCTTCATCTCTTGGCGGGCACGGAAATGCGGAACTGAGAACACGACCGTGAAGCCTTGCTGTGTCAGAGAATAGAGCTTGCCGAAAAGCTTCTCGCCATCTCCTGCTACATCAACGCGTTTTACCACGATCTCGTCATCTAATTCAACGCCGATGCGCATGATCGAAACATACGTCGCACGTTGATTCGCGCCAAAATCAAGCTCTTGCGGCGTGAAGAAGAGCTCTTCTAAGAGCAACATCGATGCATCGGTCTTCTTCATGAGCTCATCACGATAATGAAGCGCATCGTCAACGAGGCTTCGTGGTTCGACCACTACCGTGAGCGCATTATCGGGCAAATAGTCGCCCATGCTCGTAGTCTGCTCAAACACGTATGGTAAAAGAGTGCTCGGTACAAAGATCTCAGTATTATCAAGAGCATCAAGTAGATCACGATAAAGAGGCGTTGTTGTTGATTGCGGCACAAGCCGTGTTTTTGCATGCCTTGCGCCCTGCTCGGTGATCGGAAATTCACGCACAGCAAAGATCTCGACTGTCTCACGTGAAGAGAATGATTGTCCTGTGCCTGGAAGCAAGCTGCGAATCTCCTCCAGCTCATCACCGAAGAAATCGAGTCTCACTGGATTGACAAGATTGCCCGCGTAGATATCGATCGTTCCGCCCTGTATACAGAAGCTTCCTGGCCCATCGAGCTTTCCCGTATTCTCATAGCCCATCGCAACGAGCGTGTCGATCAAGCTCTCGTAATCTACAACGCCCTCGATCCCCTGATCGCACAGTTCTTCACCCACCCGCAAAGCGAGCGGACGGGCAGTTTGTGCAGAAGCGGGAGCGACCTTGCGCAGAAGAGCACGAGCAGAAGCGACTACCACGCACTCCTGGCCACTTTGCAATGCCCAAAGCGCTTCAAGTCTTCGCGCAGATTCGCGAGCTTGCCTTTGATACTCCTTCGCATTCCCTGGCGCATCGAGCACGAAAGGGTTATCTTTTCGTTCTTGATAGAGATAAATACGCTCCTCGCCAATGTAGGCGCCAAGCATACGCGCAAACGTCTCTGCAGCTTCATCGCCAGGTACTACTACTAATGTAGGCTGTGGATGAAGCGCAAAGCGAGCAGCAACCAAGAAGGGGCGCGCCGACGAAGCAACGCCGATCGTCGCGTCTTCATTCGCATCGAGCTTGCCCCAAAAGTTATCAAGCGCACCAGAGCGCTTCAAGGTCTGCGATAAGAGGTCGATGAGCATAGGGGCCCTTTCGATCGAAACGAAGCTCCACAGCGCTCAGGATGGTCTAAGCCAAAAGGAACACTGCGCAGCAAGCAATTGATTCACCAACACGAAAAGCCGCATTTCGCGGCAATCAGCGGATACCAGTCTATCAGAGCACCGCGCCACCTCGCGCACTCGTTACTGATTCGCCACGCAACAACAACATAATGCCCTACCTATCCTGATGTCTGTCTCGTTTGCTTGCCTGATACAATATGAGGACGGTCGAGAAGGCAGAGGGGTAACGCATGGCACGAGAGAAGAAAGCTGACAAGGAACAACGTGCACTCGAAGTTGAAAGGCGCATGGCTCTTCACTATCCCGAACCTGAATGCGCATTGCACTACCGCACTCCTTTCGAACTCACTATCGCCGTTGCGCTTTCAGCGCAGACCACCGATGTGAATGTCAATAAGGTGACTCCTGCCCTCTTCGCGCGCTTTGGGACACCTGAAGCGATGGCTCAAGCAAGCGTTGAGGAAGTAGCGGACATGATTCATTCGCTCGGCTTCTTTCGCAACAAAGCAAAGAATTGCGTTGCCTGCGCCCAAATGATCATGAGCGATTTTGGCGGCGAGGTTCCTCAGGATATGGAAAGCCTCCAAAAGCTCCCTGGTGTCGGGCGCAAGACCGCCAACATCGTATTGAACGAAGGCTTCGGAATCGTTGAAGGCATTGCGGTCGACACGCATGTTTTCCGTATCGCACACCGTTTGAAGTTCTCTAACGCTGATACTCCGCTCAAGACCGAACAAGATCTCCTGAAGCTCTATCCGCGTGAATGCTGGGGCCCGATCAATCACCAATGGGTGCTCTTCGGTCGCGAGATCTGCATTGCACGGCGACCACGGTGTGCCGAGTGTTTCCTAAACGACCTATGCCCCACGAGCCCCTTTTACGTAAAAAACGCCAGATAGCACACACTATTGGCCTGTTCGCGCATACAATGAAACAAGCATATTTCTTTCACGAGCATATAAGAGAAAAGAGTACCTGTGAATCTTGCATCGCGCTGGAACCAATTCTTCGATAGACCAGCTCCTAATATGATCTTGCGACTTATCGTCATGCTCATTGGTCTTGCATTCGTCGCTGCCTCAGTCGCGCTTACGCGTGCTTCGGGTCTTGGCACGTCGCCTATCTCATGCATACCTGCGGTGCTGAGCTTCGCAACCGTATGGAGCATAGGAGTATGGACCTTCCTTTTCAATGTGCTGCTCATCCTTATTCAAGTAGCTATCCTACGCCGCAATTTTCAACCCATTCAATGGCTCCAGGTGGTCTTCGTCTTTGTATTTTCAGCGATGATCGACCTTTTCGTCCCTGTCTGCAATTCCATCCCGATGCCAAATTATGGTTTTGAGTTCTTCTGTATGGCGCTCGGATGCTTCATGACTGCTTTTGGTATATTCTTGCAGGTCAAAGCATCTATTCTTACACTCCCTGGCGAAGGTGTGGTGCTCGCTATTGCAAGTGCGACCAAGCTTCCCTTCCCCAAGCTAAAAGTTGCCTTTGATACATCCCAAACGGTAATCGGCGCAGCAATCTCCCTCTTCGTGATGGGCGGCTTGTTCGGCGTACGTGAAGGGACGATCATCTCCGCGCTCTTTGTTGGCGTCATCATCGCTTTATTCAATAGGGTCCTTCCGATCTTCGACTTTCTCATCCCGCTCGAAGGTCACAAGACGCTCACTGCAGCGACCCTTGAAGCGCCTTCCGCATCCGCAAAAGAGCCGGTATCAACACCTGTAGCAGAAGAAGAACCTGTTCTTGTAGCTGAGTCCCTTGAGGCTTCCACTGCCACGTCCTATTTGCTCGAGCGTGATTAAGAAACACGATCGCCCCGAAGAAAAGGTATCACATGAATCTAAAAACTCTCCGCAAGACCTTCCCTATTGCGATCAGCCTCGCATTCATCTTGATGCTCTGCGTAAGTTTTACCTCTCTACCAGCGCATGCCGACAATGAAAGCACCTCTCAAGATCCCTCCATCAGCGAACCTGCAACAGGCAGCTGGGAGAAAACTTCTGCTGGATGGAAGTATCTCGTTGACGAGGATGCGATCACTGGTTTTGCGAAGATAAACAACAAGATCTATTACCTTGATCCGAGCACTGCCATCATGAAAACTGGATGGCTCGAAACAGACGGTGCATGGTACTACTTCGAACAGTCGGGTACGATGGCTCAGGGCTGGAAGAAAGTGAAGAATAAGTGGTATTACCTTGACCCTTCAAACGGAAAGATGCAAACGGGCTGGAAGACCATCAAAAACGTCAAGTATTATCTCGACCCGGCCAACGGTGACATGAAGAGCGGTTGGTTCAAATCCGAAGGCGATTGGTACTATGCCAGCCAATCTGGAGCACTGAAGAGCGGTTGGGTCAAAACTGGTGGTAAATGGTACTACCTTGATCCTTCGAGCAACAAGATGGCTGTTGGCAAGCGTACGATCGGAAATGCAACATACTTCCTTACCGCATCAGGCGCAATGAAGACCGGTTGGAACCGGGAAGAAGGCACCTGGTATCACTACAAAAGCTCGGGTGCCATGACCACAGGATGGCTCAAGAGTAGTGGCAAATGGTACTACCTCGATCCCTCGAACGGTGCTATGAAAACTGGTAAGTACAACGTGGGCGCTTCTTGGTATATCTCAAACACCTCAGGCGCGATGTACGCAAACAAATGGGTACAGCTCTCTGAGGGCTGGTATTATGCGACTTCGTCAGGTGCGCTCAAAACCGGTTGGCTTAAGAGTGGCGGTAAATGGTATTGGCTGCAAGCTGACAAGGATGCTTTGATGCTCGCGAATGCGAAGGCAACCATCAACGGTGCGCTGTATTCCTTCACTTCAAGTGGGGCCATGCAAGCAGATTGTCAAATAAAGCTCGATGGCAATGCATGCGGTTACGCATCTTCATCAGGCGCGATCACAACCATCGGCATCTTTGAGGGCGATAACGTCATCTTGAAAGATGCAAGCGGCAACACGCTCACAGGCTGGCAGAAATTCGGAGGAACCTGGTTCTACGCGGATGCAAATGGTGTCATGCAAACTGGCTGGCTCAAAGACAACGGCAAATGGTACTGGCTTGGTTCCGATGGTGCAATGGCTACCAATGCTTGGGTCGACGGCGGAAAGTATTATGTTGGCGCTAATGGCGTCTGGGTACAAGCCAATATCATTCAAGACATCCGCTCGCAATTCTCTCACGGCACAAAGACTGCCCAATATCAAAAGTACATCGTGATCCATGATACCGAAGGCGGCGGGACCCCGCAGAATGTCATCAATGGCTGGGCAAGCAACGGAAAGCTCGTTGCAGCACACTTCGTGATCGGCAAGGACGGCACGATCGTGCAATGTGTTCCGCTCGACCAGATCGCGCATCATGCTGGCTGGGGAACTGCAGGACATAATGTGAAATTCGGCGTAACCGATGAAAGTCGAGATGACAAACGAGGCACAGTCGGTAATTCATGGAGCAATGATTACGGCATGAACAGCTACTCAGTTGGTATCGAGCTTGTCCATAACGGCAGTACGGGCGAAGCGTATCCAAAAGCCCAGCTTGAGGCACTCGATCAGCTGATCGCCTACATCGACTCTTACTACGGATTCAAGAGTACGATCATCGATCATAAGATGTGGCGCATCGGCAATTCTGACACTTCTAAAGAATTCACGCAGTATCTTGCCAACTATCGAGACCATCGCTCCTATAAATAGTACGAAAACGACTCAAAACCCCATCGGCGAATTCGTTGATGGGGTTTTATAAGGCATTTTTAAGCCCTCGTTTTAAGCCTGTTTCGGCGTGAGTTTCGCACCTCTGCGATCAAGTTCAGCAACGACAGATTCCGTCAGAAACGGCAGCCGCTCAAAAACCTTCGGGGTGAGTCCTTCAGTTAGCTCTGCAGGAGACATATTCTCGATCTGCATACCATAGCAAATACCCTCGCACGAATGACCCAAAAGCTGTGCAGCATCAAAGAGATCAACGAGTTTTAATTCGTGAAGAGAAGCCATAGCTGAGGTAGTACGCGCGAGATCATCAGGCCGATAGCGAAACACCGTCCCAGCTTCTGCGCCTGTTCCATCAACAGCATCAACCGTGATGATCAGATCGTATTCATCAACCTTTGAAATGAGCTTCATGGTCATACATCCAAGATCATACAGGTCGACATTTTCAGGAATTTCATAGCGCTCAACTAGTTCATCATAAACAGCAGGCCCAATACCATCATCGAGCATCAAACGATTGCCTACGCAAAAGACCGCGATCTTCATAGAGAACCCTTCCCCGCCAATGCCTAGGCAAGTGGCATACCAGGGCGAATGGCAAGGTTATAGAAGGTCGCAAGTGCGATCATCACTACAGCAAGGATACCCATCGCAGCTGCCCAGACACGCTGACGCTTGATGTACCATTCCTTCGTCTTGCCCATGTTGATCGCGCGCTCGCACGCATAACCTTGCGAAACGCGCGCAAAGACGATCGTAACAACCGCGAGCAAAAGCGCGACCACGATTGAGAATACAACGCTTAAGGTAGTAGGATTCGTAAAAGCTTCGTAGAAGAGATTGTCTGCAAATAACCAGAGCGGATAATAGAGGATCGTGATCCAAATGCCGTTTGCAGGCCCCCAAATCGGAGGCATGAATAGGGCAGCAAGATTAATGGGAAGAAGACCTTTCATAAGCTCTTCACGATGCGCTTTTTCCTGCTTTTCTTCCTTTTTCACGAACAGCACCTCTCTGTCATTAGCTTCATTCACGGTATCTTTTATCTCTCTCTGTCCCGCTCTATCTCTCCCTGTCTTGATGCATCGCTCTATAACATATTGTTTGATTCTCAATACATCTCTCGAGATTTCTCTCCTATGATACAGGCAAAGCGATATGCACGTGATTCACTTTTCGTCCAACTAGCATCCTACGCACTAGTTTCGCGATTTTTTGCTTGTGATTTGCGCTTGTATACACGCTGAACGGGATTCTGGGGAAAACAGCGAAATGCGACCTGGGGTTTTGTGAGCAGCTTTTGACTTCGGTCAGAATTTTACGGTTTTGAAAGCAGAATCAGGGCTATTTTGTACGTATAATCGACAATCTCTTGCAGTTTTGACCGATTTTGTTGCAAAAAGCAAAGATCCGACCTTGCTCAACCCTATCACACGGTAATAAAAGAAAGGACTCGACGAATCGAGTCCTTTCAACAACCTTACGGTCATGCACTTCACGCTACCGTGTCACTAGGACAACACCTTGGAAGTGCGCCTGCCTTTATCGGCCGGCTTAAGACGAACAGACTAGTGCTCGCCTACGCTATGGTCTTCGCCAACAATGCAATGACGCTCTGGGTCATAAACCAAACCGCCATGCTCTTTGCCAGCAAGCATGTTCTTAGCATTTGCCGTACCCTCGATAAATACCAGATAGATATGGATCATCGAGAAGCAGATGAAGACAAACATGAGGAAGTAGTGGATGATGCGCATCGACATCATGCCGCCCACTGCTGCAGTACCTGCAGCGAAGAAATCCCAAGACGCGGTCGGGATCCAGAGGCAGAATCCAGTGTAGCCCATGACAAAGATCAGCAGACAAACGAAGAGATAGGAGAGCTTCTGAGGCACGCCAAGCTTCGCTGACAGAGGATGATCCTTCTTGATGAACAAGTAGTACT
Organism: uncultured Eggerthella sp.; assembly: GCA_900540345.1. Lineage (GTDB taxonomy): Bacteria > Actinomycetota > Coriobacteriia > Coriobacteriales > Eggerthellaceae > Anaerotardibacter. Next base: position 48,801 of record UQFK01000001.1, read on the forward strand.
TGATCCACGGAATGAGCTGGTGCTTGTTATCCGCCTGAGGAAGGTAGGTCTTGTAATCGCGAACCATGTTACGCGTACCGCCCGTAGGAGCAGAGTGGAACATGAAAGCAAAGATGATACGCAAGATGCAGTTAACAACCAGTACCATACCGCAGAAGACATGAACGCCACGAGCAACGCCGGTCAGACCCGCCCAGAAAGGGAAATGGATCAAAAAGCCGGTCAAGATAAGAAGCGCCATGCAGCAGAGGTTCACCCAGTGAGTGACCTTCATAGGCAATGGATGGGCCTGCTTATAATGTGCGAGGTGTGCCATTTACCTCACCCCCCAAGGGCTTGTAACGGTTTCGAAGTGCTTGCCTGTTGCAGGTTCAGAAACATGAACAGCGCAAGCAGTACACGGATCGTAGCTGTGAACAGTACGAAGCGCATTGATCGGAGCATCAACATTGTCGACTGGCGTACCGATAAGAGCCTGCTCCATAGGACCACGAACACCCTCTGCATTACGAGGAGCGATGTTCCAGGTAGTAGGAATGATGATCTGGTAACCAGTGATGCGACCGTTGTCGACATGCTCGGTGTGATAGAGAGCGCCACGAGGTGCCTCCCAGAAGCCCGTACCAGAACCAGTGAGATGCTCAGGAGCGCGGAAGTATTCGCTGTCGCCTTCTTTGAGAGCAGCGATGAGCTCGTCGACCCACTCGACCATGAGGTGAGCGATGTAGGAGCACTCGACCTGACGTGCAGCAACACGACCAAGCGTGGACTGGAGCTGTGGAAGCGTGAGGTTGAGGTCTGCCATGAGCTTGTCAAGCGAATTAACGATATACTGATTCTTCTCGCCACCACGCAGATAAGCTGCAAGAACGCGGGAGAACGGACCAGCTTCCATGCATTTGCCGTTGTAGCTTGGGCCCTTAGACCAGGTGTAACGGTCGTTGACCGTACCGATCATATGACCATTTTCCTCGTGCTCAGTGCCTGCAACATAGTACTCAGTGTACAGCGGGTCAGTAACACCTTCACGTGGGTTCAGGTCGGAATCACCGACATACCAGGAGTGGCCGACGTATTCCTTGATCGCAGCTTCATCGACATCTTCAAGGGTAAGTCCACCATTGGTGTCGACAACACCAGATGGCATATAGCGATCTGCCATCTCAAAGTTAGGACGCTGGAAAACACCCCATGAGACATAGCGACCGCAACCGCGACCGAAGCCAAGCGCCTCAGGATATGCAGCAGCGATGATCTTGGTGTCAGGAAGCATGGTGGAGTCGATCCAGTCGCGAAGTTCGCGCGTGATCGCATAGAGCTCGTCAAGCTTTTCCTCGGTCGGAACGAATGCGGTACCACCAGGAACAACAGTCATAACGTGCGGCATCTTACCGCCGATAAGACCACAGATCTCAGATGCCTTCGCCTGCATGTTGAGCGCCTCAAGATAGTGCGCGGTACAGATGAGGTCTGCTTCTGGATCGAGCTTGAATGCCTCAGGTGCAAGACCGTCGAGGAACCAACCACCACTGAAGATGGAGAGCTGACCATTGTTCGCGAACTTGGTGAGCGTAGACATGAGCGTCTTGAGGTCGGTATTGCAAGAAGTGCCTGCAGCCTCCATGAGGTCGTAAGCCTTGCCGACGTTAGCATTGAGCGCATTGAGCGGATTGACATAGTCGAGCGCTGCCAGCGTGTAGAGCCACAGGATATGGCTGTGGAGGAACTGGCCGCCTTCGATCAGGTTACGGATGATACGTGCCTGATTCGGGATGACAATGCCGTATGCTGCCTCAGCAGCGATAGAGGAAGCGTGGGTGTGGGAAACCGGGCAAACACCGCAGATACGCTGAACGATTTGTGCAGCGTCTTCAGGAGTACGATCCTGGACTACGAGTTCCATACCACGGAAGCAACCACCAGAGACCCAAGCGTCAGAAACAACGCCATTCTCGACTTCCATCTCGACGCGAAGGTGACCTTCGATACGAGTTACGGGATCGATGATAGAACGTGCCATTATTAGTTGCCTCCCTTCGAGTTATCGTCGAGGGTGTAGATGCCGATCGATTCATTGGGGTGCTTCTTATCCCATTCGCGTTCTTTCTCGAATGGAGCACCGCCGTCGGTACGACCAGCCTTCTTCATGCCGAAACCATGAACGACGAGCGCTGCAGCGAGGATGCCCGTGACCGTCCAAGCGATGGCCTCAGGCTGAACGACAGCACCGCCGATGCGCAGATCGCGGAAGCGTGCACGGAACGGCGTGTTGGTCTCGACCCAGTTCTCGCCCGGGTTGTTCGGGTTAGCTACGCAGCAGCCAATGCAAGGACCGCCGGACTCGACGCACCAGGAACGACGACGGTTCCAGCGCACGATACCGCAGTTCGCCTTGACCTGAGGGCCACGGCAACCCATTGGATAGAGGCAATAGCCCATCTTCTCTTCCGGAGTGCCGAATGCGTAGACGAATTCGCCATTCTCGAAATGACCGCGACGCTGACAGTTGTCATGCACGGTCTGATTGAAGATGACCTTAGGCTTGTTCTCGTTGGTGAGCTCGGGAAGCTGGCCGACGAGCAAAACGTCGACGAGCACCGAAGTGACCCACTCAGGGTTTGCAGGACAGCCAGGGATGTTGATGACTGGCGTGTCGATGCCACGCTTGTCCAAGAGACCCTGAACACCAATAGCCTGAGCTGAGTTGGGATAAGCGGCCATCCAGCCACCATTCACCGCACAAGAACCGAGGGCAACGACTGCATTCGCGTTCTCTGCAGCATGTGCAAGGATGTCGGTGCCGACTTCGTTTGCGACACGAAGCGCCTGACCGTCCCAACCTTCCAATACCGCACCTTCGTAAATGAGGATGTAGTTGCCTGCTTCGATCGTCTGCTCTTTAGCTTCTTCCATGGACCAGCCTGCCGCTGCAGAAAGGGTCTCGCAATAGTTGAGCGAGATCATTTCAAGAACGATGTAAGCAGGATCAGGAGAATCACCTTGAGCGAAAGACTCAGTACAGCCAGTGCAGGATGCGCCCTCGATCCAGATCACAGGAAAGAGCTTGCCTTCTTCAGCACCAATGACCGAGTTCTCGATCGCAGCTGCAACACGAGGAGCAGCGAGTTCGGTAAGACCTGCTGCAACCGCGAGAGAGCCGCAAAGTTTCATGAAGCTACGACGAGAAACGCCACGCGCTTCAAGCTTAGCCAGAAACTCTGGTGAGATAGCCTCTGTTACCATGTGCACACCTCCTTAAGGGTGTCTTCTTCCAGTAAAACTTCTGAGTAGCATTTTCGTTCATTGCCAGCAAGAAACATGTGGTCCAAATCGGAAAACGTCGGTTATTCCCGCAAGTGGTAAGAAAGTGTTACCACGCTTTTTTGAAATAACACAATCCATAGAAATACCGTAATCCTCACAAACCCTTCAAAAGTTCCGTTCCATTTGTCAGGCGAACGGTAGCAAAATGATGAAAGCCCATCGATTCGTTTACAATTACCCCACAAGACAAACTAAGGAATTTGAAAAGAGCACCCATGGCCACCACATACAAGATCGCCTACCTAGGACCAGCCGGCACATACAGCGACGAAGCGACTCATCGCTTCATGGATAAGCTCGGATTGGAAGATGCAGAGCTTATAGAGTGCGTCTCATTCACAGAGATCTTCGATAATGTTGAACGTGGCCGCTGCGATTATGGCGTAGTTGCAACCGAGAATGCTCTCGAAGGCCCTGTTACCGCTTGTCTCGATAATTTCGCGACGCACGCCAACGTCGAGATCCTCGCAGAGACTGTGCTCGACATCCACCACTGTCTCGTGATCAACCCAGACGCAGAAGTAACTGACATCGAAACAATCGTCTCGCATCCGCAAGGGATTGGGCAATGTCGTCGCTATATCACTGAATACTTCCCTGGTCGCACGACTGCATCCGCTTCTTCGACCGCCTCAGGCGTACGCAAAGCGATGGGCGACAAAAGCATTGCAAGCATTGCAAACAAGTTCGCTGCGGAGTTATATGGCGCAGTGGTTTATGAAGAGAATATTGAAGACCATTTTGGCAATCAAACCTCTTTTGCGCTGATCGCACGTCAAGGCATGCCTGAGGTCTTTCCTGAGAAACAACGCAAGACCTCTATTCTGCTTAGCTTGAAGCAGGACAAATCTGGTTCGCTTCTGATGATCCTCTCAGAATTCGCATACGCCGATATCAATCTGACGAAGATCCAATCACGCCCGACCAAACAGGCATTAGGCGACTACATGTTCTTCATTGATTTCGAAGGATCAACAAGTGATGTGGATGTACAGACAGCGCTCAATTGCCTGCGACTAAAGCTTCATGAGGTCAAAGTCCTCGGTTCCTACCCTACCATTTAGCGCACCCTAACACGGGATGCCGCGCAAATGCATCCCCGCTCGTTGGTGGTGGCGTTTAGGATCGAAGAGTTCGGGAATCTTCATCGAAGGAGAAGAACCCTTCTGCAGAAAGACTCGAGATCAACTCTTCGAAAAGCGCGCGCTCAACGCTTCCTCTACCCCGCTTCGCTTCAAACTTGTCGAGTTCACGTTTAGCCTCATCAAACGTGATACCCGGAGCTGCAAGCACGATGCGTACTAGTTCGGCACGTTTTTGGCGCTTCGATCCTTCGAAAGCAGATTGTTTGGTGTAGTGCTTCGATCTTCGCGAAGGATTGGGCGTAATCGACTTAAGATGAGCACCGTAATCGAGCAGCGCATAATACCACCCACGCGGATCTTCCTTGCTGCAGGTCTCGAGCACAAGTGGCTCGAGCTGCTTGTCACTCACCCCTTCTTCGCCAGGGAAGAGCTCATGCAAAAACACCGTACGCACATTCGTTTCAAGATAAAGCGTGGGCTTTTGGAAGGCAAAGGCCATCACTCCGCCTGCAGTGGCAGGTCCAATTCCAGGAAGTGCAAGCAGACCCTGATAATCATCGGGCAGCATGCCTTCATAGTGCTCAGCGCACCATTCTGCCGTTCGCTTGAGCGCGAGCGCGCGACGATTGTAGCCAAGCCCCTGCCACATCTCCAACACTAATGAGACATCAGCGGATGCCAGCGCATCAAGCGTAGGAAAAAGCTCCAAAAAACCTCGCCAGTGCTTCTCAACACGCGAAACCTGTGTCTGCTGCAACATGATCTCAGAGACGAGCACCGCATAAGGATCGTCGATATAGCGCCACGGCAGTTCACGATGATGGTCTTCCCCTTCGCGCCATACCGTGCGAATGAAAACATCGAGCTGTTCGGGAGTGAATATCTTATCCATGGTTCTCGCCCAGAAGCTTTGCGATAGCAGCGATTCAGGGAAGCTCACGAGCACTTCGAATTCAGGATCCGACTCACCTCGGGATGATCGGCTCCTTTATCAAAGAGATCGGCTAGCGTGATAGCTGAGAAGAGTTGCGCGACAAGAACATCAGCAGCGCACCAGACTGAATTAAACTCGCAACCAGATGAGCGATCGCAATAGGAACAATCAACCGAACAAGGCGACATGCCGATCGGCCCCTGCAATGCCTCTATAACCTCTTGGAGCGTGACCTCGCGAGGGTCGCAATCGAGCGTCAGGCCGCCGCGAACACCGCGAATAGTCTTCAGATAGCCCGCCTTCACCAAATCGTGCTGAATGCTCCGCGCAAACGAATACGGCACGCTTTCCTTCTCTGCCACATCGGCAATCGAGATATAGGACTGCCCGCACTCATAAGCCGAGCGCAAGATCCTGCAAGCATAGTCACAACGGCGGGTGATATCCATCAGTCTTCTTTCAATAGGTCGTCAACACGGCCAAGGGAGCGATGGAAACGATCCATGATCACCTCTTCGATATCCTTGTATTCTTTCGAATCGAGATCATGGAAGTTCGCGAGGCGCATCAATACATCATCGCTTCGCACTGCACAAAAGCAATTCTTCGCGATACTACGGCGATAGGCCTCTTCCACCGATTCAGTGATGACCGCATACAACTCGAAGCGCGACATACCCTTCGAAAAAGCAACCAGCTGCAGCACATCGAGCCCTCGCATAGAAGGATGCTCGCTTTGAGCGCGACGCCAGATTTCCTTGCGTTCCTCATCAGTGGGATAGTCAAGGTCGATAACGCGATAAGGGCCAAGCATAGGAGCGAACAGTGCGTCGAGCGCATCAAGATTTGAGGCAGATACCAATACGGTGACATCAGGGTTTTCCAAAGCCGACTGAATGAACGCCATAGCCTCACGTGCACCACGCGAGATCTGCATTTGCAAAAGATCAGGAAGATCGGATCCGCCCATATCAAGCCAGGGAAGATCCCAAAGATCCAGATCCTCCAAGATGAGCGCTGCAGGTCCCTCGAATCCAAAGCGATTCAAGCCCCCTTGGTTCATCACCGCATCAGGCGATGCCATGACACACAGGACTGTCTGCCCTTGCATGTTGTGATCCATGCGCATACGCACTGCTGGAACTCCCATCTCGCCAACCGTAGCAACCATGAAGTAATTCGCGTCTTCGCGCGCTTGGCTGCTGAACACAAGCGTACCAAGCTGCGGTATGCGGGAAACGCCATGACGAGAATTGAGCATCTTCACGAATTCTTTGAACTGCGGGTCGCGCATCCTGCCGACGCCGAGTTGGCCCATCTTCTTGATGGCGCCTGAAAAACCACGGATGGTGGAATAGTCGAATGGCGGTTCAGCCTTCTTCTTTTTCTTCTTCTTGGCATCGCTCAAGTCGATGTGCGCGATCTTAGCGCCTTTGAGCTTCGGAAGAGGAAAAGCGGGAAGCTCAAGTGGCTCAAGTGCTTCTTTGATCGCCTCGATATCTTGATCAGGCGAAGAAGGTCCTTCAGTCTTATCAAGACCTTTTGCTCGCGCTTCGGCTTCAGGACTCTCGAACTCTTCTTCGTACTCAGCCGTTGAAGGATCGAACTGATCATCTTCTGCGCTTGATGCGAAATTCATGAGTGAGAACGGAGATGAGAGTGCGTCTTCTTCATAACGACAGAACAAGCTTGGGGACAGCCCCATCAGATCTTCGTTGATAAGTTCGGCCATATCCTCGATCGCTTCGCGCGAGAAGCCGAACTCCTCCAAACGATCGAGCGCAATATCTTGCAATTCGTCTGCCTTATGCGCAAGTTCATCAGGGCTTACATAGGGCTTGAGCTTCTCGAAGATATACTCTGCAAGAGAATGCTGACGAGCAGCCACCGCAAGATCCCACGCCTTGCGCATGCCACCGAGCGTCTCATCGCTCGGAACGATATTTTCGAGCATGGATTGCTCGAACGCAGCAAGATAGAGATGGATGCCGAGCAAACGATCGCCCGACTCGACCGCATATGCAGCACGCTTCAAATAATCGTGCGAATCACTGAAATCTTGACCATGAGACGGAACGTTGCCGAAGTTAGTATCCTCGTTCATCTTCGTTCACTTTCCTTATAAGCACAGAAGGCGCCGAAGTCGTGTGAGCGCCCCTTTATAACGACGAATGGTTTAGTTAACCAATGCTACTAAAGGAGTAACAGTTATTCAATTATCCCATACGTTATTACAAGAAACATGCAAATCACGGATGTGTTGAACATTCGTGGAAGAGGGCTGCGCTCCTACTTCCAATCGAGGATCCCCCAGCCTTCTTTTTCTGCTAAACGTTGAAGCGTTGGCCCTGGAGTGACCGCAAAAGGATGCTGAGCAGCAGCAAGAAGCGGTGAATCAGAATAGTGATCGCCATAGGCATATGCGAGCCGCCAATTGCCCACTCCATGCACTTCATTGGCGTGCTCTTCGATCTGGCGGAGCTTTTCTGCGCCCTCGACCGGACGCCCTGCCACTTCACGCGTATATCTTCCATCTTCGTCGATGCGCATATCCGTTGCAACATGATGGTCGTAGGGCAGATCGTGATGTGCGCGCACAATAATGGGGTCGAATGTTGCAGAAACGATCCAAATCTCACGACCGCAAGCGATGTGCTCGCGCATCGTCTCAAGCGCTTTAGGGCGAATTCGCGGAACGACCCAGCCATCGTAGAAACGATACATTTCTTCATCTGCATCTTCTTTGTTCATGCCCTCAAACGACGAGAATACCAAACTTCTGACCCAAGCTTCGTTCTGAGGAAGGTGCAGTTTATACGCGATACCCCACAGCACGATACGAAGAAATGCACTTGGCTTGAGCTTGCCTGTCCGAAGCAGATACTTCACCAAAAGAACAGGCGAGTTGGCGCTTATGCAGGTACCGTCGAAGTCAAAGACCGCGATCTCGACCGGCTCTTTTGCCGACCCGTCGCTTTCGCTGTTACGTTGTATTGAATCCATAGTACGGATCTAGTCGCTTTCATCGATACAGTCAACAAACTGGGAATTGTGTAATTCAGCATAGAACCCATCCAGAGCGAGCAGCTCCTCATGAGTCCCCTTCTCGACAATATCCCCGTCTCGAATAACAAGAATTATATCCGCTTGGCGAATGGTGCTCAATCGATGAGCGATGACGAAGCTCGTTCGGCCTTCGAGCGACTCTCGCATGGCCTTTTGAACGAGCGATTCAGTATGCGTATCGATCGAGGACGTAGCCTCGTCGAGCACGATGATGGAAGGATTCGAGAGCAGCGCACGCGCAATGGTGAGCAGCTGACGCTGACCTTGTGAAAGATTCGAACCATCCTCTTTTACCTGCGTGTCGTAGCCATCAGGCAGACGCTCGATGAAGTGATCCGCTTGCGCAAGCTTGGCTGCCAGACGGATGTATTTCTCTTTGGGCTTACCGGTTTCGGCGTCGGTAATGAAACTCGGATCAAGATTTGCACCATAGGCAATGTTTTCGCGGATCGTACCCGAGAAAAGCCATGCATCTTGAAGCACCATACCGAAATTACTGCGCACGTCATGACGCGTATCAAGCGCCGTATTCACCCCATCGATCGTGATAGTACCGCGCTCGATATCGTAAAAGCGCATCAGCAGATTCACAAGCGTTGTCTTACCTGCGCCTGTCGGGCCAACGATAGCCACCATCTGTCCTGGCTCAACGTCGAGCGAAAAATCCTTGATGACAGGTTTTTCAGGATCGTAAGCGAAACTTACGTGCTCAAAAGCAACCGCGCCCTCGCATGGTTTTGGGATGAGCTGCACATGAGCAGGATCAGGTTCGGTCATCTCTTCAGCATCGAGCAATTCGAAGACACGCTCAGCTGCGGCGAGCGTTGCCTGAATAGTGTTCGCAATGGACGCGATCTGAGTGATAGGCATCGTGAACTGGCGCATATACTGAACGAATGCCTGAATCTCACCAACCGTAGCGACACCGCCTGTTATGTAGAGCACCGCACCGATAATGCACACGAGCACATAACCCAGATTGCCGATGAATGCCATCACGGGACGAATGACGCCCGAGAGAAACTGTGCCTTCCATGCTTGAGTGAAGTAAGCTTTATTGCGTTCATTGAACACCTCGATCGCATGGTCTTCACGCGTGAACGACTTCACCTCGGTGTAACCGCTATACATCTCCTCGATGTGCGCATTCAAGTTGCCAAGAGCCTTCTGCTGATACTTGAAATATTTCTGAGAGCGCGAGGCGATTCCCACTGTACAAATGAGCGACAACGGCAAGGTCGCAAATGCCACAAGCGCCAAGATCCATGAGATAGAGAACATGAATATGACCACGGAAATGAGCGTAACCACTGCTGAAATTATCTGCACGAGCGTTTCCTGCAGCGTCGAGGAGATAAGATCGACATCATTGGTGACGCGCGAGAGGATCTCGCCTTTTGCACGCTTGTCGTAATAAGAAAGAGGGACACGATCGAGCTTATCGCGCATATCGCGACGCAAGCCATAGATCACTTCTTGGGTCACCTTTGCCATTATGAATTGGCAAATGAACTGACATGCCGAATATGCAACATACAACAAGATCAAGATAAGCAGGATACGATTGAAAGCAATGAAATCCAATCCTCCAGCGTGCGCCATCACACGCTCGAAAGCCTGGTAGACCTCCGTTGTCGCTTGGCCCAAAATGAGCGGAGAGACCGTATTGCACAGTGTTCCTGCGATCGTGAAGATGACAACGATAACGAGCAGCGGGATCGATGGCTTCAACCGCGCCACCAAGCGCCGCAGCGTTGCACGTGCGTTCTTCGGTTTCTCTTTTGGAGCTCCCTGTGGCCCACGTGGTCCATGAGGCGGCATACTACTCACCTCCTTCGGAGGTGTTTGTCTGCGAGTTGAGCTCTTGATCCTGCAGCTCAAACAGAGCCTGAGCGCCTACACCAAGCTCTTCTTCAGAGAGCTGAGAGAGCGCAAGTTCACGGTAGGTCGAACACGACATGAAGAGCTCAGCGTGCGTGCCCCTCGCCTCGATCTCGCCCGATTCGTTGAGCAGGATCACTTGATCGGCGCCGAGTGCTACGCTCACACGCTGAGTGATCATCAGTACGCTTTGATCACTCAGGTAACGCTCGATCCCTCGACGCACCTGCGAGTCAGTCTTGAAATCAAGTGCAGAAAATGAATCGTCGAAAATATAGAGGTCTGCCGGTCGCAGCAGGCCGCGCGCGATGGCCACACGCTGGCGCTGACCACCTGAAAGATTAGTGCCACCCTGCGCGATCTCGAGATCGAGACCACCCGCTTCAGGCGTGATGAACTCAGTTGCCCGCGCGATCGAAAGCACCTGCCACAGCTCATCGTCGCTCGCACCGGGATTGCTGAAGCGAAGATTTTCGGCAACGCTTCCTGTAAATAAGAACGACTTTTGTGGCGTATAGGAGATATGACTGCGCAATACTTCAAGCGGAATGTCTTTAATCGCAACGCCGTCAAAATAGATCGAACCGTCGCTCGCATCATAATGACGCATGATCAGATTGATAAGGCTTGACTTGCCCGAACCCGTTGGGCCAATGAGCGCGGTGGTCGTGTTCGGTTTCAGCTCAAAGGTTAGGTTTTTGAGTGTGTCCTTCTTAGACTCAGGATATCGAAAGCTCACCTGAAGCATCTGCAGAATGGGAACTTCTTTATCAAAACGAGTCTTTTCCAGTTTCGTCTCGCCCTTGTCGTCGATGCTCGACGATGTCGAGAGTACCGCATTGATGCGCTCCATCGCCGCGAGCGTACGCGGCAGAAGCGCGAAAACCATCGAGGTCATCATCAGCGACATAAGGATGAGCGTGATGTACTGCACGAGCGCCATGATCTCGCCAGCGGAAAGCGTACCCGCATCGACCTGTGTAGCACCAAAATAATAGAGTGCGACAATAGTGCCATCCATGATAAGGAACAAAAGCGGCATGAGTGCACCGATCAAGCGGCCAACCTTGATATAGGTATCCGCCAAGTCGCGGTTCACTTTGCCGAAACGGTCGCGCTCGAAGTCTTCTTTGTTGTATGCGCGAATGACACGCACGCCTTGGAGCTCTTCACGCATCACGCGATTGACCGCATCGATGCGACTTTGGAGCGAACGCAAAAGCGGCATGCCAAAGAACAAGAATGCACCCACTGCCACGATGATGACAGGAATGGACACAAATACAAGCATCGCCATTTCGGCATTGGTGAGAAATGCCATTACCACCGCACCGATGAACATGACAGGCGTCATGACTGCCATGGTCATGAGCATCTGTAAAAAGCGTTCGACCTGCTGCACATCGTTGGTATTGCGCGTGATGAGCGTGGAGGCACCGAACTGCTCGAATTCAGCAAGCGAATAGCGCTGAACCTGCGAGAAGATAGCTGCGCGCACATCACGCCCAAAACCCATCGCCGCGCGGGATGCGCAAAGCGCCGCGAAAACCACGCACACGACCGATCCGATCGCCCACGCCAGCATCTCTGCGCCGCGAATGAGCACATAGGTCAGATCCTTATTGTAGATGCCCGTATCGACGATGCTCGCCATGATGTCAGGAAGCTGCAATTCGGCAAAAACCTGCAAGAACGTGAACGCACACGCCCCTAGCACCAGCCACCCGAATGGCTTGAGATATCGCCCAAGCATCCTTAGCACGCAAGCCCTTCCCTATCAAACGATTCGCAATCTCTCTAGGTTACACCAATAGGGCAATAAGAGAACTATTCCTCGCGAGGAACACAAAGGTTGATTTGGTGAGGTCCTCGTGCGACTACACGCCTAGTTCAACGTTGTTTCAAATCTCGCGCTTAAAAAAACTCTGCGCATATGCGATCATTTCAGGAGTAAACCTCTCCTTGTACTCCCTGATATAGAAATACGGCGAGCGAGGGTCGATCTTTCGAGCTTCATCGAAAGCTTCTTTGAACTGCTCTAAAGTTGCATCTTCAGGGATGCCTTCAAGGATACGGGTACACTTTGCCATTCCAGAGAACAGCTCGCTTAGGCTGTCTTGATCTTCTTCTACGCAACGACACTCAGTGAGCTCTTGCGCAGCTTGTTTTTGATTCATAGTCATATCGATCCGCCCCAGAATTACACATTCCTGAAAAGCTATCTACAATTCAATATCTTCATCCTTACCATGCTCATAGAGCTTAACAGTATCGAAGGAGATTTCGTAGACCACCGCATTATCGCCAAAAGCCTGGAGCATCATTTCAGCAGTCGGACGCTTGGCAATGAGCGCATCTTTGATGTCATCAACCGTTTTGCTGCTCTTGGCGATTCGTGCCTTATTTGTACGAACTACCGCACCTGGTCCCTTGGGAATAGTCGTGAAAGCAACATTGGCGTTTGCTTCAAATTGGGCATTCTTGGCCGAGCGCGCGTGAGCGGCAAACAAATAGGTACCAGCTTCTTCATCATAGGCCACATCAATAATGCGGATTGCAGGCGCATCCCCATCAATGCTTGCGAGCGAAATAAGATTCGAGTTCTTCAAAACTTCTATTACTGCTTCTTTAGACATATCTACCCTTTCTATTACTTAACATGTTAAGTATCTATATTGATAGGATACAATGAAGCTGATGATAAGACAAGATGATTTGAAGAAGCCAAAACGAAAGAGCGCTACTTAACGATGCTTTGCAATCCCGAAGACAAGAACAAACTGCCCAGCGAGGATGAGATACTACTCTCGCCCTATAACCCTTCTCGTGCGATCGCGGCACTCTACCGCAGCAATATGACCATTCTCCGCACACTTCTTCAGGAACGCGGGATCGATATGAGTGACGCTGACTATTTGCTCGCTCTTTCGCTTCATGAAGGAATAACGCAACAAGATCTGAGCAAAGAGCTCTTCGTAAGCCAAGCAGCCATCGTGCGAACAACGAAAAAACTCTGCGAAAAAGGACTGGTAAAACGTGAACAAGACGAACTGGACAAAAGGGTTCATCGACTATTCCTCACGAAAAAAGGTGAAGCCATCATGCCGGTCATCGAAGAGGTATTCGGCCAGCTGATCGATCTTTACTGCAAGACATTCAACGAAGAAGAACAAAGAGCATTCAAGCATCTTACTCTTAAAGCTCTCAAGCAGGTACGCACGTTCATTGAACAATAACTAGCCCCGTAAACAAAAAAAATCAGGAGCGAAAAAGCTCCTGATCTAATGTCAAAACTGGCGGGATGTACGGGACTCGAACCCGCGACCTCTGGCGTGACAGGCCAGCGCTCTAACCAACTGAGCTAACACCCCTTGCGTTGTCAGCGTTGACTATTATAAACATAAAAGCAGCCAATACAAGCCACAATCGTCAAAAATTCTGACCACGGGCAGAGATTAGAACAAGCCTCTAGGAACGCTTCTTTGCACGTTTGCCCTTGTAGTAGTTCATCGTGCCTCGCGCTGCATTCTGAGCAACCGATCCCACAACTCCGACCGCCTTACTAGCCGCCTTGCGGACAATAGGCGATGCTGCATCGCTTGCTACTTGATACGCGCGCTGATTGCGGATCTTCATAGCCGTATCCGCCGCAGCTCCACTCGCCTGAGAAACAACCCCTGCAAGGCCTGAGATATTACCGCCCTGCTCGAAGTACGTGAGCATCGCTTCCCCGATCGCAACGGTTCCTAAATAGCCCATGCCGCCTTTGATGATGAACCCGACCGCAGGAACAAGCCCAACAAGCTTACGCGTAACGCCACGGCACAAGAATGCTGCTGCAAGCGTTGGAATAATCTCTTTTAGACGATCCTTATCGAGCGGCTCGCCATAGGCTGCTGCGATCTGAAGCACCATCTTGATCTGATTGAGCGTCATAACAGGCATATCCGCACCGGGAATGAATACCAGTACTCCAATACCTGCATTCTGTGCTGCGGTCATTTGGATCGCGTCTTTTGCGAGCGGACGACGGACAAACGGATACGCGAGCGAGAATGCCAGACGCTTACCATGATCGTGTGCAATGATCCATGAACCGATCGTATCAGCAAGCGATCCTTTGATATCTTCATTGAGCGGCTGACCCGCTGGCAAAGAGATGAGCGCATCAGAAGGCAGGGGGAATCCTGCAGCCTCTGCGCTTTGCATAACCTTGTTCCCATGTTCGGCAATAACGAGAACAGGGACCCCTGCATCACGAATGGTCGCAGCGATACGGCCGGTATCATCTGTCTGACCAGCGGCGATGACCACCAAGTCGGTGTCCTTCTCTACCGCGATCTCCTGTGAAGGATAGTAGCCCACGGTCAAACGTGAGTTCACCGAAGACGAGCTGAAGCCTGAACGGACGAACACCTGAAACTCGGGTGATGCGGTCTCGTCGAGCAGCACCTGCACCGACACGACAGTCTTGCGCGCTTTCTCAATATCGAGCGCTTCAGTGATCAAGGATTTGATGTCAATGGATTTAAGATCTATCATGCTTTCCCCTTCAGAGCAGGTTGATCTTTATTGCGGTGTCTTATCAGTATGCGCCCAAATGGAGTTGATAAGTCCCAACATCACAAAGTTTACCAACATGAAAGACGAACCGTAGCTGATAAATGGTAACGGAATGCCTGTGATAGGCATGAGCCCAACATCCATGCCGATATTCTCAAGGATCTGGAAGACCCACATACCCACAACGCACACCACGATGATCGTACCGAACAGATCAGGGGCATTTCGCCCAACACGAATGCTCGTAATGATGAGGCCCAGATAAAGAGCAAGCAGCACAAGCGCGCCAAAGAAACCGAACTCTTCTGCAAGTACGCAGAAAACGAAGTCCGTGGGCGCTTCAGGCAAGAAGCCAAGCGATGACTGCGTCGCCTGCATGAAGCCCTTGCCGAAGAATCCACCAGATCCGATCGCGATCTTCGCTTGCTGCAAGTTGTAACCATCACCTGAAAGGTCGTAGCTCGAATCCATGAACACGAGCAAGCGTGAGCGCTGATAGTCCTTGAGCAGCACATCACTTCCCACTAGCCCATCAAGTATTGGATCGAGCATGAAGATGCCGAGCACGAGCACTACTAAGACTGCAGCAGTACCCACAAGGAAACGCCAGTTCGCTCCCCCGATGATAAGCGCAAAGGCTGCGATGCAAAGGTAAACGAGACCCGTGCCAAGGTCAGGCTGCGTGAGCACGCACAAGAAGGGAATGAAAAGGATTCCGAGCGCTTTGAGGTATTCGCGCAGATCATCAAGGCGCCCACCATAGCGAGACATGATACTCGCTGCGAGCAGCACAACGGTGATCTTGGCAAATTCACCTGGCTGCATACTAAAACCACCAATGCGGATCCACGAATTCGCACCGTTCACTTCTCTACCGATGAAAGGAAGGTGTGGAGAGAGAAGCAGCACAATATTGATGATGACGAAGAACGTTGTGAAGCCTGAGAGGGCCCGATAATCGAAACGACTCACCAGAATGAATAAAACGATGCCGATGACCACACCGAGCAACTGAGTCGTGAAATTAAAATCGGAGTTTGTCGCAGTAGCCGAGAATTGAACAATCAGACCATAGATGACCAGCGCTGCAAAACAAGCAACGAAGGGAAGATTGAAATATTTGAAACGACGAGTCTTGTAGGCCTTCGCAAGATCAGGATCGCGCGGCTGAACAGAATTGATCTCCATCATCTCAGCCATTCGAATCACCTCCCGACGAGCTTGCCTTTTGCGGTTCGCTCACGGTTATCTTCTCGTACTTCAGATCTGCACCATTCGAGTAGTCCATCGCAGCTTTCATCACTCGTGCAGCTACTGGCGATGCGACCGATCCACCCGAACCGCCCTCTTCAATACAGAGCGAGAGCGCAAATCGCGGCTCCTCATAAGGTGCATAGCAAGAAAACCATGCGAAGTCTTGTTTACCTGCAACCTCTGCCGTACCGGTCTTTGCTGCGAACGTAAAATCATACGAAGCGAAATCTGCTGAAACATCGCGAATTTCTGTTGCCACGCCACGAAGCGCATCTCGCACGATCTGATAGTTCGCTTCGCTCACATCGGGCGTTGCAGCTTCGACGACTGGCGCTTCAACCACCACTTCTCCTGCAGAATTACGCACCTCTTTCAGCAAATGCGGCTGCAAGAGCTTGCCCGTTGCAACTGCAGCATAACCTCGCGCAACCTGCAATGGTGTAACAAGCACATAACCCTGGCCGATGACCATGTTTGAAATATCACCTGGAAGCCACTGGGCTTCAGTGGGAACATCGCGGAAGTATTCTTGCTTCCATTCGGGAGTCGGAATGCGACCTTGAGCCTCACCTGCAAGATCGATATCAGTGAGTGCTGAGTAGCCAAACTCTTTGATGAAATCTTGCATGGCCTCGTCGCCGATCGAAGCACGTGCGTTGTAAAAATCACGAGCGATCTCGTAGAAGACGACGTCGCAAGAAACAACGATGCCTTCACGAAACGAAAGCCAACCATGTCCGTCATGCTCCCAGCATTTCTGAGGATATTCTTCGCCGAAGCCCGTCCATGTACCCGTACAATCCCACACCTTTGTTGCATCGGCGAAGCCATAAGTAAGCCCCGCCAAACCCGTGAAGGCCTTGAAGCATGATGCCGCCGGATACGTGCCCGCAATGGCGCGATTCATAAGCGGATAGTGTGATTCTTCGGTCTGATAGGCATCCCACACATCCTGCGAGATACCGCCGATGAAATGCTCGGGTTCATACGTAGGATAATTCGACATAGCGAGTATGCCGCCAGTCTTCACATCCACGACCACAAGCGAAGCAGCTGTGCCTGTTCCCCCCTGGACCAGCTCGCGCAATGCAGTATCAGCAACGTACTGCACGGGAGCAGCGATCGTGAGATAGATATCATTGCCTTTAGTGGGATCAGATTCGCTCACGACTTGCTGCACTTCGCCTGAAGCATCAGTGATGAGCGTACGCTGTCCATGGTCACCCGCAAGCACATCGTCATAGGACTGTTCGATACCGGACTTACCGACCGTATCGCCCATTTCAATGTCGCGTCCTTCGGAGACGTTTTTCAAATCGTCCTCTGAAGAGGTGCCCGTATAGCCCAGAATATGCGCAGCAAGTGCACCATAAGGATAGATGCGATCGCTTCGAATCTGTGTCGTAACACCAGGAAATGCGTCTTGGTGCTCGCTGATGAACGCCGCATCACGCAGGCGTATATCTTTTGCAACGACACGCTGAGATTGTGCGCCGCTTGATGAATCGAGAATACGCGCACGCACAACATCATAAGGAATGCCCAGGAGCGCTGAGAGTCGCAAGATAACGTTTGAATTCGTTGCAACATCGGCATCAGCAAGCACGGTGAGCACTTGACGATTGGTAACCAGCGGCACGCCATCGCGATCATAGATCACACCGCGCGGTGCAGGGGTTGTGACCGTCGTGTAGAGATTCGATTCAGCCTCTTTCTGGTAACTAGCAGCACTGAGTACCTGCAACCCGAAGAGCTTCACTGCAAGCGCACTGAAGACACCTGCGACCACGATTCCTACCGCAAGGAAACGATTGCGCTGTCCGCTTGCTGATCCTGGCGTGGTCGTTGCTGTTGCCGAATAAGGAGCCGACGAGCCGACGCTCGCACCATCGACCTTCGGTGTTTCAGCTGAAATACCGACTGAGGAAATGGAACGTACACCCATCTTGTTGCGTGTACGAACATGAGACGTACCTGAGCGCCACCTGAAAAGAGCGATCAGGATAAAAGCAATGATGACAAGCGATATGACGACAACAGCGATAGTGGCTAGCATGATGTGCCCCTCTTAGCGAAAACGCTGAGAACGATCCACCGTCCACGCCTCATTGCCACTTGGTTCGTCAGGGAACTTGCGTGCGACGAAGTAGAGGATCGCACAGATGATGAGATCGAAAACAGTCCCGGGAAGAGCACGTGCCACCAACAGTTCGAAGAATCCTGCAGGATAGCCAAGTATGATCTGCACGATAACCACAACGATCTGATAGAACAACAACGCCACCGCACATGATGCAAGGACCATAGCAAAGCTCGATTTATCGAGCACCTCGAAAACACGCGAGAAGACAAAAGAGATCAACAAGAGCAAAAGCGGGGTCAATCCGAATGGTACCGTGCTCAGAAGATCAGAGATAAGACCGAGAACGAACGCATACAGGTAGGTCGTATCTTCTCTACGCACGATAGAGAGCACCAACACGAACGCCACGATGAAGTTCGGCACGACCGAATAAATTGCGATAAGCGGCGCGATGACGATCTGCAAGAGCACGATGATCGCGGCTGAGACCAAAGGAACGAGCTTTGTGCGCATCACTGCTCCCCTCCTTCATCGCCATTCGAATCTTGACCTGAAAGACGAGCAGGATCTACCTTACGCGAAAGCTCTTCATTATCGGCAGCATTCGCATCTCCCATACTGATGACAACAAGTGCTTCAGAGATGTTCGAGAAGGTAGCGTTTGGCGTGACCACGATCGTTCGCGAAAGACTGCCAGGGCGCTGTTCTATCTTCGTGATCATGCCAACCACAAGGCCACGATAATAGCCGCCACCGAGACCGGAGGTAATGACTACATCACCCTCGGAAAGCTCGACAGTGTCATCGATACCCTCGAGATAGAGGGTGCCTTCGACCGAACCTCGCACGATGCCTTCAGCGCGCGACGATTGAACAAGAACCGAAACACCGCTTTGCGGATCAGTAAGCAAACGAACGTTGCACGTCGCAGGTGTAGTCGAAACCACCTGCCCGATAACACCAGTTGCGCCCATGACCGGCATGCCTGGTTTGATGCCTGAAGCGCTACCTGCATCGAGCGTGATGCTTCGATTGTATGAATCAGTGGAATACCCTACCACACGTGCAGCGATAGAGGTGAAGCCGTATGCATCGGCAAGACCGATGAGCGATTCGAGCCGTGCTGCTTCTTGACGGTATTCCTCTAGTTCAACAACCATCTGCGAAAGACGCTGGTTATTCTCTTTAAGCTGATTGTAAGCTGCATCCGACGCGGTCAGATCTTCGACCGACATCGTGCCTGAGACCGCAAGCGACCCCACGGTCGTACCCACCGCTGTAAGCGGGGTGACCATACCAGAAGTGGTGTTCTGCAGCGAATGGAGCGGGCCTTCGTTGCCCTCACGCGCATACGCTACGAACAGAATAAGTGAGACCACAAGGAGAACGATCAGAAGTGTTCTTCCTCCAAGATGGCCACCGAACTGGAACGGATTGTCTTTGAGCTTCAGGGCCATGTATGAGATGAACTCCTATTTCGAACGCATCAATATCTGCTTGAGAGCTGCCGGGGTTTCAAGAACCTTCAAACAACCCGTAACCACATTGGTAAGAGCTGTTTCACTGGTCCAAACAGGAATCTCGAGCTTGTTCGTAAGATAACGATCGAGACCCGAGAGCAGACCGCCACCACCGGTGAGCAAAATGCCATTCGATATGATGTCCGACGCAAGGTCGGGATTGGTCTTCTTGAAGGTTTCTTTGATGTGGACGACCATCTCGTCAATAGGCTCTTGAAGCGCTTCGCGCACGTCTTCTGATTGGATGGTGACCTCTTTTGGCTGCTCGGTCAGCACGTCTTGACCAGAAATGATCATGTCGCGCTCACGACCATCTTCGAAAGGCAAGATGGAACCGATCTTGATCTTGATGACCTCTGCCGTACGTTCACCGATCTTGATACCAAGAAGATCGCGCAAATGCATCGCGATCGCTTCGTCAAGACGATTACCTGCCAAACGAAGCGATGATGAGGTGACGATGCCACCCAACGAGATGACTGCAACCTCGGTCGTGCCACCACCGATATCGACGACCATCGAACCGGTGGGTTCAGTAACAGGCAGATCGGCACCCATCGCAGCAGCCATAGGCTCTTCGATGAGATATGCCTGACGGGCGCCTGCCTGAATGGTAGCCTCGAATACCGCGCGCTTTTCGACCGACGTTGCACCACAGGGAATGCAAACGACAATGCGAGGCTTTGGCTGCCAGGGATAGCGACGAGGTGCTGCTTTGTTGATGAAGGCCGAGATCATAGCTTCCGTGATGTCGTAGTCGGAAACAACGCCATCGTGGAGAGGATGCTCGGCTGAAAACGTATCGGGCGTATGGTTGATCATGTTCTTCGCTTCATGGCCGACCGCCAAAACGCGATGCGTGCTTCGCTCGATCGCAACAACGGAAGGCTCATTGATGACGACACCCTGACCGCTGATACCCACCAAGGTATTAGCAGTGCCAAGATCGATCGCCATGTCGTACGAACTCGACGACGAAGCATTCTGAATAAAATCAAAAAAGGACATGCAAGTTCCTCACGGTCATTTTCGTGCAGTTAACGATTCTAACATAGGCACCGCATTCATAAAAGAAATCCACACCATGAGCGGAGGTTAGTGGACGCTACAGGAAAGACATGGATCGTAAGCACGTACGAGTTTAGCGATCTCGGAACGAATGTAGTCCTCCCCCAGACCCGAATCGACCAGAACTTCGACAAGGTGGCGCGTATCGGCTTCAAGTGATGCGAGATTTTGCGAGGTTGGCGTGATGATGGAAGCATGCAACACGCGTCCTGCATCATCAAACTCGAGCTTATGAAAGACCACGCCGCGCGGTGCCTCGGTCATGCCAACACCAACACCAGCCTTTGGTGTGATGGTGCAAGGTTTAGAATCTCCTTCACCTCTCGCCAAGTCACGACAAATATTTGAGCAGCGGATGAGCGCATCGAGAATCTCGATCGCTTGCGCAAGATTATTCTTCATTGGGTTCTTCTCTTCAGGACGCAATCCTGCCTTTGCCGAGGCGATCTTAGCCTCCTGAGAAAGGTGGTCCCATGATGCGTTCAAACGTGAGAGAGCAGAGGTAAAAACTGGTTTTCCAGTCTTCTTCGCGCGCGTGAACAGCGCTCCCGAATGCGAAACCTCATATTCTTCCAGATAGTCCTCGAAATCATGCGCATCGAAGATAATTCCTTCATCGAGCAACTCGAGCTTATCGGATGATTGCACGGGGTAATAGTCCTCTTCGACCATGGCAAGCAGCTCTGATGCAGTATGGATCTCTGTGATACGAAATGACGAGAAGAGATCGACCGTTCGCTTCGCGAAGGGGATCATGGCCTCCATGCGATCAGCGAGCGCAAGATACTCGTCAGGAGAGATCTCGTGCGTGAAGCCACCCACCACCGCCGTGATGGGATGGATCGAGCGTCCTCCGACCTGCGTGCAAAGATCGTTCCCAAGGCGTTTGAGTTCGAGTGCTTGAGCGAATAGCTCAGGATCGCTTTGTGCAAGCGGGAACACGCTTGGCTCTCCAATAAAATCAGGCACAACGAATACAAAGAGATGCGAAGCATGATTTTGCAGATACGAACCATATACCAACAGCTCACGGATGAGCTTCGTACGCGGACTTACCTCAATATCGAAGGCGTCTTCGACCGCTTTGAGATCGGTCACACAATGGCTGGGAGAACAGATACCGCAGATGCGTGAGGCGATATACGAGCAGTCCTTATAGCTTTGACCGCGCACCATGCTCTCAAAGAGACGTGCCGGCTCAACGATATTCATCTCGACGGTTTTGACCGTATCGTCCTGAATGACAACATGGACATTGCCATGCCCCTCGATGCGAGCAATATGGTCGATGTTGAGTTGTGATCTAGTCATGTAATTCCTCGCTTTGCGCAGAGAGCATCGCGTTAGTCTGATTGAAGATAGCAAGCTTGCGTTCGAATTCTTCAGAGGAAAGACCGTAGCACTGAAGAGCATCGCGCGCAGAATCCAGGTTCGCTTTAGGCGACAAACCACGACACCCCATACACGGACGACCGAGCGAAGGACAACGCGCCATACATCCACCCCTGGTCACCAGACCAAGGCAGATCTCGCCTTGTGGGTAGAAGCACGGGTTTTCCTGGCGCTTGCATTCAGCACACATAGTGGTCGAGCGACGGGCGCGATTTGAACCGAGCAATGCTGCGCTCAAAACCTGTGCGAACTCATAGAAATCGATCGGGCAGCTGGGTACCTCGAAATCAACATCGATGACGTCTTTCACCGCACGTGGTGTGATGAGGTTACCGCATGCTTCAGGCAGCGTATCGTAGACCTCTTCGATGCGCTGATCGAGATCATCTGCAGCTATACCTGGAATGCCTCCTGTATTCGCACACGCTCCGATCGTTATGATCGTATCGGCCTTCTCACGCAAAGCCTTAACCTGCTCGAGCGCTTCAGCGGTAGTAACCGCCCCTTCGATGATCGCGATCGAGAAGTCTTTGGGCATTTGCTCTGAAGACGTGAGCTGCCAGTACTTCAGATCGAAACGTCCGAGCACATCGGTAAGGTAGTGCTCCTGATTGGTGATCTGCAATTGGCAACCAAAGCAACTTGCCAGGCCTACCACGATCACCGAAGGCAATACCTGTTCACTCTGAGATGAACATTGAAGTCGTTTGATCATGCTACATCGACCCCTGGATGTTCTTTGCTTCCCAATAATTGAACACTGGTCCATCGAAGCACACATACTGATGCCCGATCTGACAATGCCCGCAGCGGCCCATGCCGCATTTCATATGACGCTCGAAAGACATGAAGATGCGATCGTAGCTGATGCCCTTCTTTGCCATCTCTTCGACGACGAAACGATACATCACCGGAGGTCCACAGATTGCGCCAAAGGTATTATCCGGATCGACTTCAAGCGTTTTGAACGCCTCGGTAACCATGCCAACATTGCCACTCCAATCAGGATGAGGCTTGTCGATCGTGAGATAGAAATCAAAATCAGGACGATGATTCCACATCTCGAACTGTTCACGGAACATGATCTCTTCAGGAGCACGCGATCCATAGATGATCGTGACCTTACCAAACTCGGAGCGTTCATCGTGGATATTATTGATGAGCGAGCGCAGAGGTGCGATGCCAAGGCCACCTGCCACCAAAAGGATGTCATGGCCTTTCATGTCCTCGAATGGGAATGGATGACCATACGGTCCGCGAAGGCCGACGATGTCGCCACATTGCATATTATGCAATGCTGTTGTGACCTCGCCCGCACGGCGAACACAGATCTCAATAAAGCCGCTCTTCGAAGGCGAGCTCGAAATTGAGATAGGCACCTCTCCCACCCCAAAAACACTCACACAAACGAACTGACCAGGATGGTGATGAAATGCTTCGCGAATGCGATCATCGATCAGGCGCATCTCGAAGAGTGTTTCTTTCTCTGTGAGAGGCGTGATGGAGGTTATGCGCGCAGACCATGGGCGATATGGATTAGCTGCCATCATCTCAGCGCCATCGAGTGCTGCAATATAGTTATAACGCCCCTTCACTTCGAGCGTAGTGGGAGCAGTACGACGTTTACTCTCCATTGTCTTCGGCTCCCTTTCTGTCGAAGAACTTCAGGACTTCAATAGGATTGATGTTGGCCTTGCATGCATATACGCAACGCCCACAGCCCACACAGAGCTGATAGTCATGACTTCCAGTAAAGCCATTGAGCTTATGGTAGAAACGATGCCGCACGCGTTTGCGATTGGTGTCACGGAAGTTATGGCCGCCTGCTACCAGTGCGAATTCAGGAGAGGTGCACGAATCCCAGACCCGCACGCGACTGCCGTGCTTGCCATCCGGGTCGAGCTCATCATAGATATCGAAGCAAAAGCATGTCGGACAAACCGCAGAACAAGCACTGCACGACTGGCAGCGTGCTCCCATTTCAGTCCAAAACTCATCACGATGAAATACATCCATCATCATCGCAACTTCTTGAACGTGCGGAATGCTCGTATTGAAGCTTTCTTGACGCTCGCGCGTGATACGACGAAATTCACGCCGGTCTTCATCACTTGCATGCTTTGGATCGCATGAAGCCTCCAAAACGCTCGATGCTTCGACGCCCGCAAGCGAGACCAAATACTTATCGCCGATTTTCTGAAGGAACATATCAGTTCCCATGCGCGCCTCGTCAGTTCCGCAGAGATTACAAAAGCACATCTCCCCAGGCATACAGCCCATGCCCACGATGAGTGTATTCTCGCGTCGCTTGGTGTAGTAAGGGTCGGGATACGCGCAATCTTTGTATACCAGGTCGAGACGATTGAGCGCATTGATATCACAGGGGTGCACGCCAAAAAGCACACGCGGCTTGATCTCTAGATCGTAGTCGGTAACCTCGTTTTCTTCCGCGTCAAAGCGCATGAGCACCTCATAGGACGGAAGAAAGAACTTTTTAGGAGATATTTGCGTAGTAGTGCAATCGAACGCTACGTCGTTAGGGTCTTTGATGATATCAAAAACATAGCCCTGGTCTTTTTTGACCGGGGCTATGACTTCATAATCATTCATGAAACCACGAACGAGCGAAGAAAGCTTGTCTGCATCAATGACCCGATAGAGCATGTGCGCTTCCTTTCGTAGGGCAGCCTCACGAGCGCTGTTTGTGCGCCAATGCGCGATGCGGATTATGCGAAGAAGATCGCCATCTCACGCTCGGCTGATTCAACAGAATCAGAACCGTGGATTACATTTTCATCCATAATCAGGCCAAAGTCACCACGAATCGTGCCAGGTGCAGCTTCTGCAGGATTAGTGGCGCCCATCAGAGAACGACACTTGAGCACCGCACCATCGCCAGAGATGATCATCTTCACGACTGGACCAGAAGTGATGTAGGTGATAAGACCGTCATAGAACGGCTTACCTTCATGCTCCTGATAGTTCGCTGCTGCCTGCTCAGGCGTGACCATACCAAGCTCCATGCGCTCGATCTTAAGGCCAGCGCGCTCGAAGCGGTTGACGATCTCGCCGATATGAGCATTCGCAACACCGTCAGGCTTGATCATGATGTAAGTCTTTTCCATTGCCATGTATGAATCCTTTCGTTCAAGGCTTTTAATGTTGAGAGGTGAAGTAGAGCGTTGCGCTCGTGATCTTCCAACCAAGGCCATCGCGTACCATGCTGATCTCGTAGGGAACCACTCCCCCCTCAGGCGTGGTGACATCCACATAGACCTTCGCAGTCGTGAAATCGTTATTTTCTCCCAGTACGGTCACGCTTGAGCCGGGAGTGATCATGTCGATGATGCGCGAACGGCGCGTGTCGTCGACATCAGAGGAATAGACCTCTTCGTTCGTAGGATCATCGAAGAGCTCAACGATGACATCCTGCTTGGAAGGCACACCGACACCTTGCGTGAGCACGAATGCTGCGCCAGCACCTAAAAGAACGATGATAAGGATAATGATAACGGCAAACGTGACGCCTTTGCGGCGCTTCTTCTTCGTGGCCGATTTGCTCCAGTCCTGCAAGCGAACATCGTTAGCATTGAAGAAGTTCGTATCGACCGGATTGCCGTAAGCATCAACCTGCTCATTGATGTCGTTTGATGAGAGCACCATCGTACCTGCTTCAGCGACCGGCTCACGATCCTCTTGCACATCAAATGGGATAGCGCTGCCAGAAACGTCCAGACCAGAGAGGTCGTTTGTCTCAGGTTCAGGCTTCTGCTCTTCTTCGGCATTGCCAGAAGCGACCGCCTGGATAGCGCGTTGATAGTCGACATTAGCAGCATCATTGAAAACATACGTCTGGTCAGCGAGCGCTGATTCGAATGCTTTTACCGCTTTTGCCATCTTACCTGCTGCAACATAAGCCTGACCCATATTCGCAAAAAGCTTATTGCGTGTAGCAGCCGGCATATCAAACTGTAATGCGCTTTCATAGGACGCAATAGCATCCATAGGACGATTGAGCGCCATAAAGCACACGCCAAGATTTAAAAGCGCCTTCGTAGGATCGGGATTGGCCTCGTCGAGAGCCGCAGAGCGAAACGATGCTCCCGCCTCCGCAGACTTGCCAAGCTTCAGATAGGCATTACCTAATCCCATGTAGGCTTTATAGCCTGTCTTGTATTTCGGATCTTCGAGTGCCTCTGTGAAGAAGGGAATCGCATCTTCGTAGTCAAGCTGCGAAGCATATACGGTACCCAAGTTATAAGCTACCGACCCAAGCGCATCGTAAGCAGAATCCTGCAGTGCTTGCGAATATGCATGCACTGCCTCATTGGGATCGTGCAATTTGACCAGGCAGTTACCGATCTGATGGTATAAAAGACCAATCTCGCCCGGAGCGAGACCTGCTGAAGAATCCTTCAAGCAATCAGTGAAATCCGCAAGTGCGGTCTCATAGTCTTTCGCCACATAGGCAGTGCGTGCCTGCTGAAACAGATCATTGTTCATAGTTAAGCCTTGCTACCTGCATTCTCGATGGTGATCGTTTCGATGACATCTCCTACCCGCAGCTTCGAGATCACATCAAGACCATCAACCGTCTGACCAAAGACCGTATAGCCTGAATCGAGGAAGGGCTGCGCACCTAAGCAAAGATAGAACTGAGAACCCGCAGAATTCGGATCCTGGCTACGTGCCATAGCGAGCGTTCCATCTAGATGCTTGTTGTTAGGATTGGTAGAGAACTCTTCTTTGATGGTATAACCTGGTCCCCCCGTGCCAAGACCAGCAAACGGATTGCCTTCAGCGGCCTTGACCTGCTCAGAATCGAGATCGCGAGTATTAGGATCTCCGCCTTGGATGACGAAATCGGGAACATAGCGATGAAACTTCAAGTCATCATAGAAGCCCTTTTGGGCAAGCTCAACGAAATTACCAACATGAATCGGGGCGTTCGTGCCATCAAGCTCGACCCGGATGGTGCCCTGAGAGGTCTTGATGAGAGCGACCTCATGACCATTGGGCTTGTATCCTGGTGTGTACAGTGCCATATGTGCTCCTCGTTTCTGGTGGTAGCTTTTCTATACTTAGCGCCTCGTAGAGGCTGGTCCTCAGAGCAGGTCTGTGCTCTGTGACAATCCTTGGCGCCCTCTACAGGATTCGAACCTGCGACTTTCTGCTCCGGAGGCAGACGCTCTATCCCCTGAGCTAAGAGGGCATTATGCTTAATTTTATACGTTATTATAAAACTTGCAAAACAACAGGCGCGTTACATTAGATGTGAGGGTTGATTACTCCGTGAGCGAAATCGTCGAATTAACAGGTCTAACACAAGGAAGCAGCGCCGTTGGAAGGCTTGTTTCTGGAAAAACCGTGTTCGTCGATCAGGGAGCTCCTGGAGATATCGTAGCGGTCGAGATCACCAAAGATTCGAAACGCCATTGCCAAGCACGCATTCTTGACCTGATCGAGGCAGGACCCTCTCGCGTAACACCTCCCTGCCCCTTTTATGCGCAATGTGGTGGTTGCCCTTGGATGCAGGTCACCTATGAAGAGCAGCTTCGCTCCAAGCGTGCGAATGTTGTCGAGCAGCTCGTAAGAATCGGCGGCAAGGATCGTGCCAGTGCCGAAGCGCTTATCGCCTCTCCAATCGCTTCTAAGCGTCAGCTCAATTATCGCAACAAAGTCGAACTGCACGCCGCATATGACAATACGAAAAAGCATCAGTTCAGGATCGGATTTCATCATCCAGGTTCTCATACCATCGTTGAGACGAAGAGCTGCCTTGTTGCGGCAAAGAATATCGAGAAGGTTCCAGGCGCTTTACGTGGAGCGCTGCGCTATGCGCAAGGCAATCAGGATCTCGGTATCTTTCGCGTAGGACTGCGCGC
The DNA here is from genome assembly GCA_900540345.1 of uncultured Eggerthella sp. Classification (GTDB taxonomy): domain Bacteria; phylum Actinomycetota; class Coriobacteriia; order Coriobacteriales; family Eggerthellaceae; genus Anaerotardibacter. The sequence goes on from UQFK01000001.1 coordinate 76,856, forward strand.
CAGCGAGCGCACAGGATCGCTCGAGATCGCACTTTGGACCACTCCAGGCCCTTTTCCGCGTGCTCGCGTTTCATCCATCCTGAAAGACAGCCTCAAACCAACCAGTATCGTTCGCGTGATGGCCGATCCTGGCAAAGCTCGGAAGATCAAAGGCGTTGAAGCGCTTGCCGGTAAGGGCTACTGGGAAGAAAAGCTGCTCGGCCTAACCTACAAAGTGAGCGCTCCAAGCTTCTTTCAGGTGAATAGCGCACAAGCCGAATCGATGATAAAGCTCGTACTGGACGGGCTAGCGATCTCACCTGAGTCCTACTGTGCTGATCTTTACTGCGGAGCAGGCACCTTCACCCTTCCTTTGGCCGAGCATTGCGGTGAAGTATTCGCAGTCGAATCACAAGCCTCAAGTGTTCGCGATCTGCGCCGCAATCTTGAAGTAAACGACCTTTTCGCTGAAGTGATTGGCGGTGATACTGCTCGCGAGCTGCCTGAGTTGGGTGAACTTGATGGGCTTGTGGTCGATCCTCCACGCGTTGGACTTGCCGCAAGCGTCCCCAGCGACATCGCAGCCACAGGTACAAAGCGCTTTGCATATGTGAGTTGTAACCCAAGCACATGGGCACGCGATGTTGCGCTCATCGAATCGAGCGGATACCGCCTCATTTCTGCCACACCAGTCGATCTTTTCCCCCAGACCTACCATATCGAGACCGTAAGCATCTTCGAGAAGTGATGCTTTCCCCTTCTCTCTCACACAAGCTCCGAGATCGTAGTTCTAAGCGTACCCCTTAAAACACACAAAAGCGCCGATTGATTCGGCGCTTTTGCAAGGAATAACGAGCACTAAAGAAACTAGTGCGATGAATGAGAAGGGGGATCGTCCGAGGAGAGATCTACGGAGTTTAGATCATCCAACATTTTGTCAACGCTGCTACATGATGGACAAGAGGTTCCTGCATGCGCATGAGAAGTTTTTTGAGAAGAGGTTGAGTGTGCACACGACTTGCAGCCTCCACATCCAGCATGCTTGCCAGCGCGACTGTCCTTAACAAGGCTTCTGATGATAGCGGCAACGACCACTATGAGAAGTATTGATACGATCGCAGTTCCGAGATTCATTGACTACCCCCTTCCTTTCGGGATAAACGTTTTTCATTATTGGGCTTTTTATCGATAACGATCAAAACCCAACTTTCAAGCTTCAGGGTCCTGCGATTGTCCAGAACCCTGAAGCATTCATGGATATCGGCCTAGCTTTCTGCAGCCACCGATGAGATGCTCTCGCTCTTGCCGCGATACTTGTTCTTTCTGAACAACAGATAGATGAACGCAACAGCGAGCAAGATCGCGATCACGGAGAAGACACCGAAGGTAACCTCGCCCATGATCAAACCGCCGATCTGGTAGATCCACAGAGCTACGATCCAAGCGAGTCCGCACTGATATCCGATAGCAGCCCAGAACCACTTACGGTTGTTCATCTCACGCTTGATCGCGCCGATCGCTGCAAAGCAAGGAGCACAGAGCAAGTTAAATGCAAGGAATGAATAGGCAACGAGTGGCGTGAAGGATGCTTGGACATTCGCATACCAGCCCGCGTCACCATCGTAGAGGATACCCAGCGTACCAACGACATTCTCTTTTGCAATAAGACCCGTAACCGTAGCAGAAGCTGCTTGCCAATCGCCCCATCCGAGCGGATTGAAGATCCAGCAGATGAGCGTACCGAGTACTGCAAGGATCGAATCGTTTTGATCCTCAACCGCCATGAATACGCCATCGACAACGCCGTAGGAAGAAATAAACCAAACAAGGATACAGGCGAGCAGGATGATGGTACCAGCCTTCTTGATGAAGGACCATGCACGCTCCCACATGCTACGAAGGACTGCGCCAACGGTCGGCAAGTGATATGCCGGCAATTCCATGATGAAAGGAGCGGGATCGCCTGCGAAGAAACGCGTTTTCTTCATTATGATACCTGTGCAAAGGATTGCTGCGATACCAAGGAAGTATGCTGATGGCGCAACCCACCATACGCCACCAAATACTGCCGCTGCGAACAGAGCGATAATAGGCAGCTTAGCGCCACACGGAATAAAGGTTGTGGTCATAACAGTCATACGACGGTCGTTCTGATTCTCAATGGTTCGAGAGGCCATGACGCCAGGAACGCCGCAGCCAGTACCAATAAGGATCGGCACGAAGGACTTACCAGACAAACCAAAGCGACGGAAGACGCGGTCGAGGATGAACGCGATACGAGACATATAGCCACAGCTCTCAAGGAATGCCAAGAGCAAGAAGAGGACGAGCATCTGCGGGATGAAGCCCAAAACCGCACCGACACCAGCAATGATGCCATCAAGAATAAGAGCGGTCAGCCAATCTGCTGCATCAATAGCCGCGAGACCTTCTTCGGCAAGAACAGGGATGCCTGGGACCCAGATACCATACTCAGTCGGATCAGGTGCGCCGCCTTCTACCTCGGCAGCATACATTGCAGCATCGACGATCTGAGTAACATTCTCGCCAGTCTCTTCATCGACCTTGGTGTACTCAGCCATGATGCCTGCTTCTTCAGCTTCTTCGACGAAAGTCTCGGATTCTGGATCAAGACCTTCGTTTGTAGCAGCAAGCTCGAAAGCAGCGATCGCATCGGCATCACCCGCGTAAGGAGCGATGATGTCAAGTGACTCCTCATACGTTGCAGCATCGACTTCAACAAGTTCGTTCTCACCTGTCTCGTCATCGAACGCTTCGTAGGTGCCTATGATGCCTGCTTCTTCAGCCTCGAAGAGGAAGTTATCGGACTCTGGATCAAGACCCGCCTCGATCGCCGCTTCATCGAACGCTGCAACATCTTCGCTTGCACCTTCGAACTCCTCGACGACCTCAGCATATTCATCGCCACCTGCACCAAGGAACCAACCGTCACCAAAAACGCCGTCATTAGCCCAATCAGTCGCAAAGGTACCGACCGTGGAGACGGAGATATAGTAGACCAAGAACATGACGATCACGAAGATCGGCAATGCCAAGAAACGATTAGTAACCACGCGGTCGATCTTGTCGGATGTGGTGAGTGCATCTTCATCACCCAACGTACGAACACTATGCATGATTGAAGAGATCCATGTATAGCGCTCATTGGTGATGACACTTTCGGTGTCGTCGTCGAAATGGCCCTCAATACGCGCAACAATGTCAGAAACGTCAGGCGGATTCTTCAGGCTTGCACGGATCTTCTCGTCCTTTTCAAGCAGCTTGATCGCATAAAAACGAAGAAGATGCAGAGGAACCTGATTTGTCTCGCCCTCTTTTTCGTTCTTAAGATCAGTGTAGGCATATTCAAGGCTGCCTTCGAGGCGCTCGATGATCTCAGTGATAGCATCTTCAACTTCACGGCTGTATGCCATCGCCTCGATGCCAACAGTTGAAGGGATGGTCGTCAGGCAATTCACTACCTGATCGATACCTTCGTTCTTAAGCGCCGAGATCTCTACGACCGGGCAGCTGAGCTTCTCTTCAAGAGCAGTGACATTGATCTGGTCGCCGCGCTTGCGCACTGCGTCCATCATGTTGACTGCGACCACAACCGGAATACCCATCTCGAGCAGCTGTGTAGTGAGGTAAAGATTACGCTCTAGATTCGTACCATCAATAATGTTGAGGATGGCATCAGGGTGCTCATTGATCAAGAAATCGCGAGCGATGACTTCTTCAAGGGTGTAAGGAGAAAGCGAATAGATGCCAGGAAGGTCGACGATCTCGACCGACTTATCCGCTTTGAGCTTACCGCCCTTTTTCTCTACCGTAACGCCTGGCCAGTTACCAACGTACTGGTTAGCGCCAGTGAGCGCGTTAAATAACGTCGTTTTGCCACAATTGGGGTTACCGACAAGCGCAACTCTCATGCGTTCTACTCCTTTGTTGTTACCTTAGGTTAACTTACATTCCAAAAATATGGTGCTTCTCGCACCACGAAAGATCGCCCTATGAACTGTAAGGCCCATCGAGCTCTATCTTATTTCAAAAAGATCAAGCGACCTCGACCATTTGAGCATCCTCTTTTCGCAGAGACAGCTCATAGCCGCGAATAGTGATCTCCACTGGATCGCCCAACGGAGCAACCTTACGAACATTAATGGAACAACCTTTGGTGATTCCCATGTCCATGATGCGACGTTTGACTGCGCCAGCACCGTTGATCTTGGTCACGGTGACCGTTTCGCCAGGCTTTGCTTCGCGAAGAGTCCTCACGCTCACTCCCTTCTTTTGTGCTAGATCACGATGTTCTTTGCCAACTCAGAAGAAAGCGCTACTCGAGAACCTTTCACGTTTACAACCAGGTTGCCGCCGATACGCGATATAACACGAATCGTCTCTCCAGGAAGGAATCCAAGATCTTCCAGATGGCGATGGACATCACCAATACCGTGAAGCTGTTTGACATGGTACATGCCGTTCTTTTTGACTTCAGCTAAGACCATACGATCACTTCCGTCCTACAAAAAGCGTGAACTGATAGTTCACATAAGTTAACTCAGCTTCGATGTTAACCACCTGTTACTTTTGCGTCAAGCAAAAATATTAAATTCGTTCCGAATCGTCGCCAACGGTTATCGAGAGACTAGGATGCGTTATCTTCCTCATTTGCTTCGCCTACGAAAAACTCCTCGAGCGCCTGTGAAGACACGTCGGATACATCGAGCTCAAAGCCATAGGCACGGGCAAGCGCCTGAGCTTGCCCTTTACGCAGATCGGCTTTTGCATCATGGCCAGCCTCAAACAGATACTGAGACTCAAGCATGAGTGTGCGGGAGATGTAGCCTATCAAAGCTGGATCAGTCTGTGAAAGTTGAACCATGGTGACAAAGGATTCTGGCGCCATCTGCAAGAGTAATGAGGCGTCGATCTCGGTCGAACTATCGAGCGCGGCTTCGAGCAATTCCGCCGCACCTTCAGGGTCTTCGTCCCCTTGAGCACGCAACATGCTTTCGCGGATCGCAACAGCAAGTGCTGTGAACATGCGCATAAGATAATCTTGTTGAAGCATTAGAACACTCCTTCGGGTGGCTCTAGTCCAAGGTGCTCGAATGCGCGCAATGTCGCCTGTCGACCTTTTGGCGTGCGAATAAGCAGTCCTTGTTGCATAAGATAGGGTTCATAAACATCTTCAAGCGTCTCTGGAACTTCTGAGAGTGCAGACGAGAGCGTCGAGAGACCAACCGGCCTGCCACCAAATTGACCACAAAGCATACCAAGGATCCGATTATCGATCGAATCAAGTCCAAGTGAATCGACCTCAAAGAAGCTCAGTGCGCGTGCTGCGCAGTCTTCATCGATCGAAACGTATTCTTTCACCTGAGCCCAATCACGCACGCGTTTGAGCAAGCGATTCGCAAGACGTGGTGTGCCCCTGCTCCTACGCGCGATCTCGAGCGCCCCATCTTCGGTAATAGCGACATCAAGGATACCTGCAGAACGTTGGATGATCGAAGCGAGCTCTTCAGGCTCATAATAATTCAATCGAAATGAGATTCCGAATCGATCACGTAGTGGACCTGTGAGCAGACCTGTTCGCGTAGTTGCTCCAATAAGCGTAAAACGTGGAAGATCAAGGCGGATAGAACGCGCAGCAGGACCTTTACCCACCACGATATCGAGCACGAAGTCTTCTAACGCGGGGTATAACACCTCTTCGACCATGCGATTCAAACGATGGATCTCGTCGATAAAGAGCACATCGCCTTCTTCAAGATTAGTAAGGATAGCAGCAAGATCGCCCGTACGCTCAATGGCAGGGCCGCTGGTTACCTTGATCCGCGCACCCATCTCATGTGCGACCACCGTAGCAAGCGTGGTCTTGCCAAGGCCAGGAGGACCCGAGAATAGAATATGGTCAACCGCATCTTCACGTTGACGAGCAGCCTCGATGAGGATGAGCAAACTTTCCTTGACCTTCTTCTGGCCGATGTATTCATTGAGCATCTGGGGGCGCAATGAACGATCGAGTGCAAGATCGGCCTCTTGCAAATCTACCGAACACATACGCGCCGAGCGGGCATTATCGCCTTCGCTTTCAGACGAAGCATCGTAGAGAAGGTTCTCTATCTCGAAATAATCTGTCACTTATTCCCCTAAACGTTTGAGCGCATAGCGTAAAAGTTCCGATTCACCAGCTTCTGCAGGAGCACCTTTGAGCGCAAGTTCAGCCTCTGCTGAGGTGAATCCCATGGACAACAGCGCATCAGTGGTCGCATCAAAGGTTTGCGTTTGCGGTTTTGCTGAGGCGAAGAGCGGTCCGAGGTCGCTCTTGCCCAAAGCATCCTTCAATTCTAGAACAATTCTTGATGCGGTCTTCTTACCAACCCCAGGAATCTTCTGCACAGCAGAGACATCTTGCGCAATGATCGCTGCAACCAGATCGGCTGCATCAAGGTGCGAAAGCGCCGAAAGTGCGACCTTAGGTCCGATCCCCGAAACAGTAATAAGCTTCTCGAAAAGGCCCCGCTCTTCCTCTGAAGCAAAACCATAGAGCACAAGTGCGTCTTCTCTTACATATAAATAGGTAAGGACTTGGACCTGAGAGCCGATCGAACCCAACTTAGCGAGCGAGCTATAGGGCATGGCCACACGATAGCCAATGCCGTTCACTTCTATGACGACACCCTCGATATCACTTGCAACAAGCGTTCCCTTTATGAATGAGATCATGACCGTTCATTTCCTATCTAAGCCGAAGCATGCTTGAGCTTTCTGCCATCAAGAACATGTGTAGCAAAGCAGACCGCTGCAGCAAGCGCATCTGCCGCATGATCGGGCGATGGCAACTGATCAAGACCGAGCACATGCTTGATCATATATTGAACTTGATTCTTGTCTGCACTACCCGTCCCCACCACCGCAAGTTTGATCTGCCGCGGAGAAAACTCCTCTACACATATATCCTCAGAAGCGCAGGCAACAAGCGCAGCGCCGCGAGCTTGACCAGTACCGAAAGCTGCAGTGACATTCTGCCCGAACCACACCGTCTCAATACCAACACAGGTCGGCTCGAATCGTTGGACCACTGCAGAGATCTGCTCATAGATCTTACGTAGCCGCAGAGGCAAGGATGATCGAGTGTCTGTGCTGATACATCCATATGCAACACAGGACATTCGCGGTCCTTGCTGGCGCACGATACCCCAGCCTGTATTTGCAAGCCCAGGGTCGATGCCTAAGATGATGCGCTCGATCGAAGACACGCTACTTCCTCTCAAAAACAAACATTTGTTCGCATGATACCACATCGCTCGTAAATGGGAAGAGCAGAACACGCTCATCTTCTCTTTTCACCGAGCATCCAAAACCGCTTTACCACTGATCGGTCTTAGTGTTTGACCTGCAATTTCCTGAAATCATTATTTTTTCGTAAGCCCGCATGGATGTGCGCATGAGTTTTTCTTCAGATTCACATGAGCTTTGATTCTCACAATGGAGACATGAAAACGAAGGGAACCTTATGAAGAAACGCTTATTAGTGTGTGGAGTCGCGTGTGGACTTGCTTGCGCGCTCTGCGTCTTTCTCTACACCGAAATGGTCTATACAGAAGCAGAGTCAAAACGAGCCGAAGCTCTTCAGCGTTACGGTGGCGAGCAGGTCGAGGTTCTCGTCGCTACCAAGACTATTCATCCAGGAGAAGCACTCGATCCATCGAACTGCACCACTACCACTTGGCTTTCCGACCTTTTACCTGAAGGCGCTCTTTTAAATATGGATGAAACAGAAGGCAAACAAGCAACCTCGCTCATCCTTCAAGGAGAAGTGATATCCAGCAGTCGTTTCGATAACGAGACAAAAGAACTCGACATTCCCGCAGGATCAGTAGCCATCGCGCTGCCCGCTCAAGAGGTACAGGCTGTCGGCGGCAGCATCACTGTTGGAAGCAAAGTCGATGTCTACGCAACTGGCGCCAAAACGACCTGTCTTGGTCGCGATCTAGAGGTGCTCGCCACAAGCGCCGGAACAGAAGAAAGCTCTAGTCGCTCGAAGATAACCTGGGTGACCCTCGCAGTCGACCCCGAGAAGACACAAGAATTTGTTGCTGCTTCTCAATCGATGGATATCTACTTTACGCTGCCCTCAGCAAAACCAACGGAGCTCGCAAACAACTCCAACGAGCAGCCCTCGAACGTACAGACCAGCACGCCATCAGATGACGAGAACGCTTGAACGACCGTAAGCCCACCCTATCGACCCACCAAACAGTAAGGAGAGTTCAAAATGACCACCAAGATCGCGCTTTGTGCAGATTCGAAAAGCCTCGAAGATGCAAGCTCGCTCGGATTGCGAGGTGAGCGTATCCTCGATCAAACATGGATCGTGCCATTCACGAATGCTTTGATCGCCCGCAAGTATCTACGTGAACATGCGGTAGAAGAGACTTGGGTGGTTTCGAGCGATTCGGTCGATGGGATCAATCTTGCGGCAGCTCTAAAAAAGGATGATCGCCGTAACAAGATTCGCCTTTTTCTTCCTTCTCCCTCAGGATCGAAGATGAGCCGTTGTCAGAATGCCGGCATCATGCCTATCTGCGGTTGCAAAGAATTCGCCCGCCTCTATACGGCGCATAAGCTCGAGAGCGCAATGCCGCAGACGATCGAGCAGGTTCAAATGCGTGATACAACGCTAAAGCAGAAAGCCAAAGAGTGCGAACCGAAAGACCCAAATGTAAGCGTTACGCGAGTCAGGCAAACTCGGAATGAAACAACACAGCCCCTACCAAAGATCGAAATCGAAGAATCCCCTGCTGTCGTATCTGATAACCAATCCTCTTCTCCTGTTCCAGAGCGAAAGGGATTTGTCACCAGCGATCATACAGCAGAAGAGCACAAGACAAGCATTGCAGAGCAAGGGGCGCTCAGCGTTGGGAAGCAGACGATACCTGCCTGCAACGAAGGGGCGAATATCATTTCTGTTGTAAGCGGCAGCGGCGGCACAGGCAAAAGCAGTATCACCGCGCTCAGCGCTCTTCTTGCGCAAAGGCGTGGCATTCGAACACTCGTGCTCGATGCCGATCTCCAATTTGGCGACCTAAAGTACTTGCTTGGCTACAAAGAAACACTTGCAGCGACCGATATACTCGAACATCCCGAACAGATCGAATCGTTGCTCAAGGTCGAAACCTGGCCAGTGCTCCTTGCTGCACCTGGGCAGCTCGAATATTCTGAAGTGGTTGAAAAACGCATCGGCGAGTTGCTCTCCTACCTTAAGCCTTACTTCGATCTTATCGTAGTGAATACAGGATCATCTTGGTCTGAAGCTCAAATGCAACTACTCGAAGCTTCAAACAATGTCTTTTTCCTGGTCGATCAGCGACCTTCATCGGTACGTGCTTGCAATCATGCACTCGACTTATGTGCACGTTGCGGTATTGCGACGACCTCATTCTCGTATCTTCTGAACTTCTGCTCGAAAAAATCGCTTTTGAGCTCGCTCGATGTCTCATGCGCTCTAAAAGGTGCCAAGGTCCATGAAGTTAAAGATGGCGGGAGCGAGGTGAGCGAGTTAATGGGAGCGGGCATGGCTCATAAGCTCTCCCGGCTCAATAACGCATTCTGCTCGAGCATCGAGACAATCCTCATCGAAACCGTCTACGACCGCATCAAGCCATCACTTACAACAAGCGACGATACCTCTCTTGAAAGGATTGTTTCGGAGAGCGGTCGAGTGAAGCATCGAGGCCGACAGAAAAAACGCGCTGCGTGCTTCTAAGCGAACATTCCTTTAACGATCAACCACGAAAGGAGGTATGCATGTCCTTACTCGATCGCGTTTCAAAAGCTCAAGGGAGCCCTCTTCATTTCGAAGCAAATAGCCTTACAGCAAATAGATCAAATGAAGTAGCATCGATCGATCGGAGCTTCGAGGAGCTGCGCGAAGGGGTGCAAAAACACCTTTCATCATTTGAGATAGGTGCCCTGATCGCACAGAATCCTCTAAAAGCACGTAATGAGATAACACAAGTATGCAAGCGAGTCTTCGAAGAACGTCCCTGGCTTGCAAAAAGCTCTCCCAAACAGGAAGCGCTGATCACGCGATATCTCGATAATGTCTTTGGTCTTGGCCCGCTTGAGGAGCTCTTATCTGATCCAAGCATCACCGAGATCATGGTGAACGGCACACGCTCGCTCTTCTACGAAGCAGACGGCATCTTACATAGCTCACCTAACCGTTTTCACAATGCGAGCGAAGTCTATGCGCTCATCGATCGCATCATCAGCCCGCTCGGCAGACGCGTCGACGAGACCTCTCCCATGGTCAATGCGCGACTCGAGCAAGGACATCGCGTAAACGCGATCATCCCTCCTCTTTCATTAGATGGTCCGATCATGACGATCAGGAAATTTCGTGAGCAATTCTTCTCGCTCGAAGACATGAAAGCACTCGGCTCTTTTGATGATGACGTGCTCGTATTCCTGCGATGGGCGGTTCAAAATCACTGCAACATCGCCGTTTCAGGAGGAACAGGAAGCGGGAAGACCACTCTGCTGAACGCCCTCTCATCATGCATTCCGTGTTCTGAGCGCATCATCACCATCGAGGATTCAGCCGAACTGCGCTTCACCACTCACCCGCATGTGGTGCGCCTTGAAGCACGACCGAAGAACATCGAAGGACTCGGCGAAGTCAGCATTAAGGATCTGGTCATCAACGCATTGCGCATGAGACCTGACCGCATCGTGGTTGGCGAATGTCGTGGCAGCGAAGCGATCGATATGCTCCAAGCCATGAATACAGGCCACGACGGCTCGCTCACAACGCTTCATGCAAACTCACCAAAAGAAGCGATCAGTCGCCTGACTACTATGGTGCGCTATGGGGTCGACCTGCCAGTTGAAGTTATAGAACAGCAGATTGCAGAGGCGCTTGACCTGGTCATTCAGACAAATCGTGATCCGGGAGGAAAGCGCTATATCAGCGAGATCGTCGGCTACTACTACGACCACGAACAAAAACGCTGCAATACGATGAGCTACTACACACGACCGGTTTGGAATGAGCAAGGTAAATGGCGACAGATTCCAGCTTGGGTCGATTCGCTCAACACGTTCGATATCGCCAGCAGAGATGAGGTGGAACAGTGGAAGCTACGCGCATCGTTGGCGGTATAGCCTTCGCCACAGCGTTCATCGCTACGGCCAGTTTTGCAATTTGGCTCATTCAATCTGTCCTTCGCAGACAACATGGCAGTGAAGCTGCCGCGCTCTCTGGTGCCGAAAGCGACAAGATGCAGCATCTACTCAGAAACGGCATCCATCCGCTCTTTCCGCTTGCGAAGCTGACTTTGAAAATATCATTCGCTCGTCACTTCATCGTGCGCATCCAAAGCGTACTCGAAGAGCACGATATTGCATCGAGCAGGATCGCCCTTATGAGCCTCGTCATTGGAGGAGCGCTTACGATCTTCGTTGCCACTACGATGATCTCAGGATCATGGGTCTTTGCTATCACTTGCATCTTCCTCTGCCTGATCCTCATCAACACCTGGGTCAACAAGCAGCAGGACCGCTATCGTGAGCGATTGCGCGAGGAGTTGCCGAGCGCACTTCAAGCCATGAATGCTTGCTTTTGCATCGGATATTCACTTCCGCAGATCTTCGAGCAAGTAGCGCTCGACCTCGACGGTCCGCTCAAGGATGTCTTCCAACGAAGCGCCTCGGTGATCAATGCAGGCGGAACGATCGAAGAAGCTCTCGAAACCCTGAAAGAACAAACCGATGAATCCGAACTCTTCTTTCTTGCAACCGCGCTCGAGATCCAACATCGTACAGGCAGCAGCCTCTCTCAAGTCCTTGAAGTCGTGCGCCAATCGGTTGACGATCAACTCGAACTAAAACGCCTTCTCCAAACACAGACTGCACAAGCAAAGCTTTCAGCCCAGATTGTCACGATTATGCCTTTTGTGATCATTGGAGTCTTCTCGCTTGTATCAGAAGGTTTTCTCGAGCCCTTCTTCGCATCAACGATGGGCATCTTGCTTCTCGCTATCGCCATCGCAATGCAAGCGATGGGCATCCTGCTTGTACGCAAACTGCTTCATGTGGAGGTGGCTTGATGCAAACAGCCATGATCATTCTTGGAATCGCAAGCGCATCGCTTGCGGGCGGTACGCTTGGCTATTGGGGCCTCGCACAACACGAAGAACAGAGGATCATTCGCTCATGCCTCCTTCAAGCAGGCGTACATGATCGTGATCGCAACCCACGCAAACTCATAGAGATAGAAGGCATCTATCGGCAAGTACTTCTATTTGCACTCTCTTGCTCACAAAAGCACACACAAGCACGCAGAGCTTCTGCTCGCTTCTGGTTACTGCGATCCTCACGACTCAATACCCTTATCAAAAAAGCAGGATTTGCAGGACGGATCGATCTCGAAGGGTGTGCTCAAGCGCGCCAATATCTTTCACTCGGATGTGGGATCGGAGGATTTGTATGCGGACTGGTCTTTTCAGAATTACTCGCAGCTATCCTGCTCTGCATTGGATTTCTAGTCGGCTATCACCTGCTCCAAGCCTCGCTTGAGCGCGAACTTGAAGCACGCAGTACAACGGTCGAGCAACAACTCTCTCAGCTCATAGAGGTGCTCGTGCTCGGATTGAGAAGCGGGTTGAGCTTTGATCGTGCGCTTTCGTTCTATTGCCACTATTTCTCTTGCGGATTGAGCGAACTCTGCGAACGCCTTCAGACACAGTGGAGCCATGGGCTTATCACCCGCGAGGAAGGATTGCACTGTATCGCAGAAAGCTATGACTCGAGCCTGCTCGATCGGATCATGGACAGCATCATCCGATCACTGCGCTTCGGTACTTCGATGGCTGAAACACTCAGCAATGCCGGCGTAGAGATCCGTGCAACCAGAAAAACAAAACTTGAAGAACAAGTCGCAAAAGCACCCGTGAAGATGCTCATCCCTATCGGGGTGCTCATCTTACCTGCGATGCTCATCTTCATCCTTGGTCCGATCATCTTGGAACTGATCGGTGGATTTTAGGAACACGAACGAAAGGAATCACCATGTACCAGTCAATACGCACGTGGCTTACGCGCAAGCATCGATCGCTCGCTAATAAGGCGATCGAGATTTGGGTCAAAGAGAAGGGTCAGGGAACGACCGAATACGCCATTTTAGTTGGCGTTTTGGTGGTCATCGCTATCATCGCGATCACCCTCTTCAGACCTAAGATCCAGGAACTCTGGGATGCGATCGCAGCAGGGATCAATGGTCTTTGATGTTGTGTTTGAGCTGCAGAATAGAGACGCACAGACGATGCGAATCGGGTCAAGCGAGCGTTGAATACGCCGTTGTACTAGTCGGTATGCTCGCTCTTATCATCGCCTTTGGCGCCATGCATGCCTTTCTTAAGGACGGAAAGATTATCGACCATGCACTTGCAAATTCTTCTCATGCCATTGAATCGATCGACTTCGACAATATCAAAGACTTCGTGAGCGTGTGAGAGATGAGTCTTGCGATAACACGTTTTTGTCGGGCGAATCGCCAAAACATTCGCACGACTCGACAAAAAGAATGGCGAGAGCGCGGTCAGGCAGTCGTAGAGGCAGCATTTCTTATCCCTTTGCTCTTGCTCGCCTTGCTGCTTCTGATCCAGCCCGCCATTCTGCTCTATACCACGCTCATCATGCAAAGTGCGGCAGCAGAAACATGTCGCATCGTCGCAACCGAATCCTTGATGGAGAAAAATGCAGAAGCAGTTGAAGGATACGCGCTGCGCAGGCTTGCAGCCGTCCCTCAACAAGAGAATTTTCATGTGCATAACCCAACTTGTAGCTGGAAGATCACCTATACAGGCGATGAGACAGCTAGCGAAGTATGGGTCGAAATATCAAACGAAGTGAAGCCCTTGCCCCTGTTCGATTTTGGACTTAAAGCACTCGGTGTCCTGAACGAAAACGGAAACTATCAGATCAAGATATCGCATCACCTCACAACGAAGAGCGCATGGGCACAAGCAAGCCCACTTGGAAACAACCCGAACGACTGGATCGAACGATGGAACGCTTCTTGAATGATCTTGAACATAACCTTCATGAGGAAGAAGGATTCTCAACTGTTGGAGTTGCTCTTGCTCTGCTCATTACACTCGCCCTTATCTTTACGGCTGCCCAAGTCTACGAGATCGAATCAGTCTCGGCTGACATTCAAGAAGTTGCAGATGTAGCGGTGCTCGCAGCAGAGAATACTGTAGGTGAATACTGCGTTGTCGCATGCCTTTGCGACGGTATCGCGCTCTCATTGTCCCTCTCATCACTTTGCTGCCTCGGATTGAGCATCGCCGCAGCGTGCACTCCTGTTACGGCCACACTCTCAGAAACGCTTTGGCAAACAGCTCAGAAGCTCAAGCAAACTCAAATCTCTTTCGTTGAAAAAGCACAGGATGCACTTGAGCGACTTAAGTTGATCCTTCCGCTTGCCGCTGCAGCAAAAGCAAAGAGCGTCATCGATGCGAACTCGGGGCTGCGCGGCGAAGCATCTTACACAGGCATCGCTATCCTTGTCCCCTGGCAAACCGACCCACTCGAAGCAACTGAACATCGGATCAGCGACAGCGCATTCGAAGAAGCAGAAGAAAAGAGGGGATCTATCGAGGATCTTGGAGAAAAAGCGGAAGAGGCCTCGCGCGAAGCAAATGCATTCAAAAAAGCTGCCTATCAATTCGATAGCGGAAGCACAACCTCTTACTGTATGTATGAGCGAGCAAAAACGCTTGCACATCTTAACGGGCAAGATAATCCCTACTATTCTTCAGCTGAAACGTGGGACTTCGATGTGGCACTCACGCGTGCGCAAACCTACTACCGAACACGAGCGCAAATCGAAAGCCCTTCGGATAGCTCGATCGCTGAGCGCGCTCGATCAGCTCTACGCAAAAAATTCTACCAATATGCTTCAGATGAGTTGTCGAAAGGATACGTTGAACGCAGTGACGATAGCTTCGAAGCTTTCTTTCCCCGCCTTCCAAAGAACACAGAAGAGATGAAAGGGACAACGCTCTACACCGATGCGAGCTATCCGGTCTCCACCTCAACACAAGGAAAACGAATATTGCATGCCTTTGAGGGATGCCCAATGTATGTACAAAACATGAAAGACGGCTACGGATCATTAGCTCAAGCTGACGGAAACGCTCAATTTGAGAAGTGCCCACAGTGTCAGTTGGATGCAACAAGCATGGGAAGCGTCGCTGCTGCATCGAGCTCGATCGATAACGGGTTCGAATATCACTATCTCAAGGTTGCCGATCTAGCGCGCTCCTACCAGGAAGCCCAACAAAGAGCCAGCGAAAGCTCCCAAGCGCTCAAAGAGCAGGCGAAAGAGCTCTTGAAGACAATAGGAGAAGCGATCGAAGAAGCAGATAATGAACGTATCAAGATCGATCCTCCGGGGAAATATGGCGCAGTCGCATTCGTTATGAGCTCAGAGGCCGGCAAATCAAACTTTGTCTCGCAATTCATCGAGAGCACCGGGCAACTCAGAACACGCGTAGCTCTTTCAGGTGCGACGCTCCTACCTGAATCCACGGAAAGCGGGAAAAATGCCATTAACAGCATACTCGATGGCTATGCAGAAGCTGGGCTTGGGAGCAGTATTACAAGCGCCCGTATTGCTCTTGACCTCTGGTCTGCATTGCTTTCAGGATATGGCGAAGCTCAAGAGTGCCTTACAACCAGCCTCAGTAATGCCATCGACGCGATCCCGCTTGCAAGCGAAAGCGGACTCGGCCCGTGGGCGGCAGAATGCCTGGAATCCATCGTTGAAGGTGTCGGGCTCCATCCTGTAGATCTTTCTCCTCAGAAAGCGGTTCTTGTAAACACGGCTCATATTGGATATGCAGATGAGTCTGCTTTTGGTGCTCGGCTCATAGACTTAAAGATCGCCAATCTTGGACGAAATTCTATCGGGGAGGTCTTCAGCAACACACTCGATTCAGCCGAAAGCGCTGTGACCGACATGATCGACAATGCAGACTTCACGATCGAAATCGCTACCATCGAGATCATACAGGGCGCAGTCGAAATTCCGATCACCATCACGCTTC
Source organism: uncultured Eggerthella sp. (assembly GCA_900540345.1). GTDB lineage: Bacteria > Actinomycetota > Coriobacteriia > Coriobacteriales > Eggerthellaceae > Anaerotardibacter. The sequence goes on from UQFK01000001.1 coordinate 92,962, forward strand.
CCAGTTCGATCAAAGATGCTGCCAATGACTCCATTCGACATGCGTTCTCCTTGCTCGAAGATCGTCTTGCAAGCTTCACGTTCGATCGGAGGTGGAAATGAACGCTTTTTCGTGCACCTCAGCCCATTTGAACACCCCTTACACCTGCTCCCGCGTAAAACGCTCGAGCGGACAGATGAGCATCGAGTTCGTTGCGCTCTTTCCTGTCATGCTGATCATCGCACTCATCGCATTCAATGGCATTTTGTTCCTCTCAGAATGTGCCGCCTTCGATCGTATCTTTCGTGAAACAGCAAGCGTACTGGCACCTTCCCCAGCAAGCGACGAATCGCCTGAGCGAGTGTGTGCGCAAGTTGAAGAAGGTCTCGATCGCTTCACGCAAAAGGCCTATCTTTCCTGCAGTGTCTCATCGAGCGGGAAAAGTAATGGATTGACCTGCTATTCTGGCACGCTGTTCTTCACGCCAACCATCTTTGGAGCCTATCCGCTCCGAAGCGTATTTGGTATCACGCTTCAGCCGTTAGAACATTCCATTGAGATAACGCTCGAAACCTACAAACCAGGAGTATTTCTATGACAAGATCTGCTTTAAAAAAGATAGGCATTTTTGCAGGTTTGCTGACACTCTGCATCGGATGCTGCATCTGGGTCGACAGCTCTTTTGCTATCGATTCGAGCAGCAATCAGGGCAATGAATCAAACCACCTTGAAACAACAGGGGGCGCTACTTCGATCATCAAGATGATCGAAGAGGATGACCCTCATATAAACGAGCTTGCACGTGCCTGCTTTGATCTTCCACTTGAAACAGATATTCCTTCCGCGTTCATTGACGAGGTGCTCGATCCGCGCGATTTCGATGCAGCTTACATCTCAGGCACAACCCTAAGCTTCATCCATGATGGATCGCTTGAAGAGGCACAGGCCTTTTGCGAAAACTCGCTCGAAAAAAAGGGATGGGTGGCACTGCCACAAAAGAATCAGATCATCGATAGTTTCATAAAGACCACAGGAGCATATCATTCCCTTGTCGTGCAATACCTTTCGATGGATGACAAAACAGTCATCATGATCGACCCGAGCACTTGATAGCAGATCAAAAAAACAAAGGATCAAACTCAAAGGAGATGGACATGTCAAAGAATCCAACAATCAATAATGCACTTTCTACCTGGCAAAAAGCAGAGATGCCACTCTTTCCTAAAATAAGCATTGCAAGCTCGTTTTCCCAACGTGTACGGGGGCTGCTCGGAGCACCTCCAGAACCGCAGATGCTCCTAATTGCGCCTTGCCATAGTATCCATACCTTTGGGATGAAATATCCCATCCATATCGCCTTCTTCGATCGAGAAGGAGTGGTGATCAATGCCGAGCGTTCCGTACCTCCAAACTGCAAACGCTCATGCGATCACGCAGTAGGAGTCCTTGAAATGCCTGCGATCTTTCAAAATGACCACTGGTTCGTTTGTGGAGATCATCTACGGCTTGCACCACCTGAAGCAAGTCGCTGTTCCTAAAAAATTGATCAGCATGACTGCTCGATATAACCAAGTAAGAGAAAAGGAGAATGAAGATGAAAGTAGTTCATGGAGCGCGCTCTGAAGACACCGAAGTGTATGTTCCTGAATCACAGGATTTCAAGACCTGTCCTGTCTGCGGCGCGACATGTTTTGCGGATATGGAGGTATGTTTTGGGTGCCTTCACCAATTCAGCACAGATGAGCCACAAAACCCTTCCCTCACAGCAGCACTCAGCGCTAATGACAAGCATTTAGCGCAGATCGAGCTAGACACGGATACAGATCCTGCAAACACAATACGATCCTTAGATGTCACATCCCAAGAGGAAGCGAAGGAGACGATCGCGCTACCCTTTGACCATACGCAAGATATCACAAGGCTGAAAAAGCCCGCAGAGCGAAGATCAATCACACCTGAAGAGCACAATGCGAAGATGGCTCAAGATGCGATGACCTCTCGCCATATTTGCTCAGACGGAAAAGGGCAACGCTTCGAAATCTCGATCACCGTAAAACTGCTCTAAGAACATCCGTGGATCTTCTTAGAGCAGAGGCATGTCTTCTTTAATGCGAGAAAACTTAGCGAACAAAGGATTCGACCGCGGCCTCGATAGCAGGGGTCGATCCTTCGATAACTTCATTAAAGCGAATAGGCTTTGCATCGAGCTGGGCCAATCCGTGCGGAATAGCGTTATGGCCTGTTTTGCGTGCGATCTCTTCATTGAGCTCACAACCGCTCAACGAAGCAATTTCAACAGGCAATTCGTCATTTGGTGCAAGTCCTTGAAGTGCTCTATAAACGCTATCACCAAACTTCGCCCAATGAGCTGTTGAAGCCACCAGAACAGGATTTTCACCACGGAGGTTCTGCGCTACTTTCATCGCGACTGCAGTATGCGGATCGATAAGATAATCGTACTTATCAAGCGTTGCTTTGATGGTCTCAAGGCAGGTTGTACTATCAACAGAATCCGCCTTGAATTCGCTTTGGAGCGCAGATCGTGTAGCATCGTCGAGCGTGAAGGTCTTTTTTTCCTTAAGATCTCTCATCCAATCAGCTATAAGATCACTCTTGCGATCCGCAAGCTCAAAGAGCTGGCGCTCGACATTAGAAGAAACGAGAATATCCATCGAAGGAGAAGGCGTGAGCACAAATTCGCGATTACGAATATCATAGGTGCCGGTATTGATGAAATCGGTCAGAACACGATTCTCGTTACTCGCGCAGAAGAGTGTTTCGATGGGCGTACCGAGCTGTTTTGCATACCAGGCAGCAAGGATATTGCCAAAGTTTCCCGTCGGAACGCATACATCAATAGGATCGCCTGGTTCGATCTTGCCTTGTATGACCAGCTGGCCATATGCCGAAACATAGTAGACAACCTGCGGCAGCAAACGCCCCCAATTGATCGAATTAGCACTCGAGAGCGCGACCTTGTGCTCGGTCATGAGCTTTTCATTGAAAGCATCGTCGTCGAAGACATTCTTCGCACCTGTTTGGCAATCATCAAAGTTTCCGCTAACCGCCCACACGTTGACGTTCTCGCCATCCTGCGTCGCCATCTGCTTGTACTGGATATCGCTCACACCGCCATCGGGATACAGGACTGCGATCTGAATGCCGTCCTTATCCTTGAAGCCTTCGAGTGCAGCCTTTCCCGTATCGCCCGAAGTAGCGACTAAGATAAGAAACGTATTATCTATCACGCCTTCGCGACGCAATTTTGCAGCACTTTCGCTGAAGAAATAAGGGAGGCACTGCAATGCCATATCTTTGAATGCACTGGTAGGCCCATGCCATAATTCGAGCACATGCGTATCATCGTCAAGCGAGGTGATCGGACAGATCTCTTCAGTGTCGAACGCTGCTCCGTAAGCCGCATGCATCAATCGCTCGATGGTCGTATCGTCAAGATCGGTGCCAAAAGCTTGATAGATCTTTGCAGCACGATCAGCATAGGGCAGTTTCGCCATCGCAACGATATCGTCAAGAGAAAAAGAAGGAAGCGACTGAGGGACGAATAGACCGCCGCCCTGAGCAAGACCCTTCACCAAAGCTTCAGTGAACGTGATCGGCTCTTTGACATTTCCACGCGTATCAATATAACGATTGTGAGTCATCTACATTCCTTCGTAAGGTTTTATTGCAGTTAATCAGTATACTATCAATAACGATCAGACAGCCTCTTGTTCGAAGCAGTGGCCGATCTTTAGGAAGGCGGTCAAAAATGTGCTTCTTACATGATCATTTAATCGAAAGTGAGTTGTATCGTGAGCAACGAAAAGGTCTCAATGTCTCATGAAGACTATCTTGAAGCGATCGTCATGCTGGGAGGTTCCCCTTCCAACCCCATCCGTTCAGTGGATGTTGCTGCAAAGATGGGTGTCTCTAAAGCATCAGTGTCAAAAGCGATCGCAGGTCTGAAGAGCGCAGGATTGCTCGATCAGCCTTTCTATGGCGATATTACACTCACCGAAGAGGGCTTTGCCTATGGCTCAGCTGTATTAAAGCGCCATGAGATGCTCACACGATTCCTCGTTAAAAGGATCGGCCTCGATCCAGAGGTCGCTGAAGAGGAAGCATGCCAAATGGAGCATGCTATCAGCGATGAATCATTCGAAAAGTGGCTCGATTACTTCAAAGACATCGGGCTTGAAAACTAAGCCAAAACCGATCACTGCTGGGCAGATTCCATCTTCTCGACCAGCTGAACAATACGCTCGGAATACTCTGGATGCTCAATGCCTGCCTCTGTCAGATCGATGATCGGCGCATCATTCCAAAGCGTTTCCAATCGATAATACTCACGCGCCTCAGGTTGAAATACGTCGATGATGAAATTGCCATAATCAAGCAATTCCCATGTATGATCCTTCGTTTCCTCGCGCGAGAATGGTTTCACCCCTGCCTCAATACGAAGTGCATCTTCGATCGCCTCAAGGATTGCGCCAACATGAGGAGTATTGCGTGCCGTAGCAATGACGAAATAATCGGTCACGTCTACTAGTTGCCCCACTTCGAGCACCATGATATCGGTCGCCTTATGCTCGTCAGCTGCTTTCGCAGCGATTAGAGCGCATTCACGAGCAGAGAACTTCTCGGTCATCAAAAAACTCCTTATTCACTATCACGCTGACGTTCAGCGCAGTAGAAATTCCATACTTCGACCGCGTCAACATTGAGCGGACGATTGGAACGCAAGAGATAAACAAGTCCTTCACGCTGAACCGCCAAGAACAGATCGACCAGATCGATCTTGCCGATCTGATTGTAGAGATCGCGATAGACCTGAACATCATTTCCAGGCTCGAGCTTATCAGCGCAGAACACGATCATATCGAGCGGCGTCATACCAAGACCACCCACGGTGTGACGCTCAATAGCCTGAAAGACCTCTTCTCCAAACTCTGGGAATTCATCTGCAAGTACCGCAGCAGCTGTAGGACCATGCAGTAACTGCGGCATGTTTATCTGCATCGGGCCATCGATGTCGAGCTGATAGTGTGCGATTCGGTCGCGCAACCGTTTCGGAGAAAGCGCTTTATCCCAATCGTGCAACAATCCTGCAATACGCGCGATGCGAGGATCGACATCATAAGCAAGCGCCATCTTCTCAGCTGTTTCAGCCACCATGACACTATGAACAAAACGCGAAGGCTTAACACGACGACGTAGCAGAGCTTTCATGCGTTTGAAATTCGTATTGCTCAAAGGCTTTTCGACCGAAAGGATAATGCCTTTATCTGTTGGCGCATATGCGAACTCTGAAAGCGCTTCAGGATCACGCGCACTGGCGCATTTGAAGGTATTCGCTGCAAGATAGGTTTTGATATCCTTTTTGTTCGCATCCTCGATTGCTACCTGCTCCCTACCAGCGCGCTCACTCGCCACACCAAGCTGTGCTTCGCGAGCAGCCTGAATGCGAGGTATAGGTTCAGTAGAATGGGGATCGTCTTCTGCATGGATGACACTCAAACGCGAACGACCCTTTGGACGCTGCAAGAGCGGCTTTGCAGATACAGGAATATCGTTGGTTTCTGCAACATATTCACCTGAATCTTCGTGGTAATTAGGCAGGGCTTGTTCACGCGCATGACGCGCATGGGAAAGATCCTCTGAGTTTTCTTCCTCGTCCCCAAATGATGCAGAGTCGAGGAAAACACGTTCTGAAGAAGCCATCGATCAATCTCCGTAAAGTCCAACAGATTCAATATACTCTAAAACTGCTGGCGGGATAAGATATCTTACTGATCGGTTACCGAGAATTCGCTTACGGATATCACTCGAGGAAAGCTCGAAGAGCGGAGCCTCGACGAACAACGTTCGAAATCCTGCAGCGCGAAGCTTCTCTGCAACCTGTGGGCTGCGCAAATTCGTACTACGAGGACGGTTGAGCCCCACGAAGCTTGCCAGCTTAGAGAGCTTTCGCGCATCTCGCCACGTAGGCAACGTCTCGATCGCATCAGCTCCCGCAATGAAATAGAGCTTCACATTTTCAGGAAAATGATCCCGCAGGGCTTCGAGTGTATCGACCGTATAGGTGTCTCCCTCGCGATCGACTTCAAGCGTGCTCACATCAAAATAAGGGTTATCAGCTGTTGCTAATCGACACATAGCGACACGATCAGCCGCATCACTCACCTTCGTATGCTTCTTAAAAACGGGGGTTCCTGTAGGCATGAAAAGCACACCATCGAGCTTGAGTGCATCGCGAGCTTGTTCTGCACATACCAAATGACCCATGTGAATAGGATCGAATGTGCCACCCATGATACCCAGACGGTATGTCTTGCCTGGATCATCCTTGCCAAGGTCATCAAAGCGCTTGCTTATAAGAGGCACTATGCACGCACCTGACCTTCGCCTTCGACGATGTACTTGTAGGTGGTGAGCGCATCAAGAGCAAAGGGGCCACGCACATGCAGCTTCTGCGTTGAGATACCGATCTCGGCACCCAATCCGAATTCTCCACCATCCGTAAAGCGTGTTGAGGCGTTAATATAAACGGCAGCTGCATCCACTTGGCGCGCAAAGGTTTGCGCCGCTTGCTTATCTTCGGCAACGATAGCCTCAGAATGCCTCGTACCATAACGGTTGATATGAGTGATCGCTTCATCCAAGCCCGATGTGGTCTTGATGCTGATCTCCATGTCGAGATATTCAGTTCCCCAATCAAGCTCTGTTGCAGCCACGGTCGCAATATCAAGTCGTGCAGCGATCTCGCCTACCAACTCATCACCATGGATACAGACGCCCGCTTTGGCGAGCTGGCAGAGCAACTCAGGAAGGCACTCATACGCGATACTACGGTCGACGAGCACCGATTCGCATGCGTTGCACACACCAATGCGTTGAGTCTTCGCGTTCATCACGATCGGATAGGCCTTCGAAAGATCGGCTGATTCATGGATATAGACATGACAATTGCCTGTTCCTGTCTCGATGACAGGCACAAGCGAATGCTCAACGCAATGACGGATAAGGCCTTCACCACCACGCGGAATAAGCACATCGATCAGATCACGCAAGGTGAACAGCTCATCAGTGACCGCACGATCCGTTGAATCGATAACCACCACACAATCCTTCGGTAGTCCCACGCTCTCAAGCGCATCACGCAAGACAGCGCCCAGCGCAACAGCAGATTCAATAGCAAGCGATCCTCCACGCAACACACACGCGTTACCTGATTTCACGCAGATGCCCGCCGCATCAACGGTGACATTCGGGCGAGCTTCATAGACCATAGCCACCACACCAAGTGGTACGGTTACACGAGTGAGCTTAAGGTTGTTATACAACACACGCTCCTCGAGCACCTTGCCTGTCGGATCGGGCAGATCGGCAAGCGACTCGAGCGCTGCTGCGATAGCGTCGATGCGCCCCGCATCCAGCATAAGACGATCGAGCAAGCTTTCTTTTGTGCCCTTCGTGCGAGCAGCCTCCATATCGCGCGCATTCGCGCAAAGCACCTCTTGGGTACGTTGACGCAAAGCGCTCGCCATCGCAAACAGTGCTTCATTGCGCTTAGCCTCACTCGCCTGAGAAAGGGCGATCGAAGCCTCTCGTGCTGCTTGGGCAGCCTGTTTCGCTAAACCGTTCATTCTGTCCCGCTTACTCGAAAACTACTAATTCATCTCGATGAACAACTGGGTGCTGAGCGAGATTTTTCAGCAGCTCGTTGTTCTTGATCTCTTTTTGGGTGCGCCCACATGCAAGTGCGATCTCAGACGCGGATGCACCTGCCTTGCCACGTGCGACGATAGTGCCGCTCTCATTAATGATGTCGATGATATCATCGACATCGAAACTTCCCTCAACACCGCGTACACCCACCGCAAGAAGTGATGAACCACGCGACACAAGTGCTTCATGAGCTCCCGCATCGATGACGACTAAGCCCTTCGCGGTATCGCCCAACGCTATCCAGAGCTTCTTTGGCGTGATGTCATGAGCGATCCCTTGTGGAGAGAAACGCGTACCAACCGCTTCCCCTTTAGCCAGTTTAATAAGGCTCTCTTCATTGCGCCCTTGGCAGATGACCATGTCAATGCCCGCAACCATGAGAACACGTGCCGCACGAATCTTCGTGATCATGCCACCCGATCCCACAGTCGAGCTCGAACCGCCTGCTACCGCCATGAGATCAGGCGTGATTCTAGTGACCTGAGGGATGAGCGTTGCAGAAGTATCTTCAAAAGGATTGGCAGTATAGAGCCCATCAATATCTGAGAAGATAACGCATAACTGCGCCTTCACAAGACACGCAACCAGCGCTGCGAGTGTATCGTTGTCGCCAAAACGAAGCTGATCGACCGAAACAGTATCATTCTCGTTGATGATCGGGATCACACCAAGATCAAGAAGGCGCTCGAGTGTATCGCGCACGTGCAAGTATTGCTCGCGATCAGCCGTGATCTGGCGGGTGATGAGCACGAGAGAGGTTAGCATATCGTAGATCGCAAACGATCGAGCGTAAGAGCTGATGAGGATATTCGTCCCTACCGAAGCTGCTGCCTGAAGTGATGGCGTGTCGCTCGGTCGCCTCTCGATGCCAAGAGCTTCAATCCCACACGCTACCGCACCACTCGTCACGATGATGGGCGTCCAGCCAAGAGTGCGTATTGCATCGACTTGAGCAGCAAGCCCATCAAGATAGGCAGTATCGAGCAAACCCTCGTCATCCACAAGCGTTGAAGAACCGATCTTGATGACCATGATCTTCTTCTGTTCAAGCGTCATGCTCTTTATCTCCTTATACAACCTGGCATCTTGCTGCACTGCATGCAATTAAAGCTCAAGGCCATTGAACGCATCGTCGTGCATCTTCGAGGATTCGAACTCGAATTCGTAGCCCAAGATACGAATCTCGTCTCCATCGCGCGCGCCTGCCTTCTCAAGTGCGGTATCGAGACCAAGGCGCTTGAAGCGATGCTGCAAGAATGCGATGGCTTCATCGTTGTCCCAGTCGGTTTGGATGACCATGCGCTCTATCTGCTTGCCACTCACGCGGAACACACCTTCTGAAAGCTGCGTGATATCGTAGTGCTGGCGGCGCTCTTGACGCTTATGCTCCCAGATCTGGTCGAAGCGTTCCTGAGATTCGTATTCTTTGCGCGCCTGTTCACGCAACTTCTGCACTTCCCCACCAGTAGCAGCCATCAATGCATCAATACCTTGGTTTGTAACGGTACTCGTAAGAAATACGCGCGGGTTGAGAGGACTTGTCGCAAACTCATCGCCACCCGCTAACGCAAGTGAATCAGCGCGCACTACTTCTTGCAATCGTGCTGCTGCCTCTTCTGCACCTGGCATATCGATCTTATTGCCTACAACGATACAAGGACGCTTGGCAAGCTCAGGAGCATAAAGTTCGAGCTCGTTTTTGATGATCTCGTAATCTTCGACAGGATCGCGCCCTTCGAAACCACCCGAAAGGTCGACCACATGTAAGATGATGGCGCTTCGCTCGATATGGCGCAGGAATTCATGCCCAAGTCCTTTTCCTTCATGTGCGCCTTCAATGAGCCCTGGAACATCAGCAACCACATAGCTATAGTCTTGGATCTTCACCACGCCAAGATTTGGAACGAGTGTAGTGAAAGGATAATCGGCGATCTTAGGCTTCGCTGCTGACATGCGCGCGATAAGCGAGGATTTTCCCGCTGAGGGCACACCTACTAATGCAGCGTCAGCCATCAATTTCATCTCAAGCTCGATCCAGCACTCTTCAGCAGGAACACCCAATTCCGCAAACGCCGGTGCTCGTCGTGTCGGGGTAACGAAATGAGTATTTCCTCGGCCTCCTGGTCCTCCTTCTGCAACGATGACCTCTTCACCATCGCGAGTCAGATCAGCCAGGATCTCGCCGGTCTGTTTCGTCTCTTCGAAATACTCGCGTACCACAGTACCGACTGGTACTTTCAAAATGAGATCTTCACCATTGGCACCGTGCATCTTCGAACCCTTGCCATGAGTGCCACGCGTTGCTTTGAAGTGGTGTTTGAAACGATAATCGATGAGTGTCGACACACCAGCATCAGCGCGCACGATAACATTGCCGCCGCGACCACCATCACCACCGTCAGGGCCACCCTTCGGCACATGAGCCTCGCGGCGAAATGACATGCACCCTGCACCGCCATCTCCTGCTTTAACGTGTATGCGAACTTTATCGATGAACATGATGTTCCATTCTAAACGAAAAGCCCCCTGCACATGCAGAGGGCTCCAACAATTACCTATGATAGGGTTCGTTATGCCTGAGGGCGAACATGAACCTTGCGGCGAACACCCTTGGTGTATTCAACGACACCCTCGCACAGTGCAAACAGCGTATCGTCTTTGCCACGACCAACATTCTCGCCAGGATGAATGCGGGTGCCACGTTGACGAACCAGGATCACACCAGGACCGACCTGCTCACCAGCGAAACGCTTACAACCAAGACGCTTCGACTGAGAATCGCGACCATTGCGGATGGAACCTTGACCTTTCTTGTGTGCCATTCTATTCCCTCCTTCTTATTTCTTCGCTTTAGCAGAACCAACGGACACGATCTTGACGCGTGTGAGATTCTGACGATGACCACGAGTACGTTTATAGTTCTTGCGCTTCTTGAACTTGAAGATGATCTGCTTCTCGCCCTTGAACTGCTCGACAACCTCTGCCTCGACCTTAGTCTTTGCAGCCTTCGCAGGATCAAAGGTGAACTTGTCGCCATCTACGACCGCGATAGCGGGCAGTGCAACCTTAGCACCGACCTCTGCATCGAGCTTCTCGATATTAAGATAATCTCCGGTAGCGACCTTGTACTGCTTACCACCGGTTTTAACAATTGCGTACATGCATACTCCTATAAATGTGTCAAAACGCAAGCCGTTATCTTATCAGCCCATGAGGCGTAAGTCAACAAACCTTCAAAGCGTTTACCATTAAAAGTATTCGTTTAGGCGTTGTGCGATCTCGAACACGATCGAGGGAAAAGATAATGTTCGGCACTTCGTCGCTACCTTCCGCGCTTCAAATGCACAACACTCCAAAGTTCCAACAGCCTAAGCATTATCCATTCACACAGAAGAAAGCCTTACTATTCTATAGTGATTCGCGCATGCTTGTCATGAGTTTTTTCATAGGCGGCACGATTTCTTACATCAGTGTGCTTCTGCCCAGTTCGCCCCTTGTGATACATCAACGAGCAAGGGGACCGAAAGGTCGACGACCGACTCCATGATGCGCTTGACCAAAGCCGAAATATCCTCGAGCTCATCCCTAGGAACCGAAAAGTCGAGTTCGTCATGTACTTGCAAGATGAGCTTGGTCTTCGCACCTTGTGCGATCAGTTCGTCTTGCACCTGACGCATAGCGATTTTGATGATGTCGGCTGCTGTTCCCTGCATCGGGTGGTTCATCGCAGTACGCTCGCCAAAGCCACGCTGTTGTGCGTTGCGTGCTTTGAGTTCTGCGATATAGCGGCGACGTCCGAACATCGTCTCGGCATATCCCTTCGCTTTTGCCTCTTCAACAACACGATCGAGATATGCCCGAACATCGGTATAAGCGGCGAAATAGCGATCGATCATTTCTTTCGCGTCTCCAAATGGAATATCGAGCGATTGCGACAAACCATAGGCCTGCTGACCATAGACGATGCCAAAGTTGACAGCTTTCGCACGGCTACGCAAGAGCGGAGTCACCTCTTCGAGCGGCACATCGAATACACGGCTTGCTGTTTTGGCGTGGAAATCTTCGCCTGAAAGAAACGCGTCAATAAGATGCTCGTCGCCTGAAAGGTGCGCGAGCAGACGAAGTTCGATCTGCGAATAGTCTGCCGAAAGGAACAGCTCCCCTTCTTCAAGTGGCACAAAGCATTCGCGAATCTGTCGCCCAAAATCAGTACGAACAGGAATGTTCTGCAGATTCGGATCGGACGAGGAAAGACGCCCCGTTGTGGTGACCATCTCATTGAAGGATGTGTGAATACGACCGTCCCCTTTGCGCATGCGCGGAAGAGCGTCGATGTAAGTCGACTTCACCTTCGCGTATTCGCGATAATGGAGAACCAATTCGGGAAGCTCATGCACCTTGGCAAGCTCTTTGAGCACCGAAGCATCCGTCGAATATCCGCGCTGGTTTTTCTTGATGGGCGTAAGCCCGATCACCTCGAAGAGGATATGAGAGAGCTGCTTGGGTGAATCGATATTGAAATCCTCGCCCGCCAGATCGATGATCTTCGTGTGCAGAACATCCAATTCTGCTTGCGTGGCAAGAGCGATACGATCGAGCGTGGGCATATCGATCGCGGCGCCAATGCGCTCCATACACGCGAGAACACCGACGAGCGGATAATCGATCGTCTCATAGATCGATGCGACCTTGTCCTCTTCGAGACGCTGCCCGAGAATACCTGCGAGACGCTCCACGGCAGCTGCCTTCAGCGCAAGATCATCAGCGACAGTATCTCCTTCAGGCAGAAACGAACCACAATAGAGCTCGGAGAGCTTTTGAATATCGAAACCGCCATTCGAGGAATTGACCACATAGGAAGCGAGTGCGACATCGAAACACTCCATCGCCATGACCTCGTTTGGCTCAAGCAAGGCAGTTTCGGAGGTATCGCACGGAAAAACATGCTCGACCAGTCGTTTCACATCGAAAGTGACAAACGACCCCTTCTTCACGATGCGAACGAGCGCATCTGTCGCCTCATCCCCCTGGAAATAAAGCGTCTTCTCTTCGTAGCGCACCACCAGATGCAGGATGGTACCGAAAAGAGACTCTTGCTTATCAGCCCCCGCCAGCACAACAGGAGCGTGTTCGTATTCATCGCAAGCAATCAGCTGATCGAGTAGCTCTTGAGCATCCGTCCCTTCCACCAACGGATATGCTTCAAATGATTCGCCTGTCGACATCGCAACATCACCACCGAGCATATCGAGCACCTTAGAAAGATGCGCCATGAAACGCACGCTCGTGAACGCTTCGGTGACCACGCTGACATCAAAGCTTGGGAACGAAAGTGCCTCGAGATCGAGCTCGATCGGTGCATCGCGCACGATAGTTGCAACCTGACGTGACAGGAATGCATCTTCCTTATAGTTCGTCAGATTCTCAAGCTGTTTGCCCTTGAAGCTATCGAGGTGCGCATAGATACCCTCGAGGTTGTCGAATTCCTGGAGCATCGCCGCAGCTTTCTTATCGCCAATACCAGGCACCCCGGGGATGTTGTCTGATTTATCGCCTTTAAGCCCCAAGAAATCTGTGAACTGAGCGGGGGTGACACCATAACGCTCTTCTACCTCTGCAGGCCCATAGATGACCACATCGGTAATGCCCTTCTTCGTCGTAACGATCTGCGTGAGATCGCTTGCCAACTGGTAGGCATCCTTGTCGCCAGTCACGAGCAGCGATCGGTACTCTAGCTGTTCATTCTGCGCAGAGATGGTACCTAGAATATCGTCGCCTTCCCAGCCTTGCAGGGCGACCACAGGGATGCTCATCGCAGACAAAAGCTCTTCGATGATAGGAAACTGCACGCGCAGCGCATCGTCCATCGGTGGACGCTGGGCCTTATATTGCTCGAGCGCCTCCATACGAAATGCGGGACGCCCCTTATCGAAGGCACACACGATCGCATCGGGGTGCGCCATCTCGATGAATTTGATGAGCATCGCCATGAAGCCAAAAGCAGCATTGGTTGGCGTCCCATCAGGCGCCTGCATGGCAGGTGGCACCGCGTGAAATGCACGGTGCATGAGAGAATTGCCGTCAATGACGGCGATGGTCTTGGTCATATCAAGCACTCCAAAGATAGCCGACACCGCGAACGGTCTCTAGGCGTTGAGCAAGGTCGGGGCCAAGCTTAGCACGCACACGCCTCACATGCACATCGACCGTACGAGAACCCCCAAAATAGTCGAAGCCCCATACACGGCGAAGCAGCGCGTCGCGCGAGTAGGTACGCCCTGGATGCGTGACAAGAAATGCAAGCAAGGCATATTCCAAATACGTAAAATCGATCGGATCCCCATTCACGGTCACCTGATAGGTAGCCAGATTGATGGTCATCGTATCGATCGATATGAAATCATTGGTGGATGTTTCATTTCCGGGCCAAAGAAGCTGACGAATGCGCAGCGAACACTCATCAGCACTCGCACCATGCACGACAAAATCGCTCTTCAGGCGTACAGGCAGGCGCAAGCCCTGCAACATCTCCTCTTTTACGATGATAAGGATCGATCCGCCTCCATCTTGGACCATCAGGTCTTCCACAGCGGCGATCGATTGGGTTGGATCATTGCTTGCCTCGAAAATAATAAGATCGCAGCTAGGATGCTCATGTAATAGCTTTTTGAACTGCGGCGAAGAGCCAGCCACCACATCAACATCCATGCCAGAGAGAACCGCTTGGAACTTATGGGCATTATCGAGACTGTCCGCTACGAATATGACGCTCTTTCTCTGCATCAAGACCCCCTACAGAACAGACAGATAATGATCGAGCTCCCACGCAGAGACGCTCTTCTGATAATTATCCCACTCCGCTCGTTTCGCTTCCACGAGATACGAATGGATATGTTCGCCCAAGACCTCTTTCATAAGGTCAGACTGCGCAAAGATCTCTACTGCCTCACCGAGTGTTTCAGGCATCGTGCGAATACCGCGTGACTTCAATTCTTGACGAGAGCAATCAAAAAGATTCGGATCTTCCATAGGCGCTTCAAGGGGCAACTCTTCATGAACGCCTTTGAGTCCTGCTGCCAAGATGACTGCAAAAGCAAGATAAGGATTGCATGAAGGATCGGGGTTGCGAAGCTCGACTCGGCACGCTTCCTCTTTGTTCGGCTTGTAGCCAGGAATGCGAACGAGCGTGCAGCGATTCGAACGCGCCCAAGTGATCTGCGTTGGTGCTTCTCCTCCTGGTACCAAACGCTTGTATGAGTTCACAGTCGGATTCGTGATAAGAGCGAATTCGGGAGCATACTTCAAAAGACCAGCAATATAGTGCTTAGCGATTTGCGAGAGGTTATACCCGTCAGGATCGTTCTTATCGAAAAAGACATTATTGCCATTCTCGTCAAAGAGGCTTTGGTGGATATGCATGCCCGATCCCGGCTGATCTGCCATAGGCTTTGGCATGAATGAAGCATAATGACCATACTTCAGAGCGATCTCTTTGACCGTAAGCTTATAGGTCATCACGTTATCGGCCATAGTGAACGCATCGGCGAAACGAAGATCGATCTCTTGCTGCGATGGACCATTCTCGTGATGAGAATACTCAACGGGGATACCGAGCTTTTCAAGCGTGAGGATGGTATCGCGACGAAGATCGCTTGCGTAATCGAGTGAAGTAAGATCGAAGTATCCACCTGTATCGAGCACTTCGAGCCCCTCGCGATCCTTGAAATAGTAATACTCAATCTCGGGGCCAACGTTCATCATATAACCGAGCTGTTCTGCCTTAGCCACTACTCGAGCTAGTACCGCACGCGAGTCTCCATCATAGATTCGACCCTCTGGTGTACGAATCGAGCAGAACATGCGCGCAACCGCATTCTCAGCAGGACGCCATGGCAGGATCTGAAACGTTGAAGCATCAGGAAATGCAAGCATGTCGGATTCGTGGTTGAGCGAAAAACCCTGCACACAACTCGCATCAAAGCCCATGCCTTCTTCAAAAGCATTTTCGAGCTCGCTTGGAATAACAGCGAATGATTTCATATTGCCAAGCACATCACAGAACCAGAATCGTACGAAATGCACGTCGCGACTCTTGATCGTTTTAAGCACGAAATCTTGATCAGGGCTCATCACCATGCCACATCTTCCTTCCCGCATACACGATGCGTTGATACCTCATTTCATTATACGGAGTTCGAAGAGGGGCGGTGTTACAGATTTGTTTCTTGGTGAAGCCCTACGATTTATCCATCTTACGCGCCGCATAACTGCATGCACTCTGTACGATCTGAACGATCACGATAAGGATGATGACCGTTGCGATCATCACATCGTCTTGGTAGCGCTGATAACCATAACGAATCGCAATATCACCCAATCCGCCTGCGCCTACCGTACCTGCCATCGCAGAATAACCGAGGATCGTGATGAATACGATCGCAAAACCACGGACAAGCGAAGGCATGGCTTCGCGAAGGAATACCTTATAGACGATCTGCCACGTATTTGCCCCGAAGCTCTGCGCGGCTTCAATCAGACCACCGTCCACTTCCTCAATCGATTGCTCGACCATACGAGCGATGAAAGGTGCTGCTGAAACCACAAGAGGAACGATCGCACCCGGCACACCGAGCGAGGTACCGACGATGAAGCGTGTGAACGGGATGAGCGCGACGAGCAAGATGATGAAGGGGATCGAACGTCCGATATTGATGATCCAACCAAGCACCATGTTCAAAATGCGGTGAGGCATGAGGCCTTTCGGGCTCGTGAGCACGCACAATACACCCAAAGGAATACCGATCACGTATGCAAAGAACGTCGCAATGACGGTCATAACGATCGTATCCCATGTGCCCTGTGCGAGCAAAGTTCCGTAGGAGTCGAAGAAAGAAGTGATGAATTCCATAGCTTATGCCCTCTTCCCTAGAAGCTGACGTGTCGCATCGCTTTGTGGATTTGCGAAGACTTCTTCAGTGAAGCCCATCTCTACGATCTGTCCTTCGTCGATGACCGCAACAGTATCGCAGACCATCTCTGCAACGAGCAGCGAATGGGTGATGAGCACGATCGTGACACCGAGCTCTTCATTGATGTCCTTGAGCAGACGCAGGATGGATTGCGTGGTCATGGTATCCAGTGCACTGGTAGCTTCATCGCAGAGCATGATAGAGGGATCATTAATGAGCGCTCGAGCGATCGCTACGCGCTGTTGCTGACCACCTGAGAGCTGCGAGGGATACTTGTTTGCCTTGTCGGCA
Organism: uncultured Eggerthella sp.; assembly: GCA_900540345.1. Classification (GTDB taxonomy): domain Bacteria; phylum Actinomycetota; class Coriobacteriia; order Coriobacteriales; family Eggerthellaceae; genus Anaerotardibacter. The sequence continues at coordinate 109,929 of UQFK01000001.1, forward strand.
AGACCAACAAGCTCGAGCAGATCCATCGCACGCTTGGTCGCCTCCGCCTTTTTGTAGCCTTTGCGCAATTCAAGAGGAAAGGTTACATTGCGCAGGACGGTTCGCTGCTGGAAGAGCGAGAAGTTCTGAAAAATCATCCCTACGCTCGCGCGAAACTCGAGCAGATCCTTGCCGGTGAGATTCGTTACATCGCGACCATCGATGATGATCTCGCCTGACGTGGGTCGCTCGAGCAGATTGATACAACGTACCAATGTCGACTTGCCCGCACCTGACTGGCCGATGATGCCAAAGATAGATCCGTCTTCGATGGTGAGATTAATGTCTTTCAGAGCATGATGTGCTTCATCATGCTTACCTGCTGTATAGGTCTTATAGAGATGTTCGATCTGAATCATGAAAATCCTACAATAGCTCTTCGTTGTGATCAGTCCACACACGTCGCAGGGATGCAACGCGCGATATTCAACTATAGTTCATGAAAAACCGAAATAGAGGTGTGAACGAGCGCTAAATGATCGTGAAGTTATACGTTAATGATATAGCTGGTAATAACCGTTTCCTGGAGCGAGCAGTGAGCTTGCGAATGGATCGCCTTCTACGAATGCCCGAGGCCATTTGAAGTGCAGATATGCACGTTCTTGCTCAAGACGGATGCGACGCGCATCGGAAAGATGCTCGTCTTTGATCGTATTTTCGAAATGATAGAGTTCGCTTTCAGGATCATAGACAACGAAATAGCCTGCCTTGATAACCTTCAGGCAGAAATCGGTATCAGAGAAGTCGAGCTTGAAACGCTCATCATAGCCTTCCACTTCTTCAAAGACGCTGCGCTTGATAAGTTGGCATGCCTTCGACACCGCTGAGACATCGTTTGTACAGGTAAGGCGCTTCATGTACCCCGAAGCAGAGCGAGCAAGATCCGTACCGATCCCAACCGATCCAGCTGCGGATCCCACTGCAAGACCTGCGCTTGCAATAGTGTCATCAGCAAAGAGCAGCTTTGCGCCTACCACGCCAATATCAGCACGCTGACAGAGTGCGATCATACGCCCGACAAGATCAGAGGTCAGCACTTCGGTATTCGCGTCAAGCAGAAGGATGAAGTCGCTCTCCGTGCCTTTGACCGCTTCGTTCACACAAGCAGCATATCCTTTGCGTTCGCTTCTCTGGATAAGTTCAATCTGATCATGCTTACCTTGCAGACGACCATAACAAGCGAACATCTCGGCTGAAGAGCTTCCATTATCGATGATACGAACATGAAGGTTTTGATAGGGGCTCTTCTCAAAAAGACTCTCCACGCACGTTTCAAGTAAATAAGGATGTTCGTGATTGACGATAACCACAAGAACCGAAGGTAGTTCTTCAGGAAGCGCATAGTTACAACGATAGATCTGCTCGTGGATATCCGAAAGCACGGTCGCCTCGATGCCGATGCGTTTCAGATGATTTGCCACCGCACGTCTACCGCCACGAAAATCTTCTTCTTTCGCCTCGAAACGAGCTTGTTCGTCAGGAAAATCGGTGCTTGGTGCTATCTGCACATGATAGAGGATCTGATCGATGCGCTGCGTATGGCCCGCCTGTTCGAGTGCCTTGAAGAGCAGATCATAAAGAAGCGCCTGGGACGCAAGACCATGCTGATCACACACGTGAGCGACGAGACTTCGATCGAAGACGATGAAAGGGCCCATATAGTCATACGACAGAAGAAGATCGGGTGAATAGATCGGCTTACACGCAAGCTCTCCTAATCTCCCATCAGCGAAGAGGGAATCGTGATGCGCATAGATGATACGCGCCTGTTCTCGATCTGGATAGGCTGCGGTCTCGTTGATACAACGCACGATCTCAAAGAGCGCTTCAGGGGCGAGCACGATATCAGGAGTGATCAGTGCACAATACTCTCCACGCGCTTGATCAAGGCCAGCCGCAAATACTTCATCAGAGCTAAGCGTTTCATCGACCTTCACGCGCGTAAGACTCTCAGGTCCTTTCAAGCCTCGCACGATCGCATCGAATTCCGCATCGCCGTAATAGCGATCGACCACAACGACCTCGAAGACATTGTACGTTTGAGAAGCGAGGGCAGTGAAGCACGGGGCAATACGATCCTTATCCCCATTCGATAGCGGCATGATGAGCGAGATGAGCGGCTCGTGAGCAAACGTCAAGCGACGCTGCTCTGCAAGATCTGCAAGTGTTGCACTATGGAGTAGATACCATTGATCGTAATCGGGATCGTGCGCCGCGTCATCTGTTCGCTGGCAAAAGCGCGCTTTGAGCGGTTCGTAGCTTTCATCGCAGAACATCGCGAAGCCTTCAGCGACGATACCGAGTGCATCATAGGCGCTTACACAAAAATCCTTGTCATCCCGCGGCACGCGCACAGAGAATCCAACATTGAGACGGCTTTCATCGCCAAATCGGCGAGCAGGCTTCACTTCTTCAAAGAGTGGATAGACAGGCAGATCGCGATCCTTGCCGTGTGCGTCCATGAAACGCACTTCAACATCTGCACCCTCTATCTGAGGAAGATCAACGAGCATCTTCACTACAATCTCGTCTTTATCATCGAGCGCAGCGATGAACCTTACATTCATGCGATCGGAATAGTATTCACGTTCGATATCGAACATCTGCGTGATGAGTTCGTTCTTCACCACGGAATTGATGCGGGTGCGCCATGAAAGCATATTCGTCTCGATCGTGAGATGGGCGCGCCCAAGCGGCGCATCGGTACTACGATATTCGCTGAATTCAAGCATGATCTCACGCTCATCAAGATGCGGAAGGATGACCGCGAAATTCGCCTTCGACTGCCCATCGAGCGGATCGAACGAGAGCAGATGCGATGGGATGACTGTGCCGTCCTTAAGATGAGCCTCGAGTGTGACGATAGCATGGGGCGAGAGACGTTCGATAGCTACTTGTACGTAGATCTTGCCGTCGCCTTGGCACATGCTCTCGATACGAACGTTCATACTAGTCTTCCCTGAGCGCGAAATAGGGGCTATCAAGATCGAAGCTTGGGCTATAGAAGCCGTCACCCTTCACGAAATAGACTGGCCAAAGATATTGGAGCAGCGCAGCCTCGCGCTTACGTTTGATAAGAAACGCTTGCGAATAATTACGCAAACGATTGACCGAACGAGAATGAGTGAGCGCAACGTAAGGCGTATAGACCGTGTAGAATCCAAGCTCGAGCGCTTTCAGACAGAAATCAACATCAGAATACGCGATCGAGAATTCTTCAGTGAAGCCTCCTACCTGGTCGAACACCTCACGCGATACGAACATGCAGTCACCTGAGACTGCCGAAACATTGTGAGAGACCGCGCATCGATCAAGATAACCACGCCACCCTGAAAACATGAAGCGCGAAAGCGGAGTGATGATGTGTTTACCGCCGACCACAAGTCCGCCATGCTCGATCGTACCATCCAAGAAGAGCTTCTGAGGACCAACGATGCCAACGCGTTTGTCCTGGAAATAACCCAACATGATCTGGATCGCATCAGGAGTGAGGATGCGTGTATCGTCAGTCATGAAAAAGTAGTAATCACTCTTGATCTGTTTGACCGCGAAATTCGCCACGCGTGCATGATTGAATTCGCCAGTCCACTGAAGCGTTGAGAAGGTATCGAAGCGCTTTGCAAGACGTTCGTAGCATTCCTTCGTTGTCGCAGCTGTACTTCCAGTATCGACCACGACAACCTTGAAATCGGCATAGTCGATCTGCTGATATATGCTCTTGACGCATCGCTCGATCTGATCAGCATTGTTCTCAGAATTGATGACGATGGTAACCGTGGGTGTTTCGAGCAACACATGGCGAATGCGATAACGAAACGGAAGATCGAGGCTCAGCACCTCCCCGCTCATACCAACACGCTTGCAGTGAGCGACGAGTGCTTTTCTGCCAGCTTCTTGATCACGGTCAACATAGGCCCGATCAGGTTTCATCTCTGAAGCGAATCGACGATGACAGAGGACACGCGCAATATGGCATACCTTGCGCGCCTGTTCCGATGCGCGAAGATTGAGGTCATACGCAAGTGCGCCCTCGAATGCGGGGTCGAGCAACCCGATCTTTTCGAGCAGCTGCTCGCTATAGATGACGAAGCTTCCAAAATAATTGAACGAACGCAAAAGCTCGGGCGAATAATCAGGGCGTAACACCGGATGCGAATGATATCCCTGTACATCGACTGTATCGGAATCGCAATAGATCACATCACACGTAGGAAATGCGTTGATGGTGCGCACACATTCGAAAAGCGCATTGGAAGCGATAAGGTCATGAACCGACAGGCAGCCTACGTATTCACCCTCTGCTGCATAGATAGCGGTATTGATCTTTTCGGTACGAGAAAGATTCGGATCAACATCGACCAGATACATGCGATCGTCCTGAAAGACCTCGAGCAATGAGGTGGCGCTTGTCTCTTCGCCCGTTGCATTGACTAAGATAAGCTCCCATTTGCTGTAGCTTTGCGTGATAAGAGCATTCATCGCATCATGAATATGATGATGCTGTGCATCGTCTAGGACACACACGATGCTGATGAGCGGATTGCGCTCGAAGCGAACCGACACCTGCTCGAACAGCGTGGGCAGATCGGCACGCTGATGATCCTGGTACCACTGATCGTAGCGTGGGTCACTGTAGGCAGTTTGCGTCTGCTCAGCAAAATCTTCCAACAGAGCTGTAAGACTCTTCTGACCAAGCATCGCAAATCCGGGTGCGATAGTCCCTACGGTGTCGGTAGCGCAGATGCAGATCTCGCCGTTCGACTTTGGTAGTGCGACCGAAAGCTCAAGATGGCGTCGCTCGAGCGATCCAAAGTCTTCACCATGAGTGACGCTGTCTTCGATCACGTCGAAATCAAGATCGAGCGGCCTTCCGAAGCCATCGAGAAAATCGAACTCGATCGAACTCTCTGAATGGTATGGCATATCAACCGATGCGCTGATAAGCACTTTGTTTCCTTCTTCGATAGCACGCAGAAACGATATCTGAATGCGATCGTGGACAAAGCTCTTGCTCATTTGTTCGAGCGCTTCGCTCTGGAACATACCGCGGCGAATATCGAGACGGCTGCGCCATCTGAACGCATCGACATCGAGACTATTCACGCAGAAGGATTGCGTCTTACCTTCCGCGTTGATGGCGCGAAACTCCAACACCCAACGCTTCACATTGAACCATGGGAGTACCACAACGAAGAAGCGTACAGCGGGTGAATTCTTCGCATGCTGACCAGCAAGAATGTCGTCATGTACCGCAAGCGCCGTGTCGAAGAGCGCATGCTCCATCGCAAGCAAGTCAGTCTCGTTGACAAAAGGGAACACATCAGAAGGGATACGAGCACCATTTTCGGTCGATGCAGTAAGAACGACAGGCAGACCTTCATCGTAATCTGTGATCTCTGAGAGGATATAGGCTTTATCGCCTGAACGACGCATCAATTTAAAAGTTACGTTCACGCCATCTCTCCTACTCCCTGAGAACCCTATCGTATCCTTATTCTAGTGCTTTTGGTCTAGTGCTTCTCCAAGAAGATCTTTCGGGTAACAAAGTTCCAAATTGCCACCAAAAACGTAACAACAAACTTGGCGATACGGTAGTCGACAAACCAAATGCTCACGAATAACCACATGAGCACATCGTTCAAGATCAACCCGATAATGGATAGAACGACAAAGATGATGAATTCACGATGGCGAGACAGATCATCTCGACGCTCAAAGACATAGCGCATAGAAGCCACATAGTTGAAGATGACCGAAACGATAAATGAGATGGTGTTCGAGATAAGGTACGGAACGCCAAAGAATTCAGTGAGCGCAACCATAAGCCCGTAATCGATGAGGAACGCGATAACGCCCACGATACCGAACTTCATGAATTGAGCGATGAGCTTCTTCAAATAGGGACCCCACCATAGTAAAAACGAACCCAGGAAGGTTCGTTCGGTGATTCTATGGTGCCCCCAACGGGAATCGAACCCGTGTTTCCGCCTTGAAAGGGCGGCGTCCTGACCGCTAGACGATGGGGACAGCACTGCTGCAAAACACAGCCTGGTTATTATCACAAAGCTCCCCTGCTTTTGCAAGTATTCATCGGCGATTTTTTTCCGTGCGACGTGAACGTAGATCGCCTTTCCTATCGCAGAATAATTCGCTCCATCGCCCGAACGTTAGAAAACCCGGTGCCGTTTGCAACGTAAAGTAGAACTGTACACTTCAGATCAAAAGAAACGAGAGGCATGAGAATAGCAGTAGCCAGCGAAGGCCTGGATGTGAGCACGCACTTCAGCTCATGTACCAACTTCAATTTCTACAAAGTAGAAAACGGTGAACTGGTCGACTCGCGCAATTTGCCCAGTCAGGAGCATTTGTGCGGTTCGCAAGCTAATTTCTTACGCCAGATCGAAGTACGTGTACTCGTATGCGGTGCGATCTCTGAGCGAGACATCGAAATCATGAACAAAGCCGGCATCACTGTGGTGACTGGCGCCTCAGGCAACGCTTTGCAAGCTGCAGACGCTTACTTGCACGACGGCCTTCCGAATGCAACTGTGTGCGCAGTCTAGCATCTATCGCAACCGTCTAGATTCCCATACATCCCCACAAACAAACGAAGGCTGCGAACCCCGCAAGCTCAATGCTCACAGGATCCACAGCCTCTCACGCATCCGGGTCTGGGATGCCTATCTCACCGAAGAGAGCTTACGGTATCGTAATCTCACGACCTTCGAAGATGTAGCCCATAGCGCCTTCATGCTTCTCACATTCACGAGCGATGGTGATGCGCTGGACGGTCGGTGCGCCTTCCTCGAGCCACATTGCACGGCAGTCGCGGTACAAGCGCTCGGTCGGGCCATAAGGAGAATCCTCGAAGTAGCCGTCTCCACCAAAGATCTCAAGCATCTCATCAGAGACCAAGCGAACGGTATCGATCGAGAAGAGCTTGCAGATAGCAGCCTTCTCATCGATGAACTCGTTATAAGGATCGAAGTCGAAGGTGTTTGCAAAATCGTAGATGGTACAACGCAGCGCGTGGATCTTCATCTGCATATTAGCGATCTTCATCTTGATCGCCTGACGCTTGATGATGGGCTTGCCGAAGGTAACACGGTCCTTAGCACGCGCAAGGGAGATCTCGAGCATACGCTGAGCCATGCCGAGGTTAGAGCAAGCGATGTGGACACGGGAGACAGAAAGCGAATGGATCGCCACTTCCATGCCTTGACCTACCTCACCAAGCAGATACTCTGGATCGAGCTCAAGATCCGTAAACTTAAGACCTGCATGACCTGCGCCACGACAACCCATCATATGAGGCATCGGCACAAGCTCAAAGCCTGGAGCATCAACGGGAACGAAGAATGCTGACAAGCGCGTATCCTTGTCGTCATCTGGGTTGGTGACCGCGATGACGTAGGTGTAGTCGGAGCAGTCGGTGTGAGAGATAAGCCATTTCTCACCATTCAAGATCCATTTACCCTTATCTTCATCCCACACAGCAGTGGTGTGAAGGTCAGCGCCCGTGCCGCCAGTCTGCTCAGTGATAGCGAAGTTACAGTAGATGGTCTTATCTTGGAACTTGTCCATGAGCTTTTCTTTGAGCTCAGGTTTGCCATAGTCCTCGAGGATGCGCCAGTTCATGTCAGCTGCATGATGGAGATGCATGCGCATGCCGCCAGGACCACGCGAGAACTCCTCTTGAACACGCAAGATCTCAAGCTCGTTTAGATTCCATCCACCATACTCTGCGGGAAGATAGAAGCGATACAGATCGTTCTCTTTTGCAAGCTCGTAGAATTCATCGGGAAACTTATTGGTTACCTCGATCTCCTTTTGCATCTCTTCAAAAGGCCCCTCCACGAGATCGCGGATCTGCTTGAGATATGCATCGAACATCTCGTCGGTAATAGTTGCATTTGGATTCATTGATACCCCCTATATCATTATTAAACTGCACCTATTGTGAACCCCTCGATCATAGAATTCCAATCAGAAAACCATTGCGTATAGCAAATGGATCGATAGGCTACGTCTATAAATCTATCAGAATATCTGCATGATAATGCGAGATGAAGAGCAGAGTTGCCAATCTGTCAAAGAATGACGCGTCAAGTTCGAAACATTTCGGTTACTCTCGCTTAATGCCGAGTCTGCACGTCCGAACTGCTCGATACTATTCTAGAGGGGATCACTCGAACGGAAAGGATGAAGGAGGCCGATATGGCGCATCGTATGCTCAACTACCTTTCGGTCATCTTCGCTATATTCAAACGAGACCTTCTTCGTATCGTGAGCAACCCTATCGCGCTCGTCTTGATCATCGGTGCCTGTGCCCTCCCCTCGGCTTACGCTTGGTATTGCACAGCGACAAATTGGGATCCTTACCAGAATACGCAAGGTATTCGCATAGCGGTCTCTAACGAGGATCAAGGCGCGAACACGCCTGAGACTGGACAGATCAACATCGGCAACGAGGTGGTCGATGAACTCAAGAATAATCATGAGCTCGGATGGAGCTTCTACGATACTTCCGATGAAGCGATCCAAAGCGTCTATTCGGGCGAATGTTATGCCGCCATCGTCATCCCGAGTAATTTCAGTGCCGATTTCACAAGCATCCTTTCAGGAGATTTCCATGAACCCCAGATCGACTATTACCTGAATGAGAAGATATCCGCTTCTGCACCTGACTTCACTAACGAAGGCGCAGCAGTGATTCAAGACGAGATAGACGAGAACTTCGTGAACACAGTCTCTCAAACCGTGTTCAGTATTACGCAAAAATACGGCAAAGAGACCGAAGAGAAAGCCGACGATACTGAAAACAGCCTTGCACATGGTGTTGAACTTGCAAGTGCAGCCATCGCTGATGCCAAAGATGCACTTTCGACAACCAAGCCTGCACTTGAAGGCATGATAGACGCCGCAGGCAAAGCCGATAGCACGCTTGCCGATATGAAGGCAACGCTCCCGACCATGAATAAAACACTCGAGCAAGCACGATCAACGCTCGAACAGGCGCGCACCTCAGCCATCGATTACAGCAACAAACTACAGAGTGCACTCGATAAGAGCGCAATCGATATCGCCAAGGCCTCATCTGAGGCATCAACGTCGCTTTCGAAGGCGACCGTCCAACTCTCTCAAGTGCACGGTGAGACAACCTCCGCGCTTGCGCGCGCTCGCGCCATCGTCGCGCAAAACGATACGCTCATCGATTCGCTCGAGAAGATGGGTAGCACAGATCCCAACATCGTTTCGGCGCTCAACGATCTCCGCTCGTCAAATGCACAGCTTGAAAACACGATAAACGCACTTGAAGGAGCAAATAATACACTCGACAACTCGCTTAAAAGCATCGGAGGGTTCGTAGAGACCATGAATGATGAAGCGAGCAAAGCATCGAGCGATCTTGCTTCTACTTCGGCTCAGATTAGAAGCGAGGTCTTGCCTGCCATCACATCGAGTCTCGACCATTACGCTGATGCACTCGGAACACTCTCTGGCCTTACCATCGCGCTCGAGACGAGCGTCGATCAAGCACGCAGCTCGCTCCAAGGCTTGAGCAGCTCACTCTCGCAATCTCGCGACGCAGCATCTGATGCTCAAGTATCCCTCTCGGCTATCCAGGAGCGTCTCGACGATACCCTAAACGACTTGAAAGGCCTATCGTCTTCGGCCAGTGTGAGCAAACTCAACGAATTCTTGAAGATCGATCCGAGCAAAGCCGCCTCGTTCATATCTGCACCTGTGAAACTCGAAACAAGCAACGTCTATCCAGTAAAGAACTATGGCAGCGGTGTCGTGGCGTTCTTTACCAGCGTTGCGCTCTGGGTAGCAGGCTTTGTCTTCATCGATCTTCTAAAACTGCGCGTGCGCAAAGATGATCTGCCTGAATTTACTCAACGACAAGCCTATTTCGGACGCTGGTTGCTCTTCATGTTCCTTGGCATCCTTCCCCCGATCATCTGCTGCGCAGGAGATCTGATCATGGGAATCCAGTGCGTAAGCCCTCCCGCATTCATCTTTGCAGGCCTTATTTCGGGGCTCGTTTATGTCAATCTGATCTACGCATTCGCCCAAGCATTTCGCTATATCGGAAAAGGACTTGCGGTACTCTTCCTCATTATCCAGATCCCTGGCTCTTCTGGACTCTACCCCATCGAGATGATGCCTGATTTCTACCAGGTTCTCCACCCACTGCTTCCCTTCACGTACACCATCGACGCTTTCCGTGAGTCCATCGGCGGCTTTTATGGAATGAACTATTGGATAGATTTGGCCATCCTTGTCTTCATCTTTGTTCCGATCGGTCTTTTCGTTGGACTCGTGCTCGGCAAATGGGCTTCGAATCTTACTTTGCTTCTCGATCGAGAGATCGGACGCACGGGTCTTTTCGATGGAGAACAAGCGCCTCAAGAGATGAAGCTTCGCCTCTCGACACTACTCAGAGCACTTCTGCATTCGCCAGAATATCGTGCAGATCTTATTGAGCGCGTCAAACGATTCGAGACACGCTTTCCAAAACTACGCACGATCGGATGGTTCGCACTCATCGCACAATTCCTCATCACATTTGCCGTCATGATTCTGCTCCAAGCAGATGTGAACACCAAACTCTTCCTACTCATGGCGATGGTCATCGGAATTATCGTAGTAGATACCTACCTCATTGTCATCGTGTATATGAAGACCAGCCTTTCATCTCAGCTCTCGCTCACCCAACTCTCAACCGAAGAGATAAGCGAGCAAGCAAAGCAGCGCATCAAAGCTCGAACGCCAAAGTTCTTGACTGCGTTAAAAGAAAAGAAGGAAGGTGATCGGTCATGAAGGAGATCGCCGCCATCTTTCTCGATGATATCCAGCGTTTGAAAGGCAACATCATCGCGATCGTCATCATCTGTGGGCTCGTTTTGCTTCCTGCGCTTTACGTTTGGTTCAGCCTTCTGGCTTTTTGGAACCCTGAGGATAATACGGGCAATGTCGATGTTGCGGTTGCGAACTGCGATGCGGGATATCAATCCGATCTGATACCCACGCGCATCGATGCAGGCGCCCAGGTGGAAAGCGAATTGCGCGCTAACGACAAATTCCATTGGGTCTTCGTTGACAAAGATCAGGCCATAGAGGGCGTGAAGTCGGGCGAATACTATGCTGCGATCGTCATCCCAGAAGATTTCTCCAAAGATATGGTCTCAGTTTTCTCTGACTCGATTGAGAACCCCTCCATCCAATACTACGTGAACGAGAAAGAAAACCCAATCGCACCGCACCTTACCTCGATCGGCGCTACTACGATCCAAAACGACATCGACCAGACCTTTAGTCAAACGGTCACCGACATCGCACTCTCCACCAATTCAAATCTCACACAATTCCTGAATGGCGAGGGCATCTCATCCTATGCCCACACGCTCGTTGCGCACCTGGATTCCGCAATCGACGAGATGAACATGGACGCGAGCCAAGTCCGCGCATTCTCTGCTCTTCTGCAACAATCGCAAACACTCATCGAGACCGCCTCGAATGCGCTTAAAGGCACGGGAGAAATAACCGACAAGGTCACCCCGCTTGTTGACGAAACGAAGAGCGGCCTTGATGAGGCACTGCAAGGCGCAGATGGCTTTGCTAAACTCACGAATGAAGCCCTCGGACAGGCTCGCGATGCACTGGCAAAGATCGAAACATCCGCTAACAGCGCCTTCAATACACTCGATCAGGACCCGAGCGCGATCGCTAATTCGCTCCAGGCGCTACAAGGAGATCTTGAGCAAACAAAAAGCGCGTATCAACAAGCACGCAGCGCAGTTGCAGCGCTCGACCCCAATAGCACGGTCATCCCCGTCATTGACTCGATCATTTCTGAGATTGAGCAACTTAACCAAACCATTGGCACGATCTCAAAAGATATCTCTACAGGTTCAAGCGACGTTGATGCAGCCCGTTCTAAGATCTCATCGGTAATAAACGAAGCGACCAGTTCGCTTGATGAAGTCCAATCAACCTACGAGAATACCCTGGAATCTCAGGCAAACAGCCTCCATGCATCACTTGATAGTCTTGGAAGCGATACGGAAAACATCGCAAACGAACTCGACCAAACTGCCCAAACGCTCGCAAACTCCTCGCAACCATTGATAGAGAGCATCGAAGAAGTGCGCACCTCGCTCGATACGACAGCGCAATTGCTCGAAGAATCAGCAAACTCACTTGCAACATCACGCGATGAACTTGCAAAGGCAATTGATTCAAATGATCTTGCTAAAGTACGACGCATCATCAGCGATGATCCAAGTACGCTCGCGCACACACTCACTGCTCCGACCAAGCTTGAGAAACATGCCGTCTATGGTGTTGCAGACTATGGTTCTGCGATGAGCCCGTTCTACACTTCGCTCGGGCTTTTCATCGGCGCGATCTTCTTGGTCATCATCTTGAAGGTGAAGTTAACGCCCGAACGCCGAAAGAAGCTCAGCGATCCGAAACCATATCAGGAATACTTCGGCAACCTTGCCTTTTTCATGCTCATAGCACTCGGCCAAGCGCTCCTTGTCTGCACGGGCAACATCTTCTTCTTAGGTGTGCAGTGCAATAGTATCTTGCTCTATTACTTGAGCGGACTGGCATGTTCGTTCGTATTCTTGAACCTTATCTATGCGCTCACGGTTGCCTTTGGAGATATTGGCAAAGCGCTCGCAGTCATCTTACTCGTAGCCCAGGTTGCAGGAAGCGGCGGTGAGCTGCCGATCCAGCTTTCAGCGCAAATCTTCCAAGACATTTATCCGTGGTTGCCCTTCACACATTCGATGAACCTCTTCCAAGGAGCGATCGCCGGTGTTTACGGAAATCAATACCTCATCTCGATGGCGTGCTTACTTGCTTTCATCATCCCTGCACTCGTACTCGGTCTTGTACTGCGCCGTCCCATTATGAAGCTCAACGATTTCATTGACCAGCAGCTTGCCAAGACCGGCGTCCTCTAATACTGATAGCGCTTGCGATTCTTCACTAGGAAGAAGATCGTAAGAATGAGCGCCACCACTTCCGCAACGATGATCGCCGACCAAATGCCGTTAATACCAAAGAAGAGCGGCAAGATCATGACCGTGGAAGTTTCCAGGATCAATGTGCGGATAAAAGCGATGAACGCCGATATCTTGCCGTTGTTAAGCGCCGTGAAAAATGCAGATCCGTAGATATTAAATCCGCAGAAAAGAAACGATAGCGCGTAGATATGAAAGCCATGCACCGTAAGCGCGACCAATGCTGCATCATAACCGACGAATAACGATACCAGGCTCTGCGCGAACGTCTGAGAGAGAACCACCATAATGATGCTCGCTATGCCGATGATGATAAGGCTCTTCACTAGCAGATTCTTCATCTCGAAGTGATGCTGAGCTCCGTAATGGTAACTCACGATCGGACCAGTTCCCATGGCATAGCCAAAGAACATTGCTGTGAAGATGAAGTTCACGTACATGATCACGCCATACGCCGCCACTCCTTCGGTGCCAACGAAGATCATGAGCTGATAGTTATACAAGGTTGCAACGATGGATGCTGCGACCTCGGTCATCAGTTCTGATGAGCCATTCACGCATGTCTTGCCGAGCGCCCGAAAATCAACGAGCGGTTGCGCAAAATGAAGGCGCGCGGTGGTGCTCCGAAAGAAATAGAGGACAGGAATAACTGCCGCCAACACCTGTCCGATCAGAGTTGCCCAGGCTGCACCCGCAATACCCCATCCGAACACGGCGATGAAGAAGTAATCAAGCACGATGTTCACCACGCCCGCCACTGTCATGACCACAAGACCAACATGGGGTTTCTCTGCCGCGATGAAAAAGCTTTGGAAGATATTCGCAAGCATATAGACTGGTATGGCAAAAGCAAGGATCCGTCCATAGACCATCGCAAACTCCATAAGCTCACCGCTCGCACCAAGTGCGCTCAAGAACAGCGGCAAGACCACAAGAGTGATGCATGTAAACGCAATACCGCCCACAAGCCCACTCGCGATGATGAACGAGAAGAGCCTGTCAGCTCGGTCTTGATCGCCCTCGCCCATCGTCTTCGCAACAAGCGCTGCACCACCAGTGCCCAACATGAAACCAAACGCAGCGAACGCTGCCGCAAGCGGAAAGATGAGATTGACCGCCGCAAGCGCTGTCTTACCAACAAGGTTCGACACAAAGAGACCGTCGACCACGCTATAGATGGAGGTGAAGATCATCATCGCGATGGAGGGCAGCGCGAAGCGGATCAGTCTCCCATACGTGAAATGATCAGAAAGCTTGATCGCCATCGCTCACCCTTCCTTTTCAAGGGAAAGATCTTCGACTTGATCGCGAAATGCATCTGCAAGTCGCATGGCAAGCTCATAGAAACGCTGCTGCTCTTCTGTGCTCATCGACTCAAACGCGCGCTTCTCAGCCTGTACGATAGGAACAATACGCGTTTCAACGAACTTCTCTCCAGCTGCCGTCAAATAGAGAGCTACCGCACGACCTGAACTGCTCTCCTTACGCAGAAGTCCCTCACTTACAAGCTTATCGACAGCAGAGTGCACTGTTTGCTTGGGCAGATATGATGTAGCGCAGATATCCTTCTGCAAACAACCCTCGCCCAAGTAGTTAACACTATAGAGCACATCAAGTATGCTTCCTGAAAGCTCCATGCGCGTAGCTGCCTCTCGATAGAGCCGATTGAAGATTTGATCAACGCGCAAGAAATCCACGAAAACACTGTTGGCATCCTTCATGACCATACAGACATTCCTCTTTCTCGCTTTAGTCCGATTTCGTACTCGAAGATCATATAAGAAGATATAGTCCGATTTCAGACTAAAATGATGTTTCATGAAGTTTTCATAAGAACAAAACCGAATGCGAGACCGCGCGAGCACCACGCAGAACGACCTAACGGTCATCACGCTCTATGATCTTAAAGGAGGTCAGTCGACAAATACAGTTCCCTTACCCGCTTCCTTTGCAGCGTAGAGCGCACTATCAGCGCGTTGCACGAGCGGATCGATCGGATTAGGAACCTGCGGCGAGAAAGCAATGCCTGCGCTACCATAGATCTGCCACGGTTCACCAGGAGCAGAAGAGCGTTCCACAAATAAATCGAGTGCACGTTGTGCGCGCTCACGCATGACTTCTGCGTTCTCGATATCAAACATCGCGACCACAAATTCATCGCCGCCCCAACGAATAACAAGACTGTCAGGAAAAACTTCCGATAAGACTTCCGCGACCAAGATGAGCACGTGGTCGCCAATAGCATGCCCCATCGTGTCGTTGACGCTCTTGAAATCGTCAAGATCGAAGATACCAATAGCAACCGAAAGCGATTCATCGTAATCGTCGAGATGCTCATAGAAATAACGCCTGTTGAAAAGCCCCGTAAGATAATCAGTACGTGCGTTCAGCAATGCCTGTTGCTCAAGCTCGCGTTGCGCGGTCATATCGCTATAGATGCGGACTTGACCGGTCGGATTGCCAAATACATCAAGGATCGGTGCTTTGCGCATATACATGAGACGCTGCACACCTCCTCGATCAAGGAAGAGCTCAGCGCTTTCATACTCTTCGCGAATACGCGCAAGCTCATCCCCAAAGGCAACCTTGCGCCAGGCAGAAAAGTTCATGCCAACCGTATCTTCACGTTTCTGCTGGAAGTATTCTTCGGTGATGGCATTAATGTTCGTGATAGTTCCATCATTATCTTCGACGATAACAGCAAGCGGTAGCGAATCGAGCAGCAGGTTGTTCTCATAACGCAAATTATCAAGTTCTGTGATGTCATTAGCGGTACCAATGGTGCCCATAACCGAGCCATCTTCATCATAAAGAGGAGTCTTATAGGTAATGAGCATGCGTTTGCCGCGATCAGTGACGACGAGCTCTTCAAATTCACGCGTCTCACCCGCAAGAATCGCTTGCTGTTCGCTTTCCGCGCATACCGCAGCACTCTCCGTATCCTCTGGAGGTAAGCCCCAAATATAGTTGTGGCCCTGTCCTTCGATATCTTCCTTAGTCTTATTCACGACCGAGCAGAAGAAATCGTTCACCTTAAGATGCGTCCCATCAACACGCTTGACCCACACCATAGACGGCATGGAATCGATAAGCGTATTGAAATAGTTCTCGCAAAGGAGAAGATCCGAGCGCGTTTGTGCGGCACGTTGCAAGATCTCGAACTGAAAACCAGCTTCAATGCCCGTAAGCGGAGCGGTCCACAGATGCGTAATAACATCCAGATCATCGTCACTCCACGCAGCCGACTGCTCTTTCGTCGCAATGACAACGATCGCGTGATAACGATCTTCGTGCGTCTCCACGAACTTCGCAGCAGGCGCAGCTAGATCACGCGAAGGCTTGAACTCTGAGCCTGAACACTGCTTCCAAGCACTCGCATCGATGATCGCGATGTCGCATTTTAGAAAAGCTGCTTCATCGAAAGCAGGAAAAGCAACGACCTCATGCTTAAAGCAGCGAAAAGGAGCTCTGTTGCGAACCGCTCGCGCAACTTCCTCGGTAGCCCCGAACAGCGCGATGTGAAGTGTTTTGTGGTACATGAACAGACCCCCTTAGTATCTCTCCATTCTATCGCATTCCAGGGACTATGAGAACACTATGAGCAACATTCGCTGGGTCGTGCTCGTGTACTACGATGCGGCTACGAAAGCATATCAGCAGGTTTAAGGCTCTAAAGCATGCTAAAGTTATCCTATGACTCGAGATACCGCACAACTTATCGAACACAGCATCAACCCTATCTTCGATGAACACAGCCGCGTGCTCATGCTCGGTACGATGCCCTCACCCCGCTCGCGTGAACAAGGTTTTTTCTACGGGCACCCACAGAACAGATTTTGGAAGGTCTTGGCGGCGGTGTTTGATAAACCCACTCCAGTCTCGATCGACGATAAGAAGCGATTCTTGCTCGAACATCGCATCGCACTTTGGGATGTGCTCGCATCATGCCAAATAGAAGGAGCAAGCGATGCGAGCATACGTGATCCAAAACCAAACGATCTAAGCCATATCCTTGATAAAGCACCTATCGAGCAGATCTTCTGCACAGGAGCAAAAGCAGCACAACTCTATCGCAAACTTTGCGAACCAACGACAGGCATCCCGTGTCTACAGCTTCCCTCAACAAGTCCCGCTAATGCAGCAATGCGCTTAGACGACCTCATCGAGATCTATCGAAGTGCGCTCTTGACTTAAAGTTAGGTTGAAGTAAGAAAATGAGCGCTATGACAAGGCTGCACGCTTACTTATTCCGCGCATAAGCGCGCAACTACCCTGCAACAAAGTATTGAGGTGATTCCTATGGCAATAAAACAAACCGCAGGTCACGATCAACTAGGAGATTATGCTCCAGAATTTGCTCATTTGAACGATGACATGACAAGATACGCACAGAGCATCATATTCCCTATTGGAGAGCCCAACACTGCTTTCGCACAATACTTCATCGGCAACAGCTATCTGGCGCCCGTATCAACCGAGCAAGTGCCCTTCTTCAATGTCACGTTCGAACCGCGTTGCCGCAATAATTGGCATATCCACCACGCAACACAAGGCGGCGGGCAGATGCTCGTGTGCGTAGGTGGGCGCGGGTGGTATCAGGAATGGGGAAAACCTGCACAACTCATGGTTCCAGGCGATGTCGTTCACATTCCCGCAAATGTAAAGCATTGGCATGGGGCAGCAGCGGATAGCTGGTTTTCGCATCTTGCCTTCGAGGTTCCGGGTAGCGACACCTCAAACGAATGGCTCGAAGCGGTCGACGATATACACTACGACGCGCTTTAGCTACAAAGCGCGTTACAACGCGCGCGAAGTGCCAAAACGCATTGCAACGAATCCTCGCCATAAAGACATGCGAAGACTCAAAGCTTTTCTTCACTCATGCTGAGATGAGCGAAGAAAGCAGTGCGACCTGATCATCCGAATCGTTCAGACAGGGAACATAGACGAAGTCTTCTTTCTTTGCATTGGGATAGCGCTGAAAGAATACCTGTCTCAACTCGACCTCGATATCGAAAAGCGTCTCTAAACAATCGATCGAGAAATTTGGTGTGACCACAAAAAGCCTTCCCTGTCCTGGTCGCACATTGTCATAGAGTCGCTCCATTGATTCAACAATATACGGTCCGAGCCATCTGCGACTCTTATCGAAACGACATTGAAAACCAACAGACCAACATCCCTCAAAAGCTCCTACCCGTGCAGCGATAGCTGCTGCACTTGAAAATACTTGGTCTGGATACGTATCTCCTGCTTCGATATCTTTCATAGGGATTGAGTGGAATGCAAAGAGCACTTTGTCACGAGAAGGGTCGAAACCTGAAGCATGTATAGAGCGAGCAACAGCTTCGATATAAGCATCACATCCTGCATAATGCTCGACTATACGCACTGACAATCTGCGCTCAAGCTTAAGTATAAGTTCTTCGACCTTATCACAGACTACCATCGTCGTTGAAAAAGCACTTTGCGGATAGAGTGGTACAACCACAAGTTCTTCTGCACCTGCTTCATAAAGCTCTTCTACCGCTTTTTCCAACGATGGCACACCATAGCTCATAGCGCTCCGCACGACACTCTGACCTCCATCGGCCACATCAAGAGCACTTTGCAAGCGACTCGCGAGCAAGCCCATGATCAACGTAAGAGGCGATCCATCTGGGGTCCAGATGGATGCATATTTCTGCGCCGAAGCAACCGAACGTTTAGGAAGGATGAATGCATTTAAGATTAATTTCCAACAAAGCGGGTTGATCGGGCATATGCGCGGATCGCTCAAAAAACTGCGTAAATACGCACGCACAGCTTCAGGAGTAGGCGCAGCTGGACTGCCTGTATTTACAATGATGACGCCGCGTTTAGCCATGAACCCTCTTCCAAAAACGTAGTCTTAGCATACTGCAACGCAAGAGGATACGGTCGCGTTAAGTGGTAGAATAACGCCTACATTTCCACGAGCGGGACGGAGCAATATGCGGTATCTCAAACAGGTCTTCCTGGACGATCGCACGGTAAAAAAGCGTATCTCTACTGCATTCTTCGCGTTCTTCATCTCGCTTTTCTTGCTAAGCGGATGCGCTGGTGACGTTTCTCAGGCTGAAGATAGTACCCAAACATCCTCTCTCGAGAATACTTCCTCACCAGCGATCGAGATCGTTACCTCAGAGAGCGAGCGCACGCTCGATTTTGCCGATATTCCTGACTATTCAGGCGAAGCGTACATCGAATTGAACAACAATATGCCCCAATTCAGCGCAGACGAACTCACCGCGCAAGATGGCACTGAAGAATATGGAGCGCTTGATAGTCTTGGACGTGCTACCTCGGCCTTCGCAATCCTGTGCGAGAATACGCGTCCGAAACCTGGCAGCAAACGTAATACGAATATGCCGAACCCAAGTGGTTGGGTACAAGCCTACTACCCCGAGATCGGCCTTGATCATCTCTATGAACGCTCGCACCTCATTGCCTATTCTTTGAGCGATGAAGCGATCAATCCCTGCGATCTGATAACGGGCACCGAACAGCTAAACCAAGAAGCAATGAGCCTGTTTGAACAAAAGATTCGCGATTATCTCGATCAAGAGGATGGCACCCCCGAACACGACAAGCATGTCATCATGCGCGTCACACCTGATTTTCGTGACGAAGAGTTAATCGCGCGTGGCGTACAGATCGAAGCGTTCTCGGTCGACGACGCAGGCGCATCGATCTGTTTCAACGTGTATTGCTACAATGCACAACCTGGCATCATCATCGATTATGCGACCGGAGAGAGCCACCTTGCAGAAGCAACACAACAATCCCAAGCAAGCGAAACGACCATACAAGGTGCCGAGATAAGCTACGTGCTCAACACCAACACGAAGAAATTCCACTATCCAGATTGTCGCTCGGCAACCGAGATGAAAGCAAAGAATCGACAAGAGGTAACTGCAAGTCGCGAGAGCCTGATCGACCAAGGCTATCAACCCTGCGCGCGTTGTAAACCCTGATAGAGAGCAATCACGCCAGTAAACGCTCGACACGAAAATCGTTCATGCTCTCACTTAAACAAAAAGTGTCAAAGCATAAGCCTTGACCCCCTAAAAGCACTCTTGAGCACATATTGACTAGGCATCAGCCTTCGCGTTCGCCTTCGATTCGAACTTCGCCTTATCAACGATGAAACGGTCGTGTTTCCCTCGCCCAACGATATCCTTACCGTCGCGCACTTCAACTTCAAAGGTGAGCGCCCGTCCATCAACCTTCACAAGCGTACTCGTACAGCAAACCTCCATGCCAACGGGTGTAGGAGCATCGTGGCTCACATCAAGATGTGTACCAACACTCGTCTGACCTGGTTCAAGCTTATCTTGCACGCTTTGCGCGCAGGTGTACTCGATCAAGTTGATCATGGCAGGTGTAGCGAACACCGCAACGGTGCCACTACCCAACGCTGCAGCAGTATTCTGCTCGGTCACCATCGTTGTTTCAGTATGAACGATGCCAGTCTCTAACATATGAATCCTCCAGACTCTATTCGTCGCCTCGTTAGCCCAATGCTACATCAAGAATCATCATGAGCGTGAAACCGAGCGCAACACCTATAGTTCCTACATTCGAATGCTTGCCCGCTTGTGTCTCAGGTATGAGCTCTTCAACCACCACATAGATCATCGCACCTGCTGCAAATGCGAGCACATAGGGCAGAAATGGCGTGACAAGGCTTGTAAGCGCGAGCATAAGAAGCGCACCAACTGGCTCGAGCACTCCTGAGAGAAATCCCAGACCAAATGCTTTTTTGCGAGATAATCCCGCAGAGACAAGAGGCATAGAGACAATAGCTCCCTCAGGAATATTCTGAATCGCGATGCCAATAGTGAGCGCGACAAGCCCAGCGAGCGCGATGATTCCTTCACCTGACAAAAATCCTGCGAGCACAACACCCACCGCCATGCCCTCGGGCAAATTATGAATTGCTACTGCCAAGAAGAGCATCGTCGATTCCTTAAGGTTGCTGCGTATGCCTTCTGGTTTCTTTGAATCAAGATGGAGATGGGGCAAGAGCGAGTCGATGATAAGTAAAACACCCATGCCACAGATAAACCCAACCGCAGCCGGAAGCCATGCGATCACCTCTTGCTCCCCTGCCATCTCGATGGCGGGGTTGATGAGGCTCCAGACCGATGCGGCGATCATAACACCTGCCGCAAATCCAACGAGTGCCTTCTGAAAAGGGATGCTCATCTGTTTTTTCATGAAGAACGCCAGTGCCGAGCCGATCGTCGTGCCTGCAAGAGGAACGGTGAGTGCGATCACTATGCCAAGCATTGCAGGATCCATGTCTTCGCGCTCCTTTCTTATTCACACAACATCACAGCAGCGCATTGATTCACTTCGTATTGTAGCCATTTCATACACAGCCGACGCGAGGTATCTCGCAGCTGTCAACAGACAGAAACTCTTCGAGACAAACACCATGCAAAGACCACGTGCCGGCAGCCCTGATAGAGCCATAAAAAGCAAAGGTCAAGGCAAATTGCCTTGACCTACGAAAACTCTGGTGCCGACAACAGGAATCGAACCCGCAACCCACTGATTACAAATCAGTTGCGCTACCAATTGCGCCATGTCGGCTTATAGGATGCGTAGCATTATAGCACGCTTCTGCACCTTTACGAGCCCACAACGCCCGTACCATCGAAAGTCGGAATGAAGCTTTCGCTCGCTGCACCGCCTTCTTGCCAGAAATAATCCTCGATTCCTAGGCTATCAGCGTAATCGAGCACGCGTTCGTAATCTGTATCCGAAACCTCGCGCGCAAGTCCGAACACCTCATAGTCAAATGTATCGTCTACGATCGTGAATTGATTCATGATGCTCATGATCACCCGTGAACCGAAATGCTCATACAAGATCCGCAATGCAGCAAGAGAATCGTCCACATAGCCCGGAAGGACCAAATGGCGCACGATCACCCCTCGCTCAAGGTTGCCTGTCGCACCAAAACAAGGATCGCCCACTTGCTCGAGCATCTTCGCAATGGCCCGGAGTGCAACGTTTGGATAATCCTTTGCTCGCGAAAGCCGATTGGCAGTGTGGTGGTCTGCATATTTGAAATCGACCAGATAGACATCCACGAGCCCGTTGAGCATATCGAGGGTCTCTATTCTCTCATAGCCTGACGTGTTCCAAACAAGAGGGATCTTCAATTTAGCTGAGCTGCGCAAGGCACTAAGCACTACCGAAAGCGTAGGCGCATAGTGGCTCGCTGTCACAAGATTGATGTTGGCTGCATGATGATCGTTCTGCAACTCGAGTATGATCTCTGAAAGTCGCTCCAGACTAACTTCGATCCCTTCGCCTTCAGCAAGGCGCTTGTTCTGGCAATATACACAACCAAGCGCGCAATGCGAAAAAAAGATCGCACCACTTCCTTGTGTGCCCACTAAACATGGCTCTTCCCACCAATGAAGCGCCGCGCGTCCGATCTTTACGGTGTCAGTCGCACCACACGCACCCACGTGACGCGTGCGATCGACACCACACGCCCGCGGACAGAGCCGACACGCTTCGTATGCAGAGATTAATTCGTATGATTGAGAAAAAGACATAGATTCGATCGTAGTGGATATACTTGCACCCTACCCTATACAGGCATGAGCACAAGACCGAAAGAAGGCACAAACAAGAAGAGCTAATTGGATGAGAGTCCCCCGAATGCTCCAGGGAAACCATCAGCGGCTTCGTAAAGATCGAACTCATCGTCGGATGCACCATGAGCATGATCATGGCCGCAAGCGCAATCATGATCGTGATCGTCATATGCACCTGCAGCACGAGACCAATCGAGGCCAAACTTCCGAGCAGCATCTTCATCGTCAAAGATGAGCGCGAGCGCTGCTGGATTGTAAGATGCTCCACCCACCATAGCAAGGAGTTCCATGAGTCGAAAACCTGCTTCGGCCTGCGGAATGATATGATCCTTGTCATCTGCCATCGAAAGCGCAGCAACCAATTCTGCCATGAGGATCTCAACCGTATAGGTGCCTGTAAAATCCTTATTGCGAATCGCATCGATGTATGCAATATTCACAGGAGAGACACAGCCAGCGATACTGAGCGTATCGATGACCTCCTCCCAGTCAAATACAACATCTCCATTCACATAGGTCGCATACGATTCGATGACACCAATGAGCGCAGAAGCACGTTGCAGTGTCGCCATGATCTTAGCGCTCTGCCCACAGCCCACCTCACCGAGATACAGTACATGACGAGCAATTGCATGTAACATAGCACGTACTTGATCGAAGCTTTCCTCCTCACCGCCTACAAACATCAAGAGATTGTCCTTCTCAGCGAAGGCATCTTCCTCGACGATATTGCGCACCACAAGAGGAGCATCGAGTGTATAGCGATCATTCACCCGCGCGACCGCATAAAGCTCACGTGCAAACGCAGGCGTAGTCGGGCTCAGATCAACCAAGAGCGCATCCGCTCTTGTTTCCTGCAACAACCCTTGAGAGTCGAAATAAAGATCCTCGAGTCCTTGCTGTGTCTCGTAGTAAGTAAAGACCACATCAGCATCGCGAAGTCCAGGCGCGCTTGAAAAACCACCCTCGATCAATGACTGAGAGATGCGTGAACCAATCTCGGTATCCCCTACGAATACGAAGTTATTGCATGCCATGACCAGCCAACCTCTACTCTACTTGCGATTTCCCTTGACCTTGCTCGCGATACGATCAACCACAGAAACATTCTCGCGACGGTCCTTGCCCCAGAACACAAGCGCGATCATGTCAGGACCAACATGACACCCGATGACCGGACCGATGCTGCATTCGATAACAGAGCCACCTTCGTTGACCTGCTCAAACAACTCGGATAAACGCGTCACGTCCTTCGGACAATCAGCATTGCCGATGAGCACCGTAGTATCGATGCGCTCTTCACCGCTATTGCGTTCGAAATAGTCGATAAGCGAACGCATGCCCTTCTTGCGTCCACGAGCAACACCCACAAGCGCAAGCGATCCGTCCAATCCAAAACCGAGCAGAGGCTTCGCATCGAGCTTAGAACCCACAATTGCTACTGAAGCAGGGATACGACCACCTCGATGAAGAGATTCAAGATCACTTACCATGAAGTAGCCATGAACGTGATAGAGCGCCTCTTGCGCCCACTGCGCCAACTCTTTTGCGCTCATGCCGCTTTGCTGTTGTTTGATCGCTTCATAGACGAGCAAGCCTTCTGCAACCGAAGCAAGCTTCGTGTCAACCACATAGAGCTCAAAGTCGGGATGGCTCTCTTTCGCCTGTTCGGCTGCCATGCAAGCTGCCTGATACGAACCAGACAAGGCACTCGAAAATGACAGGAACACCGCAGGCTTTCCCTGTTCGTAGGCCCACTCGAAGGTCTCAAGGAATTCCCCCGGTGGCACCTGGGAGGTCGTAGGCTCATCCCCTTCGCGCATCGACTCATAGAAATCGTGAGCTGTGATGCTCTTGTACATATCGTCCTTGTGATTGCCTGAGTTGTTGCTGTATGAAAAATTGACAACACGAACATCATCAACATCAAGCGTTGCTTGTGGAAGATCACAGCAAGAGTCGATGATCAAAGTGCAATTTGCGGTCATGATGAAAACTTCCTTCTGATTCGTACTAATTCGCACACATGAGTGACTGGGTATTACCACTGTACTTATTCTCGAGCGGTTCATTGCATTCATATGCGATGCCGATAGCTGGACCAACATGGCAACCGATAACTGGGCTTACAGGCAAGACGCGAACAGAGCGCTCGATAAGCGGCTCGATGACGTTCTTAGCCCACTCGAATGCAGGTGTCTTATCGCCGATATAGTGAACAACCAAGCGCTTCAGGCCACCGCACGATGAAATATCAGCCTCAAGCATCTCAACGATGCGGCGAAGCGCCTTCTTATGTGAGCGAACCTTTGCGGCAACCTGCGCTGTGCCATCCTTCACGGTAAGGATCGGCGAGATACGCATAAGATTGCCCAGAAGAGCTGCAGCGCCTCCGATGCGTCCACCTTTCTGGAGGAAAGTGAGACTTTCAGGAGTGAAGAGAAAACGGGTCGATGTAATACCTTTGAGCACCGCGTGCGCTGCCTCTTCCAGCGTAGAGCCAGCAGCTACCGCCTCTACCCCATCGAGCACAGCAAATGCCTCATCGCCGCCGCAGGTCGTAGAATCGATCATGATATAACGAAACTCGATATTGCGTGATTCGACCGCGCGCGCCGCACGCAGTGCACCATCATACGTCCCCGAAAGCTCGGTCGATATCCAAATGCCTAATACCTCATCACCCGCCTGGGCATACCCTTCAAACAGCTCTTCGAGAACCGCTTGAGACGGCTGGCTTGAGGTAGGGATATTATCGATCATGCCATCGATGTCGCGATAGAACTTCTCAAGATCCATATCTGACTCAACATATTCGACACCATCACGATTGATGAATAAAGAAACGACCTCTATATTCTTGTCGTCGACGATATCTTGCGGCAACGATGCAACAGAATCGGTAACAACTCTTATCATCACGAAATTCCTAACATGCGTGCAACCAACTCGTGGCGGCGATGGAACAAGCTTTGCTCTAATCCTACAGGATATGAGTGCGGATTGAGCATGCGCTTCTGACTTTCATCTAAAAGATCAAGCTGCTGGATGCAACGTGCGCGCGCCGTCATCGCACTCATCTTCGAGCGATCGATGACTGATCTGCCCTCGCACACGATCGGCTCAAGCAATGTGGTGTACTCAAGACCTGAAAGATCCTTTTGGCGAATCTCATCTGCTGGATCAACGATACGCTCAGAGCTAACACCGTGATTGATGTCAAAGACCATATCTCCTGCCAGCATACCGCTCTCATGGAAGTACCGACGCACGTCGAGCACGCCTGGAGTGGTAAGCTTGCTCGCTTGACCAGAGACCTTGATGCATTCTTGCCACGGCGCATCCTTACGCTCACGTTTGGCTGCAAGCTTATAGACACCACCAAGCGCTGGTTGATCATAGGCAGTCGTGAGCTTGGTGCCCACACCCCAAGAAGTGACCTGCGCTCCCGAATCCTTGATGGACTTGATGGTGTATTCATCAAGATCATTGGAGAGCACGATGCCTGTGTCAGTAAGACCAGCCGCATCGAGCATCGCTCGTGCTTGCTTAGCGCGCCAAGAAAGATCACCCGAATCGATACGGATCGCTGCAAGATGTTCGCCGCGCTCCTTCATCTCGAGACCGACCGTGATAGCATTCTCGATACCTTGCGTAATGTCATAGGTATCGACCAAGAGCACACAGTTTTTGGGCATCGTAGCCGCATAGGCACGAAAGGCTTCGATCTCGGAATCGAAGGACATCACCCATGAGTGAGCATGGGTGCCCGATACAGGAATATCGAACAGCTTACCGGCAAGGACATTAGAGGTCGAAGCACAACCACCTACCACCGCTGCACGAGATGCTCGCAGGCCACCATCTTCACCTTGAGCTCGACGAAGGCCAAACTCAGCAACAGGTGCACCCGCTGAGAGACAAACGCGTGCAGCTTTGGTCGCAATGAGCGTTTCAAAATTCACGCAATTGAGCAGCGCAGTCTCAAGGAGCTGACATTGCAACACAGGACCTATGACACGCAACAAAGGGTCGTTAGGAAACACCACGGTTCCCTCTTCGACCGCATCGATATCGACCGCAAGCTCCATTGTGTGCAGGTACTCTAGAAATGCTGGTTTGAAAAGCTTACCGCCACCAGGCGCATCAAGCCCTCCAAGATAGTCAATATCCTCATCAGTGAAACGGTAGTTCTCGATTACATCGAGCACATGATCCATGCCGCATGCGATCGCAAAACCCCCTTCGAAGGGGTTGTTACGGAAAAAGGCGTGAAAACACGCCTCCTCTTCGAGCTTTCCGCATTCCCAGTACCCCTGAGCCATCGTAAGCTGATAAAGATCCGTTAAAAGAGAATAGTTATGATTCTCCACCGTCATGATTATCTCCCCCTGCGGTATGACGACGGCGACGCGATCTGCGATGCGTCAATGACGATGCCGTTTGACCTTGTGAACTCTGCCCAGAGCGAGCTTTGGAATTTTGATCCTGGTCACGCAAAGAACTGAGACCCGAGGATTTTTGGCCAGGTCGCACCTGACGCTGTGCTCGATTTGTGCGATCGTTTCGCTTGGTATTATTCTTGTTCTGGCCAGACCCCGAAGCGCTGCGCTTGTTTTGGCTAGATTGCTTATTCGAACCTGCAGCATCAGATGAGCCCGATCGACGAGAACGACGTGAACGCTGCGATGAGTCCTTTCCTCCAGATTTCGAGTCGCTCCGAGGAGAGCTTGTCTTATCTGCTTGTCCGCTCTTTTTACCCGATGCAGCCTCTTTGCCTGAACGATTGCGACGGCGACGTTTCTTACCGTCTTTTTCAGATGCAGGCTCTTCACCGTTCAGTAAGCTCGCAGGGCGGCGTTGGGCCACGATATCTTCGCCGCTGAAGTTAACAATATCAACCAAACCTGCGCCACCCATCGCATCGAGATGACTCTTCTGCATATACTGCTCGAAAACCTCTGCGCTGATTCGATGCGGACGACGACCTTGTTCAGGAGATTCGAATTCTTGCAACGGAATCTTTAAGACCGTGCCGTCTTCGAGCCTGATCGAAATCTGTTCGGAAGGGACATTTATGTCCGTGACCTTTGCGATACCTTCAGGTGTTTCGATCTTCGCGCCCATCTTCGGTGCACGTGAATTGAATTCCTTATACGTTTCGTATTCATAGCGCAAACAGCACATGAGCCTACCGCACACGCCCGATATCTTTTGGGGGTTGAGCGAGAGATTCTGCTCTTTTGCCATACGAATCGATACGGGCGAGAACTCGCCTCCAAATCGCTTACAGCAAAGCTCCTGTCCGCAATGACCTAGACCTCCGATGATGCGCGCACCATCACGTACGCCGATCTGACGCATGTCGACACGGACATGAAAATAGGATGCAAGCTTTCTAACCAGCTCGCGAAAATCAATGCGCTCTTCAGCCTCGAAATAGAATACGGCCTTATCGCCTTCGAACAGGTACTCGACCAGAACAGGATGCATCTCCTTATTCGACTCGAGTGCAATCTCTTTGAAGGCACTGAGTGCCTCATCACTCTTACGTTCGAGCTCTCGTACCTTTTCCATATCTTCTGGCGTCGCAAGACGCTCCACTGTTTTGAGTGGAGATTTCAAATTCTCGACCAGCTCATCGCTTACTTCGAGAATGTCTGATGTGGCAATACCGTATTCGAGTCCACGACTCGTGTTCACGATACAATCGTCACCTGCATGAATATCCAAATCGGTTGGATCGAACCATAACACCTTCGGCCCGACCTGTAGCTTAATGGGAGCCACCCGAATCATAGAAAACCTCTCTTATCGTAAAAAGAAGCGTGTCAAGACACGTTTCTGTAGAAACATTATAGGCGATAGCCTTATCACAACGATATGTCTCGTTGATCGCGTGTACCAGACCTGCTTCGCTCACTCGCTGAGCAGCAAGCTCAAGATCACCCAACACATCAATATTAACAACCTGCTCGGGTGCCTGGGATTTAATCATCAAAACGTCACGCAACCACGAACGAATAATCGAATCCACCTGCGCAAGCGATTCCAAGCTCGTCTTTGTCAGTGCACGCTTGTTGCGTGCCTCGATCTGCTTGAGCGCCGCTTTGGATAGGAAGTCTTCAGACTCATTGAGCTCTTCTGCCTGCTGGCTTTGCACGATATCTACCCATGCTTTAGCGCTCTGCACGAGCTCTGCTGCATACTCAAGCACATCACGCTCATCCGAGAGCGGTAAAAGCGCCAGAATCTCCAAGATACGCTTACGAAACTCGATCTTATCGGGGCTCTTACAAAAACCCATGGCTTTGGTGACCGATCCGTTGCATGCCTCAATAGCAATACGCGCCTGCTCGGCAGAAACGCCCGTATGTTGTGAGATGATGCCAGCTGCCTCACTCGTGGGAATATGACGAAAAGGAACGACCTGACAACGCGAAACGATAGTAGGCAATACTGCATCCTTCGTCCGACCGAGCAAGATAAAGACCACATTCTCAGGCGGTTCTTCGAGCGTCTTCAAGAATGCATTAGCTGGTTGAATACCCAGAAGATCAGCGCGATCTATGATATAGATCTTGCGCGAAGCTTGAATAGGTGCCAGATTCGCATCAGAAACCACGTCACGAATCTGATCAACGAGGTATCCATGCGCACCTTCTGGCTCGATGAAGTGAATATCGGGATGATTACGACGAGCGGTTCGTTTGCATTGATCACAATTCATGCAACCACGATCAGGACAGACGAGCGCTTGAGCAAAAGCATAAGCCGCAGAAGTCTTATTGGATCCTGGAGGTCCTGTGAAAAGATACGCATGGCTCGAACGACCTGTACGCACCGTCGCACGTAAGTAATCTCGCACCTGAGGTTGACCGAAGATGCTTTCGAAGACATCGGCCACGCGTATCAACCTCTTGCAAGATCGATATGGGCTTTTGTGCTGGTATCGCGCTGCAGGATCGGATCGAAGAATCCTTCATCCCACACAAAGGAATGCTCATCCCATCCAAAGATATCAGAAAGCTCAGTAAATATCGCACGAGCGGTAGCATCCTTGGCACCTGAAGAATTGATCACACGAATGCGCTCGGGATTCTCTGCTGCGATAGCAAGAAAGCCGTTGTTCACACGCGCATGAAAGCTGCTTCCTGCCTGTTCAAGACGATCAGCCTCGCCATGATGAGTAGCGCGCTCAAGCCCTTCTTCTGCTGAAGAGCCCGTGGTTAGCAAGATGGTGCGACAAGGATGAACACCTTGACAAGCAAAGCTATTCGCCTGACGTACGAACGCCATTGGCAACCCACGACCGAACACCTGATAGGCAATAGTGGAATCATAAAAACGATCGAGCAAGACTACAGCCCCACGTGCAAGCGCTGGGATGATGATCTCACGGATGATCTGAGCGCGTGCTGCTTCATAGATGAGCAGTTCTGTCTCATCACACATGCCCGCGTTTTGCGGATCGAGCACGATATTGCGCAATTCCTCTCCGATATTTGTTCCGCCAGGCTCGCGCAGGCAAACGACCTCATAGCCCATTGCGCGCAAACAATTCGCGAGAAAAGTGATGTGCGTAGTCTTGCCAGCCCCTTCTCCACCCTCGAAGGTGATGAAGATGCCTGCGCCACATTTCTGTTGTTCTTGCTGCCCCACATCAACCTCATTCATTCAATGAATAGATGTCTTGGCCAAGCGTATCGATGCCAACGAAAACCGGCAGATCGACTACTTCAATGCGCCGAAGTGCCTCTGTACCGAGATCGTCATAGGCAAGCGTTTCGTCAGCAACCACGCATTTCGCTAAAAATGCAGCTGCTCCACCAGTCGCGATGAAATAGACCGAGGAATAGTCGACGCACGCTTTCTTCACCTCATCCGAACGATCACCCTTGCCGATGGTGCCAGTGAGCCCCATAGACATGAGCAGCGGTGCTGCAAAGTCCATACGCGAAGACGTGGTAGGTCCGATCGCGCCGAACGGACGACCAGCCTTAGGAGGCGTGGGCCCTGCATAGAATATGACCTGACCAGCAAGACCGTAAGGCAAAGTCTTGAGTCTTCCTTCTCTGATCTCGTCGAGCAAACGAATGTGCCCCGCATCCCGCAGCGTGTAGACTGGTCCACTTAAAAGACAAGCATCACCTGCGCGCAAGGAACGTGCATCCGCTTTGCTCAAAGGAAGTTGAATGTGCTTATAGTTCAACGGTGAGCCTCCTCATTGCAGAACAGCCCATATTGACCGCGACGGGCAACGCAGCGATATGGCAAGGAGCTGTTTTCACGCGCACGCCAAGGGCTGTGGTATCTCCACCAAGTCCGCCCGCACCAATACCAGTTGCATTCACGGCATCGAGCAGTTCTCGCTCGAACGCAGCGACCTCAGGATTAGGAGAAGGGACATTGAGCGGACGCATGAGAGCAAGCTTTGCAAGACCTGCGACCTTATCGAAGGTGGTGCCAACACCCACGCCAATGACGAGCGGAGGACAAGCATTAGCAGCCTTTTCCTCCACGCATGCAAGCACCGTCTCGATGACGCCCTGCTTTCCAGCATTCGGAGTAAGCATGACCACACGACTCGCATTATCCGAGCCGCCACCTTTCAACATGATATGAAGACGGGCAACGCCTGGTTCATCGACCAAACGCAGTTCGCAGAATGCAGGGGTATTATCGCCCGTATTCGTGCGATCGAACAGTGCATCACGTACGACCGATTTGCGAAGCTTCGAATTGATAAAAGCAGCCGCCACCGATTGATTGACCTTAGAGAATACATTCGCATTCAAGCCAATATCAGGACCGACTTCTAAGCAGCACCATACGGTACCAGTGTCTTGACAGATAGGAACATGATCTTCGCTTGCAATCTGGGCATTCAGCACCAACTGATCAAGAACGATCTTCGCACGCTCATGTGTTTCGCGATCGCGCGCCGCAATAAGCGCCTCCAGTATATCGGGAGGCAGCACGTTAGCGAGACGCGGGATAGATACGAGTAGCGCATCAGAAATGGTATTTGAGGATAGAACCTGCATAATAGACCAACTTACTTCAATAATTCACTAGGCAGGAAGGTTCTCGAGACCCTTTTTCACACTTGCAGCCGACTCGTGGAGTGCCGCCATCTCTTCGTCGGTAAGCTCGAATTCAACGATCTCTTCAACGCCATTCTTACCCAGACGCGTAGGAATGTTCATATACAGATCGCTCAAGCCGTATTCGCCGTCTATATAGGAACACACGCTCAACATCTCTTTGGAATCGGTGACGATAGCTTCGACCATCTTCGCAATAGAGGCACCGGGGGCATAATAGGCAGATCCTGTCTTCAGGTGCGCGACCACTTCTGCTCCGCCCTTCACGCAGCGCTGAACCACTTCAGCTACCTCTTCTTCGCTCATCAACTCGGTAATAGGACGACCAGCAACCGTGGTATAACGCGGCCAGCAGACCATGCCTTCACCATGCGCACCAAGCGCCCACGCAGTAACATCTGCTGGGTCGCAACCAAGCTTTTCGCAGACCGCGAATGAAAGGCGTGAAGAATCGAGCACGCCGCCCATGCCCATCAAACGATTCGAGGGAAGACCGGACTTCTTATAAGCAAGATAGGTCATGACATCGAGCGGATTGGTGACGCAGATATAGATAGCATCGGGCGAATACTTGATCGCCTCATCGATAACAGAAGACATGATGCCTGAATTCACGCCGAGCAGATCTTCGCGCGTCATGCCAGGCTTGCGAGCGATACCAGCCGTGATGACCACGATATCCGAATTTGCTGTAGGAGCATAATCGTTAGTACCCGTGATGCTGACATTAAACTTCTCGACCGAACGCATGTGCATCATGTCGAGCGCCTTACCTTGCGGCAAGCCTTCCGCGACATCCACCAAGACCACATCAGCCAGATTTTTACTCGCGATAATATGGGCTGCGGTCGCTCCAACGTTTCCTGCGCCGACGATAGTTACCTTAGCCACGATTGCCCTCCTTGTATGTTCAAGCGCAAAGATGCAGACCTTCATTTTCTGAAGAAGTGCTCAAGAGCTCTGAGTACGTTGGTTCCATTATCCTCTATTTTATAGGCGAACAACCCCGCAAGAAAGAACTTATGCGAGGTTGTTCGTAATTTTTAGCTCATATTCGATTGAAGGTCCTCTTAACAGGAACTAGAGGGCATGCACAAAGCAGGCACCTTACTTCTTGGCAGTTGCTTTCTTCTTGGTGGTAGCACCCTTCTTACCTGCGCCCTTGCTTTTTCCCTTCGTTTCTTTCTTCTCCTTCGAAGGACAGCTGAAGTTCGGGCAGAGTTTCCAAGGACCACGCGCAGTAGTAACGATGACCATTGGTGCGCCACAGTCTTCGCATACTTCTTCAGTCGCGGTGAGTGCACCATATTGCGGTAGCGGATAGCCCGTCTGGCAATCGTCGTAGTTCTCGCAGCGAATGAAGCGCTTTAAAGTACGCGGATTCTTATGAGCGATCAATTTTGCTTCTTTGCCCTCAGCAGCACATGTCGGGCATGTGCCTACTACGAGATCAGGTTCTTTGTTCGTTTCGCACTCAGGATCAATACACAGCGTACGTGGCTTCGAACGGAATGCAGTTACCTTGATCTGGGGCATGCCGCAAGTCGGACACTTCTCTTCGAGCGCTTCGATCTTGCCTTTCGGAAGCGGATAAGTAACATCGCAATCAGGCCATCCCGCACAACCAATGAACATCGAGCGTGTCTTTTGCGAGGTGCGCAATTGCAGATCCTTGCCACACTTCGGGCATGGCCCCACATACGCATCTGCAGCCACCGCATCAGCCAGCGCATCGCGTACCTCTTCTTGATGCGGCAAAAGGTTCTCGAGTTGCTGAGAGAGAAGATCGCGCGAGTGGCGTACGACCTCGACCTTCTGGCTATCGCCTGCTGCGATAGAAGACATCTCCTCTTCAAGATTTGCCGTCATTGCAGAACTGGTGATATGCGGTGCAAACTTGTCGAGCGCATCGATGACTGCGATACCAAGCTGAGACGGCTCGATTGGATCGTTCTGCACATATTTCACGGTATAAAGACGCTCAATGATAGAGTGACGGGTTGACTTAGTACCCAATCCAAGTTTTTCCATCTCTTGGATGAGCTTTCCTTGTGAATAACGAGCAGGTGGTTCGGTCTGCTTGTGTGTCTTCGTAGCACCCAGGAAGTCGAGCACTTGCCCTTCTTCGAGCGCGGGTAGCTGCTCGTCCTTCTTAAGACCGTAAGGATAGATCGCGCGAAAACCAGGTTTAACCAACACGTCGCCCTTTGCCGCAAAGGGCTCACCACTCACCTCGAGCGTGACCTTAGTGCCTTCGATGACCGCTGGCTCAGAGAGCGTCGCAAGGAAACGACGAGCGATCAAGTTGTAGAGCTTGAATTCTGCAGGCGGAAGATCATCAGGCGTTGCCACGTTGGTCGGATGGATGGGCGGATGGTCGGTCGTCTCGGTTTTGCCACGAGTCGCAACGAGTTTATCCTGCTTCAAGAGCTCCTCTGCAAACGGGCGATATGCTGGATTGCCTGAAATACGCTTCACGATGTCACGCAAGTCAAGAGAGGATGGATAGACCGTATTATCAACACGTGGATAGGAGATGAAGCCATCCATATAAAGACTCTCGGCAAGACGCATAGTACGAGCAGGCGTAAGGCCTTCTGCACTTGCGGCTGCCATGAGCGAGGTTGTATTGAAAGGAACAGGAGCAGGCTGTTTGCGTTGCTTCTTCTCGATCGCAGAAACACGCGCACTCGTTGCGCCCGAGATCGCAGCCATCACTCGGTCGGCTACAGCTTCATCTTTAAAGCGCGCCGTTGCATGGTTGGCAGCGAATTCTAGGTCTTGATCGCGGAAATCACCCTTGATGACCCAATAATCTTCAGGAACGAACGCCATGCGTTCGCGCTCACGAGCAACGATAAGTGCCAGCGTTGGCGTCTGAACACGTCCGGACGAGCGCACATTGCCATAGCCCGCAAATTTTACAAGTGTAAGATAGCGCGTCAAGACAGCACCCCAGATAAGGTCGATATCCTGTCGTGACGCACCAGCTTGCGCGAGATCGACATCAAGTTCGACCAGATTGGTAAATGCACGCGTGATCTCTTCTTTTGTGATAGCTGAATAACGAGCACGGCTTACGGGAGCATCCTCGTTCACTTCGCGAATACACGTAAGCGCATCTGAGCCGATCAGTTCTCCTTCACGATCGAAGTCTGTTGCGATCACGATCGAATCTGCTTTTTTTGCCAGATTCTTCAGCGAACGGATGATGTCCTTTTCCTTTGGCAGCTTCTCAATAGGTGCATAGATAAGATACGGTAGTGCATCCATCTTCCATGCATTGAGCTCTACCCCATCGGGAACAAAGGGCTTTTTCTTCTTGAAAGGAGGCTTTGGCAGATCGCTCGGCAGATCAGCGGGGGTCATCTCGCCATTTGCGTCAACACCGATCCATCCACCGCGCTTCTTATAGGTAAGCGCTGGTACGAAGTTGGGTTCTAAGATATGTCCGCGAAGACCGATCGTGATCCATTCCTCGCCATCGCGCTCGAAACGATAGACAGGTGTTGAATACACTTTGTCTGCGGTAGGTTTGCCAACACCAAGCAGCTCAGCGATCTTTTGGGCTGCGATGTTCTTCTCGGTTACAACCAGTTTCACACGGTACCCCTTCCCTTGATTTTACGTGCGTGGGGAGCGCTTCGAGCCCTAGAGCTCAAATACGATTCGTAAGGATACACGAAACAAGTTGTTATGCCTAGGAGAAGCATGCGATTCACGATTCTTTCGCGAAAATACAAGCGCACGCTTACACAAATTCTTAGTCACGAACAACGCGAGGATAAGGCTCCCCGCATGTCATCTTTCCTTCAGGACACGCACCACGCACACACCCTGCGCCTGCATCCATGAAAATATAAGGAGCGGTAGGACGCACAAGCTCCAGCATGCGATGGGCAAGTTCGCGGATTTCCCACTGGGCACGATTGCAACAACGCAACTCGAAGAAATGCAAAAGCTCTCGGATATTCATAGTGATGACAATCTTGCTCTCCGCCGCATTCGGCAAGATATAGCGCGCATCTTCAGCTGGAATACCTGCTTCAAGCATGCTCTGATAAGCTGCAAGGATTGTATCGATCGCATTATCGAAGACCTCGCTTTGCTCTGGGTCTTCTGTGATAGATTCGGGCTTCACGATACCAACGCCTTCGGTGAACTTCACATAACGCTGGGATTGCTGATTGAAGCTCGCCAGGCGATGGCGCACGAGTTGATGAGTAAGCGCTCGAGAAACACCATCGACCGCAAAGGTATAACTGACGTGCTCAAGCGTTGAAAAATGACCTGATTTCATAATGGTCGAGAGAACGCTCTTAACGCGCTCTGGAGGCATGGTTTCCATGAGCTCTTTTGCGCCCACAGGTGCATAGCAAAGACGCGCTGCTGTAGCGACGGCGCGTTCTGGATCTTCAGGGTATTGAAGCAGTTCGACATTCATAATGAGAGACCTCGCGATCGAAACATTGCGTTATCTCATCATAAATGAGAGAGGCGACCCTTGAAGAGCCGCCTCGGTGAAGGAACATATTAATCTTTTCTCATTCATCGATCTCGACTTCGATGCGCTCGAAGAATTCACGTGTTGCACCACAAACAGGGCATACAAAATCTTCAGGGAGTTCATCGATATATTCGATGTAACCGCACAGTTGACAACGCCAACCGATACGCGTCTTCTTTACGCCTTCTGCGCTCATGTCCTCCATGGTTTCCTCCCTTATCTTCTTACCTTCGGCCTCAAGCTCTTCGCTCGAGAACCCTGAAGCATTCTTTGGCGTACGGCCGCCCTTAACTTCGTGATAATAGGCATAGGTCATCGGTTCGATCTCGTCCACAGATTCTGCTTCCACCACATCACCCACGAAGAAGATATGACTACCCAAATCGAGCTGTTGATTGACCTTCACTGAAAAATGCGCACAGACATGCTCGGTCACATACGGAATGCCTTGCGTGGATACCGCAGTATCGAAATCAGCGAATTTGTCGGTGTCCTTGCTCGTATGGAAACCGAAGGTACCAATGAGCTCGGGTGCGGCCTGTTTATGCACAACGGTCACTTCGAACATACCTGTCTCCAAGATGCCCTGTGTAGTGTAATTGTCCTTATTGATCGCAATGCTTACCTGAGGCGGAGCAGAAGTTACCTGCGCAAAGGTATTAACCACGCAACCGACCGGCTTGCCATCTTTCATCGACGAGACGATATAGAGCCCATAGGAGAGATTGCGAAATGCGTTCTTATCAACCATGATTCCCCCTTTATCTTGTTTTACATCCTAATTTTGGCAGGTTTATCTCGCTATTTCCTACTAAGGGCAAACCCGTTGGTCAATCGTAAAGATCGCACAAAAAGAAGGAGGGCTTTCGCCCTCCTTCTTTTTCACTCCTCTTACGAAAAATACAAGATCGTAAGAACTTTTTCACTCGTTAGCTAGACTTGCGCCCAGCTTATCACACAACCAGAACTACTCAGCGCTCTCTTCTGCTGGAGCTTCTTCTGCAACTGCCTCGTTAGCCTCGATCGCTTCTTCAACAGCAGCTTGCTCAGTTGCTTCTTCTGCGGCCGCGTTCGCTTCTTCAACAGCAGCTTCGGTATCAGCCTTCTCGGCATCTTCCTGAGCTTTCTTAGCAGCTTCCGCCTCGGCCTTCTTAGCATATTCAGCAGCACGCTCTGCCTTAGCAGCAGCTTTTGCTTCACGCTCTGCCTTCTTAGCAGCCTCTGCAGCCTCGACAGCAGCAGCACGCTCTGCCTTCTTAGCAGCTTCGCGAGCAGCAACGGTCTCGGTTGCTGTACCAAACTTATTAGCAAAACGCTGAACACGTCCGCCCGAGTCGATGAGCTTCTGGGTGCCCGTGAAGAATGGATGGCACGCGTTGCAGATATCAACGCGGAGTTCAGGTTTGGTAGAACGCGTCTGGAAGGTATTGCCGCAGGTGCAGGTAACGGTGCACTCTACGTAATCGGGATGAATGTCTTTTTTCATAGTGTGGTCTCCTTTTTAATGCCTTGGTTTCCGACCAAAGCGAAGATTAGCCTTGCTATAGTAGCACATTACTTCTTCTGAGAAGGGTGAAAGCCAAAGAAATCCGTACGAGGCGGCAGATCGCGCACGCGATGGCGCTGAGCTTCGAGCTCGCCTGCACTGCAGAGTTCTTCCATGCTATCGAAGTCATAATTCCAGCTGAAGAATTCATCGAACTCGAAGTTCATAAAATCACAGATCTTCTCGGTGCCGAGCGGCACGATGGGATGCATGAGCAAGGTTGCAATACGCAGCAGATAGAATGAGTCGACCAGCGTCTGGCGACGAAGCTCTTCGCTGCCTGCCTCTTCAGCTTCTTTGATGCGACTCGACCAATACTTATTGGCATAACGGATGAATTCGTCCATCTGCGACATGATCGAATGCAGTTCGACTCTATACATCGTCTCTTCGTAGGTGCACATCACGCTATAGACCTTCTTCAGTACATCCTTGCTCACACGACCAAGCGGCATGTAACCCTCGAAGTTCTTCTGCGCTTCATAAAAGCAACTGCGCGCTAGTCGATTGAACACTTTGGTGAGCAGCGCACCTTCCTTGAGTACTGGATCAGCAACGCGTGGATCGTCGCGCTTTGCAGGATCGGTCTCGAATGCTTTTGGCTTGAAGCCAACCGATTTCTGATCGAGTGCAAGAGCGAGAAAGTGAGCGCGGAGCTGCTCAACGGTATAGTGCTCAAGCAACTCATCAGCACTCGGCGGTTTCACCTCAGAAGAGGAAGATGCTTTCTTATCTCCAAAGAGGATGTGATGATTAGCGATAAGCTTTGTCTGCTGCAATTCACCTTCAGGAGCGTCTTCGACGACAGGTTTCTCTTCCTGAAGCGCTGCGAACAGCGCAGGCTGAGCTACGCCGTAGAAATACAAGTTATCCTGCCCGATAAACTGATAGATCTGCGCATTTTTCGTGCACCAGAACTTACGCCACAGTGCACGTGAGAGGCCACGTTCATCGTTGCATGCCATGGTAAATGAAAGCGGAGCCCACAAACTTTCAGGCCAACACCAGATGGTAAGTCCGCTCACTCCATCGATATCAGGACAGGCAATACCCCATGACGCATTGCCTGAGATACGAAACGGCACGAGCGCTTTACCTGTTCTGAACCTAATATTCGCTTCTGCAAGCACCTTGCGCGCCGCATCGCGATCAGCGACACTCGCAAACTCAATCTCGAAGCTCTGCTTGCCCTTTGCTGCATCACGGTATTTATGAGCTGGCAGCTTTTCTGCGATGGCAGCATACTGGTCGTAGAGCTCGACTTTGATATAAACGATGGGTGGAACGAGGAATTCCTTAATGGTCTTCGGTACAAGTGGGCGCACCTGTTCATCAGCTTCAGCTGCCTTGACATAGTCCTCAACGATATAAGCAAGACGAGACAAGTCGAAATACCAATTTTCTACCTTGCGCATCTCAGGAACAGAACCCGAGACCGACGAGATAGGATTGATAAGATCAGCAGGATCATACTGGTGGCCAAGATCGCATTCGTCAGCATAGGCCTTTTCGCTCTTGCAGCCCTGTACCGGACAATGACCTACCACCTGACGCCCATTCAAGAACATGTCTTCTTGTGCGTCATAGAACTGATACGTGCTCTCGAGATGAAGATATCCGTGATCATGAAGGCGTTTTACGTATTCTTCCGAGATGGTACGCTGCACCTCTCCAGCATGCCCGATTCCACTACCTTCATAGATATCAAGGCTTATCTCATACTTATCGAGCGTCTTCTTTTGCAGATCGTGATTTCGCTCGACGTATTCCTTGATTGATCCGGTGAAGGTGCCCGCCTCGACCTCTTTGCGATAACCCTCTTCAATAGGAGAGCCATAGCAATCAGTTCCCGAGACGAAGCATACGTTCTCTGCTCCGATTCGATCCCGCAAAAAACGCGCATAACAATCAGCCGGGACGAAGACACCGCCTATATGTCCGAAATGAAGCGGTTTGTTGCCATATGGCATGCCGGCAGTGACTACCGCACGCCTTGGCCATACGATATTGCGCTTAGGATAGCTGTCCATTGACAGAAGCTCCTTCTCGTATTTCCGTGTTCGATGCAGCATGTGCGGCATCATTGCTCAAGAGTAATGCAGCGAGCAGCTCGACAAGGCCAACATCGCTCGATCCTAACGATTCAACACGATAAGACCCAACACCAGCCATCGATGCTGCTTTTGCGCAGGCATCTTTGTAGGTACCGATCTCGTCGATGAGACCATTTTCAACAGCATCTTCACCTGTAAAGGACATACCTGTGGCAAGCTCTGTGACCGCCTCGATCGACATATCGCGTCCGTCAGCCACCGACTCGATGAAATTCTCGTTGATCTGATCGACCTGATCTTGGAAGTATTCGACCTCTTCATCTGTGAGAGGGCGATGTCCATATGAAGCATCTTTACTCTCTGCTGACGTAATGGTGCGCACATCAATGCCCAACAGATCGAGCAATTTCGAATAGTCTGTCAGCTGCATGGCGGTGCCGATCGCACCGATCGATGAAGCTTCATTTGCATAGATATAGTCTGCTTGCGAAGAGATGAGATAGGCTGCAGATGCATTGCCTGATGCACTTGAGACTACGATCGGCTTTGAGAAGTCCTTTACGTAGCACGCCATCTCCTCGCCTGCTGCTGCTGCGCCACCACCCGAATTGACGCGCAAGACAACCGCGACCACCTGCGGATCCTTCTCGGCAGATTGCAACTGGGCGAGCAGCCCCTCAGGCGTGTTCGCTCCCCCGTCCTGACCGATGGTCCCATCGATGTCGATAACGCCAACCGTCTTAACACCAGGGTTTACACCAGAAATCACACAACTACCGAGAGCAAAAACGAGAATCGCCGCGAGCACCGATAGGACGACGATAGCCCATACGGGCATCTTCCTCTGCCTGCGCGGAACGCTCACACAGTAAGGATTGCCGACTGGCGGGGGAAGAACAGAGGGTTGCTGATCAGCTGTATAGATGTTTTCCGACATCGGATTCCCTTCTCAGATCACGCTTTTCATGAAAACGCGATGATCACAATTCAACCTCTTCAAGCTGACGGCCCTGCATCTTCTTAGCAGCACGAATCAGGAATTCTTGATTGGTATTGGTCTGAGAAAGGCCTTTGAGCAAAGACTCCATCGCGCGCTCAGTGTTGTTTCTGTTCGCCAAGATCCTACGAACTGCCCAGATGAGCGGAGCTTCTTGCTGATCGAGCAACAGATCTTCACGACGCGTGCCTGATGCGACCGGATCGATGGCCGGGAAGATGCGACGATCTGCCAAAGCACGATCGAGCTTCACTTCCATATTGCCCGTTCCCTTGAATTCCTCGAAGATGACCTCATCCATCTTCGAGCCAGTATCGATAAGCGCGGTGCCAAGAATGGTGAGCGAACCCCCGAACTCGATGTTGCGCGCTGCACCCAAGAACTTCTTCGGCGGATAAAGAGCGGTCGAATCAACACCACCTGAGAGAATGCGACCCGAAGCAGGTTGCGCCAAATTATACGCACGTGCGAGTCGCGTGATCGAGTCAAGCAGGATAACAACATCCTTGCCTTCTTCCACCAAACGTTTCGCGCGCTCGATCACAAGCTCAGCAACTGCAATATGATTTTCCGCTGGCATGTCAAACGTAGAAGAAATGACCTCGCCACGAATGGAGCGCTCCATATCAGTAGCCTCTTCTGGGCGCTCATCGATACCGAGATACATAAGATGGACCTCAGGGTTATTCGCAGAAATAGCTGCTGCGACATCCTTTAACACAGTCGTCTTGCCTGCTTTTGGAGGAGAGACGATAAGACCGCGCTGCCCTTTACCTATAGGTGCAACAAGATCGATCACGCGAGCGGTAAGCGTATTCTTGCCATGCTCCATATTCAAGCGCTCGTCAGGAAACACAGGAGTAAGATCAGCGAAACGAACGCGCTTGCCCAACTCATCGATCGGTGTGCCATTTACCGTATCGATCTCTTGGAGCGCAGCGTATTTCTCGTTCTGACGCGCAGGGCGAACATGACCAGTTACGTGATCGCCCTTACGAAGACCATTACGACGGATCATCGAAAGACTGACATACACATCGTTCTCACCTGGAAGATAACCGCTCGTACGCAAGAAACCATAGCCATCGGAGAGAATATCGAGCACACCTTCGGTCGAGACGAAGCCTTCTGCTTTCACGCTTGCTTCCAAAACCGCATCGACAAGCTCTGCCTTCTTCAGGCCTTTGTGCTCGACGCCTAATTCGTCTGCCTTTTCACGCAATTCCGCAACTTTAAGCGCTTCGAGATCTTCCTTGGTGGTCTGTGGCACCACTGGTTCGCGACGCTGGTTGTTGTGCTGACGGCGCTGACGGCGATGATTGTTATTGTTCTGCTTGTTCTGATTCTTTGTATTATTCTTCTGGTTGTTGCGATGATTATTGTTGCGAGATGCCTTCTCCGAAGACTGCTGCTTATCGCCATCCGAGATAGAAGAGGCGCCGACAGACTTCGCATCGCTCGCTTCAGGGGCGGGCGTATCGAGTACTTGGGTCTTGCGCGCACGGCCGCGCTTCTTCGGAGCGGAAGCAGGTGCTTCTTCGGCCGCAGCAGCCGTCGATTCAGCAGCAGCTTTTTCTGCTGCTGCCTTCTTCACCGTACGGCGACGCGTTGTTTTCGGCTTTTCTTCGGTCACCTGATCCTGACCTTGTTCGAGCGCTTCATCACTCATGCGTTAGCTACTTTCTCCCAGTCCTTGAGAAATGATTCGAGCCCTCGATCGGTAAGGGGGTGCTCAACGCACTTCTTCAGAACACCAAACGGCACCGTTGCGATATCAGCACCCATGAGCGCTGCCTGGGTGACATGGTTTGCGCTGCGGATCGATGCAGCGATGACTTCGCATTCATGACCGAAATCATAGTTTTCCATTGCGGCAACCACATTGACGAGCTGCGGAATGCCATCTTCAGAAATATCGTCGAAGCGACCGACGAATGGTGAGATATAACGAGCACCCGAACGTGCAGCCAAAATAGCCTGCGGTACGGTAAAGCACAAGGTCATATTCACAGGAATACCTTCGGCGGCAAGCATCTTAGTGGCAGCCAAGCCCTCGATCATGGTCGGAATCTTCACGACAACATGAGGATCGATCGCAGCAAGCTTTTTTC
This sequence comes from uncultured Eggerthella sp., assembly GCA_900540345.1. Classification (GTDB taxonomy): domain Bacteria; phylum Actinomycetota; class Coriobacteriia; order Coriobacteriales; family Eggerthellaceae; genus Anaerotardibacter. The sequence continues at coordinate 152,968 of UQFK01000001.1, forward strand.
CGTCGGCGAAGATCTCATCACGCGTCATCGCAACAGATTCAGCCGAAACAGGACCTTGCACGATGTCACAAATGAGCTTGATGTGATCATGAAAATCGGAAAGCTTACCTCCAACGCGAGAATAGAGCGTTGGATTAGTGGTGACGCCTGCAATAGCGCCCCAGCTGTTCGCCTCCTCGATCTCCTTGATGTCTGCGGTATCCAAAAAGAATTTCACCATGTCCTCCTTAGACTGGTACACATAAAGGCAGTCTGCAAGAAAGAGGCGCTGCGCGATATGCAAATGTGGGGAGATATAGAAGATGTTTTCATCGTATCCAAACCGCCCATCTTGTGCAAGGATAAAATAGGAAATCGCATACAGAGAGGGCATGGTCATGGGTGAGTTGATAATAGGCTGTCATCTATCTTCAGGAAAGGGATACGAGGCGATGGCGCACACTGCAAAGAGCATTGGTGCGAACACCTTCGCATTCTTCACACGCAACCCACGAGGTGGCAGTGCAAAAGCGATCGACCCTGAGGACATCAAGCGATTCGAAGCTGCCTGCGAACAGATCGGCATCGGACCGATCGTTGCGCATGGCTCGTACACCATTAATCCCTGTTCGACGAAAGAAACAGTGCGCGAGTTTGCGCTCCAGGCGTTGACAGATGACCTGATGCGCATGGAAAACACCCCAGGGCAGCTTTTTAACATGCATCCAGGCTCGCATACTGGTCAGGGTGTTGAAGTTGGCATCGAGCAGATAGCCGAGATCTTGAATAAGGTCATCACGCCTCATCAAACGACCACGCTCTTGCTCGAGACCATGGCGGGCAAAGGCTCGGAGATCGGTGGCTCATTCGAAGAGCTCGCTGAGATTCGCAAGCGCATGAATCATCCTGAGAAGGTGGGCGTCTGCCTCGACACCTGCCATATTTGGGATGGAGGATACGATATCAAAAACGACCTCGATGGGGTGCTCGAGGACTTTGATCGCACGATCGGACTTGAGCACTTAAAAGCGCTCCATATCAACGATTCTTTGAACCTATGCGGTGCACGCAAGGATCGTCATGCGCGGATCGGCGAAGGCGAGATCGGAGCCGAAGCACTCGTGCGCGTGCTACAGCATCCTGCCCTCCAGGGACTCCCCTGTATCCTCGAGACACCCAATGAGCTTCCTGGCTATGCAAGAGAGATTGCATTCTTCCGCGATGCGCTCGCAGACTGATGCTCTCGAACGCAAACTTTGATGTCATAAGAGTCGAAGAACAACAAAACAAGAGCACAGAAACATCCGATCTGCACTCGGTCTTCACAAGCGAACACGCACCCTTATGCTTGTGCCGATCGGGCATATGTAAGCAATTCTTCTGCGTGCGCAAGCGATGTCGCATCGAGATGACCAGAGAGCATACGCGCGATCTCATTCGCACGCTCTGTCTGGTCGAGCTTTCTGATCTCAGTAACAAGTTCAGGCTCTTCCCTTTTCTCGACAAGGTAGTGAGCATCGCCCATCACTGCTACTTGCGCAAGATGCGTGACCACGATGACCTGGTGCGTCTTCGCAAGATCGCTCAATACCGCCGCGAGAGCAAGCGCCGTCTTGCCGCCCACACCGGCATCGATCTCGTCGAAGACGAGCGTATCAACATCATCGCAACTGCCAAGCACCACCTTGAGCGCAAGCATGACGCGACTTATCTCGCCGCCTGATGCGATCGATGAAAGCTTCTGTGGTGTAAGTCCAGAACCAGGCACAAAAAGGTAATCGAGGCTTTGTGAGCCCCATCTATTCCACTGTTCACGCGGCATATCTTCAAGTGCCACCAGAAGCGATGCGCTACCCATCTCGAGGCGCGCCATCTGCTGAGTGACCGCTGCTGCAAAACGAGGGGCGACTGCACTGCGCGCAGCTGCTAGATCACCAGCTGCACTCACCAATCTCTCTTCCGCTGCCGCCATGGCGCACTTTGCAGCCTTGATGAGCTCATCAGAAGAGTCGAACGACTCGATCAGCGTCTTTGCTTCTTCATAACTAGCAAACACGTCATCCATCGTTGGCCCATACCCGCGCATAATACCTTGCAAAGCCGAAAGGCGCGTCTGGCGGACCTCGAGTTCATCCTCAGAAAAATCAATGCTCGTTTGATAGCGCGCAAGCTCGTGGCTAATATCCTCGATTTGAAAGAACGCTTCACGCAATGTCTTTTGCTGCGAGACAAGCGTATCATCCACTGTACAGATCTTATCGAGCGAAGTCGCCACGCTCTCGAGTTGCTCGACGATGCCGCCTTCTGCAGTGAGCGCTGAATAGCTCGAGCGAGCCTCCGAAAGCAACATCTCGGCGTTCTCGTAAAATGGAAGCTCTTTCAAGATCGTTTCATATTCACCGGGCTGCGGATCGACTGCTTCGATCTGCTCGAGCGTGAAACGCGCTCGGTCGAGCAAGGCATTGTCGGCTTTGCTCATCTCTTGCAGCCGCTTAACTTCAGCCTGAGCATCTGCGCGCTCGTCAAAAGCCGCCTGATAGCGCTCGAGTGCATCGTCGATCTCACTTGCGCCCCAACGATCGAAAAGCATACGCTGAAAAGACGCGTTCAAGAGCTGCTGATGTTCGTGCTGACCGCATAGATCGATGCTCGCCCCCACGCCAAGCGCAAGGTCTTTCACTCCTGCAAGAGACCCATCGATGCTCACGCGCGAACGTCCGCTTCGCCCTACGCGACGACATACCACCGTACCGTCTTCCGAAGATGAAGAGTATGCGCCTGCTAGGTCGTGGGCGTGCTGACCATGATTTGCAAGCTTGTCCATCTCGAAGAAGAAGCGCCCCTCGACACACAGTTCATCTGCGCCTTCGCGGATCATCCCTGCATTTGCACGCTCTCCTACCAAGAGCTTGAGCGCATTGAGAAGCGCTGTCTTACCCGATCCTGTTTCGCCTGTTATGACCGTCATGCCTGAGGAAGGCTGAAAGAGCGTATCGCGAATGAGCGCAACATTTGCAATATGCATTTCATCGAGCATGAACGGGCCTTTCTCACGACACTACAAGGATTCCTGAAAGGATTTTACTTTATGTCTTCATCGTTGCGCGTCTTGTGCCGCGCTGAAAACATCTGCCAAATTACATAAGCCCCTAAGACAAATGCGCTCACATATCCGATAACACCAAGCAGTGGAACACCCAAGAACTCGGGCTGCATCTTAGTTGTGCATACGATGCTCGATCCGATGAAGAGCCCTGCAGAGATGAGTGCAAAAGCCAGATAGCCTGTAAGCGAATACGCTGTCGACGTAACGCTCTTAGGGACATTCATGTTAGCCCCCAGATGAATCTCGCCTTCGTTGAGCATCTCGAGCGTATGCGAGACCTGCGTCGGGATCTTCGTGCCTGCATCGATCGAATGCGCTGTTTGAATGCTCATCTCTTTCATCTTCTGCATCATCGCATCCAAGGTCATCGCCTTTTTCTGCACATGGTCTTGAACGATATGGATGATATTGGTAGTGGGTGAAAGATCCGTTACCACTCCTTCGATGGTCATGAATCCTCGTGCCAGCATGGTAAAAGAAGGATCGATAACAAGATTCTGCGAACGAAGTATCTCGATGATATCCATGAATGCCTCGCCGATATTGATATCTTCCAGTTTCGCGGTGCCATATGAATCCAACAATTCGCTCATCTGTTGCAGAAGGCGCCCTTGATCCACTGGCCCTTTGACGGTAGTCAAACCGAGTGCTGCTTCTTTCAGTTCATAAGGATCCTTCACCGCGATCGCAGCAAAAGCCTGATTCACAAGCGCACGCTGTGATGAATTGAGCGAACCGACCATCCCAAGATCGATCCAACAGATCTCATGGTCGCGCACGATGATATTTCCTTCATGAGGATCGGCATGGAAGAATCCTGCATCGATAACCTGGAAGATATAGTTTTGCGCCAAGCGGTTTGCTAATACATCTGGGTCATCACCCTTCTCTATCAAGGCCACACGATCATTGATCTCTGGACCTACAACATACTCCATCACCAATATCGATTCTGAGCAGTACTCAGGATAGGGCAGCGGGCAGCTTACCCCCTCGATACTCTCAAGCTCCTGATGAAAACGCACCAGATTACTGAGCTCAATCGTAAAATCAAGCTCGTCTTCGGTCGTACGCTCAAGCTCGGTGAGCAAACCTTCGACCGAATCGAGGAGGCTCTCATGTTCGGTGGTGCCGAATTCAGCGATCGTGAGCAGGTGGCGGAGTAGCATCAGATCTTCTGCCATTTCTTCTTTGATGCCCGGTCTGCGTACTTTTACCGCGACGGTGGTTCCATCATGCAGCGTAGCTTTATGAACTTGCGCGATCGAGGCCGAACCAAGAGGATTCTCATCGATCTTGGCGAAAACCGCATTCCAAGGGAGGCCATACTCCTCTTCGATGCAGTGGATGATCGTCTCGAAGTCAAGCGGGTCAACATTACTACGAAGGTTTGCGAACGCCTCGCAATAAGCAGCAGGCAACAGATCAGCGCGATTCGAAGCTAACTGCCCGATCTTCACATAGGTCGGCCCCAGATCCTCAAGGAAGCGTACGGCTTTCTGGGGATCCATACCATGTAGGACTTGATCCTTTCTTATGATCGAGATGATCTCCTTCGCCCGCTTTCCCGACGTTTTGTCGTTGACGGTGACCTGAGCGAGTTTCATCAATTGCTTGAACGTAGGCATTGCTCTTCCCTTCTAAGCACACGAACTCATTCGCTGCATCCCTCAAGCTTAGCGAATACGATCAGCTCGTGTATGAAGAACAGAAAATTGATTATGAGCTGTCGATTTCAAATATCCATCATTAACAAAAGCAATACTCCGATGAAAAATCGCAAGAATCTCAATCAGGCAACGGATCCGCCACACGGCATTTTGGCTCTATACTAAGATGAGAATAAAAAAGGATAAGGGGGATCCATGGACTTCGAAACGATTCTAACTGAAGAACGCGATGGAGTGTTCATCATCACGTTTAACCGCCTTAAGGCATGCAATGCTGTTAACAATCTCATGACCAAAGAGCTCAGTGATGCGCTCGATTATTGGGATAAGAACGACGATCTGCGAGCATGCGTGCTCACCAATAATGGTCATGTCTTCTGCGCGGGTTCCGATCTCAAGGAATTAGCCGATGATGCCTGGGAGATGCCTGAAGGCCGCGAAAAATGGGGGTTTGCGGCCATGACAAAACGCTATTTCGACAAGCCGCTCATTGCGGCGGTCCATGGCAAAGCGCTCGGCGGAGGCGTTGAGATCGTTGTTGCTTGCGACCTAGCGGTAGCAGCTGAGGATTCTGTCTTCGGGCTGCCCGAACCGCGCGTTGGACTTACTGCGGCTGGAGGCGGAACGCTTTTGCGCATCGCACAACAAATCCCTACGAAATTCGCCATGGAACTGCTCTTGGTCGCCGAACCGATCTCGGCACAAAAAGCACTCGACTGGGGCCTCGTGAACTATGTCGTTCCTGAAGATCAGGTAGTCGATAAAGCGGTCGAGCTCGCACAGAAGATCGCACTTGGCGCACCGCTTTCGATCAAATACAGCAAGAAGACCGCGATGGAGACCTTCGGGCAAAGCCCTGTCTACCCTTCAGAGGGTTGGGAGACGCTCGAAGAATACGAGAAGATCACACGCGCCAGCGCCGATGCGCACGAGGGCGAAGTCGCATTTGCGGAGAAGCGCAAACCCCACTGGACAGGGCGCTAGCCCGTGCAGGTGTGCTAAGCTTTTCGTGAAGGGCTTAGCTATGGAACAAGATCGCAAAATATCGCGCACATCTCCTGTTGAACCACAAGGCCGATCGCTCGATCGGCCTTCGTTCGAACTGGGCGATGTCGTACCAAAAAGCGTTCTTGAGGTGATCACCACGCTCGAGCGTGGTGGGTATGAAACCTGGTTGGTCGGCGGTTTCGTACGTGATCTTCTACTCGGTCGCCCTTTACACGATTTCGACCTCGCAAGCGCAGCACCTTGGCAAGTAACCAAAAAGCTCTGTCTTGCTGCAGGCTTCGCGGTCCATGAAACAGGTACTAAGCATGGCACGCTCACTGTTGTTGCAAACGATCATGTGCTCGAGATCACCACGTTTCGCACCGAGAGCGAATACCTCGATCATCGCCATCCCTCTAAAGTCTTTTTCGTTGACTCGATCGAAGAAGACCTTGCACGCCGCGACTTCACGATCAATGCGATGGCGTTTCATCCTGATCGAGGTCTCTTCGACCCTTTTGAAGGAGAAAATGATCTAGAAACTGGCTTGATCCGTTGTGTTGGTGACGCAAAGACGCGTTTTTCTGAAGATGCACTGCGCATCCTCCGTGCACTGCGCTTTTCATCCCAACTCGGATTCCCACTTGCCGCTCCAACCCTTCAAGCAGCAAACGAACTTCGAGGTGATCTGTCTCTGATTGCAGGTGAACGCATCGAAAGCGAGCTAACCAAACTCTTATGTGGGGATGCTGTTTTCGATGTCCTGATGCAACACACTGCTATCCTGAATGTCGTACTGCCCGAGCTCGAGCCCATGGAAGGACTTGATCAAAAGACGAAATACCACATCTACGATGTTTACGAGCACACGGCCTGGGTGGTGCACTACTCGCCTGCCATCCCTCTTTCACGTTGGGCGGGACTTCTGCACGATATCGGAAAACCCGACACGTTTTTTACGGATGAAGCAGGTGTGGGTCACATGTATGGTCATCCCAAAGTGAGCGAAGAGCATGTACGCGCGATCGCCAAGCGTCTGCATTTCTCACGTGCTTTTACACATGATCTTAGCCTGATCGTGCGCTATCATGATGTGCGTCCTACTCCCACCAGAAAAGCGATCCGTCGGCTTTACGCAAAACTTGAGAATAAAGAGTATCTCTTCCATGCGCTCTGCGATCTCATGCGTGCCGATTCGCTTGCTCAAGCACCCGAATATCACGGCCGTGTTGCCATAACGGACGAAATCGAAGCGCTCTTCGCTGAAATGGTCGCTGAAGATGAGGTGTTCTCGTTGCGCGATTTACCGATATCGGGCAAGGATCTGATCGAGGTAGGTATTCCTGAAGGCCCGCTCGTGGGTCAAACACTGAGAGCTATCCTGGAAGAAGTGATCGAAGAACGCCTTCCACTCGACCGAGATGCCCTGCTCACCTTTGCCCTCGAATACTATCGCGCGCTTTAGGATTGATTTTGCAAGATCGCCTATTGAGCGGCGCTATTCTTTAAAACACCCTCAGACCAAGTGATCAGTTGGTTCGAAAGTTCCTTGGCAGCGTCCTTCTCGATCCCTGTTTCGTAAGTATCAAGGAAATCGCGCTCCTGCTCTCCTGCAAGCTCGCGCATACGCGCCCTGCTTGCTGGATATTCGCCAGTTTTCGCAAACTGAAGCGCACGCAGCACAAAGAATGAAGACTTAAGACACGCTCCAAGAAGAGGGATAAGGTTTTCCTCTTCAAAGACACATGCATGAACGAGCACATGATAGATCTCGGCAGCTCCAGCTTTTGCCGAATCCAACGCGTCTTCAGCGGTAAAAGCAGTATTCATGAAATCGAACGAACCGAAGAACACCCGCGTGTCTTCAATAAGATTGAAAACGTCATAGCGTGGCCAATGAGCAAGCACCTCAGGAGAGCCTATAAAACCGCAAGCAAGTTCAGCATGCGGCAAAGAGGCAATGACGCCCTGGTAGCATGCCAGATCATCTGCGCTCAATGCATCGACCACCACCACCGCATCAATGTCGCTTCCTTCACGCGCTTCACCCCGAGCACGACTCCCTTGCAACCCCACCAAGATGAGTCGCGATCCGAAAGCCTGATCGAGAGATCTCGTAAGATCTTCCATCCATGTCTCTATATCAAGCTCGTTCATCGTCTCCCTTTCTTTGTTTTGAGCTCATATCGCTTGAATCCAGATCTCTTTTATACGATCGAGCTTACAACATGCGTTGTTGGCTTGCTAACGGCAGTGGTCAAGACCATACCCATAGCGCGGAGTAAGCGCTCTTGTAAAAAGTCCGTCTATCCTTTCTGAGGAACGACAGTATCCAAATGCCAGCCATGGTTCACGGGACCATGACCATTGCCAAGTTTAAGATCATGCGCAAGCGCCTGGGTCAGATAGAACTTCGCACGTTTGACCGCGTCAACCAATTCGCATCCTTCAGCTAGGTAACATGCGATCGCCGAAGAGAGCGTACAGCCCGTGCCATGAGTATTCTCTGTGGCAATGCGTGGTTCGCAGAGCCAAAATTCGGTTCCCTCTTCCGTAAGCAACAGATCATACGCATGGCCCGACTCGAAGAGCTGATCGCTCAAGAACTCCGATGCGGAATCGGTATTGTACGCTGATCCTTCATGAGGGAGATGTGCCTGCATGGACTCTTCTCCATCCCCAAAGCTCTCAAGATGACCACCCTTCACCAGCACAGCACGCGCACCAAGCTGTTGAATAGCATGAGCAGCCTCCACCATCTGTTGCGGTTTGGCGATAGAGATTCCGCTGAAGACTTCTGCCTCGATCAGGTTCGGTGTGAGCACCTTTGCAAGCGGGAACAGATCGCGAACCAAGCTCTGCGCCACATCATCAGAAGCAAGTGAAGCACCGCTCGTTGCGATCATTACCGGGTCGAGTACGATATTCTTTGCCTGATAAGCGTGCAACGATTCTGCGATAGTCTTGATCAGTGCAGGATTTGCTACCATACCAATCTTGACCGCATCAGGACGAATATCGGCAAAGATCGCTTCAATCTGTTCGGCAAGAAACCCGGGGGTGGTCTCTTGCACCCCGAGCACTCCCATAGTGTTCTGTGCAGTAAGGGCAGTGATGGCAGACTGGCCATATATTCCCAGCGCAGTCATGGTCTTCAAGTCTGCTTGAATACCTGCGCCCCCACTTGAATCTGAACCCGCTATAGTCACTACGCTCTTCATTGCTACCCCATCTCTTACTCTCGGATCATTCGCGCACCGCGCGCTTCTTCACCTTATGAGCAAAACCTTAAAATGCTTCCGCGACATGAGCCAAGCGCTTGACGGCAGCTGCAAGATTATCCTCTGCGAAGATCGCTGAAACCACCGCAATACCAGCAATACCACTTCCTACGAGGTCTCTCGCATTGTCTGCCGTGATCCCTCCAATAGCAACCACCGGAATCGAAACGGCCGCGCAGATCTGACGCAACACCTCATGATCTATGGTCCAGGTGTCTTGTTTGGTTGAAGTAGGAAACACCGCCCCTACCCCCAGATAATCCGCACCATCAGCCTGCGCCTTGCATGCCTGATCGAGCGTCTTAGCAGTAACACCAATAAGAGCCTGATCGCCCAGCAAATGGCGAGCCTCAACACAAGAAATATCATCTTGTCCGATATGCACGCCATCAGCACCAATACGTAGTGCCAGCTCAACATCATCGTCGATCAAGAAAGGAATCCCCGCACGCGCGCATACCTTCTGCGCCTCGCGTGCAAGCGCTTCACGCTCTTTTGCTGAAGCCTCTTTTTCACGAAGTTGCACGCACGTGACGCCCGGTACCGAAAGCGCTTCGGTAAGCGCTTCTTCAAAGCTACGCCCTGCAAGCCAAAAACGATCGGTAACTGCATAGAGCCTTAAGGCGTCACGAATCTCTTCTTTGGTCCAACTCTTCATGAAATAAAACCTTGATCGATACAAGCGCGTACGAGCCGCTCGGTCGGCGTGATCCTAGTATTCATCACCCAGGTCGATAACAAGACCATCCATGATGGTGTTTACCGTACGAACCGCACACATCTTGCCACACATCGTGCATGATTCTTCATTCGAAGGAGGTGCGCTCTCGAAATACTCGCGCGGCTTCACTGGGTCGATAGCCAACGCAAACATCTCTTCCCAATCAAAGCGACGACGCGCGTCACTCATGCGATCGTCACGCTGACGAGCGCCGGGAATACCTTTGGCAATATCAGCTGCATGCGCAGCGATCTTCGTCGCTACCAACCCTTCGCGAACATCTGCAACATCAGGCAGGCGCAGATGTTCAGCAGGTGTCACATAGCATAGAAAGTCTGCACCTGAGCTTGCCGCTAGAGCGCCGCCGATAGCAGCGGTGATGTGGTCGTAACCTGGCGCAATATCGGTCACGAGCGGTCCGAGCACATAAAACGGCGCATTATGACACAAACGCTTCTCAAGTTTCATGTTCGCTGCGATCTCGTCGATGGCCATATGACCAGGTCCTTCGACCATCACCTGCACACCTGCATCCCACGCACGTTTCGTAAGCTTGCCGATCTCAATCAGCTCTGCAATCTGACCCGCGTCAGTTGCATCATAGCCACATCCAGGACGCATCGCATCTCCAATGCTGATGGTGACATCATGCTCATGAAGAATCTCGAGCACATCATCGTAGTATTCATAGAAGGGGTTTTCTCTGCCCGTCGCCTCCATCCATGCAAAGATGAGCGAGCCGCCACGCGAAACGATGTTCATCAGACGTCCCGTCTCTTTGAAAGACTCGATAACGCGCCTGTTCATGCCAGCATGGATGGTGACAAAATCAACACCATCTTCAGCATGACGACGCACCACCTCAAGGAAATCTTCTGGCGTAATGGAAATAAGCGCTTTCTCCAGGTAACCGATGGCATCATACATCGGCACGGTGCCGATCATGACTGGCGCCATTTTGATCAGTTGAGTACGAAACTCCTGCGTCTTACCATGGTTTGAAAGATCCATGATGCCCTCAGCACCCAGTTCGAGCGCGACACGCACTTTTTCGAGCTCAACCTCAGGATCGATAAGATCGCCTGAAATTCCCAAATTCACATTCACTTTTGTACGAAGTCCCGATCCCACACCTTCAGGATCGAGGTTCTTATGATTGACATTCGATGGTATAGCGATGGTGCCCGCCGCTACTCCAGCACGAATCTCTTCAGCGCTCTTGTGCTCCTTTTCAGCAACACGCTGCATAGCTGGTGTGATGATTCCTTGCCGAGCGGCATCAATTTGCGTGATCGTCATGATCGGATTCCCTTCGTTGGCATTATCCAGACAGGTTCATCGGGTCGGAGTCGTGCTCCCTCTCAGCCGCGCGGCGCGACATCGCGCCGGTCGAGCTCCCCGTATATGAAAGCAAGACAAGCACGTCTTGCATCAATGAGTATAGCATCGAAAAAAGAGAGTGAGCCTGTAAGCCGGGTTCTGTGGTCGGCAACCATTTATCTCGATTTCGCGTCACCGCGAAACTCTAGCACGCAACCCGAATGCACGGAAAGGCGGCCGTATTGCATTCCTATTTGCGCTTGCTTCAGATGGGGTTTACCAAGCCATGCTGTTACCAGCATGCTGGTGCGCTCTTACCGCACCGTTTCAGCTTTTCTTCCAAAGGAAGAGTCTTCTTTTCTGTGGCACTATCCGTCGGGTCGCCCCGCCCAGCCGTTAACTGGCATCTTGCCCTTCGAAGCCCGGACTTTCCTCACCGTATACGGCGCGGTTGCCCGGCTCACTCCTATGGTATTCTAGCAAACATCAGCATCACACAGAGGGAGTGTTTCATGCATTCATGCTTGGTGGTGGGGGGTGCACCCACCGAACACCACGGATTAGACCACATCCTTGAAGTCTGCCATTTCGATACGATCTTCGCCGTTGATGGAGGCTTTGCTCCCCTCATGCAGCGCAACATCATCCCCCAAGGGGTGTTCGGCGATTTTGATTCGCTTGGTTATATTCCCTCGAAACAATCTTTCAAAGCAAAAGGACAAAACACAAAAGGCCAACAGAGTCCCACGCTCACGCAACCCCAGATACATGTCTTCGATTCCCACAAAGATTTCACTGATATGGATTGGGCACTCGATCACGCTATAAAGCAAGGATTCACTAATATCGTCATGTGCGATGGGCTCCACGAGCGTCTCGACCATTCACTGGGAAACTTGCAATTGATGGCATATGCGGCAAGCCGCGGACAACGCATTTGGGGAATCACAGAAAACGAAGTCGTAATCACACTCGATTCGAGTGGAGCTCTTACCGAGCTCATCATCGAACCGGGAGCGAGCGGAACATGCTCAGTCATCTCTCATTCGGACAAGGCTACTGGAATCACCGAAGAAGGACTGGAATACGGTTTGCAAGATGCCGAAGTGACAAATCGCGCCTTATGGGGAATCTCAAATGAACTCATCGAAGCCCCTGCGCGCATCTCACTTTGCACAGGAAGCGTATGGGTCTTTCTTCCCTTGAAAGAGATCGCGCGCATTTCATACGCAGGCGTGAAGCTCGTCTAATCGAGTACAGGCAACCCTGCTAGCCACTCTTTGATAAGCTTCGCATCAGCCTCAATGCTCAAACGTTTATGACGACTTGTCTGGCCCTGCACAACTTCAACCTTTGATTTCGCTATGCCGATCTCAGATGCGACCAATTTGCATAAAGCTTTGTTCGCCTTCCCATTGTCTGGCGCAGCAGTAACGCAGGCTTGTACCTCAGAGAGTCCTTCTACGTTCTTGACCCCTAAAACAGCATCACGCCCCGAACGGGGCGTGAGACGTACAGCAACTTTATAAGATTCGCTTCCCACGGATCATTAGTCGATCTCGTCGAAAGTAAAGGAGTCATCCGCATCTCCGTAACCCGAAAGATCCTTCGAAGACTGAGAGGGCTTCGGAGGTGCTGGGCTTGAAACTGCTGGGTTGACCGTTGGAGTGGTATAGGTTGCCGTCGAAGGAGACGGATTCCACTTTTTGGTATTCGGCGTGCTGATCGATTCTTCTTCAAGCAACTCATCAGGAATAACGATATCTGAGGTGTTATCGCCGCCGATCTCGGTAAGACGCTTGGTCGATGCAGCAATGAAATCTTTGAGCATCTCTTGATACTGCTCGCGTACCTTTTCACGGCTGACCGTAAGTTCGCTGATCTGCTCGATGATACGCTGCTTTTCAGCTCCTGCCTTATCGAGAATACGCTGACCTTCTTCTTCAGCGTTACGACGAATGTTCTCGCCATCAGTGCGCGCTTTAGAGACGATTTCGTCTGCCGTGCGCTGAGCAATAATAAGCGCTTGGGCGATAGCGTTGTCTTCGCTCTTGCGCTCAGTGAGCTGAGACTCGAGCTCGGCGATGCGATCGTCCTTTTCAGCAAGCTTTGCAGCATCCTCAGAAACAGCCGCATCTTGAGAGGAAGTGCCTGCAGGTGCACTCTGAGCCTCCGCTAATTGGGTGCGAAGACGAGCGATCTCGTTATTGAGCACGTCGATCTCATCGGAAACATGCTCCAGAAACACATCTACTTCATCAACATCATAGCCACGACGTTCGATCTTGAAGCTCTGCTGTTGGATATCTTCGGATGTAATCGCCATAACGACCTCTCTTGCCTGATAATACGCGAACTTAGAACAATGATACTATAAATCGTACTCCGAACTGTAGCACAAGTAGTGCAATTATAGGGGTAATGTCGATCATCCCTCCAATTGGGGGAATAAGACGTTTGAAGAGATTCAGAAACGGATCACAGATCTTGCCAAGGGCATTGCGCACGTCCTGAACCACGCCACCGATGGGAAACCACGACATCAGCACATAGATGACGATAACCAAACTATACGCATCCGAAAGCGAAACGAGAATATGCTGCCAGCTCACGTTAAATCCTTTCGCATCGATCGATGTTCATACCGCATTAGAGGATATGCTTTAGGCGCAACTGATCACGCTCGACCAAAGTGAGCTTCCCAGATTGCGTGATGGAAAATACTTGAGGTGCCTCATAGGTGATCTGCATATCGAGCGCGGCAACCACGCCAAACGCAAAATCGAGAACACGCTTCGAAAGACCGGCGTTCACATACTTCAAATTCAAGATAACAACGCTTCCGTCTTTGAGCATAGCAACAATATTGACCGCTTCCTCGAAGTTCTTCGGTTCGAATATCTCGATCTTGCGCGAGAAACGCCCACCGATGCTCGAAGCATGATCGTTTGCAGCTGAAGCAGTCTGCGCCGTGCCATCAGTAGGCGTGAAAAGCCCATCGAGACCCGTCGAGCCTGTAGAAGGCATGACCGCGGTCTTCTCGACGTTCTGACGCTGATACGGTGAGACGAAATCTCGATAACTCGTATCAGCACGATCGAAGCCAAATCCTTCGGTGTAATCGCGCTCTGCTTGATCGGAAGCAACCGTGATGCGCGAAGTCGAACGCGAGGAAAACCGTGTATCTGCTGTGCTGGAGAGATACCCTGGAACCGAAGAGCTGGTCGGGACCCCGTGGTCGGAAGACGACCCTGGTGTCATAACTCCATAAGCAGAGGTTGTATTCTGGATGTCGTCCAAGGAGACGAGCTTAGGTGAACGCGTACGATACGTATCACGCGTCGTGTAACTGTCTGAATAAGCATCGTCATAGCTATTCGTGGCATAGGATTCATCGAAACCGTACTCGCCATAATCATCGAAACCGTCGTCGTAGCCCAGCTCGTCATACGCATAATCTTCTTCTACGTATTCATCACGATCGGCAGCGCGCGATGAGCCGAAATTCAGTTTATCCTTGATACTCTCAACGAGATTTCCAGCAGATCTTGAGGGATTAGGAAAATCCATAACACCTTTCTTTCATCGCAACCTTCTTACTTGAACGCAGAACGCTGAAGGCGCGATTGCCAAACCTGTCTTATTCAAACGAACTATCAAAGATAGCTCGTCCGACCCTTATTATAGTAGAGCCTCGTTCGATCGCCTGTGGCCAGTCTTCGGTCATACCCATAGAAATATCAGACAACGTGACATCTATTCCCTTGTCATCGAGTTGACGTTGCAGATCGTCACGGAGAGACACAAGCCCACTGAAAGACGATTCGATTGCGTCTTCATCGGCACGTGGCGCCATGGTCATGAGTCCCTGGATACGCACAGCAAGAAGGCCTGCCGCCTCTTCGATAACCGAGAGAACCTCGCTCGGATGAAAGCCGCTTTTGGAAGACTCACCTGAAACGTTCACCTCAAGCAGCACAGGTTGCACCTTATCGATCTTCGCTGCTGCCCTATCGATCTTTGCAAGATGCTCAGCCTTGCTGACTGAATGGATCAGATCGGCTGCTGAAACAATATCGGGGATCCTTCGTGATTGGATATTACCGATGAAATGCCACTGTTGATCGGGAAATGCAGCGCTCTTGCGCAAAAGTTCGTCAGGACGATTCTCTCCAAACGCATGGGCTCCGGCTTCGATAGCTTCTTGAACCTGGTCGAGATCGACTGTCTTCGATACTGCAAGAAGCAAAACTTCTTCTGGTCTTCGTCCTGCCCGCGTACAAGCAACATCGACTTCCTTACGGACATGTATATAACGATCTTTCGTTGACATGAGCAGCACTCCTTGATGATATGCCCTGTGAATGACGTGCTTTTTCACTATAGCGCACGATGAGCAATGCACGAACTTTGCTACACGCTTGTTGATTTATAGACGAATCGCCAACGCGCCATGTCGTCCCGCAATGCCACTCTGAGCGCGATATGAGAAGAACCGGTCGTTGTTGCAAACCGTGCATATATCAAGATCACAGATGCGTGCTGGCTCGATTCCTCGTTGCATCAATTGAACGCGGAGCGCTGCCCCGAGGTCGATATGATGTGCATCAAAATCACATGCATCGCCAAACTTCGTAGTAAATAGGTCATGGATCTCTTCGTTGGTCTCAAAGCATTCACGGTGAATATAAGGACCGATGTAGACATTGGTGGCGGCAACGATATCGTGAGGGGATGCGCCCGATGCTCGTTTCTCTTGCTCAAGCATGAGCGAAAGCGTCTTTGCGGCAATCGTATTTTCGACACCGCGCCAACCAGCATGGACTACCGCAAATCTCCCTGTCGGCAAGACAATGATGAGTGGCACGCAGTCAGCAAAGCAAAGCAGTGCTGCGATCTCACGCGCATCAACGATGATCGCATCCGCCCCTTGTGCAACTTCAAGCTTTACGTGTTCGATCTCATCGGAAGAGTCGATGCTCACAACCGTATCGCCATGCACCTGATTTGGGACGATGAGCACTTCATCATGGCAGCGATGGAGTTCTGGCGCGATCGCATGCATAAGACAAGCACGGTTTTTCATGACCGCACCATGATCATCGGCAACATGATCAGCAAGATTAAGCGTGCCATACGAACCTGAGCTCACACCTCCTGCGCGCGTCGTAAACGCAATGCGCACACCGCACGCTTCGAAGAGCGCATCATCAGTGAAGAGAGGTATGTTGCCGTATTCGACTTCAGAAAGTGAAGGCTTGGGAACTACGAAGCTATCCATGACGGGCCTTTCAAACGAACAGACGCATCGAAATCGATGCGTCTGCGCTGTGTTTTGGTGTTACAAGCATATCCGCGCGAAGCGGTGATGCATAGATCTTGAAATGACTATTGGCGCTTCAAGAAATCAGGGATGTAATCTTCATCAGCAAAACGAGGTTCATTGGAATAGAGCTGTTGATAGGTGCTCTGCGTCTGTTGGGGCGCCTGATTCTGCTGAGCATTTCCTGCACGCTGTGTAGTTGAGTTGAATACGTTGTCCTTGCGCGAGAAATCCATTGCAGCCTGGGCAGTATTAGCCTTGAATCCTGTTGCGATAACAGTGATACGAACCTCTTCGAGCATCTCGGGGTCAACGATCTGGCCATAGATGATGTTTGCATTCTCATCAGCGACTGCCTCGACCACACGAGCAGCTTCATCCACTTCAGAAAGTGCGAGGCTCGGGCCACCTGCGATTGAGAAGAGGATGCGCGAAGCACCTGCGATTGAAGTCTCGAGCAAATTGGAGTTAATAGCTTGCTGGGCAGCATCGAGCGCACGGGATTCGCCCGAAGAGATGCCGATGCCCATCATGGCAGTACCTGCATCCTTCATAACCGTACGAATATCCGCGAAGTCAAGATTGATAAGGCCAGGAATAGTGATGAGGTCGGTAACGCCCTGAATGCCCTGACGCAGCGTATCGTCTGCGATACGGAATGCATCGAGCATGCTAGTCTTCTTATCAACGATCTCGAGCAAGCGATCGTTCGGGATGACAATAAGCGTGTCAACCTTCATAGAGAGGAAATCGATGCCCTGTTCTGCTTGATTACGGCGCAAACGACCTTCGAAGCTGAATGGCTTGGTAACGATACCGACGGTGAGCGCACCAATTTCTTCACGGGCGATCTCTGCAACAACTGGCGCAGCACCAGTGCCTGTACCGCCACCTTCGCCAGCAGTGACGAAGACCATATCGGCATCGGCAAGCGCCTCACGAATCTCTGCACGAGATTCTTCTGCTGCCTGACAGCCGATTTCTGGATTAGCACCAGCACCCAGACCACGAGTAAGCTCTTCACCGATATGGATGGTTTTATCGGCATCGGAGAGAAGCAGCGCCTGACGGTCGGTGTTTACCGCGATGAATTCAACACCGCGAACGCCCGCTTCAACCATGCGGTTGACCGCGTTTGTACCGCCGCCACCTACGCCTACGACCTTGATGACAGCAAGATTATCAGCGCCTAGAATTTGTTGCATATCATGCCCGCTTTCAGTAATTCAGTGAGATGTTGCTCATGGGAAAAGGCGCCCATGAGGACATTGGGTTAATTGTACACAAGAGCCGATTGATTGAAAACACAAACTGGGCAAATATCACTAAACTGCCCTCCATATCGGCTTATTCACCGTGCGTACATTGATGTAAGCGATCTTACCTGGATGCTGCTCCATCAGCTCAAGGCATACGCGCTCTTTATCGCGGATATCAGTAGAATCGCCAAAGGCGATCTCGACTCCATTGTCAAGCGTGAGCACCGTCGAATCCGAGCTTGCCGCAGAGACCGACTTCACCTGGTCAGCAAGTTCAGTCGACATGCCATCGATGATCGCAAGCGCATTGGTGATGTTGGGATTGTTGCACTGCGACCCTGCTTCAGGAACCGCACCATAAGGAACGCTCGAGATATGAAGCGCAGCATCCACATCCTCATAGACCTGGGGGGCAAGCTGCTTTCCCTCCTCGCTATTCCGATCAGGGATCTGCATCAACCACGTACCATCCGAAGCGAGCGCCCAAGTTTGCTGGTTATCGTTGTCATCGATGACTACATCGACCACCGCAACGATCTCACGCTCGGTGATGTTCAGATTGAGCGTATCAGGAAAACGCCGTTCGATGACAGCATCCAAGATCCAGGGATTCGACTCAAGGCGCCCCTCGATGCCAGCTGCATCCACATTGAGCAGCGTCGTTCCTTCAGGGACCGATGCAAGCTCTGCGGTCTCCTGATCGGTCAGGTGATGCACGCCTGAAACAGTGATCTTGGTAACAGGGAACATATCAGTTCTTGAAAGAACGAACATCCCGAGCGCGATCAAGATCGCCAACACCGCGATGATGATGCCAATGACAAGCCCTTTGCGCGAACGTTTCGGTTGGATCTGACGGCGATTGTTGCGCACTTGAGAGACACTGACCGAGCGCAAGGGCTCATTGCCGTATGTCCGACGCTGCCCTGAAGCACGTGTCTGGTGGACACCCTCACCGGCAAGATATCCATTGCGATCGATATTGGGAAGGCTCGAACCGTAACTCGAGGTTCGCCGTGAAGATGAAGCGGTGTGTGTTGGAACAGGACGCGTGTTGCGCGCGCGAGCATTCGGCATTCCTACATTGGCATCGCGATAAGCACTATGCGATACACGTCGTGACGAGCGCGCTGGAGCAGATTGCCTTGTTCGCCTCGTTCGGTCGCTTTGAGACATACGCACCGAACGGTTCTGACTCGGACGTCCCTTCACCGAAGAAGGCAGCGCGGTGCCCTTGTCAGTTCTCGAGTTCCGCCTCGAACCCAAGGAATCTGACTTCCGGTTGAAGTTCGATGCCATAGTGTTCTTTCACCTTTTCTTGCGCACTCGTGATAAGAGCTCGCACATCAGAAGCTGAAGCATTGTGCTTATTGACAATAAAATTAGCATGTTTTTCGGAGATTTGCGCGCCTCCACACAGAGTCCCCTTAAGCCCGACCTCATCGATCAGCGCACCTGCCGAGTAGCCCTCTGGGTTCTTGAAGACGCTTCCACAGGAAGGATATTCCAATGGCTGAGAGGCCTTGCGCTTATCAAGCAATGTGCGCATGCGTTCATGGATATTGCCCGAGATCGCTGGTTCTAGCTGAAGCTCACACTCAACGATGATCTCATCAGCAGAAAAGGACGTTGAGCGATATGCCCATTCGATATCACTGCCCGCATAACGCTTCAAGCCTCTCGCGGGATCAAAAACCGTGAGAGAGACCACACGCGAGCCGATCCAGTCATCTTTCGTCCCCGCGTTCATACGGAGTGCTCCCCCTACGGTTCCCGGAGTCCCAACGGCAAATTCCATACCGCTATAACCGCGATGAAAGACCTCTTGTACAAGCCGCGAGAGTATCGTACCTGCGCCGACGATGACACGATCTGTCTCTTCATCGAACATCCACGTACGAAATTCCCCTGCGAGCGTGATGACTGCACCAGGATAGCCTTCATCGGAAACGAGCAAGTTCGAACCCTTGCCCACCATGGCCCAAGGTACTTCATCGTCTCTACATGCATTCAGTGCAGCGTTTAGTGCAGCAATGGAATTGACCACAATATAGGCTCTCGCAGGGCCACCGATGCGATAGCTCGTATGCTTCGCCATCGGCTCATCCAAACGAATCTCGCCATCGAAATCCTCTTCGAAACGAAGAAGCTCCAGATCCGAAGCATGGCGAGCCATCAGTTACGCCCCTCCAGTTCGCGCTCCTGAAGAGCAGCAAGAAGCTCTGGACCGATAGCTGTCACATCACCAGCGCCCATGGTGATAATAAGATCGCCCGGCTCAAGCTTTGCGAGCAGCTCAGGAACTACTTTCATGCGATGCGCTACATAGGTCGCATCCTCAGGATGACCAGGATGATCGAGTACGACCTGCAAGAAAGTGGCACCAGAGATACCAGGAACGGGTGCTTCGCCTGCCGAATACACATCCATAAACGTGATGCGATCAGCCTTGTCGAATGCGCGCTCGAAATCATCGCGCAAAACTTCAGTGAAGAGTTTCACTCGTGAATAACGATGCGGCTGGAAGAGTACATGCACATGCTTGAAATCGAGTGATTTTGCCGCTTCGATAGTTGCGGCGATCTCGGTCGGATGATGAGCATAATCGTCAACGATGGTAATGCCGTTTGCTTCGCCGACCTTATCGAAACGCCTGCGGACTCCAGCAAAATCTGCCAATGCCTCGACCGCGGCATCCATATCAAGACCACGCGTCCACATAAGCGTGAGCACGCCCGCGGCGTTCAATGCGTTATGACGTCCGGGGTTTTGCTTGATACGGCAATGATAAAGCTGCCCGTCAGGCAGCGTGACGTCAAAGGTGGTAGAGATGCCGTGGGTCTCATAATTCTCGATAGACGTATCGAAAGATCTGTCGAAACCGTAGGTATAGACCTTACGCCCTGTCGAGCAGGCAACATCGACAAGTGCAGCATCCTCGCCGCACACCACGCAACACCCCTCCTCAGGGACAAGTGAGATGAAATCCCCGAAGAGCTTATAGATCTCGTCAAGATCTTCATAATGATCAAGATGGTCGGCCTCAACATTGGTCACGAGCACTGCTGCAGGATCGAGATAGGTAAACGAACGATCGCTCTCGTCTGCTTCGACCACATAATAATCTCCCTCGCCACAATGCGCATTCGAATTATAGGAGCGCACGATACCGCCGATCAGAAAGGTCGGATCGAGCCCGATTGCATCGATAGTAGAGGCGAGCATCGAAGAAGACGTGGTCTTACCATGCGTTCCCGCAACCGCAAGCGTCGCATGTCCTACGCCGAGCGCTGCCAGCATCTTCGCGCGATGCCAGATGTCGATATCCGCTTCGCGTGCGGCTTTAAGCTCGGGATTGTTATCCATGATTGCAGTCGATACGACCACGATATCAGGATCGACACTCGAAATAGTGTCCGCCTTCTGGCCGATGAAGATCTTGATACCTGCTTCGCGCAGCTGCTTGGTATAACGACTTTCACGAAGATCCGATCCAGAAACAGTATGACCCTGTTCGTGAGCAACGCGAGCGATGCCGCTCATGCCGACACCACCGATACCGATGAAATGAATCTTCTTATTCTCGAATCGCTCCACGCATTTCCTCCTGGATCCGCATCACATTGTATCGGATTGCTTCGCCCCTGCTGCTGCTAATACAACATCCGCCAACTTCGCGGCAGCGTCTTCGGTCTCAAAGGTCGCTGCAGCCTGCGTCATGCGCTCACGCAGAGCGTCGTCTTCAACCAATTCGAGCACCATCGCAGCAAACTCTTCTGTCTCGACATCCGCATCAGCGATCATGCGAGCTGCACCACGCTCTACATACGCACGCGCATTCGTAGTTTGATGATCGGCGGTTGCAAAAGGAAACGGCACAAGGATCGCAGGAATGCGTCGTGCAGATATCTCGGCAAGCGAGGTAGCCCCCGCGCGTGAGACAACCATATCGGTAGCCGCCATGGTCTGACCCATACGATCTTGATAGCCCAACACAATATAACGCTTGCGCTCTTCATCAGACAGATCGAGCAATTCTTCAACACACTCGAGCTCTTTTGGTCCTGTGATATGCATGACATAGAGATTGTCGATCGCGAGTAGTCTATCCTTCATCGCCGCGATCGCACTATTCAGGTGACGAGCACCTAGGCTGCCTCCGAACACGAGCAACATGAGCGCATCATGAGGAATATCGAGCGCTGCTCTTCCCTCTTCGCGTGTCGAGGTGAAGATCGAGGAACGCACAGGGTTGCCTGTTACGACGACTTTACTCTTGTCGCTTACAGCCTCACCTGCGACCTCATAGGTAAGCGCCACCGCAGTAGCCCCTTTAGAAAGATACTTGTTTGCCATGCCCATGACCGAATTCTGCTCGTGCACGACCAGAGGGATATTGAGCGCTTCAGCGGCTCTACTGACTGGAATACACACATACCCACCGAATGCTACAACAACGTCAGGCTCAATCTCGAGAAACCAGCGTTTTGCCTTCTTGGTGCTCTTCTGGATCGTTCGTAACGCTTTAGGCAGCGTGGATAGATGAGCACGATCGAAGCCCCGTGCCTCAAAAGCTTCAAAAGGCAAGCCCGCCTCTTTCACCAGGCGTGCTTCGACTCCTTGCGGTGTGCCCGCGTAAAAGACCTCATGACCACGCTTCTGGAGCTCCTCAGCAAGCGCAAGTGCTGGATTGATGTGTCCTGCAGTACCACCGCCCGATAATACGATGCGCATATCTTCTCCTTAACGTCTTCTTCCTGGCTTCGGCGTTCCACCATCGTAAGAAGATACGACATGGAGCTTCTCGCGGCGCTGCTGATAAGAGGCTTCAGTCGCATCGCTGCTGAATGAGACCGACAGGATAATACCTACGATCAAAAGCGAGCTGATGAGCGAAGAGCCGCCCGAAGATATGAACGGAAGCGGCTTACCAGTGATCGGGAAAAGACCGATCACGCAAAGTATGTTGATGAAGGCTTGCACAACAAGCATGGTAGTGAGCGCACCAGCGATCAACATCCCATAACTGTTCGTCGCATCCTTTGCGATGCAATATCCTCCATACAAAAAAATGACGAACAAGACAACGACCGCCATAGCGCCAATAAGACCGAGCTCTTCACCGATGATCGCGAAGATGAAGTCTGTCTCTGCTTCAGGGAGATACTGCAGCTTCTCATATGAGTTACCAATACCGACGCCAAACAAGCCGCCTGAGGCCAGAGCCTGAAGCGAGTGAACGATCTGATAACCATCGCCATCCGCATTGCCCCACGGATCGAGAAAGGTCAAAAGACGCGCAGTTCGATACGGCGCTGAAAAGATCGCTGCCGCACCAAGTCCGAGAATCAATATGCCAAGAAGCGCGATCCAGCGCCATGGAACGCCACCAAAGATAAGTATCGAAAAGATAGCAACAAGGCATATCACCGTCGTTCCGAGGTCAGATTGCAAAACGAATAAGAGCGCAAGTGGAGCAACGATAAAGATCGCACAGCGCACGAGCACATGAAGTGCGTCCATACCGTCATTGAAATCGACCATGATACGCGCTGCTACCAGCACCAAAGCAATCTTCATGAACTCGGCGAACTGAATCGAAATACCACCGATCACAAGCCAACGCTTCGCACCGAGTGCTGAGGTACCGAGCACCGCCGTCAAAAGGATGCCAATAACGCACACGACCCAAAAACTATAGATGATGAACTTGGAGGTCATCGTCTCGAAACCGACCATCTTTGTCGCAACGATGACACCGATACAGATCGCTACCCCGATAACTGCGAATATAACTTGCTTGATCGTCTCTCCATAGGCATCGCCTTGTTCGACATAGGCAGTGACCGAAGAAGCCGAAAAGACCATGACAAGTCCGATGACTACCAGAGCAGCAGCAGAGAGCATGACCATCAAACGCGGTACGACGATCTCTTTCGAGGAACGCTGGAGACGTGAATGAGCGGGCAATGGAGTGCGTTGTGAGTGTGTTCGTGGCGCCCTGTTCATGCCAGATCTAGCCTTCCCCACCACTTGAGCGCTGGCGAACCAGATCTTTGAACACTTCACCGCGCTCTTCAAAACAACTGAATTCATCGAAAGACGCACAAGCTGGCGAGAGCACAAGCACATCACCCGGTTGAGCAATCTCGAGTGCGAGATCGAAAGCCTCTTTCATGTGAGCTGCCTCGTAATGCGGTAACGACGAAACGGAGAATGCTTCGAAAAAGCGCTCTCCTGCCTCGCCGTAGCACACTACTGCTTTGCAATGAGCGCTTGCTTCTTTTACGAGCACATCAAGGCTCGTTCCTTTATCGTCGCCTCCCAGCAGCACGATAGGCCGTGTGTCCCCGAATGCAGCAAGCGCTTTCAAGGTCGCATCGACATTGGTTGCCTTCGAGTCGTTATAGCACACAACACCGTTTATGCTGCCGCATGGTTCGATGCGATGTTCGAGCGGCTGAAATGTACGCAGCCCTTCACGCACGGCTTCAAGATCACATCCAATAGCAAGCGCGGCACTTGCGGCCGCCAGAGCGTTCGACACATTATGTTCACCGGGAATGTTAAGTTCATCACATGTCACGAGCACATTCGATGTTCCTGCAAGATCGAGTGTGAGAAGCGACCCGTCGACATAAGCTGCATTCTCTGCACCGCATGCATCGATCATGCTGTATCCGATCCCTTGAGCACTACCAATCGGAATATAGGAAAAACCACGCTCTGCTGTCGTTGAGCGCTTCAGATCCTTTACGAATCCTCGCACTACATCGTTAACCGCATCCATGACCGCAACTCCGCTCACCTCCGTGAGATTTGCATAAATACGTCGCTTCGCTTCACAATACGCCTCAAAGCTCCCATGCCATTTAAGATGATCGGGCGTGATGTTGAGCAAGACTGCAACTTGTGGTGCAAATCGCTTGGTAGAAGCAAGCTGATACGAAGATACTTCTGCAACATAGTGATCGACATCGCCTTTGCGCACCGCATCGATGCAAGTATCACCGATGTTGCCGACAGCTGCTGCATTCTTACCTGCACTGCGCAGAAGATGCGCGCATAATGCAGTCGTGGTAGTCTTGCCATTAGTACCCGTGATCGCAATCCAGACCGAGTCACGCTTGCTCTCGCGCCATGCGAATTCAACTTCACTGATCACCTCACGTGAAGAAGCGAGCGCATTTTGGTAGAACTCGGAGAACTGAGAGATACCCGGACTTGCGATACATAGATCGTAGGTTTTAGAAAAGCTAGTCACATCAAAGACGACCTGTGCTCCTTGAGCTTCAAGACGCGCAGCAACTGAACACGATGCAGCACTCTTCGCACCTGCAGCGACCGTTAGCGATGTGACACGATCTCCTTGCTCGAGACAGTAATCGCATACCGCTTCCCCAGTCTTTCCAAGACCGAGCACAAGAACATCGCCCAATGATCTAGGGGCCGCTTTGCGATCCGCTCTCGAAGACGACTCTTTGCTCATGCTCGTTCCTTTCTCGTGCTGCATCACCAGATCATCACCCTAGATCAGCATCGACTGAGCAAAGAAGATGCAAAAACCGACCGCAGCAAAGCACGCAGAGATGATCCAGAAGCGTACGACCACCTTCACTTCGCTCCAGCCTTTCTTCTCGAAATGATGATGAAGAGGGGCCATGAGGAAGAGCCGCTTTTTCGTTCGTTTGAAATAGAAAACCTGGATCATGACCGAGAGCGCTTCGATCACAAACAGGCCACCGATAATGAGCGAGATGACCTCTGTCTTCGTAACGATCGCAATGCATCCAAGCGCCATACCGAGGGAGAGTGAACCGGTGTCTCCCATGAAGATATCGGCCGGATATGCATTGAACCACAGAAAACCAATACAGCACCCAGCAATAGCAGCACCGACCAATGCGGCATCGAGCATGTTCAACCGATAGGCGATCGCTGCCATGACCAAAATCGCCATCATAACGGTACCGGCAGCAAGGCCATCCAAACCGTCAGTTAGATTCGTTGCGTTTGAAAGACCCATCAACAAGACATCACAAAAAAGTACATAAAGCCACGGTATGCTGAACTGACCTGCAGGAACTTCAATAGGCAAGGTTGTAGTGAGGATACCGAAATCAAGCGTAGCAATAAAGGGGATATCGATAGTGGGAGCAACGCCAAGCCAATTCACGACCGCAAGCACAAACGCAGTCGAGATGAGGAACTGGCCGATGAGTTTTGCTTTTGGCGTCAGGCCAAGGGAGCGCTCCTTTGCAACCTTGGAAGCATCGTCAATAAAACCAAGCACGCCTGTGAGGATGATCGCAATGAGAATGAACGTAGTATCAAGCTCTGGCGCAGCAAGAAGAAGGACCGTGATCGCCATCGCAACGAGCATGATCACACCGCCCATGGTGGGCGTACCTTGCTTGACCAAGTGGCTCTCTGGGCCATCTGCCCGGACTTGCTGTCCGATAAGATGCTTCTTCAAGCCTTTGATCCAAAATGGCATGAGCAACATTGTAACGATCGCGCCCATGAACACCGCAAGAAAGACGGTAAAGGTCGGATACTGTGCATATACCGAAAGCATTATGCTAATAGCCCCCTGACTATACGTTCCAGCTCCATAGAATGAGACGCTTTTACCAACACCGCATCTCCAGGTTCAAGACGTGTTTCCAACTCATTGAGCGCCTCACCTCGTGTAGCAACAGATATGATGCGTTCTGCTGGAAAACCCGCCGCAAGTGCGCCAGAAGCAATGAAGCGTGCCAGCTCTCCGACGCAGATCAGCTGATCGAGCTTCTGTGTAGCAACGAACTGTCCAACGCCTTCATGGCAAGCCTGAGCAAAATCACCGAGCTCTCCCATGTCGCCTAATACAGCATAGCGTTTGTGCTTGACGTTGAGTGCGGAAAACATGGCAAGCGATGCACGCATCGAATCGGGATTCGCGTTATACGCGTCGTTGATGACCATGATGTTGCCTTTACCTTGCAATATCTCCTGGCGCCCCACCTCAGGCACGGAAGCCTTGAGTCCGATAGCAATCTGCTCGAGCGGAACACGACAACGATAGGCAAGCGCAGCAGCAGCACAGGCATTATGTACATTATGCACACCGCGCAGTCCAAGCTCGCAATCAAGCGGGTGCGGATTCTCGGGTACGTGCAGCTTGAAATGAGGACACCCTGCATCATCAAGAACGATATCGCTCGCCCATACACAAGGCACCCCTTCATTGGTCTGCGCTCTGAACGTGCCCGAACCGTCGAAGAAGATCACCTGGATACCGCGCTTTGCGGTTTTGGCGGCTTCACATATTAAAAGCGTGTTGTCATCCACATAATTCAAGACCGCAAGCCCCGTACCATTCGGCAACGCTTCGACAGCTTCGGCCTTTGCGAGCGCGATCGCTTCGCGTGAACCAAGAAGTTCGATGTGGCATTCCCCTGTATTGGTGATGAGCGCAATATTAGGACGTACAAAGTCACAGAGCTCACGCAATTGACCCGAACCACGCATGCCCATCTCAACAACCACATATTCAGTCTCAGGATCAGCATCAAGCAAAGTCTTTGGAACACCCAGCTCATTATTTTGATTGCCCTTCGTGGCAACCACACGATAGGTGGTCGCAAGCACGTCGCGCAAGATATTTTTAGTGGTGGTCTTTCCCGTTGAACCGGAGAGGGCGACCACCTCACCCTTGATAAAACTTCTCCATGCGCGCGCAAGATCCGTGATCGCAGAGAACGTCGATGAGACCTCGAGCAACGCTGCGCCCATTTCTTTAGCATGGATCTTCGTGTTCTCAGAAACGCATTGCATTGTGAGTACGACATGAGCGCCCTTGCTCAATGCTTCATCGATAAAGCTATGACCGTCAACGCGCTCACCAGGGAGGGCAACGTAAACAAAATCAGGCTCGACGTCACGGGAATCCCAGGTGATTCCTGTTGCGAGATGCGAGGGATCGAGCGCTTCGACTATGACGCTCGCGCCTGTGAACTCAGCAATCTGTTTTGAATTCAGCCTCATAGTTTCCTAACCGATCTGCGCCATCTCTTCGCGCGCGACCGCGCGATCATCGAAGGCGTGTTTGGTAGTACCGATTATCTGATAATCTTCATGCCCTTTGCCCGCGATCAGCACTGCGTCGCTTGGCGAAGCAAGCGTGAGCGCCTTACGGATCGCACTGCGCCTATCGGGTTCTACGCTGAAACGACCTTCATTGCCCTGCATACCCTCGAGTATGTCTTCGATGATCTTCTGAGGATCCTCTGTACGTGGATTATCAGAAGTAACCACTGCATGGTCCGCTGCAAGTGCCGCTCTACCCATGAGGGGACGCTTGGCAGCATCGCGATCGCCACCGCAACCGAACACCACAATGGTCTTACCCTGAGCAAGCTGCTTGACCGATGCGATGGCCTTTTCGATCGCATCAGGCGTATGTGCATAGTCGACATACACCGATAAACTGCGTGCTTTTTCTCCTCCCACGCCTGGCGCAAGCTCAACACGCTCGATGCGTCCAGGCACCGCAGGAACGTCTCCCAACGCACGTGCTATATCGTTTGGAGCGTAGCCAAGCTGAATGGCGATAGCAAATGCGCTCATCACATTCTCAACATTGAAGCGACCTACAAGTGGATACTCGAACGAGACCGCATCGCCCATCACCGCGAACACGACACGAGTGCGCGCCACATCGTAGGCGATCTTTATCGGATGAATATCGGCATTCTCGGCAAAGCCGGTCGTAACGACCGAATCGCCTTGTTCAAGAACGTATGCAAGCAAACGTTCTCCCCAGTCACTATCGATATTAACAACACGCTTTGCGGGATAATCTGCGCTGAACAAACGCCGCTTCGCTGCAAAATACGCTTCGAAGCTCTTATGGTAATCAAGATGATCTTGTGTAAGATTCGTAAATGCCGTCACGGTAAAATCGCTTTCCCACACACGATCGAGATCGAGCGCATGTGAGCTGACCTCCATGGTCACCACATCGCAATGCTTATCACGCATCTGTGCGAAGATGCGTTGCAAATCGCACGATTCAGGAGTCGTGTGATCGGCAGGGAGCGTTGTTCCTGCAATATCGATACCTACCGTTCCGATCACACCAGTTGTCGCGCCAAGGGTGCGTGCGATGTGATCGACCAAGAACGTCGTAGTGGTCTTGCCATTTGTTCCCGTTATTCCAACGAGCGAAAAATCTTCAGATGGCATTCCATAGAAGCGAGACGCAAGATGAGCCATTGCCTTACGCGAGTCATCAACGAGAATGAAGCTAACATGTTCTTCTCCTCTCAAGGCGAGCTCTCGCTCGACCACTAGCACGCTCGCACCACGATCGAGTGCATCCTGCGCATAAGCATGTCCATCACTCTTCGTCCCGACGATGCAGCAGAATGCTTCGCCAGGCTTCACTGTATCGCTACGATAGGATATGCCTGTTACAACGCGCTCTGGATCGCCGATGATCGTATGGTCGAAACCTTCGATGAGTGCTGAGCATGTTCGGTCAGTCATGATGATCCTTAGTTCTGCGTAATGTGATAGCGATCGATCGCGAACTCCATGATCTCATGGAATGCGGGAACAGTCTTTCGCTCGCCGGGAACATCTGTTGCACCAACGAAACATACAAGCTTTGTTGAGGCATCAGGAAGATAGCCGACAAACGATATGTTGTACACGCCTTCTTTATAGCCACCATTGGGACTTGCGATCTCTGCTGTGCCAGTCTTGCCTGCAACGCGATATCCATCGATCGCTGCTTGGGTGCCCGTTCCGTCCTTTACCACTGCCTCGAGCATGGTATCAAGATCGTCGATCGCCTGGTCGTTATCGACCACTTTCTCGGTGGAATAGACCAGCTCTTCATCACTTGAAGGCACATCGAGTAAGAAATGAGGCTGCACGATCGTTCCGTTGCTTGCGACCAGCCCATAAAAACGCATCATCTGGATCGGGCTCACTTCAAGACCTTGTCCAAAGCTGATGTTATAACCCTGCACCTCGGTCCACTTATCACGAGGCGCAAGGTATCCACTCGCAGCACCGGGATAATCGATGTTCGTATCGCTTACGATCTGGTATTTCTGCAAATATTCATAGAATTTCGAGAAGGTGAGATCGCGTGCAATGAGCGACATGCCAATATTCGATGAATCAGCCATGATGGTTGTAGCGGTCATGTCCTTATCCTCGCGCTCATGCGAGTCGGTTATCTTATGCTCGCCCACCTGCAGGATGGAAGGACAATAGTAACTCTTATCAACCGACACAGTTCCTTCCTCGAGGGCGGCGAGCATTGTCACTGCCTTGAAAACCGAGCCTGGCTCATAATGCCCTGAGATACCCGAGAGGTTTGTCGCGCCTTCTTCGACCTCAGATAGATCGGTAACATCAAATGTCGGCACTGAAGCACAAGCGAGCATCTCGCCTGTCTCGGCATTCATAACCGCTCCAAAGCCTGTCTTTCCATCGACTTCTTCGGTGCGTTTGAGCACGGCCTTCTCAACCTGCTCTTGAAGCTCGACATCGATCGATACGACGATATCCTGCCCATTCACTACTTCAGCTTCGATCTGGGTAGCACCTGGGACAGGTACGCCTTCTTTGCTGTACATCGTTGTCTTCTTGCCTGGCGTGCCACCCAAGATGTCGTTATAGTAAAGCTCAAGGCCTGATATGGGCTCTCCTTCGCTATTCACTACACCGATTAATTGACTTGCGATCGCACCACAAGGATAGATTCTCTTGCTGGTCTTCTCGTAGTCGAATCCATCGATCTGCAGCTCCTTGACTTTGTTCAACTGCTCTTCATCGACGCCTTTTACGAGATAGACGAAGTTCGTATTCTGTTCGATCTTCTCGCGATACTCATTCGCATCGCCGCCGCATGCCTGTACAAGGCCCTCTACTAAAGCACTTACTTGCCCAGTATCTTGTATCTTATGCGGATGGCAGAACAGGTTATAAGCGTCAACCGTAGTGGCGAGCACAACACCATTGCGATCATAGATGGTCCCGCGACGCGGCTCCACATCGACAGTGACCGTTCGCTGAGATCCCTCGGCATGTTCGATCGCATATGCATCGATCACTTGCACCCATACAAGACGTCCGAATACAACGATCGCAAGAACGAGAACGACGATGAGCAGAATGCTCAAACGATGTGGAGTCGTTTCAAACGCACGGAGGCCACCTTGGTGAGGTGACGATGAGGCATGACGCTTAACTGCGCGTCTTGAAGAAGAGAGCTCCCCGCGAGAGGGTCTTCCCGAACCTGGATGCTTCGAATACGGCATGGCTTACTCCAATGCCGCAGCGTATGCAATGCTTCCTGTGAGCGAAAGATTGCCTGACGAATCGAACGCCACTACATCGGGATCGAGCGTGAGCGTTGCAGAAGCGCCAGGTGCCGCCATCTTCAGTTCGTCTGCTGCAACAGTGCGAAGATTGCTCGGACTTGCGATGAGGCTCTTTTGAACTGCGAGCGACTGCCCTTCTGATCGCATCGTTGCGATTTCTGAGCGCAATTCGCTCGATGCCGAGGCTGCACTATACGCAGCCGAGGCTAAACCGACCTGAATGAATCCTATACAAAGGATAACAGCCAGAACGGCAACGACCGCTTTGACGACAACAACATGAAAATCAGAAAGTCCAGGACGTGTAGCCTGTTTATGACCAGGTACGACACGGACTGAGGGTTGTACGTGTTCGCGTACGGGCTGTTGCACAGCAGTATCGTAGCGATATGCAGGTGCTCCTGCCACAAGTCTCACCTTCCTTATGGCAATACGTTACTTCAATCGAGCATGCCTTGCTTTGCCGCACAAAGGTATGCTCAAATAGCAAATTCATCAAGCCGCTGCGCGATGCGCAGTTTGGCACTTCTACTGCGCGGATTGCGAGCGATCTCTTCCTCGCTCGGAACGATCGGCTTACGCGTGACTTGTTCGAGTATCGGCTTATGTCCGCACATGCAAACGGGCAGTTCAGGCGGACAAATACACCCTTGTGCATAGTCCTTGAAACAGTCTTTTACGATACGGTCTTCAAGTGAGTGATAACTGATGACCGCAATACGGCCACCAGGAGCAAGCCATCGGATGGCCGACTCTAACCCAGATCGAAGCATTTCAAGCTCTCCGTTCACTTCGATGCGCAACGCCTGAAACGTCCTTTTTGCCGGATGACCTCCGCTCCTTCGCGCAGAAGCCGGTACGGCTGCCTTGATGACCTCAACAAGCTGTTCGCTCTGTGTGATAGGCGCCTTTTCGCGGGCTTTCACGATGAATTCCGCAATACGGCTTGCCCATTTCTCGTCTGAGTATTGCCGGATGATCCGAGCGAGATCTGTTGCGTTTTTAGTGTTGATGATCTCTGCTGCAGTTAAAGTTTGTTTACTCGGATTCATCCGCATATCGAGTGGGCCATTTTCCTTGAAGGAAAAGCCGCGAGAAGGCGTATCGATTTGCACTGACGAAACACCGATATCGAAAAGGATCGCGTCGATCGAAGGAACCTCTGCTCCCAAGAGCAAAGAATCGAGGATTCCAAAGTTCCCGTAGATCACATCGATCTCTGGTCGGATATCGTCAGGCAAGGCTTCGAGGCGATTGGTCGCCGCATCGAGTGCTACCTGATCTTGATCTATGCCAATAAGATGTCCGCTTGGACCGATCAACTTCGCTGCTTCGAGCGAATGACCAGCGCCACCGAGCGTCGCATCAACATAGGTCTTACCCGCTGAGAGCTGCAATCCTTGCATGCACTCATCGAGCAAAACAGGTATATGCCGATATTCGTTTGTCACTGTGCAGGCTCTTAGGATTCGCTCATCAGCGATGCCAAATCGACAGAGCCGACGAAATCATCCCAACGTTGAGCGTCCCAGATCTCGAAATGATCCTCGTCACCCACGAAAACCACGTCTTTACCGAGCCCTGCGACTTCACGCTGAGCAGGAGTTAGGTGGATACGGCCCGAGTTATCAATCTCGCAATTCCGGACACGAGAATTGAGTACCTTACGCAGCGCAGACTTACGTTTGCTGCTGACGTCAAAGCCACCCTCTCCTTCGAAGAGGCCTTCCACCCAGTTGGTGTAGTCCTCTACTTCGAAGACA
This sequence comes from uncultured Eggerthella sp., assembly GCA_900540345.1. GTDB lineage: Bacteria > Actinomycetota > Coriobacteriia > Coriobacteriales > Eggerthellaceae > Anaerotardibacter. Next base: position 185,759 of record UQFK01000001.1, read on the forward strand.
TAAAGACATTGGTTCTCGGGATCGGGAGTGATCCTGAGATCCTGCGAGAGCACTTTTCTGAAAGACGACGGAAGCGACAAGCGTCCCTTGGCATCCATCTTGTGACGATATTCGCCCAAGAGTTCGCTCATACTTCCTCCTCTCAAAAATAGACTCTCCGCTGAAGTGTATTTTAGGCTCATTTAACCCACATTGCAACACAAAATGCATTTTTGTCCCACTTTCATCCCACTTCTACCACGCAAAATGAAGCACAATTTCAATGTAGTACTACATTTTGTGGTTTAAAATTGAGCTGGCTTCAAAATATGGTGGACATAATAGTGGTACGAAGTGGGATGCTTTTTGCCGAAAAAAAACTCATCCAAAGCAAAACAGTCAATATCTCTAACTTTTTAAGGCAGGATTGTGCAATTCTCCCTGTATGGAATCAGACTACAACCTAGAAAGTGGGGCATGGTGGAAGCGCATTTGGGATCATTTTCGAAACATGCAAAGCGCCACCAAAGAAAAGGCACCCACTCGGGTGCCTAACGCCTTCAAGGAAACATCGATCACAGCAACGAACCGTCTCGACATGACAAGCACAGACGAGTATATCTTGAGGCGCAGAACCCCAGCTGTTGCCTATCGATGCAGCAGCTTGTTTTTGAACTTCGAGAGGATCGAGCCGAGCAAACGGTATTCGGGTACACGAAAAACTTTGCAGAGCACAAATGAAATAATAAGCCCCACGACCCCACAAACAACAACCACCACAACCGCTTCGATGACGGCCGCAGCTCCGACAAGCGGGAACATGCCAAGGATGAATTGCGAGAGCGCGAAGACGATCGCTCCAGCGATCGCACTCGCAATCGTAGTCTTGACGAACATGCTCACGATCGGTCCATTGCCATAAGAACCAACTTTGCTACGCACAATAAACGAGCAGGCGATGAACATGATCCCGTAGAAAAAGAAGTCAGTAATAGGGATGCCTGCAAGCCCGACAGACCCTGAACAAAGAAACCAGTAGAAAAAAACTTGAACGAAGCGCAAGGCGAAATCGACTAGTGCGAATTGGACAAACTTGCGCATAGCAGCGAAAACGCGATACATGTACATATACCCGGCATAGAATGGCAAGCTGAGTGTCCAGAACATCAAGATGATGCCGACTGCCTGAGTATCTTGTGCCGAAAACGCACCTGCTTGGAACATCTGCATGAGCGGAAATGCGAGACCACACACCATCGCAGCGAGCGGAATCATCAGAAAAAACGTATTGCGCAGGCCGCTCGAAACATACTTACGAAAGCCTGGCCAATCATCACGTGCGGCACAATCAGAAAGCTCCGTAAGCAACGTTGTACCGAGCGAAACCGCAATCACCCCATAGGGTAATTGATACCACATCCATGCATAATTCAAGGTTGCAGGACCATTCGGTGTTGCCTGCAGCGCAAAGGCGTTCTTACACGAGAAAGTGATCATCGTACCTGCGATATAGAGAAACATTGGCGCTGCGACCTTAAGCGCCTCAACGAGCATCGGATCGCGAAGATTCACATACAAGCGCAATCGGACCCCTCGTTTAACAAGTGCAGGGATCTGCGCTCCAAACTGAAAGAGCACACCGACCGAAGTCCCTACTGCAAGCCACCACATTGCAAAGCTAGGATTCCACGAAGAAAGCGGGACGAAACCAAACATGGTCACGATCACTACGATGTTGTTCAATATCGGCGCAAGGGAAGGCGCCATATAAGAACGCTCAGCATTCAGGATACCTGTGATGACCGCACCAAGACCGTAGAGCAGGATCTGTACAGCGAACACGCGGAAGAAGAAAATGGCCATCTCTTTGGCCGCAGGGTCGCCCCCTGCAAATGTCTGCGTCTCGATGACCTGCGCGGAGAAAATCGAGCACGCAAGAGCTAACAAACCAAGAATAATCGTGGTGAGTGTGAGGATGTTCGAAGCAAACGTCTGCGCTCCACTGTCGCCGTTCTTCTCTTTTTGTAGAAGATAGAGCGGTAGAAACGCTGTTGCTAAGATGCCGCTGGCAGCGAGCTCGTAGATCATTGCAGGCATGTTGTAGGCAATATTGTAAGCCGAAGCGAGAACCGTATTTCCAAGAGCAAATGCCATTGCCCAAGTACGCACGAGCCCCGTGATGCGCGATCCCAATGTCGCGAGCGTGATCAGACTGGTGTTCTTGATGATATTAGAGCTTGAATCGTTTGCCACGGGTCCTCTTTATGCGACTATAATTAATAGATTCGACAAACCATACTAAGGGAAATCACATGCGTATTCTGATCGTTCGCAATAACTACAATCCAAAAGCACTCGAAGCATCTATTCTGCTCGAAGCGTTCTTTGATAAACAGAACATCGAATACCAGACCTACGAATGTGATGATCTTCGGCCGCCTCACGTTATTATCGACCAAGACGCCCATGATGGCGAACCTCCCTTCGACCTAGCGGTTGTTTTAGGGGGCGATGGCACTATTCTCTGCACCGCAGGTCAAATTCGCACACAACGCATTCCGATCCTCGGCATCAATTTCGGTAACCTCGGATTCATGGCAAACCCCAATGACGAAGGTGTGATCTCTATCGTCAGTGCAGCGCTCGCAGGTGATGCTACCTGTGAGGCGCGTACCAACCTGCGCATCGAGGTCTATTGCGAAGAAGACGCCCTCGGCACTACCGACCAAGAAGAAAGCGCGCAACATGCGTATCCTTTGAGCTGTGAGCCTATCTTGAAAGAGAGCGCAGGAACACCACAGCAATTCTTCGCGCTCAACGAGATGGTGATCGCACGTGGCGATCAGGGTCGTATGATCCACTTCAAGTATCGTATTTCTGATTCACTGATGGCCGATATGCGCAGTGACGGCTTGATCGTAGCCTCTGCCACCGGATCGACTGGATATGCGCTCTCTGCAGGTGGTCCGCTCATCGATCCGAGCTATAAAGGACTCGTCGCAGTGCCGATCGCACCTCATACGCTCCAATCACGTGCAGTAGTGACAGGCAGCTCTGATGTCGTCGAGATCGACCTTGACACCTCCCCCGCAAGTCGCGCTGCTACGCTCTTCATCGACGGAGAGCGTATTCGCTTTGATTCGCCCATTCGTAAAGTGGTTATCTCCACTGGAGATGAACCTACCTTACTCCTGCGCTATCAGGCGAAGCCGTTCTATCAACAAGCAGCAGACGCCTTCTTCAAGGGCTAGCCTTTATTTCTATTTGATTAAAAGCATGTGAACGCACGTTTCTTTTTCGTGTATCGCGTCAATTTCCCCGTAAAATCGAATAACGGTTGGACAGGATCCGACCCCATAAAACCGCGCAGGTAGCATGCTAACTCGGAACTACCACTGTGCTCGGTTGTAAGGGTCGTTCACCGTAAGGAGCATCATGGCTAAGCACATTTTCGTGACCGGCGGCGTAGTCTCATCGCTTGGCAAAGGCATCACCGCAGCATCGCTGGGGCACCTGCTCAAAGCACGCGGCTACAAGGTAACCATGCAAAAGATGGATCCTTATCTCAATGTCGATCCTGGCACCATGTCGCCCTTCCAACACGGTGAGGTCTTCGTCACCGATGACGGCCAAGAAGCAGACCTTGACCTTGGCCATTACGAACGTTTCATCGACGAGAATCTCTCGAAAGAATCAAACTTCACTCAGGGCTCGATCTATCAAACGCTCATTGCTCGTGAGCGCCGTGGTGACTTTCTCGGCGGAACTGTGCAAGTCATTCCCCATGTGACCGAAGCGATCAAAGAACGACTCTATCGTCTTGCCGATCAATCGAATGCAGATATCGTCATCTCTGAGATCGGCGGTACGATCGGTGATATCGAATCTCTTCCCTTCATCGAAGCGGCTCGACAATTCAAAAAAGAACGCCCCGCAGACGATGTGTGCTTTGTTCACGTTACGCTCGTTCCTTATATCGCAGCCGCCCATGAGGTGAAGACTAAACCCACGCAGCACAGCGTAAAAGAACTGCGCTCGCTCGGCGTTCAACCTGACTTCATCGTCTGTCGCAGCGATCATGAGATCTCATGTGCCGTACGCGAAAAGATAGCACTCTTCTGCGACGTTGCTCCGCGTGAAGTGCTCTCTTGCACTGATGCTCCCTCGATCTACGAGGTTCCCATTATGCTCGCTGAACAAGATTTTGATGTTCAGGTGCTCGAGCGGCTCGATCTTCCCGTTGCGCCGATAGACCTCTCTCCTCTCCGCGCATTCCTCGATGCGCGCGCAGCATGTGATAAACATGTCGACATTGCACTCGTCGGCAAATATGTAAGTCTGCCTGATGCCTACCTTTCTGTCATTGAGGCGCTTCACCATGCAGGCATCGCACAAGGCATCGATGTCGATGTCCATCTTATTGATGGCGAAGAGCTCGATATGCACAATGCCCAACATGCCCTCCAATCGATGGACGGAATCCTCGTACCGGGTGGGTTTGGACAACGCGCATTTGAGGGAAAGATCGCTGCAGCGAACTACGCACGTGAACACGAGGTACCCTTCCTTGGAATCTGTCTTGGGCTTCAAGCGGCAGTATGCGAGTTCGCTCGTAATGTGGCAGGTCTTAAAGAAGCAACCTCAGCAGAATTCGATGAAGAGGCGACCTATCGCGTGATCGATCTGATGCCCGAACAAGAAGACATCGAAGACAAGGGTGGCACCATGCGTCTGGGAGCTTATCCCTGTAAGATCACACCATCGACGCGAGCCCATGAAACCTATGGAGAAGAATTAGTCTACGAACGTCATCGTCATCGCTTCGAAGTGAACAATGCCTATCGTGATACGCTCGTAAAAGCGGGACTGGTGATATCGGGCGTCTCGCCCGATGAGCGTCTGGTCGAAATGATCGAGATTCCTTCCCACCCATGGTTCATTGCAAGCCAAGGCCATCCTGAATTCAAGAGTCGGCCCACCAAGCCCCATCCTCTGTTCACAGGTTTTGTCGGTGCAGCTCGCGACATCAAAGACAAGGTGCATGCTTCTTAAAGAGCACTGAATTCGTTGCCAGTATAGTCCGCTTCGATACCTATGCGTGCTACTATGAACTGCATGGAACAACTCATCGAGGAATACTTCGCCTATCTCGCCATCGAGCGCGGTGCTTCCCCGCTCACGATCAACGCATACCGCAAGGACCTCACTACCTATCGCGAATTCCTCCGATCGCGCGGGAAGAACACGATCGAATCCGTCGAGCGTGATGACATCCTTGCTTTTCAAAAGAACCAGATCGATCAAGGCTTTGCCGTATCGACCATCGAGCGCAGGCTCTCAGCGATAAAGGGGCTTCACCGATTCGCGCTTCGCGAAGGTCATGCTGGATCGGATCCCGCCCAAGCGATCCCTCTTCCCAAAAAGCCCGCACGTCTGCCCGACGTACTCTCAATTGACCAGATCACGACGCTTCTCGACTCTGTAGATACTTCTACGACCATCGGCAAGCGAGATGCCACGATGCTAGAGGTGCTCTATGGCTGTGGGCTACGCGTGAGCGAACTGGTCGGCCTTGATCGCACGAATGTCCTTGTTGATGAAGGATTTTTGCGGGTGTTTGGCAAGGGAAGCAAAGAGCGCATGGTTCCCATCTCTGGCATCGCATTCGATCGCATGATCGACTACCTCAATAATGTACGCCCCGAGCTCGAGAACCCTAGGACGGCCGCAACTCCCGCCCTGTTCCTAAACGCACGCGGCGGTCGGCTTACCCGCCAAAGCATCCATAGGATCGTGACACGCGCAGGTCTTTCTATTGGAATAAAGAACCTTCATCCACACACTCTACGTCATTCGTTTGCAACACATCTGCTCGAAGGCGGTGCCGATCTCCGCTCAATTCAAGATATGCTCGGGCATGCTGATATCGCAACAACCCAGATCTATACCCATGTACAAATGACACATTTGAAGGAAGAATATCTAGCCGCACACCCTCGTGCGCATGAATGAGACGCTCATTCTACGGGACGTTTGCGCTCCTGTTCGACCGTGAGCAAGCGTGGCCCCTCTTCTGTGATGGCAACGGTCTTCTCAAAATGAGCTGAGGGCTTTCCGTCCCGCGTGACCACCAACCAACCATCTGGCATTTGTTTGGTCTTGCGTGTTCCTCGGTTGATCATAGGCTCGATCGCAAGTACCATGCCCACCTCGAGTAGCGGACCTGTATGCTTGCGTCCATAATTGGGGACATTCGGCTCCTCATGCATCACACGACCGATACCATGACCAACATATTCACGTACGACACCATAACCCGCATCTTCAGCAATAGTTTGAATCGCATGCCCAATATCACCGAGATGATTTCCAGGGCGTGCTGCATCAATGCCTGCCCACATGCATTTCTCGGTTACCTCAAGCAAACGTCTTTTTTCAGCAGAGATCTTGCCAACAGGAAAGGTCCAGGCGTTATCGCCAACCCAACCACCTACGGTAGCCCCTGTATCGATCGAGATGATATCCCCCTCTTGGAGGATGATTTTCTCTGAAGGGATGCCATGTACGATCTGCTCATTCACCGAGGCGCAGATCGACCCAGGAAACCCACCATAACCCTTGAAGGCAGGAATACCGCCTCCCTGGCGAATGACCTCTTCAGCAATACGATCGAGCTCAAGCGTCGAAACACCTGGAGCCACTGCAGCACCTACTATGCGCAATGCTTTTGCACTCAACTCACCTGCTCGTGCCATCGCTTCGATCTCGGATGGTGTCTTTTTGATGATCATGGCTTGAATTGCTCCCATTCCTCCAGACCCCAGCATTCATCGCACGGGCAACAGGTGATCTTTGATACTATTATCTAGCTTACTAAGAAAAGGTCGCGCATGCCAGATTCACACAATAAAAGGCCAGCTCGGCCGCAGCGGAAAAAACCGACGAAACGCACGGATCGCCCGAGCGTTCGCTCGAAGAAAAGCAGCACGTACCATACAAGCGCTGCTGCCGACTCTTCGCCGCGGCAGAATCAAACGCCTGCCGTACGCAAGACGCACGCTGCACGACCTCGCAACTTCTATCCGCTCGCCCTTGCGATCGTGATCGCGTTGCTCGCCATCACCGCACTTGCTTTTTTAGTCAACTCATGCACGCAGCATTCATCAAACAGCTCCGATGCCAACACAACGCTCGCTGCAGCAGACCGTACTGCAAACGCTCAGACGATCACGCTTTCCTTCGCGGGCGACTGTACACTTGGCACCGACGAGAACTTCGATCAAAGCACGAGCTTCATCGCGAAATACGATGCCGTAGACGACCCTTCCTACTTCTTTGCTAACGTAGCCGACCTCTTCGCTAACGATGATGCGACGATAGTCAACATGGAAGGAACCTTGACCAACTCTACATCGCGCGCAGATAAAACGTTCGCATTCAAGGCTGACTCTGAATATGCACAGATTCTCGTAAGTGGCAACGTCGATGCAGCATCTCTTGCGAACAACCACTCGCGCGATTATGGCGAAGAGAGCTACACCGACACTATTGAAGCGCTTGAGGCTGTTGGCATCCCAACCTTTGGCTATGATCGCATCGCATATCTTGATGTGAAGGGCGTAAAAGTTGCGCTCATTGGCACCTACGAACTTGCCGAAGGACTTGGCATCAAGGACCAGATGATCAACAACATCAGCCTCGCTAAAGAAGCTGGCGCACAGATCATCATCGTCTTCTTCCATTGGGGAACAGAGCGCGAGAGCGTGCCTGATAGCGTTCAAATGGAGCTGGGTCACGCAGCCATCGATGCAGGCGCAACGCTCGTGGTAGGATCGCATCCCCATGTCATCCAAGGGCTAGAAGACTACAACGGCCACACGATCGTCTACAGTCTCGGTAATTTCTGCTTCGGCGGCAACAAGAATCCGAGCGACAAGGACTGCATGATTGTACAGCAAATCTTCACCGTACAAGAAGGCAACGTTACGATCGATGATACTAAGGTAATCCCGTGTTCGATATCATCAGTGAGTTCGAGCAACAACTATCAACCAACACCTGCGACAGGGGAAGAGAAAGCCCGGATCGAAGCAAAGATTCAACGCTCGAGCGACGCAATCGCAAGCATGGCCGCCTCACTCAATGACTAGAAGAGCTCTCGCCTTTCATGAGCAAGCGGGCATTCCATGTTATCCAAAGCGTGCGAAGAGCATTATCGAGCGTGCTCGTGCACTCTGCACCCGGCACACCACGCAGCACATCGACGATATCTTGCACTTGCCCCATCCCTGGGTATGCATCGATAGGCACTTCAATCTCCACAACCTCATATTCAGGTTCTTCACGCACACCACCCATTACGCCCTCATGCGCAATGACTTCTTCCTGACCAGGAGCAAAACGCTCTAATCGAAGAGGGGCTGCGTTGTCGTAGTAAGGAAACTCGATACTGCCTGCATCGCCGAAGATCAAGAATCTATCGATCGCTTTGTACGTTGCATAGCACCAGGTTCCCGAGACTACAACGCCAGATGCACTCAGAGCAGAAAGCGACACCGCATCCTCTGCCTCGTAATATCCAGTCTGATTTATGACTTCGAGCTTGAAATCGATAAGCGGAGAGACGAGATAATCGATCAGGTCGAGCATATGAGCGTCACCCTCGTAAAAATGACTCCCACCAGACACTTCCGGTCGAACACGCCAGGGCTTCTGATCTGCCGGGAGCATCTCTTCAGCAGTCTGCCGCTGCGTACGAATGATCTGCACGCCTCGGATCTTGCCAATCGCTCCTGTATCAAGCATGCGCTTGAGTTCGCGATAACGCGGCATACCGCGTCGATAATGAGCGACAAAACAGCGTGTTGTGCTTGCTTCAAAAGCTTCTTTGATGATGCAAGCTTCATCCCACGAAAGCGCGATCGGCTTTTCAAGATAACAGTGCTTTCCTGCTTCAGCCACCGCGCAAGCATATTCCTTATGAACATCAGGTGTCGTAGCCACATAGACGATGTCGATCTCTGGATCGCTCAGAAGCTCATCGAGCGAATCATAAGCCCGACCATGACCGTGGCGCTCGCACCATGCGGCTGCCTTTTGTTTGGTTCGATTCCAGATTCCTGAAAGTTCAGAATGATCCGCCAAGTACAGAGGCGCACCGTTCTTGGTTTCGACAACATCACCGCATCCGATGATTCCCCAGCGCACGATCCCATCTCTACCCATGCTTCCCCCTTAAACGCAGATTCGATGCTCGAACTACCACTTACGATATCAGATTGGTGCTTTCGACCTTTTCCACATACCAATGCATAAACCGCTCAAGGGGCTTGCGCAGCGCATACCCTAAGAGTGCAGCAGGTATCAAAAACAAAGCAAGCTCGCCCATAGCTATCCAGTAATCATTCTGATAAATGCCAAGCATCGCAGCGCGCATAGCATCAACAACATGAGTAGCGGGCAGCCATGGACTCACCGCCTGCACGAACCATGGAAGAATCTGCAAAGGATATGAACCGCCGCAACCCGTCACCTGAACGATCAGCATCAATACCGCAATCGCTTTGCCGAGATTCGCGAAGCTGACAACGAGCGTATAGATAATGAAGGTGAACACAAGACCAGCAAACCAATACGACAGCAAGAACAGGAAAGGATGAGCAACTGCTATCTGGAGGAAAAGAAGGTTACCAAGAGCCATGATTGTAGTCTGCGCAAGCGAGAGAATAGCACAAACACCAAAACGACCTGTGAACATTTGTCGCGGTTTGGGATCTTTAAGCTGATCTTGTTCTTTACGCGAGATACGTGGTTTGACCACAACCATGATCAAGAGCGATCCAATAAAAATGGCGAGCGTTGTGTAGAGCGGAGACATCGAAGCGCCAAAACTCTGCGAAGGGAATATCGCTTCGCGATCAATCCCGACGGGCGATGCAAGTGCCGAAGCAAGCGTCTCGGGGTCTGCCGAAAGAATCTCTTTCAGTGTTGCAGTATCCCCCACTTGCGCTGCTTCACGTAATCTATTGGCAGTCTCTCGAAGCTTATCGGCTGCTTTGTGAAGATCTTCTGCGGTAGCACTCGTTTGAGAGAAAGCTTCTGACATCTGTTCGCGTACTGATCCTGGTCCTTGGTCGGTCAAGCCGGATAGATCCGCACTCGTGACCTTATTCAAACCTTCATCGAATGCGCTCACTGCCGCCGAAGTAGCTTGCTCTAATTGCTCAAGAGCTGGTCTAACCTCTTCATCATATTGCTGCGAGAGCGCTTCAAGCTCTGCCTTTGCCTCCAAAGAGGTCTTCTCTAACTCTTCACGGTCCGCAGCGGCTTGCGTGCGTGCTTCATCAAGTGCTTGTGCGCCTTCATTCAATTGCTTCTGGATATTCTGAGCAAGAACAACTGCAGCGTCCAAACGTTTTGCCATAGCTTCAATCGCGCCTTGCTGCTCAGATGGCACTTCACCTTCGAGGGAACGAAGAAGATCAGCTAAGGTTTGATAGGCTGCTATCTGATCGTCGAGAGCTTTCGCTTGATCTCTCATGCTCTGAGCAAGTTGTTCCGAGGAGCTTTCTATAGCAGATGCGCTCCCTTTTGCAGCATTTGCCAGCTTCTCATAAGACTCAGCACTCGCATCAAGAGCATCCTTGAAGGAATCAGCGGCCGATCCGAGTGTTTGAGCTGCTTGCGAAGCTCCTTCATAAGCTCCTTTTCCTGCATCGCTCAAATCACTCAATGAATCCTGTGTTGTGGATATCAATGCATACGATGCATCGAGTGAACGCTGTGCAGCACTTGAGAAAGAGCCGAAAAGCTCAAGTGCACAAGCGGCATCATCCAACTGAGCGCCCACCGAATCCATGTGTGTTGCAAGTGCAACAATGCGCACATCTGCTCCTGATTGATCAAGATAATCCGACATCATCTTCACAATTGAAAGCGACATCTCCGACAAAGCTTTCGCGAATGCTTCATTGACCTGATACGAAACAGCACTTGCACTTTGGTCAGTCACCTTTGGAGCGATGACATTCTTCTTCTCGTTGGAATAGTAGGTGATCTGAGCATGGTCGACATCGCTGTCGTAGAACGTGAGCATATCACGACTGAAAGTCTTCGGAATGACCACTGCAGCATAATATCGCCCTGCACGCGCGCCATCGATTGCTTCGTCTTCTGAAACAAACTCCCATTTGATCTGGTCGTTTGCTCTCAATTGTGAAATTACTTGCTCACCAAGATTGACACGCAAAGGAACAAGATCGCTCTGAAAACCTTCATCGGTATTCGCAACTGCGACTTTAACGTTGCCGGTGTTATCGAAGACATCCCAACAAGCGATGATGTTATAGAGAGCGAAAAGAGAAGGAAGCAAGATCAATCCAAGCGTGACGATCGTATTCACCACATTGGCGAAAAGGCGCTTGAGATCCATCGTGAAGATATCCCAGATGTTCCTCATCGGCCACCTCCTCCACCATCGTGCAGGTCCCCATGGCTACTTCGCATCTTCTGTGAACCAGGGAGCGCAACCGTATCGTTTGGATCGAGCAAATAATCCGCATCAGCATTCGCATCTTGTTCATCATGATGCCCGGCACGGATCTCCTGATAGATACTATGCAGCTTCTCAGGAGCAAGCGAATCAAGGCGCATCTGCCGGCGCATGCTATAGCGAAGATTCTCGATGATGATGAGAAAGCCAGCCATGATACCGAACCAGACCAGCCACGCCGTGAGCAGCACCACCTTCTCTGTCATGTTGAGAGAGAAGATTATCGTGAATACCAACGGCACACCGATGCCAACGACGATCGAAGCCCGAATGATACGTGGATACCATTTATCAAAGCGCTCATAGCGTCGCATGATATTCTCGCGAAATTCTGCCTGATCTGAAAGAACCGAGAGCACCTGACGAAGACGATAGCGTCGTGCAGGTATCTGTACAGCCTCACCATTGTAGATATCCCCTTGCGCAATCTGACGAGCAAACATACGATTGACATTCGCAAGCAAAGGTCGAAGCAATATCCCAAGTGCCATGAAGATCGCGAAAAAGAGTGCGAGTATCCCGAGCGAAAACACGTAATCCATCCCATAGAAGCCGCAGATCGCTTCACGAAGAGCACTAATACCATACGTGAAAGGAAAGAATGGATAGATCGCCTGGAAGAATGGAGAGGTCATCTCGATCGGATACAGACCAGTTGCACCAGGGATCTGAGCAAACACTAAGATGATGCAAATACCTTTTCCAATATGCTGCATCGTCACTGAGAGGCAGTAGATTATGCTTAGATATGCTAGGGAGCATGCCGCTGCTGCCACATAGAGAGCCACGATATTCACGGGATGTATACCCATTATGACAAGTCCCGTGCAGCAGATCGCCGACTGCAAAATGACCAGGAGCGCTAAAAGACTGAAACGACCCAAATAGCGCTGCGTTATCGTAAGCCTACGAATACCCCTACTATCAACCTCCTGCTTCAAGATAATCAACAGCATAAACGCGCCGATCCAGAAAGTAAGATTCATAAACAAAGGAGCCATCGCCGCACCATATGAAGTGAGCGGATAGAGCTGCTCGGTCTTCAAGCTTGTTGGTGAGGCCATAAACTCTGCAACTTGATCAGCATTCAGATCATCGGTGCCGATCAACTTCGCTAAGAATCCTGCCGTCGAGAGAGACGCAATATCCGTGCGTACCTGACTAAGATCATCAGTAACGCCCAAACCTACTTCTTGTGTTTTTCCGAGTGCTTCATTTGCAGCATCCAATGTTGCACTTAATTGCCCAGCAAGCTCTTGTGCTTGCTGGGCAAGTGTTTTCTGTTGAGCAACCACTTCAGAAAGATCTCGCGCAGAAGCAGAGATCTGAGCAATAGCCGATGACAATTGCGGAAGTGTTTCAGTGAAAGCATTCGTGCCCGTACTGTTGAGGGTCTCGATCAGCTCTTGAGAAGCGCTCGCGAATTCACTATTGGCGTCTTTGAGGTTCTGAAGGCTTCCGTCAAGCTGAGTGGAAAGATCCTTCAAGCTCGACACTGTCGCAGAGGCCGCATTATTCATGCTCGTTAGAGAGTCTATCGCGCTTCTTAATTGATCTTTCGCAGCATTAGAGTCAGGGAGCTCCTGATAGACGCTCTCGAGCTCAGCGATAAGAGCAGCGTTCTCGTCGAGCAAAGGTTGCGCAAGCGCAAGTGCACCATCAGCTCCCGCTTTAGCTTCAGAGATCGCAGTCAGACCTGACGCAACACTCTCAGATGTCTTTGTCGAGATCTGCGTGAGATGCGTGGTGATCTTTCCAAGCGCGATCTGGCCCTGAGATGAGAATGCGCTGAGCGCTCGCGCAGCATCAGCCGATTGATCCGAGGCTGTTTTCAACTCATTGCTCGCTTGATCAAGCTTATCGTAGGCGCCTGAAAGATTGGTATTGATATCAGCGATCTTCGCCTTTGCTGTTGTGCTCGCTTCCTTAACAGCCTCCACAGACTGATCAAGAGAAGCAAGTGCCCCAAGTGCTTCGTCAAGCTCGGTAAGCGCTCGTGACTTCACGTGCGCGAGCTTCTCATGAGAATCACGCGAAGCATCATCTATCGCTTGAGCAGCAATATGGCTTATCGTGCCAACAAACTGCGCATTGATGGTGCGATCGAGCGTGCTCGCTCCTGTATCGGTTATCTTTGGGGCAACAGGGCCTGTTTTCTCGTTAACATAATAGATGATATCGGGGCGTTGAAAATCCCCCGTGGTGATCGTAAGAAGCTTTTCGGTGAAGTCTTTTGGGATGACGAAGGCGGCATAGCATCTTCCAGACTCAAGTTCTTCTGTTGCCTGAGCACGATCAACAAAACACCAATCTAGCTGATCATTTTCCTTTAACCCATCAACGAGCTGATCGCCAATATTAAGGCTCCCCGTGATCTCTGAGCTGCTTCCTTCATCTTCATTCACGACACAAACGCGCAATGCGCTGGTGTTCCCATATGGGTCCCAGAATCCAGCAACGTTATACCAGGTGTAGATCGAAGGAAGAACAAGCAAGAACAGCACTACAACAAGCGCAGGAGGAACTTTAAGCAAGCGAAGTATGTCACGTTTGAAAACAAGCCAAACGTTCTTCATCGCGTACGATTCCTCCTCTCTTGCTCTTTGGCGCTCAAAGCTTCGATCAATGAAGCGAACAACCATGCGTCGATGAATGAGAATAATTAATCATCATAACGCCAAAGCACTTCGAAATGCGACTTGTTGACGACCCTTTACGATAAAGAACCTTTGAGGAACCTCAGTGACCCTTGGCGAGCTTGTTGATGTGATGGTGATCTTGCACACAAGCAAACAAGAGGCGCGGTTTTATCGTGTTGATACGAGCATGTAGATAAGGGGCGAGCGCGGTGCAAGCAAGCGATACAACCGCCCTTAACTCGATTTGCGTGCTCGCCTATCATGAATCACCTTCGCTCGTCGTTTGCATGCCATCCACGTCTGCACAACAGCAGTAATAGCGCAGATTCCTATTGCGATGCCCGCTGCCCCTTCGAAGGTGGTGAAAGCGTAGCTGCCGCATTGTTCCCAATTGGCGCTCACTGCGTAGAGCATGGTGTAGTAGAGGCTGCGACCTGGCACCAAGGGAATCACCGCCGTGATAAAGAAGACAGTTGCGGGCGTTTTGAATAGACGCGCAAGAACCTCAGCATATATGCCCGCAAACATCGAGGCTACCAGCGTAGGAGCGAAGATGCCGCTCATTTTGTTGTGGAGGAAGAAGAAAACAAGCCACGTAATCACGCCGCCTATGGTCGCATAAAGAATACGCTCTTTGCGCACATTGAAGAAGAGTGCAAACCCGAGCACTGCAATGAAAGTAACAACGATCTTGAAGGGAAGAGTACTCAGGTCCATTTAGCTCACCCCTAGCATACGAGCAATCCACAGTGCGCCCATGAATCCGATCGCAAGTGAAGCAGCATAGAACAGGCTTTCAACAAAGCGCATCACGCCAGAAATGGTAGCACCCGAGAGCATATCGCGCGTAGCATTGGTCATAGCAACCCCCGGGATCAACAACATAATCACGCCTATGATCACCATATCGATATCAATAACAGGAACAAGCAACGATGCAAGACAGATCAGGATTCCCGAGATAAAAGATGCCAAAAAATTGAACACTATCGTGTTGGGCGTAAGGGGCTGGAAGTGTTTGATGAGATACGTGACCCCAAGTGCGAAAAGAGCAGACATCACCCCGTCGACGATCGAACCTCCAAAGAATACCGCGAATCCTCCTGCTGAAAGAAATGCTCCAAGATAAAGCGGTATACGTGGAAATGGCTTTCTTTTGATACGATCCAAATCGCCGCGCAGTTCCGAAGCTGATATTGGCTTTTCACAGAAGGCCTCGCAAAGATCGGTCAACGCCTCAAGACGGTCGAAATTCGAACTTCCTTCGCTCACAATACGACGACTGAGCGTACATTCATCATGACCAGGCATCTTTGCTGTGAGAATGATCACTTCAGTGATCACGAGAACGTCCATTTTGTAGGCGCCATATGCTTCACCCATGCGCACGAGAGCATTCTCGACTGAATCGACATCGGCACCAGAGGTAAGCATTGCCTCACCCAGATCGAGTATGCACGAGAGCACGTCAAGATGGGCCTGCGAGACGAGGGTGGCGTTGTCAGCCCTTCTCTTCATCATGGCATCAGCAGCACCACTCATCTCTCCCACTCCAATAACATGAGTAGCGCAGTTCAACTGCGCTACGAATCGTTCATACATCTCCATTCTGACAGAACGAAAAAGAGGAAAAGGATTTTGATACGCATCTGCAATTCTTAACTTTGCATCTTTACCCCAAATGATGCGTGGCGCAAAATAAAAAGCCGCATGAACTGCGGCTATACATATAAAAATGCCCTGCATGAGCAGAACGCCCTATCCTCCCACGGACTACACCGCAGTACTTTCGGCGAAGAGGGGCTTAACTACCGAGTTCGGAATGGGATCGGGTGATCCCCCTCTCTATGGTTCCGCTCATGCAAGGCATTCCTTGCATGCTCTTTTGGCTACCCTGAAGGTTGTATAGCGCACGTTAAAGTCGATCACATACGATCAAAATAGTTGTGATAAAGAGCTCGACCAATTAGTACTGCTCGCCTAAACGCCTCACAACGCTTACAGCTGCAGCCTATCAACCTCGTAGTCTACAAGGGGTCTTACCAAAAAGAGAACTCATCTTGAAGTCGGCTTCCCACTTAGATGCTTTCAGCGGTTATCCGATCCGAACGTAGCTAAGCAGCTATGCTGTTGGTCAACAACTGCGACACCAGAGGTTCGTCCACCCCGGTCCTCTCGTACTAGGGGCAGCTCTTCTCAATTCTCTTACGCCCGCGGAGGATAGGGACCGAACTGTCTCACGACGTTCTGAACCCAGCTCGCGTACCGCTTTAAATGGCGAACAGCCATACCCTTGGGACCAACTTCAGCCCCAGGATGCGATGAGCCGACATCGAGGTGCCAAACCTTGCCGTCGATGTGGACTCTTGGGCAAGATCAGCCTGTTATCCCCGGAGTACCTTTTATCCGTTGAGCGACGGCCATTCCACTCTGAGCCGCCGGATCACTAGAACCGACTTTCGTCTCTGCTCGACTTGTAGGTCTCGCAGTCAAGCTTGCTTATACTCTTGTACTCTACGATTGATTGCCAACCAATCTGAGCAAACCTTACGTACGCCTCCGTTACCTTTTAGGAGGCGACCGCCCCAGTCAAACTACCCACCTGACACGGTCCGCGACCCGGATAACGGCGCCGCGTTAGATCACCAATACTGTGAGGGTGGTATTCCAAGGATGACTCCACAGAAGCTGGCGCTCCTGCTTCACAGTCTCCCACCTATCCTCTACACACAGAACCAATGATCAATGTCAAGCTGTAGTGAAGGTTCACGGGGTCTTTCCGTCCTTCCGTGGGTAATTCGCATCTTCACGAATAATACAATTTCACCGGGTCTATGGTTGAGACAGCGCCCAAATCGTTACGCCATTCGTGCAGGTCGGAACTTACCCGACAAGGAATTTCGCTACCTTAGGACCGTTATAGTTACGGCCGCCGTTTACTGGGGCTTAGTTTCAGAGCTTCGCGCAAGGCTAACCCATCCACGTAACCTTCCAGCACCGGGCAGGCGTCAGACCCTATACATCGTCTTGCGACTTAGCAGAGTCCTGTGTTTTTGATAAACAGTCGCTTGGGCCGTTTCACTGCGACCGCCCTAGGCTTTTAGGAGCATGTCCTATCACCCATGAGCGGCACTCCTTCTCCCGAAGTTACGGAGTCATTATGCCGAGTTCCTTAACCATAGTTCTCCCGATCGCCTTGGTATACTCTACCCGCCTACCTGTGTCGGTTTTGGTACGGGCACCACAATATCTGCTTAGAGGTTTTTCTTGGAAGCAGGGAATCACTGACTTCACTTAGAGCTTCGTCTCACGTCTCAGGCATACCTCCTCGCGGATTTACCTACGAGGAGACCCTACACGCTTTCACGGGGACGTCCAGAACCCCGCCCAGCTATCCTTCTCCGTCACCCCATCGTCATAACGATTTGTGGTGGTACAGGAATATCAACCTGTTGTGCATCGACTACGCCTGTCGGCCTCGTCTTAGCTCCCGACTGACCCTGGGAGGATTAGCCTTGCCCAGGAACCCTTAGGCTTACGGCGGCGGTGTTTCTCGCACCGCTCTCGTTACTCATGCCAGCATTCTCACTTCTTATCAGTCCACCATGCGTTACCACACAGCTTCGACCCAGATAAGAAAGCTCCCCTACCACTGAAAAAATCAGTCCGCTGCTTCGGTATCATGCTTGAGCCCCGTGAATTGTCGGCGCATGTCCACTTGACCAGTGAGCTGTTACGCACTCTTTAAATGCATGGCTGCTTCTAAGCCAACATCCTGGTTGTCTAGGCAAACGCACATCCTTTGCCACTTAGCATGAATTTAGGGACCTTAGCAGGCGGTCTGGGCTGTTTCCCTCTCGAACACACGGCTTAGCCCACATGTTCTGACTCCCGATCTATAGACTTACGGCATTCGGAGTTTGGTTTCGGTTGGTAGGCGGTGAAGCCCCCGCACGAATCCAGTGCTCTACCACCGCAAGTAAACGATTCGAGGCTAGCCCTAAAGCTATTTCGGGGAGAACGAGATATCTCCGAGTTTGATTGGCCTTTCACCCCTATCCACAGGTCATCCCCTCCGTTTTCAACCGAAGTGGGTTCGGCCCTCCACAGAGTCTTACCTCTGCTTCAGCCTGCCCATGGATAGATCACCCGGCTTCGCGTCTACGACATACGACTAAAACGCCATCTTAAAGGCTCGCTTTCACTACGGCTCGTTTCAAAACTTAACCTCGCCGCACATCGTAACTCGCTGGCTCATTCTACAAAAGGCACGCCGTCACACTGTAAAAGTGCTCCGACTGCTTGTAGGCACACGGTTTCAGGTACTATTTCACTCCCCTCTCGGGGTACTTTTCACCTTTCCCTCACGGTACTGGTTCGCTATCGGTCACAAGAGAGTATTTAGCCTTAGAGGGTGGTCCCCCCAGATTCATACCGGATTTCACGTGTCCGGCATTACTCGGGTATCGTTTTACGCAGATCCATTCATTTCACCTACAGGACCATTACCTTCTCTGGTAGGACTTTCCAGACCACTTCGGTTATGAATAGATTTTGTAACTGCGCATAAGAGATCAGGCTCTTACACAAACGACCCCACGACACCTCATGCAGCAACATCCTGACATTTACACATACATGGGTTTAGGCTCTCACGCGTTCGCTCGCCGCTACTAGCGCGATCTCGGTTGATTTCTTTTCCTCCGGGTACTTAGATGTTTCAGTTCTCCGGGTTGTCTCTACCTCGCCTATTTTATTCAGCGAGGAGTAGATGAGCATTACCTCATCTGGGTTGCCCCATTCGGAAATCTGCGGTTGATAACGCTTATGTGCAGCTCACCGCAGCTTATCGCAGCTTGTCACGTCCTTCATCGACTTCTTGTGCCAAGGCATCCACCGTGTGCCCTTAATATCTTTATCTCACCTATTTAGGTTATCAATTAAGGTTGATCGTATTATTTTGCGATCGTGATATTTGCGAATCACTTCACTTCGCTTACGTTGGAAGATCCAACGTTCGAATTGAGATGATTTCAAACAAAATCATGTTTAATTACGCTATACAACTTTCAA
>UQFK01000001.1:207500-431706 GCA_900540345.1 uncultured Eggerthella sp.
CCCTCAATTACGCCGGATTATATGTTTACCTACGAGCATCAAGAATTGCCCATAGGCACGCATTCAGGCGGCATCCTTGATGGCTACAAATACACTGGCGAACTTGATGGAGTGTTCGCGGAATACTTCTTCGCACCCGAAGCAGACCAGAATCTTGCACTCATCCCCGAAGGAGTGAGCGATGAAGCAGCGCTCATGATCGTAGATATGATGAACACGGGCTTCTTTGGTGTTGAGCTAGCTGACGTTCAGTTTGGCGATACGGTGGTAGTCTACGGCATCGGGCCAGTAGGTTTGATGGCGGTAGCAGGTGCTCGACTTCGCGGTGCAGGTCGCATCATCGCGATCGGCAATCGCCCGATCACGCAAGAAGTTGCAACACTCTATGGCGCGACTGATCTTGTTGACTACAAAGCTGGTCCTGTTACCAAACAGGTTAAGGCGCTCATGGAAGGCAAAGGTGTGGACAAGGTGATCATCGCAGGCGGCACACTTGATGCTATCGGAGAAGGAATGCGCATGGTAAAACCCCATGGCAAAGTGGCAAGCATCGTCTACTACGCCCAGCAGGGTAATCTGGAGATTCCCCTCAATTACTGGGGCTTTGGTACTGCGAATAAGGAATTGCTCTCAGGCTGCTGTCCAGGTGGACGAGCGCGTATGGAGCGACTAGCGCTCATGGTGCAAAACGGTATGATCGACCCATCACATCTTGTTACGCATAAACTATCGGGCATAGACGCTATCGAGGAAGCATTCGAACTGATGCATGATCATCCGCGCGACCTCATCAAGCCAATCGTAATGATGTAAGACTTGAGCAAAGAGAGCATAAGGTCTGGTGCTTCCTTTCATAGAAAATAGCCAATGATTGGTCATATTCCAATAGCAAGTGCCAACTTTATGCGAACATCCCTACCGATATAATTATTCAAGAACGATAAAACCTTTCGAAGGAGCTTTTCATGAAGACAGAACTCTGCGATGTACTCGGCATCGAATACCCCATCATTCAAGGTGCGATGGCTCATATCTCTGATGGCAAGTTTGCTGCAACCGTCAGTGAAGCAGGCGGCCTTGGTGTCATCGCCTCTACCCTCCATGATGGTCAATGGGTAAAAGAACAAGTCGAGATCGCACGTTCGATCACGAAGAAGCCCTTCGCGGTCAACCTGATCATGGAGAGCGACATTGTTGAAGAATGTGCGCGCATGTGCGTTGACCTGCAAGTACCGATCTGCACCATCAGTGCTGGCAATCCAGAGAAGATCGTACCGATCTTGGTAGAAGGCGGCATCAAGGTGATCTGCTTGATTCCACACGCTCGTGCCGCAAAGAAGATGCAAGACCTGGGTGCGACCGCAGTTGTTGCTGAAGGCATGGAAGGCGGCGGTCACATTGGCAAGATGTGTACTTTCCCTATGGTTCGTCAGGTCGCTGAAGCAGTGGATATCCCTGTTATCGCTGCGGGTGGCATTGCTGATGGCAAGGGTTTCATGGCAGCACTCATGTTGGGTGCAGTGGGTGTTCAAATGGGCACCGCATTCCTCGTTGCTGATGAATGCCCCATTAGCGAAGTCTATAAGCAGATCGTCATCGATGCCGCTGATAGCGATACGGTATTGACCGGTGAGTATGGCAAGAAGCAAGTTCGCTGTATCAAAAGCCCTTTCACTGAAGAATACTGGGAAAAATACGATGCAGGTTGTTCAAGTGAAGAGCTCGATCAATTCTGCCGTGGCACCGTTGCAGCAGCACGTGATGGAATCATCGAACGTGGCGCATTCTCTGCTGGAATGATCTCAGGACTCATCACAGAGATGAAACCTGCGAAGAAGATTATCACCGACATCATGGACGAAGCAGATCAAGCCTACGCAGATTTCAAGAAGATCTACGGCTAGAAGAACACTCACATCACGAGAGCATTCTTGAAAAGGCTGGCATATGTCAGCCTTTTCTTCTCAGATGCAAAACAGCCTCTTCTGATCGACACCGAAGAACAAAGGAGCACCTATGAACACAATCGATGAAGTGCTGCAGTACAACGATGGATTCGTTGCAGAAAAACGATACGAGCAATATCAGACTGATAAATATCCTGAGAAGAAGCTTGCGGTCATAAGCTGTATGGACACGCGCCTGACCGAGCTTTTGCCAGCAGCATTAGGGCTTAAGAATGGCGATGCGAAGATCATCAAGAATGCAGGTGGAGTGATCGCTCATCCTTTTGGCAGCGTGGTTAGATCGTTGCTTGTCGCCATCTTCGAGCTTGGCGTTGAGAATATCATGGTGGTTGGTCACAGCAACTGCGGTGCACAACACATGAATGCAAAAGAGATGATCTCGCACATGCTAGATGCTGGTGTTCCTCGTGACCATATCGAGCTGATGCACTATTGCGGCATCGACTTCGAGAACTGGCTCGCTGGTTTTGGTGATGGCGAGGAGAGCGTGCGCGAAACCGTGCATCTTATTCAGCATCATCCGCTCATTCCGGAATCCATCTCCGTACGAGGATTCATCATCGACTCAACCACGGGCAAGCTCTCTGAAGTGGACTGCTCTCCAAGCGTTACCGACATCTGGTAGACCCATGGCTTCATGAAGCAAAGAGGCTTGCCCGCCGTTTGCAGATGAGCGTTCATCCATGACAGGATATTTCAGCTTTTAGCGCATGTACTTGCGCTAAAGTAAATCACTGATATTTCCTAAGAACATCGCAGCGTCATCCTTCTTTTGATGAAGGCGAATGCGCTGCACCAACAGACGGAACACTCAATGACTACTGCACAGATCATTTCAATCGTCATCTTTGTCGTCGTAATGGCGCTTATCGTTTCAGAGAAGATCCATCGAACGACTGCTGCTCTCTGCGGCGCTGTTGCACTAATCCTGTTCGGGATCATCGATTTCGACACGGGGATCGAACATATCGACTTTAATACGCTTGGCGTGCTGGTGGGTATGATGTTGTTCGTAGGCGTGGTGAAAGGGTCGGGTATCTTCGAATACCTTGCGATCAAATCGGCGAAGCTTGTAAAAGGCAATCCCTGGCTTATCATGCTCGCCTTCACAATCATCACCGCGGTGCTCTCTGCGCTGCTCGATAATGTTACGACGATTCTTCTGATCGGCCCTGTCACGTACACCGTTTGCAAGCTTTTGCTCGATATCAATCCAATACCTTTCTTCGTCACCGAGATCCTTGCCTCGAACATCGGCGGTACAGCAACTCTTATCGGTGATCCGCCCAATATCATGATCGGTTCGGCAGCTGATCTCTCATTCTTCGATTTCATCATCTACGATGCTCCTGCTGTGCTTGTCATCTTAGCTGCTGTGCTCGCACTCTTCTATTTTATGTACGGTCGCAAACTAGGTGTAGCTGACGACAAGCGCGAAGCGGTCATGCATCTGGTCGAAGCTGATGCGATTCATGATCGCAGTCTTTTCCATAAGAGCGTCATTATGATCGTGGTGGTAGCAGCAGCATTCGTCATGCATGGCTTCTTCAATATCGAACCAAGTGTGATTGCACTCGCTGCAGCTGGCATCATGCTTGTCATCAGTGGCGCAGATATGGAAAAGACCATCCGCGAGGTCGAATGGACTACAATTGGCTTTTTTGCAGGTCTATTTGTTGTAGTTGGCGGTATGGCTGAGACTGGCGTCATTCAGATGATGGCACAGTGGATGATCGATCTAACCGGAGGCGATCTGCTGCTCTCTCTTATCATCTTGGTTTGGGCAAGCGCGATCATCTCGTCGATTCTTGATAATATCCCCCTTGTTGCAACCCTCATCCCTATCATCACTACCATGGGTGCATCTGGCATTGATGTTGCGCCATTATGGTGGGCTATTTCATTGGGCGCATGTCTGGGCGGCTGCGGAACGCTGATCGGCGCTTCAGCAAATGTTGTCATGGCATCTATTTCAGAACGACACGGCTACCCGCTCTCGTTCATGGAATACACCAAAGTAGGTTTTCCTATCATGATCTTCTGTACAGCTATCGCCTGTGTTTACCTGATCATTCGCTTCGTTGTCTTGGCATAAGGTTTATATACGAACGCATACAAGACGAGTACGCCTCGCAAACCCCAAACGCTCGCTCACCTGTGCGGGCGTTTTGCGTTATGCTAGGGGCGCATACAAAGCGATATGAACAAAGGGGAAAGTATGAATATCGGATTCATCGGTGCCGGCAAGGTAGGCTCAACGCTCGGCAAGTATCTGAGCAAGCATCATACTGTCATTGGCTATGTCAGCAACTCAATCGATTCAGCCAAAGAAGCTGCCCTGTTTACGAACTCTCATGCGTTTGAGCGCATCGAGGAGCTGATCCCATTGTGTGATACGGTGTTCATCACTGTACCCGATGGAGAAATTGCAGAAGTATGGAAGAAGATCCTCGCAAGCGAAATCGATCTTGCGAGCAAAAATATTGCACACTGCAGCGGAGCTTTAGCATCCGATATTTTTATGGAACGCGAAGCGCGTGGAGCGTTTGGCTATTCTGTTCATCCCCTCTTCGCTATTCCGTCCAAGACCGAGACCTACCAAGAACTACATAAGGCTTTCTTCGCTATTGAAGGGGATGCTGCACATCTAGATGAAATGGTGCAATTGATCAAGGATGAAGGCAATCTGGTTCAAGTGATCGATTCTGCTGAGAAAGTACGTTATCACGCCGCCGCCGTGCTTGCATCAAACCAAGTGATTGCGCTCTATCAGCGCGCATGCGACGAACTTGTACGCTGCGGCTTCCTGCTCGAGAATGCTGAACGTGCGCTCGCTCCCCTCTTTCTTGGCAATGCAGAACATGTCGCAAGCGATGGCGTTGTTGAATCGCTTACCGGCCCTGCTGAGCGTGGCGATATGACTACCATTGAAAAGCATCTGAACTGCCTTGACGGGACCACACGCGACGTCTATGCGCTTCTAAATGAGACTTTGCTCGATATCGCCGATCGCAAACATGGTCGTGCTTGATCGGTCTACCCGCTCTCCAGGAAACAAAAAGGCCCGTCGTTTTGGACGAGCCTTTTTTAATGCGTGAATCGAAAAGATTCGAGTAAGACTTCGAAGTAGCTTTACTTCAAGGTAACAGCAGCACCAGCCTCTTCCAAAGCGGACTTCATTTCCTCTGCCTTGTCCTTTGCAACGCCTTCCTGGATGGTAGCAGGTGCGCCCTCGACGAGCTCCTTTGCTTCCTTCAGGCCCTGGCCAGTGATCTCGCGGACAGCCTTGATGACAGCGATCTTGTTGTCGCCGAAGCCCTCGAGGACAACGTCGAATTCAGACTTCTCTTCTCCACCAGCAGCGTCACCACCAGCAGCAGCACCTGCAGCGCCAGCAACCATGACAGGTGCAGCAGCAGATACGCCAAATACTTCTTCGAGTTCCTTGACGAGCTCAGAAAGCTCGAGTGCAGGCATTTCCTTCAATGCTTCTACGATTTCTTCACGAGTTACAGCCATTGTATGACTCCTTCTTAGTTCATTTGCCTTGTGGCAATTCTTATTACAAGTGGCAACGTCAAGCTGCCGTTTTTAGCCCGAAGGCTAGGCAGCTTCTAGGCTGCATTCTTCTGATCTGCGATCGCACCGATCGTACGAGCAAGCTGCTCGACCGGAGCGTTGAGCACGCGAACGATCTGAGACATAGGGTTCTGCAGAGAGCCGATGAGTTTCGCGATGAGTTCTTCGCGTGATGGCAGAGAAGCGATCTTCTTGACCGCATCAGCATCGACAAAGCCGCCATCCATGATGCCGCCTTTGATAACGAGCGTCTCATTTTCCTTGGCGAAATCGCGAATAGCTTTTGCAGAAGCAACCGGATCACCTTCAGCAAAGATGAACGCAGATGGACCAGAAAGGATCTGATCCATCTCAGGCATATCCATTTCCTTGAGCGCGATCTGCATGAGGGTATTCTTATAGACCTTCATGATCGCACCTGATTCGCGGATGCTGCGGCGAAGTTCCTGGGACTCCTTCACGGTAAGACCGCGATAGTCGACCACCCAAACTGCCTGGACATCCGTAAGATCTGCCTTGATCTGTTCGAGAGCTTCGGTATTCTTTACACTTGGCATTCAGTTACACCTCCTTCTTTTCAAAACTCGGGTTCCGCCCCATAGAGTGGATCGAATCTTGAAAAGAAAACGACCCCTGTGTCCATGACAGCAGGGGTCGACAGAGCCTGAAAGGGCCACATCTAAACCACCTCGGCGGGCTGCTTTCGCAATTAAACGTGCGTACCTGCTGTCTTGGGTAGCGGAACAGTTATTCCTATGCTTCAACGAAGCTTAATCATTATTTCAGTAGCGCGATTCCCCGTCAAGCATAATCGCTGAGAGTTCACGGGAGCGGTATGCTAAAACATAGAATGCAATTGTTTTGAGGGCTATTCTCCGATCGAATCGACCACGACCACATTACCTTCGCTAGCTCCATGGTTGAGCACGATCACATCGCCTACTTTATAACGTACGATATCCACAACACTTGCAACCGCACAATCGAAGATGGCTTGTTGACCATCGAGGATGAGATAATAGTGCGAATTGCCATCAATGACCACTGGTGATATCGATGCGATCGTACCTGATGTTTGGCCTGCCGTAGGTGCAGCCGTTGCATCAGATCCCCCCACATTAATGCCCTGATTCACGAGTAGTTGTTCATAGGATTTTTCAGTCGCTGCAAGTGTATCGCCAACCGCAACGTTTTGATAGCGCTGGATGTCGACCATCGCATACATCTTCACAAGACCTGCCGCGTCCTTTAATGCCATGAAGTAAGTGGGCTGACCATCCACGTTCAGTAGCAAGGGGAAGGTCGCATCATATTGGAGATGCTGCACTTGACCTTCAGCTGAACGCATGGCTGATTCTTCAGTCGCACCCGCAACCGAATAGAACTTCGACTCACCTGTTCGTTGATTGATCATGACGCATCCGATGATGGAGTTATCTGCTGTAGCAGAGGTGACGCCACTATATACCCAAACATCATCGTCCTTAGCGATGTAGTTGAAGCCGCTCTTGCCATCGGTAGAAGGCGTTGTCTGCTTCACTCCATTCTGGCCAAGCCATGAGTTGATCCAGCCGCCCGAAAGCGCACCTGACCAGTTGTACTGTTGGATGAGCAGCTCTGCAGGATACACGCGGTCGATCCATTCAGGCACATCTTCAACAGCGATCTCTTGGCATTCACCAGTCGAGGCATTGCAAAGCACGATACCTGAAATAGTGGTACCGCCAAATAGGCCAATGGTGCGCTTCTGGATCGGATAGATCCAGTACGGATTTCCCTCATCATCGATCTCGAAGGATTTCTCGTCGAACATATAGAACGGATAGCTGAGCTGAACATGACGATCGACGTTGTAGAAGAACGGATCAGAATCAGAATAACGGATCGGATTCTCTAAGCGCACGATCTCTGTATCCTGCGTGGACATATTCACGATAACGTAAGCAGGAATACCACCATCTTTATTCGCCCACCACTTGAAAAAGTCTGCGTAGTTAAGCGGACTGACACGAACAGGTTGGCCTTTATAGTTAATCTGTGAGTAGAGATCCGAAATCTCGAACTGTGAAACATAGTCAGCCATGGTACCCATGGTGCGATTGCCAAGCAGCACTGCAGAATCCTTATCAATGAAAGGAATCTCGCTATAGTCGACTTCTTGAATGTCGGTAGCGAAATCTGCATCTTCAGTAGTGAGGATAGTTGAGAACTTCTCAGCATTGCCCGGGAAGAAAGATTGCGATGCAACCCAACCAATCGCGCCAACGCATGCAATGGCGATAGGAATGATCATGAGGCGCGTGATAAGCTTCGCTTTCTTCGGACTTGCTTCGCGCTTGCCTACCCCTGTCTGATAGATCTGACGGAATACGTACAGAACGAACGTAACGACCGCCAGAATAAGAATAAGAAAGCCCCAAAGATCAATGCTATGGATGTTGATGGGCGGATGGAACCACCAATACGCAAGCGCAATGACAAGCAGGGCCACAATGATCGCTATGATGATCGTGCGCTTCTTTAAGTGCGAGAAACGCGATTTGATCTTATTGAAATCGGCACCGAGGCCACCGCCTGATTCTTGCGCCTGTTTGATGAAATCAGACCAGTTGACCGGTCCTTGCTGTTTGGGGTCGCTCACGAAGTGACTCCTTACTATCGTTCTTCCCATGCATAGCGTGCTGCTCCCAGAGCACCACAGAGATCAGGTGATTCGGTGATGAAGAGCGAATCACCTAGACGTGATTCGAGTTCCTGCACGACACCTGTATTACGTGCAACACCGCCCGTCATCATGAAGGGCGCTATGCCACGTGCACGCTTCACCATTGATGCGGTCTTCGATGCGATGGACTTATTTAGTCCATGCACGATATCATTATCAGAGTGATTGTCAGCAATGAGTGAGATGACTTCCGATTCCGCAAAAACAGAACACATACTAGAAATAGTAAGATCGCACTTCCAATCAAGACCACGTGTCGACATCTCGTCCATATCGAGCTCGAGCGAGCGGGCCATCATCTCAAGAAAACGACCTGTACCAGCAGCACACTTATCATTCATGATGAAATTCGAGACCTCGCCTGTCTCATCGAGACAGATGACCTTGCTATCTTGTCCGCCTATATCGACGATAGTGCGGATCGCGGGGTTAAGGTAATGTGCACCATGAGCATGACAGCTGATCTCGGTCTTGGTGTCTGTTGCAAACGGAATATTATCACGACCGTATCCGGTAGCCATAATAGCCGCGAAATCTTCCTGCGCAGCATCGAGCTGATCGCATACTGCTTCGAGCGCCTCGCGCGCGCCACGTTCTGCTTTTGGACCGGTACGCACGATCGCACTTGCAACTATTGTTCCTTCTGCATCGAGAACAACCATATTCGTCGTGGTAGAACCACTATCGATTCCGGCGAAATACTTTCCTTGCATAATGATCGCTTTCTCTTTTCTCTGTCTTGTGGCAAGACCCATGCTCTCCGAGAATGCCTCGAGGCGCGTAGAGAGTTGACCTGATGCCATAGGCATATAATCTGATTCGATCTTGAGCATCGGCAGTGCAGTCGCATCCTTGAGCATCGCATAGTCAAAGCTATAGAAATCACAGAATTTCACTGTGTTGTAGATGATGCCCTTTAAATGAGGGTTCTCAAATAGCACACGACGACCGCTCACATCGGTCATGCGCATACATGGTACTTGACGCAAAAGCGCATAAGCATACCATTCCATAAGCTGCTCGAAGTCGAGATCATGTGCATTTTCAGGCAACGCTTCAAGACTGCGACTACCACAACACGTCAGATTGACAACGGCAAGACTCATCCCTTCATCGATCGAGCGCTGAAGTTGCGGGCTGACACGACCACCTAAGAGCGCGATGAAATCTTCATGAGGAAATTCCCAGGTAGCTTCTGCACAAGCGGCGAAGAAGCGTTCTTTATCGAAGGGCTTGCCACTCGAAGCTTCCAGATCACGAGCCAGCGCAATGATCGCACTTGCAAACAATTCGCGCGCGCATCCATTGTTCTCGTGCGGAAGATCGAGCATATAGAGATGCTTCTGATTCCCTTCAAAATCGAGTACATCATAAACGCGCCGCAGTGAATCGCAGCAGTCCATGATAAGGACCTCGCTCTTATCGAGGCTTTGCTGAATGAGCGACTTCGCATGACAACAAAGATTCGCGTGCGTGAGCGACTCGGCACGCTCGAAATTCTCTTCCTCAGCATCAAGCAGCACTACATCGTGCCCAAATGCTGCGAAAAGTTCGATAGGGGCATATTTGCAGCTGTAATGGATCATGCGCGCAACGCTTCTAACTGCTCGATAAAGGCATTCATGCGCGTGACCATCTGGCCGTCTGCTACGTTGCGAGAATCGCATCCATCGCCATCTAACACGAGCGTAGGCAAGCCATGCTGCTCGAAATAATGCTTTGCAAGCTGAGAGATGCCAAGCGTCTGCTTGCAACCCCAGTGGCAAAATACCACTACACCATCGGCATGAGCATTACGCGCTTGCTCAAGCGCTAAGGCAAGACGGTGCTTCGCAGGTCCGTTCATAGAGCCACACACCAAACGACGTGCCATGCTCTCGAAAGGATGATCGGGATCAGGAAGTTCTATCGATTCAACAGCAATATCGGTACCCACCAGCTCGCAACCAGGAGCCGCATCAAGAATCTCACGCATAGAGTCTTGCCAATTTGGAAGCGTATGGATCCAAAAAAGACGAATCTTTTCATTACGACCTGCAGGTAGCGCACGCTCGCTCGCTTTGAGTATCTCTTCCATGAACTGCAACGCCTCAGGACGTCCAAGCATGATATGGGTCGAGATCATAGCACAGAGTTCGCTGGTCATAGTGGTATCGAGGCTGACCTTACCGCGCAACGCGAGCGCGCGCTGATAGGTCTCGATGGTCTTACGTGAATTCACCATGGTCTCGCGCAACGCAAGCGCATCGAGTCTGCGATGTGAAAGATCTTCGAGCATTGCTGCAAGTTCATAGAGCTGATCGGTTACATAAGCGATCGCATCGTTATCGGCCGCGTTCGGAACATCGATAACATAGTGAGGCACATCGTAGAAGTTCGCGAGACGTGGAAAAGAGAGCTGATTCGCATCGCAGATAAGCGTTGTGTTCGCAATCATGAGCGGTTTGGGCATTACTCCTGTTTCCGCAACCCCTATCATGAGCTTATGATATGAACAGAACGTCTCGGCAATGTCGTGAGCTTCCGATGCCTCGACGAACACTTCCTCGCACGCTGTATTGGCGATATAGGCCGATAAACCTTCGGGAAACATCGGGACAAGACCCATCGCATGAATGATCTCGCATGGCATGAAGATGTTGACCATAACTGCGTTTTCAGGATAACGGAACGAATCGACGATCGTGCCAGCGATACCACCGTTCACGCGCTCGGTCGCTGCCCGAACGGAAAGCGGCCGAGGAAACTTTCCTGCAAGATGAACCCAGGAATAGGTAGCCATGAGCAGTCTACGCGCCGATTCTGGCGACGTAAGCGTCTGCTTCTGAATGATCTGACCAAGTTTTTCAACGACCGATGAAGTCATTGTTTCCTTTACGCCAAAGAACGAAGGACATACTGCAAAATGCCTCCATTGAAGTAATACTCGCCCTCGGTCGGGGTATCTATGCGTACGACCATATTAAACTCAATGGTCTGCCCCGAACTCTTCGCTGCTTCAACGCGAACGACAGCAGGATCAGGAAGGCCTGCCGAGAAGTCGATTGGTGCGATGGTAAATGTTTCAGAGCCATCAAGACCGAGTGATTCAACGCTTTGACCCTCTTCGAATTGCAGAGGCAGGATACCCATGCCGATCAGGTTCGAGCGATGGATGCGTTCGAAACTTTCAGCGAACGCAGCGCGAACACCCTGCAGCATCGGACCTTTTGCAGCCCAATCGCGCGAGGAGCCACTGCCATACATCTTGCCCGCTAGTACAACAAGCTGGGTCTTATTATTTATGTAGTGCTCTGCAGCATCCCAAACAGCTTTGATCCCATCGTCCAAGAAGTCTTTGGTCCAACCACCCTTCTTGCCTTCAGCAAGCTTATTCATCAGCTTCACGTTTGCAAATGTACCTCGCATCATGACCTCATGATTACCACGACGTGCACCATAGGTGTTGAAGTCCGCAGGCACAACACCATGCTCCTCAAGGTAACGAGCAGCGGGCGAATCGAGCGCGATCGCGCCCGCAGGAGAAATATGGTCGGTGGTGATGAAATCACCCAGATTCAGCAGCGCACGAGCGTCCTTGATCTGCGCAGGTGCTTCGGGGGTCTTTGGCATACCGTTGAAGTATGGCGCGCGACGCACGTAAGTGGAGTCAGGATCCCATGCAAACGTATCGCTCGCTTCCTTACCAAGCGACTGCCATTTCTCATCACCCGTGAAAAGATCGGCTGCAGATTCATCAAATGTCTGCTTTGTGCAACATGAAGCAAGCAGGTCGGCGACTTCCTTATCGTCAGGCCAAATGTCGCGCAGGAACACTTCTCTACCCTCTGCATTCGTACCGATAGGCATGGTTTCGAAATCAAAATCCATCGTGCCAACGAGCGAATATGCAATAACGAGCGCAGGAGCGCACAGATAATTCTGCGAAACATCAGGAGAGATACGCCCGTCGAAGTTTCGGTTGCCCGACAGAATGCTAGCAAGTTCGATCTTGTCGGCAATGTCGTGCATCTGCGGATAGACCGGGCCCGAATTACCGATACAGCTCATACAGCCGAAACCGCACGTATAGAATCCCAAATCTTGAAGGCCTTCGATCAGGCCTGCCGCGGCAAGAATATCTTCAGTAGCACGGCTACCTGGTGCCATGATGCACTTTACCCACGGCTGTGGCTTAAGACCATTCGCAGCTGCATTGCGCGCAAGAATACCTGCAGCCAGCATCATGGATGCATCCGTTGCTGTCGTACAACTAGTGACCGCCGCAATAGCAAGCGCACCGTGCGTGAGATCATGCTTTTCTCCAGCAATATCGATCTCGATCGTGTCATCAAGATCAAGTCCACGATCTGAACAAATAGAATGAAATGCATCGTATGCCTTAGAAAACGCAATGCGATCATGCGGGCGTGAAGGGCCTGCAAGATTGCGCTCGATTGTCGAAAGATCGAGCGTGAGAATCTTGGAGTATGTGCGTGGTGCTGCATCCGCATATCCCCAGAAACCTTGCTCCTTCGCATAGGCTTCCACAAGCGCGATCTGCTCTTCACTACGACCTGTGAGCGCCAGATAATCAAGCGTCTTCTCGTCAACAGGGAAAAGCGTACAGGTTGAGCCGTATTCCGGTGTCATGTTCGAGACACAAGCTCGCTGGGTTGCTGAGAGGCTCTGAACACCTTCACCAAACACCTCGACAAAACAACCAACCACACCTTCAGCGCGCAGCATCTGTGCGAACGTGAGCGAAAGATCCATCGCAGAGACATGTTCGGGCAACTTGCCGACCAGATTCACGCCAATAACACGTGGTACAAGCGTAGTGATGGGCTGACCAAGCGCTGCGGCTTCAGCCTCAATGCCGCCAACACCCCATCCAAGCACGCCAATACCGTTAGCAGTAGGTGTATGCGAGTCGGTGCCAACAAGCGTATCGAAGTAAGCAATGCTCTGATGCGCCTCTTCACGTGTCATAACTACGCTAGCGAAGCGCTCTATATTGAGCTGATGGCAGATACCCGATCCAGGCGGCACGATGCGTACGTTCTGAAAGGATTCCTGTGACCATTTCAAGAAGTCGTAGCGTTCCTTGTTGCGCTCGAACTCAAGCTCCATGTTCTGTGCAAGAGCAGCTGCGCAGCCTGATTCGTCAGCAATGACCGAGTGATCGATAACCAAATCGCAGGGAATCTGTGGATTGATGTTCTTTGGATCACCGCCCAATTCCGCACAAGCTTCACGCATGACCGCAAAGTCAACAAAGACAGGAACACCCGTAAAGTCTTGAAAGAGGACACGTGCGGGGCTGAACTCGATCTCTTCACCAGTCACCCCCTTCGTACCTGCCTCAACAAGACGCTGAGAGAGAATACGCGCTTCTTCGTCAGTGCGTGCATTGCGAAGGATATTCTCCAAGAGCACAGTAAGAGAATATGGAAGCGAGGCGTGACCCTCGACCTGCGACACGGGATAGTACGTGTACTCTTTTGTGCCAACCTTGAGGATAGCTGCGCGGTTATTCATGCATGCTCCTTCTTTTGTAGATGAACTAATCGCTTGCGAGATCAAGCTTGCAGGACGCGAACAACTTCATTGGTGAACTCGGTGCAAGTTGCAGCGAGCGCATTCGAGCTTGTTGCTTTACGAATATCAGCTGTGAGCACCTCACCTTCAGCATAGACGGTACGAACTGCATCGCGAATCTTACGTGCGATATCGAGTTCGCCCAGATGATCGAGCATCATTGCTGCAGAAAGAATCTCAGCTGTAGGGTTACAGATATCTTTACCTGCAATATCAGGTGCAGAACCATGGACCGCTTCAAAGATCGCATACTCAGGACCGATATTAGCGCCTGGAGCAATACCGAGACCGCCAACCAAGCCAGCACAAAGATCGCTTGCAATGTCGCCATAAAGATTCGGGAAGACGATGACCTCAAATTGCGAGGGATCCATAACGATATTCATGCAAAACGCGTCAATAATGTTATCGCTAAACTCAATGGAGGGATGCTCTTCGGCGACCTCACGCGCAACAGCTAAAAACAGACCATCAGAGTGTTTCATGATGTTTGCTTTATGCGCGGCAGTAACTTTCTTGTAGCCCTGCTTCTCGGCATAATCGAACGCATACTCCACGATATTGCGCGATGCGGTCTTCGAGATTGGCTTGATGGAGATACCGGAATCCTTACGAATGGTACCTGCACCTTTCTCTTTAATGAACTCGATAAGATCAAGTGCATCAGGTGTTCCCTCTTCGAATTCGATGCCAGCGTAAAGATCTTCAGAGTTTTCACGTACGATGATGAGATCAACATCTTCATAACGCCCGCCTGCGCCAGGAATAGAGAGCACAGGGCGCAGGCATACGTTCAAGTCGAGTGCCTGGCGAAGCGCAACGTTCACACTGCGAAAACCGGTGCCAACTGGCGTGGTGACCGGTCCTTTGATAGCAACTTTGTTCTTGCGAACCGCATCAATAGTCGATTGTGGTAGTGGCGTGCCATACTCTTCCATGAGATGAGCACCTGCTTCGGCGATCTCCCATTCGATATCTGCCCCTGCTGCAGCAACCACACGCTGCATAGCTGCAGTGGTTTCTGTACCAATACCATCGCCCGGAATGAGCGTGACCGTATGTTTTGCCATGTATGACTCTCCTTGTCGTACGAGGATTTATGCAATCAACAAGCACAGGCGCACGAGAAAAACGACGGCAGAATAAACGCCGCAGTAGGTGCGCTCTATTCGCTATTACTTGACATTGTCGATGATCTGCTGGCTACGACGCTTCAGCGCGCCCTTTGATTTCTCTGCATCGAATGCCATGCGCTCTTTCAGCCCATCTTTCGCATTCTGCGAGATCTTGCCCTCGGAAAATCCGATGAGCGCAATAAGCATGTCCTGATATTCGTAATCACCGTGATAACACTGAATAGCCTCATCAAGCAACGGCCAGACTTTTTCGGAGCGATTTTCAGTAGTTGCACCGAGTTTGCAGAGAAAACGGACAGCAGCTAAGCGTACGAAACCGCTCTCTTCATCAAAAAGAGCCGTCTCTGCATCGGGTAGTGCTTTATCACAGCTCTTTGAAGCAAGGGGAACAAGTGCAGTCAGAACCTCAAGACTTTCCCAACGCGTCTGCGCTTCAGGCTTCTTGAGGGCATCGATGAATTCATCAAGATAAGGAATGAGCGCATCAGGATCGACTTTGGCAACCTGCGCAAATACTGCAGCAGCATTCTGGCGGGCGCGGCGTGAAGAGCCGGAAAGCTCTGTGATGAGCGTTTTCATGGTCTCAGGCGATTCGATAGCCTGTTGGGCGGTTTCTTTGATGTTCTCGGTTTTCTCGCTCACGCGCTTCTCCCTACTGGTCGTGCATTTCCAGACAGTTATCCCCAGAATATTGAGGTAACCAACTTTAATATTATACTCTCGTTTATCTGCAAAAGAGAAAAGCCCCCAATGAATGGAGGCTTTTCGAAGTCATTATGGTAATGAATCTATTCAGCAGGTGTAGCGTAAGCGCGATTCACCGTACCGTCAACAGGAACACCAGGACCCATAGAGGAAGTAACCGTAACCGACTTCACATATTTACCTTTGGCGGCAGCTGGCTTCATACGAAGAATCTCATCAAAGACCGTACCGTAATTCTCTGCGAGCTGTTCAGGAGTGAAGCTAACCTTGCCAATGACAACATGGCAAATACCGTAGCGGTCAGCGCGATATTCAACACGGCCACCTTTGAGCTCCTTCACTGCTTTCGCAACATCAGGAGTGACCGTACCAAGTTTTGGGTTAGGCATAAGACCGCGCGTGCCCAAGATGCGACCAAGGCGTCCGACCTTTGCCATCATCTCTGGCGTTGCAACAGTTGCGTCAAAATCGATCTTGCCACCCTGAATGTCGGCGATAAGGTCATCAGAGCCAACGATGTCAGCGCCTGCTTCTTCTGCCGCGCGTGCAGCATCGCCTTCAGCAAAAACTGCAACACGAACCGTTTTACCCGAACCATTAGGCAAGCTTACCGTGCCACGAAGTTGCTGGTCAGCCTGACGTGTATCGATTCCAAGACGGACATGCATTTCAACAGTCTCATCAAAATCAGCGAATGCGATATCCTTCACGAGTGCGAGTGCTTCAAGCGGAGCATACAGATCTTCGGTGACCTGCGCCTGCGCTGCTTCAAATTTCTTTCCCATTGATCATAATCCTTTCGTGGTCATAGCGAGATATCTCTGCCACTTTCCTGCGCATACTTCGTGATGCGCATTGTCTAACTTATTCAGCCGATGCGCCTTCGCCATCAAGGATGGCCTTAAGGCGACGGGTGACGACGTATTCCTTCTTAGGTGCGCGACCTTCGATATTGACACCCATCGAACGAGCAGTACCTGCGATAATCTCCATCGCAGCCTCGATCGTATTTGCATTAAGATCGGGCATCTTGATCTCTGCAATCTCGCGCAACTGATCGAGCGATAGCTCGCCGACCTTACGCAGTTGAGGAATGCCAGAACCACTCTTGATGCCAAGCTTCTCCTTGATAAGGAAGGCAGCGGGCGGAGTCTTGCATACAAAGTCGAAGGTCTTATCTTCGTAAACCGTGATCTCAACTGGGATGATAGTACCAGCTTTGTCCTGCGTTGCGGCATTGAAAGCCTGGCAGAACTGCATGATGTTAACACCCTGTGCACCCAATGCAGGGCCTACAGGAGGTGCAGGATTCGCGCCACCAGCAGGAATCTGGAGCTTAACAAAGCCCGTTACATTTTTTGCAGCCACTTCAGTGTCCTTTCAACTGAATGATTTCATTTCCATATATGATAAGCGTTTCAGTGAGAAGCCCTGTCCACACACAGGCACATCGACGCATTGTTAACAGCTTAATAAGTAGGTGTAGTACTAGATCCTCGCCACCTGATCGAAGGACAACTCAACAGGAGTTTCACGTCCAAAAATAGTGACCAGAACCTTAACCTTGCCCGATTCGGGCGATACCTCAGCAACGACACCGTCGAATTCTGCCATTGGGCCAGAAACAACCTTAACAGCATCTCCTACTTCGAGGATCGTAGAGGTCTTCTTTGGTGCTTCGCGGCTCGTACGCTTCATGATCTTGTTATATTCCTCACGCGTAAGAGGCTCAGGATTACCCTGACTTCCAACAAACCCAGTAACACCGGGAGTATTGCGCACTGCAGCCCAGCTACGATCATCAAGATCCATACGGACCAGAACGTAACCAGGAAGAACTTTCTTTTCGGTCTCTACCCTGCGGCCGCCCTCTTTGATCTCGGTGACCGATTCGGTAGGAATCTCGATAGCGAAGACGCGATCTTCGAGACCAAGGCTTTCAATACGGGTCTCAAGGCTTTTCTTCACTTTATTCTCATAGCCTGAATAGGTGTGCAAGACATACCATTTTTTG
The DNA here is from genome assembly GCA_900540345.1 of uncultured Eggerthella sp. GTDB lineage: Bacteria > Actinomycetota > Coriobacteriia > Coriobacteriales > Eggerthellaceae > Anaerotardibacter. The sequence continues at coordinate 225,207 of UQFK01000001.1, forward strand.
CTCATAGGACCTATGCTCCCAAACTAGAGATGGCAAACAGAAGCGGAGTGACGATCCAATCGTCAAGGATAAGGGTGAAGACGCCGAAGAACAGCAAAGCAACGATGACAACGCCTGTCCACTGCATAACATCCTGACGGCTTGGCCAGGTAACGCGACGCATTTCAGCGCGAACATCGAAGAAGAACTGGAAGCGGCGCTTCTTCGGCTTCGCTTCTTCCTGCTTGATCTGATAGTCCTGCAGGGCCTCTTGCTTTTCTTTTTCCTTCTTCTTGGCTTCCTTCTTCGCGAGAAGACCCTTCTTTTTAGGCTCTTCCTCGACAACTACATCAATCTCACGCTCTTGCGCGACCTTCTTAGCTGCCTTCTTCGCAGAAGCTTTCGCCTTTTGTGTTTTCGACTTCTTTGCCATACAACTTCCTGATCTGGAAATCCAACAGTCTATAACGCCAAACAAGCAGCTAAGAAGCTGCTCATTGAACAAGCTGGCAGGCCAGGAGGGACTCGAACCCCCAACATGCGGTTTTGGAGACCGCCGCTCTACCAATTGGAGCTACTGGCCTATGTTACGCCTACTCTAAACTCCCTGATCTAGCGAGTTTCCTTATGCATAGTGTGATGACCACACCATTTGCAATATTTCTTGAACTCAATACGATCAGGATTATTCTGCTTGTTTTTCTTGGTCGTATAGTTACGGCGCTTGCATTCAGTGCATGCCAAAGTGACCAACGTACGCATGAATTCTCCTTTAATTTTTATTCGTGCGCTTGTGTTTACACATGAACTTACGGATAGCTAGGCCCGCCTAAGCGGGCCTAGCCAAACATTCTAGCAAAGGTTCGTGCTATTTGATGATCTTGGTAACACGACCGGAGCCAACGGTACGGCCACCCTCGCGGATAGCGAAGCGAAGGCCTTCTTCCATAGCGATCGGATGAATGAGTTCGCCACGGAGCTCAACATTATCGCCAGGCATAACCATTTCGGTTCCCTCAGGAAGGTGTGCAACACCAGTAACGTCGGTGGTGCGGAAGTAGAACTGAGGACGATAGCCATCGAAGAATGGGGTGTGACGGCCGCCTTCTTCCTTGGTGAGGATGTAAACCTGACCCTCGAACTCGGTGTGAGGAGTAACAGAGCCTGGCTTGCAAAGAACCTGACCGCGGACAATATCTTCACGCTTAACGCCACGGAGAAGACAACCGATGTTGTCGCCAGCCTGAGCCTCGTCGAGAAGCTTGCGGAACATCTCGATGCCCGTGCAAACGGTCTTCTCGGTTTCCTTGATACCAACGATCTCGAGTTCGTCGTTGACATGAAGAACGCCACGCTCAACACGACCAGTAGCAACCGTACCACGACCGGTGATGGTCATGGTGTCTTCAACAGCCATAAGGAATGGCTTGTCGACATCGCGCTCTGGGGTCGGGATGTAGCTGTCAACAGCGTCCATGAGCTCCCAGATCTTGTCCTGATATGCAGCATCGCCTTCGAGAGCCTTGAGAGCAGAACCACGAATGATCGGGGTGTCATCTCCAGGGAACTCATAAGAGGAGAGAAGTTCACGAACTTCCATCTCAACGAGCTCGAGGAGCTCTTCGTCGTCGACCATGTCGCACTTGTTCAGGAATACGACGATGTAAGGAACGCCGACCTGACGAGCGAGAAGAATGTGCTCACGAGTCTGAGCCATAGGACCGTCAGTAGCAGCGATAACAAGGATAGCGCCGTCCATCTGAGCAGCACCGGTGATCATGTTCTTGACGTAGTCAGCATGGCCCGGGCAGTCGACGTGTGCATAGTGACGGGTGTCAGTTTCGTACTCGATATGAGCGATGGAGATGGTAATACCACGCTCACGCTCTTCAGGAGCCTTATCGATGTCTTCGAATGCGGTGAAGTCTGCAGTTGCAGAACCATGAGAACCATCATTCGAAGAAAGGGTCTTAGAAATTGCCGCAGTCAGCGTGGTCTTGCCGTGGTCAACGTGACCGATGGTACCGATGTTGACATGTGGCTTAGTACGCTCGAACTTTTCTTTAGCCATTCCGTCCTCCTTAAAAGGTTGATGTAGGAATTTACAAAAAGCTTACGGGATGTAAGCGAATGAATTTGGTAGCGGTGACTGGATTCGAACCAGTGACGCCACGGGTATGAACCGTGTGCTCTGACCACCTGAGCTACACCGCCAAAACTGGTGCCCACAAGCAGACTTGAACTGCTGACCTCTTCGTTACCAACGAAGTGCTCTACCGGCTGAGCTATGTGGGCAAAATGGTGGAAGTGCAAGGATTCGAACCTTGGAAGGCTGAGCCAACGGGTTTACAGCCCGTCCCATTTGACCGCTTTGGTACACTTCCATAATTTCGCTTGTATCATGTGTAATTTTCAAGCTGCCTGCTCAAATGAACCAGCTCGGTTCAATCGAGCAAAAGAATAATAGGTGAGGAAAAGTTTTATGTCAACACTTACCACGCCCCCGTGCGTGTCTACGCTCTTCCTATATGTGATCAAGCTTATAACGTGTATTTCTCCAGTTCACAGCGCATTTCACACAGTTGAACGAGAGGTCTTCAAAGTCATCATTGCAGGCCTGGGCTGGTTTTTCATCCTCAATTCAGCAAAAAATTATGCACGAATTTTCGACAAACGGTTCGAGCATGAAACACCCCATGGAGCGCCCCTGATCCGCATGCCCGATATCACGTCCAACATGGTACCTGACACAGTTGTTTTACCTCAAAACCAAAAGACTCTTTGGGCTCCTTTTGCAGCGAAAGAGCATTTTTTTTTGCAAGGGATCTGCGGTTGTATACACATCAAAAACCTACTAATAAAATCTGAACTGGTGTTTTGCAAAACAAGCAATGCTGATCTGGAGAAAACTTGCTTTACAGTCCCTCTAAACGCGAGGTTTGTGCATATAAACGCAAAACTGCTGCAAAAAAACTGAGTCTTTGCTGCAAAACGACTAGATGATCACCGAAAACAAGCACAGCTAAGCATAAGAGAGAAACATAATGCGATAGAAACACGAAACACAAGAGCGATGCACTCACGCAAGGTCAGTACGAAACAGAAAACGATACGCGACATGAGGGCAACATTGAGCTCAACAAACGACCCGATCAAATGATCGGGTCGTTATCGCATTCTTCACTTATTAAAATGTAAAGCTCTTTAGAGAGGGTTGCCCGTGTTTGGCTTTAAACAAAACTGTCTAGGCAAGACTGCTAAATAGAAGCACCTCCGTCTCGAACATAGTTCTTGCACGCCACCACCGAGCAGAATTGCTTCCATCAAAAGTTCCTCAAATGAGGCAACAAGCCTCCCCTAGCAATCCGCCTGCATATAGGAATCGAATTCTTCTTCGATCTCCTTCGACGGCTTTGCTGTGAGCTTAGACACAACGATGATAACAATGAAGCTCAGGATAAAGCATGGCAGCAGTTCGTAGACCGCGAAGATGCCACCAAGCGGCTTGATGAGCTCATGCCAAACCACAACACCGATCGCGCCTGTAAGCATGCCTGCGATCGCGCCAGGAAGATTCGTGCGTTTCCAATACAGCGCAAGCAGCATGAGCGGACCAAATGCAGCGCCGAAACCAGCCCAAGCATATGAAACGACCTGGAAGATGATCGAGTTCTCGTCGATAGCAATGAAGATACCAAAGAGCAAAATGACAACGAGTGTAATACGTGCCACGATCATGACTTGCGCATCAGTCGCATTCTTCTTGATAAGACCACGGAAGATGTTTTCTGCTACCGCCGATCCAGAAATAAGCAGATAAGAAGAGGATGAGGACATAGCGGCTGCAAAGATGCCCGAAACCACCAAACCACACATGAAGGAAGGCAAGAGCATCTGAGCGAGTACGATAAAGATGTTCTCAGCTGCAGAATTCGTAAGGAATTCCGTTGGCATAACTGCTCTGCCTATCAAGCCAATAGCGACTGCACAGAAAAGCGAGATGATAACCCAAACCACTGCAATAATGCGTGATTTCTTGATCTCGTCGGAGTTCTTCACTGACATAAAACGCACGAGCACCTGAGGCATGCCGAAATAGCCAAGACCCCACGCTAAACAGGAAATGATCGCGATGATGCCATATTCAGTAGGCTCGCCGAATGCAGGTAGGCCATCGACAATGAGTTGATTGCCGTTCGTATCAACGATCGGCACTGCTTGCTGCGTGCCATCAAGAAAGCCGGGTAAAGATTGCAAGAATGCAACTGTGTTTTCAACACCACCAGCAGAAGCGACCGACCCGACGAACACGATGACCAGAGCGCAGATCATGATCGTACCCTGGATAAGGTCGGTTGTAGAGACTGCGAGATAGCCACCAACGAAGGTGTAAAGAAAGACGACAAGCGCACCGAGAACCATCATAGTGGCGTAATCAAGCCCGAACAATGTAGCGAAGAGCTTGCCACATGTCACAAAGCATGAGCCCACATAGATACTAAAGAAAAGCAAGATGATGACTGCCGCGATAGTCATGAGAATGTGCTTTTTGTCGTGAAAACGATTTGAGAAGAAGTCGGGAATAGTGATGGCATTACCTGCCACCTCGGAGTACTTGCGCAGACGTTTTGCTACAAACTTCCAGTTCAAGTAAGTGCCAATAGCAAGACCGACCGCTGTCCAGACCGCCTCGTTGGCGCCGCAGAAATAAGCAAGACCCGGCAGACCCATGAGCAAATAGCCTGACATATCTGAGGCTTCAGCAGACAGCGCGGTAAGCCACGGACCTAAGCTTCGGCCGCCCAAAAAGTATTCTTCAGTGGAGCGGTTCGACTTCTTTGCATAAATGAAGCCGATGATGACCACCACGATGAAGTAGAGCAGCATTGCGAACAATACCCAAAAATCACCCGTAATCATGTATCTCTCTTTCTTTTATTCAGCAGTTATCCTTTGGAAATTCACCGCAGCGGATTATACTCTAAGCATCGCCTATAAGATGTGTTTGCACATGTTAAATTCTGCATGTGGGACGTAATACGAAAGGAAAAGGCATGTCGACCTACGAAGAAATGACACGCGAGGAACTACTCAGCCTTAAAGAGGCGCTGCAAAAAGAATACGACGAATACTGCGCGCTGAACCTGTCTTTGAACATGGCGCGTGGCAAACCGGCACAAGATCAGCTCGATCTGTCCATGCCGATGCTCGATGTCATTTCCTCTCAATCCGACTGCGTCGACCAAGACGGAACTGATCTTCGCAATTACGGTATCCTCGACGGTATTCCTGAAGCAAAGGCATTGATGGCCTCCGTGCTGGACGATGATCCAGAAAATGTAATCGTATTTGGCAACTCAAGCTTGAATATCATGTACGATACCGTGATGCGTTGCTGGGTATTCGGCACGCTCGGCGCAAAGCCTTGGAGCGAGCTTGATGAGGTGAAATTCCTCTGCCCCGTTCCTGGGTATGACCGTCATTTCGGTGTGACCGAAGCATTCGGCATCAAGATGATCCCCGTGCCGATGGGCGAAGATGGCCCCGATATGGATGTGGTCCGCGATCTGGTGGCAAACGATGCAAGCGTGAAGGGTATCTGGTGCGTGCCAAAATACTCGAATCCAGGTGGAGCCACCTATTCTGATGAAGTGGTACGTGCATTGGCCTCTATGCCAACTGCTGCTGAAGATTTCCGAATCTTTTGGGATAATGCCTATGCCGTACATCATCTCTATGATGACATTGCCGAACAGGATCAGCTACTCGATATCGCTCAAGCATGCATTGAAGCTGACCAACCGAATCGCTATTTCAAGTTCGGATCGACTTCGAAAGTAACTCTGCCAGGCGCAGGTGTAGCAGCTATGGCTGCGAGCTCCGAGAATATTGCAGATATCAAGGCGCACCTTGGCGTACAGACTATCGGCTACGATAAGATCAACCAGCTCCGTCATGTCGAGTTCCTAAAGGATGCTGATGGTATCGCGGCTCATATGGCAAAGCATGCAGCAATCATCCGCCCGAAATTCGAGCTCGTGTTAAAGACGCTTTCTGATGGACTCGAGGAAACTGGCTGTGGCTCATGGAGCAATCCACGCGGTGGCTACTTTATCTCGTTCGATGCACCTGAAGGCACAGCAAAGCGCATCGTCTCGCTCGCGAAGGACGCTGGTGTAACTATGACAGGTGCTGGTGCAACCTATCCTTACAAGAATGATCCTGCGGATTCCAACATTCGCATCGCCCCTACCCTTCCCCCGCTCGAAGAGCTCGACCAGGCGATGAAGGTATTCGTTACCTGCGTGAAGCTTGCTGCCGTCGAAAAGCTGCTCGAAGACTAGTTCCTGCAACTTACAACTTTGCGTGAAGCCTGTGAGTTATCTGCACTTGTGTATCAGCTCGCAGGCTTCACTCTTCTCAGTGAATCTCACCCTTCTCAGTGAATCCCATCCTTCTCAGTGAATCCCATCCTTCTCATGCAGCGATACCGGATATTTTTGCTTGAGATTTTCGGTCGTAAGCACGGTCAACCTATCATCTGAAAACTGCGAGCTGGGGTTTTATGATTGTAGAAAAAATCAGAGAGGCATTTCGGCCCGTTTTGGACTGAAAATGCCTCTTTTTGTACTTACAAGCGAAAATACGATGCAATTTTTAACGATTTTACTGCGCAGCCTGCACATCGAACATCCTGTAAACATTCATGTTTCGAAATAGATATCAAACCAAAGCAAGTGAATATAATAAAAAAAGATACTCCCACAAAAGGAGCCTCAACAAAGTGGAGTATCTTCATGAAGGATCCTTTTTATAGAGCATTTTGAGAAGGAGTTACCATGAAGCTGAACGACGTGAAACTCGATCCGAATTGCTACATCGCTCAAAACTGCACGCTATTGGGCGACGTTAAGATCGGTGAGCATTCTTCAGTGTTCCCCGGTGCTCGTGCCCCTATCACGATCGGCAAGAACAGCAATATTCAAGAGAATTGTGTGCTTCACGTTGACTTCGGTCTACCCTGCACGATCGGCGACAACGTGACCGTTGGACATAATGCGATCGTTCACTGTGCAACCATCGGCGACAACACTATCGTTGGCATGGGCTCGGTCATACTGGACGGTGCGGTCGTGAGTAGAGAGTGCGTTATTGGCGCGGGCGCAGTAGTGCCAAAAGGCATGCAGGTTCCCGATGGCTCATTAGTGCTCGGTGTTCCAGCAAAGGTAAAAGGGCCGATCAGCGAGGAGCAGCGTGCCTACAATCAAACTTCGGCCGACGATTACGAGGCGAATGCGCGCGAGCTTGTTGAACTTGGCTTCTTTTCTATGGGTAAAGATATTCCGCGCGATCTACCAAACATTCGCCTTCAGGAGCAGTACGACTATCAGTGCTGGCGCTAGCGCATGAGATCAATGAATAAAGCTCTGCTTTGACTCTGGCACAAGCATCCTAAAGCCTTATCTTTTGGATAGCCTGCACGATCTGGCCAGGCGAATCGACAACCACCGTTGCTGCCTTGAGCTCGGAAAGTTCACCATAGCCATACGCGCATCCGATCGAAAGGATGCCTGCATGCTCTGCGACCTCCATATCATGAAAACGATCCCCCACCATGATGTGCGGCTTCGGATGTTGATCAGCAACGAGCTGGTAGATCTGCCATTTCGGAATGAAGCCGAACTCAGCGGCGCAGTATGTTGCGGCAAAAAGATGATCAATGCCGAATTCGCGCAAGTAGTCATCGCAATAGGATCTTCCGCAATTCGAAAGAAATACAAGATCAAAGCCTTGGGTGCGTAATTCATTGAGCATCTCGTCCACACCCTCGAAAAGCGCACCTTTGCCTTGCATAAGAAGCTCACGCATCGTATCGCCCACCATCTTCGAAGCGCGTTTCCAAGTCTGCTCTTCGATACCAGGAACGAACGTTGTCCACATATCTTCGACTTGCCAACCAAGCCAGCGAGAAATCTCTTCGTCTGACAACTCGCGTGGCTCGACGACCCCCTGATCGACGAGCCATTCGTAGGTTTTACGCAGCGCAGAACCATAGAGCTTCATACTATCGTGAAGCGTCCCATCGAAATCAAAAAATACTGTCCCCTTGCTTATATGCACTGCTTCAGTGTAAAAGATACTTCGTTTAGCTTCAGTATCGAATCACAAAAAAAGCTTCTGATCTCTACTGAGAGAACTGGCTCTCTAACCTATCGCGCGGATGAGATTCACCATCTCGATGGCACCTACAGCGCAATCAAAGCCCTTATTGCCAGCTTTGGTACCCGCTCGCTCGATAGCTTGCTCGATTGTGTCAGTGGTAACGATGCCGAACATAACTGGCACGCCACTTTCAAGAGAAACATGCGCGATACCCTTGGCTGCTTCGTTACAAACCAGGTCATAATGCGAAGTCGCACCACGAATGACAGCACCAAGACAAATGACCGCGTCATATTTGCCGCACTGTGCCATTTTCTGCGCAATAAGCGGGATCTCAAAAGCTCCCGGCACCCACGCTACATCTACATTCTCTTCTTTTACGTTATGACGTACAAGCGCATCCATCGCACCTGAAATAAGCTTTGAAGTGATGAATTCGTTAAATCGGGCACCAACGATGCCAATTTTTAGGTCCTGTGCGATGAGATTTCCTTCAAGGGTGTTCATGTTCTTTCCTTTCTTCTCCCTATAAATTCGCTCTAATGTTTTACTTCGCGGTCTTGAGCTGCTAATTAATGCTGAGCAAATGACCCATCTTCTCTTGCTTGGTCTTTAGATAGAACAGATCATGATCAGTCGGATCGATCTGGATGGGGACACGATCGATGATCTCAAGACCGAAATCTTTGAGCTGGTAGACCTTGTCGGGATTATTCGTGAGCAAGCGCATGGTCTTCACCCCAAGATTACGCAAGATCTGAGCTCCGATATAGTACTCACGCATGTCGCCTTCGAATCCAAGCGCCAGGTTTGCCTCGAGCGTGTCCATACCTTCGTCTTGAAGTTCGTAAGCGCGCAGTTTATTCACCAATCCAATGCCGCGGCCTTCTTGGCGCATATAAAGCACCACGCCACGACCCTCTGCCTCAACCTGGCGCATCGCTTGTGCAAGCTGTTCACCGCAATCACAACGCATCGAACCGAATGCGTCTCCTGTCAAACACTCAGAGTGAACGCGCACGAGCACATCCTCTCCGTCGCCGATATCGCCTTTTACGAGCGCGACATGATGCTCCCCATTGAGCTTGTTAACGAAAACACGTGCACGAAAATCACCATACTTCGTCGGCATGTCTGCATCAGCAACCTCGATCACGTGATTCTCGTTTTTCTTGCGATACTCTTGCAAAGCCTTGATGCTAATGAACTTCAAGTCGAACTTCTTCGCAAGCTCGATGAGCTCGGGTGTACGCATCATCGTGCCATCATCGCGCATGATCTCGCAACAAAGACCGCACTCCTGTAAGCCCGCAAGACGCATAAGATCGACCGTAGCCTCAGTATGGCCATTGCGCTCAAGTACGCCATTAGGTTTTGCCATGAGCGGAAACATATGCCCTGGCCTGCGAAAATCAGTTGGTTTCGCATCTGCGTCAACAACTTTGCGCGCTGTAAGACCGCGCTCTTCAGCCGAAATGCCTGTGGTCGTCTCAACGTGATCAATCGAAACTGTAAACGCTGTCTCATGATTATCGGTGTTCTCGATAACCATTTGGGGAAACTGGAGCTTCTTGCACAGATCGATGCTCATCGGCATGCAGATAAGGCCCTTGCCATGTACTGCCATGAAGTTGACGTTTTCGGTAGTGGCGAATTCGGCAGCACAGATGAAATCGCCTTCGTTTTCACGATCGGGATCGTCTGTACAGAGGATCACCTTTCCCTGTCGTAGATCCTCAAGCGCCTCTTCTATAGTGTTGAATTCGAACATATAGTCTCCTTTTGTCTTTGAGTTCTTTTGCTTATCACAGCATTCCGTTTTGCATAAGGAATTCGCGGGTTATGCCCGAAGCTGTTGCGGCGGGCTGAACACCTCCGTCTTGTGGGCCAAAGGTGAGCAAACGATCGACGTACTTGCCTATCATGTCTGTTTCAAGGTTCACCTCATCACCTACCTGCTTGAAAGCAAGATTTGTCTGTGCACGCGTATGAGGGATCACTGAAACACTGAAGCTCTCATCTTCAAGGCGTGCAACCGTCAAGCTAATTCCATCGATCGTGATCGACCCTTTCAAAACCACATGACGCAAGATGTTCTTAGCTGCAGAGACCGTGAACCAGACTGCGTTATCATCAGCTTTGATGCGCGTGATGATGCCGACACCATCGATATGTCCCGATACGATATGACCACCAAAACGTCCATTTGCCGCCATCGCACGCTCAACATTCACTCGACTTCCAGCATGAAGTGCGCCGAGATCCGAGCGATCGAGAGTCTCATGCATGATATCTGCATTAAAGGAATGCTGTGTGAAAGACGTGACCGTCAGGCATACGCCATTCACGGCAATGCTGTCGCCCAGATGAACATCGTCCAAAATCTGCGGTGCTTCGACGGTGATGATGGCGCTGTGCGCGCCTTTGCGCAATGCCTTAACGGTGCCAAGCGCTTCTATGATTCCGGTGAACATAGCCTCACCTCGCATTCTATGAGGATGTCGGGTTCAAGAAGAGTAATAACAGGATCGCCGCATGCGAATGCATCGTTTGGAAGCGTCACGCCTTCTCCCCCAACAGGGCTTGGAGCATTTTTTCCACCGAATATCTTCGGCGCGATATATGCCTGTATACGGTTGATCAGTCCTTGCGAAAAGAGCGACCACAACAGTGTTGCCCCACCTTCAACCATTACTGAATCGATCTGCTGTTTCGTACCGAGATGGTCAAGAACTACTTCAAGGTTGACCGAGTCACCCTGCGTGATGAAAACTTCACATCCAGCCTGTTCAAGTGCGGCAAGCTTCTCTGTTTGTGCGCGCTCACTCACTGCGATAATCGTTGGCACCTTTGATGCGCTCGATACGATCTTTGATGAAAGCGGAATGCGTGCCAGCGAATCGATCACCACCCGTACGGGATCTTTGGTCTCGCGATTAGAGATTCTACTCGTGAGCTCTGGATCATCTGAAAGAACCGTGCCAATCCCCACCATGATCGCAGCACAACGATGTCGATCTTCGTGAACTTTCGCACGTGCAAGCTGAGACGTGATCCAGCGAGAAGCACCTGTTTGTGTTGCGATCTTACCATCGAGGGTCATGGCGTATTTTGCAATCACATAAGGTCGTTTAGTCTGTATATAGTGGAAGAACGCTCGATTAATCGCATTGCATTGGTCAAGCAGTATTCCCTCGGTGACCTCGATACCGTTCTTGCGTAAACACTCGATACCTCTACCTGCAACGAGCGGATTCGGATCAGAAGCCCCTACGACCACTCGTGTTAGCGCTGCTTCAATGATCGCTTCAGTGCACGGAGGAGTCTTCCCCCAATGACAACAAGGCTCGAGCGTGACATAGATAGTTGCGCCTGCAGGATCTTCGCTGCAATTTGCTAGCGCCTCGCGTTCTGCATGCAGCTTACCATAGGCTGCATGCCACCCCTCTCCGATGATGCGTCCGTCCTTTACGATAACTGCTCCAACAAGAGGGTTCGGATTCGTCCAACCGGCACCACGATCAGCGAGCTCGAGCGCGTGTCTCATATAGCGCTCATCTACGCTTTCCTGAGAACATTGCCCTATCAATAGAACACCTCCTTTGTTCTTGCTCTTTTTGCAAAGACTTGCATCTCACATAATCCTCGTCATCAGAGCAACAACACAAGAAGGTTGTCTCTATGCGCATAGAGCGCCGCAATAAAAAACCCTGGAACACATAATTCCAGGGCATCATATTGCATAGCGATCTACGCTTATCTTCTTCCATCCAGACTGTACTGTCGGTTTCGGAATTGCACCGAATCAGCATTGTTGGGATTCCAACGCAGCTCGCGGACTTTTACCGCCGGTCGGGAATTTCACCCTGCCCTGAAGACTGTATTAAATTGTCTTACATCACTATAGCGTATCTTGTCCATGCGTCAACGCTTTATCTGTTCGCAGGTGTTATGAAAGCACTTTGCTTATTGCTGTTCTTTCACTCCTACTTCTCAAGCCTATAGTCCTCAAACCTCAAGGCTTTTACTTCTCACCCCGCTGAAATAAAAAGCCCGCTTATTAAGCGGGCTTTTTGACAAGAGAATTGCTTCTCTATTAAGCGACCACGATCAGTCCAATCGACGAATCACTTGCTTACTCGATCGAGCTCGTAAGATCTTTAGAACCTTCGACGCGACCTTCGAGATACTTCCAGTAATTGTCGACATCATTCTGGATCTCTTCAAGAATATGCTCGTTGCCTGGCTTGAAGAGGTGCTTGAAACGACCCTGAGGCTTCAGGAATTCCGCAACAGGAATAACATTCTTATCGCGAACCGGAGTGAGCTTCCAAACACCATTCTCGACCTCGAACAACGGCCAGAACTTAGAGTTCACCGCAAGACGGCAGATCTCTGCTGTGTCGCCTGAATCGATACGCCAACCGCGTGGGCATGGAGCAAGAATATTCAGGAACGCTGGACCATCAACAGCGATGGCTTTCTCTGCCTTGTTGACCAGATCGCGCCAGTTGCCAACCGTTGCTTGCGCAACATAAGGCACACCATGAGCGGCAATGATAGAGGTGAGGTCTTTACGTACTTGGGTCTTGCCCTGCTCGACCTTACCAACCTCAGAAGTGGTAGCCCATGCACCCTTTGGGGTTGCAGATGAACGCTGGATACCTGTGTTCATGTATGCACCATTGTCATAGCAAACATAAACAACATCTTGGCCGCGCTCCATTGCGCCAGACAAAGACTGAAGACCGATGTCGTATGTACCACCGTCGCCACCAAATGCGACAAACTTGATCTTACGATCAGCCGGGATCTTGCCAGCGCGCTGAAGGCCACGATAAGCGGCTTCAACACCAGAGATGGTGGCACCGGCATTAGCGAACGCATTGTGGATGAACGGAACGTTCCATGCGTTGTCGGGATAGATGGTAGTGGAAACTTCCAAGCAACCCGTAGCGCTTGCGCAAACTACGTCGTAGTCGTTGGAGCCCATGAGCACCTGGCGCACTGCCATAGATGCACCGCAACCGCCACAAAGACGATGACCTGGAGCCAACTCATCGGGGCGAGCAGATAATTCTTTGATATTAGCCATTACGTGCCCCCTAATTATTCTTCGATACCGAGGTAAGTGATGGTGTCGTTGCCGCCCTGTTCAAGCTCGGTATAAACTTGCTTGATCTGGTCGAGCGTGATATCGGCACCGCCAAGACCTGCGATGTAATCAGAAACCGGAATGTTCAAGCCTGCCTTATAGAGCGCGTTGCGAACTTCAAGCGCAAGCGGAGCAGACGGCGAACCGAAAGAATCGCTTCGATCGATGACTGCAATACCTTTTGCGCCTTTGCATGCTTCAGCGATCTGCTTAGCTGGGAAAGGACGGAAAACACGAGGGCGAACGACGCCGACCTTCTTGCCTTCTTCACGAAGCTTACGTGCTTCAAAACGAACGTTGCCAGCATTAGAACCAAGACAAACGACGATATAGTCAGCATCTTCGCAGCCCCATGCATCAACGATCTCGAACGGACGACCAGTGATGTCAGCCCATTCCTTGCCGTGCTTCTCGAGCGCCTCCATAGCATTATCGAGCGCTTTGCGTTCGATGAACTTCTGCTTCATGTAGTCGGGACCGAGCGTCGCGAACATACCATGACCAACCGGATTATCGGTATCGAGCAATGGATACTTCGGCTCATAGTTGCCAACATACTTTTCGACTGTTTCGTCCTCTTCCATGACGCAGACGTCCATAGCATGCGTGGTAACAAAGCCATCAAGTGTAGTGAGTACAGGAAGAAGCACATTGGGATCTTCAGCAACACGGAATGAGATGATGGTGTTGTCATATGCTTCCTGTGCAGTCTCTGCGAAGAACATGACCCAACCACAATCGCGTGCAGCCATAGCGTCAGAATGATCGCCGTGGATGTTAATAGGAGAAGAGAGTGCGCGATTTGCGTTAGCCATAACGATCGGACAACGCATACCAGCTGCGATATGCAGTTCTTCCCACATGTAAGCCAAACCCTGGGAGCTGGTTGCTGTCGCAACACGAGCACCAGCAGCAGAAGCGCCGATACAAGCAGAAAGCGCAGAGTGCTCAGATTCGACAGGGACATATTCGGTATGAACACGGCCATCAGCTACGAACTTGTCGTAGGTTTCGACGATAGTGGTCTGAGGAGTGATAGGATAAGCAGCCATAACGTCAGGCTTGGCCTGGCGAATAGCCTCGGCGACCATCTGGTTGCCAGTAGCGGAGAATTTATTACCAGCCATGTTTACTCCCCTTCCTTATCTTGTGCTTGTGCTTCAGCTTCAGAAATGAGCGTGAGCGCATCGAACTTGCATTCGTTGACACACACACCACAACCCTTGCAGTGGAATAGATCGATGCCGGTCATCTCGCCATCTTTCACCTCGATGGATGAATCGGGGCAATAGACCCAACACAACATGCAGTTGGTGCATGCTTCAGCGTCCCAGATAGGGCGCATAGAGCGCCAACCACCGGTATAGCAATTAACGGATGTACCCGGCTCGGGGCACACATATCCAACAGGATAATCGGAGAGCTTCCAGTTATCGAAGCCATCGTAATCGAAACCTGCGGTACCCGTGAGATTCTCTGCCATTATTCCTGCACCTCCTCGTAAGCACGATCAGCGGACTCGAGGTTCGCATCGATCATCTCTTGGCTGAACTTCTTACCGAAAGTAAGGATCAGACGTTCTTTGACCAAGTCGATCGGGAACAGACCAGCAACCTTGGCGAGAGCACCAACGATAGGGGTGTTCGGCATATCCTTCTTGATGGTTGCAAGCGCAATGCCAGTAGCATCTACAGTCGCGACCTTCATGGAGGCAGGAGCATTGACTGCTGCACGTGCCTCTGCGGGAGTCATAGTGGTGTTGAAGATGATGATGCCATCTTCAGGCATACCTTCCATGACGTCAGTAGAATCGAGCAACGTATCGTCCAATACGATGACGATATCTGGATTCAAAATGTTGTTATGGACTTCGATAGGATCGCTGGAAATACGGGTGTACGCTTTCAGCGGCGCACCAGTACGCTCGGGACCATATTCGGGCATCGCCTGGATATAGTTGCCCTGCAGCATTGCCGTATCTGCAACGAGCTTCGCTGCCGTTACCGCACCTTGACCAGCGCGTGCGTGCCAGCGAATTTCGGTCAACTGTGACATACCTCTCCTCTCAACTTAGGCTGCGTGAAATACGCTTTTCCATTGTAACAACGAACGAGCATCAATCCGATGTTCTTCTTAGCATATCCTTATCAATTCGGTAAAAGGGGCGTATGCCATGAACACCATTTTGCACATGAATGAAAAGGGTTGATTTCGATAGCGACTCAATGAGGTCTTAAGTAGTCTTCGATTTCTTTGTTAGGCCCAGAAGACCACCATTTGTACGATGTTTTGGTATGCCCAAGGATACACATCAGATAGCCATCCTGTTTCAGGCACAAAGCACATAAGCGCGGAGTAAGCAAGACTGATAGCGACGAGTACCATGAGCACATGCTGGCAGACCTTGTACATGGTACTGCGCTGGTCTATTGCCTCATTAGCGATAAAACAAAGGAGCACGACTGCAGCCAGGAACAAGAAGCTAAAATCAGCATAGTAGCGCTGCAAGATCCCTGCCATCTGGGCATCCAACAACGCGACCACAAATCCTGCTACAATCATGAGCAAGATAACGCCTGCAACCGTACGTGTTGAACGTTGCTTGACTCGAAAATCTAGAAGTCGCTTTGAAAAGAAGAGGACCCAAAGGATCGGCAAGCACAAGAAGATTCCGCCAAAGGTCACTTCTTTAATGGTCTGTCCAACATACGTGGTTGCAAATGGCGCAGGCAGAAGCCACGGGAAGACACCATCCGTTGAGGGTGTTTGTAGAAAGTAAGCAAAAAGCGCTGGGAAGAAACGACCGAGCACTGTCCCACGTTGCGTCATATCATTCAAGGTAAGGTTATAGTTCGCACCGAAGTTCGTAGGAGACCCGAAGCGAGCATAGTTGTATGCCATGATGCCGATGGCAACGATCGCATAAGGTGCGATCAGACAAATGAATTCTTTGATGCCCTTGTGTGTGGTGATATAGCGTGTCGTGATGAATTTACGCCAAAACAAAGGAAACGCAAGAAGCGAGAAAACAAGGAACTGCGGGCGGCAGGCAACAACAAGCGCCATACAGAGCGACCCCAACAAGTACCACTTCCCTGCTCGCTTGCTCGTGCGACCACGCATCCAAAAATAAAGCCCCCACACCACGAGCGCAAGCGCCATGATGATCGGCAGTGAATAGAAGGTTGGGAACTTCGCAAGATAAAGCATGCCCGAACAGAATACGAGCGGAATTTGCAGGAGCAAGAACAAGCCAAGGCTAACCCACTTGAAGTGATACCGCGCAAACCGATGCAATAGTGCCGTACAGCCCGCGATAAAGAGGATGCAGCATATCAGCACACCGATGGCTGTAGGGAAATTCGCCCCTGTTATGAGATAAAACGGCAGATAGAAGACAAGAACTGGCAGAACGCCAAAGTAGACATAGTAATGCCCATCATAATAGGCCACATCGAAGAGCGCTTCTTCGCCGGTGGCTTTCTGGAATTCATCGCGTGCGCTCTTGTCGTAGGGGTTATCCATCTCGACAAGCCATTCAGGAGGCTCTTCTTCAAGATAAAGGTTCCCGTGCGTCATGGCCTTAGCGAGTTCTGCATATTGTTGGGCATTATCTCCGCCAGCTTCGAAGAACGTGACGGGTGATTTACCATCCCATGAACCTGAATTATAGGTCGCCGTTGCCACCCCAACCAGATTCGAACCCATGAGCAAAAAGCTCGCAACCAGCATGATCTCGATAACCATAGTGCCGATAATGCCAGCCTTTGCCTTCTTGTTATCCCTCACGATAAAGATACGATAGATCGCCGACTTTGGGCGGAAGCAGTAGATAAGCAATAAGATGCCAAACACCAACAGAAAACGTAAGTTATTAAAGAAGAATGGCTCAGGTGCATTGATGGTAAGCGACTTCAATACAAGAGGATAGAGTGTTTCTTCGTCGCCAAAATCGATACGCAAATCATCTACATAGCCGGTCGTTTCAAGATAGACATATTGGCTTTGCCAGTTGTTAGTGGCCACCTCAACAAGTGGAATGCCTGCTGTAAATTCCGTATCGTAAAAATAAGACTGATGCGCAGAGTCGGTGAAGTTGATCTGAACTGGAACAACCTGAGCAGGTTGAGCTTGGTCGAACTCTATATGGATATTCTTCACTTCTTTGTTCAAGTCGTGTATCTCAAACAAGTGATTTCCCGCCGTAATACGATACGATTCGCCCTTAGTCTCAGTGAAGGTAAGCTCGTCGTCGAGTGAGATGGTCTCATATCCACTCGACCTGAAATGATTGATATTGAAAAGGAAGATCTCGAGAAACAATGCGACCAACAAGATGATGAGCACATTACGCGCCAACTTCAGGCTCTTGTCGAGCACATCGCGATGCTTATCTATGTAATAGCTGAGATCCATATCTGCTCATTGTAAAAGAAGGTGAACACAAACAAAAGCACCGCCAACTCTTTGGTTGACGGTGCATCAGTGTGTGATCTGTTTGCTGCAGATTATTTCCGAAGAAACCTTTAGAGGTTGAGGGCCTTTTGGACCTCAGTAAAGACTACATCTGGATCCTGATCGCCATCGATCTCGACGAGCAGACCGCAGCCACGATAGTAGTCGATGAGCGGAGCGGTGGAATTCTCATAGACGTCAAGACGGTTACGAACCGTTGCTTCGTTATCGTCATCACGCTGATACATCTCGCCACCGCATTTCGGGCATGTCGCATCAGCGTCAGTGCCAATAAGACCACAATCGCGGCACGTACGACGAGAAGTGAGGCGTCCGATGATAACTTCCTTGTCAACATCGACGAGCAAAGCTGCATCAAGCGGACGGTTAAGTTCAGTAAGCTCAGAAGAGAGCGCCACTGCCTGAGCAGAGGTGCGCGGGAAACCATCAAGGATGAAGCCAGCATTGGTATCATTGTCCTTGAGGCGCTCTTTCACAAGACCGATGACCAGCTCGTCAGGGACAAGATCGCCAGCGTCCATGTACTTCTTCGCCTCAATGCCCAGTGGCGTCTGATTCTTTACTGCGGCACGAAGGATGTCGCCCGTGGAGATGTGTGCAAAACCAAACTTGTCGACTAGCTTGGCAGCCTGAGTACCTTTACCTGCGCCAGGAGCACCCAACAAAACGATATTCATTACGTAGTCCTTTCAATCGTTAGTCATATTCTAGCGAAAGCACTTCATGAAATGACCCTTCTTCACACATTCGTAAGAACAAATGAAGAAGGGTCGATAGTTTAAAGCTTCCTTTTCAGCCCTACGATATACGCTTACTTGAAGAAGCCATCGTAGTTATACATCTTGAGCTGTGATTCGATCTTGCTCATAGTATCGAGCGCAACACCGATCATAATGAGGATTGATGTGCCACCAAACGCCTGGATGAGCGTATTGTTAGTGAAGAAGAAGAAAATCGAAGGCACAACTGCGATGATGGCGATGAAGATCGCACCTGGCAGCGTTACACGACGAAGCACATTCTTGATGTATTGCACAGTATTCGCGCCCGGACGAATGCCTGGAATGAAGCCACCTTGCTTCTGCAGGTTCTCCGCCGTATCTTGCGGATTGAACACGATCGACGTATAGAAATACGCAAAGAAGACGATCAGCAAAGCGGTCATGATCCAGTTGACCGGACCTGCCGAGATAGCGTTCGCAACCGTGTTGAGCCAATCAATGTTAAACAGAGCGGCAATCTGTGCTGGGAAGTAGATCAAACAACTCGCGAAGATGATCGGAATAACACCTGCAGCGTTGATCTTCAATGGCAGATACGAACTCTGACCACCCATCATCTTTCGACCCTGGACGCGCTTAGCATAGCTAACCGGGATACGACGCTGCGCACGTTCAACGAAAATGATCGCCGGGATACTGAGCAGCACGATGATGAGAATGAACGCTGTAATAGCAATACCCATACCCAGATCAGACTGAAGATTGACCGATGAGAAGATAGCCGAAGGAACGGAAACCACAATCGAGGTGAAGATAATGAGCGACATGCCATTTCCAACACCGCGCTGCGTGATGAGCTCGCCCATCCACATGATGATGGCCGTACCAACTACCAGCGTGAAGACGACCAAGAAATCACTCAGGAACGCAGGTACTTCGGGGCTAAATACGATGCCATAAGATGCTGATTTGAAAAGCAGCAAATAGCCAATAGCGTTGATAAGACCCAGACCCAGCGTAAGATAACGAGTGACCTGAGTGATGCGCCTCTTGCCTGTTTCACCCTCGCGTGCCCAACGACCAACCGCAGGGATGACTCCCTGCATCAATTGCATGATGATGGATGCAGTAATGTAGGGCATGATGCCAAGTGCGAACACTGAGAAGTTCGACAGAGCACCACCGGTAAAGAGGTCGAGCATCGCCATACCAACGCCCTGCTCAGAAAAAGCATCGGCAAAAGCATGGAACGGAATACCCGGAACAGGGATATAGGCGCCTAAGCGATAGAGCGCCAAGATGCCGAGCGTGAATAGGATCTTATTCCTAAGCTCAGGAACCTTAAACGCTTGGATCAGCGAATTTAGCAAAACGCCTCTACCTTTCCTCCAACTGCTTCGATCTTAGTGCGTGCAGAAGCAGAAACCTTATCGACGCGAACAGTAAGAGCCTTGGTGATCTCGCCATCGCCGAGCACCTTGATAGGCGCATCAGGATCTTTGACAATACCTGCTGCATAAAGCGTATCGCCATCGACAAGATCGCCCGCCTTGAACTTCTCCTCAAGGCGAGAAACGTTTACTGGGACATACTCAACACGGTTGAAGTTACGAAAACCAGGCAGCTTTGGCAAACGACGTGCAAGTGGAGTCTGACCACCCTCGAAACCTGCACCTTTTCCGCCACCAGCGCGGGATTTCTGACCATTCATACCACGACCAGCAGTCTTGCCGTTACCAGAGGCAGGACCACGACCGACGCGCTTACGTGCGCGCTTAGAGCCTTCTGCTGGTTTTAGATCTTTGAGTTCCATTAATTCGTTCTCCTTTTCGCTATCTCCGCATCTTTGCGGAGGCCGACAGCTCGCAGTCGGCAGACTTTAAAGAATGCAGAAGGTCGGCACGCTTATAACGAGCCGACCTCAATGCGTTATTTAGCCTTGATCTCTTCGACTTCAACGAGATGCTTGACCTTGAAGATCATGCCTCGCACGCAGGGATTATCAACCTGTTCTACCGTGCGACCGATCTTGCCAAGACCAAGAGCTTTAAGGGTGCGACCCTGATCGTACTTCTTGCCGATAGCACTCTTGACCTGAGTGACGCGGAGAGTCTTCTTAGCGTTCGCCATTAGTTCTTCTCCTTCCGACCATAGATTTCTGCAACGGAAATACCACGACGTTTCGCGACCTCTTCAGGATCCTGCATCTCCTGCAGGCCTGCAGCAACCGCTTTGACGATATTCATAGCATTATCGGTACCAAGGGACTTGGTGAGAACATCGGATACACCTGCGAGTTCGAGCACTGCACGAACTGGACCG
The DNA here is from genome assembly GCA_900540345.1 of uncultured Eggerthella sp. GTDB lineage: Bacteria > Actinomycetota > Coriobacteriia > Coriobacteriales > Eggerthellaceae > Anaerotardibacter. The sequence continues at coordinate 246,024 of UQFK01000001.1, forward strand.
CCAGCGATAACACCAGTACCAGGAGCAGCTGGCTTCAAGAGCACCTTGCCCGCTCCGTAGATGCCGAGGATCTCGTGAGGAAGGGTCTTCTCGGGCGTTAGAGGAACGCTAAACATATTCTTTTTAGCGTCTTCGATGCCCTTACGGATCGCGATGGGCACCTCTTGAGACTTACCCATGCCAACACCGACGCGACCATTGCCATCACCTACGACGACCAATGCAGTGAGAGCGAAACGACGACCACCCTTCACAACCTTAGATACACGATTGATGTAGACAACACGTTCTTCAAGCTCAGGAACGTCTGTCTTGTTTTCTTGTTTACGAGCCATTTACGTTTCCCTCTCTTAGAACTTCAGGCCAGCTTCGCGAGCGCCATCAGCGACCGCCTGGATGCGACCATGATAGAGGTTGCCACCGCGATCGAAAACGACCTCGGTAACGCCCTTCTTCTGTGCCTTCTTACCGATCAACTTGCCAAGCTCAGATGCGCCTTCAACAGTTGCACCGGTCTTGCCAGTCTTCTTGAAGTCAGGACCCAGGGTCGAGAGCGCACAGATGGTTTTTCCTGTAACATCATCGATGACCTGAGCGTACATGTTCGAATTAGAACGAGTGATGCAAAGACGAGGGCGCTCTGCCGTGCCGGAGATCTTGCCGCGGACACGAGTGTGGCGGCGACGCAAGCCGGCTTGTTTCTTTTGAAGCTTCTTCATAGTAATTCTCCTAGCTTATGCGTCTATTACTCGGACTTAGCAGCTTTACCAAGCTTGCGACGTACATATTCGCCTTCATAACGAATACCCTTGCCCTTGTAAGGTTCAGGTTTACGCCACTTACGAATATCTGCAGCAACCTGGCCAACTTGCTCTTTGCTGATGCCATTGACAACGATCTCAGTCTGGCTGGGAACCTCGAAGCTGATGTTCTCGGGAGCTTCAACAATGACCGGATGAGAGAAGCCAAGCTGAATTTCAAGATCTTTACCCTTGAGTGCAGCACGATAACCAACACCTACAAGGACGAGCTTCTTGGAATAACCCTCGGAAACACCTTGAACCATATTTGCAATGAGCGTGCGAGTGAGACCATGGAAGCTCTTTGCTTCGCGAGAATCATCAGGACGCTCAACGATGACCTGATCACCATCGACCGTGATCTTCATCATGTCGTTGAAGGTGCGAGTGAGCTCACCCTTAGGCCCCTTCACCGTAACGGTCTGACCGTCGACCTTCACTTCTACGCCGGAAGGAATAGCGATGGGCATTTTACCAATACGTGACACTGTATTCCTCCCTTCTTACCAGATATACGCGATGACTTCGCCACCGACGCCGTTCTTGCGTGCGTCGCGGTCAGCCATAACGCCTTTGCTCGTTGAAATGATTGCCGTACCCAAACCACCAAGAACGCGAGGCAGTTCATCTTTACCTGCATAAATGCGCAAGCCTGGTTTGGAGATGCGCTTGATACCACGAATGGTGCGTGCTTTCTTCTCGCCATACTTGAGCTCGATAGTCAAGATATCGCGAGGCGAAGCGCTTTCCACCTCGTAGCCAATGATGTAGCCCTCTTCTTGCATGATGCGGGCGATTTCGACAAGCTTTTTAGAAGACGGCATAGACACCGTGAGCTTGCCTGCAGAGTTCGCATTACGCACGCGCGTAAGCATATCTGCAATAGGATCGTTCATGCTCATTGTTTTGTTTCTCCTTTGTTCGTGATGAGACGAAAAGCCGGTTCGCATGCACCCTTAGTACCTGCGCCTTGACTTTCGACACTCATAACGTGACGTAGTTTCCTTACTCGACTCTTACCAGGAAGCTTTGGTCACGCCGGGAAGTTCGCCCCTGTTGGCGAGCTGACGAAGACAGATACGGCACAGACCGAACTTGCGATAGTAGCCATGGGGACGCCCACAGCGGCTGCAGCGGTTGTGATGCCTTGTCGAATACTTCGGTACTCGCTTTGACTTGGCGATCATCGATTTCTTAGCCATTCAAACCCTTCTTTCTTATTACCAACTCTTGATGAGTTTAGGCGTTTTTCTTAAAAGGAAAGCCCAAAGCATCCAAAAGTGCTTTAGCGCCCTCGTTGTTGTCAGATGTAGTAACGAACGTAATATCCATACCACGGGTATGATCGACCTTATCGTACTCGATCTCAGGGAAGATGAGCTGCTCGTTCAGACCCATGGTGTAATTTCCACGGCCATCGAAGCTGTTGGGGTTCAGACCACGAAAGTCGCGCACGCGAGGAAGCGCAGTGGACATAAGACGGTCGAAGAATTCCCACATGCGATCGCCACGGAGCGTGACCTTAGCGCCGATTGCTTGGCCTTCACGCAGATGGAAACCTGCAATGGATTTCTTTGCACGCGTAATCATAGGCTGCTGGCCAGTGATAACGCGAAGATCGGCCAGTGCGCCATCGAGCAGCTTGGAATCGCCCGCTGCACGGCCGACACCCATGTTCACCACGATCTTCTCAAGACGAGGAACCTGGTTGACATTGGTAAGACCGAGCTCTTTATAAAGCTGATCTTTAACCTCTTTGTTGTACTTTTCCTTCAAACGAGGAGTAGCCATTGTGTGCTTACCTTTCTTCGATGAATTAAACGCAGGATTTCCGACCCTGCGTCCCTCAAGATTTTCTTGAGGGCCATGATCCGCTGCTCGCTTTTACCAGCAACGACTTTTGTAAAGTGTTGGGCATATCCCAAACTTCAAAAGTTCCGAGGTGCTTCTTTTTATCGTGCTCCCAGACCAAGTTGGCTTCGTCCAACATAGTGCCTGAAGAAAGCAATAAGAAGTGCATTCGGGACTTTTAGTCGATGTCTGCACCACACTTGTTGCAGACTCGAACCTTCTTGCCGTCTTCACGACGCGTGTTGATGCGCGTCGGCTTCTTGCAAGCTGGGCAGACGATCTGCACGTTAGAAACGTGGATCGGAGCTTCCATCTCGGAGATGCCGCCAGAAGGATTCGCCTGAGTCGGGCGAAGGTGCTTCTTGACCACATTGACCTTCTCAACGGAAACACGCTGCTTCTGCGGGAAAGCCTCGAGAACGACGCCTTCTGCGCCAGCATCCTTACCAGTGAGAACCTTGACGCGGTCGCCCTTCTTGATGTTCATCTTAGTCATGTCCTTAACCCCCTTACAGCGTTTCCGGTGCCAAAGACACGATCTTCATGTACTTCTTATCGCGAAGCTCGCGTGCGACCGGGCCGAAGATACGGGTACCACGAGGAGCACCATTCGCATCGATGACCACAGCTGCATTCTGGTCGAACTTGATGTAGCTGCCATCGTTGCGGCGAACTTCTTTCTTCACGCGAACGACAACGCAACGTACGACTTCGCCTTTTTTGATATTGCCATTCGGCATCGCTTCCTTGACGCTGCAAACGATAACATCACCAAGACCAGCATAGCGGCGCTTCGAGCCACCAAGGACCTTGATGCACTGCACCTTACGTGCGCCGGAGTTATCGGCAACGGAAAGCATGCTCTGCATTTGAATCATGTGCTTACCCTTTCGATATAGCTAAGGAGTAACGCAAGGTTACTACTTAGCCTTCTCTACGATCTCAAGGAGACGCCAGCGCTTCATCTTAGACAGAGGACGGGTCTCCATAACGGTTACAACGTCTCCTACGCCTGCGTCGTTGTTCTCGTCATGAGCGTGGAGCTTCTTGGTGCTGTTCACCATTTTGCCGTAGACCGGATGGGGCTTACGTTCGGTGATCTCTACAACACACGTTTTGTCACCAGATGCGCTTACAACTACGCCCTGGCGAACTTTACGAGAATTGCGTTCTTCAGCCATTATTCTCTACCTTTCTTACAGTTCGCGTGAGCTATGCGCTCATCTCACGGGCGCGCATCTCGGTTTGGATGCGAGCGATGTTCTTCTTGACTTCCTTGACACGAGCAGTGTTATCGAGCTGACCCGTTGCCATTTGGAAACGCAGATTGAAAAGCTCTGCGCGTGCTTCTTTGAGCTTCGACTGCAGATCGTCAGCCGAAAGTGCGCGGATTTCTGCTGGTTTCATTATTCCTGCCCTTCTTCACGCTGGACGATCTTGCACTTGATGGGCAATTTGTTGATCGCAAGGCGGAGTGCGTCACGTGCGGTCTCTTCGTCAACGCCGTCGATCTCGAACATGATACGACCAGGCTTCACGACCGCTACCCATCCTTCAGGGTTACCTTTACCCTTACCCATGCGGGTTTCAGCAGGCTTCTTGGTGATGGGCTTATCAGGGAAGATGGTGATCCATACGTTACCCGTACGATTCATACGACGGGTCATCGCAATACGAGCTGCCTCGATCTGGCGATTGGTGATCCAGTGACGATCGAGCGCCTGGATGCCCCACTTGCCAAAGTTGAGCTGAGTGCCGCCCTTGGCGTTGCCCTTCATCGAGCCACGCTGTACCTTACGATGCTTGACGCGCTTTGGTACTAACATTATTTATCACCCCTGTCGTTGTTGCGACGACGGCCGCGATTTGGACGAGATGAACCTTCCAGAGCAGGCTGAGGAGCCTTTTGACCAGGAAGAACTTCACCGTGATAGACCCATACCTGAACGCCGATCGAGCCCATAGTGGTAGCTGCAGTAGCAAATCCATAGTCAATCTTAGCGCGGAGGGTATGCAGAGGTACACGACCTTCGCGATACCACTCGCGGCGGCTCATCTCAGCGCCACCAAGACGACCGGAGCACTGGATACGAATACCTTTAGCGCCGCTCTTCATTGCGGACTGAACAGCTTTACGCATCGCACGGCGGAATGCAACACGGTTCTCGAGCTGCTCTGCCACAGACTGAGCGATGAGCACAGCATCAAGTTCTGGACGCTTTACCTCGATGACCTCAACAGAAACGGTGCCATTAGCGATCTGATTGAGCTTCTTGCGAAGCGCATCGACCTCTGCACCCTTCTTGCCGATGACCACGCCAGGACGAGATGTGGTGATGATGACCTTGATCTTGTCGCCAGCACGCTCGATCTCTACGCGAGATACCGCTGCGTGTGCCAGCTGCTTGTCCAAGAACTTGCGGATAGCCAAGTCATTCTCAAGGTTTTTCGCATAGTCTTTATCTGAATACCAGCGGCTGCGCCAGTCTTCCGTGATACCGAGGCGGAAGCCGGTAGGGCTAACTTTCTGACCCATACTATGCCTCCTCTCCGTTAGATACGATGATGGTGATGTGGCTGGTGCGCTTGCGAATGCGAGATGCGGAACCCTTTGCGCGTGGACGGATGCGCTTCATCGTAGGGCCTTCATCTGCATAGCATGCAGCAACAACAAGCCGATCGGGATTGGTGAGACCCTTCTGAGCTGCATTTGCAACAGCAGAGTTGAGGGTCTTTTCGATGATCTCTGCTACGGCGCGGTTGGTGAAGCGCAGGATCTCCTGTGCCTTAACAACGTTCTTGCCGCGAATCTGATCGAGCACGATGCGTGCTTTACGAGGTGAAACGCGTACGTAGCGAGTTACTGCTCTAGCTTCCATGTTTCACCCTTTCTTATTTGTCGTGACCGCGGAAGGTACGAGTCGGAGCGAACTCTCCGAGCTTGTGACCGACCATGGATTCGGTTACATAAACAGGTACGTGCTTGCGACCATCGTGCACTGCAATGGTATGACCAACCATTTCAGGGAAGATGGTGGAAGAACGCGACCAGGTCTTGATGACGTGTTTTTCGCCTGCTTCGTTCATCGCAACGATGCGATCAAGCAGACGCGGCTCAACGTAGGGGCCCTTTTTCAAACTTCTACTCAATGTTTCTCCTAAAACCTAAGCGCTACTTCTTGCGACGACGGATGATCAAGCGGCTCGAAGCCTTCTTGGGGTTACGAGTACGATGACCCTTGGTAGGAACACCCCATGGAGTAACAGGATGACGACCAGAAGACTTGTTCTTGCCTTCACCACCGCCATGAGGATGATCGACCGGATTCATGACCGTACCACGAACGCTCGGACGGATGCCCTTCCAGCGATTACGGCCTGCTTTGCCGATCTTGATGTTGCCATGCTCTGCGTTGCCAACTTCGCCGACCGTTGCGCGGCAAGTGACAAGAACGCGACGCATTTCAGAGGAAGGCATGCGCAAGATAGCATAGTCGCCCTCTTTACCCATGAGCTGAATGCTCGTGCCAGCACTACGAGCGAGCGCTGCGCCACGACCGGGCTGAAGCTCGACTGCATGAACAAGCGTACCAACAGGAATAGCCGAGAGTGGCAGTGCGTTGCCTGGCTTGATGTCTGCCTCGGTACCAGAGATGATAGTGTCTCCTACGTTCAAACCACGAGGATGAAGGATGTAGCGCTTCTCGCCATCTGCATAGTGGAGCAGTGCGATGCGAGCAGAACGGTTCGGATCGTATTCGATAGTCGCAACCTTAGCAGGAATACCGTCCTTGTTGCGCTTGAAATCGATCACGCGATAACGACGTTTGACGCCGCCACCCTGATGACGGGTGGTGATTCGGCCGTTGTTGTTACGACCAGCCTTCTTGGGCAGAGGACGCAGCAGAGACTTTTCCGGAGTAGTGCTGGTGATGTCAGCAAAATCGGAAACAGTCTGGAAGCGCCTGCCGGGGCTCGTGGGCTTGTACTGTTTTACTCCCATTTTTTTCCTTTCTACGGGATGAGCCGAATTGCCCAACCCTTATTTCCTGTGTGGACTCCATCACCGCCAAGATCTCTTTTGGGAGAAAGAAACCGACGATTCCGAGTTTCCACGCGTCCGGGTGTATCCATACAGAGTCAGACGCAAATGAAAAGTATACGTGTGTTAGGCGGGAGTTTCAAGGAAATCTTTTTTGTGAACGATCGCTACGGTGAGTGGCAGCATGATAGACGACTGCCGTCTTAAGGGACATTCACTACATGAAGTAACCGTCCCCGTTTGATGCTCGAGGATGTATTCTTCACTCAAGGGTGTTCGCCGCCTTGAGCTGAATTAAGCATGGCTGACACCTTTTAAACGGCTAACTGGCGATTTTTGACAATTTTTTTCGTTTTTATCATTGCGAGTGTCTTCTGAACTGGGAATTCAGGATCTTTCATTATAGGTCGACAATTTTTTCCGTTTTTTGACCGTTACTGTCTCAAAAAACTGCGTAAAAAAGAAATTTTTTGCCCAAAATCAGCTTTTGACCGAACTAGCGCTGCTCTTCAAAAAGGTGATCGTCCCGCAATATCAATCCCAAGGATTACGCTCGAAGAGAGGGCGCATATCAGGAACATCAGCATAGGGATGATAACCATCATCGTCTTCGGTGATATCGCGAAAACATGGAGTATTCGCCGTGCTAGCGGCACGCTTTCCTATAGTCGCATTCGTATCATTCGCAGGGACGGTACAATCATTAGCATCATACGTGTCTGTCACCCGAGAAGGCAACGGCTTCGTGACCGACTTGAGCGTGTAGTTCTTCTTCGCTGGTCTCTCCCGATCGGAGCCCATCATCTTTCCTTCCATACGTGTTTTCGCGCTTGTAGGCAGTCAACTTCGGTATTGGTTATTTGCAGTCAACTGCGTCGTTGATTGTTGACTCCCCTCTTCTAAGGGTGTTCGTTCGCACGCTCGCCGAGCTTGATCGCCTTCATGCGTAGGCGTACATAATCGGCATACCAGACATTATCGACAAAGAGCTCCGCACGCGTCGAATCGACCGCTTCGCGAATGATCTCTTCGCGAAGCGTGTCTTCCATGTCTACAAATGCGCTCTGCTGGAAGGTGCGTATCCAGTTTGCAAGGCCATCATCTCCTAAAAGTGGCGTAAAGCGATCGAAAAGCGTAGCAAACACTACCTTGAAACCAGCTGATTCAAGCATCGAGGCGTACTCACCAATAGTTGGGAAATACTGCGGAATACGATAACCAAGACCACGCTTAGCAAATGCATCTCTAAGCGCGCTATGAATAAGGTGCGCGTTGCCGAAGCCTCCACATTCGAAGACGAACTGGCCAGAAGGCATAAGCGCACGAGCAACTGACGCAAGCAATGCGGGCTGGTCCTTCTTTCCAATCCAATGAAGAACCGCATTCGAAAAGACTGCCTCAACCGGCTCGTCAAGCGCGAAATCGATCGCATTTGCCTGCACGAAGGTGAGGTCGGGATAAGCAGCCTTAGCTCCTGCGATCATCTCAGCCGAATCGTCAAGTCCAAGCGCGCGGTATCCACGATCTTCGAGCGCTTTAGTGAGCGCACCGTTACCATAACCAAGATCAAGCACGCGAGCACCTGCCTTAACATCGAGAAGGCCGAGGACCGCTTCACCATATCCATGAACGAACGAGAAATTATTCTCGTAATGCTGTTCATCCCATGTGATGTTCATAAGAGATCTCCTTTCGCACTCTCGAGCAGCTTTGCTTTCAAATTTGTCGATCGGATCATACGATCAGTGTGTTTTGAACGATAGCAGAATAATGATGACAAGTAGACCACCTTGTCTTAACGCGTAGATTTTTTTGCTACTCTAAAGGATGCAGGGCCACAACTTGAGGGGGATATGGCAACACTGCACGACATAGCACGTCGCATCAATTCGGTCGATTCGACGCGTAAGATCACCTCAACCATGGAGATGGTCGCGCGCACGAAAATCTTCCGCGCGCAACGACGCGTGCATCGTGCTGAGCCTTATGCGCGCTTCATGCGTGAGATGCTTACAAACATGGCTGATGAATATGCCGAATCTGTACCACTCGCAACACCTCATGACGAAGTGAAGAATACGCTCATCATTGTGATCGCATCTGATCGCGGACTGTGCGGACATTTCAATAACGACGTATTGCGCCTTGCTGAACAGCGCATTCGTATCTGTCAGAAGGAAAACAAGCATTTCAAGTTGATCCTGTGCGGTAAAGTTGCGGTGAAGTTCTTTAAATACAAAGGTTATACGCCCATCCAAGCCTTCACCGATCAATCCGCATCGCCCACGGTCGAGCAAGCTGACGGCATTGCCGACTATCTGGTTGAAGCATACCTTGCAAACGAAATCGACGAGGTCTTCGCGATCTACAACCATCATCGTGGCGCCCTGACACAGATTCCTGTCGAGTGGCGCTTGATGCCTATCGACATGGCAGCCTTTGATCCTCATCATGTACATCTCGGTCGTAGTGGCATCAGCGAGAGCGACCCACGCTTAAAGCATCTGATGGGTCGTATTGAATACGAACCGAATCGCGAATACGTGCTTGAGCGTATGCTACCTGAGTACTTATCAGGCTATGTGTACTACATGCTCATCAATTCTGCGGCAGGTGAACAGGTCGCACGTCAGGTCGCGATGCGCAGTGCGACCGATAACGCAGATGAGATCTTGGGTGAGCTGAAATTGCTCTACAATCACATACGCCAAGACGCGATCACGACAGAGCTCAACGAGATCGTTGGTGGCGAAGAAGCGATCGAGGCTGAATTCCGCCCAAGAACGCGCAAAGCATTCTAGACGCAGACTGTCTTTTGAGTGAATCTGGCGCGTGCCTATCGAATTGATTCATGCTTGTTTGCTGGATGGTCCGCTCAAGCCTGCGTAATGCAGTAATCCGTTTCGCGATGTTCGCGCAATACACCCATCATCTCACGTGTGAGAGAGTGGTCGTTATCAGTGAGCAGTTGGTCGCGATCGACCCATTCAGCAAAAGAGAGCTCATGCTCATCGAGCACGATATCCGAAGAGCCATCGAGCTCGCAAAAGAATCCAAGGAGAAGAGAGCTGGAATCTGGCCAGGGCTGACTTTTGTAGTAGCGCAAGTTCTTCACGCGCAAGCCGACCTCTTCCATTACCTCGCGATGCACGGTTTGTTCGACCGTCTCCCCCATCTCGCAATAGCCTGCTACCAGGGCGTAATTCGCATAAGGACGACCTGCATAACGCGTGGCGAGCACCTTGCCATCGGAGCGCGTGATGCCCACGATAACCGCTGGGAAGACCTTCGGAAAGATCATGAGTCCACAATCGGGGCAACGCATCATCCGCTCAATCTTATCATGCTTGGTCTTTGCGCCACAGCGACCGCAGTATTGCGACGACTCGTACCAATTCCAGTATTCGTGAGCGACCATGAGCGCAAAGCGGACTACTTTTGGCTGATAGTCAACCATTTTTTGAAGAGAAATGAATTCCCAACCAGGCTGACTTTCAATGCGATCGACCGCATCTTGAGAAAGATCGGCCATGAAGTATCGTTCGTTGTCAACCGTGAATAGATACACGTAAGGTTTTAAGCGCTCTGCGAGCAATCCCTCTTCGTCTTCGGAAGTAAGGAGTTTCTCCGAGTGCTCGTCATTTTGAGGGCAGGCATCATGGGATCCAGCGCGACGGTTCGTGTGTGAGCTAGGACTGAAATCCGCAAACTTTGGTGCACGCATGACACCATTCTGCACGAATACGAGTACAGTCTTACCTCGATATACAACAAGATTGTCTTCAAGCCGCGCCTCAAGAAATGAAAACTCATTATCGTATGCAGCGGGCGCAATATCGTGCAGCATGAGCCACTTCCAATCCAGTAAATCTATCGAGCGCTTGATTCATAAGCATGCAGCTCAATCATGCTCACATTATATGACGCGATACAGCTTTTGACGATGCCGCGCTGGGATGAGTGTGTAAGCTTTGCTTGTTTTGTCCAAATCACGAGTTTCAAATCACAACGCGCATTTTATTACGCTCGTTTCACTGCTCTCAGATCCATAACACATGCTCTAAGGGCAGCGGTTAGCTGATGCATTCATATATGCAAGGTGTTCTTTTGCAGCAGAAGGAGCCAAAACTGCAAGAGATTTGCGCTTGTATGCACGAAATCAAGCCTAAAATCAAATAATTGAGCATCAAGACTTCACTCGCACTATCAAAGTAAGCAAAACCCCAGGTCGGTTTTTTATATAACATCTCTTATGTACATACAAGCGTAAATTCGCTGCATTTTTTTGCGGTTTTGCTGCATTTCAGGTTCATAACCGCCCCTTCCCTGTAAAACACCCTATACGCCATAAACGTTCACGAAAAGAAAACCCCTTGCCGATCAGATTCGACAAGGGGTTTGATTCTGGTATGAACTGCTCGAGTAGTGAACTTAGTTGCTACGTTCGATCACTGAGCGCGATTACCATACGCGATTACTGAGCGAAGACCTCGATAGTGTCACCTTCAGCAAGCGTGACCATAGCCTTCTTCCAAGTGCGCGTCTGACCGATCTGGTAGCGAACACGCTTTGGCTTAGATTTGACATTAAGGGTGTTAACCTTAACGACCTTCACGCCGAAGATTTCTTCGACAGCCTGGCCGATCTCGACCTTATTAGCGTCTTTCGCGACCTCAAACGTATAGACGTTCTCGTCCATCATGTCGTAGGAGTGTTCCGTAATGATAGGACGGATGATTACCTCACGTGGATCCTTCATTATGCAAGCACCTCCTCGATGTGTTGGAGCGTAGCGCTGGTAAGAACAAGCGCCTTGTTGTCGATGAAATCATAGGTGTTGACTTCAGATGCTGCGATCACGCGAACCTGAGGGAGGTTGCGGAAGGACAGATATGCGTTGATGTTATCGTCCTCGAGCACGAGCGTGATGCGCTTACCGTCAAGACCGAGCTTTGCGAGCATGGCAGCAGCTTCCTTGGTGGAAGGCTTGTCGAACTTGAAAGAATCGACAACAACCAATTCACCATCAGCAAGCTTCGCGGAGAGCGCAGAGCGCATCGCAAGCTTGATGACCTTAGAGGGCACCTTGAACGCATAAGAGCGAGGATGCGGACCAAATACCGTACCGCCGCCTGCCCATTGTGGAGCACGGATAGTACCCTGACGAGCACGACCGGTACCCTTCTGGCGCCAAGGCTTCTTGCCGCCACCACGAACCTGACCGCGAGTCAGAGTGTTGTGGGTGCCTGCACGACGTGCAGCACGCTGAGAGCGAACGACCTCGTGCATAGCATGCATGTTCGGCTCGATCTCAAAAACCGTAGCAGCAAGCTCGGCACTACCTGCCTTCTTACCGCTCGTGTTTTTAACTTCAATAGTAGTCATAATGTATAAACTCCTCCGTAGACTAAGCCATACGAATGCGAACTACACCATTCTTGCCACCAGGCACAGCGCCCTTGAGCAAAATGAGGTTCATATCTTCGTCAACACGAACAACTTCAAGATTCTTAGTGGTGATGGTGTCGCAGCCCATGTGGCCAGGAAGGCGAACGCCCTTGAATACGCGAGAAGGGCTTGCGCACTGACCGATCGAACCAGGAGCACGATGGAAATGAGCACCGTGTCCGCCCGGGCCGCCACCGAAGTTATAACGACGCATGACGCCAGCGAAGCCTTTACCTTTCGAGACACCCGTGACGTCGACCTTCTTCACCTCTGCAAAGTTCGCGACTGTGACCTTTTCACCCAGTTCATGCTCTGCAGCAGAATCAACGCGAACCTCGCGAAGATGACGCGTAGGCTCAACGCCATGCTTTGCAAAATGACCACCCATTGGTTTGTTCAGATGCTTTTCTTTAATCGCACCAAAACCAAGCTGGACTGCCTCATAACCATCCGTCTCGGTCGTCTTGATCTGGCAGACCGTGTTAGGAGCTGCCTCAATCACGGTGACAGGAATAACCGTGCCGTCCTCGTCGAAGAGCTGGGTCATACCGACCTTAGTTCCGTAGATAGCATTAATCATCAAATATCACTCCCTACAGCTTGATCTCGATATCGACGCCAGCAGGAAGATCGAGACGCATCAAAGAGTCGACCGTAGAAGGGGTCGGATCAAGGATGTCGATCAAGCGCTTATGCGTACGCATCTCGAACTGTTCACGAGAGTCCTTGTTCACATGCGGGCCTTTGATGACGCAATAAAGATTGCGCTCGGTCGGCAGTGGAATAGGACCGGAAACTTTGGCACCCGTCTTCTGTGCGGTATCGACGATGAGACGCGTAGACTGATCCACGATCTCATGATCGTAACCCTTCAAGCGGATGCGAATACTTTCTTTAGCCACTTAACTTACCTCCATCATGGGGCGCTTGCGCAGGCCAGAGGGCCTACGCATTACCGCCTGCTTTGCTAATAATCTCATCTGCAACGTTCTTAGGAACAGGCTCATAAGAATCGAACTGCATGGTGTACATCGCACGACCCTGCGTACCACTGCGCAAGTCGGTCGCGTAACCGAACATCTCACTCAGAGGAACCTTCGCCGTGACGACCAGTGCGTTACCGCGCTTTTCCTGACCTTGGATCAGACCGCGACGAGACGGGATATCACCCATGACGAAGCCCGTGTACTCTTCAGGAGTTTCAACCTCGACGCTCATGACTGGCTCGAGAATGACCGGATTGGACTTCTTGAGCGCGTCCTTGATAGCCATAGAACCTGCAACCTTGAATGCAGCTTCAGAAGAGTCGACTTCGTGGTAAGAACCATCGATGAGCTCGACGCGAACATCCTCGACAGGATAACCTGCCAAGACACCAGAATTGAGCGCCTCTTGGATGCCCTTATCGACTGATGGGATGTATTCCTTGGGAACAACACCGCCAACGATCTTGTTCTCGAATTCATAACCCTTGCCCGGCTCTTGCGGATACATGTTGATGACCGCATGACCATACTGACCACGACCACCGGACTGACGGACAAACTTGCCTTCAGCGCCCATGACCTCTTTGCCAGGACGTTCACGATAAGCAACCTGAGGCTTACCAACATTAGCTTCGACCTTGAATTCGCGAAGCAGACGATCAACGATGATCTCGAGGTGGAGCTCACCCATGCCAGCAATGATGGTCTGGCCGGTCTCGTGGTTGGTGGAGACGCGGAACGTTGGGTCTTCTTCGGCGAGCTTCTGCAGCGCCATGGACATCTTATCCTGTTCAGCCTTAGTTTTCGGCTCGACCGCGATATCGATAACCGGATCGGCAAATTCCATAGACTCAAGGATGATAGGAGCATCTTCTGCACAGAGAGTATCGCCCGTAGAAGTGTCCTTCAAGCCAACGACTGCCACGATGTCGCCTGCAGAGCAGGAATCGACGTCGGTACGCTGGTTTGAGTGCATCTGCAGCAGACGACCGACACGCTCTTTCTTGTCCTTGACCGCATTGAGCGCATAAGAACCCGAATCGAGCGAACCAGAATAGACGCGCAGATAGGTAAGTTTACCAACATAGGGGTCGGTCATGATCTTAAAGGCCAATGACGAGAATGGAGCCTTCGGATCAGCAGGACGCTCTTCCTCTTCGTCGGTTTCAGGGTTAACGCCCTTGATCGGAGGAATGTCGATTGGAGACGGAAGGTAATCGACAACAGCGTCGAGCAGTTCCTGAACGCCCTTGTTCTTGTAAGCAGAACCAACGAAGACTGGGTTGATCTGGCAAGCAATGACGCCCTTGCGCAGAGCAGCTTTCAGCTCTTCGACAGAGACTTCTTCTTCCATGAGGACTTTTTCCATGACGTCATCGTCGCAGTCAGCTGCAGCCTCAAGGAGGATCTGATGATATTCGTCGGCCTGAGCAGCAAATTCGTCAGGAATGGCATCCATCTTCTCAGGATAGGTCATGCCCTTGTCGTCTGCCTTGAAGTCCCATGCGGTCATGGTGACAAGGTCGACAACGCCCCAGAAATTGTCCTCTGCGCCCATCGGGAGCTGAGCAGCAACAGCGTTAGCACCGAGACGGTCTTTCATGGTATCGATCGCGTGGAAGAAATCTGCGCCAACGCGGTCGTATTTATTGATGAAAGCGATACGAGGAACACCATAACGTTCTGCCTGACGCCAAACGGTCTCGGACTGTGGCTGAACGCCAGCAACCGCGTCAAAGACAGCAACCGTACCGTCGAGAACGCGCAAGGAACGCTCGACCTCTGCGGTGAAGTCAACGTGGCCCGGGGTGTCGATGATCTGGAAACGATAAGGCGTGCCGCCTTCTTTTCCTTCAGGATAGTTCCAGAAGCACGTGGTAGCAGCCGAGGTGATGGTTACGCCACGTTCCTGCTCCTGCTCCATCCAGTCCATCGTAGCAGCGCCATCGTGAACTTCGCCGATCTTGTGGCTTTTACCCGTGTAATAGAGGATACGCTCGGTCGTGGTGGTCTTACCGGCATCGATGTGAGCCATGATGCCAAAATTGCGGGTATTCTCGAGACTATTGTTAGCCATGAATCACTACCCCCTTCTACCAACGATAGTGTGCGAATGCACGGTTTGCTTCAGCCATCTTGTAGGTGTCTTCACGCTTCTTGACAGCTGCACCAGTATTCTCGGATGCATCGATGATCTCTGCCGCAAGACGCTGAGCCATGGTGTTCTCTTTGCGCTTGCGTGCGAAATCGACGAGCCAACGAATGGCGAGCGTGGTCGAACGACGAGAGTTAACCTCCATCGGCACCTGATAGTTAGCACCACCGACACGCTTAGACTTAGTCTCGAGCGTGGGGCGAATGTTTTCCATTGCCTTCTTGAAGACGGTCAGCGGATCCTGGCCAGTCTTTTCAGCAACGATGTCGAAAGCACCATAGACGATGCCTTCTGCGACGGATTTCTTACCGTCGAGTAGAACCTTATTGATCAACTGAGTGACCAAACGGTTGTTATATTTTGCATCCGGCTGCACTTCGCGGCGGACTGCTGCTGCACGACGCGGCATATAACTTCCTTTCGATGAGCAACCTCTTTCGAGGTTTGAGCGAACAAATGATTAGCGTGAGCCTATTTCTTAGGCTTCTTAGCGCCATAGCGGCTACGAGCCTGAGCGCGATTATCGACAGCTGCACAGTCGAGAGCAGCACGAATAACCTTATAGCGAACACCAGGAAGGTCCTTAACACGACCACCGCGGATAAGCACCATGGAGTGCTCCTGGAGGTTGTGACCGATACCTGGGATGTAAGCAGTGACTTCCATGCCATTGACCAAACGAACACGGCAGACCTTACGGAGTGCAGAATTCGGCTTTTTAGGGGTGGTGGTGTAAACACGGGTGCAAACGCCACGCTTTTGCGGGTTACCTTTGAGCGCCGGGGTCTTTTTCTTCTCCACCGACTTCTGGCGGCCCTTGCGGACCAACTGATTGATAGTAGGCAAGACTCAACTCCTTTTCGTTTCTCTTCTTTGCCAACAACTTCGTTTTGTGTGCGTTCTGCAGTTACGCACGCAAAAACAGCGCCTCACAAGAGACGCGAAGATGAACTTTATCACCGCGGTACAGAGGTGTCAAACGCCACGCATCCGGGTGTGTCTATATACGAGCGGTCGTTTTGCCCTGGTGGACGGCAAAGACCATCTTTGCAGGAGCAAAGGGTGCAGAGGTAGAGGCGGAATTCGTTTCGGATCCTGTGTAAACACGCAGTTCATTGCCGTGTTTTGAAAAGCTGTTCAATACCTCGATCCATAGGTCTTGTCGATAGTCTTAATAAAGAGCGAAAAACTTGCGCACAACAAGGGCGTTCCTTGATACAATGGGCGCAATTCCTCTCGCAGAGGAAAAATAGGCTGTGAATGCACGTCGTATCATCCGTTTGAAACGTACGTGCATTTTTTTATAGGGAACCTGCACTTGATCAAAGGAGAAAGGCTGCCATGAAGAACACGGTCGCGACATTTCAGGAGATGAAGCGAAACGGCGAGAAGATCTCGATGCTCACTTGCTACGACTATTCAACTGCGAAGTTAATGGACGAGGCGGGCGTGAATTCGCTTCTGATCGGAGATTCGCTCGGTAACGTGATACTCGGCTACGAAGACACACTCTCGGTGACGATGGAAGACATGATCCATCACACGCGTCCTGTTGCACGCGGCGCAAAGAATGCACTCGTCATCGCTGACATGCCCTTCATGTCGTACCAAACATCGATCTATGATGCGCTCACCAATGCAGGGCGCCTTATGAAGGAAGGTCGAGCAAATGCAGTGAAGCTCGAAGGAGGCGCTGCTGTGTGCGATCGGATTCGCGCGATTGTCGATGCGGGCATCCCTGTCTGCGCTCATCTCGGTCTCACACCACAATCGATCAATGCCTTTGGCGGACACAAAGTCCAAGGAAAGTCTGCCGAGGCTGCCCAAGCGATCCTCGAAGATGCTAAGCGCATCGAAGACGCAGGTGCGTTCGCTGTTGTGCTCGAGTGCATTCCTGCAGATCTTGCACGTAAGATCTCTGAAACCATCTCCATCCCTACTATCGGTATTGGCGCAGGTCCTGGCTGCGATGGGCAGGTACTTGTCTATCAGGATATGCTGGCGCTGTTCTCTGACTTCAAGCCAAAATTCGTGAAGGGCTTCGCTAACATCGGCGAACAAATGACCCAAGCATTCAAAGATTATGATGCAGAAGTGAAGAAGGGCATCTTCCCCGCTCCTGAGCATTGCTTCAAGGACGTTGGCGAAGAGGTGCTCGACAAACTGTATTAATCAGTAGAGAAGGAAGATCACATGGAGATCATCACTACCGTTTCTGAGATGAAAGCCCGCGTGAGCGAGTGGAAAGCTCAAGGGCTCACAATCGGGCTCACGCCAACTATGGGAGCACTACATGAAGGTCACATGTCGCTCATGGAAGCGGCGCGCAAGGAATGCGACCGTGTTGTTACGAGCGTGTTTGTCAATCCGCTGCAATTTGGTCCTGACGAGGACTATGACAACTATCCACGCGATCTTGAACGCGATGCAGGAATCGCTGAATCTAAAGGCGTTGATGTGGTATTCCACCCAAACGTCGAGGAGATGTATCCTGAAAACTACAACACTTACGTGGTGATGGAGACGCTCACTGATACGCTTTGCGGCGCAAGCCGTCCAGGGCATTTCCGTGGTGTATGCACGGTCGTGAACAAGCTATTCAACATCGTGCAGCCCGACAAGGCCTTCTTCGGACAAAAGGATGCTCAACAGCTCGCCATCATCATGCGCATGGTCTCCGACTTGAATATGAACCTCGAAGTGGTAGGTTGCCCGATCGTTCGTGAGGACGATGGGCTTGCGAAAAGTAGCCGTAATACCTATCTTTCTACCGAAGAGCGTACGGCAGCGCTGTGTCTTTCGCGCGCCATCTTCAAGGCAAAAAAGATGATCGAAGACGGAGAGCGCAATTCTGCCACCATTGCAAAGGCGGTAACGGACACTATCGAAGAAGAGCCGCTTGCCAGAATCGATTATGTAGAGGTCGTGAATCTTGGTAATATGCAGCCCGTTGAAACATTGCCCGAGAGTGGACTTGTGGCCATCGCGGTGTATATTGGTTCAACACGTTTGATCGATAACTATCTATACGATTTCGATTAAGGATTAGCGAAAGGTACCGAAACAATGTTGCTCAACGTCTTGAAGGGCAAGATCCACCGCGCAACCGTTACTCAAGCTGAGCTTGATTATGTAGGTTCGATCACCATCGATTCGGACCTAATGGAAGCAGCGGGAATCATGGAGTACGAACTGGTAACCATCTCTGACTGCAACAATGGCAATCGTTTGGAGACCTATGTTATCGCAGGCGAGGCAGGAAGTGGCGTCATCTGTCTAAACGGCGCAGCGGCACACCTCGTGACCGTAGGCGATAAGGTCATCATCATGAACTATTGCCAGATGACCCCTGAAGAATTCAAGGATCCTGCAAATGCCCCGCATGTCGTATTTGTCGATGACGACAACAAGATCAGCCGCCTAACCCGCTATGAAAAACATGGCAAACTTGAGGATATGCAGTAAAGATGCAGTAAAGATGCAGTAAAGGGAATTGCTGCGAACGCTTGATGTAATCGCTTCAGTGGTGTTTCTGTTAGTAGAATGTGCTGTATCTTCTTGCAAAGCCTGCGCAGCAACGTTGATTGCCGAAAGCGTTAGCAAATGCTCTAATCCACAATAAGCTCCTACCCACGATAGTTTTAAATTACTTAATTAGAAAAGGCCAGCGAACGTGCTGGCCTTCTTCTTTACTTTACGCAATTCTTTTGGGTCAACCAAATCCCAAGTGATTTCATTGCGCTGCTTGTGAATCGCAAGTTCCAACCGATATGCCTTTAAAACATAGCTAACCAGGGTTGTACACCCTGGCTTCCCTGTTTCGCCGCAATGTTTTCCGATATTATCGATTTGAGCTATCTCTTTTCTGATGTATTTGCAATGTCATGCAGTAAGTATGCCGATTTTTGCTTGAGATTTGCGCTTGTATGCACAAAAAGAGGTGATTTGACATCGTATCCAAGCGATTTATCCTGCTTTTAAATTGTGAAAGCAGGATAATACCAGGTCAGCATTCTTCCTTCTGATAAGTGCGTGCATACAAACGGAAATCTCTTGCAGAAAACCGGATTTGGGCTGCAAAACTCAAGATTTGGTACAAAATTTCGATCTTGGCACGGAGCATAGAGCGTCGAGTGTGAAGATGGAAGCGCGGAATATAGAACGCCGGGCATAGGAGCGCGGAGCTTGGAGCCTCACCTGTCACCTGTTACCTGTCAAGCGTCAAGCATGGAGCGTGAAGCATGAAACATAAAGTATGAGGTTATGGCAAAACCTACGAACAGGAGCGCCACGGAGCGCAAATCTCCGTCCTGGCTCCTATATCCTCACGACTCGAGGAGCGGTGCTGCAACTTGCTTCTTACGCGACAGGATGCCGGGCACCCAAACGCTCTTCGATGAATCGATGCCGAAGACACGATCGATATGACCATGGAGGCCTTCGACGATGAACATACTACCCTCTTCGAAGATATCGGTGACCAAGAGTAGCACATAGGCATAATCGTTCTTCTCTCGCAAGTCAGCAAGAAACGCGCGGATCTCTTCTTCGCGCTGCATAACCACATCAAGGGTGACTGTTTCGTGCTGAGCGATCAAGATCGTGTCATCGCCTACGACGAACTCCTTCGAGTCAGCCGTAACGAGCTTCTCGATCGGAAGATCAGCATCTCCCCCGCGATATGAGAGCACTTTCATGCCAAAATCTTTCACAGGAGTACCAACGATAGCTGCAAGCTGCTCTGCAACCTCTTCATCAACTGCGGTTGCCGTTGGTGATTTCAAGATGACCGTATCGGTCATGATGGCAGAGAGCAACACTGCTGCGATGCCCTTAGGGATCTCGACATCGTTTTCCATGAACTGGAGTGCGACGATAGTGGCTGATGAGCCAACTGGCATGTTCAAGAAGCGGATCGGATTTGCCGTGGAAACATCGCCGATACGGTGATGGTCGATGATCTCGATGACCTCCGCTTCATCGATGCCGTTTGCCGCTTGACTGCGCTCGTTGTGATCAACAAGAATAACCTTACGCTTCGGGCGTTTCGCAACATCAGTGCGCGTGACGATGCCGATGCAACGACCTTCATCATCAAGAACGATGCCTTCGCGCAATTCGCTGAGCAGGATCGAAGTCGCGGAGTCCTTCAGTAGGTCCTCTTCGTTCAAAAAGACCACATCTGTCTCGAGCAGCTCGGTAACAGGCTGCACAAGTGAGGCGGCCAGATCATTCGCAGCATTCTCGATATCGCGAGCACTATCGCAGCC
This sequence comes from uncultured Eggerthella sp., assembly GCA_900540345.1. Taxonomy (GTDB): domain Bacteria; phylum Actinomycetota; class Coriobacteriia; order Coriobacteriales; family Eggerthellaceae; genus Anaerotardibacter. The sequence continues at coordinate 266,576 of UQFK01000001.1, forward strand.
GTCGCAATGATCCATGGCAGAAACATAGCGATTAGCTACCATACGCAACGAAATGAGACCGAGATACTTCCCTTCCTTATCGGTGACCACAACTGCGCGTTTATCGTGACGACGAAGAAGGCGTCCTGCTTCGAGCAAAGTCGCATCTTCAGTAAGGCCGATTGGGTTCGAAGTCATGACATCTCTAATGCGTGCATGAACATGGTTGATGAGCGTAGGAGCAGCAACACCGTATTCGTCAAGGATCGCTTCACTTTCTTGTGGGAGCGGACCAAGACGAGCAGGAAGATACTCAAAGACCTCTGCGCTCGGATCCATCTCAAGGATGCGCTTCATAAGTTCATTCTTCAAGTATGCATAGCCGACTGCAGCAGCGATGGAGTCGTTGTCGGGATTTTTGTGACCAACGATCAAAACGGGAGTTGTCATGATGCTCCTTCTTCATAGAGAGACTTCACTGCAAACCGAGCGCCCTTGAGTTTAGAGCGAGTTCGCGTTGTTATTGTACCGCGGAACGTTTCTTACCACGGCTGAAATACGCAAGAAAGCAGCTCGCAGCGCAAGCGGGGGCGCTAGGAGATCTTAACGATCGGTGCGTAATCCTTGAGCAACTTCTTCGTCTTGCCATTTCGCGCGAATTTCACATGTAACGTGTCACCATCAACCTTGGTGATCGTGCCACGACCGAATACCTTATGGTCGACCGTATCATTGACCGCAAAGGACATCGAAGCGGCGGCTTTCTTGCCGATATTTCTCTGATTACGCGGACGTGAAGCTGACGAGCTCGACTGCCCGAACACGCGACCGTCCCCTGCCTCGGTGCCCGAGCCGGCGATGCCACGTCTACTACCACGCTTTTCCCAACCAGATCCTGAAAAGCCAGAAGAACCAACACCGATCGCTTTGCGCAGATCGTTGGGGATCTCGCCGACAAAACGCGAAACAGGATTGGCGTTCGACTGTCCGAAGATCTGGCGTGTGAGCGCACTTGTGAGATAAAGGCGTTTACGCGCACGCGTGATCGCGACATAGGCAAGACGGCGCTCTTCTTCAAGACCTTGCGGGTCGAATGAAGAGTTGCTGTGTGGGAAAAGCGACTCTTCCATGCCTGCAACAAAGACGCAATCAAATTCAAGGCCCTTTGCGGAATGGATGGTCATCATCGTGACTGCTGCCCCATCATCGCTCATCGTATCCATATCGGTACGGAGCGTGACCCATTCGGTGAAATCGGAAAGGGAGTTTGCCTCGAAAACCTTAACCGGTGGCGTATCCTCACTCGATGCATCATCCCCGACCTTTGGCGCTTCATAGAGCGCATCAGCATCTTCATGAGTTTCAGTATATTCATCGACGACGCCAAAGAATTCTTGGATGTTCTCGATGCGACTCTGCGAATCTTCACCAGGGTTATTGCGATATGCCTCGATGATGCCTGCCTTGTCAACGATCATCTCGACCACTTTACGCAGATCTCCCGAATAGGACTGCGCTTCATGGACGATGCCTACGAAGTCCGCAAGCGCCTTTCGCGTACCTGGACGCAAACCTTCATCGATCATACAGAGCTCTGTTGCTTGCATGAACGTGCACTGATTTACTTCTGCGACCGAACGAATATGTTCGACAGTGGTATTGCCGATACCGCGCTTGGGGACGTTGATGATACGCTGCGCTGCTACGTCATTAGCGGGATTCACGACAAGATTGAGATAAGCCATGACATCGCGAATCTCGGCTCGATCGAAAAACCGCGTACCCCCTACCAATCGATAGGGCACACCTGCACGCAACAACATATCCTCGAGCATACGGCTTTGTGCGTTCGTGCGATAGAAGACGGCCATCTGGTTATACGAGAAGCCATTACCGTGCTGATGCTCGATCTCGGCCGCGATCCAGCGACCCTCATCACGTTCGTCAGAGGCAGTGAACACCATGACAAGCTCACCATTTCCTTGTGAAGTGAACAACTTCTTTGGCTTGCGCATAAGATTGTTCTCGATAACAGCATTTGCCGCAGCAAGGATGTTTCCGGTAGAGCGATAGTTCTCTTCCAGCTTCACCACGTGTGCTTCAGGATAATCCTTCTCGAAATCAAGGATATTTGAGAGATCAGCACCACGCCAGGAATAGATCGACTGATCATCGTCGCCCACCACCATGATGTTGCGATGCTTCGCAGCAAGCAATTGCGTGAGCGTGTACTGCGCATGATTCGTGTCCTGATACTCGTCTACGAGCAGATAGCGAAAGCGATCTTGATAGACTTCGAGCACCTCGGCGTGATTCTTGAGCAAAAGATAGGTATAGAGCAACAGATCATCGAAGTCGAATGCGTTGAGCGCACGGAGGCGTTCCTGCAAGCGCTTGTAGACCTTACCCACCACTTGAGCGGTCGGATCTTTGAAGCGATCCTCGAAAACTTCCGGCACCACAAGCTCATTTTTCGCCTTAGAGATGCGATTGCGGATCATGTTTTCAGGATAGCGTTTCGGATCGATGTTAAGCTCTGCCATGATCTGCTTCACAAGACTTTTAGAATCACGGTCATCGTAGATGGTGAAGCCTTGCGAAAAGCCAAGGCGTTCACAATCGGAGCGTAAGATGCGCACGCACATACTGTGGAAGGTAGAGACCCACATGCCGCGCACATAGCCGCCGATGAGCTGACCTAAACGCTCGCGCATCTCTGCCGCAGCCTTATTCGTGAAGGTAATAGCCATGATCTGCCACGGTGCAACCTGCAAATCTTCGACCAAATGCGCGATACGATGCGTGAGCACACGTGTTTTGCCACTACCTGCTCCTGCAAGCACGAGCAACGGGCCTTCCGTACACAAGACCGCTTCGCGCTGAGCGGGGTTGAGCGTATCCAGATCAAGGGGCATGGAGTGTCCTTTTCATCGTAGTGACATCACGAGTGCGCAAGAGCGCAGAAAATGCTCCCTTAGTAGGAAGCATTTTCGAAGAACATGAGCGCATTCGGTAAGCGCACATGCAGTCTTGATGACGATCTAGACGATCTTCTTGCCGAAGACCGCCGCGATCTCGCGCAGCTGCTCGACCAATTCGCGGAACTGAGCGGGAGTGAGCTGCTGTGGACCGTCCGAGAGTGCCTCGGAAGGATTAGGATGTACCTCGATCATGATCGAGTCGGCACCCGCCGCAACTGCTGCATAAGAAAGTGACGGAACAAGGTCACGCACGCCAGCTGGATGCGAAACATCGATGCAGATCGGGAAAAGCGACTGCTTGTGAATGACCGGCACAGCTGAGATATCAAGCGTAAAGCGCGTTGTGGTCTCGAAAGTACGCAGACCACGTTCGCACAGGACCACATTATTGTTGCCATTCATGGTGATGTATTCGGTAGCAGAGAGCCACTCTGAGATCGTGCCTGCAAGACCACGCTTCAGAAGGACCATCTTGTGCGAATCCTTCGTAACCTCGCCGATCTTCTTTAAAAGTGAGAAATTCTGCATGTTGCGTGCGCCCACCTGCAAGCCATCGACATATGAATGTACGAGCTCGGTATGCGCTGAATCCATCACCTCGGTAAGCGTCTTGAGTCCGTATTTCTCGCCGCCTGCCTTCATGATCTTCAGGCCCTCTTCACCGAGACCCTGGAATGAATGAGGATTCGTGCGCGGCTTGAACGCGCCACCGCGGATCCATGAAAGACCAAGATCTGCGATGCATTCAGCAACCTCGAAGAATTGCTCTTGAGACTCGACCGAGCAAGGGCCTGCATAGATGGTTATCTCGTCGGTCTTCGTGCCATAATCAGGGAGATTCGTAAGTGGCTTAATCACGGTTTGGGACCTCTTTCATGACCTTGAGGATTGCGGTGTAGATCTCTTTGAGGTTCTCGTTATAAAGAGGACCTTCGTTGTATGAACAGACCTTCGTGAAGATCTCTTCCTCGCGTTTTGGATCGAAAAGGCCCATCTTAGCTTCGGGCTTCAATGCGCGAATATCCAGTGAATGGCCTGCTCGATCGTTCAGAAGCGCGACCAACTGCTTGTCGATAGCATCGATCTGGGCGCGGTGTTCTTCGATCTGGGCAAGTGAATCGTTTGCTTGAGACATCGGTTTTCCTTCCCGCATGGACGCTGGTCGGGGCGCAGGGTGTTGCGAGTGCGCGTGCTGGATGCATGTGCGATATGCAGCGACCACGGTGCAGCGGCCAGTAATGACATGATTGATTCATGATAGCAAACGCATAAAGGTTTGCTATAGGAAACTTGTCCGAAAGATGATTCTTAACACCTATTTCTTCTGAGCTTTCTTGCAAGCTGCGTCTTCCGTATGTCCAGAAGCACGATCGGAAGACTTCTTCCATGATGCAGAGGTGGGGTTATTGAGCATCGCAATAGCAAGCAGTGCGATGGAGATCATGATGCCTGCTTTGGTGAAGAATTCATCCCCTTGCCCGATGACGAAGGCAGCAAAATCGATAAGGATGACAACAAGCGCAAGAAAACTGCAAGCATGCGCGATACGCGTATTCGTGCGATCGCGCACCTGCGTTCGTTCGTCTTCGGAAATGACATGCTTAACACAAGACCTGTCATCAGACCTAACGCCGTCGTGCTCATTCTGTTCTTTATGCTCGTTTTTATTCAATTCCATGATCCGATTATAACTATTAGCGCATCACGCCATTGCGATCGAAGGAATACTGCTTGCCATCGATGATCTTGGAAGTATCGGCAAGCATCGCACCATTCTGGGTGCGATCGAGGTAGTACCACTTACCACCAGACTTCACCCAACCAGTAACCTTCGCACCAGATTTATCAAGGTAATACCACTCTTTATCTGGCTTTATCCATCCGGTCTGCATCGCGCCCGATGCGCCGAGATAGTATTCTTTTCCATTCACGGTGACCCATTGGTTTGCAGCCATCAGACCATCGCTTGCAGGCTGAAGCCAATACCACTTGTTCTTCACCTTCGCCCAACCAGTTGCGAGAGCACCTGACTTGGTCGCATAATACCAATCGTCACCGTCTTTGGCCCATTGGCTCGAATACATCGCGCCCGAAGCTTTAGTGATGTAATAAACGCCGTCCACTTTGAACATGCCGCTTCTCATCGCGCCATCTTTTGCAGGATCGAGGTAATACCACGTGCCCTTCACCTTCTGCCAGCCAGAGGTCTTCTTCCCAGAAGCATCGAAGAGATACCAGTTGTCGAATTCTTTGATCCAGCCAGTCGCCATAGCGCCTGAAGTGGTAAGGCGATACTCTGCCTTGCCGTCATTGATCCAGGTATCGAGTGCCATACGGCCATCTTTTGATTCAAGCCAATACCACTTCCCACCAGACTTATGCCAGCCAGTCTTGAGTGCACCAGAAGCGGTAGCGTAATACCAATTTCCCTGATAATTAACCCATTGCTTGGTATAGATCGCACCAGAGCCGTTTGCGATGTACCACGCTCCATCAACTTGATATTGTCCTGTTTTCAGCGCGCCACCAAGTGCAGGATCAAGGTAGTACCACTTGCCTGAGCTCTTAAGCCAGCCGGTCTTTGGAGCAGCGTTCACTGAAGTGAAGTAGTACCATGTGCCATCCGTATCCTTCATCCAGCCCGCCTTCGTTGGCTTGGCCGAAGGACCACTTGCCTGCGTCGAGATGCCTTGTTCAGCGCTTATTGTGTTTGCATGGGCACCGGAAGGTAATGATGCAACGCACAGTGCAAGCGCGAGAGCGCACACTACGACAAGCAAAGAAGCAAAGCACGCATTCACGCGCGTAGAGGATGAAAGTCTCATGCAACATCAACTCCTTGAAGTGATACGGATCGAGCGATTAGGATACACTCTTCGAGATCGAAAGGCTTGACTAGGACATAGTAACCGCAGAACGATCGCAACACTAGTTTGGCTGCAAGAAAACCTGAGAGATGAACGGAAAAACAGAAATCGCTTATAGGTTCGCGCTCTTATCGTTCGCAGGTTCGTGCTCGGTTGTTCGCAAGTTCGTGCTCTTGCAAAATGCAACTTGGCAAAGCTCGCTGAGCAGTGATACTTCGCGGTAAGCATCACTGTATAACAAGCCCTGTACCTGTCAGCGTGAAGAACGCCAGCACGACGATGCCAACGATGATGCGATAAACACCGAACGCAGTAAAGTCGTTCTTCTTGATGTAACCCATCAAGAAGCGGATCGCAATGATCGACATGACAAACGCGCTGATGATGCCAACGATGAGCACCATGATCTCAGTCTGGGTCATAGCGAGCCCCTCCATGAAGAACTTCGCTGCCTTCACGACACCCCACCCGAACATGATCGGGATAGCAAGAAAGAAGGTGTATTCAGCAGCTGCGGTACGCGAGCAACCGCACAGCATGCCGCCGATGATGGTTGCGCCTGAGCGGCTGGTACCCGGGATGATGGCCAGCACCTGAAAACAGCCGATCTTGAGTGCCGTCTTCCAGTCGATATCTTCAACATCGCGAATCTTGAAGAGCGCCTCTTCAGCGTTTACTTCTTCATGCTCGCGTTCAATACGGGCATGCTTGCCGTGGACGGGCGCCTCGAGCAGTTCTTGCCCTGCAGGGGTCGCGCTCACTTCCATGAGGCGCAACGCCTTTTTGCGGTTGCGACGCTCCATGACGATGAAGACCACACCATAGAGCACGAGCATGATCGCAACGGTATAGGCGTTGTAGAAATGCTCGTTGACCCAATCATCAAAGAGCAGACCGATGATCGCTGCTGGGATGCAACCGATCGCAACCATACCCCAGAGCCGCCAGGTGCCACGACGTTGCGCAGGGGTCTTCTTTGGCGAGAACGGGTTGAGCTTGTGGAAGTACAACAGAATGACCGCCATGATGGCGCCGAGCTGGATGACCACGAGGAAAAGTGCGAGAAATTGGTCGGAAACATCAAGCTTGATGAATTCATCGACCAGGATCATATGGCCGGTCGATGAAATGGGGAGCCACTCGGTGATACCTTCGACGATACCGATGACAAGTGCTTTGAGCGCTTCGATGATCATGCTGATCTCCTTATACGTTCTGTGTTTCGCGGTCGTCGCTTACGAGCAAGTGAAATCCTGCCGAACGTCCATCAGCGTACCAAAGCAAGATGTGGCAGAATCCAACCTTGCAAACCCTTCTGACGACTCACGCTGCAAACTCTATCAGAGCAAGATGCGGCAAAACCCAACCTTGCAAACCTGTTAGATTGTAGGAGATGTACGAGCACGTGTTCGGGGGTTTTGGATGAGCGCGCACGAAAAGCTCGTGAGGTTCGAGTGGCTGCGTGTGCCCGAATTGCGACTACAGCCTTAAGTGTGCCCAGTTGTGGCTATAGCCTTAAGTGTGCTCGAATTGTGACTACAACCGTAAGTGTGCCCGAATTGTGACTACAACCGTAAAAATGAAGCGTTTTTGCAGCCTTGAGGCTGATTTTTGCAAGAGAATTGCGATTGTATGCACATTTTCCGCTCCCTGGCGAGCTTCGAATGTTTCATTTACTACGCTGGAACAGCAAGCGCGGTTTACGACCTGCGGTTTTGCGTTTTGCTGCATCTGTAACGCGCTCTTATCGTATCTACTCCAAGTTTTAGAAGTCGCTCTCAGCGAATAATCGTACATACAAGCGCAAATTCGCTGCATTTTTTGCTATTTTTACTGCAAAATGAGTTAGGAACGCTGGAGCTCAAGGCACTACGTACGGCAACGCAAAACAGCGAACAGTGACGCAGAACAACAAGCAGCGGCTCATAACAACGAACAGCAATAGCGACACACGAGAGCAAACAGCGAACCAAGACGAGCAAAAAACAAACAAGAGTAAGCAATAGCCAGCGACGAGCAAAAAATAAAGGAGATCACACGTGGACGGCGCACTGGGCGGGCTTTCACAAATGGCGGTGCTGATCATCATCGCCGCAGTGGGGTTCTTGGCTGCAAAGCTGAACTACCTCGACAAATACACCAACCAGAAGATGACGAAGCTTCTGCTGAACATCACGCTCCCTTGCATGATCGTAGCTTCGGTGCACGGACTTTCCGCAAACGATGCGGGCGCTATCGTCGGTCCTGCGTTCCTGATGGCGGGCGCGCAGTTCTTTCTGCTGCTACTTACTGGCACCTTGCTGGCATTGCTCTTCCGTGCGCCAAAAGACGAACGTGCCATCTGGCAGTTCATGACCATCTGTACGAACAATGGCTTTATCGGATTGCCTGTTATCGCTGCCATTTTGGGCACTGCATCCATCATCATCTCAAGCATCTATATCATGATCATTGCACTGTTCATCTACAGCGTTGGATTTGCGATTCTAGCGAACAACCGCGACCGGATCGCAGCGAAAGCACGCGAGGCGCAAGGCCGCGCCTTCGTAGATCCTGCGGGCAAGAAAAGATTCTCGATCCCCTGGCGTTCTATGATCAACCCATCCATGGTGTCTTGCGTGATCGCGCTCATACTCTTCTTCACGGGCTGGCAAGTGCCTGACCTGCTGCAAGAGACCATGTCGCTGCTGGGTGGCATCACTGCGCCGATTGCGATGCTGGTGGTGGGCGTGATCATGGCAGGCACGCAGCTCAAGAGCGTCGTGACCGAAGTGCGTCTCTACCCCTACATTCTCATTCGCCAGCTCGTACTGCCGGCGCTATTCTACCTGGGCTTCACTGCGCTGGGTGTCTCGCCGCTGCTTTCGGGCGTATTCGCGCTCATGTTCGCGATGCCCGTTGGGTCGATGGCGCCCACATTCGTCGAAGAGTTCGACGGCAATGCGACGCTGACCGCGAAAGCGACCGTGCTCACCACGCTGGGGGCGTTCGTTGCCATCCCGCTTCTGGTGGTGTTCATGAGCTTTGTGGGCTAGTTGCTGGCTCTTGTATCGTTTTAGGCTCTGCAAGTTGATGAGCTAAGCGACATCCGCAGGCGTTTCAGGTAAGATGAAGGCACCTGAAAATCACGACAGATGGAGAACCTAGCATGTCGACCGCCACTCCCTCACAAACCGTGCTCGTGCTCGATTTTGGTGCGCAATATGGCCAGCTGATCGCTCGGCGCGTGCGCGACCTGAACGTCTATTCCGAGATCGTCCCGTGCGATATCACCGCTGATGAAGTGCGTGCGAAAGATCCCGGCGCCATCATCCTGTCGGGTGGTCCGGCAAGCGTATATGCCGAAGATGCACCGCAAGTCGACCCTGCGATCTTTGAGCTAGGCATCCCGGTGCTCGGCTTTTGCTATGGACAGCAGATCATGGCAAAGACGCTCGGTGGCACGGTGAGCCATACTGAAAAGGGCGAATATGGACCTGCCCCCCTCACCCGCGTTGATGGCGTGGATTGCGCGGGCTGCGGCGGCACGTCGGCGCTGTATGGCGAGACGCCGCACGAGCAGACTGTGTGGATGAGCCATCGTGATGCGGTAAGCGAAGTGCCTGAAGGTTTCACGGTGACGGCGGTCACCGATGTGTGCCCGGTCGCTTCAATGGAGTGTCCGGAGCGCAAACTCTACGCCACACAATTCCACCCTGAAGTTCGTCATACGCCGTATGGCCAGGAGATGCTGGCGAATTTCCTTTTTGGGATCGCAGGGCTTGAGCCAAATTGGACCATGGACTCGATCATCGACGATTCGGTGGCTGCCATTCGCGAGCAAGTGGGCAGCGACCGTGTGATCCTTGGGCTTTCGGGCGGCGTGGATTCGAGCGTGGTTGCGGCGCTGTGCGCGAAGGCGATCGGCAAACAGCTGGTGTGCGTGTTCGTGAACCATGGGCTCTTGCGCAAAAACGAGCCTAAAGAAGTCGAAGAGGTATTCACTAAGCAGTTCGATGTGGACTTCATCCATGTGCATGCTGAAGATCGCTACGCCCAGCTGCTGGCAGGCGTGACCGATCCGGAAGCGAAGCGTCGCATCATCGGTGAGCAGTTCTGGAAAGAATTCTTCGCTGTTGCCGAAGAAGTTGCGGGCGATGGTGAGCCTGTGAAGTTCCTGGCGCAGGGCACGATCTATCCCGACATCATTGAGAGTGGTGCGCGCAAGACGGGCGGCAAGGCGAGTACCATCAAGAGCCATCATAACCTGATCCCCTTCCCTGATGGGGTGCATTTCGATCTGATCGAGCCGCTCGATCACTTCTTCAAGGACGAGGTGCGCGCGCTGGGCTCGGCGCTGGGGTTGCCGGATCATATTGTACATCGTCAGCCATTCCCGGGGCCGGGGCTTGCGATCCGTATTATTGGTGAAGTAACGCCTGAGAAGCTTTCGATTTTGAAAGAGGCCGACGCGATCGTGCGCGAAGAGCTCGATGCCTACAACGAGCATTTGTTCGAGAAGAGCGGCGAGCGCAACGGCGAGGTTTCCCGCGATGTAGCTGGCGGACCTGAGGTCGAGCGAGCTGTGTGGCAGTATTTTGCGGTGCTGCCCGATGTGAAGAGCGTCGGCGTTATGGGCGATGAAAGAACGTATCAGCATCCGATCATCCTGCGTGCGGTAGAGTCGAGCGATGCCATGACCGCTGACTGGGCGAAGCTCCCCTATGATGTGCTGGCGCGCGTGAGCAGTCGCATCGTGGCCGAGGTCCCCGGCATCAACCGCGTGGCGTACGACATCACGAGCAAGCCACCTGCCACGATTGAGTGGGAATAATCGCGCACATTATCGTGAGGTTTGGATTGAGTGGGTTTTAGCATGCTTTGATGCGTCAATGTACGTCGCAGTTGCCTCTAAGCCAGTTGAACCTTCGTTTCTGGAAACGTTCTCTTAGTAGTCACCGAGAGGGCATTTTCTTATAGTTAACCAATGCTTAATGGATTCATAGGCATTAAGAGTGAGGTCGAATCATCACGATAATGTGAGCTTGAGTCTGCATTGCGCTAAATCTATCAGCTTTGCACTCACGCACCTTTCGAGCGGTTGATTGTTTTGCCGAATATGTACTCATCTTGTACTCAGCAAAACAGACCCCTTGATTTGCCGCTTTTCAAATATATCTTTCAGTAGGCCAACAATAATATTTTTATGGTGTGTAACGGGATGCCTATGGTATCTTATATCTAGCAGCGAAGCGCTTCTCTATTTAATCGCTCGCTTGCTTATTCAAAATGGAGAAAACAATGTCTGCATACACACTTGGAAAAAGCGCAACAGACGCTATAAAGCGTAGCACTGGCTGTTCCGTTGCGGAGCTTAGTCGTCTTGACTTCGACGAGGAGCTGGAGCTCGTTAGTTCTGTTCGTGGGGCAGCGCCTCGCTTCGTTCATGAGCCCAATGACTCACTTATGCCGCGAGGGAACGTGCTTCTCGCTACCGGGAGGACATTGGATGCTCCTGATATAGAAGCCGGTCTAGATGAGATGCTTCTCTATTATGAGCAGCAGTGATCAATCTTCCCTGCAAAAACGAATTTCAACGATTTACGGTAATTACCTTGATGTTGTTCAGCCGCTCTTAATTGATATCGAGGTGGTTACCGGGCGTTTTCCTACGCAGGTTCTTAATGAAATACGATCCATCTTTGCCCATCTTGCTCGCGCTAATCGGTGTAGTGAATCTGATATTACGGTAGCTGAAAACAACTGCACAAAAGCAGAGAGGCACATGAAGAGGGCAATTTTTGACTGCTATAAAACTCTTTGCTTTGCATACTTCGAAAGAGTCAAATTATTTTATCAGGAATACGCTACTGTCGATTTGCACTTAGCGGATAATGGGAATTTTTTAAATGGTCTTAACGAGCGTGAAGTCTCAGCAAAGAATGCTTTTCTTAAAGCGCGCAAAGCGGAAGCTAATGGATTAAACATATCTGAAGACGAAATATATAAGTTTTACGAAGAAGCTTATTCGTCCTATGAAGACCTATCTGCATATATCGATAGCTCCACAGAGGCTTTGAATTTTGCAATGTCAACGACTGATAAGACCAAGCGATCTGCACGTTGGGGTTTGATATTTGGCGCATTAAGTGCGTTATTAGCGATTGCAAGTATCGTTGAGGGAATTGTTATCGCATCTATTTCAGGATAGCTGAATCGATAGACTTATTTCAATTTGCATCAAATCTATTAGCCGTAAAGCGTATCTGCAATCATCCTATTTCATCCACCAAGCACTTCTGCCCTTGGTGGCTTTGCCACCGCTTTCGCGATATTTGAAGCTTGCTCCCTGCTTGTTGAGCTCACTGATAGCCATGACGATCTTTCGGTCTCCGATCACCCAAAGATTACCACCTGTATCGCGCTTGTCGATGAACTCAAGACCAGCTGCTTCAATGGCTGGAATGAGCCAGTCATCATCGGTGATTTCTTCGATGCCCTCAGTTTCAAAAGTCGCTGAAGAGTCGTTTGGGTTCTCGGGCATATCTTCTATTTCATTGCTTATAGCGCTCTCGGTAATCTCTTCAACAACTGTAGAGACATTCTCGTTTTGCGCTACTTGAGGCCGTCGTCTATCCAGCCCGTTCGGGAAGATCAGCGAATCTTGTTGAGCGACCTCCAGGTAGTCTAGCTCGCTTAAAGACATATCGAACAAGCCAACGTGCTCGCCCCTATGTTTGTTGATGCCGGTATAGGTGAGACTCGCATCCTCGTAGCGACGGAACTTGTAGACTGCATCATTCATGAGCCCGTTATTGAATACTCCGAGCGACACGAGTAGTTCAAAGTCCTTAACTGAGAGCCCTGTCACTTTATAGAACAGCCCTGGCTCAAGTTGCGTGATTACGTCTTGCAGCGTTTGCTCTCGAAAGTCAGTCAAGTACATGAAGACCGGGATTCGTGTGGCGAACTTGATCAGTTTCTCTTGAATCTCTTTGCGTTTGCTCTTGTATTCCTTCTCCTCTTCGGAGAGTTCTTTCTTCTCTCTCTTAGTGAGCTCTCGATCATCTTCGGCTGCTTGCTTCTTAGCCTTCTTCACAGCCTCAGACTTGTTTATGATGGTTTCGATGTCTTGGTTGAGACTACGGAAGCCTTCGATACTCATAAGCGCACGCAAGGCTTCCTCATTGTTGAGAATGCGCGAGAGCGTGTCATTATCGACATTCACGAGCAAGGCGCTCTCCCAACGACGCGCAAGCAGTGTGGCGGAGGTGCCAGCCATCGCGATGTCGAGGATCTCGGCCGCGCTCACTTGCTTCATAGCGCTTCCGTCGTATGCAAGAACTGGCAGGAAGTCGATGAACTCACCAACCTTCTGTTCGGGGCTTACATTGCCTGTGGAGAGGCGGCAGCTGTAGTCAGAAACCATGCGCAGGGACCTGTCGAGCGCGAAGTCGAACACGTAGCATTCCTGTTTGATAATCTCTTCTTCGCCGTTGTCGCCCTTGACCAACCAAGGACTCTGAACGCGGAAGGCAGCCTGGAAGTAGGTTTCGGGGCTGCGCATGTTTGTGAGCATGAATATGCCTGTCCAAGGCTTCACGGTTACGCCAGTGGTGAGCTTGCCACATGTGAGCGTGATTGTCTTCGATTTCAAGGGGTCTTGCATGGTCTCTTGCACGCGTTCAAGAGCAGCAAGACCGACACCGGCTTCGACTCCGGCAGCTACGTTGATCTGATAATCCTGGAAGAAGGTGTTTTGGGGCTCGCTAAGAAGGTTTCGCATGGCATAGCAAGAGTTTACGCGCGGGAGATACCAAACGGTATGATTCAGCACATTCAATAAGCGCGTATCTGAATAAGGCAATGCGGGCTTTTGCGCTCCAAGCTTCAGGTCATCGTGAGATTGCGGCATATAAGAACCCCTCATGAGATCCAGCCACTTCTGCACATGTTCTTTCATGACGAACTCGGCACTATCTCCCTCACCCCTGGCTTCGAAGAATGCGTTGAGATCGAAGGAGTTGTATTCGCCGCCACGGGCGACATCGATTATCTCGTCAGGCACCTTGTACGTGAGCATGACCATACGCGGAAGCGAAGCATAGGGGTTGGGATCGTTGGTATGTGTAGTAGACCACATCTCCTTGGCAGCTTGCTCGTCAGAGTAGGTCCAGTTGTAGATCTGTTCCTCGATGAACTCACCTGACGCTAAAGCGCGGAAGGGCGTGCCTGACAGAAATAGATAATGCTTTGTGGTAATAGGAAGATATGTCTCGTCATATTCGACCATATCTTTTACTTTGGTTTCGGCGGCTATCGAAACCATTTCTTCAGTAGTATTGAGTTCGTCTTCTTCCTCCTGCACGAAGAGGTTCTTGGAGTTTTCGTTCCAAGCCCCAAAATGGTACTCGTCGAACACGACCAGATCCCACTTGGTCAGATGCACCCATTCATTGCGGGGTTTTATACCGCCCGTGCTCTTATCTCGACCCATGAAGTCCTGGAAGCTGCCAAAGCAGACAATAGGTCGATCTTGGTTCGCGTCTTCGAACTGCAAACCCTCACGGGTGACGAATTGCCACCCCTCGAAGTCTACGTGGCACATGAGGTCGTCATGCCATGCGGCTTGCACGGCCGGCTTGAAGGTGAGCACGAGCACTCGCTTGGCATCCATACGCTTTGCGAGTTGGTAGGTTGCAAAGGTCTTTCCGAAGCGCATCTTGGCATTCCAGAGAAACTTCGGAGCACGATCAGGATTCTCTCGTTCAACCGACCTGTAGTAATCAAGCGTCTTCTCGACAGCATTGCGCTGCTCCGGTCTCATCGAGAAGTCTTGGTTGCGTTCCTCTTTATTGTCTGTTCTATCACGAACAGCAAGCCATGCAGCCCGAAGCTCATCAACAGTACAGCGCACCCACTCGGTCTTTTTGCCACCAGCGTCTCGAAGACGCATGTGCCCATATTGTTCGAGCTTGTCATGAACTGGATGATCTAGAAATGACGTGCCATCAGAGCGCACTGCTGGTTCGAGAAAGACAACCTCGTAAGGCTTCACTCCTGGCTTGAGCGTCGGGTAATGCTCGTGCATGCGCTCCTCGATAGTACGAGCTGTAAAGCCAACTTTGATCAACCCTTCCAGCTCAGGGTTATTAGGCTCTGTATAACCATAAATAATCGGTATCGCATCGGGTTTTTGGGGGAAGAAGTCTTGCTTGGCCATGGCTAGTCACCCAAATCCATGGGCTTGATTAGTGAGTCGATGAACGCTTGCTCTTCTTCCGTGATTCCGTACTTTTCGTAAAGCTCTTCATCAGACCACGTGTGACTAAGATCCTGTCTGGGCACATACACAAACGAAGATCGGGAAATGTTCTGGGTGTTTTTAACTAAAGACATCATGAATCTGAAGAATTTGGTTTTCATATAAGTAATGAGATTCTCTGCTTCAGAGGCACTGCCTGGTGTATCGACAATAAGATATGTCTCGGTGCACACAGAACCTGGAGGAGCAATTATTGGCTCTGAAATAATTGCATGAGGTATTTCATCTCCACCAGGGCTTGCTTTCGATACTAATACCTTTATTAGAGCAGCGGCCTCAATGTTTTTTGAAATCTCGGTCTGTTTAATATAGACCACCTTATCTTTAGTGCTTCCCCTTCTACTTCTATAGAGAACAAGGTCGTCTTTGTTAGAGCGCTCTTCGGTCCATCCGTCATAATTTGAAGGGATCCCAAATGGGTTTCTCGACCAAACGGCTTCTCCGTAGGTTGTTTCATTTAGCGAGCGGACTTTTTTAAGTATTCCGACAGCCTGATTCTGCCTGATAAATGTTTCGGCCCCTTTCTCCAATAGTGGCCTCGTAGCGCAGGAATCTTCTTTATCGCTAAAGTGATTGATTACATAACAATCGCCTTCATGCTCTCTTTCCCAGAGGAAGTAACAAACTCCCCCTCTAATATTTAAACCAGGAAAACAGAGCTCGGTCTCTTGGAAATCATGAATAATTGCAAAACGTGTGTCAGAAAGCATTTTCTGGCGAAAAGCATCGAGCCCTTTCCCGCCCGAATACCAACGAGCTGGCACAATCATTGCAAGATACCGGGGGTTAAGCTTCATCGCTTGCTGAATAAACTTATCGTAAATCGGCATCGCGCTTGATCCTTCGCCTCCGCCATCACTCATCTGATATGGCGGATTACCAATGATCACATCAAACTTCATATCGAAGACCTCTTCCGGGTTGTTTAAATGGATGAACTCATAGGCGTATTGCTCTTTGCCCTCTTCACGGTCGTACTCACCTTCTGAGGCGCCGCAATAGGCGCATTTTCCGTTCTTCCAGGTGTGCTGCATCTGCTTGTAGTCGATACATCCTTCGGGATTGTCAAAGCGCACGACGGAGTATTCGCTTTGAGGGTACTTGCTGCAGTAGACGCTGCGACGTGACAGAAGGCTTGTGAGCTCGGTTATAGCAATGCCGAAGATCTGATTCTTGAATACATGCTCAATCACATCTTCGAGCATGTGCTGGAACGCGATATCGCGCCCGTCCAGTTCACCGCCAGCTCTCAGTTTTTCGTTGATCTCGTAGGAGATCTGCTCGTAATTCGGTAACTGTGCTTCGATCAAGCGCTTTGCGATCTCGCGCAGGAAAACGCCAGATTTGCATGCAGGATCGAGGAAGGTGGCGTTCTTGTCGTTCCAGATCTCCTTCGGGAGCATATCCAGCATCTGATTAACTACCTCGGGCGGTGTGA
The DNA here is from genome assembly GCA_900540345.1 of uncultured Eggerthella sp. GTDB lineage: Bacteria > Actinomycetota > Coriobacteriia > Coriobacteriales > Eggerthellaceae > Anaerotardibacter. The sequence continues at coordinate 283,145 of UQFK01000001.1, forward strand.
ACACCTCGTCGTTGGAGAGGTTGGCAAGGCAGCTCAGCACGTCGGGGTTGTAAGTTGCTGAGAACAGATCACTCACAGTTCATCACCTCGTAGAAGCTCGTGAGCGGATATTCAGTTATGGGTTTGGGTATGAAGGACTGAGTCTCTTCGTCGTATTCCCAGTCGGTGATGGCGGATCCGCTTGAACCAAAAAGGGAGAATTGCTCGTGCTCGCCGTTGCCTTCAAGCATCTCATCCAAACGGAAGTCGCGGCGCTTTACCTTGTCGCCTGTAACGAGCGACCATTCTGAGAAGATAATGGGATTTCCCTCGGCATCGAGCATCGTGAGCGCATCGCCATTGAGGATGTTTCGAGACAATATGTAGCTGATCGCATTAAGGAATCTTGAATCGCCACTTGTCTTAACGGCTTTCTTCCAAGCGTCTTTGACTATTGTTAAGAGGCGATTGCGACACTCGGTGGCATTATCGGGAAGAAGCTCAACTCCATAGATGCTACCAACGGCTACGAATGCGTACTTCTCCCAGTCACGCGGATTTTTACCGTAGCGTTGATTCACAACGACGAGTTTGCGCCTCAGAATCTCCGCTAGAAAATTACCGTTGCCGCAAGCGGGTTCTAAAAAGCGTGAATCGATGCGCTCGGTTTCTTGCTTCACCATGTCCAGCATGGCATTTACTTCGCGCTCATTGGTAAAGACTTCGCCGTGGTCGGCGACGCGCTGTTTCGACTTGACCTGCTTTGCCACTCGCACACTCCCGAGGATCCGTGCGAAATGGCGATTGATTAAAAACGTAGACGTTATTTGGCTCTAAGTGCCGTTAGGGTAAAATCATTCTTATGCAGGTAAGATGCGAATATGTCGATACCGAAGAAAGCGGCTTTTTGGGCTTCAAATAACGTCTACGTTTTTGAGGTGTGAAAAAGCTCTAAAAACCATCAGGCGGTCTCACTCAGCAAGGCTTTCCTGTCTTCTTTCATCCAGTTGTCGAAAGTTGTTATGCTGATCTTCAGGCGGTCGGCTGCCTCTTTACGAGTAATTGCCCCATTTTCATAAGCGTGCTTCGTTTTGAGGTAGATGCCCGGTCGCTCGATCTTGGGTCTTCCAAACCTGACACCGCGCGCTTTTGCGGACGCTATTCCTTCGGCCTGTCTCTGTTTGATGTTCTCGCGCTCGACTTGAGCAACATAAGAAAGAAGCTGAAGCACCACATCGGTGATGAAGACGCTCGTGATCTCGCCCTTGTCATTTCGGGTGTCGAGCAATGGCATATCCAGCACGACGATATGTGCACCTTTCTTTTGTGTGATGGAGCGCCATTCCTCGATGATCTCTTGGTAGTTTCGTCCCAGCCGGTCTATCGACTTGACAAAAATCACGTCACCTGGCTTGAGCCTTCGCATTAGCCGACGATAGGAGGGGCGGTTGAAATCCTTCCCGCTTGCTTTGTCGGTGAAGATCGCGCTTTCGCTCAAGCCGAGATTTCGTAGTGCGTCAAGTTGTCTGGCGAGGCTCTGGTCTTTGGCAGAGACTCGCGCATATCCATAGTCCATGAGTGTTCTCCTTTCTTGCGAGATTGATTAAGGGGCGCGGGGGATCCCCCGCAAACTGGAGGGCAGATGGCTGTAGCCGTCGCCGACCAGTTTCCCGAATTCGGGCAAGTTGCTTTGGCATGGAGTCGGAGACGTAATACGCCAATAGGCTACTTGCTAGAATTCACCATAGCGGCCCGCAAACGTAATACGCTATGGGCTACTTGCAAATAAAGCTTTCTAAGGCCTTAGAACGGCTCTCAATGAATCAGTTCTTCGAACGAGGCTCTAAGAGCCCTCACAGCGGCTCTGGGCTGTCCTTGCGGAAAGAGCGCGCATCAGAAACCTCTTTCCAAGTTGATGATCACGTTCTCGTCGCTCGCGATTCGAGCAGGAAGCTCATCCTCTTCCAGTCCTGCAAAGATGCTGCCGACCTTCTCTGTTAGCTTGGCAAGTTCAGGACTGATGTCGTTCGCATCGGTGATTCGAAGCAGCTCGCGATAGATCAGGAGCATCGCTTCCTCCATGCCTTTCTGCATACGGCTTGAATGGACGACTTTTATCTCTGTATTGGACAGCCTGTTGATAATGTAATCCTGCTTCGTCATTCCGCTTATGGCGACTAAGCGATCGAGGAGAGCTGCTTCTTCCTGTGACATGCGAAACGCGATGGTCTTGCTTCGCAGTCTTCCGTGTTCGTCTAGGTTCTTCTCTGACATTCGAATCACTTCTTTCGTTGGTGTTGTTCATTGGTTTGGCGGCATCGAGCGTGGACATGCCGGATCCTCGTTGGGTCTCCAAGTCATCCGCCATGTCCTGTTGCTTGTTCGGAAAGAGGTGCGCATAGCGCATGGTCACCTCGGTGCTCTCATGCCCGAGCCTGTCCGCGATGACAAGAGCCGAGTATCCAAGCTCGATGAGCAGCGATACATGGCTATGACGCAGGTCATGAATGCGTATGCGCTTGACCCCGGCGGCTTTCGATCCGCGATCCATCTCGTGATGGAGAAATGATTTCGTGGCAGGAACGAGCCTGTCGGAATCGCGCAGATCAGGGATGCACTTCATGAAGTCGATGACCTCGTCAACGAGGAAGCTCGGCATCACGATTGTTCTGACCGATTTAGGGGTCTTGGGTGCCGTGATGACATCTTCGCGGATGCATGCGCTGATAGCTCTTGGTCACAGACGGTCGCTTGCTCTTGAAGTCGAAGTCCGCCTGGATGTGCGCAAGCATCTCGCCTAAGCGAAGGCCGCACCAGTAAAGCAGCTCGAAGGCGATGAACGATTGCGGCTTGTCCATGACCTCGCGACTGAAGCGCAGGTACTCTTCCTTCGTCCAGAAGCTCATCTCGTCGGCTTGCTTGCTTCCGATCTTACCGACCTTCACCATAGGGTTCGAATCGAGCCCGTAGTAGCGCACAGCGTGATTGAGCATGGCGGAGAGCTGATTGCAGATCGAGTGCAGATAGGCCTGCGAGTATTCAAGCCCGTTGCTCGTACGCATGGCCATGAGCTCGTTTTCCCAATTGAGGATGTCAAGCGCGGTTATCTCGTTTAGGCGCTTATGACCTAGGAAGGGTAGGATCTTCGACTCGATCATGTTTGCTTTTGTCTCGCGGGTGGTCTGACGAAGACGCACTTTCGTGTCCTCGGCATAGACCTCGTAGAACTCGGAGAACAGCATGGTAGGAGCGCCTTCTATGCGCTTCAGGAATTCGAATTCCCATTTTCGAGCTTCTTTCTCGGTCTTGAACCCGCGCTTGGTCTTCTTCTTGGGCTCTCCCGTCCAGTCCCTGTAGCGGCACTGTACATAGAAGGTTCTACGCTCCGGATCCTTGCTAACGGACATCGTTTCCACCTCGCTCAGGAATAGGCATGGGCTCGCCAGCGAAATAACGTTCTTCAAAGTACATGCGGCTTACTTTTCCCTGAACGATCAGGCATCCTTTCTTTGCCAGCTCCGCATTGAGCTTACGGATAACCTTGTAGGCGTATGCCTTAGAAGTGCCAAGCTGCTCTGCAACTTCCGTCGCGCTCATTAGTCTTGTTCCCATCAGGGCTCCTTTCGTCGATTGGCATAACATCACGTTTTTGTGATGTTTCGTTTTCGACTATAACCTCACGTATTTGTGATGTCAACGGAAAAGGAGAAATTTGCTCACATTTACGTGAGGTGGTAATCTGTACCCCTGACAAGTTGTCAGGGGCTTACATCATGAGAAGGGTCTCAATCCATGAAGAAAAAGGAAGTTCCCAGCCTTGCAAAGAAGCTGAAGAAGCTTAGAGATGAACTACACCTCACTCAGAAAGAGGTGGCCGATAAGGCTCGCATAACCGAGTCTGCCTATCGCGCATATGAGCTCGGCGATCGCAATCCGAAACCGGATATCCTGGATAGGATCGCAAAGGCGCTAGAGGTGAGACCCGAATACTTGAGCGCGCCAACATTCAAAAATCGCCGCGAGTTTGCTTACGCGATCTTAGAGAACGAGGATGCGTTCGGCTATACCGTACGCGATATTGATGGGGTTCCCGCCATCGTGAAAGGCTATGGCAACGCGATGGATTTCTTTGCCGAGTTCGTTCGTGATTGGGAGCAGATGCGCGTAAAGCTCGACAATCACGAGATCTCGAAAGAGGAATACGAGGACTGGAAACGTACTTGGGACAACGGTACGTGGGTCAAAACCGATGACGGCAAGAGCCCATATACGGGAAAGTAGTTTTACTCTTGGTTGCGAATGGCTACTCGGCCACGCACCCTCTCAGCGATGGGGTCATATATATTTGCAACGGGGTCTGCAATTTCGATAGTCATAAAGATGGCATATGGTACAGCAGATCCGATTGCGCCAGTTAAACTTCCTTGTTTGCAATTAACTTTGATACACAATTCGTCGTCATCGCCCCAAGGGATGGGAGCATCCCCAATAAATATTTCATGCTGCAAAGTTCCTCTGCGGACTCCCATCCAATCAGTATTTCGCCTCAATGGCGTCAAGCGTTCGGTGCCATGCTCTCGAGTAAACCAGATTTGAGCTCTTCGATATTCTTGTCGTTTTGACGCTATGGGCGAAAAATATGCAAGTGTTACTGTTAGCTTTCTGCGTAAAGATCGTGTTGATAGATTCAGAGGTATTGGTAAATAAAATTCGTGAGCGTGCCCATTTTTCAACTCTCCAAAACCAATCGTGGTAACCCGATTTTTTGTGCAGGATTGGACCTTTTCAAAATTGGGGACACCATAGCCAAACCATCTTGCTGCGTGTTGCTTATCAACCTTGTAATACTCGCTCATGGCATCATCCAAAACGCTCCAATCAGCACCGTGAACCAGCATTGCTTTGATCAAAAGAGCAGCATATTGCTCAAGATTATCTTCTTCGCCATTATCTAGAAATACGCTCTCCAGAGAATCGTATAAATGATGAACTGCATGGCTAGTTAATGCAGCCGACACGCTGGTTCCAACTGCGTATCCCTCCCCACGCGTAGGTTGACTTGAACGAGGATATGCCACACGACAGCCTGGACCATTATTAAGGAATTGGTTCCAATAAATAGTTCCGTCATCCAGCAGTCCATCCACACGCAACCGGCCGCCTGGTACTAGTATTTCAGGTTTAATCATCCTGCTAATGCCTGGCCCAACTGCCGATATTGGATGAGGAATATTATCTATAACAGGATAAACGCCCCTCAAAGTATCATCGTCGGAGAAACTATCGGCAAATAAGGATCCTACAGTCAGTGCATTAATGCTTTCAGAAGGCGAGAAAAGACGGAGATTTCTATTGTTGCGTTTTACCTCATCGACCAGCATGTGTGTTCGTTCTTCAATAGTTGAATTCTTGAAAGTTGCATTATCGTTTTGAATAACGACGGGATTCATATTATTGCCAGAGCTGATGATAAACAGGAGTTGATATTTCCAGCTAAGCCAATCGAGTAGACGAGCAAGTGGGCTAATCGAATTAAGATACTGACGCTGTGAATCACCTATTGATAAATTGACTATCTTGACTGAAGGTGCTGTCGGATTATCATGACCCTCACCGTCTTTCATTCGTATTATCGCCCGGTTGATAACATCAACGATTAACTCGCCTTCGGGGAAGCTTTCCTTCATAAATGAAGGTTTTAATATGGGTCTTACATAAAGCGCTCGACTTACTGGAGTGGAGGCGGAATCATTCAAATCCCCATGTTCAATAAGAGACGCCATTTCTGTGCCATGTATGCGGTCTTGAACTGGGTATGAACTCGCATAATCATCAGGATCGTCAATTATTAATCTGTTTTTTAGTAGTTGATGATTCTCGACGGGGAGACCATCAAATAGGGCGACAACTGGTTCGGACGAAATTGGTGTTTCAGGTGTGACATCATCTCCGATAAAACCTTGATGCTGGTGATTATCAATGTCAAACATTTGAGCAATAGGCCTGAAAAACATAATCTGATTCGTTTTGGCTAACTCGATCTCATTCCAATCACTGCTTATTAACTCTTCTATTCGCTCTGGAGGTAATTGTGCTGCAAGCCCGTGATAGGCAATTTCATTAATTATGCATTTCGAAGTGACTTTGCCTCCCATTAACTCCACAATTGATCGTACATGCTGTTCGGCGTCAGATTGTACTGTTGGGTCAGAGCGATAAAACAACTCGATTTCAAATGGAATTAAGCCCCCTTTGATAACCTCCAAGTCTTCTTTCCACTGTTCTAGCACCCCAGTGTCTAAGAATCGATCCTCAGCCGACCAAGTGCGTAATTCTTTTAATGAAGCAAATAAATCTTTAAATGATGCGAATCCTTTGGGGAACTCCATATCTGGGTTTTCTTGATAACGTGCCCAAATAGAAGTCATTTCATCAAGCGCACGTTGATTACTCATAATGCAATAGAATTTCCCGGAAAGCTCCTTGTCACGATTCTCTTCATCATAGAAGTCGTCATCGGGAGATATTCCTTCCATCCCGCCTTCAGCCAGCCATTCAAGGCCCTCAATCTTCTTAACCGCTGAAAGAAAATTTGCTGAACTCCCGATAGTCACCATGACCAAAGCAAGTTCTGGCTCAATTCCGTCGGGATGATTGGCAAATTCTATTTTGCGGTTGTCGAATGCCTGTTTTAGTTGTTTGAATTGTGGGTTAAGTCGCGCTTGCTGTCTTTCTAATGAGGGTTTATTGATACTTCCGGGGCCACCACTTTTGGTTGCCCTATCAGTATCCGTGCCTGCGGGAAGGATAAGTAGTGGACGTTCAACTTCGGACATTACGCCTCACCACCAACTGTAAGATTTTTACTCTGCTTTCTTTGCTTTGACCAGTGCGAAAGAATTCTTTCAGTAATTGGTTTTGCAGTATCTAAAGGCATGTTCAATACATACTGTCGATAGATAGAATTTGCAATTTCTTCAGCATCAGAATAGCTGCAACCTAATGTGCGCTTAGCAAGCGTCCCAGGAGTTAATCCAAAGCTAAAATCATTGCTCCTTTCAAAAAGTGCGTACCACTTCTCTAGCCCAGCCCGTGTGGGTGCAGGCAATTCAAGTTTAATTTGGAATCGACGCCATGCAGCTTTATCAAGTAATGCATCATGGTTTGTAGCGGCAATAATAATTACGTAGCTAGGTAAGGAGTCGACCTGAAGTAATAGTGAACTAACTACTCGCTTGATTTCACCAGTTTCATGTGTATCGCCGCGCTCTTTTCCAAGCGTCTCGAATTCATCAAAAAACAGAACACAAGGTTGAGTGCGAACATAATCAAATAACTTAGCTAGGCGACTTGCAGTTTCGCCTAAATATGAACCGATAATTTGGTCATACCGAACAGTGAAAATAGGGAGCATTAAAGCGTCCGCAAGTGCCTCCGCTAGTGAAGTTTTCCCATTACCTGGAGCTCCTACAAGCAAAAGACGATGTCGTGGTTCGAGCCCAAAAGAGCGTAATAGATCTGCGCGAAGCTGTTCTTCAATGAATTCATCGCAAATTGAAGAAACGTGGTCAGGAAGAATCAAGTCAGAGAGTCTCTTTTCAGGGCTTGTTTCAGTAAGGAAACTCTTTGCGTTATTTCCTGCATTTAGGGCGCGAGGTATCCGAAAGGTATCCTTGCTGTGCTTGCTGTTGTCGGACGCTATAAGGAGCTTTTCTATTCGATCAGCTAAAACCCTATGCTGCTTTCCGCGTTCTTCAGCGCATATAGCTTCGATGGATTGATGCAGTTTTTTTTGATCGCCATTCAAGCCATATTTAATGATGTCGCATAGCAAATCTGCTCGTGTCATTGAATCCCATCCTTAGGACATGCTAGGAGAGGAAATCAATGAAGTTGCTTTCACAGAAATCCTCGAAGGCTTTTTGAGCGAGTGGACTTGGAGTAACTTGATTGTTCTCCCATCGGTTGATAGTTGCAAAACTCACGCCTAAAGCACTTGCCAATTCAGCTTGCGTCATGTTTATTATTTTCCGCGCAAGTTTTACTTTCTCGCTGAATAACATAATAATCTTAGTCCTTATAACATGTGTTATATTTCAAGCTAATTTTTGCCCAAAGTCATTATCTCATATCTCAATGCGCCGATATGCTTCGCCCAAGGCATCATTTTCGTAGGTCAGATATTTGAAAAGTATCTATCGATGAGATAAGTCATCGTTGAGTATGCTTTGAGTCAGATTATGGGCTCTTTAGGGTTTAAGGCAGAAATCTGCTACAAACTGGAAATACTATAAATAGCGGAAGAAACAAAAATGCTAGTTGAGTGGGAGTGAAATGCCTGGTCATAGATGCTTTTTTCATTAGTTTACACCTTTGAATTTCTTTGTAGATAGGTGTACTTTTCTGACACGTTTTTTGTAAACCCGTCGGGATTTCTCTCACTTTAGATTGTGATGAAACGATAGCTTGGCGATGTGCCGCCAAGCTATTTTTGCTTGTTGGAATTGCAATATGCCATGCCCTGCTGCTCCAGTCGTTCACTGTTGAAGGAGGTTGTTCTTAGTTGACCATAGAAGTTCACTTGAATAACGATGCAAACCGCACGGAACGATAGTCAGGTGTGAATACCGTGCTGAAACGGCTGAAATAGCATGCTATAATTCTTTTCATCAGTCAATCAGCGGAGCCTTTGGCAAGCGACGCTTCGAGTTAGGTCAGGTTTGATGAAGATCTAGCGATGCCCGTAAGGGTGCCCATACGACCATTCCGTACGCCGGTCGCGCTTGGGGTGCCGCATCGCTTCAGTGTCTTCTCGTTTATAACCCAAATTTCGCGTGCCTGACCCTTGCGCGACCTCCTTTCAAAGGAGCGCGCCATGCAACTGAATCTCACTCACATCAACTATACCTACCCTGGGGCGGTATCGCCCACCATTGCTGACGTCAGCGTCACATTCCCGTCGGGATGGACGGGCATCATCGGCGACAACGGATGCGGTAAGAGCACTCTCGCGCGTATTGCCGCTCGCATCGTTGTGCCAGATTCCGGAACGGTGAGCCCGATCCTGTTCTCGTCGTATTGCGAGCAAGACTCGACCCAAGAGCCGGAAAATCTCTTCGATCTCGCATCGGATTGGGGCAAGGAGGCACAGCGGGCAAGGGCGCTGCTCCGCATCGAAGACGACTGGTTCTGGCGCTACGACACGCTCTCGGGCGGTCAGCAGAAGCGGATCCAGATCGCATGCGCCCTCTATGCACAACCGGATGTCCTCATCATGGACGAGCCGACCAACGACCTCGATGCCGCCACGCGCGGCATCGTGAAGGAGGCGCTGGCTTCGTTCGGTGGCATCGGCATCCTCATCTCGCACGATAGGGATCTGCTCGATAGCCTTGTGGGCCAGAGTCTTATGTGCGAGGACGCGCGTTGGACGATGCGGCCTGGAGGGTACTCGAAGGCAAGCGACCAGGCGGCGAGCGAACGCGCCTCTGCGATAAGGGATCGCGAACAAGCTTCTCGTGAAGCTAAGCGCCTGAAGGCAGAAGCCCAACGCAGAAGCGAAGAGGCGGCGCGTCAGAAGGGCAAGCGAAGCAAGCGTGGCTTGAGCAAAGGAGACAGCGATGCTCGGGAGAGGATCGGACGCGCCATAGTCTCTGGAAAGGACGGCGTTGCGGGGAAGCTCTCGTCCAAAATGAGCGGGCGGCTCACAAAGGCCGAGGCAGAGCTTTCTAAGAAAACCGTCTCAAAAAGATACGACCATCGCATCGGCGAGTTCGGCGTCGCTGCGCGCTCAAGTTGCGTAGCGCATTTGGAGGCATCGCGACTGTCTGCTGGCGAGTTCTCGATAGATGTGCCGGAGCTCTGGATCTCACCAACGGATCATGTGGTGCTGATCGGCGCGAACGGAACGGGAAAGAGCTTGGTGGTACGAAGCGTCATCGAATCTGTTCCCGATACCGTCAAGATGGCGTACATTCCCCAGGACGTCGGACCAGAGGAACGCGAGCGAGCCCTAGAGCAACTCCGCGATCAGGACCAAGAGATGAAAGGCTACATCCTCTCCATCGTGGCGCGGTTGAACTCCGACCCCGACAAGCTGCTCGATGGCAACGATCTCAGCCCCGGTGAACTCCGCAAGCTCATGCTTGCCGAGCAGCTCGTCATGGATCCCAATCTACTCGTGCTCGACGAGCCGACGAATCACCTCGATGTTGGCTCCATTGAGGCGCTGCAGGAGATGCTGGTCGGTTTCCCAGGCGCGTTGCTATTGGTTACGCATGATAGACAGCTGTCGGAGGCAATCACGCAGATTGCATGGGAGACAATTCAAGGCGAGAAACTGGTTAGATTACAGATCGTCTAAATCTTGGGTCTTGAAGAAGAGCCTTCTTGTCATGGCAGAAATGACGCTTTTGCTCACGATTATTGTTTCACTCCGCAGCAGCAATAAGCAGAAGCATGTATGTGATGACATTTTCTTTTATACTCATGCTTGACCTTTACGTTGCGTCATAGCCTAGTCTTATCGCAGATGCTCATGAAGCGACGAGATTGGAGTGACTGTGACAATTCCAGAGGACAAAACGTTCACCACCAAGGAATTGGCTGACTGGGCTGGCGTTAGCCCACGCACGCTTCGCTACTACGACCAGATCGGACTGCTCGTCCCAGCACGAGCCCATAACGGCTATCGGGTCTATAGCATGGCCGACATGCACAGGTTGCAACACATCCTACTCCTACGGTCTTGCGGCGTCCCTTTGGAATCTATCGAGGACGCACTCGACAAGTCCGACTTCAACCTCGAAGCCATGCTTCAAGAGCATTTGACCCTCCTTTGTCGACAAAGGGAAGAATTGGACAAGACTATAGCCGCAGCTCGGATTGCTGTGGCCGGATTGGAGGATTTCGAGAAGATGGATGACAAGGAACGATTTGACCAGATCAAGAAGCAATCAGTTGCCGACTTCGAGAAAGAGTATGGACAAGAGGCACGTGAGCTGTACGGCGATGAAGCCATCGATCGCGTGAATGAGCGAATGCTCGGGATGAGCAAGACGGCATGGAATGCCAAAGAAGAGCTCGAACAACGCATCAAGGACAACTTGGCCATCGCCATGAAGACCAAGGATCCCATGTCGCCCGAATCCAAGCTCGTGGCAGGAATGCACGCCCAATGGATAAAAGTGCATTGGGGTGAAGACGCCTACTCACCCGAAGCTCATGTGGCTCTGGCAGAGGGGTATCTTGAAGATCGGCGCTTCGTTGAATACTATGATGGGGCATGCGGGGTCGGTGCAACCGAGTTCCTGCGCGATATCATCAAAGCAAATCTCGAATAGCATTATGCCCCTCAATCGGGTTGCCGCACGCAGTTCGTAGTAAGGGGAAGATTCTGAATTGCACAGGGTACACCCACCGAAGCTGTTTGCCCCAGTGGGTGTACTTCAATTGAGAGCTACTTGAACTTCTAACATTGCGGGACAACTTGTAGACGTATCAGGCGCTGAAGGCGTTGGAGAGAATAGGTGCCGAGATCAAGCTAGAGGCACGACCCGTTTAACGCTCTCCGCCTGGCAAGGCCCACAACAAGCCCAACCAGAGCACCGGCAAGGGCAAAAACAAGCCAGCCAAAACCCACCGGTGCTAGAGGGAGCAGCTCGAGCGGAACGACAGTCACCACGTTGGTGACCGCCAGTTCGACCACGACCCCTCCCACGAGCGCACCAACAGCAGCCCCCTGGTAGACTTCGCGCAGCTTGATCTGCTTCCTGAAGATCAGAAGCACCACTACGGTAATGAAAGGCGGATACACCACGCCCAGCACCGGATCAGCAAGGCGAATGATGTTATCGAGGCCCATATCGCAGATCAGCGCACCGATCACGCAATCTATTACCAAAAGCGCCCGATAGGAGATCCTGTTCTTGAACAGCCGACTGAAGAAATCAGCCGCAGAACTCACCAATGCAACAGCCGTGGTCACACACGCAAGCACCACGATCACGCTCAACAGGATCTTGCCCGCCTCCCCCAAAACGCTCTCAGCAATAGCAACGAGCAAGTCGGCCTGCGACATGCCTGCTCCAAGCGACACTGAGGTCGCACCAAGATACGTCAGTCCACCATAGACGACTGCGAGCATCAACACCGCCCCCATGCTCGCCCATGCGAGAAGCGCCGAACTTTTACCAGGATCGGTGTAGCTCTTCACAACAGCAGAATCCAGGATGATGATGGAAAACGCCGCAACCCCAAGGGCATCCATGGTCTGGTAGCCCGAACGAATACCTTCTTGGAATACATAGTCCGTTTGTGGTGGTTGGATCTCGCCAAGGGGGCTTGCGATCCCGGCCACGATCAACACGAGCACACCAATCAACAGCGTTGGCGTGAAGAATTTACCAATGATATCAACAACACGCGACTTCCTACACGTGAGCAGATAAACGACCACGAAGAACAAGATCGAGAACGGGATCAAGAAGGAGTTCGCACTTTCGCCCAAATAAGGAGCAACCGACAACTCAAAGGTAGTAGCTGCCGTACGTGGCATGGCAAAGATCACGCAAAGGCACAAAATAGCGGTAGCGGTGAGAACCGTCCCACCGATCTTTCCAAGCGCCCCTTCGAAAGCTCCCCGCGGACCACCAAGGCGACTTACCACGAAAACACCAAGGCACGACAGAACAGCGTCGACAAGCAGAAACCCAATGAATCCCCAGACCCAAAGGTCGCCGCTTAGCTGCCCTAATGTCGGTGGGAAGATCAGGTTTCCCGCACCAAAGAACATCGCAAAAAGAGAGAACCCGACCACGATCGAGTCCCTCCCGAGTGACGTTTTCCCTTTTATTCTTCCAGTTCGCCTCATGTAAAACCCGTCCACACAAGTTATTGGATGTCCAAAGCGAACCTGATTCTAGACCAAGCGATCACCAGCTCAGACGCTGCGATCAATCGGTCGATGATTTGTGAACATAAGGAAACCCTCGTGAAGACTATCAAGCCCTATCAGCTATAAGCCACCTTACCCTGAAGCCCCATCGCCCAACGCTTTGGAGATCAATCGGATCGCGGCACGTGACACCTCGTGAAGCTCGTCTCGTTCTGCTTGAGTGAGCGAGGCGAGCTCGCTACTGATCATCTTCGAGCATTCACGCTGCTGCCTATCAAGAAACATTCGCCCTGCATCAGTGAGCGAAACTTTGACCACTTTCCCATCACTTGTGCTCCGACGACGCTCCACCAGGCCCATCTCCACTACACCCGCAACAGCACGACTCGCTTGCTCACGCGATACAGCCATGCGCGATGCCAAAGTGGACATCTTGAACTCAGCTTCTTCAGATAGAAGACCGAGTACCATCGTCTGTGTTTTGGTCAGCCCATTGCGATATTTAAGCAATGCTCGTTTGACCAGGCTTTGGTAGCCCAAGAATGCCTCGATCTCCACCACATGATATTGCTCGTTCAAAGCAACTCCCTCCCCTTTATGCGCCGATCATTTCTTGGGAAAACCATTTTCGAGATTCTTTGATCATTATAATTGATTTCTGTCAATTATATGTCTATAGTTATAGTTGATAAAAGTCAATATTGAGTCAAAAGAGCATATGGGGTCTTTCGCTTTCGCGGAAGGCCCCAGTTGTGGCTAAGGAGGAAAACGTGGTATTAGGTGTAACAAGAAAAGACTTGATCATGGTAATCGTCCTCTTATCGGGCGTCCTTCTCGCAGTGTTGAACCAGACACTGCTCTCCCCTGCATTGCCTTCGATCATGAGCGACATGGAGGTCAGCGCGACCACGGTCCAATGGCTCACATCAGGCTATTCGCTCATCGAAGCTATCATCATCCCTCTAGCTGCGTATTTGATTGGTCGTTTCTCAACACGACAACTCTTCAATTGCGCAATGGTGATCTTCTCACTCGGCAGTCTCGTGGCAGCGCTGAGCCCCAACTTCGGATTCCTTCTACTTGGTCGAATCCTACAGGGCGCTGGCACCGCGATCGCGATGCCTATGGTGTCGACGGTCATTCTTTTGGTATTCCCTCGCGAGAAGCGCGGCACAGCAATGGGCGTGATCGGTCTTGTAATCGGATTTGCGCCAGCGGTTGGCCCCTCGGTCGCTGGTTTTCTTGTCGATACGGTTGGCTGGCGTGCGCTCTTTGGCATCATCACCGCTCTTGGCGTCGTTGTTGTACTACTCGGTATAGTGCTCTTGCATAACTATGGGGACTTCAAACGCACGACCTTCGACAAGCTCTCCGTCGTGTTGTCCTCGATCGGACTGGTATGCCTCTTGTATGGTCTTTCAACCTTCTCTTCAGGTGCGAACCTCGCGCTTTCGATCGCGCTCATCATCGTTGGTCTCATTGTTGTTGCCCTTTTCGTGAAAAGGCAATTCGGACTTGATACGCCCATGCTCAATGTGGGCATACTCCGCTCCAATCGCTACGCTATCTCGGTGATCGCTATCATGATCATCCAGGCATCGCTCGTTGGCGCAGGCGTGATCTTGCCGCTCTATATTCAGCAGGTACGCGGTTATACAGCTCTGGCTTCTGGTCTTGTCATCCTTCCTGGTGCCGTGCTTGGTGCTGTGATGGGCATGATCGGTGGTCGTCTCTTCGACCGCTATGGTGTGCGCCGCGTTGTTATCCCTGGTGTTCTTATCATTCTTGTTGGCGGAATCGGCTTCTCGCTGCTCGGTCTCAATACCGACATTCTATTGATCGCACTCGCTAACACACTGCTCATGATGGGTATGCAATTCATCACCACCCCGACCAACACCTGGGGCATCAATTCGCTTCCAAACGACGTGCTCCAACATGCTCAAAGCCTTTCGAACACGCTCAACCAAGTTGCAGCATCGGTCGGTACAGCACTGCTCGTTTCGGTCTCAGCGCTCGCTTCTGGAATGACTCCTGTAGAAGACATGATCGAGAAGACCTTCTTCGGATACCATGTGTCGTTCTGCTGCATTTTCGCGTTCATGATCGCTATTGCGCTTATCGCATTCATCCTCGTGCGCGACAAAAAGACCGAAGCTGGCCAGGCGCGCGTCGGTGCGATCGAGACCGGCAAAGAAGAACCAGATTATTCGGCAATGTTCTCGGGTACGACCGTGGATTCCACCCACGAAGCAACGCTTGCAGGTGAACAAGCGCACTATAGCGCCATGACTGCTGCAGATGCTATGAATCGCCAGCCAGTCGTTGCTCTCGACACAGCAAACATGGCAGAAGTCATCGAGATCATGGCAAACAACGATACGAGCGGTGTGCCGATCGTCGATGCCCAAGGAGATCTTGTCGGATTTGTCTCGGATGGCGATGTTGCCGCATATCTAGGCAAGAGCGAACTTTCGGTCTTTGACCCCTCGATGAACCTGTACCGTTTCGCTGACGATAGCACGGTTGGAACTCGCGTGAACGATCTGCTCAATCTCAACGTAATGGCGATCGCTACCAGACACGTCGTCTCCGTACAAGCAGATACTCCATTCGACGAAGCTTGCCACATCCTGGCAGAGAAGCGCATCAAAAAAGTGCCTGTTGTCGAAGGAAACAAGGTTGTTGGCGCACTCAGCAGACGCAATATCATGCATTCTCTTGCACGTTTTATTGAGTCGCTGCCCGCAGCATCACCTGCGAACAACTGATCATCGAAGAGCGTAGATTTACCTGGTGGGATCCCTACTCAACAGCGAGAGGATCCCACCAAGCTCCATTACATCTTCCAATTTGCAGCTTGTCCTTGAAGACGCGCCATCCTTGCAAAGCTACCCTCTGCTTCAAGAAGCTCTTCAGGGCTTCCCTCCTCGGCAACGCGACCCTCTGAGAGCACGACTACATGATCGGCTCCCATGACGGTACGCATTCTGTGCGCGATCACCAACACGGTCTTTCCTACGAGCAGACGCGACAGCGCTTCTTGAACCTGTGATTCATTCTCTACATCAAGCGATGCAGTTGCCTCGTCAAGGAGAACGATCGGTGCATCCTTCAAGATAGCACGAGCGATCGAGATACGTTGGCGCTCCCCACCTGAGAGCAGTGCGCCATTCTCGCCGATCACAGTCGCATAACCCTCGGGCATCTTCGAGATGAATTCGTCGCAATTCGCAGCACGCGCAGCAGCTAGAACCTCTTCATCAGTTGCCTCGCGCCTGCCTATACGAATATTCTCCATCACGGTACCATTGAATAGTACGACCTCTTGAAACACCTCAGTGTAGTCTGTGAGCAGGGTTTCAGGATCGACCGTCGACACATCCACGCCACCGACAGAGACTGTACCAGCATCAGCATCCCAAAAACGCGCTGCGAGCTTTACAGCCGTTGACTTGCCAGAACCAGATGGGCCAACGAGCGCAGTAACCTCGCCTTCTTTGGCGGTAAAACTCATATCTTTAAGCACGGGCTCGCCATCATCATAGGAAAACGAAACAGCGTCGAAGACGATATCGTGCCCCTCAGGCGTAAAAGACATCGCTCCTGTTTGCGCAGGCTCGTCTTCAATAGCCTTCATGCGATTAAGAGATTGCTTCATATCGATGAGCTCAGCGGTAGATTGCAAGATCAAACTGATCGGATCGTACATACGGGTGATCACGAGCATGAAGCAAAAGAAAACAAGAAGTCCGCACTGACCACTTGCAACAAGCGAGGTTCCGACAAGAATCGTCGTTACCACACCAAGACGCAGAAGCGTCTGCGTAAAACTCACCGCTGTTCCCGTAGTCAGTTCTGATCGAAGTTTCGCTCGCTCGAAGGCATCCACATCTCCATCTAACCTTGCTAGGAAATCTTCGGTTCGGTTTAGTGCGCGGACTTCACGATTCGACTCAAGATATTCCTGGATATCATCAGCGAGTTTGAGACCGGATGCGTTCTTAGCTTTTGTTGCTTTGGTCTGAGCACGCGCTGTACACAAGAGAATGATGATCGCAACAGGAAGTGGCCACAGCGAAGCGACCGCTAATCGCCAATCGAATACAAGAAGCATTGCGGCCATGATCAGTGTCGAGATCCCTGTACCAAGCATCTGAGGCATCGTATGACTGAAAAGGCGCTCCTGATCGGCTGCATCTTTCATGATGACCGTGGTCAGATCTGCAAGATCACGCTTGCCAAAGAATGACAGAGGCAGTACGCGCAAGCGCTCGGCTAGTCCGATGCGTTTTCGGGCACTTTCCTGATAAACAACGCTATAGGTTGCATAGTATTCCCAATACTGCGTAGCGAACACTACCGCCAAAACAACAACGATGATCCCTAAGTAGGCCAAAAGCTCAGGTAAAGGCGCAGAAGGATTTTCAAGATGCGCAAGGAAATCCCCGGTCACAAAATAGAACACGCCAATCGGAAACATCAAAACAAGATTTGCGAGTGCGCAGACAAGCGCACCGCGCCGCAAGGATCGTGCGCCTTCATCGGTAAGAGCTAAAACGTCACGCAACATCGACGCCACCTCCTTGAATCTTCCACTGCACCGCGCGCTGATAATTGCTCCACATCCGAGCATAGAGCCCGTCTTGAGCGAGCAGATCATCATGCGTTCCTTGCTCGACGATACGACCTTCGTCAACGACGGCAATAAAATCAGCGTCAACGACTGTCGAAAGCCGATGTGCGATCATGAGCACGGTCTTTCCGTGCGCAAGATTGCCAAGCGCCTTTTGAATGAGTGCTTCGTTCTCTGGATCAGCAAAAGCAGTTGCCTCGTCGAGCACGACCACAGGGGCATCTTTTAGGATTGCACGCGCAAGGGCTATGCGTTGGCATTCTCCGCCCGAAAGATATACCCCTTGCGAGCCGACCTCGGTCGCAAGGCCGTTAGGAAACTTCGCTAAGATATCGTCACACTGCGCCGCATGTGCTGCTGCAAGCACTTCTTCATCCGTTGCATCTGGTCGACCCATGCGAATGTTTTGTGCCAGGCTCGTTTTGAAGAGACGATCGTTCTGAAATACGAATGCGACCGTATCCATGAGCTTTTCACTGGGGATCTTGGCAACATTTGCTCCGCCGACTTCTACAATGCCTATTTGTGGATCCCAAAAACGCGGGATCAGGCTTGCGATCGTGGTCTTACCGCCTCCTGATGGACCAACAAGCGCCACGGTCGATCCTGCAGGTATCTCAAGTGTCACCTCTTGCACAGCAGGCTTGTTTGTCTGTGGATACGAAAATGTCACATCACGCAAGCTTACTGAGGCATCCGCTGGATAACTCGCAGCCGATGCAGAGACCTCGTCGATCGGCTCTACAGCCAAGATCTCATCCACACGACGAAGAGAATCTTCAGCCATCATCACTGCTTCGGAAGAATACATGATCTTACTCATCACTGTGGTAGTGAACGCCGAGAAGATCACATAAAAAAGGAAGTCAGTAAGAAAACGCGCGAAATCCCCCGTATTTATTGCGAGAAGGATAGCGGCTGGCACGAGCACCGCGAAAGTAGAATTGATGGCCACCAATTGCACGACCTGCGGCATACGACAGAAATTCACGTAGTTCGTGGCCATATCTCGATAGTCGATTATTGCTGCATGGAATGCACGAAATGAATGGACCGTCTGCTGAAACACCTTCACGACAGGTATACCACGCACATATTCAGTTGCTGCAGTGGACATACGATTGAGCGCTTCTTGATATCGCTGCATGAAATGGCGTCCACCACCCTCGACATCGCGCCCCATCATCCACCACATAGCGAACAAAGATACGGCGACCGGGATCAAGCAAACAAGGCCCATCACCCAATCAAAGAGGAACATCGATATCAAAAAAGCAATGGGCGCCGTCATCGAAGCGATGAAATCTGGCATCTTATGCGCGATAACGTCTTCGGTTTGCCCGGCGCAACCATCTATGATACGGCGCAAGCGCCCGGAGGCATGAGCATCAAAATAACCCAAGGGCACCCTTGCGATATGCGCGAGACATGCTTTTCTCATATTGGCTGCAACACGGAATGCAGCAGTATGTGTGAGCATTAGACCTGCGAAATAGCATACAGCACCCACCACCGCCGTGATGAAAGCCGCCCATGCCCACACCGTTGCATCTGAAGCAAGCTCGAAATGAGGAGCGACTGCAACAAAATCACGAAGAACAAACCAGACGAGCACGAGCGGAACGATCGTGAGCACGCCATTGAGCGCCGCAAGCGCTGAGCCGATATAAGCAAGATATCTCCTTGAACCCGCAAAAGCCAAAAGCCCAAGGATGGGGTTCTTCGAGCGTGCGCTCTGCTTAGAATCCGTCATCTTCTTCCCTTACGCTGCGATCTTAGCAAAGTGCTTCTTGAAGATCTTAAGACCAAGCCAGCTGCCAAAGAGCGCGCAGAGAACCGTAACGCATCCACAAATCGGGAATGCGGGACTATAGACCCAAGCGATCAGACCCTGACCATATTCAGCGCTCATTCCCATATCAATGATCATCTGCACATATGCGTCACCCGCGAACAAGATGAGCGAGAGCTGTCCAAACCACCAACAAAGGACAAGGATCGCAAATCCGACGGGGATGGTCCATTGAGCACGCTTTCCTGCAATCATGATAAGCTCGCAAAGAATCGCACCAATAAGCATTCCAACAGGTCCCGTCCATGCCATACCCATGACAAAACCAAGGATCGCCATGACCGCACCTGCGATCAAAGCGCTACCACGTTTGGGAACCTTAGCCATGATGTAGGTCCAGACGATACCTGCAGGAATCGAGCCGATCGCATGCGTCCACCAGGCCATATCTGTGCTAAAGCTACACACCATCGCTACAATCATCATCACCAAGAACGTGAGAAGACCGAATACCGCCAACAGCACGATATCTTTCGCTGTTAGCTTGGATGCAGCCGTAGCTGAGCCTTGTGTATTATTTGCGGTTGCTTCATTTACCATGATCATTTTCCTTTCTACGATAAATGGCTCTATGAAATCTCTTCTTGAAGCAGAGAAGTGTCTAAAATCCAAATCGCTCTCTCACACGTAGAGCATGACGGCGATCAAACGGGTAATGCGCAGTGATACGTCCTGATGAAACTTCTGCGATCTCATCGCAAGCCGCACAGAGGAATTCATAGTCGTGCGTAACAAGGATCACGAGCGTACCTTCATCTGCTAGTCTTCTGAGCGTTTGAGCAACACGTTGCATATTCGCATTGTCAAGCCCACTTGTCGGCTCATCCAAAATAAGGATGCTCGCACCACGCGCAACCCCTGCAGCGATAGCCAACCTTTGCCGCTCTCCTCCTGAGAGCGACAGCGGATGACGATCGGCGTGCGCAGTAAGCTCAAAGGAATCCAAAAGCACACACGCGCGTTGGGAATCAACATGAAGCTCGTCACGAGCGCTGTCTGCAAAGAGCTGATAGCCCGGCTCTTGCATGACAAGATGCATCGTTTTCGGACGATCGCGAAAACGAACAGAATCCCGCTCCACCGAGATGACACCGGCATGTTCTTTGGTTAACCCTGCAAGCGTCCGTAAAAGCGTCGTTTTGCCCGCGCCATTTTCCCCGATCACCCCAAGGATCCGTCCACGGTGCGCCTTGAAGCTCAGCTGCTGGAGAACATCGATTGAGCGCTTGTAGGAAACAGAGATCTTATCGACATGCAAAAGCGGATCGCCCTTCAAAGGGCCCTTCGATCCTTCTTCAGCTTGAGGTATTGCTTCCTCCATCTCTGAAACGCTCCAAGCACGCATACCCTTTTGCGCCCGATCGTCCTGCGGAAGAGCTGCGTATTCTTGCGCGCTCCAATCTTCGACTATCTGCCCATCGCGCATCATCACGACTCGATCGGCCACGTCAGAGAGCCACCAGAGACGGTGCTCGGATACGATGATCGTCTTGCCTTCAGCTTTTAGCGTTTGAACAACGCGCGCCAAACGTTTCATCGACTCCACGTCAAGAGATGCAGTAGGCTCGTCAAGAACGAAAATATCAGGATGCATAGCAAGTGCAGAGGCAAGAATAACGGCTTGCTTCTGACCACCAGAAAGTTCTTCGATGCCACACCCGAGCAGGTCAGCTATTTCAAGCGTCCGAGCAGTATCCTCAACACGCTGAACGATTTCATGATGTTCTAGACCCAGATTCTCACAACCAAAAGCTATCTCAGATGCAACATCGAGGTTCACAAACTGACTGCGCGGATTTTGGAACACTGAACCAACGCGCATACCGAGCTCATCTGGACCCCAGTCAGCAACATGGGAACCCTGCACGAGCACCTCTCCAGACACATCACCGTTGTAGACATGAGGAACAAGCCCATTAATCATCCGCGTAAGCGTGGTCTTGCCACATCCAGAGGGTCCGGTAACAACCACACACTGACCTTGGGGTACCGCGAGATCGACGCTAATAAGCGTTGGTTCTTTGGCACCAGGATAGGTGTAAGACACACCTCGAAGTTCTACTGCATTATCGCTCGACATCAGAGGGCCTTACCTACTATCGCCGCCACAACGAGCAGAAGCGAGAATACCAACACGATCACATCTAGAGCCTTGATGCTCAATTGCCGATAGCAACTTCTCTTGCGCGTGGTCTCTACCCCACGAGCCATGACGGCATCACCCAGCTCATCAGCAACGATCGAAATCCTATGTATATAAGGAACCATGAAGTTTTCGAGCACGGTACTGGGGTGACGCACAATGCGTGCAGGGGTCAAACGAATCCCGCGCGTAAGCATCGCTTCACGAACTGCTCGAGCTTCGCGAGCGATCGTAGGAAAGAACCGCATACCCACGCATAATGCCACCGCCATACGACCAGAAAGCCCAAAAGATTGCAGAGCGCAGGCTATTTCTCCCAGATAGGTCGTCGTTATCAACGCCGCGGCAAACATCGCTGTCGGGAAGATTCGCGTGAGCATCATCATGCAAGAGCCCACAGGCATGAAAAAGGGGCCTGCCATCATGCACGCCAGCATGACAAGCGATATCGCTACATACGCAAGGAGCCAATACGCGGCTAGACGCCTCCGTCTGCACCAGATCATGAGCACGGCATCTCCAACCACTGCTGCAAATTCGATAGTTTTCGATCCAGAGACAAAAACAGCAACATTGAGTAAAAGAAGGACGATAAGCGCGACCCTCGGGTCGACGTGGCGACGATCGCGGGCAACCGCATCTGCCTCCGTGATCTTGAAAAGACCCTCCACGCTCTAAAGCTCCTTGCTCTTTTACTTCTTGAACCTACAACTCACTTTGCGTATTCACACAGCGCCATAGCTCACCTTGAAAGTTTGACTTGGCTAATCTATCATTTGGAGGACAAGCAATGTTAAGCAAGGCTAACTTATAGACGATACCGAAAAAGAGCTGGACGAATTCGAAAAAGGAGGGACGGCAGATGGCTTTGGAAGCAGGCCGAGCGGCGCAAAGTACAGCAAATACGAGCAAGTACGCTACTACAAGCATAAACCTGTCGAGCCCTCTTTCTGCCATAGATAAGAATCTGCACCACTTGTTCCTTCCTCAGATCGAAACGCTCGACATGGTGCCACATGCAAAAAGATGCGGCATTGTCTCGCACTTAAAAGAAGACCGAGGCAACGGGAGTGCTTGGATGGCAGGTGTCGGAAAAGAATGCTTGGTAACCGTGCTCGATCTCTCGCTTGCTGATGGTGCTGATCTGACCAGCAAAAGTCCTGGATATCTTTGCCTAGGCTCGATGTCTCGCGGAAGCCTTGAGACGATGCCTGTCGCAATCGAAGATTCGAATGCAGATGATCTTGTGCTCTATTGTCAAGATCCTGGCACCTATCCCTATCGTCTAAAGCCACACACTTCTTACGTCTCGCGCTCGATCTGCTTCACGCCTCGTTTTCTCAAGCAACTTGCTTATGAGCACAGCAACGACACAGAAGTATTTCTTGAAAGGCTCATGGAGGTCTCTCGCACGCTTTCTTCTCCTCAGCTTGAAGCGATGTTGAGCAGGCTTGACATCAATACAGCCGACATGCCATCGACTGGATTTCGACTAACAGCACTCATGGCTGAAGCTGTTGCATGCCTGCTCGAAATAGCAACGAGTGAGATCGGTGCTGAAAGAGCATACGGCACCCGAACCGCAAAAGAGCTGGTAAAGAACGTTAATAACATCATGCTCCACCACCTTGATAAGCCACTGACCCTAGAGAGCATTGCACGCGATCTGTGTGTGAGTCGTGCACATCTCGCAGCAACCTATAAGAAAGAAACAGGATCAGGAGTAGCTGAAAGTTTGAGACGCATGCGCATGGAGCGTGCCGCGCAGCTCATGGAGCATGAAGATCGATCGATCGCCGAGATCGCACGTGCCGTAGGCTATCCACGACAGAGCAGTTTCACCGAATCTTTCAAACGCGAGTGCGGATGTACGCCCGCGCAGTGGCGCAAAAACATTCGATAGATCCATACGCGCTCGTTCCCCATCTTCAGAGAACAACAAACTAGATCATCATTTAAATGATGGCTTGTTCGATTACTCTGTCATTATAGAAACAAAACACTCTTTGATCGCTCGGCTGTATTAATGCTCCACCACCAATGGGACTAAAGCTTGGCGGTAAGTGCAGCTTTGCCGCTCCAACATACGACTGCAAACCAAGGAAGAATATGCTTCGATCACTCCTGAAAAAAATGCAAGGCCACTTCGTCGGCCAACACGATCTCCCTACGATGTTCGGAGAAGCCTCCATCTATTCGATCCCCGATGAGAATGATCGAGATGTGCGCGTACTCGCCGTCGATAGCGTCTTACAATCTGCAACCTACCTCGATGAACGTTGGGCGCTCTGCCCCTTTGAATACCTCCGCAGTTTTGATCACCTTTTCGAGATCGCCGAATCGCACCCGATCGAGCGCGTGCTCATGATAGGCGGTGCAGGGTTTGCCTACCCCAAGCAACTTCTTACTCAACACCCAGACGTGAAGCTTGATGTGGTCGAAATCGATGAGGCTATGGTAAACATCGCACGCGAATTCTTCTTCCTCGATCGGCTCGAAGCACAGCTTGCAAAGCAGGATCGCGCCGAGGATCTGCGCATCTTCATTGAAGATGGTGAAGTATTCCTGAAACGCTGCTCTGATCACTACGATGCGATCATTATCGATGCGTTCACTGGGCGCGAAGATGCAAGCTGTTTCAGAAACGATGAAGGCATTGCATCAGCTAAAGACAAGCTCACGCCAGGCGGTCTGCTCATGTTCAACTGCGTGATCGAATACACAGGCGATGACATGTATCGCCTCTATCATTTCGTTGAAAGCTTGCGCGAACACTTCGCTCAGGTAAGCGTGATCGACGCTTCTGACGATCAGTTCGGTGGCGCTGAGAACTACCTGGTGGTGGGCTCGGATAACACCTATTCCTTCACGAATGTCATTCCCTACGAATAGCGGGGTGATGCTACCATACGTAAGAGATGAACGACGCTTTAGTTCCCAAAGGATCCGATCGATGATTGACGAGAAGAAGGCTATCCGCACGTTACGCTGTGCACTCACCTTCATCTTCGGACTCAGCTATCTGGCAAATGTTTTCATAGCATCGCCGCTTCTCTATGACATAAATAGCATCCTGCTCATCATCGTGCTCATCTTGAGCTTTCTCGCAACAAGCGGAAGCTCTCGTCTCATCGCTGCTGCGATGTTTATCGTTGGTGCGCTCATGCTCATCGCAGCGCAATCTTCGATTCACGACTGGGAAGAAGCACTACAAGACAACGCTTTTCTTATTGCCATGTTCATCATGGTCCCCTTAATCAGCATTCCTGTGCGTCATGGCGATTATCTTGCATCGCTTCGCTACCTCTTTGCACGCTATGCCCATACGAAAGGACGCTACTACGGACTGGTGAGCATCATGGCATCATTCCTCGGCGTTTTAGTAAGCATTGCATCTGTTCCACTCACCTACGAGGTAGCTCGTGCCGGGCACTACAGTAGCAACGTTCGTCTTCTCGGCACCGCGCTCAGCCGCGGCTTTGCCACCTGTCTGTTCTGGTCTCCCACTACTGCTACTGCTGCGTTAGCGCTTCAGCTCACCGGAGCGAATTGGCTCACATTCGCACCCGCGGCACTCGTCTGCTGCCTCATCGCCGGTGCAGTCGGCTGGCTCATGGTCGAAGTGAACGGACTGAGAAGAACTCGAGAGCGAGACGCAGCTTTTCAAGACGACATGCTCGATGAGTCCACGAAAACAAGCGAAAACAAGCATGATGAAGACTCAAAGGCGGACATGACCGAGATAAAGCTCGACCGGCGCAAGCTTACAGAACTGATCGGCTTCTCTATCGCTTTTATCGGCGTGGTCATGCTTGTTGCGCACTTCTGCTCGATATCCGTCATCGTTGCAGTAGCACTCGTTTCGCTCCTCTTTCCTTTTCTGTGGATGGCATGCATCAAGAAGCTTCCCGTGCTACACAAGCGGATAAGCACTGAATATCTTGCGCAAAAGCTTCCCCAGGTCAAGGGTCAGATCATCCTTTTCACCGCTGCAGGCGTTCTTGCCGCAGGCATAAGCGCATCGGGACTCGGTGCGATCCTTGTGACCAACCTCATGCAACTGATCGGACACGATGTACTCGTTCTTACAGCGCTTGTGCTCTTCCTTGGCATCATCGTATCTGCACTTGGCATCCATCCGATCGTCTATACCGCAGTAGTCGGAGGATCGCTAAGCGCCGCTCAAGCAGGCATCACGCCAGAATATCTCGCATTGCTCCTTTGCGCGACATGGGCGCTGGGCAATGCAGCCTGCCCCACTTCAGCGAACACTATCGCAGTATCGCAGTTGATCGAGCGCTCCCCCTTCAAGCTCGCATGGAATTGGAATATTGTCTACGTGCTCGTCACATCGATCATCATAATTGTTGCGATGACAGCTCTGCGCGCACTCGGAATGATCTAGATTATCGCCCGCAAAACGGTCGGGTCATAGGGTATTGCTGTCCTTTTGCGACCCAACCCATCTGTAGCGTGCCCTCGTGCTATAGTTTCCCTCATACACGATTCTCACCCATCATGAACAGGAGCGAAGCACATGAAGAAACTTGAAGGAAGAACGGCGATCGTCACAGGAGCAAGCTCTGGCGTAGGTCGCGGACTTGCTAAAGTACTGGCCGAAAACGGCGCGAACATCTGCATTTGCGCACGTCGCATGGAAAAACTCGAAGAGCTCAAGGCTGAGCTCGAACCAGCCGGCGCAGCGGTCCTTCCCGTGCCCTGCGATGTCATGGAGCCCGATCAGATCAAAAATGTTGTCGAACAGTGCGTCAATAGGTTCGGTGGCGTGGATATCCTGATCAACTGTGCGCAAGGCTCGATGGCCTACTGCGAGATCGAGGATATCGACATCGACTACGCGATGACCGCATTCAAGAGCGGTGCGCTTGCCAGTATGCTGTTCATGAAGGAATGCTTCCCTTACCTCAAGAAGAGCGAACATGGGCGCATCATCAACACCGCATCGGCAGCAGGATACGATGGTAACGAAGGCTTTGGTGCCTATGGCATGGCGAAAGAGGCCATCCGCGCGATCACACGCACAGGCGCACGCGAATGGGGTAAGTACGGCATCACGGTGAATGTATTCTTGCCGATCATCGCAACTGACTTCTTCCGCCAGACCCAGCCCGAAGCACTGAAGAGCCTTGAGTCGAAAAGCCCTCTCGGAAGGATTGGCACCACCGAAGAAGACTGCGCACCACTCATCCTGTTCCTTGTCAGCGATGAAGGTTCTTATTTCACCGGACAGTCCTTCATGGTCGATGGTGGCATTCATATGCATACCTAATTCCCCAGTTCAAATGGTATGTAAAGAACTTTTTACATCAGAAATATCTCCCATTTGGCACACTTCGCTTTGCTGTCATGCTATCTTTCAATGCCTGACGTAAGCAGCGTTTGCGAGAGGAGGATCGATGGAACTCGCCAAGCAGCTCAGAGCAAAGAGAGAGCGCTTAGGTTTGTCTCAAGAAGATGTCGCGCAAGCAATATTCGTCTCGCGACAAACGCTCTCGAGTTGGGAAAACGACAAAACCTATCCCGATGTGCAAAGCCTATTGCTCCTCGGCGAACTCTTCGATTCCTCCTTGGACGAATTGGTCATGGGCGATCTTGCAGTGATACGCAAAGCTATGGAGGAAGATTCGAAGAAGCTGAAATGGCTCATCGGGGTCATGTCCACTTCTTTCGCGCTTGCTCTCATCTTCTTGGCCTCGCTCTCGTTCCTCTGGCGCGAACCTTCCGATCTAGGAGGACTCACGCAGGGAAACATTGTTGGCTTAGGTGCATTCTTGCTCTTATATGTCATCGGAATGGGAGCCGCCTTCGCGTATGAGCGCATCAAGAAGAAGCATGATGTGGTCGCTTATCGTGAGATCAAAGCCTTTCTCGAAGGCAACACCGCAGAAGAAGACCTTCATGACCCTCGCGCATTCTCGCGCGCACATCCCTTTGGTGCGACTGTCGTAAAGCTGCTCGCAGGAGCGGCTTTTGGCGGTGTTATCGGATGGGCGCTCATGAGCGTAGTCTAAAAACGCCTGCTTTCGTCCGTTCAGTTTGTCGTCGACGAAAAAGGAAGGCATTGATATGACACGTGAAGAAACCGTATGGGAGTACACGAAAGAAGCAGGATATGAACCGCTCGAAGGCCGCACTATTATCGTGAGGCCTGCTCAAGACAACCTGAGCAGCAAGATAGTACAGTTCTTTCAATGGGCCTCTGACCTCTACGCACTTCAGATGTGCGAGAATGAGCTGGTCTGTTTGCCCTTCGATCCTAACTGGACGACCTTGCGAAAAGAAGTACCCCTCGTCGTTCCTTATCAAGACATCGAGTCGGTCGACTTTTCAGATGACCTGCTCAATACCGTGGTCGACCTTCACACCCAAAACGGCGACATCAAGTTCACCACACAACAAGGAGCGCTGAGCAATTGCCGAATTTCTGGCGCATACGCGACACAGTTCATAGGAGGACCTAAGAACTGGCATAAGGACAATATCAAGGCAACCCTCGAAGCGTTGGGTAGCCTTGGCGCCTGATCCAAAACATCCCTGTGCTACCGCCTCACCCCTCGATATCGAGCATCAAACATGCTACGGTGGTATGCATGAACAAACCAACAAATCACCTCAAGGAACCATCAGACCCACGCCCAATCAGCAGGCGTAGCTTGATGAAGCTTGCAGCAACAGGAGTGTTTTCTGCAGCATCGCTCTCGTTGTTCGGGTGCGATTCCCTACAAAGAAATGGTGCTGAGGCAGGATCGTTCGCAAAAGGACTTGCCCAAAAGAGCATATTGTCCATCAGTAGTGAACTATACGCCTCGGCACTGCTCACAGGCTTATCCACAGAGCAGAAGCTCGCACAGCTTTTTGTGGTCACACCCGAGGCGCTCCTGGGTACGAACACTGCTCAAGCAGCCGCAGAAGACGATGCCCAAACAGACAACGAAGAAACCGCTATCACTGCTCTGACGAACGAGCTTGCCCAAGCGATCAAGATAATGCCCGTAGGCGGCATCACATTCTTCCGCGATAACCTTATCGACCCAGATCAGACCACCACCCTTCTTGCCGATCTGAAGCGAACGGTTAGCGAAGCCTGCGGCATTGCTCCACTATTATCCGTGGACGAAGAAGGTGGCACCGTATCACGCATTGGCGGAAATGAATCTTTTAACACAGAGAACGTCGGTAACATGGCTGATATCGGCGCGACGAACGATCCGACACGCGCGAAAGAGGTGGCTGCACGCATTGCAGACTATCTAGAGCGACTTGGATTTGATACTAACTTCGCACCCGTCTGTGATGTGAATTCGAACCCTGAAAGTGATGTAATGTCCAAGCGCGCCTTCGCCACCGATGCGCAAACTGTTGCACGAATGGTAGAAGCACAGGTGGATGGCTTTGAAGAGGCAGATATGATCTGCTGTCTCAAACACTTCCCTGGCCTGGGTGCAGCACCTACCGACAGTCATGATTCACGCATCTCGATCGATGCTACCCTCTCGCAGCTCGCAGACTGCGAGCTTATCCCCTTCCGAGCAGGCATCGAAGCAGGTGCGCCCATGGTGATGATGGGCCATCTTTCACTACCAAGCATCACTGATAGCGACATTTCAGCGAGCCTTTCGCGAGCTATTGTGCAGGATGTCTTGCGTGACCAGCTTAAATTCAACGGCGTTATCATAACTGACGCGCTCGAGATGAGCGCGATCGCGAACTTCTACAGCTCAGGCGAAGCTGCCCTTGCTGCTCTACAAGCTGGATGCGATCTTTTACTTATGCCGCTCAACCTACGCGATGCATACGAAACGCTGCTCGAAGCCGTGAACACCGGCACGCTATCCATAGAGCGCTTGAACGAATCAGTAAAACGCGTACTGCATCTTAAGATTACCTACGGGCTCATCTAGCCCTGCATAAACTCGATCGATATCCTTAAAGCAATGCGCCAGAAGAGCTGAAGCGGTACTGCTTACCTTCGATAGTATGCGTTCCTGTTGCCATTGCGCCGCTCTCCGTTAGGTAGTACGTCTTGCCTTTGTCTTCGAGCCAACCGATGCTCATCGCGCCTGAACTCTTCAGGTGATACCACGTGCTTCCGATCTTCTGCCAACCAGTGAGCATCGCCCCTGAGCTATTCAAGCGGTACCAGACGCCATCAACTTGAACCCATCCAGTTGCCATCGCACCAGATTCCTTGAGATAGTACCACTTGCCCTTGTCTTTGAGCCAGCCCACGCTCATCGCGCCCGAACTCTTCAGGTGATACCACGTACTTCCGATCTTTTTCCAGCCAGTTTGCATCGCGCCTGAGCCATTAAGGTAATACCAAAGACCATCGACCTGAGCCCAGCCCGTTGCCATTGCGCCGGATTCCTTGAGGTAATACCATTTACCGTTATCTTTGAGCCAGCCCACGCTCATCGCGCCCGAACTCTTCAGGTGATACCAGGTGCCACCGATCTTCTGCCAACCAGTGAGCATCGCGCCTGATGCATTGAGGTAATACCAAAGTCCGTCAACTTGGACCCATCCAGTAGCCATCGCACCAGTTTCCTTCAGGTAATACCACTTGCCGCCCGTCTTGAGCCAGCCAGTCTGATAAGCGCCCGAAGCTGTTGCATAATACCAAATACCTTCTCTTTTCACCCAACCCGAAGCCGAGGTCATCGCACCGCTCGAGTCGAAGTAATACGGTTTACCATCGATAGTCTTCCATCCTATCGCCATCGCACCGCTAACGGGGTCAAGATAATACTTCTTCGATCCGATAGTCATCCAACCGGTCACCATCGCACCACTCGTCGGGTCAAGGTAGTACCATTTTCCGCTGATCTGTTGCCAGCCGTGGCGCAGTGAGCCATCTGAATTGAAGTAGTACCAAATATCGTCGATCTTCTGCCAACCAAGAGCCTTACAACCCTGATTGCCGATGAACACACGATTACCTTCATACGTTGCCCAGCAATTCGTTACAGGAGTTGAAGAAGGGCTATCAACACCGGGTTCACCAAAGTAATACATCGTGCCATCGGTACCTTGATGCCAGCCTGTGTCTGCATAAGGAAGGCCGTTGCTATACAGAACCGCATAAGGTGCTGAGGTACGAACCTGTGTGATCAAGGTGTTATCACCATCAACATTCGTCCTTACACCCGCATCGGTCAGGTCGGCTACGAATGCATCATGGCCCCACGAAAGAGCATCTGAAGCAGAAAAATGACGAGCACCTTTTTCGTTGAGGACCTCGATCGTCTCCCAGGGCATGAGCGAATAAGCGCCTGTTTGAACGACCACACATCGATCATCGCCCTGAGCGGCCTTCAATATCTTCTGCAGGTAGTCAGGCGTATTCGATCCCGTACGACCATGATGCGCCATCTTCAAGAAGTCGATCGTTCCAAACGAGTCTTTGAGACGGTCTTCGTCTCCGATGCCGTTCCCATCACCATCGGTATAGTTATTCATATCACCTGCAAGAAAAGCACTGCGACCGTTCGTAGCGGTCACCTTAACACCGTATGAGTAATAATTCGCATCAGGAACCTTCGTTGTCAGGTAGGTTTCGTCATAGTTCACAATCTCGATAGTTGCGCTGCCGAGCTTGAATATCGGAGAGCCAGTATTCGTATCGTCATCATCTGCATCTTCTTCGTTGCTTGCCTGAATGGATAGCTCTTCTGGATCTATTGGCTGATCAGGATCGACTTCGGGATCGGGATTAGGGTCGGGATCGACTCCCGGATCAGGGTCAGGGTCCGGGTCGGGATCTACTCCTGGATCTGGATCTGGGTCTGGGTCAACCCCTGGGTCTGGATCGGGGTCAGGGTCGGGATCAACCCCAGGATCGGGGTCAGGGTCCGGGTTGGGATCGGTCCAAGCGGGATCGAGATGCTGGATGAATCGGGCACCATATTCCTCTTTCGCCCATTGCGCTGCTGCGACAAGGCGATCATAGACGAACTGATTGTCCCAAAGCCTGTTGTAGTCTGTGATGATACTGTCGTCGTATATTGGCGTGTAGATGGTCTTGGGATGAAATTCATGAATAACCTGTACTGCAGTGCCGATATGATCGCTGTGAGGATGCGTACCGATATAGAAATCGAAGTTGTCTTGGGTCACACCGATGCTCTTCAGATATGCAATGACTTCTGCCTCTTTTCCTTGGCCATCAGTGGTGCCCGGACGCTGAGGGTAGCGAAAATCAGAACCATCGGGCGAAAGCGAATCTTCAGCAGAATCAACCATGCCAAAATGACCATCGCATTCGACCACGATCGCGTCCATGTCGTTGAATGGCAGAACATGGATACGCACTTGTCCGCTCGTTAGCGCAGGTAATTCAGTCGCATGCGCGCTGAAAGGAAAGCTCATCGCAAGCATAAAAGCAAAGAAGGATAGAGCAAATGCAAGACAGGTGCGAGATCGTGTTGCCTTTCGTCCCAAAGTTTGTCCTCTCGTTTTGTTCGTCAACAATTCGAGGGCTGGTCGCCCGAATACTCAAGTTTACAAAATGCAACTTTCATATCAAGCAACTAACGCTTTTTACAGACTTTGGTGGCAGATTAATCAGGGAAAGGCAGGTTTGATGCAGCCTGTCACAAAACAAGCTCAACAAAAGGATCTGCTTATCGAGTGCTTGTCTAGGGGGCTTCCTTCTTTGATCGCTGTTCGCTGAGATCCTTGTCGATCGCTACAACGAAGGACTCGTTCCAGCATTCACACGCAGGCAGACCAGGGATAGAGGCCGCCAAAAACACAGGATCGATGCCTGCATTGCGCTGCCGCGCGTAATCCTTCAAACACAAGATGGCCCACTTCCCCAGAGCCAAGATGGCAATGAGGTTGATGACACACATGACGCCCATCAAAATATCTGCGGTATTCCATGCCAGATCGAAGCTGCCCAAGCACCCCGCAAAAATGATCGCCAGACAGATAAGTCGAAACCAGAAAAGGATTCGCTTCTTCTCGCCCCCTGTGATGAACTTGAGGTTCGATTCTGCATAGAAATAATTCCCGATCAAACTCGTATAGGCGAACAGGAACACCGCAAGCGTAACGAAGGCAATACCGATATCACCAGCAAAATAATGCACCGCTGCTTGTATGAGCGGCATGCCATTGAGTGCTGAGGCAGTCGCAGGATCTTGGACCATGAATATCAATACCAACATCGCAGAGCAGGTGCAGATGAACATCGTGTCGATATAGACCGAAAGCGTCTGAACGAGCCCTTGCTTCACCGGATGCGAGACCGAAGCAGTTGCAGCAGCGTTCGGTGCCGAACCCATACCTGCTTCATTCGAGAAAAGACCTCGCTTGATACCGTAGAGCACGGCAGATCCTGCAAACCCACCAAAGATGGCCTGAAAATCGAAGGCTGATGCAAACATAAGACCGAATGCATCGGGCAGCAGGGTGATATGGCTTAAGGTGACCCATACGCCCAAACCGATATACGCCAGCGCCATAATAGGTACTACGATGGAGTTGATGACCGAGATACGCTTCTGACCGCCGAAGATAACAAACGCAGTCGCAAGCACCAGCACAACGCCCATAACCACTGCCGCTCCATTCGTCGCGTAATCTGGGATGTAATATTCGAGCGCTGAAGCAGCATTGTAGGCTTGCAGCTCATTGAAACCCACCACATAACAAGCGATGAGCGAGCAGGCAAACAAGATTCCCATCCAGCGCTTCCCGAGCCCTTGCTGAATATAGTAAGCAGGACCACCGCGAAATTCACCCTTGCCTTCCTTGATCTTCCAGATCTGCGCAAGAGTCGATTCGACAAAAGCCGAGGCACCACCAACGATTGCCATCGCCCACATCCAGAAGAGCGCACCTGGACCACCCGTAGCCAAAGCAGTCGCAATGCCTGCAATATTCGCGGTACCGACGCGCGATCCCGTAGAAACCATCATCGCCTGGAAAGACGAGATAGCGCGCCCGCCCTTGTTCACGCGCTTCTCAAACAGCTGCACCACCATGTCTTTGAGGTAGCGAATCTGCACGAAGCGAGTACGGATGGTGAAATAAAGACCCGTGAACACCAGAAGCGCAACCAAGATATAGGTGTACATGAAGTTATCGATATCGCTAGTCATGAGCACGAGAAAACTATTAACGCTACTGCCGTTCATCAAGGCACCTCCCTCTTTTTATTCATATGTGTCATTTTACGGGTGGGAAAAGCAGCCCCGAAGAACAGATGTGCAGCTGAAAGCGTTTTGTAATATCTCCCCGTATTCAGGCTGAAGCGATATGTCTTACGCTTTCGTCATGTTACTCCTTTATGAATCTGCACGTGCTATGCTCCAATCGCTCGGCCGTGTACCGCTCGCAACACAGCCGAGCGCGAGCACCAACTAATCAATGATCGAGGGGGCAGCGACCATGGGTGCCATCCGAGGGTTTCTCGCAAACTACACCGAAAACTTCCAGATCACGCTGATGCTGTGGCCCACGATCTCTGCTCTGCTGACGCTCCCGATCCTGGCTTATCTCTACCATCGCGACGGTCGTTTGCGCGCAGGATCAGTGTTTGGCACCTATCTTGCTGTGCTCTACCTGGTAGGGCTTGGATGCTTCACGCTTTGGCCTCTGCCTTCAGGCAATGAAGGGCTCGGCATCACCTATGGGGTGACAGCGAACTTCGATCCGTTCGCATTCATAGGTGATACCGCAAAAGACGGCTGGAAAGCGGTCTTTCAACTGTTCTTCAACGTGGTACTGTTCTTGCCACTCGGATTCATCGTAGGCTATTTTCTGCGTATACGACTCGTGCCGACTCTACTGCTATCGCTAGCAGTATCAGCACTCATCGAGACCGCGCAGTTCACAGGACTGTTCGGCATCTATCCGTATGCATATCGCTGCTGCGATGTAGACGACCTTATCACCAATGTGCTCGGCGCTGTGTTAGGATGGCTGCTCTCTTCAACCCTCAGACGCGTAGTGCCTCAAAAACTCGAAGCCGTGAAGACGACAAAGCATCCTGGCATTGTGCGTCGCTGCGTAGCACTCTGGGTCGATCTGATGATCATCGTAGTGATAAATGGCCTGTTCTGGCTGATCATCTCGCTGCCGTTCTACCTGACAAGCGTGGAGCTTGCATTGCCAGGAGCAAGCGCGCAACAAACACAGCAGTGGTTTAGCGATGGCGCGTTTGTTGTGTTGTTCTTTGTTGTGGAAATAGTGGTTCCTTGGTGCAGGAATGGAAGCACGCCAGGAGGATCGTTCGTGCATATGACCTGTGAAAGTCGCGTTCGCACAAGCGGCTATCGAGCCGTCTTCTATGCAGTACGCACCGCAACCATCGCGCTACTGCTATGGATTCCGTGGCTCATGATTCCGCTTCTCGGTATCTTCTACCTTATCAAACGCGAGATGCCATGCGATCTTGTTCCGTGATTCGCAGGTCCTAAAAACAAGAGATCATTCAACCGTGACGAGTGAGAAGATCTCGACGTCGGTCACTTCACTCACAGATGCCCTCGGGTTTAAAAATGCAAGTTCCATAAAGAATCCCAGGCCAGCAAGGTGCGCGCCCGAACGCTCAACAAGCTTCACCATCGCCTCAGCTGTTCCGCCTGTTGCGATAAGATCGTCGATGATAAGGACAACATCATCTCCGTTGAGTGCATCAGTGTGAATCTCGAGCGTTGAGCTGCCGTATTCAAGATCAAAGTTCTCGCTGATGGTCTCACGAGGCAGCTTACCCGGCTTGCGCGCCGGAACGAACCCTGCTTTGAGCTTATAGGCAACTGCGGTACCGACCAAAAAACCGCGTGCCTCTGCTCCAACCACCTTCGTAACACCGAGACCTTGAAAATGCGCTGCCAAATCATCCACGATCTGAGAAAATGCTTCCGCATCCGCAAGTGCTGGCGTGATGTCCTTGAACACCACTCCTTCGCTTGGGTAGTCCTGAATGTCCACGATCAGCTGTTCGTAACGACGCTTCATTCGATCATCCTTCTGTCGAAACCTCTCAAGCGATACTGTCAAAAAGACGCGCAGAAAGCAAGCGGCGGACGCCGTAGTCAGCAAACCGCACTCACGCCGAGCCGGTCAAGGCAAAGATCGCCAACATATGGTGCAGCAGATGGCTCGATGAGGCCTTTTTTAATCGCGAGCATCGTAACGGTTAGATCAGCCCTGATGCAGTCGTTTGCGGGTACACCAGTTTGAGCATTCAAGCCACTTGGACAATCAACTGCCAGGATCTTCGTATTTTGATTTGCGAGGAAATCATCTGTGGTGCAGGCCGACCAATCACTCGAACCATCTTCTTCGCGTGTCGCGTTCGCAAGATTGATCCAGGTGTTGTAAGGTTCGCGGACTGTATCGTAGGCAAAGCCCGTACCCAGGATCGCATCGATGATCAGGTTAGATGCATTCAAAATCGCCGCGAGTTCTTCCGCATCCGGATCGATCACGACTTCGAAGCTGCTTGATTCGTCCGCCTTGAGCGCATTGGTGTGCGCAGGCTCGACAGCTAACTGGCTTGCTGGAGTCTTCGATACGAGCGTGACGTCATATCCCTGATCACCAAGCTCCTGCGCAGCGACCCAACCATCACCACCGTTGTTTCCCGAACCGCACAAGATCACGATCTTCTTCGCGCCCTTGCGCGCATCGACAATACTCTCGATCAAGAATTTGTCGTTGAACGACTGCAGAGGATCTTGATCGAACAGCAGGTCATTCGCATAGCTTGCAACTGCCCTCCCTGCACGAACCATTAGCTCTGCAAGCGGCGTGCCTGATGCTGCGATCCTCTTCTCCCAGGCCACTACATCAACAACATCCATCACATCCAACGCATCTATCGTATCCATCGTATCCATCGTGTCTATCACATCTATCACATCATCCCTCGGATCGATCTCTGGATCGTTCTCCGGATCGTTCGCTAGATCGTTCTCTAGATTGTTCCCTTGATCGATCCCTTGATTGTTCCCTGGATCGTTCTCTTGATCGTTTCCTCGCTCACTCATGATTCTCCCCTTCAACCCTAATGTGCTTCTTGATTGCTTTTCCCTTGATACTTATTCTCTCTCGATCGCTGTCTCTCTGTAGCTTCTTTTCTCATTGTAAACAGCAGGCATCACGCTACTTATGAGCACCACTCAGAAGTTACGAACCCGAATACACGAACACCCGCTTTAGAGCGGGTGTTCGCGAGAAAGGAGATAGAAGAAATAGGTATGAAAGATTTGGATTGCACGTTAACAGATGAAACGAGCAGACAAGCTGATCAGTGGGTTGACCGATCGATCGACCAGCCTACAAATCGATCGCATTCGCATCGTGCGGATTGTCAAATTCTGGACGATGCTCAAGCTGCTCACCAAGCTTCATGTTGCCGATCGCAAGCGCACCATGCCAATACTGAAAGCCACTCACGTGAAAGCTGTAAAGCTGTTTTGAAGGTTGGCACATCATGATCACCCTTTCTTTGTTTTATCTGATGGATTCATCATACGAAAAGAATGAGCGCTAGTTTGTCCCTTTTATAGGACAGATAGAAAAAGTGCGGGACGTTTTGTCACCCCTGTTCTTCTGTTCTTCTGTTCATATACACCTATGATCCTATACATCTATGCGCCTCTGTTCCTGTGCGATAAGCGGACCTCCTTATAAATCGCTTCGGACAAGAAACTAGCCTGTGTGGCGTTCTTCGAATAAGCAAGCAATTCAACATACAGCAAGACTCTTTTGCAGTGATATCGCACTTTTTTGCTTGAGATTTGCGGTTGTATGCACGTTTTTCACGCGAAAACCGTCTGAAGAGGACAACATCGCGTAATTTCCTGTCAATCCTGCTGCATATTTACGTTTGTACACACATTTTTGATGCTTTCCCTAGAAGTATGTGCATACAAACGACAATCTCTTGCAATTTTTGGCGAAATCGCTGCAAAACACGCTGCAGAAGAAAAAATATGAACCAGAACGCGTATGGCCATGCAAACTCATACATACAACTCGCACGGGCGGATCACACTAACAAGCACACTTACGCGAACGCTTAAGCGAGTGCTAAGGCGCGTACTTACGCGAACGCTTTCACATGCGCTTGTAAGTGAACAAACAAGCGCACTTACGCGTGTACTTACGCGAACGCTTACGTGTGCGCTTGCGTGAGCTGAATGCGAGCTAAATATAAGTTGAAGCAAATGTTGATCTCTCGTCAAAACCAAACTTTTATTAAAAGTACGTTACACGCCCCCGTTCAGCCGAAATGAGTCATCGCAGCATGCGACAAGGTGCTAGACTTTACATGTTTTTGAGAAGAATTGTGCGCTGATCAAACGCACACCAAACGAGGTCATCCACACGAGCACAGGCGATACACCACTGCTCATGCAAGCTTGAAAGCAGCACACGGCGCATCGACGTGCACTCGTGCGGCAAACCTCGTTGCACGAGAGAGGAACTCATATGTCTCGCCTTGTTGTGGAGGCGCCTGAAGCTACCGCGCTTCAGCAGGACTCCCTCGCGGAATTCGCCGCGCAACGCCTCACGTCTCTCCCACCCGAACAGTGCCCGGTCGACTTCACTGCCGCACTCGCACGCATGTTCCTTGCGGATTCTTGCGGAAAATGCACCCCTTGTCGCGCTGGACTCACTGCTTCAAGCGAACTGCTCGATCGAATTCTTGCAGGTGAAGGTGCCGCTGAAGACCTTGAGCTTCTCCGCGCGACCGCGCAAGTCATGTTCGACGCTTCCGATTGCGCGATCGGCTTCACGGCAGGAAAGACCTTGCTCGATGCTCTAGATGGCTTTGCGGCAGACTTCGAAAGTCACGCCACGAGCGATCATTGCACGCATCGCGCTAAACCTGTAGCCCCCTGTGTGCAGACCTGTCCTGCGCACGTGAACATCCCAGCATACATTGCATGCATTCGCGCAGGTAAACTCGATGATGCATTGCGTGTCATCCGCAACGACAACCCACTGCCCACCGTATGCGGTTACGTATGCGAGCATCCTTGCGAATTCACCTGCCGTCGCTCCTTCGAGGACGACGCGCTCAATATCTGTGGACTGAAGCGCTACGCGGCCGACAACGCAGACTGGAGCGAAGCTCCCGCATGTCAGCCTGCAACGGGCAAGACCGTCGCGGTTATCGGTGGTGGTCCTGCAGGCCTGAGCG
Source organism: uncultured Eggerthella sp. (assembly GCA_900540345.1). Classification (GTDB taxonomy): domain Bacteria; phylum Actinomycetota; class Coriobacteriia; order Coriobacteriales; family Eggerthellaceae; genus Anaerotardibacter. Next base: position 321,835 of record UQFK01000001.1, read on the forward strand.
CCGCATACTACTTGCAGTTGATGGGTCATGCAGTGACTATCTTCGATCAGCGCGCGAAGCTCGGTGGCATGGTGCGCTACGGCATCCCCGACTATCGTCTGCCGCAAGCTAAGCTCGATGCCGATATCGATTTTATCTTGAGCACGGGCGTACAAGCGAAGACCGACTGCTCGGTTGGCAAAGATATTTCTTTCGATGAGATCGCGAACACCTTCGATGCTGTCTATGTTGCGATCGGCGCTCATAGCGACAAGAAATTAGGCATCGATGGAGAACAGGCTCCTGGTGTCATCTCCGCTGTCGATTTCCTGCGCGCTGCAGGCGATGGCTTGCCGATCGATCTGAGCGGTAAGCGCGTTTGCATCGTAGGCGGCGGCAACGTTGCCATGGACTGCACGCGCACGGCAAAACGCCTTGGTGCCTCATGGGTCGAATGCGTATATCGTCGTCGCATCGCTGACATGACCGCACTTCCTGAAGAGATCGAAGAAGCTCAGGCTGAAGGCTGCCAGATCACACAGCTCGAAGCTCCTGTCGCTATCAAGCTCGCCGAAGATGGCAGCGTATGTGGTCTTGTCACGCAACCCCAGATCATCGGTTCGGTCGGACGCGACGGACGCCCCGCGCCCTATGCCGCAGATACTGATCCACGCACGATCCCTTGCGATGTGATCTTGGTCGCGATCGGCCAAGATATCGATTCGGGTGCATTCGCTCATGTTGTCGAAACAAACAGAGGCTGCATCATCGCACAAGAAGATGGCTCCATCGCAGCAGCGCCTACCCCGCTCTTTGCAGGTGGCGATGCGGTGAGCGGCCCTGCTACCGTCATCAAGGCGATCGCAGCAGGTAAGGTCGCTGCCGCCAATATCGATGAGGCGCTTGGCTTCCATCATGATGTATACGATCCTGTCACGATCCCACCAGCACGTCCTGCGATCGGACCAAGTGGGCGCGTGAACCTCAAAGATGTCGCATTCGCTGACGCGGCTAAGAACTTCGATATCGCAAAGCTTGGCATGAGCTGTCAAGAAGCATCCCAGGAATCCGCACGCTGCCTACGCTGCGACCATTACGGCTTTGCCGCCACCAACCTCGAGGAGGTACCAGCATGGTAACTATCACGATCGATGGCAACCGCCTCTCCGTCCCTCATGACACCACGATCCTCAATGCCGCAGCAGAAGCAGGCATCACCATCCCAACGCTCTGCTATTTCGCTGATCTTAACGACATCGGCGCATGTCGTGTGTGCGTTGTCGAAGTAGAGGGCGAAGATCGACTCGCTGCTGCATGTAATACCGTTGTACGCGAAGGTATGCTCATCCAAACGAACACCGATCGCGTGCGAGATGCCCGTACAACAGCATTGAAGCTGCTCTTGAGTCAGCATGACCTCAACTGTTCTGAGTGTCCCCGCAACTATACCTGCAAATTCCAAGCACTCCTCTTCGAATATGGCCTTATTCACGGCACCGAAGAAGGCAAGGTCATCGAGACTACACCAAACCCTTACGGCAAGCAGCTCGCTCGTGGACATCGTGCCGCATGGCCAGCTCCTGCGATCATCCAGCGCGACACCAACCGCTGCGTGAAATGCGGTCGTTGCGTTGCTGCTTGCGAGAAACTCGAAAACATCGGCGTATGGAGCTTCATCGGCTCTGGCGCTAATTCCAATGTCGGCGTACGCAATGGCGCTACCCCGCGCGAAGCAGGCTGTATCGCGTGCGGTCAATGCATCACGCATTGCCCAACAGGCGCGCTCACTGAACGCGACGATATCGCCGCACTACAGGCCGCCATCAACGACCCCACCATCACCACGGTCGTCCAGATCGCACCTGCCACACGTACCGCTTGGGGCGTTGGTCTAGGTGCTGACGAAGGCGAGTTGACCGTTGAGCACATGGTCGCTGCACTGCGCAAAATGGGTGTCGATTACGTCTTTGACACCTCACTTGCCGCTGACCTCACCATTATGGAAGAAGGCACCGAGCTGCTTCATGGTTTGGGCAAGCAAACACCTGACGAAAACGGCATCACCTGGCCAATGTTCACCAGCTGCTGTCCTGCATGGGTGATGCGCACCAAGAATGCGCACCCCGATGCCCTCGCTCACCTCTCGACCGCAAAAAGCCCCATGATGATGCTTGGCGCGGTCATCAAGACTTGGTTTGCCGAAAAACATGAACTTGACCCCGCAAAGATCTATTCGGTTGCGCTCATGCCCTGCACGGCGAAAAAGAGCGAAGTGAAGCTGCCGATGGAATCGAATCCTGGTATTCCTGATATGGACGGGTCACTTACCACACGTGAGCTCATTCGCTGGGTGCGCGCTTCAGATATCGACGCTAAGACACTCGATCCTCTGCCGCTCGACGATCCACTGGATGCCTACACAGGCGCTGGCGTGATCTTCGGAACCACAGGTGGCGTTATGGAAGCTGCGCTACGCACTGCTTACTTCGTCTCAACAGGCGAGCTGCCTCCACCCGACGGTTTCGAATTCGTCAGCTGCGAACATGGCTCATGGACAGAAGCAACCTTCGATATGAAAGGTACGCAGGTTCGTTGTGCAGTGTCTCACGGCATGGCAAACGGAGAGGCATTGCTCGATGCGATCCGTGCCGGCATCGTCGAGTACGATTTTGTCGAGATCATGGCTTGTCCGAGTGGATGCGCGGGTGGCGGCGGCCAACCGATCGACGGAAGCGAAAGCGAACGCGGTCTTGCACGTGGTCAGATCCTGCGCGGAATCGACAAGAACGAGATGCCGCTTCGTTATTCGCACGAAAATCCACAAATCCAGATGCTCTATCAAGACTTCTTTGGTGAACCATGTTCGGAAAAAGCGCACCATCTTCTGCACACTGAACACGTGGTTGCGCACTAAAGACCGAAGCATACGAATCGCTTTGAGCGTTTCATGAGCGAACACGATATACCCGATCAACCCCAAGAGAAAGAACACGACCATGACGAATGTAAAACTTGCCAGATCAACCTTCTTAGTAGTGCTGCTCGCTGCTTTTGCCCTCTGTTTCACCCTGCTCGGCTGCGCGTCGAACAACAGCGATCAAAAGCCTGATCTCTCTGAATATGCCGAAGAAGCCGATGCGTTGCGCATTGGCTCAATGAAGGGCCCGACCTCGATCGGCCTTGCAGATATGATGCAGCAAGATCAGGGAGAGTTCACCGTGGTGGGCGCGGCAGATGAATTGACGCCGCTCCTGCTGCAGGATCAGATCGATATCGCGCTGGTCCCAGCTAACGTTGCCGCAGTGCTCTACGCACGTACTGAAGGCCAGATCCAGGTGATCGACGTCAATACGCTTGGTGTGCTCTATGGCATCTCCGCAGACGAAAATATCTCTAATATCGAAGACTTCCGCGGTCGCACGGTCTACATGACAGGCAAAGGAAGTGTTCCCGAATACACCTTCATGGCTCTTCTGGATGCTGCAGGCATTTCTGAAGATGAGCTGACGATCGAATTCTGCTCCGAGCCGACCGAGGTGGTCGCACAGATCACTAAGCAAAATGACGCGATCGGCATCTTGCCTCAGCCCTACGCTACTGCCTGCACGCTAAAGAACGAGAATCTCCACACCGTACTTGATCTGACCGAATCATGGGCAGAGATCACGGGTGGACAAAAGGGCGATATGGTGACCGGCGTGACCGTCGCAAAGACCTCTACGATCCAAGATCATGAAGGCGCGATCGAGCTCTTCCTCCAGCGCCACGAAGCGTCTACCGAGGTTGCAGTGAACGATCCTTCTGCGATCGTGGCAAAGGTAGTAGAACTGGGCATCATCGAGAATGAAACGCTTGCTGAAAAGGCTATCCCGAACTGCAATGTTGTCTGCTATACCGGCGAAGAGATGAAAGAGGCACTCTCTGGCTATCTTGACGCGCTCTTCCAGCAGAATGCAGCCGCACTGGGTGGCTCGATGCCTGGTGACGATTTCTATTTTCTGCCTCAGAACTAATCTTCACCCAAACCGATGAACGATAAGCGCAAGCACGAAAAGATCCCTGTTCCTGCGCAATATGGCGCAGCGATTATCTTTTGGCTTGCGCTTTGGATCGCGATCGCGCTCATCGTGGGCAATCCGATCCTCATTGCAAGCCCCAGCGAAACACTCCTTTCGTTCGTTCAGAACCTTATCGAACCCGATTTTTGGGAAGCGGTGTTGCGTACGGGTATGCGTATCGTATGCGTAAGCCTGGTAAGTGCACTGATCGCAACGCTGCTTGGCTTCCTTGCCGCGCGCATCAACTTCATAAAAGTGCTGCTCGCACCAGCGATGCAAGTCATGAAGAGCGCACCTGTTGCCTGTATCATCGTGATCGTGCTCGTAGCAGCAGGATCGCTCGGTGCACTTGTTGCTATCGTTGCATTCGTCACCATCCCGCCCTTCTATGTTGCTGCTCTTGAAGCACAACAAGCACGCAAGATCGATATCGAGCGTGTATTATTGCTCGAAGGAGCAGGCAAACTACGCGTCTTTCTCGCTTCGACCTGGCCTACGATGCTGCCATTCTTCTCAGCTGCCGCAAAGACCGCGATCGCATTATCATGGAAAGCTGGTATCACTGCAGAGCTGCTCTGCATTCCCCTCGATTCGATTGGCGCTGCTGTCTACGCAGCAAAACTCACGCTCGATACTCCTGCACTACTCATGTGGACCATCACGGTCATGGTGCTTGGGTGGCTTAATGAAAAGATTGCTGTTGGGCTGCTCGATGCAAGCGGCAAGAGTGCACGAATCGCACGCTACGCGCGCTCTTCTAAACAAGCTGCTTTATCAGATGGCACGATCTTGCCTCCATCGAATAGCTCGGTCGCGCTCGAGCTTGATCGAGTGCGTTTCTCTTATGCCGATAGACTCGTGCTCGACGATTGTTCTTTACGTATCGGGCCTGATGAACGCCTGTGCCTCATGGCGCCAACGGGCACCGGAAAGACCACCTTGCTCTCTCTTCTAATTGAGAAGATCGAGCCACAAGAAGGGCTAATCTCGCGCCCTGTTTGCCTTGGAGTCGTCCTTCAAGAAAACACCCTTATTGACGATCTGAGCGCATTGCAGAACGTTGAGCTTACCTGTCGCAGCGGAATCGATCGAAACGAACTTGTGCGCAAGCTTACCAATCTGCTTCCCGAGAATACCCTTCACACAAAGGCCGCACAGCTCTCTGGAGGGACGCGGCGTTTGACCGAGATCGCGCGAGCGCTCTTGAGTCCAGGAGAAGCGATCGTTCTTGACGAGCCATTCACGGGTCTCGATCGTGAAACAAATGATCATGCGGCAACATTCATCCTAGAGCACCTTGAGGGACGCCCACTTCTCTTCACAACACATGATCCCAAGGACGCTCAACGCCTTGATGCACACATCGCTGTGATGAGCGAAAATCGCTGCGAACTCTCTACTGCTCGCCCTTAAACGCTCGATCATTTGTACACAACATCACGCATCACTCCCCTCTTATCATCCAAACGTCTCATTTGAAGTGTCCGTTTCCTTACGGAATATCGAAAGAATGGTATCGACTAAGCAGTAAAGGATCACAGGGATGTCAGGCTCCTCTATGATCGATGCACCGATTCCGAAAACGAGGAGGCAACCATGGATATCAAAGGGAAGATCAAAGAAGCCGCTCAGGAAGTGAAGGAAGGCTTCGAAAAAGGCAGCGACGCATTAGGTGATGCGGCTGGTAAAGCGAAAGATAAGATCGCTGAAGGTGCACAAGTTGCTGCCGACAAGGCAAAAGAAGCTGGCCAAGTCGCAGGCGATAAAGCTAAAGAGGCAGCAACCGCTGCTGGCGATCGCGCAAACGAGGCAAAGGATGCCGTTACCAACAAGATCAACGATCTGAAGAAATAGCGTCACACTCTGAGAAGAGGGTGCGCAAATAGCCGTAGCCTTCTGCCTCTAACTGATCAGCAGGAATGAAGCGCAGTGCCGAGCCATTAATGCAATAACGCTGTCCACCCAGCTCAGCTGGGCCATCGGAAAACACATGCCCCAGGTGGCTATTGGCTGTGGCACTGCGAACTTCAACACGCGGCATACTCGGAATCGATCTATCAAGAGCTTCTGTGACCACGCTCTGTGCGATCGGGCGAGAGAATGATGGCCAGCCACATCCCGCATCGAACTTATCGCGTGAGGAAAAAAGCGGCTCTCCCGAGACCACATCCACATAGATGCCTTCTTCAAACTGCTGATCATAAGGGTGTGTATGAGCACGATCAGTAGACGCACATTGCGTGACCTCGTATGCCTCTGGAGATAAGCGTGAACGAATCTCTTCATCGCGTGGACGTACATAGCCTTCTTGCGCGATGGCAAGATCGGTCGCATGTTCAGCCACGAACGCATCCGCATCCGCCAAGTTCACGTGACAATAACCGAGAGGATTTTGTCCGAGATAATCCTGGTGATACTGTTCTGCGGGATAGAAATTTTGCAACTCTCCGCACTCGATGCAAGGCTTCTTGCCGCTACTGCGCGCAAGATTCACAAGTGTCGATATCACCGCTGTTTCGTCTATTGGATCGATCCAATAGATACCCGTACGATACTGCCTACCTACATCATTACCCTGACGGTCAAGCGAAAATGGATCGATAGTGCGCAGATAAGCCGCAAGCAAGAGCGGCAATGTTAACACATCAGCATCGAAAACAACGCGCACGGCCTCGACCGCACCAGTCTTGCCCGAACACACCTGCTCGTAGCTTGGATTAGCGAGAGCGCTATTCGCATACCCAACCTCAGTCCTGAGCACACCAGGAAGGCGCTTCATATACGCCTCGGTCCCCCAGAAGCATCCGCCCGCAAGATATATCTCGTGCTCGTTCATCACAAGGCTCCTTCATCTTGTTCATAGATCTTGCATCACTATATCTATGGGTCATGAATCCTCCGTGAGCAGCAGTTAACAGCTGCAAAACAAACGATTCAGCTGAAAAATGGGTATGATGAGATAGTCGACAAAATACCCCCGATCGCATGCGCTCGATGCACCATATGCGAACTCGAGCGCGCAGGAAGCCACATGGATAAGTTTTTCAAGATCTCAATGCGTGGCTCTTCGGTACGAACCGAAGTGCTAGGCGGATTGACCACCTTCTTGGCGATGGCCTATATCGTTGCGGTGAACCCAACCATCCTAGCCGCTGCCGGCGTGCCCTTCGCTGCCGCGCTCACCGCCACTTGTCTAGCCTCTGCCATCGCCACGTTCGCTATGGGGTTTTTCGCGAATCGACCGATCGCACTGGCCTCTGGCATGGGCATAAACGCCGTTGTTGCCTACGGCATGTGCGGTTCACTAGGTATCGACTGGCGCGTTGCCATGGCGGTCGTGCTGTTAGAAGGCGTGGTCATCCTAGGTCTTGTACTGGGCGGTCTGCGAAAAGCGGTGATGGATGCAATTCCTCTTGACCTGCGACAAGCGATCGGTATTGGCATCGGTCTTTTGGTCACGTTCATCGGTCTGAAGGGCGCGGGTCTCATCATGCCTGATGATTCCACGCTCGTAGCACTCGGTACGCTTACGGAGCCTTCATCGATCATCGCCATCATCTCGATCGTGATCGCCATCATCCTTACTATCCTGAAAACACCGGGTGGTTTGCTCATCTCGATTGTTGTAGCGGTAATCATCGGTATTCCCTGCGGCGTGACACCGCTACCCACTGAATGGAATTTTGGACTCGACTTCGCCGCATTCGCCGCACCCTTCCAAGAAGTGGATGGCACACTGGCGATCTTTCAGGTATTCCTGCAGCCTGCCCTGCTGCTGTTCGTATTCAGCCTGCTCATGAGCGACTTCTTCGACACGCTTGGTACTGCAGTTGCCATCGCAAAAGAGGGCGAGTTCATCGACGAAAAAGGCGATGTGAAGGATATCAAGCCGATCTTGACCGTTGACTCGAGCGCGGCCATCATCGGCGGCTTCTTCGGCGCAAGCTCGATCACGTGCTTCTTAGAGTCAGCTTCGGGTGTGGCGGCAGGTGCCCGTACAGGTTTATCGAACATGGTAGTAGGCGCGCTCTTTTTGGTGTGCGCGTTCTTCGCACCGATCTTCGGCATGGTGTCAGGATCTGCCACCTGCGGAGCGCTAGTGGTGGTTGGCTTTCTGATCATGTCAGAAGTGGGTGCTATTTCGTGGAAAATCCCCGAGCTGGCGTTTCCGTCGTTTCTCATCATCGTAGGGATTCCGTTCACCTACTCCATCACTAACGGTATCGGGCTGGGATTCATCGCTTACGTGATCTTGATGGTGGCATGCCGCAGAGCACGCGAAGTGAAGCCGCTCATGTTGGCAGCAGCAGCCGCATTCCTGCTGATGTTCTTGCTGGTATAGGCGCAGAGCAAATGGTGCAATATGCAAGAAATTGCTGATGCGCTGTATCGCGATAAGCCCACTAAAAACACAGCGCACGAACCACCGTCCATGCGCTGTCCCAAAACTCGTTTTTAGGCGAACTTCTAGTTGTACTTATAAAAGCCCTCACCTGCATTGATACCGGTCTTTCCTTCATCAATGCGCTGCTTGAGCAGAGCTGCGATGCGCGCAGCAACGCTGCCCTCTTCCTTGGCTTCTGGACTTGCTGCCACGATATTGTACGCAGTCGTAAGACCTACGATATCCAAGATGCGGAACGGACCGAGCGGCGCACCGGTGCCAAGCATCCACGCCTTGTCGATGGTCTCCACATCAGCCACGTCGTTTGCCAGAAGTGCCTCAGCGGAATTCAAAAACGGCACGAGCATGCTGTTCAACAGATAACCGGGCTGCTCTTTCTTAAGCTCAAGCGGGATCATGCCGATCGCCTTCGCGAATTCCACGACCGCCTGATACGACTCAGGCGACGTCTGCGCGGTACCCATCACTTCAGCAGTGTTGTTCTTCCAGATGTTGTTTGCAAAATGAAGCGCTAGGAACTTGTCAGGGCGTCCTGTGAAGCCTGCCATTGCGCTCGGCAGTAGTGTCGAAGAGTTCGTGCACAGAATGGTCTGTGCAGGCAGAATGTCCTTGAGGGAGGTGTAGAACGCATCTTTCTCGTCGATAACCTCGGCAATCGCCTCGATGACAAGATCAGCATCCTCGAACGCCTCGTTCAGATCGGTCGTGAGAACAAGGCTGTCGAATGCCGTGTCTACTTGTGCGATCAGTTGGTCAAGTTCTGCAGCAGGAGTGTCAGGCGAAGCTGCAAGACCACGGCAATACGCAGCAGGGTCGGTCTTCATCGCTTCGAGTGTTTGCTTATAGATGCCGCGCAGGCGCTCGAGCTTAGGCTGTGCACGATCGATCGATGCAGGGGTGCGCAGCCACATCTTCACCTTGAAACCTTTGAATGCGCTCTGCAGTGCGATCTGGCTTCCCAATACACCGCCACCAGCTACGGTCACATTCTTGATCATGGGCATATCCTTTCGGTCGGGTATCTTAGCCTTATCTTCATGCTTCTTGAAAAAGAGTCGAGTAAAAGTTACCAAAGTGAAACATCTTCTACCGCTCGCCGTCAATCTAACAACCTCGTATCATCAACGTCGATCGCTCACGGTTCGCGTATCATGATGAATGACCCAGATGAAACGCAGTCGAAAGAGGTAGGGCATGAACCGCATCGCATTAGCAGCGGTGAAAGCGATCACGAAGCTTCGTCCAAATATCAAGGACGGCTACAAGCGACAGCGCGTCGCTGAAGACCTGAGCGCAAAGCTCACCATAGCCGATCCACGGTGCCGCATCGACGATGACACGGTCACCGCGATCGATGGTTTTAAGATCCCTATTCGCATCTTCACGCCTCTTGATGTTGATTTTTCGCTTCGCTCGGGCCTTCATGTTAGCGAAGAAGTAAAGGGGACGATCCTCTTCTTTCATGGAGGAGGCTGGGCAAATGGCGATGTCGATTTCTATACGGATACCTGCATGAAAACAGCGATCAAGCTCGAACGACGCGTTATATCGGTCGACTACCGCCGGTCTCCCGAGCACCCCTTCCCCGCCGCGCCGAGCGACTGCTACGAAGTTGCTCGCCAGCTCTTCGCGGGAAAGATCGTGCCTGGCATCGATCCGCATAATATTGTGTTGTTTGGCGATTCTGCAGGAGGCAATCTGGCAGCCGTGGTTTCACTCATGGCTCGCAACACGGGCGATTTTTCCCCGCGCGCGCAGATCCTGCTCTATCCGCTCACCTATAACGACCATTCCACAACCACAATATTCGATTCGGTCTGCGAGAACGGTGAAGACTACATCCTCACACGCGAGGACATCGAGAGCTATATCGGCATGTATCTTTCTGATCCTTCGGATTATAACGATCCGTACTTCGCACCATTGCTTGAGCTCGATCTTTCCAACCAACCGCGCACCTTGGTCATCACTGCGGAATACTGCCCGCTGCGCGACGAAGGCGAAACGTATGCAGCGCGCCTTGAGGCAGATGGCAACCAAGTTGAATGCGTGCGCATCCTCGATGCGGTCCATGGCTATTTTCTCTACCCATCCGTATTCAGCTTCGTGCGTGATACCTATCGCATCATCGAGAGCTTCTTGAACGATGAGGCCCTGCCAGATAATGAAGACAATGCGTGGCTTGCACTGTTGCCGGCCGAAGATGATCCCAGCTGATAGGTGCTTTTAATGGCTCGCTCTGATTGGTATCGACTCGACAATGTTGGCAAATTCTATGCTTCGCAGGCTGGACGCCGAGGTCAAACGGTGTTTCGCTTTTCTGCGACGATGAACGAGCCTGTCAGCCCCAAAGCATTGCAGATCGCGCTCGATCGCACAGTCGAACAGTTCCCTGGCTTCAACGTCAAGCTTCGCAGCGGTATATTCTGGCACTATCTTGAACCAGCAGGCGGAATACCAGAAGTCCGTGAAGAAGCACTGCCGATCTGCTCGAATCTGCATTCTGGTCTTGAGAGCGTGCTCTTTCGAGTGAGCTATTTCGGCGCTCGGATCAATCTCGAAGTATCCCATATGATCTCCGATGGTCGCGGCACATTGGAATTCTTCCGCACGCTCTTAGGCTTTTACGTGAAGAGGCGCTATGACGTCGAAGTTAACCTGCCTGATGACAGCGTTATACCAAGCCGCCGCACTGAGGATAGCTACACCGCCAATTTCGAGCGCGAGAAGGCAGGCGCAACCGAAAAGCAAAAGGTCTATCACCTAACTGGATGGAAGAACACCGCCGAACCGAACTTCTTCGAGTATCACCTTTCCGCAAACACCGTTCATCGCGTTGCAAAAGAAATGGGTGTGAGCGTAACGTGCCTGATCATAGCAGCGGTCATCGTTGCGATCCGCAACATCATGCCCGTCTCCCAGCGCAACCGAGCGATCCGCATGGATATTCCTGTTGATCTGCGCGAGACATTTGGATCAGAAACACTCCGCAACTTCTTCGGTCTTGCATTCGTAAGCTATACCCCCGGCTCCCGTGACGAATCGCTCGCCGATATCGCTCACGAGGTCCAACAGCAGATCTCGAGTGCCACGCAACCCGAATCACTCAAACGTCGCATGAATCAAATGCTCAAGATTGAAAAGAACCCCCTTATCCGCGCTGCTCCGCTTTTCCTTAAGGACGGCGGACTCATGATTGGCAACTGGATGGCAGCTCAAGAAGTCACCACTACTGTCTCGAGCATTGGCCGCATCACACTTGATGCAGCGATCGAGCCGTATGTAGAGCAGATCAATGTGAGCACCTCTACCCGTGGCCTGAATTTCCTGTTCTGCACCTTCAAAGATGTGCTCGCTATCTCTATCTCAAGCATTTTCATAACACATGATGTGGTCCGCGCTTTCGTGAAGGTCTTCACTGACCTGGGCATTCAGGGAACTATGAGCGTGAACAAGAGTGCTGAACAGGTCGATTCCGAATTGCGTCAAGCACGCTTCGAGCATCTATCCAAGAGCATAGCAAGTGCTCGAAAGGCAAAGACAGCGAGCACCCAAAAGACCCAGCTCGGAAGCGGTTCGCGAAAAGCGAACGCTGCCCGGTCTTCCTCTACGGACGAACTTGGCATTCAGTATGAAGGGGAATCGCGATGAAGCGCTGCTCGATCTGCCAGCTCGATTTCACAGGCGACCTCGACCGTTGCCCTTTATGCAGCAACTCGCTCACGGGCAGTGCTTCTCCTGCTGTCTTTCCTGAAAACGAACTTGCTCGTCCGAAGAAGATAGCGAAGCGTTGCCTGATCGGTCTTATGCTTGCGGGCTTACTGTTGGTCGTTCTGGCTGGATACGCAACAAGCTCCTCCCCGCTCGCGATCGGTGCCGGAGTTGCTGCAGTGCTGGTAAGCTATATATTCATCCGCAACGTTGTCGTGCACTCACCGAGCTTCTTACGCATGATCGAGCGTTACTTCCTTGTTCTGATCGCGCTTGCGTTGCTGTGCTTGCTCGCCACAGGCGATAGGGCTCTTGCGACCTACCTTGTGCCACTGGTTAGCTTCATCGCGCTCGCCACAAATGGTGTATTAGTGATTCTGTTTCGCAATACCTTCGTGCAAGGTTATGCGAAATATCTCATCTACGAACTGGCGCTTGGCCTCGTGCCACTCGTGTTGATGGTGTTTGGATTCGTAACCTGGCCGCTTCCCGCTATTGCAACCACCCTCGCTGCGGTGCTCCTGCTCGTACTCATGCTCGCGCTCACTCGCAAGCAACTCGTCTCCGAATTGAGCAAACTCTTCCACGCCTGAGCGATCTTCCGAGTCTCTTTGCTCGAACTCCGTATGCCGCTCGCATCTTTCGTGTCACTTTCTCTCTGCACTTGATCGCTCTGCGTTTGCGCTCTTTGTGCCTCTTACACTCTTTGCGCTTGACGCGCTCATTGTGCTTGACGCGCTCATCGCGCTTGAGCTCTTTGCGCTTCATGCGCAATTCAACTGTAGCACTTCGAAGCGGGCGTGTTATAAACGCAATTTTCTGCCACCTGTCAGCGTAAATACCGAATTCTGGAAATATTTTTCGTTTTTCTGCGGTAAAACCGCAATTTCTTGTACTTTTATCGCGAGAGCGCGAAGAAGCGCAACTTTTTTGCGTTTTTCTGCACTAAAACCGCAATTTTGTGACACTTTCGGCTTTTACAACGCTTTGCAACAAGAATGGGAAAGTCACAGCAAAGCGAAGAGTCGTAGAAAAAGCGAGAGAGCTGCAACATGGCAGCAAGACAACAAGACAACATGGCAGCGAGAGAGCTGAAACATGGCAGCAAGGCAGCGAGACAACAAAGCAACATGGCAGCGAAGCTAATCCTCGAACGCTGGTGAATCAAGCTCGTCAACGAACCACTTCGCGGAATCGCTCAGGTCGTTGATCGTGAAGCCCGACACCTTATCGCAGCTCGGCAAGAAGAAGGCCGATGTCTCATTCTTGTTTGAGAGGTTCCAGCAGATGTAGCTCACGTCCAGATCATCCATCAGTTCGACCCAAGCATCAGCCGACCGATAATCGATCGCACCATTGCCGCTCGAATCACAGATACCGAACTCGGTCACGAACACAGGTGTTCCTGCTTTAACTGCCGTCTTGAGCTTGTTACGCAAATCCTGCTGATGCGTTGCTGCATAGAAGTGCAGCGCATACATAACGTTGTCGAACTCGAGCGGATCGGCCGTAGGCTTATCAACATCCTGCGACCAGGTGGGTGTGCCCACCACCACGACCGCATCTGGATCGTTCGCGCGAATGATCGGGATGATGGTGCTCGCATAACGCTGGATCTGCGCCCAAGTGGTTGATCCATTCGGTTCGTTGCAGATCTCGTAGATGACATTATTCTTGTCGGCAAACTCCGCAGACATCTTCTCAAAAAATGCTTTTGCATCCTCGATATGAACATTCGGATCAAGATCGGAAAGCACGTGCCAGTCGACCAAAGCATAGAGATCGGTCGCCTCGGCATAGTTGACGCCGTCGATGACCAATTGCTCAAGCTGTGCCTTATCGCCACCTGTGCAATACCCGCCATACTCTGCCGTATAGAGCGCAAGACGTACTACGTTCACGCCCCAATCTTTACGAAGCTGTGTGAAAAAATCCTGGTTGACGTACTGCCCGAACCAAGCCAACCCATGAGTGCTCACCCCGCGCAATTGCACGGGTGTTCCCGACTCTGACGAAAGCTGGGCACCGATGACCTGCAATTTTCCTGAATTCGAGGGAAGCGCGATACCATCAGCATCACCGCCATGTCGCAGGGCTTGTACGCCTTGCGAATCCCGAGCATCATCATCTGGTAAAGCGGCGCCTTTCGATCCAGCAGAACACGCGCTCAACGCGATCGCGCAGGCCACTGCGCATATTATGAGTGCGATCTTACCAGCCACGCGATGTGCTGAACCAAAAGTTTGTTTAACACCCATTTTCAATCCTCTTTCAAGTCGTCAACGAATCCAATTACACCATATGACGCAACAAGATGAGAACTAGAGTGGGAATCAGAGAACGATTCGTAACGCTCGCGCAACACAGAGCGCTACGTAGGAACTGAAAGAAGGGTCGAAAATGAACCGCCACTCACAACTCGAAGGAGAAGATATCAAGTACGACTCCATCGAACAAGAAACCCGCCATGTCAATGAGCAGGCATACAAAGACGCAAGTGTGAATAAGAATGTGGAAGGCCATCGCATAAGCCATGCTGAAAAGGGCGCTCGTGATGAAGAAAACATCGCTGATCATGAGATCGCAGAGACCGTAAACACTACCTTGCGAAACGAATAGCGGAAGGAATGGATCATGAAGGATCAAGAATTACTCGATAAGATCATCGAGAAACAGAACAAGATCATTCCTGTGCTCGATGGCGACAGCGTCACCACTCCCTCGAAGCTCTACAAAGTCGAAGAGGCTGCTAAGGAATGGGCGGCTATCATCGAGCATGAAGCAGGCCCCGATAAAGAAGCGCGTCGCTGGCCAGTGAAGCAATTCGCAAAGGAGCTGCATGAGAGCATCACGCTCTTCGATGCGAAAACGCGTGAAGACATCCAAGAGTACTGCGAGCTTGTGGGCAAGTTGCCCTACGACGCAGACGAAACGCTTTAATGATAAGTCGCGCCCTCACCTAAAAGCAACCCTTCGGGAGACGAAACGAACACAGATCACAGGGTGCCCCAAGCTTATACGATCAACTCCTGTATCATTGAAAACAGGGCTCGCCATGAGCGAGCCGCTCTTTTCATGCAAGCTTTCGGTCGCGATCGCTTCTTCCCTCGATCGCCACCCTCTCTTCAGCAGGAAGAATCGAATAGTCAGGAGTTGCCCCATGCGTGTGTTAGTGGTCAATGCAGGAAGCTCATCGCTCAAAAGCCAGCTTATCGAAACTGATGGCAAGGTCACACTCATGAAATGCCTCGCTGAAAAGGTTGGCACCCCTGAGGCGTATATGAACGTCTCCTTTGCTCCCGAATTCCAGAAGACCACCTACAACGTAGCTGATATGAGCGTGCAAGAATGTCTCGCTAAGCTGCTCGATGTGCTTGTTGATGACCCCGAGTCTCCCATCAGCGGACTCGAGCAGATCGATGCGATCGGCAATCGCATCGTAGCGGGTGGCGAGTACTTCACGAAATCGGTCATCATTGACGACACCGTGCGCGAGAAGCTTGAGATCTGCGAGGAATTGGCACCGCTGCATAATCCTCCTGCAGATGCGTGTATCGATCTTATGCGCGAAGCCATGCCCACCACGCCGCAGGTCGCCGTATTTGACACCGCATTCCACGCAACCATGCCTCCAAAGGCCTACATGTATCCGCTTCCTCGCGAATACTACGAGAAATACCGCATCCGTCGCTACGGTGCGCATGGCACAAGCCATCGCTATGCAGCCCAGCAGGCCGCAAACCTTCTTGGTCGTCCTTTGCGCGACCTCGGTCTTATCACCTGTCACCTTGGCAATGGCGGTTCTATCACCGCGGTAAACCACGGCAAATCCATCGATACCTCGATGGGCTTCACGCCACTCGAAGGCCTGATGATGGGCACACGATCAGGATCGATCGACCCAGCCATCGTCACCTACTTGATGCGACGTGAACACCGTTCGTTCGACGAGATGGATGCGATCTTGAACAAAAAGAGCGGCATCTTGGGCGTTTCAGGGGTCTCAGCTGACATGCGCGATGTGCTAGCAGCTGCAGCCGAAGGCAACGAACTTGCAGATCTTGCTATCGAGATGTACGTCTATCGCATCCAAAAGGCGATTGGCGGCTATTACGCAGCAATGACACGCACTGATGCAGTCGTGATGACCGCAGGCATCGGCGAGAACTCAGCTGAGTTGCGTGAGCGCATCTTCAAGGGATTGGCGCACATGGGAATGATCCTCGATCACAATCGCAACGATGTCACCGGCCAGATCGGCGTGAACCGCATCATCTCGATCGATGACAGCCCTATTAAGATCTGCGTCGTGACCACCGATGAAGAGATGCGTATCGCCCGCGAGACCGACAGTCTTGTCAGTCAGCTCTAGCAAACCTTGGGGCTGATTCTCGATCCCTTACAACTCACGTCTTTCATAGAGCCACGCTGAAAGGGCTGCGCTCGCAACATAGAGCAAAAGAGCGATAGCACACGCAAGTGCAATGAATAAACCGAGGGTCTCTCCATTGCTGAAGAAGAGCGTGGTGAGATGCTCATCAAGCGAATTGCTAAAGAACGCTGCGAATGTACTCAGCGCGATCACGAGAATGATCGGAACGATTCGCGAACCTCTCGTCATACCGAAACGCATGATGAGCGGCAGGGTAAATATCGCAGAAACCAATATGATGAGCTGCGTAAACACAGCAATACCAATGACTGTTGTTACCCCGAACTCAGAAAGCTTGAGCCCTGAAGGGACCGTTGCTTCAGGAAGTGCTTCTGCGATGAGCCCAAAGGCACATCCGAGCAAGATGCTTACGATGAGCGTTGCGATCATGATGATGAGCATGCTCGCATACCTGCCATAGGCAACCTGCTTCTTACTGATGGGCAAAGTCAGGCGAAAGCGCTCCCAGCCATTCTGCTCATCATAGGCAGAGATGCTGAACAAATACATGAAAGGAACCATCGCCGCCATACACGCAACAGCTACTACGAGCGTCTCCGTGACAATGGCAATGAACAAACTTACGAATACCGTCATACCGAAAAGCGCAGGAAGCGAATTCTTCGAGGTAACGAGGTCAGAGAAGATCATTGCTCTCATAGCGTCTCTCCTTTTAAGGTCAAAGTCATATAGTCTTCGATCGTTGCACGCTCAAGATCGATATCAGGAAAAGCGCGCGCAAACGAAACGCGATCTGGAACAAGCAAGTCGAAGGCAAGTCCACGCGAGAGGAACTTCAGCGGCTGGTCACTTGGCGTGCTTGTCGGAAGATTGCTACGGGAAGCCTGCGTTACCGCGCCGCGATGCGCCTGTGCGTATTCACTTGAAGCAATCGCTTCAAGCTCACGCGCCCGACAATGTGCGATCCCAGCCTCGTCGCAGATCGCCTCTTTTGCGAGGGCGAAGACCATCTTTCCGTCATCGATACAAATGATCTCATCGGCGATCTTTTCAAGATCAGTCGTGATATGAGATGAGATCAAGATGCCATGCCCTTCTTCCTCCATGAAGGTCCGCAAGATCTCAAGCACCTCTTCACGCGCGATCGGATCGAGCCCTGCGGTCACTTCGTCAAGAACGAGCAATGCAGGATGGTGAGCAAGCGCAAACGCAAGCGTAAGCTTCATGCCCATGCCGCGCGAAAGGTCTTTCACGGGCTTCTTCGCAGTAAGACCGAATTCAGCACAGAGCTGATCGAAGCGCGCATCATCCCAGTGCGTATAGGCCGCTCGTCCCAGTATTTGCACATCACGCACCTTCATGAACACAGGGAAAGCGCACGTATCTAACACGACCCCGATATCCTGTTTGATCGAGGCGCTTTGCGCAGCATTTGCCTGCAAATCAATGCCCAATAAGCCGATCGATCCGCTATCAGGCGAGATCATTCCTAAGATCGACTTGAGCAAGGTCGTCTTGCCTGCCCCATTCGATCCGATAAGCCCAACCACACGATCGGGCGCAACCGTGATGTCAAAAGCATCGAGCGTGAAATCGTTATAGCGCTTGGTGATGCCTTGTGCATCGATCAGTGTTTGCATAGTCATTGCCTTCTCAATCTTTTCTGCTTCGCATCGCACGATCAGGGAATAACCCATGAAGAGAGCCCGCAACTGGTGCCGCGCATGTGATGCCCACAGCCAGCTTGCGTCAATCCTCCATGAGCAGATCGATCATGTCATGCAAGTCTGCTTTCGTGATGCCCGCACCGCGCGCCTCATCGATCGCGCGGGTGAGCTGCGCTTCTATGGAGCGCAAGCGCTCTTCTTTGAGCAATTCGAAGTTGCCACCTGCAACGAATGTTCCTTTGCCTTGAACCGTGGTGATGAATCCAGCAGCCTCCAGTTCGGCATAGGCTCGTTTGGTAGTGATCACGCTCACATGCAGGTCATTAGCAAGCGAACGAATACTCGGAAGGATCGCGCCTTCGGCAAGCTCGCCCTGCAAGATCGCACTCTTGATCTGCTGAGCGATCTGCTCATAGATCGGTGATGCGTTCGCATTCGATATGATTAATTCCAAAGTTCCTCTTCCTGACAAAGAGTTGCTCGCTCTCTAGCGTCCCAGATAACGAGCGCAAGTGTATATACGCTATATGAACACTATATACACACCTATATACACTGTCAAGCGATGCCTCAAAAAATGATTCATAACCTTGTTTCGCGTTTCCATTCGATAAAGAATCTGCGGCTTCTTTGATTAGAGGGCGATTATTAGGAGCAGTTAGGGGATAATGAAGAGCAAATGAACACAACGAGGAAGGGAAACTCCATGCTCGAAATCGATGCGCTGCTCTCAGACGGGATCAAATCGACCCCTCCCTCATTCGTACGCAGCATTCTTAAAGCGGCATCTGACCCGAAGGTTACCTCCTTTGCAGGCGGCTTGCCCAATCCCATCTCCTTTCCACAAGAAGCGCTGCTCGAATCCATGCAGCGTGTTGTCGCCAAGCAGGGGCCAAACGCCTTCCAATACTCAGCCACAGCTGGCATCGATGAGCTACGCCAATGGGTCGCCGATCGCTACAACACACGATTTGGAACCGATTACGTACTTGATGACGTGCTTATCACCACCGGTTCACAACAGATCCTCGACCTGCTCGGCAAGGTTCTCCTCGACAAAGGCGATGGCGTTATCGTTGAAGATCCCACCTATTTGGCTGCTATCCAAGCATTCGCACTGCAACAACCTGTCTTTCGTGAAGTTGAGCTGACCGCCGAAGGTCTCAACCTTGACGAGCTTGGGCGCGCGCTCGATGCTGGGGCGAAAATGATCTACCTCATCCCGAACTTCCAGAATCCCACTGGCCTTACTTACACAGCAGAGAATCGCGAGCAGGTGCGCAGGATGCTTGCTGATCGCAATATCGTTGTTGTAGAAGACGACCCTTATGGCGAGCTTCGCTTCGAGGGGGAATCCCTTCCGTATATCGGCGCGACAAACCATCCTCACGGCGTAGTTATGGGTTCTTTCTCGAAAACGGTCACACCTGGTTTTCGTATGGGCTATTTGCTCACGAAAGATCACGATCTCATGCGCAATATCTCGACCGCAAAAGAAGCGGCTGATCTGCACACCAACGTATTCGGCCAGTACGTCATCTATGACTATTTGACGCATAACTCGCTTGACGATCATCTGAATACGATCCGTGAGCTCTACCGCACACAAGCAGGAGCAATGGTGGCGGCGATGAAGGAGTTCTTCCCTGCTGAAGTCGACTTCACCATCCCTGAGGGCGGCATGTTCTTGTGGGTCACACTGCCTGATGGCATCGATAGCATGGAGCTGTTCGATCGTGCGCTCGAACAAAATGTCGCCTTCGTTCCCGGCTCGCCTTTCTATGCTGAACCAGGAACACGCTCGACTTTGCGCTTGAACTTCACGAATGCCGATGAAGCGACAATCCGCAGTGGTATCGAGCGGTTAGCAAACGTGATCGCATCACAACTCGCATAGCGCCATACGAAGGAGGTCACGTTATGGAAGAACATAAAACCGAACTTGCTTCGCTCGATGTCTATCTTGTTCAACAGATGGATTTCAAGCTTCCTTCTGCCACAAGATCGCGCAAACCAACTTGGAAGACCAACCCCTTCAACTTGAGCTTCACCTCGAATCTTTCGAGCGAAAAGCTTGCTGCACGCTATAAGCAATACCCCGAATGGCTCTCTTATTTCATGAAGATGGAGTGCATCTATCATAATTCTGCCTGCATGAAATTAACGAGCGATGAAGTTGATCTGTCCTTTGCAAATGAATTCGCTGCCACTATTGAGCCACTCGAAGTAGCTGCAGGAAGACGAGCCCAAGGCAGAGACATTCCCGATGCAGCACCGAGCATCACACAAGTCAAGAAGGGTATGTCTGCCGAAATTCAAGCAGAAGTGATCGAATCTGGCACAGGACTTGACATCTCGAACATCGAGGCGTGGCTGTTCTACGAGATCAGCCTGCGTCAGTGGCAGGTCATTTACAAATTCACCATTACCACCACGAGCGCGCATCTCAATGACATGGTCATCTCTTCACCAGGGCTGCGTAGTCACCGAAATGATCTCTACAACATCATCCGCGATATGTTTGCCGTATCAGATGGCACCGACAAGGTCCTTGCTTCGGTACAAAAGATCCAGCGTAGTGCAATGGCGCGTGGGCTCGAGCTGTGCCGTTTGCTCTATGGCGTGAAAAAGAAATACCAAGCACAAGAACTTCTCACCTTCCCTGAGAGCTGCACCAACGTATCCTTCTTCATCAGCACCTCTGACGCTAAACAGCTGAAGAACAACCTTGTACGCGAAACCAATCGCGCCGAGCGCAAGCGCGATAACGTGCTTGACTTCTTCGGTAAGAAACGCCGCGAGAGCGATGTGTATCGTGATGTTGAACTCTTCCAATTCGGCGGCAGATTCAACACCATCCTGGTCGACTGCGAGCCGATCGGAGCCCTTGGCGGTCCGAGCGATGTTGCGCACGGCTACCAGATGCAGTTCATGCCTACCTTGTTCCACAGCATGCTAATGTGGGGATACCTTGGTCACATGACCGAGGCGATGCAGCTGATCGAACGGGGCATCTTGACCGATAGCAGCGCGAAGACCAACTCGCGCATCCGGTATTTCAACTCGCTCATCAATAGCATCGAATACGCCAGCTTTGAAAACGAAACTTTCAAGCGCGGCATCGAACAAGACAATGAGATCATCTATTCCAAGATCGAAGAGAAGTGGAATATCCACCGTTCGCTTATACAGATGAAAGACTTCGCCTCATATCTGTCGCATTTCCTCGATCGCGATTACCAAGAACACGTGCTGAAAGCCGACCGAAAACAGAATGTGGTACTGTTCCTGATCGCGCTTCTGGGGCTTTTCGGGCTCATCAGCGTATGGGACGACTACCTCGACCTTGTAACGAGCCAATACTTCCATGAAGCGCTGAACAGTGAGTTCATCGACACAGTCTTCCCGAACATCGAGGCGCTTACCATGTTCAGTGTTTGGATGCCTGTCATCGCGCTGATCATCTGCGTGATCGCTATCATCTGCTTGATACGTTGGCGACCAAAGTAGGCCTCCCCACCCCCCCCACTTTTTCGCGCTTATGGCTCAGTAATAACGTACGGTCCTGGATGCTTATATTGCCGTTTGGAAAAACATCGGACTTTAGTGTTGTAAAGTGAACGAAGCTGTGCAATAATCCCAATCATCGTCAGTCATCTAGACGATCAAACCGTTGAAGCGGAAGTCAAAGCGAATGAGCGCGCACAGAGAATCTGGGATGCTGGGATCCGGATCGTAAGCAGTTCGCCAAATGGGCCGCGGAGGGCGTACCGAACAGAGACGCATCGAACCTCGATCATCTTCTCAGTAGGATACGACGTGAAGGGCATACGTCAGTTGCCAGAGATGTGATTGCATCTCACGAAGTGCGCAGACTCATCTGCGAATCAAGGTGGCACCGCGAGCTTTCATAAGCCCGTCCTTGACAGGAAACTGTTGGGGACGGGCTTTTTCGTTCCCTTGGAAGAAAGGAATGAGCATATGGTGCCGAGTCTTGAAGAAGTTCAGGCCA
This sequence comes from uncultured Eggerthella sp., assembly GCA_900540345.1. Taxonomy (GTDB): domain Bacteria; phylum Actinomycetota; class Coriobacteriia; order Coriobacteriales; family Eggerthellaceae; genus Anaerotardibacter. Next base: position 344,060 of record UQFK01000001.1, read on the forward strand.
TCGCGGATGCGGGTGACTTTTGTCGCATTCCCGTACGACGCGAGATCATGGCCGACTCGCTCACCCCTATCCAGGCGATCGCGAAGCTGCGCGCGGCTTCTCACCACTGCTTTCTACTCGAAAGTGCAGAGCCTGACGAGCGCTGGGGGCGTTATACCTTCCTTGGGTTCAAGCCATCGGTCGAGATCACCTGCACGAATGGTGTGATGCGCATTCGAGAGCACGTCGAGACCGATCATCAAAAGATGATCGAGCGTCGCGTCGATCATCCTGCTGAAACGCTGCGCGAGATCCTCGCTGCACATAAGTCAGCAGTAGTAGAGGGCATGCCGCCCTTCACTGGCGGTTTGGTCGGATATTTTGCCTATGATTATCTAAAGTACGCAGAACCTACGCTGCGTACGAGCAGCGAACCCCAAGACTTCCTTGATATGGATCTAATGCTATTCGAAAACGTCATCGCATTCGATTCTTATCGTCAGAAGATCTGCATCATCGGCGGCGTTGATGCAAACGATATAGAACACTCCTATGAAGCGATCGATGCAGAGCTTGCCGCTATCGAGTCGCTCTTGCTCGATGGTGCCAGAGCACACTTTGCGCCACTACGATTAGCAGAACCGCTTGAGCCTTTGCTCGCTCGTGATGCCTATGCAGCTATGGTTAGAGCTGCTCAAGACCATATTCGTGAAGGAGATATCTTCCAGGTCGTGCTTTCAAACCCTCACCGTGCAAAGGTAACTGGAAGCCTCTTCGATACCTATCGTATCCTGCGCTGTGAGAACCCCTCCCCCTATATGTTTTATTTTACGAGTGATGATGTAGAAATCGTCGGATCGAGCCCTGAGACGCTCGTACGCCTTGAGCGAGGCGAGCTGTTCACCTATCCACTTGCCGGAACACGTCCGCGTGGTGCAACCCCAGAAGAGGATGCCGCCAATGAAGCGGAGTTACGCGCTAACGAAAAAGAGCTCGCAGAGCACAACATGCTGGTCGATCTTGGGCGCAATGATCTTGGACGCATCAGCGAACTAGGCAGCGTGAAAGTAGAGAAATACCAGGAGATCTTGCGCTTCTCGAAAGTGATGCATATCGGATCGACTGTTCAGAGCACCATTGCTGAAGGTAAGGATGCGCTTGATGCGATCGATTCAATCTTGCCAGCAGGCACCCTATCAGGTGCACCAAAGCTACGTGCATGCGAGATCATTCGTGAACTGGAAGGCAACAACCGTGGCATCTACGGCGGTGCAATCGGTTATCTCGATTTCACTGGCGGACTTGATCTCTGTATCGCTATTCGACTGGCTTATAAGAAGAATGGCGTAGTGTGCGTGCAATCGGGTGCGGGAATCGTAGCAGATTCGGATCCCGATGCCGAATTTGACGAGTGTTACAACAAAGCACGTGCTGTTATGCAGGCGATCGAGGAATCACAAGGAGGTATCGCATGATCTACCTCGTGGACAATTACGACAGTTTCTCATACAACCTCTATCAGCTGATCGGTGCACTGAGAGCTGATATAGCCGTGATCCGCAACGATGCAATGAGCGTAGCTGAGCTTGCCGCACTCGAACCTGAAGCGATCATCCTCTCCCCTGGTCCTGGGCGCCCTGCAGATGCTGGCATCTGCGAAGAGGTTGTGCGCGAACTGAGCGGACAAGTGCCCCTGCTCGGTGTATGTCTGGGACATCAGGCGATCGTAGAAGCATTAGGTGGCACTGTGGGCTACGCAAAAGAACTGATGCACGGAAAATCATCTCTGATCGAGATCACGCCAGGATCGCGTTTGCTTGCGAACTTGGGTCATGAAGTGCGCGTTGCACGCTACCATTCACTTGCAGCAGACAAAGCCACCCTGCCAGCCTGCCTTGAAGTGAGCGCCTGCGACGAAAATGGCGAAGTGATGGCAGTAGAGCACATCACTCATCCGACGTTCGGTGTGCAATTCCATCCCGAATCGATCATGACACCTTCTGGAGCACAGATGATAGAGAATTTCCTCGCTCTCGCAGCACGATTCAACGAACGAAAGGACGCATGATGATAAAAGAAGCGATCTTCAAACTGGTTGACAAGCAAGACCTGACTTACGACGAAGCACACGAGGTCATCACAGAAGTAATGAGCGGCAAGACCACTCCAACGCAAACTGCCGCATTCCTTGCAGCGCTCTCGACGAAATCGACGCGCGCAGAAACCATCGACGAGATCGCTGGTTGCGCGAGCGCGATGCGTGAACTTGCCATTCCAGTGAACTATGATGAAGCGGTCACTGAGATCGTTGGTACGGGCGGCGACAAGGCAGGAACCTTCAACATCTCGACCACCGCGGCCTTCATCGCTGCAGCAGGTGGTGTGAAAGTCGCCAAACACGGCAATCGCGCTGCTTCATCAAAATCAGGTACGGCCGATGTACAAGAAGCGCTCGGTGTGAATATTTCACAAAGCCCCGAGCTATGCGTGGAGTTACTCGATCGCGTAGGCATGTGCTTCTTCTTCGCACAGGATTACCACAGCGCTATGAAATACGTTGGACCGATCCGTAAAGAGCTTGGCATTCGAACCGTGTTCAACATCTTAGGTCCGCTTACCAACCCCGCAAACCCCACCTTCATGTTGCTCGGCGTCTACGACGGGTCGTTAGTCGAACCACTCGCACGCGTGCTGGCAAGCCTCGGTGTGAAGCGTGGCATTGTGGTATTCGGCCAAGAAACCCTCGATGAACTATCAACCTGCTGCGATACCCTTGTCTGCAAGTTCGATGCTACCAAAGGCGATGCGCGCTATGACACCTACACGATCACACCCGAGCAGTTCGGATTCACACGCTCGACCAAAGCTGATCTGGCAGGCGGGAGCGCTGAGGAGAATGCGCAGATCACACGCGCTATCTTAGAGGGGACACTTACAGGAGCCAAGCGCGACACCACTCTGATGAATGCAGGTGCAGCACTCTACTTGAACGGGCTTGCAAAAGACTTGGGCGAAGGCATCGATAAGGCAGCTCATTTGATCGACAGCGGAGCAGCGCTCGCAACCATGGAAGCCTACATCAGTGCAAGTCATGGCAAAGCAGAAGGAGACCGAGCGTGAGCATTCTTGACGAAATAGCGAAGCGAACATGCAAGCGCATCGATGAAGCAAAGAAACACGCACCGCTCGCCGCAGTGCGTGCAGCTGCCGAAGAGCAAGTCGCAGCAGACAAGGCAAAAGGCACCTTTGGCACCTTTCCCTTCGAAGCAGCGCTGCGAAAAGCCTCGTTCGGGCTGATCTGCGAAGTGAAGAAGGCCTCGCCTTCTAAAGGAGTGATCGCAGATAAGTTCGACCCCCTCGCAATCGCCCGCGATTACGAACAAGCAGGCGCGGATGCTATCTCATGCTTGACCGAACCTTTTTGGTTCTTGGGCGCAGACGACTACCTTGCCGCCATTGCCCACGAGCTTACCACGCCTGTTCTGCGCAAGGACTTCACGATCGATGAATACATGATCTACCAGGCAAAAGCGCTTGGTGCCTCAGCAGTGTTGTTGATCTGTGCGATCCTGGATGATGCTCAGCTTGCCGCCTATAGTGCGCTTGCAGAAGAGCTGGGGCTTTCTGCCCTCGTCGAAGCGCACGATGCATGTGAGATAGATCGTGCACTTACGTGCGGGGCACGCATCATCGGCGTGAACAATCGCAATCTAAAGGATTTCTCGATCGACTTAGATAACGCAAATAGTTTGCGCACAATGGTGCCCGAAGAGGTGCTCTTCGTGGCAGAATCGGGAGTCTCCTGCCCTGCTGATATCGCGACGATGGCAGCAGCGGGCGCAGATGCGGCGCTCGTCGGCGAAGCGTTGATGCGCAGCGAGGCGAAGGCCGAGCTGATCGCTTCGATGCGCACGGCTGCGCGTGAAGGCAGGTATGCATGATGGCCAGTGCACCTGCCGTAAAATTCTGTGGTATCACCTGCGCTGAAGACGCGCGTGCAGCAAGCGTGTTTCGCCCCGATTACCTCGGTCTTGTCTTCTGGCAACAAAGCAAGCGCGCAATAGATGTTCCTACCGCACTTGAGATACATGCTGCCCTTGATGAGCCAATCCCTGTCGTTGGCGTGTTTGTTGACGAAGACGCGCACACGATCGCCAAGCTCGCTCAAGACGGCCTCATTCAGATCGCTCAATTACACGGAAGCGAAGATGAGACCTTCATTGCACAATTGCGCGCGCTTGCTCCAGCGCTTGAGATCTGGCAAGCCTTCGAAGTTACCCGCGCAAATGACATTGATAGAGCAAACCGATCGAGCGCCGATATGGTGCTCCTTGATGGAGGCAAAGGTGAGGGGCGTGCATTTGCCTGGGAGCTGCTTGCAGACGTAAAGCGCCCTTATGCGCTTGCTGGTGGGCTTTCGGTTGAGAATATCGATGCAGCGCTGTGCGCTTGCAAGCCAGCCATCGTCGATATCTCGAGCGGTATCGAACTAAAAGAACCCCGCACTTCGCAATCCTTCCCGCGCAAAGACCCTGCAGCCATGGCTGGCTTCATCGAAGCACTCCATCGTGCTGCGCGTACAACAACTACGAACGATCGATCCCAAGACCATAAAGGAGGAACCAACGTGACCAATGAAAACGGACGATTCGGCATCCATGGCGGGCAATACGTGCCCGAAACTTTGATGAATGCCGTGAACGAACTGGAGGAGGCGTACTATCACTACAAGGACGATCCGCAGTTCAAAGCTGAACTTACCGAGCTTTTAAACAACTATGCCGGACGACCTTCGCGTCTTTATTTTGCTGAGCGCCTGACCAAAGAACTCGGTGGTGCGAAGATCTACCTCAAACGCGAAGATCTGAATCATACTGGCGCACACAAGATCAACAACGTGCTTGGTCAAGCGTTACTCGCAAAGAAGATGGGTAAAACGCGCTTGATCGCTGAAACGGGAGCAGGTCAGCATGGAGTAGCTACTGCAACTGCTGCAGCGCTGCTCGATCTTGAGTGCGAAGTGTTCATGGGCAGGGAGGACACCGAGCGCCAAGCGCTCAATGTCTACAAGATGCGCCTCTTGGGTGCTCAGGTGCACCCGGTCGATTCAGGTACCGCGACGCTCAAAGATGCAGTCAGTGAAACCATGCGCGAATGGACCTCGCGCATGGAAGATACGCATTACTGCCTCGGTTCAACGATGGGACCTCATCCCTTCCCCATCATCGTGCGTGATTTCCAATCGGTCATCTCGGCTGAGATCAAAGAGCAATGCCTTGAGAAGGAAGGTCGCCTGCCCGATGTGGTGATGGCCTGTGTCGGCGGTGGCTCAAACGCGATGGGGACGTTCTATAACTTCATCGACGATGCCGAGGTACGTCTGATCGGCTGTGAGGCGGCTGGCCGTGGCATCGATACCTGGGAGACCGCGGCAACGATCTCAACCGGGTCGCTCGGAATCTTCCATGGCATGAAAAGCTACTTCTGTCAGGATGAATATGGGCAGATCGCACCAGTCTATTCCATCAGCGCTGGGCTCGACTATCCAGGCATCGGTCCCGAACATGCGATGCTGCATGATACTGGACGCGCTGAATACGTTGCCGTGACCGACGATGAAGCAGTTTGTGCATTCGAGTATTTAAGTCGAATCGAAGGCATCATCCCTGCGATCGAAAGCTCGCACGCTCTCGCGCATGCCATGAAGATCGCCCCTGATATGTCACCTGATCAGATCATCGTCGTGACCCTTTCAGGACGTGGCGATAAAGACTGCGCCGCTATCGCCCGCTACCGAGGAGAGGATATCCATGAGTAACGAATCCATTCGCGCTGCTTTCGCCTCCAAAAAGGCATTCATCCCATTCATAACCTGTGGAGATCCCACTATGGAAACGACCTGTGCACTCGTGCGCATGTTCGCAGATGCTGGTGCGAGTATCATTGAACTTGGCATTCCCTTCTCTGATCCAACCGCCGAAGGACCGGTTATCCAAGATGCGAACATCCGCGTACTTTGCGCAGGGACGACCACTGATGATGTCTTCGCTCTTGCAAAGCGCCTGCGCGCAGGAGATGCAGATCATGCACCCCTCGATTGCCCACTTGTGATCATGACCTATGCCAATGTAGTCTTCCATTACGGAACCGAACGTTTCTGCGAAAACGCACGATCAGCTGGTATCGATGGACTGATTCTTCCCGATGTGCCCTTCGAAGAGAAGGCTGAATTTACCGCGGCATGTCGCGCCCATGACCTTGCATTGATCTCGATGATCGCGCCCACCTCCGATGAGCGCATCGCGATGATCGCCCGTGAGGCAGAAGGTTTCATCTATCTGGTCAGCTCGCTTGGCGTGACCGGCGTGCGCAGCACTATCACGACCGATCTAGGCGCTATCGTAGAGAAGATTCGCGCGGTGACAGATACACCCATCGCGATTGGTTTTGGCGTATCAAATGCACAGCAAGCCCACGACATGGCGGCGCTTGCCGATGGAGCGATCATGGGAAGCGCGATCGTACGTCAGGTCGGCGAGCATGGCACGCGTGCACCACAAGCGCTCGAACCATTTATACGCGAGATCATCGCGCAGATCGACTGAAGATGCTCGAAAGATAATCAGAAAGGAAGCGCTTGAACGTGCGCGCCTGATCCTTTTCCATGCCACGAGGCGTGATATCAAGGCGCACGATGCGGCGAAACGCCTCATCAGCAAGCGGAACCCAAGTGCTTCCTTCATCCAGCGGCCCCCAACTATATTCCGGCCAGAACCCAATGCCCATACCAAGACAGACCATCTTTCGCACAACCGAAGGATTGTCGCTTTCAAAGACTATATGCGGTTGAAAGTTGCACGCCTTACAGAGACGATCGCATTGCGGACGAAGCCCTCGCGATCCTGCGAGCAGGATGAAGCTTTCATCACGCAAACTTGCAAGTTTGATCGGGTGCTCTGAGCTTTGCGCAATACTGGTGCATAAAGGCAAAGCAATACCGATACGCTCGACAAAACCCATATCAGGCGACGATTTCTCCCATGGCTCAGAAGCGATGATCAAATCTGCGAAATCAGGGCGATCTTCCTGCGTGACCTTGAATGCCACATCGGGATGAGAAGCCGAATATTCTGCGATCGCATCCACCACCAATACAGAAGCGGATCTCATGCAAACGCTGATCGTTGTTTGCTCTGCTGCAGAGAATGCACGAAGTGCGTTTTCTGCCCCTTCAAGGTCTTCAAGCGCCCCTGCTGAGCGATCGCGCAAGTATGCCCCTTCGGGACTCAGGCGAATATTGCGCCCCTCGCGCACGAATAGGCGCACACCGAGTTCTTGCTCGAAGCTATGTAGCGCGCGGGTAAGCGCAGGTTGTGCGATAGAAAGCTCTTTTGCTGCATTCGTGACATGCTCGCTTTTGGCTACCGCCATGAAGTATCTCAGCTTGTTTAGATCCATACCAAAATGATACCTATTTGATATGGATAATCAATATTATTTATATTAGCAGTGAATCTATTTACGAGCGAAAATAGAACCAGAAACCATAGGGAAAGGAAGCGATACGCTCTATGTTCTTAGCAGAGATCCTCGAAGCAGGAATGCTCGTTTGTTTTGGGCTTTCTTGGCCGATGAATGCATGGAAAGCATATAAGGCACGCACTGCTGCAGGCACCAGCTGGCAATTCCTTGCACTGATCTGCCTTGGCTATGGCTGCGGTGTAGCGGCAAAGTTCTCGCTCGGCACCATCAATTGGGTAGTAGGAGTCTATCTCTTGAACTGCGTATTCCTTACGATCAACTGGGCGGTTTACCTTCGTAATCGCCGTTTAGATGCTGAGCGCGCGGCAAAGTACACACCAGAGATCTCGACCTTCGCTGAGTATCGCGCATAACGGAGAAAAAACTTGCTTTGAGAACCTCGTTTCGTGCGATACCCGATAGAATACCTCTATGCGGATCGAAGAGACGGACAAACAGAGCACTTTTGCACAGCGCACGAGCAGGCGCGCTTCCTCGCATCGTCTGATAGTGGCAATCGTTGCTCTTGCGATCATCTTCACTGCCGCCACGCTACGATCGACCATCACTTCAATGGGAGCGCTCACCCTCTGGGTGCAGGATGACCTTGGTCTTTCATCAGCTGCGATGGGGCTGGTCACCACGCTTCCCTTGCTCGCATTCGCCGCTTCTGCACTTATGATGAATGAGATATCGAAGCGTTTTGGCAACAGTCGCTCTCTCGCGATCGGCTGTGCTGCGATCGCGTGCGGTATCATATGGCGATCATATGGCAGTGATATAGGGCTCTTCGGGGGCACTATCCTTCTTGGCATCGGTATCTCAGCAGGCAACGTATTGCTTCCTGCGGTCGTGCGTGAGCGTTTTCCTGTACACGTGGGCATCATGACCGCGCTCTATACGACTACCATGAGCCTGTTCGCAGGTGGCGCAGCGGGGCTTGCTTCAAGCTTGATGGGCTCTCTCGATGATTGGCGCAATATCCTTGCCGGAATCGCTCCTTTTGCAGCGATCGGAGCGTTGCTCTGGTTAGCCGTACGCTTCCTCGGCCGTGCAACAGGAGACAAACGCCCCAAGCAAACCACCACTCCAAAACACACGAAACTCTTAAGCAAGCACCTCGTTAAAAGCCCTATCACCTGGTGGATCACAGGGCTCTTTGGCGTTCAATCGATCCTGTTCTACGGATTTGTGGCATGGTTACCTTCGATCCTGAACGCTGCAAACATCAGTCAAGACGCCATAACCACCTGTGTTGCACTCTTCCCCATCGTCGGGATCCCTTGTACGCTCTTCTGTCCACCGCTTGCCCAGCGCCTCCGCCGCCAGCGCATGCTCGGCGCTACGATCGGCGCACTCTGTGCGCTTGGTGTTTTCGCGCTCTTATTCGCGCATACCGACCAAGCCGCTATCGCTGCGGTTACGTTATTAGGCTTTGCGCTCGGCGCACCATTTTGCTTATGCATGTTCTACTTTGGCGTGCGCACCGAAGATCCAGATGACGCATCGAGGCTTTCAAGCATCGCACAAACATTCGGCTATCTCTTAGCAGCACTCGGTCCTGCTTGCCTTGGTTTGCTCGTCGATCTGAGCGGATCATGGTCTGTTGCGCTTGTCATCATGTTCGGCTTAGCACTGCTGCTCATCATATGTGGCTGGAAGAGCGGAACGGGCAGCATTCCTGCAGCAAACGCAACACAGCGCATCCAGCAGAGAGCAGATGATGCATCGAGAAGGCCTTGAGCGCTAGCTTGCTCTCGTGCGTATTCGAGGCGTTATAATACGCACGAGAAACGAAAGGAACCACACGATGCCCCGATCGATCTGGTATGCAGAGGATGACCCTGTTATAGCACAGCGTGTAATGTCTGCTCTTGAAGATGCAGGCTTTGAAGTGACGCTCTTCACTACAGGACTCTCGATGCGCAATGCGCTCACAAAGGCCTACCCCGATCTTGCCATCATCGACTGGAATCTTCCCGACGATACTGGTATCGCGTTGTGCACGTGGCTACGTTTGCACAACGCCGATCTTCCTGTGCTCATGCTCACCGTGCGCGATGATCCCCACGATATCGTATCGGGTATCGAATGTGGAGCGGATGACTATGTGACAAAACCCTTTGACATCACGGTGCTCATGGCGCGTATCCATGCGCTCCTTCGTCGCAATGCGCCCAAATCCCTTCTTGCCTGCGGTAACATCTCACTCGATATCTCAAGCGGAACTGTTACAAAGAATGGCCAGATCATCGAGCTTTCGGCACTCGAATATCGCCTGCTTAAGTTCTTTTGCCAGCAAAAAGGCAAGCTCGTTACGCGCACACAGCTTCAGCGAGAACTTTGGGAACACAAGGAAGGCGGCGTGAGCGATAACGCCATCAGCGTTGCGGTGAAGCGCCTTCGTGCAAAGCTCGGTGACGATCTTGCCCTTAAGACCATCCGTGGTATCGGCTATCGCTTAGAAGGGCTTTGATCATCATGGACATCACAGCCTTGCTGTTTGCCTGCGCATGTTGCACCCTTTGTGGTTTTGCGCTGGCAGCTCTCTATTACCGACGAGCGCACAAAGCCCAGGAGCAAAGGATCTCGATCCTCACACACGATATCGAAGAAGCACTCCTTGGCAGATCTCGCCTCGTTCGTAGACGCAACGAAGGTGAGCTCTCGAAGCTTCAAGATGAGATCAACAAGACGATCAATGCGCTCGTCCAAGCAGAAAGGCGAGCAACGAAGACTAAAGAGGGATTTGCAGAAAATCTTTCGAATATCGCACATCAACTCAAAACACCTATCGCCGCGCTCTCGCTTTCTCTGCAGCAACTTTCAAGCGACGATCCTCGCACGTCCCAACTCATCACCTCAATGGAAGAACAGATCGCCCGACTGACAAGGCTGCAAGAAGGCCTCTTGCTCATGGCGCGCCTCGATGCCGGCGTGCTCTCGCTCTCGATCGAGACCTGCGATGTCTTTACGATCTTGAGCATGACCGCCGAGAGCTTGAATGAGCTTGCAAGAGCGGCCAATGTTACTCTTGAGATCACCTCAGAAGCCCCAGTGAACATCGATGTCGATGCTCACTGGACAAGCGAGGCGATCGCGAACATCATGAGAAATTGCATCGAACACGCCCCTTGCGGCTCAACCATTACGATCGACTATGCGCCGCGCTCGCTCTACACCGAGATCACTATCGCCGATGAGGGAAGCGGCTTTTCAGCGCAAGAAAGACTGCATGCTTTCGAGCGGTTCTACAAAGGTGAGAAGACCAATGCTTCATCGACTGGACTTGGTCTTAGCTTCGCACACGATATCATCGAGCTGCAAAAAGGAAGCATTCGCATCGATGATAACCCTGATGGAGGAGCTCTTTTCGTCATACGCTTCTATCGATAAGACGCACTTTTGCCTTGCTTTTGACAATAAAGATCATCCCTGTCACTGTGCTGTCACTTAGGCGCTCTACCCTAGAATGCAACACGCACAGAAGAAAGGAGTGTTTCTATGGATACTGCGCCTTTGCTCGAATGTCGAAACGTCACAAAGACCTACGGAGATGGCGAGCGCGCCACTCATGCCTTACGTGATATATCGATCGAACTTTCATCAGGCGAATTCGTTGCGATCATCGGTGCATCCGGGTCAGGAAAATCGACTTTGCTGCATATTCTTGGAGGAATCGAGGCGCCAACGAGCGGCACCGTTTTGGTGGACGGAACCGATCTATCGACGCTTGATGCAACGCAATCGGCCCTTTTTCGTCGACGTAAGGTAGGGCTCATCTACCAATTCTTCAATCTCATTCCAACGGTGAATGTAGCAAAGAATATTCTCATGCCGCTTCTTTTGGATAAGCGGGCAGCTCATGAGGAATTCTTCAACAAGATCGTTGAAGCTCTTGGTATCGCAGATAAGCTTGATGCGATGCCCTCAGAGCTCTCAGGAGGTCAACAGCAACGAGTCGCGATCGCGCGCTCGGTCATCTATCGCCCTTCCCTGCTGCTAGCAGACGAGCCTACAGGCAATCTTGACAAGAACACCTCGCGCGAGATCATCGATCTGCTCAAGATCATGAATCGGCAGTTCGATCAAACATCGCTCATCATCACCCATGACGAAGAAGTGGCGCTTGCTGCTGATCGGATCATTACCGTCGAAGATGGGCTCGTGATCGCAGATACAGGACGGCAGTGATCATGATGGGCACAGCAAACACCAGATCTCAAAGCATCCTTGATCAGCGCAAGATTGGCATCGATTTCTTACGAGCGAACCGCGCATCGAACATCGGTATTGCGATCATCATCGCGATCAGCTCGGCACTCCTGACGACGCTCGCTGAGATCCTCTACGATATTTGGGTAGACGCGCAAGCGCAAAGCATCGCACAAGGAGCCGATGGGATAGCCCTCTCTGGCACAGCAGTGTTCTACGAAGTGATCATGCTCTTTGCCTGTATCGCCATCATGCTGATCATCAAAAGCGCATTCGATGCTTCAATGCTCGCACGCACACATCAGCTTGGCATCCTTGCCACAGTAGGGGCTACACCCAAGCAACTCAAGACACTCTTGATCAAGGACGCGCTCGCTACGAGCGTCGCTCCTTTGCTCATCGGCATTGCGATCGGCACCTACGCAGGTTATCTGCTTGTCAACTTCTTCATCGATTACGCTACGCGCCTTCAAGGGCTCGAGCGGATCGAGAGCTCTTTTCTGATCGACCCTCTCGTGCTCATCGCGATCGGAGCGATCGTGCTTTTGACCATCTTCTTATCCGCGCTCGTCCCTGCGCGAAAGCTCGCACGAACCACGCCACTTCAAGCGATCAACTCTCCTTCTCTTGAACTTAATGCCGTAAAGAAGCGCAAGAAGGCTCGAGCGAAGAAATCTCGTATACCGCACTCGAGTGCTGAATGGGTGCTGGCAAAAGGCTCTTTCGAAGCACGGCGAAGCGCGCTTCGCTCATCCTCGGTAGCCTTTGGGGTCTCTTTTCTCATATTCATCCTCTTCCTTTCATTTATCACGATCTCAAAGCTCTCGGTGGAAGAGACCTACTATGAGCGCTTTGGCATCGAATGGGATCTTGCGATCAATGTCGCAGACAGCACACCTGATGACCTTGCGCCTGCTGAAGCAGTGCTTGGCGAAGCAGGATGGATCGTACGAACCGATAGCTACGATGAAGGTGCGCGCCTTTATGTACAGAGCACGGTAGATGAACCGCTCGATGAGCAGAGGGCAGCCCTTGCACGTTTGATAAAAGAGCACGGTATCACCACGTTCGATATCATCACTATGGACGAAGATAGGGCGTATGCCGATGCGGTATGGGATGGCTATCTTACGATCGTGGGTTCATTCTGCGCGATCTTGGCCTTGATCGGCATCGCTAGTATCGTTGCACAGGCTATCAGTTTCACCCAGCAACGCAGACGTGAATTCAGCCGCTATCGTTCGATCGGCATGACACCTCGCGGCGTTTGCAAGATGCTCTTCTTTGAGGGACTTCTAAGCGTTGTCCGACCGCTTGTATTCGCACTCATCCCTGTTGTTGTATGCACGATCGCGCTGGCCTCTCTCGGCAAGCAGACCCTATCGACCTTCGCCCTGGCCTTTCCATATGGAATCGCGCTCATCTATCTTGCAGCAGTTGCCTTTTGCGTCCTTGCTGCCTATGCTTTGGGAGCATGGCGTCTGAACAAGATGGATATCGCCCGTGCGATTCGCGATGATTCGCTCATGTAGAAAGACTCACAAGTTTCTCCGCTTCAGCAAAAGGGAACATATGTTCGCATATCGTGCTATAATGTAGACATGCTCGATACCTCACGCAAGACATACTGTTGCATCGACTTGAAGAGTTTCTATGCCAGCGTGGAATGCGTCGATCGCGGCCTCGATCCTTATGAAGCACACCTTGTGGTAGCAGACCCAGAACGTACCGAGAAGACGATCTGTCTGGCTGTTTCGCCTGCCCTAAAGGCACTCGGCGTTCCGGGACGCTGCCGTGTGTTCGAAATTCCTCGCAACATCGCATTCACGAAGGCAAAGCCTCGTATGCGACGTTATATGGAAGTCTCTGCGCAGATCGTTGCCGTCTATTTGCGCTATATCAGCGCAGCAGACTTGCATGTCTATTCCATTGATGAGTGCTTCATCGATCTCACTCCCTATTGCGCACTTTATAAGATGAGCGCAAAGGAATTGGTCGATATGCTTCGCAAGGCGGTCTATGCCGAAACGAAGATAACCGCCACCGCCGGCATCGGACCCAATCTCTTCCTCGCAAAGGTCGCGCTCGATGTCACAGCAAAGCACGATAAAGACAATATCGGCGTACTCGACGAAGCGAGCTTTCGTCAGATCATCTGGCATCATCGTCCTATCACCGATATATGGCAGATCGGGCGCGGTATCGCATCGCGACTCGAGCGTTTTGGTATTCGCGACCTTTATGGAATCGCACATGCAGATGTTGATCTGCTGTACAAGGAATTCGGAGTGAATGCAGAATTCCTCATCGATCATGCCTGGGGGCTTGAACCATGCACCATCGCCGAGATCAAAGCATACGAGCCTGAGAGCACTTCGTTTGGCAATGGCCAGGTGCTCCCGTGCGATTATTCCTTCGAAGAAGGACGCATGATCCTTCGCGAAATGGTGGATGAGACCGTGCTTGATCTTGTCGATAAAAGGCTTGTGACCAGCCATATTCATCTTCATGTAGGATACAAGCGAACAAAAGATATGCGCCAAGATGCAGATCGGGAACGTTCGCGGTCGAACGATCATGTGAGTGTGAGCAGAAAGCTTGGCTTCTTCACCAATTCCTTCACAAAACTCAACGCCCTTGTTGACGATCTTTATTGCGCAAAGGTCGATCGCGATCGCGTGATCCATCGAATCAACATTGCATTCGGTCATTTGGAAACCGAAGAACATACCACCTACGACCTCTTCTCCGACATTGCCGCAGAAGAGGAAGAACGCGCAAGACAGGATGCGCTGCTCGAGATCAAACATAAATTTGGAAAAGATGCTGTGATGCGAGGAACTTCTTACAAAGAGAAAGCGCGTGGCATCGAACGGGCACACCAAGTTGGGGGGCACCATGCCTGATGCCGCTCTTTTCACCAATGCTGATCCTGATTATCAAGCTTTCCTCGCCCAAGGAGAAGGTTCTGTGCATCCTGAGCGATACGTGCTCGGCAAACCCCACGCAGATCGTGCGCGGCAGTTTAAACCATTCGCTGCGCTTCGTGGTTACGAAGAGCTCGTAGCGCGTGTGATCGCAGAAGCAAACGAGCCCCGTGATTTCACAGGGCTCGAAGAATCATGTTGATCGAGAAGCATTCAGGCTTGCTTAGAGAAGACGTATGATCATGCGCTCTTCTTGATCAGCAAGCCCCTTTCCCTTGACGATCAGTCTTTTGAAGAGGCTTCTGAGCCCGATGTCGCTTGTGCATTGGTCTTACGCTTATTCAAGACGATGTAAGCAATAAGGATGATAAGTGCGATCAGCGCGATCGATCCCGATATCACCGCAAGGAGCGGGAACTGCTCGCCTGTCTGTGCGAGTGAGCCTTCATGCAAGCCCGTCTCATAAGCTTTGATGGTTGTTTCCGCATCTTCTTTGTTCACTGGTTTTGCGAGCATATCGTCAGTCACGTCGAGCTCTCCGCGATCGATATCGCTGCCAAGAAAGTCGTCAAACTCATCGCTTCCCTCTCCAACATTGTCAGGAAGCGTGGTGATCATATCGTCTTTATCGAAGGTCTCGTCGTCAGGCAACGTTGGCGTAGTAGGGCTGCTCGAATCGCCGGCGCCATTATCTCCGCTACCTGTATCATCGCTTGCAGGCGGGATCACATCATCGGGAATCGGAAGATCGTCAGGAAGATTGGAAGAAGTCGGGGTATAGAGCACATTGATAACATTGTTATCGGGATCGGTGCCGAGATGTATCTCAGCAGGATAGGTATCGATCACATACATATCATCGATCTTGTATTCATATGCATCGCCCTTGATGAGCGCATCGAAGCGCTGATTATCGAAGGTCTCTGACGCTATCTTAATAAACTCGACATCATCCGGTGCAAGTGCATCATGCCAATTATCTGCCGTAAGATCGGCGCCGGTCATCACATAATAGTTGACCGTATATTCAGCATTCCACAACTTCACATACATGAGCTCGATAACGTTCTGTGATGGATCGGTCGAAACAACAAGCTCTTGAGGCCACCCGTCAAAGAAGAAGTGACCAGGAAGATTCACTACGTAATTCCACGCATTCAACGTATCGCCCTCGCGGAGATTGTCGATCTCGCGTGTGCCGAGCAAACGACGTCCTGTGCTATCGACCTCAACATCAGGGTCATCGTACATGACCACCTCGTAGTACTTGATCGTCACCTTGCAGTTATCTGCAGAAGTCGCTTCATCTGCCACAGCATCGCTTTCAGCCTCTTCGGCGCCTTCGGCGACAACCTCTTCTGCTTCTTGGGCAACCTGAAGCGCTGCGCTGTCTTGAATCTGCTCGGTCGTTGCCTTTCCGGTCATGCTGTCATTTTCTGCAGCTGCTGGCTTGATGCCAGAAAGAGCAAACGAACATACCAACGTTGCGATAACGATGAGCGTCGTCAATAAGACAACTGGCCCGCGTTTGATACCTTGCGTCTCCTTGGATGCCATGTTGCTTCCCTCACCTCGTTACGGGGACATTCCTCATGAGGCCGATCACCTGCACACTGCACATCGTAAACCTCAAGAAGATGGTAGCAAGAGCCTTCTTTTTGTCTTGAGTGAGCGCGATATTGCAAACATCTGTGTATCAAAGCGTCAACAAGCAGTTACCCATATCGCTCATTGCTCGATCAAACTACGAAGATAATCTTCGTATTCACGTTTCAGTTCTTTTGGTGCTGCAATACGCACGGTGCCGCCAAGCCCTGCAACCCAACCAAAGAATTGCTCTGACTTGCAGACTTTGACAACAGCTTTGGCATGATCAGCATCGTGCGGGTAGATCTCGAGCGAGGTACCAAAACGATCCATGATGATCTCGATCTTTGCAGCATCGACTAAAAACGTGACGGTCACCGGCTCTCCACCAAAGCGACCGAACATCTCGTATTCATTGCCTTCGTAGGTATGATGCAGGATCGAATCGTTCTTCACTGCAGGCTCCGATGAAAGCGTAAGCCCTCCCATACGGTCGATGCGAAACTCGCTCATCGCATCATGATCATCACTCCAGGCACTCAGATAGTAATACCCCTCAGAAAATGCGATGCCTACAGGCGTGACGAGATGCTTTGCTCCACTGCGGGTTGCCACCCTGGTGCCGTCGATGTCATATCTATAGTATTTGAACGCAACCTTCACCCGTTTGCGCAAGGCTTCATGAAGTAGGTCGATGTTGCCAAATACGCTCTCGTTCTTCGAGACGATACGTCCCGAGACATGAATATGTCGGTCGAGCAAGGCACGTTGAGCATCGCTTGCAAGAAGCTTCAGATTGGTAATGAGCTGACGCGACTGCCTTGAGGTCAAGAACTTGCATGATTCCACCGCATCGACCAAGAGCATCAATTCCGATAGGGAAAAATCACGATGATCGATCGCATATTCGACCGGATTGCGCTGATAGGTCTTGATGTCGATACCAAACTCGCGCAAGGTCTCGATATCGCGATAGAGTCCTTTGCGCTCGGCTTGAATGTCGTAGGCCTCGAGTCGCTCGATGATCTCGCGCAAAGATAGACCATGTTCGGCATCCGTCTCCTCTTGCAAGATTCGCATCACATAGAGCATCTTGAGCTTTGCTTTTGGGTTATTGGCCATACACCCTCGCCTCTTCCTTCCTACGAGCGATCACGCATTCATACCTGTCGATGTCTTATCTTGCCCCGATTATAGGACAGAACGAAGCGCACGATCGCCTTCTTCGATCCTACGCTCTATAACAAGATCATATGTCCGATCAATGGTACATGCATCATCTTTGCTCGAAGGTAGGCTAGAGGGCAAGATACAGATCGAAACGAAGATTGCTAGGTGAAGATGAATGAGAAGAGTAAGAAGCAACAAGAAGACTACCTTGCCGATGTCCTTCGCGTTTGGAATTGTGATGAAGGGCGATGGATGGGCTCGACGCCGATCGTTCTTCGCTTTGAGAATGAAGATGTTCTCGTCAGGTCGAGCACCCCGGATCCCACTGATCTCCATTTTGTGAAGCTTGGCGTCAACGCGCCCATATCGGGAGCGATGTGCCCAAGAACACATGGTGGTAAAAATAACAACGAAAGCGATGAAACAGGCGTAGAAGACATCAGCCGCTGGCACTACGATCAAGAAAACGAACAAGATTGCCTCTGTTGGCGGCGCGACAAAACGTTCTCTTCGCTTGTTGGACTTAAGCTTGGTCTAGCTGCAACGCGTATGCATATTACCGCACTGCTTCGCCTTGAAGCAGCCGAGATGCGCTTCTTGGAATTATGCGATCGTTAAGCATGAGCACAAGCTCTGAGCACCCTCGGTGCGAGAAGAAGAGCGATCAGGCAATCCCGAGCCAAAGTGCGATCTTGGGTACATAGCCCATCACGAATATGATGCCGATCAAGATCGGCACCCCAAAGGTGAGCCAATAGCGAGACCAGCGCGGGAACTTCACACCCTCACCCGTATCGGCGGCCTTGAGAAAATTATCCCAACCCCAACCGCCACGCGTCACACAGAAGATCACGTAGAGTAGGCTGCCCAAAGGAAGCAAGTTATTCGACACGATGAAATCCTCGATGGACTGGATGTCGCCAATACCCGGGATCGCAATGCCTGACCACACGCTGAATCCCAGCGCGCAGGGCAGGCTGAGCACGGTCACCAAAAGTGCAGTGCGCTTGATCGCTTGGCTGCGCGAAATATTCCACTTCTCCATCGTGAAAGAAATGAGGCACTCGAACACTGCGATGATAGTAGAGAGCGCAGCAAAGCTCATGAATACGAAGAAGAGCGTACCCCACACCTGACCAAGAGGCATCTGCTCAAAGACGTTGGGCAGCGTAACAAACACGAGCGCTGGTCCCTGATCAGGGGCGACTGCGAACGCAAAACATGCTGGGAAGATGATAAGGCCCGCAACGATAGCAACGGCAGTATCGAGCCCGCAAATGCGCAGTGCCTCACCCGTGAGCGCGCGCTCATTACCGATGCGACTACCAAAGATCTCCATCGCGCCAATACCAAGAGAGAGCGTGAAGAACGCTTGGCCCATAGCCGCATACACCACTTCGCCGAAGTGCCCGATGCCTCCATCAAACATCTTGCCAAAATCGGGCACCAGATAGAATTCGAGCCCTGCAAGCGCGCCAGGCAACGTAACAGAGCGAACGACTAGAGCTGCCATGACTGCGAGCAGACATAACATCATCACTTTTGTAACGCGCTCGACGCCTTTCTGCAGACCAAGGCTACACACGAGAAAACCAATCACGATAACGACGAGCATCCATGCGATCAATTCCGTTGGGCTTGCCAGAAGCGCCCCGAAGACGTTCGCGACACCTTGTACATCCTGCCCAACGAATGCGCCTGTTGCCATCTTCGCGGTATAAGCGAGCATCCAACCGCACACAACGGTATAGAACATCATCAAGATCATGCAGCCGATATACGACCACCAACCAAACCAATTCCATCGACCCGAAGGTTGCAGGCGCTGGAAAGCCTGTGCGCAACTGCGCTGGCTGGATCGACCAACCGCGAACTCCATGACCATGACAGGCAGACCCAAAATAACGAGGAAGACAAGATAGAGCAAGATAAATGCCGCACCGCCATATTCACCGGCAATGTAGGGAAAGCGCCAGACATTGCCCAGTCCGATCGCGCAACCTGCGCTGATAAGGATGAAACCGAGACGTGAGGCAAAATGCTCACGAGGCTTCTTGTTCGATGCTTCTTGTTCGAGAGCGTTTGTGGACATAAGAGCCTTTCGCTAGTCTTGTTCGTGCACCAGATGCTCGTTTGGAAAGCCCAAGAGCACATATCTACATTTTGTCTTGAACGATATTGCATTCTATCAATACTCCCTCGCTGCAAAGAGCAGCCATGGAGCTTCGATACACCAAGCGGTCTTAGAGGCGAGCACGCGGTTGCAGCTGAGCAACGATTCAATGCTTACCGCGTTACATCGCACGCTCTCATTGTTGCAAGCAAGGCGAAGAACATAGACTTGAAGGGTAAGAAGATCTACCGCGAAGAATGCGTATCATATCTATGTCAGCAGAAGAGAAAGACACCTGGGTCTTCAATGCCCAAGCAACATCGACCCTGCTCATCGCAGCATGGTATGTTTTCGGCGTCTTCATTGCACTCGGCATACTAGGATCGTATGCAAAGGCGTTTTCTTCTTGGGGTGCACAGTGGGTCATTCCGCTCTTGCTCTCGGTCTTCTACTTCGGTGCAGGCTATCTCTTCCAACGGCATGAGTGCATCGATTCATTCAGCACTTGGCGCGCGTTCATGAAACGCAAGACCATCACTTTGCTCACACCATTCTTCGCATTCGCCATCCTCACCTTGCTTACCGCAAGCATGGTCTCTCTCGAACCAGAGCTCATCGAGCACGGTATCGTGAATGCGGTTACGCCTTTTTCGGGTGAGGCATTCGTACACGCGGTATTGATCGAACCAGTCGGACCAGTGGGTTACTTCATCGTGTTATGGGGCTTCTTCATCATCACGCGAACGCCGCGCACCAAAGGCGGCATGGGAGTGCTCATCGCACTCGCGCTTGCTCTAAAAGGGTGCACGATCGTGCTTGCAGATACCGGCATCACAAATACGCTTCCCTACTATCTTCTGCATATGATGAACAATTGGATCTGGTTCATTGCCGGCATGGCGCTTTCGTTTTCCAAAAAAGAGCGAACTCTTGCCACCAAACGAAATGCCCTCTGCTTGGTGGTGTGCTTCTGTGCCTTCGGCGCATTGCTCTTTGGCACTAACACGACCGAGGCAGCATCGCTTGCGCTGCTTGGCGCCCTTGGTCTAGCAAGCTTCTATAGCATATCGGGCGCATTTTTCCTCGAGGGCGCACAGGTGCGTTTCTATGGGTTCGTCACGCGCTACACCATGGCTATCTGGTTGATGCACCAAATCATCGCAAAGCTGTGCTTCTGCGCACTGTTTGCCCTTGGTATCAGCTGGAGTGGAGCTTTGGCGAATAGCGGAGTGGCGATCTATGCGATCGTCTGTCTTGTTGCTTGCTACGTGTTGCCGATCTTGGTAATGAAGGGGCTCTCACGCGTAGGAAAGCTGGGTTTTATCGTCTACCCGAGCAGATACCTCCCTGAGAAGCTTTGATGTGCAAGCGCATCCGATTCGCAAGCTGCAGCTAAAACATGCACGAGCGCAAACGCAGCAAGGGAAGCTCAAAGTGAGTAGATGCGATCGCAAAAACCTTGCACCAATGCCAGATCGTGGCTGATAAAGAGGATCGCCATCCCATGATCGCTATAGAGATGCTTGAGTAGATCCACGATGCGTGCTTGAACGGTCACATCAAGTGAGCTCGTAGCTTCATCACAGATGATCAGCTTTGGATCGCCAATGATCGCACGGGCAATAGAGGCACGCTGCGCCTCGCCTCCTGAAAGCTCGAAAACATGCTTGGTTGCAAACGCTCGATCCAATCCCACGATCTCGAGCGTGCGTGCAACTTTCTCCTCACGTTCATCTTTGCTCAGCTGCGCGAATGCGGGGTGATACGCTGCCCCTTCCCAAATAGCTCTGCCGATAGAAAAATGGTCGGAAAACGATGCTTCTGGATTCTGAAAGACCATCTGCATATCGAGCCAGGCGGTATGAATGTGCTCCCGATCGCGTCGTGAAGGTCGACGCGATCGAGGTGGCCTGCGATGAGCTTGAGACAAGCGCGAGGAGACTATGCTCGAAGACGCGCTCTCCGACTCTTCACGGCCGAATCGCAGGGTCGCGCCGTTGAATACAACACTGCCAGCATCTGCCGTCTCAAGACGCGCGATGATGCGTGCAAGCGTCGACTTACCGCTGCCGCTCGGGCCGATGATGCCAACGCGCTCTCCTTCATCAAGCGCAAATGAAACCCGATCGAGCACAGGCGCTTGCACACCAGGAAAGCACTTCGTGATGCCTTCGACCTCAAGAAGCATGACTACCTCCTAGCTGCTCGATGTGCATCTCGCCACACACCCGCGGTATCGCTTCGATGAGTGCTTGGGTATAAGGGTCTTGCGGGTCGTTCATGATCTGTGCACTCGTCCCCGCCTCTACGATGCGCCCC
Source organism: uncultured Eggerthella sp. (assembly GCA_900540345.1). Lineage (GTDB taxonomy): Bacteria > Actinomycetota > Coriobacteriia > Coriobacteriales > Eggerthellaceae > Anaerotardibacter. The sequence continues at coordinate 365,891 of UQFK01000001.1, forward strand.
TCATGCATGACGATGATACGATGCGCAAATCGTGCGAGCAGATCGATATCATGGCTCACCACCAAGATCGCAAGGTTCTCCTGAGTATTCAACGTACGAAGAAGGTCAATCACGCGTGCTTGCGCATCTCTATCGAGCGAGCTGGTCGGCTCGTCAGCCAGCAGAAGCTGCGGGGATCCCGCAAGTGCGAAAGCAAGAGCCACCCGCTGACACATTCCCCCTGAAAGCTCAAAAGGATACGATACTAGCACGCGTTCAGGATCTCTAAATCCCATGCGGCAAAGCGCCGAGTGCTGATGAGTGCGCAGTGCTGCACGATCCAAGCGGCCAGATCGTGTGTGGGCGCGCATCACTTCATCGAACTGAGCGCCAATCGTAAAGAGCGGATCGAAGGAGCGCTCGGCGTTCTGAAAAAGGTACGAAATCGAAGCGCCTCGTAAGCTGCGCATCTTGCGCGCACGCACGTGAGTGATGTCTTGCTCGGCAAATGCGATCGAGCCCTTCTCGATGTGCGCGGTAGGCGCGAGCAAATGAGCAACCGCGCGCAAAAGCGTACTCTTGCCTGAGCCGCTCTCGCCTACGATCCCTACGATCTCGCCGGAGCCCACCTCAAGCGAAACTCCCTGCACGGCAGGGATACTTTGATACAAAACGGTCAGATCGCACACAGTAAGTATGTTCTGCGCAGTTGACATGTTTTCCTTATCTCTCGCGTCCTCCCCATCGCTCATCGCTTCTTCATAAACCCCAAGCACTCTGCTCGCGGATTCACCTACTCAACACTACTCGATATCCGCGTCGACCGTGACGAAGTAGTATTCCGATGGAGCCGCATCAAGCCCTGTCACTCCTTGACGCGCGATCACACACGCATCGGGATTCGCAAAGAAAATGAACGGGGTGTCATTGAGCACCTGCTGAGCGATCTGGCGTGCCAACTGATCGCGCTTCGTTTGATCGAGCGTCTCATTCAGTGTTGCAAGCAGCGCATCAACTTCCGCGTTAGAATACTTTCCGAAATTGCTCGATCCATTCGTAGCGAACTGGATATTGGCAAAGTATGCCTGATTACCAGTAGGCGCCATCGCGCAAGAATCGAAGCACATATCAGGATCATCGGCTGCAAAGGTCTCAGCATCTTCCAGGAAATAGTCGGTCGGAACGATATTGAGCGTGATGCCCGCCTCAGCGAGCTTCGAGCGCAGGTCGTCAGCCTCTTGGACAAAACGCTCATAATTAGTGCACGTGTAGAGGTCGAGCACAACCGCAGAGCCATCAAGCTCGCGCACGCCATCGCCATCACTATCCACGATTCCTGCTTCATCAAGCACATGTTTTGCCTCATCGACACTGAATTCGCTCACCAAGATATTCAGGTCCTGCGTGCCGCCGAATGGCAGCGTTTCGCTGTAGACTCCCCAGCTCGGCACTGCAGAGTCTTGGCAGATCACGTCTGCATAATTCTGACGATCGATGCACAGCGCAACAGCAGTGCGGATCGCTTCGTTTTGAATGAGGGGATGAGTCATGTTCATGCGGATGAAATCAGCGCGCGAAGTCGTGCGGGTAAAGGTCTGATACTCATCGCCGACAAGCGTCGCCCGAGCTGAGGCTGAGGGCATCGCGATCGCATCGATCTCGCCATTTTGCATTGCCATCGTGAGCGTATTATCGTCGGTGAACGAAGTCAACGTGACACGATCGAGCTTTGGTGTGCCATCCCAATATGTTGTGTTGGGTTCCATGGTGATATGGTCTTCTGCGACGAAATCGACCTTCTTGTAAGGGCCAGTTGCAGGAGTATCACTCGCGTAGTCCACATCATCGCCCACGTAATAGACGCACAGAAGCGGATCGCAAAGTGCATTCTCGAAATTGGCGACAGGCTGTTCGGTGACTACCGTAAGTGTTTGACCTTCAGCGGAGATGCTCTCGATCGCAAGTGTTTCAGCGCCACGGCTGTTCTGCGCATAGGTGCGCTCCCATGCAGCCTTCACTGCTGCTGCATCGAGTGCCTCACCATTGGAGAATGTGATGCCATCTTTGATCTTCACGGTCCACGTCTTGCCATCAGGACTGGTAGCAGACTCAGCAAGCCACGGTTCAGGCGTGAGGTCATCACTCACACGGAATAAATTCTCGACGATGCCGTAATACGAAAGATACCAGCTATTCCAATCGGAGGCCGGGTCCATGCTCTCGGCGTAGAAATAGGTTGTCGATCCTGCTTTCAGTTCTTTAGTAGCGTCAGATTCCGCAGGCGTACAGCCACTTGCGCAAAGCGCGCAGAGCGCAAACGTCGAAGCGATGAGCATCGCGAGCAGCGCCTTGATCGGAGTGACTGCCTTCGTGTAAGTCCATCCTTGGTTCGGTCTTCTCATTCTACTTCCCTTCAGGTTCACGTTCTCTCTTCTCGTCCTCTTTCCTTTCAGGTTCATCTTTTCTCTTCTCCCCTGTTTCCTTCCTCTGTTTTCTTTTGGATCTACGGCTTTTCTGCTCATCCTGCTTCCTGTTTTCTTTCTCGCGATCGCTTTCTGTTGAACCGCTCGACAACTCCTCGTCCTTGCCCACCAAAGCTGAATAAGCGCCTGATGGGCGAGGTTCTTTCGAAATCATGCGTGCGTACGTCGAGCGCATCGCGCAAGGTGTCTCCTAAAAGGTTGAAGATGACCACGGTCACGAAGAGTGCGGCCATTGGTACGAGCATGCACCAGATCGCATATTGAAAGGTTGGTTGTGCTTCTGCCATCATCGCGCCCCATTCATTTGTTGGGCGCGCAGGTCCCAGACCGATGAACGAAAGGCCCGCCATGGTCAGGATGATATCGCTCATTGAAACCGCGCTGAGCACCGCGATCGGCCCAAGTGTCTGAGGCAAAAGATATTTTCGGATGATCGCACCAGCTTTTGCTCCGCAGACCCGTGCTGCGCAAACGCATTCAGAGGTCTTGAAAGAGAGCACAATACCCCTGACCAATCGTGCATACTGCGTCCAATAGACCGCCGAGATAGCGATGATCATATTGAGCATTCCCTGTCCAAGGATCCCTGCAATAGCGACTGCCAGAACAAAACTAGGGAACGCTTGGAATGCAGTGATGAGCTTTGAAAGCACGAAGTCGACCGTACCGCCAAAAAAGCCTGCAGCTAGTCCGACCAGCGTGCCGAGTGCGAGCACTACTGCAACGACCGCTAGCCCGAGGGCGACCGACTCACTTCCACCTGCGAGCGTGCGCGCCAAAACGTCGCGACCAAGCGTATCGCTGCCAAACAGGAAACCCGCTTCACCGGGCGACCTGAGTGAGCGTGCGAGATCGGTCGCGTTTGGATCGAAGGGCAGCAACAATGACGAAAGAGCAAGGCCAACGATGAGCGCTATCGCGAGTGAGAGCACGATGAAGAAATGCCTGCGAGCACGACCTTTACGCATCGCCTTCACCTCGACTCTCGCGCTTTCGTACTGGCGTGGGCGTCTGCGTAGAAGCTGCGTTTGCATAGCCGCGTGCGCGTCTACGTGTGCGTTTCGCCGTGCGGGGATCGACGAAGCGATAGGAGCTGTCAACGAGCGCGTTGATGAGCAAGTAGATGATCGCCATCACGAGCGCATAGGCACCGATGAGCGGATAGTCACGATGCCCTACCGCCTCGATAGCTGCAAGTCCCACTCCTGGCCAGTTGAAGATGCTCTCAACAATGGCTGAACCGCCAAGCAGCATACCAAACGACACACCCACCAACGTCAACAAAGGGATGCTCAGATTGCGCAGCACATGCACCCAAAGGATGCGCGCCTCAGAAACTCCTCGTGCACGCAGCCCTTCCACGTATCTGCTTCCGAGTTGCTCGATCGCATATCCGCGCACTTGACGAGCAAACCACGCCGAAAGTGGCAACGCCATCGCAAGTGTTGGCATGAGAATACCTGCAAAGTCGCGCGTTGCCATGACGCCAAAGAGATGCAAGCGTACCGAGAGCACGTAAAGCAAAAGCAGCGCAACGAAGAACGAGGGCATCGAGTTGAAGAAATAGGTGACGAATCGCATGATAGTGTCGAAGATGCCTCCACGTCGTTGCGCACAGATAAGCCCGATAGGAATCGCGAGTGCGAGCGTGAGCAAGATCGAAGTGATCGAAAGCGCAAGCGTATAGGGAATCGCAGCGAAGAGCATCTTTGCAACCGGAGCGCCAGTGCGAAACGATGTACCGAGATCTCCCTGGAAGATGCCACTCACCCAGGTGAGATACTGCGTCATAAAAGGCTGATCGAGACCGAGTTCTGCGCGCTTTGCGGCAAGTTGCTCAGCGCTCGGGACGATCCCGACGCTCGTAAACGAGCGGATAGCAGCATCAGTGGGCGAAAAATACGAAAGCGCAAAGGCGATGATGCTCACCAAGACGATGACCATAAGCGAACCTACGAGCGAGCGCGAAGCCCTACGCATGAACGAGCTCAGACGCGAACCAACAGAAGGACCCGTGGGCGAACTTGACAACAAACAGGGCGCTTCACCCGTATGCGAATCCACGAACGAACGGCTGGATGTATGCGTGTTTTGAGTTGTCGAATATGTTCGCTTCGCCTTTTGCATTGCGGGATGTTCGTCTGCCTTACGCATTGCGGGATCTATGGTTTCGGTCGCCTTGGCATGACTTACAGCGCACGTTCGCTCAAACGAGCGCCAACATCGGCCGTTTCCCCGCAAGCTTTCGTGGCCTCGATAGCAAAGAGCGGAGATGTTGCATAAAACGCCTGCTCACCTTCGTTCCATACGCGACGATATATCAACTCGTCAGCTACGATCTTCGTAAAACCAAGCGTTTTGAGCACTGCTTCATCCCATGAAGGTCGCTGATGATATGTATGCGGAAGCTCGCGGGCGATCGCTTCGCAGCGACGCTCTTGTGCGGTGCTCGCGAAGGATCGATCGCCCCAGTTTAAAATCGAAGGGTCGAGCTGATCGCAGAGACGTTCACGATCGAGCGCTTCATCTGCTAGGTAGGTGTACCAGTTCGCATCGAACACGAGTAGCTTGCCGCCTGGCTTCAAGACACGCTGCCATTCGGCATAGGTAGCGACAGGATCGCGCATGAGCCAGGTGACGTTTCTGGAGATGACCACATCGTATACATCAGAGACGAAGGGGAGCTTCCCGATGTCGCCACAGAAGAATTCAACAAGATCAGGCCTGCCAGCTTGCGAGACGTTCTCACATGCGCGCTCGAGCATTTGCGTAGCGCAATCGACCGCATGGACATGACAACCCAGCTGGGATAAAAGAATTTCGAAGAAGCCCGGGCCGCAACCAAGATCGAGCACTTTTAGTCCAGCGAGCGGACGATCAGCTAGGAACGAAAGATTGCCTGACGACAAAGGATCGTTCATGGGCAAGAGAGCCCCTGCAAGCGGACAATCGCCTGCGGTCTTGATCGCATTCATGCGTGCGTGTGATCCAAGCTTCTCGATCAGAACATCGCACCAAGCCTGGTAATGCGCATCGTTAAGTTCATCCCAAATGCCATTCGAATAGGTGGATGAGCGCTCATCCCAATAGTTGACGATCGCGTCTTCGAGCGTCCTTGTTGTTGCGCTCTTTGCAAACACGCGCTCTGTAAGATCGCCTTTTGCCTGGTCATGCGCTGTAAGGTTGCATCCTACGGAATCGCCCTCTACAACTCCGTAATCTAGAAGTTCGTACTCTACAACTCCACGATCCACAAGTTCGCACTCATGCACGGCATTCTCCCTCGCTGTAAGTATTACGAATAATAAAATTGTAATACCTTATGTGAGGCACACGCCTGAAAAAGTGTTACCGAATAAAATTTCGTATCATTTCAAGGGGTGGGCGGTGCTTTTGCAGTCAAAACCTCATTTTTTGCTTGAGATTTGCGCTTATATACACATTTCGAACTCCGTGCGGCCGAAAAACAGCTATTTGCTCCCAATTCTGCTTCAGAATTACGGTTATATACACATTTCAAGCAACTTGAAGCAAAAAGCGTGCATATGAACGTGTTTTTCAAACATTTTTTGCAGAAAAGACTGCAAAAGTCGACGATTCAGGCGAAAGAAAAGTGAAAAGCAAGCGAAAGGCGAGCAAATGACAGGCGAAACCAAGTAAAAGACGAACAGATGACGAACAGAAAGGAGGCAGAAAAGGAGACGGAAAAGGAGAGGCAAGCAAAGCTTAAACAGGATACAAAAACGAGTGTTGAGATAACGCGAGCAGGGCACAACAAGGTGCGAGCAGAATACGACCGGATCCGCGCCGCGCACTGTGTGCGGACGGAGCACGACAAGTAGCATCCGCTGATAGTGGCCCGAATTGTATGATTATTTACATGATCTCGCATCAGGCTTCATTACGACACCCCGATCTCACATCAGGTTTCGTGCGGCACTTCGATCTCGCACCAGCTTCTATACGACACTTCGATCTTGCATCAGGCTTCATAAGGCATAGGCAACTAAAGGCGCCTTAGATGCCTTTAGTTGCCTTATTGTGCCTTTAACGTACTTTTATCGTGCGTGCCTGCCACCCACTCGAGCGGCCTGAGCACGAGCATATCGCTGGGCGATAAGCGCTCCTGTACCCGCAAGAATGCAGATCACAACAAAGATATACGGGATGTTGTCGCCAAGCCGTTCGAGCAACGAACCTTCTCCATCCCCGCCTCCGTCTTCACCTGAAGCGCCCGGACCACCTGGACCATCAGGATCATTCGGGTCATCGGGATCGTTAGGATCCTCAGGGTCGCTGGGCTTATCTTGCGAATTCACGAAAGCAGCCTGATGCACCGCATCTTTTTCCACCTTGCCTTCGATCATACCACTTGTCGGCGAGACGAAAAGGCCATCTTGGTTCGCATCAGTTTCACTCACGCGATAGGTATACCCCTCAGGAATACCCATCACGACCAGATCTTCGTCATGATGCAGAACGATCTCTTCTCCGCTCGCGATATATCCTGTGCGATCTCGTCCATAGAAGTAGAACTTCTCAGTATCAGGAAGTTCGTTACCCTCGCGATCGAAGATGGTGAGTTTGAAATGGAACAGCCGCATGTACTGATCGTCCGAAAGCGTCTGACCTTCAACGGTTTTACTGATCGACACACTGCCCGCAGCAGGTGCTTCGTTGTTGTAATCGCTCACGATAACAGTATTGATCAGGCTGAATAAGCTCGTGATATCCATATCACCCAGATCATCGGCATTTGCCTCAGAGTGCTCAGGGTCATTTGGATCGTCATGAGCATGAAGATTCTGCTGAACACGCGTGCGCAAATAACCCGTATCCGTCACGAAGAACGGTTGAATGTTCTTGCCACCATCTGCATCGGAAAGGCCGTAATCGACGACCGCATTCTGGCCATAATGAAGGTTCATTGAGCGTGGAATCTCAGCAGAGCCCGTGTCGTCGAGGTAAACATCTTTCCAGTCTTGCAGACCAAAACTACCTGAAGGCTGCGACTGAGCAAATGAGGTGATATCGCGCAACGTGATGTTCACATCGCCTTCAGAGGCATACTGAACCATCGTCTGCGTGAGCTTACCTACCCCAGCCGAAACACTTACACCATCATCGCTTGTGCCTGCATCGGCATAGATAGAATACACGCCTACCTTAACCGGAATGATAGTGTCGTTGATGTCACACCCATCAGGAGCTTGTGTTTCCTTCAAATAATAGGTAGCTGCACCTGACTCGTACGAAACATTCGGCCACGCAATATCTGCATATCCTTGCTCGTCCGCCTCATGACTTTGACGCGGCTCGAAGATGAGCATGCCATCATTTCCCTCAATGGTTGCCGTACGACCTGATGCCGCACGATTCGTGTCGTTTTGCGCATCGGATTCAGAGGTATAGAGCGCAAATTCAGCACCATTGCGAGCAATGCCATTCTGGTCGATCTTCGTCACGCGAAGCTGACGCTGCTCATTAGGAATATAGAGCACCGTTCTGAAGTTACGGATGAACTCGGAAATGTCGAGTGCGCTATAACCACGATCTTGGAACATCTCAGGATCGGGATTCATCTTATTCGCAAGCGCGCTGATGTTTTCACCCGGCTCCCCATTATCTGCATCGACCGCCGCCATTGCGACCTTGCCAAGTGCCGCGTAGCGCTCTTCTGAGCTCATTGCTTGCACATTAGCTTCAGAAACACCCAGAGCATTTGCAAGTGCCGTCGGTGTGATGATCGCGTAGAACATCCTCATGTCACCATCGGGATTGGTAAGGATGTAGCGATCAGCGCGTCCTGGAAGATTTTGAAGCGTGCCCTCAAGACGACCGTTTACGCTATTCCAATCCAGATGCCAAGCTGGCGTATTGTTATTGTCGAGATGCTCCTCAGAGCGATAGTGTTCAGCTGATTGCATGAGCGCAGCAGTGAGCGTAGCGACACGCGTATCTCTACGATATTGCTCGTAATCAGCATTCAGATCACCCACATGCACAGTTTGAAAGCCAGCAAGATTATCGCCATAGAGCGGGAACCACGCGCGATTGCTGTTATAGCTTGCCTGTTTGATCATCGGAACAGCGACCACCAGGCCATATTGCTGCACATCGACAGGAACATGCGCAGAGTCAACTCCGACGAGTTCGTCATCGGGGATCTTGGTCACCTGGCCGCCGTCTTCACCGATCTGACCATAGTAGATCGATCCAGTATTGCCCGTAACATAGCTGTTGAAGCTCGCATATGCACCTGATTGATAGCGGTTATTGACGATGAGCATCGTGTTTTGGGGGTTGAAGCGAATGAGCAAGTCAGTAGGCACAGCCTTATATCCAGAAGGAGCCTTTGTCTCGCGCAAGATATAGAGCAGACCCTCGCTTCCCCCGTCGTAGCGGTCAGAGAAATTAAAGGGTTCCTCTTCGCCATCTTTCGAAGTCTCGCCACTGGTGAACTTCGCCTCGCCCTTCTCATCGGTCACAACATGCGCGAGCGGCTCACCGATGGTCGAAACCTGATCGAGCGTAACGTCAGCAGCGTTTTCTGCATTCGTGCCTTCAGGAACACTAACTGCGTAGAGATCGAACTCGGCACCAGCGAGCGGATTGCCGTTCTGATCGACCTTCTTGACCTGCTGATAGAGCGCTGGCTGGAGATTGAACCTGAGCGCTAGCGACGAATCATAATTACCACGCTCCATATAGAACATCTTGAGCGTATGCGAAGTGCTCGATGCGAAGGTATCGCCATTCCAACGCACATCATCGGCCTTACCGGCTGCCTCAAACATCTCCTTGATGGTAGTGCTTTGAACAGGATCCGATTTGATACTGTTGCCTTCCGCATCAACCGTATAAGCAGTACCCAGATCGATCTCGCCCGTTGCGAAGTTGATCGTACCGTAAAGCTCCGAATGAATGCCGCCCAGGTCAAGCACAAGTACGTCATCAACAAAGATCCACAGATCGTCATCCCCGATAAACTCGAAGGTCATATCATTCGAACCAACCTTGCCATCAATCGGCTGGCGGAAAGAAGTTTCCATGGTCAGACCCAGATGATGATTCACTGCTTCTTCATTGACAATGTCAGGGCGCATGCCGCCCGTTCCGGCAGGATTGTTATTGTTGTCTGCACGCAGATTGTTTACCAGCTGACCATCTGCTCCCAGCTTGAAAGCATGCTCGGCCGAGTTGAACGGGAAGAAACCCCCTACTGAATTCTCGTCGCCATCAGTACGAAGTCCTGCTGGTGCATCATAGAGTGTGAAATGTCCCGAGCTATCCCCTTGAGGATCATCGACGAACTCCGCAAAGTTCTTACGCATGTTGTAATAGTAATAGCCTTGGTCATCAATCTGAAATAGGCCAGTGACGTTTTCATATGATTCTTTGCCCGCTACTGTGGTATCAGGATCGAAGAGGTATTGAAGCGAACGAGTGTCAGTTGAAAGGTCGGAACCAGTCGCCCAATCTACGCCATAAGCCGTTCCTGCAAAGGCGCCCTTATAGAGACTACTTGCCTCAGATTCTGTTTGCGGAAACACGCTGAAATCGAATGAGCTTCCATTCGCCGCCGCTTCAGCCTGGGCTTGAACTGCGCGACCGATATTCCAACCGAGCACCGGATCGAACCTTCCATTGCCAACCGTATTCGCAAGGCTGCGGCTATAGAGCGGACCTGCATTACCGTAGATCATCTCATTCGGGCTCCAGGTCGAGCTACGTGATGCGGTGCTATAAAACTCGGTATTGACGTTATAGCCGGTCTGGTCGTTCGCATTGATGACGGGATACCCATCATTCAACGTGGCCTCAACGATGTTCTGCATGCCAGCATGCTGCTGTGCAATCTCGCCGTATCCCGCTACCAAACCTTGATTCCAGTAACCCAAATGGCGCATTCCGTCACCAAACGTGAGGAGACGACCTGTATTGATATTGTTTGAACCAGTTAACCATGTGGTGTAATTATCATAAGGAGTCAAGGCTGCCGTAGATCCCAAAGTATCAGTCCCAGCCGTTGCGCCTGATGATGCAACCTTCCCTGTCGAATAATCGAATAGATTGACCGTAGTATTGCCGGGATTCAATCCAGGAACCACATGAGAAGCAAGCTCTTCAGCGGTGACGCTCTGTGCAGATATTCCTGATCCTGGAAAAGCAGTATCCTCGTCTGAAGGCACATACACACCCTCAAGGATGCGCTGTGCATCATTCATGGCGCCAAAAGGATCTTGCTCAGAAATTGACGCAATGCTTTCGCCGGTCAAGGCAGAACTAGTATGTTCAGGATTGTTGTCGGCGTTGTTGATGCCACTACCGCTGTTTTGAGGGTTAACATTTTCGATCGTGGTCGTGGTCGTATTCTCTGGTTCATCCGCATAGGAAAGAGCAGGGATGCCAGCAGCTGGAAGCGAAAGTGCGATGGCTAGGATCGCGGCAATGGAACAGGCGAAGATCTTGTTTGCTGCCTGCTTGGTGTGTTTGAGTGTTGCGTTCGTAAGCAGTCGTTTCATGGGTTTTCCCTATTCGATTTTTGCTTTGGGAACGTTCTTGCGCGAAACTTCCCTATTTTGTCAATAGTTTAATACTATTTATGCCACTTGAACAGCGATTATCACGAAAACTTCTCTCGTGTACGATCATTTTTTGCTCACGTGCTCAGGAGCGCTGCAACAACCACGCGAAAAAGCACGTTCAGGGCTCTATCTTGCATCCCGATGCCGAGAAGGCTGATCTTAGAGACACCTCGCTAGCAGGACCCCATAAAGGGAAAGAGGCCAGGTCGTAAGACCCAGCCTCTTTCCTTCGAACCCGCTCCCAAGCTAAGCGGGGGTTATCTTTGCTCTACAAGACGACTTATTGCTTACATCGACTTGCGTGCGATGCGCTTAGACTGATGCACTGTTATCTCGCTGCTTCTTACGCAGGACCATCAACACAATAAAGGCAACAAGAGCAGCCGCCACCAGCACGCCGAGCACCCACGGAAGGATGTTTGCAATACTAAAGCCGTTTTGGTCCTCGTGAGCGATGCCAGCAAGTGGGTTTTCCTCGTCGTCGATATTGAGCAGTTCAACTGGCTCATTCGCGCTGCCGCTCACGGCATTTTCGTCTTCTGTTTCAACGGCTGCATCGCCTTGATCAGAAGCACTATCTTGTGCAGTAGCGTTATCGCCCTGCGCTTCAGTTGACGATCCTGAAGATGCATTCGATGTACTTGAAGCAGGATCAACTGCTGCATATTCGAACGTGAACTCTGTTACATCAGGAAGTGGCTTTATTTGCCCTGTCATGTTCTTAGCATTTATCGGCTGATAGCCCTCGATATACTGATGAGCGATCACCGGCATATCTCCCACATTGCCCCAGAAGGTCTTGCTCTCGGCAATCTTGTTCCCATCGGTATCGACATAGTTGACTGTATACTGCACCTGGTCTTTTTTCAATCCATAGGCAACAACCAGCTGCACATCTTCTGTCACCGTTGCAAGATCGCGAGAACCAAGCAGTTCATCATGACCCGCAAGGCGCACTCCTTTCACGTAATAACGCGAATCATCAGGAGTGAAGTGCGACTCTAAATAGTCATTCGTGATAAGGGGAAAAGACGAACCATATCCATATGACCCATAGACGATTGAGCCACCTTCGGCACCATCAGCTGAGCCATTACCTGCATAAACCACTACATCATAGGTATAGGGCTGTTCGGCGGCATAACATTTGCCCGATGCAAACATCGATGCACCGATAGCGAGTATGCACGCAAGCACGACCGAGGAAGCGATCGAAAAGATCCGAGCACGCATCGGATAGCCTTTCATGAGCTCTTTGCTTGTCATTGAGCATCACACCCTTTGCGAAGCTTACGAATGGACACGAGGCAGACGATCAGGCAGATGAGCGCGGCCAAGATTCCAAAAGAATACAATGCGATCATGACCATATCGTTGGTCTTGGGCAAATTGCTGCCTTCTGGTTCTTCCTGATCATCGACTTCTTGAAAAGCTGAGGCACCTGAGCTGTCTTCGACAGCAAAAGCAACCTCGAGCTCGCCATTGGTATTTCGATACGCATTGCCCTGCGTTTCGCCGTCGAGTGTCATCTCGATCTCGACTTCGCCTTTCTGGTTGCTTGCGATATTACCTAATAAGAACCAATCACCCGTTGCGTTCGCGATCTCTTTGAAGCCCAGTTCGCTTCCATCGCCACCAACCTTATCCGAGCTGTAGATCTCTTGCCCATCAAAAAGGAGTCGGTATGAATAAGCGCCACCGGCTTTTTCTGCAGCAGCTTGAGTTTCTTCAAGTGTTCTGATCGCTTTGCTGGTCATGTACCAATCCGTAGCTTGGTCGCTCTGATTGTGAAGGACAGCATGCAGTGTGAAGCTATCCCCTGGCTGCATGTTCGCAAGCGCGTTGTTGACCGCTTCCTTGCTATAGGTAGACGTCATCTGCTTATCCGCAGTGTAGGTAACGTCCCATTCGTAATCTTCCGAGATCGCATAGGCATTCGTACCGCTCAATCCTGCACAAACAAGAGCGAGCGCTGTGCTTGCGACAAAGAACGAGAACGCTTTCAGGAACGACTTTACGCTCTGCATTATTCCACCGCCTTAATACCCAGATCAGCAGCATCAACGCCCCATGCGCTCTTGATCGCTTTTGTTGCGTTGTGCGTCTGGACAGAATCGACCTCAACGCTCAGACCAAACCAACAATCGTCATAAGCATACGAGGTGATCGAATAGGTTGTATTGCTCTGGATCTCGAACTTCTCTTTAGGCAGTATGGTCTGCTCGTTTTCTGCAAGAATATCGGGGCTGATAGCAATACGCTCAAGGAAAGTGAGCGAGCTTCCTACCTTCACTGGATCGATGCTATAGAGCACGATCTGCTCTTCAGTCGAAGCACTTTGGTCGATCACCCAACCCTTATCTGCAAGATCGAGCATGATCAAGTCAGGAGAAAGATCAGTGCGCTTCGCATCGTTGTCGTCACACCAATACTTCTTGATAACAACGCGAACATATTCTGCCTGATCGCCTGTATTCACTGCGTCAAGCTTTTCTTCATAGTACTTGCCAAAAGAAAGGCTCTCGTCACTTGGGATCATGCCCTCAAGAATGGTCTCTCCATTAGCACGAGGTTCGCTTGCGCCATTCGTTTGAGCATTACCTTCGGTGAGCCCAACGTTCAAGCTCGTAAGCGTCACCTCGGCGCTATAGGTCTCTGTCTTTTTGTCGAGCGCTGCTTGTGCTGTGTTCACCATAAGAAGCGCAACGGCAACGACTGCCGCCACAAGGATGAGCAGGAGCACCAGTGGTTGCTTTTTACTCTTCGAAAGATTCATGCGGCTATCTCCTTATTTCCAGTTGAAGGCATACGGATTGCCGTTTTCATCGTAGGCCGCAGGGCTTGTTTGACCCACTACCGTGATATCGAACTGATAAGGGTTCGTCTTCGTTGTGTCGCTGACAGCTACATCGACCTTCAAAAGACTGCTCGTCTCTCCTGGTGCAAGAACCTTGTCGTAGAACCACACCTGCTGGTCAGAGCCTTGACCTTCTGTGCACTTCCAATTCTCTTCCCCAGAAACGCTAACGCTTACACCTTCTCGATCGACTGCACCAAAGAGCATCACACGGACCATGATGTCGGTCTTGCCGGTATTCTTGAGCGAAATAGTCTTATTTCCATTGTCGTCAAGGTTCTCCGTGACCTCTGAGTCGTAGCCCAATTCGATCTTTTGCTTGCCCGATACAAGAAGCGTATCAGTGAAATACGCATATGCAGGAGCAGCAAGCGCCGCTAAGACGAGCACAACAGCAAACCCGATCGCAATGATTCTTTTAGCTAGTCCTGTCATCTCAAACCTCGTTCGTATTCGTTGAACATATCGACGTTCTTATTCGCCGCTATTTTCCGCATTGCTCAATTGTTCTTTGATGCTGATCTTTGATGCACTCAAAGAGTCTCCATTGAGGATGTATCTATTCACGATTCCCTCATTGGGCGTTGTGGCACCTGAATCAGTATCCGAGAATTCGAATACCAGTGGGCTCATACCAGAGTCTCTCAAAAGTTTGCTCTGCACGCTTTCGCTACTGCAGATATGTCCGCTTTCGTCATAGGTGATCTCTTTCACGGTATAAAGCACCGGATAAGGAAGGTATTCGATCTCGGCTGCGGCTGTTGCGCTCGCAATATTGATGCCGACATATTCCCACTGATGGTCTTTAGAATAGTTGGAAGGATAGACGATGGCTGGCTCAAAGGAGCTTACATCAACAACAACAGGGGCTATCACCATGCGAGAGAGGCTTGCGAGAACCTCTTCTCTATCGATCATATTGTCGTTCTCGTCGAGATTGATCGGCTCGTCATTAACGAACAAAACGCCCTCTGCATCCTCTGTGACAGGGTAGATCGTTCCGTCCACGCTCTTGCAATAAACGACGGCTCCATCAGGGCTGTTGAGATCGGCGCAGACCACCTGACCCCAATAATCATGAACGACCCCATTCTGTACTCGATATGCATTGCCTTCAGGATCTTCGTAAATAACGTTATCTTCCCAATCGACCACAGAACTACCGCTCACGTAGAAACGTTCAGATGCTTCTTCGTTAAGCGAGAAATACATACCATCTTCGTAGTAGTAATAGTGCCCTTGAGGATCGGTAAACGCAGGGTTTCCGTCTCGATCGCATAATTGACCCTGGATGGCGAACACGGCGGTATAACTTGGAAGCTCAACGCCCTCCATTGTCGAGATCGTGCCACTGAAATCCTTGATGATCTTCACGCTTGCACCGACAGAAGGAGGCGTAGGAGCATACGTATCGAATTGGCTTTTATGCTCATTGAGCGATTGCGTGATGAGCAGAGCAGCCTCTGCTTTTTGAGCTTGCTCTTCGTCCTCGATGCCTTCAAGATCTAGCTCGTCATACTCTTGAGAGACGATTCCTGTTGCATTCTCAACAGCAGCTTGACGCTCGCCTTCAAGAACTGCACCGAACTTCTCGACCGGATTGAGCACATCGGTCTTTTTCTCTGTAGTGGTTTGGGTCTCTTCGCTCGTCTTACTGCTTGTAGAGCCCGCCTCGTTCCATGAAGCACTCTTGTTCGTTGTGCTGCTCGACCCAGATGAGGTCGGTTGGGTGCCATCGACCGTGCTGCCTTGATCTTCAGCGCCACCCGCTTGCGCAGACAACGTATCTGCAGAACTTTCATCACCTTGTACTGCGAGAGCAGGAACAGCCGAAAGGCCGAATACCAAGGAAAGCGCGAACACGCAAGACAATACTTTGAACGCTGCTCTTCTTTGACATCTTTTCATTGAGGCCACCTTTACTCACTAAAAGAAATGGTTCTCTTATGCTTTCATTTATACAAGAAAGTCATAGCGAGGTCATAGTAATGCCTTCATTCTAGCATCTTTATGAAGGTTGTTCAATTCCCTTCTGTGCTATTTTCGCTGTTGAAAAGGGAAAGTCTTTTTTGCTGAGCTAGGCTAATCTATCGATTCAGGCTATAATTGTTTGTCGCACTATCCGATCGGAATGAAAGGTCAAGAAAGAATGGCTCAGATCATCGCAAGATCACTCGCAGAGCATAGAGAGCGCTCAATGAGCGTGCTCGTCATCTTTCTTGTTTTCGCACTTGTCATCCTTACGATCATGGGCACGGGCACCACGGCGTTTGCTTCACTCCTCGGTATCGTACTCTGCGTCATCTGCTTGTTCCGTCGGGAAGCCAGGATCGATTGGTGGATATTCATCCCACTTGCACTCTATTTGTTGATGAACTTCCTTTCGGCTTGGAAAGCATATGGCGACCCGCTCTTCGGATACGGGCCAACACAGCTTATCTATCTTTCCCTCTATGCCGCAGTTTGCAGCCTTAGATCAAATGAGATGCGCTCTCTGCGCGCCCTTTGCGTACTTTGGGCCGGCGTAACAGCCGTTATAGGAATCGGCGGCTTCATCTTCCAAACATTCGACGCAACCGCAACGCGTCTTGAATTTGTCGTTGGCACGCCAAACGGTCTTGGAATATTCTTAGTCCTGAGCTGGTTTGCGCTCCAAAGCTGCCGACTTGAACAGCAAAAAGGTATGCTCTTCAAAGTTATAGACCGTCTAGAACCGGTCATCCTCGTCGCGCTTGCCCTTACGCTTTCGATGGGCAGTTTCGCAGCTCTTCTGGTTGGCTTTATCGTCCTTTTCATCTCGCGGGCACGTGCAACGTCATTTGGCGAGACGCTTAAATATGCCGCAAGCCTCCTTGCGCGCATCGTCCTCTCACTCGGTGTTGGATTGCTGATGTATATGGCAGCTGAACGAGCTAATGCGCCGATCCTCTGTCTTGTGATCGCCGCCTATGTTGTCGCCATGGTTTGCTTGTGGAAGCGCTTCACCGTCTTTCTTGAGGAAAAGAGAAAATGCGCGTTCGGGCTTTCGATAGTAGGGCTTCTTTGTATCCCCTTCGCACTGTTCATGCGTCCCAATGCTCTGGCTACCTTCAATGAACGTTTCGCGATGATGCAGAACGGGCTAGAATACCTGGGTAAAGATCCTGTCTTTGGAACAGGCCCATTCACCTGGCGTTTTCTAAATATTCAGGATTCTGGACTCTACTACAATACGAACCACATCCACAACATGTTCATTCATGCCGGCGTTGAATTCGGCCTGATCGCAATGATCGCGCTGATCGTCATCGCCGTTCGCTTCTTCATCAAGCGCTACAAAGAGGCACAGCACGGCGAAGGAGCAGCGTTTCTGTTCCATATGCTTACCGATACGGGCTTCTTCTATCTTGGCGTTGTTGGAGCATTCATCTTGACCGCTGGTGGGGCAAACAGCCAAGAAGTGACAAGCAGATCGATCGCGACAAGAGCTATCTTCGGCATCTTAGCTTTGTTGCATTTTGCGATACTGTGGATGTATATCGCCTCTTTTTAAGAAACCTCTCACGGCTTTCTGGCTATTGATCACCCTACTCTGTAAATGCTGGAATGGAGCTTATAGACGATGACCTCAGGAAAAACAAAAGCATCTGACAAACAAGCATCATATGCGCCAATCTGGCTCTTACTCGGCGGTGCGATCGTTATTGCATTGCTGGTCGCATGCGCGTATTTCTTCTCGAACTCAAAGATCCCGAGCTACGTCGGCTATCCATTAGAAGGCGAAGAGAAGGAGCTTGTCATTGAGCAGAACAGCCCTCTGACTGACTTCGTCTTCTTGACGCAAAATGCCGATTTTCCTCGTGATAAGCCCATATCGAAGATAACGATCCACCATATGGGCGGCGACCTGGCCCTTGGTAATTTGGGCGATCGTTTTTCAAAGCGCGATGTCCAAGCTTCTTCGAACTATGCGATTGATTCAGAGGGACATGTGGCGCTTTACGTGGAAGAAGCGAACCGTGCATGGACGAGCAACAATCGAGAGAATGACGAAGAATCTATCACGATCGAGGTCGCCAATGATGTTGTTGGCGATGACTGGCATGTGAGTGATGAAGCGTTCGATAAGTTGATCGTGCTATGCGTGGATATTTGCGAGCGCAACGGCATCGAGAAGATCGATTTCACGGGCGATGCCACGGGCAACCTTACCTATCATGGCATGTTCGATGAGTCGACCGAATGCCCTGGCCCCTACCTGAAAAGCCGTATGCAAGATCTCGCCGATGCGATCAATGCACAGCTCATGCAGTAAAGAAGCTGTTTTTTGCAAGAGAAATGCGGTTGTATGCACACTTTGGGGCTGCTCGAAAATTCTGACCTGGGGTTTTATTCCGAATAAATTTTGAGCGCATGATTTCGGGCTTGTTTTGCAGCGAGATTGGTCTGATTTGTGCATACAAACGACAATCTCTTGCAATTTTTAGCAAAATCGCTGCAAAACACTTCGAGCGCGGGCATTTTCCTGCGCTCAAGCATGACGAAGCGTATTCATGCAGGTACACCCGTCGTTGTTGCGGGTGATTCTTGTAAACTTATTTCAAAAGGATTCGCTCTAGCAGCGCACCGTTCTAGCAGGGCGACTTTCTATCAGGACCCAGTCTTAGCAGCGCACCGTTCTAGAAGATCAACTTTTACAAGGCGCACTTCTAAAGAATCCACTTTTGCAGCATGCGGACCAGATTCTCGATCTCAAGCGGCTTTGACATATGATCGTTCATGCCAACACTGCGCGCATGGCGAATATCCTCAGCGAACGCATCAGCCGTGAGCGCCACGATAGGAATCTCTCCCAGATCAGGACGCTCATCTGCGTGTCCGCGAATCGTTTCTGCTGCTTGATAGCCATTCATAATCGGCATCTGAATGTCCATAAGCACGATATTGTAATACCCTGGCTCGTGTTCGAGCAGCATCTCTACCGCGATCTTGCCATTTTCTGCATGCTCGACCGTCGCGCCTGTCATGCCAATAAGCTCCTTGGCGATCTCGGAAGCCATGACATTGTCTTCCGTGAGCAAAACGCGTTTGTCGGTATAGGTAAGATCCTCAAGCATCGCTTTCTCATCGAGCAGCGTCTTCGTCTCTCCTGTAAGCAATTCCTTCATGACCTGCACAAGGCGAGAACGGAAAAGAGGTTTCGAGATGAAGGCATCCACACCGACCTGGCGTGCTTCCTGTTCGATCATGGACCAATCGTAAGCTGAAAGGATGATGATCGGCACATTGTCTGCCGTGATCTCGCGAATACGCTTCGCAGCCTCAAGGCCGCTCATCTCCGGCATGCGCCAGTCAAGGATGATCGCATGGAACGGATCGTCCTCGTCGAGTGCCTTTTGAACTCGCTCAATGCCCTCCTTGCCTGAGAGCGCGAACTCGCTTTTCATCCCGATCTCATCGAGCAGCAAGCAGGCACCTTCGCACGCAATGCGATCGTCGTCGACCACGAGCACGCGGATATCTTTCAGTTCAGAGAGATCCTCCTCGGCGCCATCGCGCAACTTCAAATGGACCACGACCGTGAAGGTGGTGCCCTCGCCCTCGACCGAATCGACGTCGATCGTGCCATTCATAAGGGTGACAACACTCTTTACAATCGCCATGCCAAGACCCGTACCTTCGATCTTGGTCGTGCGTGAGTCGTTTGCGCGCGTGAACGGATCGAAAACGGTCTTCATGAATTCCTTGCTCATGCCGCAACCCGTGTCGGTGAACACGAACTCATAACAGCCGCTACCAGGAATATTGCTCGGCAGTTCAGAGATGCGCAGGCCGATATGCCCGCCTTCGGGCGTGAACTTGATGGAGTTGCCCATGATATTCACGAACACCTGCTGCAAACGCGTGGGATCGCCGATGACATGTTCGTGCTTGATGTCGACCAGGTCGACCTTGAGCTCTTGATGCTTGGCTGCGATCTGGGGGTTCATCATGGTGATGAGGTTCTCGATCGATTCCGGCAGGTCGAAGGGCTCGTCAGAAAGTCCGATAGAACCTGATTCGATCTTGGCCATATCGAGCACCTCATTAATGAGCCCAAGCAAATGACGGCTCGCTGAGGTGATATTGCTTAAGCATTCACGTACGCGCTCGGGGTCGTTGACGTGCATGCCTGCGATAGCGGTAAGACCCATGATGGAGTTCATCGGGGTGCGAATGTCATGCGACATGGAGTTGAGGAAGTCACTCTTTGCTTGCGAGGCGTGCTCAGCAGCTTTGAAGGCGTCCTCGAGTGCATTACGCGAAGCAAGCTCTGCCGCTTTGGCATCGGTCACATCCTGAATGGCGACCAGCACGCTTGTGGGATCGTCCGAAGCATCACGCGTAAGACAAAGAATAGAAGCCTGGAACCAACGCTGATCATCACGATCGGTCGTGCGCCATTCCTCTTGGATGAAACGAACACCAGGGCGAAGCGCTTGCTTGATCGAGACCGCATCGAGCTCGATACGGTCTTCTACTGCGACCAGGTTCTTATCGACGATCGTATCGAAATAAGCACGCAGCTCATCGCTCTTGCCCGTGGGCGGCAAGGTGCTCTGATGGTTATCGTTCTTGAGAAACTCGTAGGTACCACTTACGAGGTCAACCGTGAACAAGCTACTGAAAAGGTTCGTCGAAGCGTCGATGATACGTGTTGCTTCCTGACGCTCGAGAAGCAGCTCTTTATTCTCGCGACGAGATTGCATGACCAGGACCACGATAACAAGCGCAGCAGCAACGAGCACGCCACCTACAAGAACAAAGCCTGCCAAAGTCGCGTTTTCCACCATGCTATTGGTGATGGAGGCTGGGAAGGCGCGAACGAGCATCCAATCGAAATCGGGAAGCTTGGTGATGAACGTATTTCCTGTGCCTTCAGGGGTGTCATAGGTGAAATTAGTAGTGATCATCTGGGCGATCTCTTCATCGAGCGTGGCGATCTGATCCGATCCAATGCCGCGCGCGGCGAAGACCTCGGCAATAGAGGTTGCATCAGGCTTGACCGACCCCGCTTGCGCGATGATAGTTCCATTCGGCATGCAAAGATAGGTCGGAGTCGATTGATCGTAGAACTCGGTGCTCAAAAGCTCGGTGAGAGAATCTTCGTGCAGCACCGATGCCATAATACCGACGATCTCGCCATGCAAGGTGACCGGACAGAAGAAGATGACCGCGTTCTGACCATCGAAGATAGCGCTATCGACAAAGCACATGCCGCTCTTGCCCTGGATGCCTTCTTGATAATACTCGCGATCGAGCGCCTGAGCGGTCGTTCCATCGCCGTTATAAGCAGTGCCTGAACGGTCGATGAAGAAGGTGTTATCAAACTGCGAAGCGTTGAGCATGCCGACAGCTTCTTCAGGGTTGATCTGGGATCCTTCGAGCGTTTGCTCGTAGACAGCGGCGGCGGTCTGCACGCCTTCGAGCGAGGTTACGAAGGTGTCGTTCACGCGACGTGCGGTCTGCCCGCTCGAAGTTTCGAGATATTGCGTGTTCTGTTCGACGATACGCTGGGAATTGACGTTCACGAAGCATACGAGCGCGATGACAACAATCGCCACTGCAGCGCAGATCGCAATGATACGAGTACGGGTCTTATTCTTAGGCTTGGCGTTTTCCATCGGAAAGCCTCTCTCGAAGGGTGATCGGACATTACCGAGAGGCTCAAGTGGCGCGCGAGCGACCTGGCGAGAAAGCAACCTTGTGCGCAAATGCACGAAAGGACAGGCAAAGCCAGGCGAGCAGCTCTACAGATGCGATCGATCACGGTAGATGCAATTGCTCGTATTATACACTACGAACAGGTATAAGCTGTGTTCTGAAGAGGCGCGTCCTTAAGAAACAAAGCGACAGAATGATCAGAGGTAGGTAACCGTCTCATCGAGCGGTTTGCGGCTGGCATGATTAGGCAGCGGACCTGCGCCTTCGGCAGCGTAACCGAGATCGAGCAGCATGAGCACTTCCTCATTTTCGGGAAGATCGAATACGCGTGCTGCTTCGTCAGGATCAAAGAGGTTGACCCAGCAGCTCTCGACACCCACACTCGCTGCCGCAAGCATCATATGGGTTGCGACAATACTGGCGTCCTCCATGCCGGAATTTCGCTTTCCGCCAGGGTACGTGAATGTGTGTGTAGTATCGAATGCAACGATGAGCACCGTCGAAGCATGATAGCGGCAACGCGTGATGGCATCGACCTTATCGAGCGCCTCTTTACTTCGCGCTACATAGATGCGCTGTTCTTGGAGGTTCTTTGCGGTAGGCGCCTGACGACCCGCTTCGAGGATCACGGCAAGCTTTTCGTCTTCGACTGGACGCCCATCGTAGTTCTTACATGAATAGCGTCGCTTCACCAATTCGCTGAATTCCATAGTTCGTCCTTTTCTTTTGATATCCCCTGATAAAGGGCTTTTTTGTGATCGCGTCTATTTCGACATGCGATTCGGTGTGATCGCGAACATGCCTGCCTTGTCATACGATTCGACACGATCGCGAACATGTGCTTAGGTTCTTCTTGCGGTTTTCTTCTATAGTAGCGCACGAAGCTCTGCGATCAGGAAGCACGAGAAGCACCATAGAAGAAATCCTCGAGCGCACTAAGAGCTGTCTTGCAGCGCTCAAGCACATGCTGGTGATGATTGCCCGGCCCAAGCACGAACTGCGTCGTAGCGCCAGCAGCCTTGAGTTTTTCTGCCGATGCACGAGCGCGCTGCTCGACACTGCTCAAGATCTTCGGAGGCGATTTGCGCTCCTTCGAGCCGATCGAAAAGTACGCGAACTTCCCTTCGAAGGCGTGCGTTGCCGCACCTTGTGCGCATTTTTGATCGATGAACTCGGGCCAACGTTCGTACCAAAGCGACCCCGAGATCGAAGCCATTGCGCTGAAAAGATCGCCGCGTAAAAAAGCATACGCTGCAAAGAGGCCTCCCATCGAATAGCCTGCGATCGCGCGGGCACGTGGCGTGAGCTGCTCACGTGCTTCAATAACAGGAATAAGCTGGGATTCGAGCAGGTGAAGGGTGGTGAGGGCATCGCCTGCAAAATCTGGGTCACCTTTATAGAGACCCGGTGCTGGCCACGGTGAGAGATCCGCATCCCAGTCTGAAACATAGAAGCTAACGATGTTGAGCTTGAAGCGTTCGGTGAGGCCTGTGAGATCCATCGGATGCGCATGCATGTTCACGAAGTAGACGCAAGGCGCATTCAGGTCGCAATCCTTCGAGGACAACGTATCGTAGCGCGTGTAATCTTGTTCGAGCATCGTCAGTCTCCCCCGCTCATAAGGATGGCCGGACAACAGCTTCGAGCGCGTTGTTCGCGACGGATCATCGAGGGCCATCCAGTTTCATCATGTCAGACATATCGACGAAGCCCGCGCGCTCATAGACAGCGCGACCCACAGGCGTGGTCTCGAGATATATCTTTTCTGCACCAGCGCATCGAGCTTGATGAACGACCCAATCGACAACCGCAGAAGCGATGCCTTGTCCGCGATAGGCTGGACGCGTGTACATATTCATAAGGTAGGCGCAGCGTCCGCTTGGGTTATCGGGTGAAGGCAGTTCTTCTTGCAGACAGATTGAACCGCATGCGACCGCTTTGCCATCAAGTTCGGCGAAGCATGCAATATGGCCGGGCACTGAGGCGATGAGCGGCCTGCGCATCTCGCTTTCACCTGCAAGATTACCGCTCGCGCAGCCTGCATCATCCTTGCTGCCAAGCGCGTGAATATAGTATGCACGATTTGCATCTCGAAGCGCTTCCCAGTCGACATCGTCAACCACATCTGCAAACACTGAGTGCAGCACTTCCATGCGCCACTCGAGCAACTGATCGAGGTCATTTAAAGTTGCGCATCGGATCGAGAGACCTTTCACCGTGCGGTGCAAGGGTTCTGCTGGTCTGTTCAGGGATTCATTCATGCTTTTCAGGAGCTTCTTCTTGCTACTTGAGGGGTCTTTCATCGCCTCATCACGCCCTTTGCACATGCGGCAACGCGCGAGTGTCAACCTTGCCATTCGGCGTGAGTGGCAGATGGTCCATCTTCACGAAGTATTCAGGCAACATGTAGGGAGCCAGATAGCGGGACATCTCGTCGCGCAGATGCGCCTCCACTTCTGAGGCTTGCTCGACATCCGCTTTTGCGCCTTGCTCGACATCCCTTTCAGAGGCTTGCTCGACAGGAACATAATACCCTACCAAATAGGGCATCTGATGCGCATCGACCTCGGAGCGCACTACGCCAACCTCAACCTCAGGACACGTGCAGAGCACACTTTCGACTTCGGCTGGCTCAACACGGCGACCATCGATCATGACCTGAGTATCTTTGCGATGCATGAAGGCGATTGTGTCATCAGGCAAAACATACCCCATATCGCCCGATCTGTATGCTCGCGTGCCATCGGGCAGGTGCACATAATTTTTCTGCTCAGGTGGACAACCCACATAGCCAAGCCCCACACCACGACCTGTGATGACGATCTCGCCTACTTCACCTGCGGGCACCTCCTCAAGATTCTCATTCATGATGTACATGTGTACGCCACGCACCGGAGCTCCAACTGGATAAGTGCCATCAGATAGGACATTCGTGGTGGCGCTCGGCTGCGCGCGCTTGTCGCTCGTTGTGCTCTTGCGCGCAGGATTGCAAGGGAAATAGCTCGCGCACACAGTTGTCTCAGAAGGACCATACGTGTTGTACACGTCCACCAAACCGAGCAGACGATCGATATAACGCGCACGCAGCACATCCCCACCACTGATGAGCAGGCGCAAACTGAACGGGATCGAATCGAGGTCGTTCATCTCTTGGAGCAGATAGGGAAACCCGCTGATAATACTTACGCGCTCACGTTCGACGAATTCCATGAGTGTGCCGATATCTGCTTTATCGCGCGGTGAAGGGATCGCTAGCGTCATGCCAGTGAGCAGAGCGCTGAAAACTTCTTCAACAAAGATGTCAAAAGAGCAGACCGAGTATTGCAACATAACATCCGTGCTGCTTGGTTTGAATTCCGCAGCGAACGCATCAATATAGTTGCACACGTTCGCATTTGTGATCATCACGCCTTTGGGCTTACCGGTCGTGCCAGAAGTGTAGAGGATATAAGCCAGACCTGCGTCGTGAGTAGTCGCGAGCGCTGGATCTTGTTGTGCGAGCGAGGAGCCTTGTTGTGTGAACGCGGGGTCTTGTTGTGTGGGATCTTGTGGCGCAGGGCTTTGCGGCTCAAGCAGCTTCGACGACTTTGAGCCTCGTGGCTCGCACGTTTGATCCAAAACAGCGAGCGCATCTTCGACAGACGCGATGCCATAATCAGTAATAACACAGTCAACCTGCGCGTTTTCCATCATATAGCGGATGCGCTCGATCGGGAAATCAGGTTCGACTGGCACGTATGCGGCACCTGCTTTCAGTACACCCAAGATCGCAGCAATCTGCGCTGCGCCATGATGCATCGCAACGCCAACACGATACGAAGTGGTAGGCAAACATGCTGCTACTTCACAAGCTCGATTGTCGAGGTCAAGACGCGAAAGCTGCGCATTCGCATCGATGACGGCTATTGCCTGCGGATCATCCTGCACGCGGTCGCGAAAACATCCATAGATGGTCTCGTTGGTCGCAGTCGTCTTTTGATCAGTCTTGATCGTCGCACGAGCATTTGAAACCTGAGCCATAGCTAAGTCCTCCTCTTCGCTCTTGGATCGGTCTGCTTCTGTTAGATCGAACCATTCGATCGAGCGGTCAGACCAGACTGTTGAGGTTCGTCTTCCATGCTATCAACGGGCAGTTCGCGCAAATGGGTGCGCACACGAACGTGACAGAGTCTTTTACGAGTCGTTACCAAGCCTTTGACTGTTCTCCTAACCTTCATCCCTTCCTTGTAAGTCGCTTTACATGAAAACCACTCAAAACAGCAAGGATTTCGCAGGTATTTTGATGCGTTAGCGACAAGTCTTGCAGCGAAATCGCTCAAAATTGCAGCGGATTTTCGGTTGTAAGTACAAAATCGAGCCATTTGGTGGGCAAAAAGTCTAAAAACGGAGGTGGTGCAATGTTTGTTTTCCCAAAACCCCAGTTCAGGTTTTTTCGGGAGCGCTTGAACGTACATATAAACGCAAATCTCTTGCAAAAAATCGCCTTTGCACTGCAAAACGTGATCACGCGCTGCAAAACATGATCACACACTGCAAAACATGGTCGCGATATAAAACATGACTGCGATATAAATGCTGAAAGAGGGCGGCGGCTACTCTGCTGAGGCAAAACAGGCGGCTGGGAGCGAGAAAACATCACCTGCGCCATAGAGCTTACCGAAAAGATACTTGTTGCTCGCAGATTCTTCGGATATCCAAATACTGCCATCGTGGAATTCGATGCCCTCAGTCATGGGCGGCGCCTCGATATCAGATACGAGATTAGTCGAATCGAGGAAGAAAAGCGGCACTGACCTGCCATCCACGAAGAAGGTATACGGTGAACTCGCTGTTTGCGAAGAGGTAGGATCGCTCGCGTTTGCCTCTGTTGATGTCGTGGCCGTAGTCGCGTTTGCCTCTGCTAATGCACCGGAATCGCTCGCGTTTGCCTCTGTCGATGCGGTCAGCTCGCTCGTATCTGCAGTATCCACATCATCCTGAGTATCAGCACTAAACGAAAGTGAGCGCTCTGCCGATTCCGTTACTGAAGCATCTTTTGCAGCAGCAACCACCTCTTGAGCCCAAACGCGATAGGTGAGCAGGTGTGACGTGTTGAATCCATAGGAAGTCGACAGAACGATATCACCATTTGGCAGCACACTTACACCTTGCACCTTATCAGGCAAAGAGTACGCTCGATCTGCTTGACGCGCAAAGCCATACGAAGCGTGCGCATCCGCCGGATAGGCAAACATCATCCCTGCATTCTCGGAACCGTCAGGCGTGATGAGATGGTGGTGGTCGGGTGCCTCGTAATCAGGCATCAGGTGAAACGTGCCAACGTAGAGCGTGTCGTTCTCAATATTCATGAAAGCAGGGGTGATCTCGAGATCAACTTGATCGATCGCGGTGACCTTATCGCCTGCCTCTGCATTCGCAAGATCGGATGCCTGAAAAACCAAATAGCCACTATCGCAGGTCAGAAAAGCATACTCGCTTGAAGTGGTGATGCCGGATCCATGACCTGTATAAGGCGATCCATCAGGAAGCTGCGCGGAGAACTCAACCGAACTGCCATCGGCGTTGCGGCGATAGAGCGGGCTCACATCGTCTCCTGAAGCATATCCGCTGAAGAACCAGCAATCGGCATCGTCGTAATAGTCCAGATCCTGACAGATGAACCCTTCGTGAATGCCGGGAATTTCGAACTGCTCTGTTGCCTGCTCATAGAAGGCGTTATAAGTCGTGCGTATGTAGAGATTGAAGCCGACCAATATCACGATGACGAGACCAACGATGATCCCAAGAGCCCAAAGCACGACCTTCTTTGCGCTCAAACGACGCTTCGGGTGTGTAAGCGCAACGGTGCCATCGGTATCAGCGGAAGCGTTCGGGTTATTCGTAGCATCAGCAGCATTCGCCTCTTGTACGTTGCTCTCATCTTGCGTCATATCAGAACCCCTCGCGTTCATAGGCATCGTAGCAATCAAGACAAACTGGCTTGCCCTCTTGCAGGCGCAGCGCGTATTCCGCAGTTGATTCGCCGCAGATCGAGCATGGAAGCGATGCAAAATGGCGCGCCGGCTCAGGCAGACCGCATATCACCTTGTCGATCTCGAAGAGATCCTCATACGGCGTAGCGAGCAAGAACGCCTGGTATTCTTCGCGCGACATATCCCCTCGTAGGTCAGGGCGAAGGCACAAGCGCATCGAGCGAACACCTTGCGAAGGGGCGGTCTCTGAAACAGCACCTTGTGAAGGGGCGCTCTGTGAAACGTTGTCTTGCAAAGCAGCATCGCGAATATAGAATGAAAACGCCATCTTGCCACGAAGGCGCGGGATGAGGTTCGCCTTGCCATATGTACAGCCGAGCAAGGCCTGGATCGCATCAACACCGCATGCATCATTTTCCGTGATGCATACAAGCTCTTCATCAACAACAGGCAGGCAACCTGCATTTAGTCCGAACTCGTCCACTACCGCCTCGACCGCTTTGAAACCGATCGCAAGACCAGGGCATTCGTGTCCGTGAAAGGCCACTGCCTTATGCCAAAGATCTGCCGCGGACTGTTGTGAACTCTGCGATGGATTAGCTATCATGACGCTCCTATTTGCTGCATGTCCTTTTACTGAATGCCTTTTTGCTGCATACCCTTTTGCTGCATGCTCCTTTTGCGTGCTCTTTCTTTATTACCATAGGCGATCTGTCGGCACTGCATGCGACCACGAATCGCAACCGAGCTGAAACGAAACCACCTTCCCGCGGCAATATAAGCGCGCTAGGCGCAATCATCCTAAACCACAAAACGACTCTGAAGCAGAGCGCACAAGGCGCACAGCACCTCAAACGCAAGACACGCCACGAAACGCTTCGATAACAGTCTGCCAGCCGCAACCGAAAGCGCACACCCGCAGAGTATTCTCGAAGCGAGCAATAAAACAGATAAGAAGCATACGAGCAACATGCGAAGCAACGATCGAAGCGCGATAGGTTCAACGAAGGGGGCTTGGTGAACAAACGCACGAAGATAATCGGCACGCTCGGGCCCGCCACTGAATCGGAATCAACGCTGCATAGCATGATTGTAGTCGGTATGGATATGGTGCGCCTGAACTTCTCGCACGGCACGCATGAAGAGCATCGTGCGCATGTCGACAACGTGAAAAAGGTACGCGAAGAGCTCGGACGTCCTGTCGGCATCATCCTCGACACAAAAGGCCCCTGCATCCGCACGGGTACGCTTGCAGGTGGTGAGCCGATACGGCTTTTCGCAGGTGATCGTCTCATCCTTACCGAGGATGCCGTAGAAGGTAGCGCTTCGTGCATTCACCAAAGCTTTCCAGGGCTCAGTGCATTCGTACACACAGGCTCATCCATCCTGCTTGATGATGGTCAGATCGAGTTAGTCGTCGACCGCGTGAGCGGCCCCGAGATCATCTGCACAGTTCAAAACCCTGGTACGTTAGGCCAGCACAAGCAGCTCAACATCCCCGATGTCACCATCCCCTTGCCCATCATGACCACGCAAGACGAAGCCGATCTGCGTTTTGGCATCGAACTCGGCATCGATTATGTAGCTGCATCGTTTATCCGCAACGAGCAAGACGTTCGCGCGATCCGCGCCTTTCTTGACGATAATGGTGGCGCAGACATTGGCATCATGTCGAAGATCGAAAACGCGCAGGCCATCGAGAACATCGAAGAGATCATCGCCGTATCGGATGCCATCATGGTAGCGCGTGGTGATCTCGGTGTGGAAGTCGATCCAGCATCGGTTCCTCACCTTCAAAAGAAGATCGTCCAAGCGTGCAATCGTGCATTCTGCCCGGTGGTCATCGCCACGCATATGCTCGATTCTATGATCCGCGCACCGCACCCCACCCGTGCAGAAGTGACCGATGTGGCAAACGCTATCTACGATGGCGCTGACGCACTCATGCTCTCTGGCGAAACCGCTATAGGCACGTATCCTCAGCTCGCAATAAAGACCATGGCGCGCATCGCGCAAGCAAGCGAACCCTATCTCCTTTCCGAGACCACTATCCCGAACCGCGATGTGGCGCAGACCAGCGTCTCACCCATGATCGCACACGCGGCGGTGAACACCGCCGAAGCGCTCGATGCGCATTGCATCGTCACACCAACCCTGACTGGACGCACCGCGCTTCTGGTGTCGAACTTCCGTCCAAAAGTGCCCATCTACGCAGTCACCGCAAGCGACGAAGTAGCCCGCAAGCTTTCACTATGCTGGGGCGTGAAGAGCATCCAAGGTTCGATCCAGGGCGATGCCTCACAGATCCTCGCGCAAAGCGAGCAAGCCGTAGTGGATGCCTACCTGCTGAACACGGGCGATCTCGCAATATTCACCCTAGGCGACCGAGAAACTTCGCCCGAGACGAGCGAGGTTGCAATCGGCTCGTCAAGACGTACCGTACACGCCACCAATGTCGTAGAAGTCGTGCAGATAAAAGCATCACCATCACGACCACAGATGCTCGCATCTTCAGATGGCACGAGCGATGCGATGCGCGAGGAGCACTGAATGAATACGCCCTGCAACACCGACTGTTATGCCGCCATCGACATCGGGGCTTCATCGGGGCGTGTCGTGGTGGGCTGGATCGATGAGACCGGCAAGATGAAGATCGAGGAAGTCCATCGCTTCGACAACACGCAAAAACGTCTCGATGGCCACGACTGCTGGGATATCGAGATGCTCTTTGAGGAAACCGTGAGAGGACTTGCCACCGCACACGAAGCTGGTTTCGAGCCAAAGAGCATCGGCATCGACACGTGGGGCGTAGATTTCGTGCTGCTCGATAGCGATGGCAAGCTGATCGGCAATGCAGTTGCCTACCGCGACGAACGCACGCAAGGTATCTACCCGCTGGCAGATGCGATCATGGATCCCGACGTGGTCTATCGTCGCACGGGCATTCAACGCCAACCTTTCAACACCCTCTACCAGCTGCTCGCACTCCGACGTGAAGACCCCTCGCAGCTTGCTCAAGCCGCCCATTTCCTCATGATTCCTGACTACCTTGCCTATCTCCTGACGGGCGTTATGGCTAACGAATATACGAATGCATCGACCACCTCGCTTTTGAACGCCCGCACGATGACATGGGATAGCGATATCATCGAAACGTTCGGACTGCCTTCCCACATCTTCGAAGACGTGGTGATGGCAGGCACCCCGCTCGGTTATGTGCTGCCCACCATCAAAGAACGCATCGGATATGCACCACTCGTCATCGCACCCGCCACGCATGATACGGGCAGTGCGTTTCTTGCCGTACCCGCACGCGACGACGATGCGGTCTTTCTCTCTTCGGGAACGTGGAGCCTACTTGGCATCGAAAACCAAGGGGCTATCACCTCTGATGCTTCACGACTGCAAAATTTCACGAATGAAGGAGGCTTTGAGGTGCGCTATCGCTTCCTGAAGAACATCATGGGTTTGTGGATGATCCAGTCGATTCGCCGCGAACTAAACGGGATCGACTATGTAGAAGGCAAAGAGCGCAGTGTGAGCTTTGATCTTGCGCGTGAGTCCTGCCTTTGTAAAGAGTCCATTGGCTTCGAAGACCTGATCGAGGCTGCCCGCATGGCCGAGTCATTCTCGGCCACTATCAACGTGAATGACGAGCGCCTGCTTGCACCCGATTCGATGATCGACGCGGTATGCTTGGCATGCAAACACAGCGGGCAGGCAGTACCACGCACCATCGGCGAGATGATGCGATGCGTCTACCTCTCGCTCGCTAACTGCTATGCACGCTCGATCGATGACCTCTCGGTGCTCACGGGGCGCACCTTCACTTCATTGAACGTCGTAGGTGGCGGAAGCCAAGATGGATATCTGGCCGAATTGACCGCACGCACGTGCGGTATCCCCGTATTCGCCGGCCCCACCGAGGGCACGAGCCTTGGCAATCTTGCCGTGCAGATGATCGCAGATGGCCTCTTTGACAGCATCGAACATATGCGCCAGTGCATTACAGAATCATTCGACATCATTGAATACGACCCGCGCGAATGAGCGCAGAGGCGCAGGCTCAAGCGCCTGCTCAAGAGCAGATAAAATATCTTGACCCTTATGAAAGGATGACGACATGAACGATATGTACCAAAACGCCAAAGAAAGCTATGCGAAATTAGGCATTGATACCGAAGCAGCCATGCAGCAACTTGCTGAAAAAGCAATCTCGGTTCACTGCTGGCAAGGTGATGACGTGCTTGGCTTCGATCAGGAAGGCGGTCTTTCTGGGGGCATCCAGACAACAGGCAACTACCCTGGACGAGCGCGTAATTTCGAGGAATTGAAGGCTGACTTCGAAGAATCCATGAGCATGGTTCCTGGCAAGAAACGCATCGCACTCCATGCAAGTTACGCTGTCTTCACCGACGAGCACCCCTGGGTCGATCGCGACCAGATCACATATGCAAACTTCGAGCCTTGGGTCGAGTGGGCGCGCGAACAGGGGTATGGTATCGATTTCAATCCCACCATCTTCGGCCATCCGAACATGAATAACGAGCTGTCGCTCTCTTCGCCTGATCTTAAGACACGACAGTTTTGGATCGAGCATTGCAAAGCATGCCGCAAGATCTCCCAGCAGATCGGCGAGGCGCTCAATGACCAGGTAGTATGTAACATCTGGATCCCCGATGGCTTGAAAGACGTACCCGCTGATCGCTATGGCTTGCGTGAGCGGCTGAAAGATTCACTTGATCAGATCTTCGCCGAGCACTACGACCGCGTCATCGACAGCTGCGAGTCGAAGGTGTTTGGCATCGGGCTCGAATCGATGACCGTCGGTTCCAATGAGTTCTACCTTGCCTACGCTGCCACCCACCCAGGCGTCTATAACCTTATCGATTCGGGGCACTTCCACCCCACCGAAAACGTTGCTGATAAGCTCTCGGCACTGCTCTTGTTCTTCGACAAGATCCCCATGCACGTAACGCGTCCTGTTCGCTGGGATTCCGATCATGTCATCATATTCGATGACCCCACCAAAGAGATCGCAGCCGAGATTGTGCGCTGTCCGGGAGCATGGGAAAAGGTGCTGATCGGACTCGACTTCTTTGACGCATCGATCAATCGCATCGGTGCCTGGGTAACAGGATGTCGCGCGATGGAAAAGGCACTGCTCTTCGCGCTCTTACAACCCAACAGCAAGCTCAAGCAACTTCAAGATGAGTATCGCTTCACGGAGAAGATGATGCTTGCAGAAGCCGCAAAGACCATGCCGTTCTCTACTGTGTGGGACGAATATTGCAAGCGCCAAGGTGTGCCGCTCGATATCGAGTGCTACCCTGAAGTAGCACGTTATGAAGCGGAGATCACCTCGAAGCGCGACTAGCCGCGCAGCTCAGAGAGCACATGATAAAGCCGCCTCAGAAAGGAAGTTCCATGGGGGTATTCGACAATATCGGTCAAGCAGTTGGGCAGACTGTCAACAAAGGCCTTGATGCCATGAGCGGAGCGACCGCAAACGCCCTTGTCACGCATGCGCCGTTCGTGCAGAGCTTTATGCACCTGTGCGATGACGGATGGTTGCAAGGTTGGCACGAGCGAAACGGCGGTAATCTCACCTACCGCATGAACGCCGATGAAGTGAAGAGCGTGCGCTCAAGCTTCAGCGACACCCCGGGCGAGTGGGTGGCTCTCGGCTTTTCGGAACCGACGCTTGCCGGAGCATTCTTCTTGGTAACGGGCTCAGGCGCTTACCTGCATAATGTTTCTGCGGCACCGGCTGAGAACATCGGAATCGTGGAGATGAATGCAGATGGCAGCGCGTATCGCGTTGTATGGGGGCTTGTTGGACGCAAGCCGACCTCGGAGCTGCCTACTCATATCATGAACCACGCCATTCGCATGGCTGCTACCGACGGTGCATGTCGCGTCATCTATCACGCTCATCCCAACAACGTGATCGCAATGACCTTTGTCGAGCCACTCGATGCCCGTTCATTTTCGCGGGCACTCTGGAAGGCTATGACCGAATGTGTCGTCGTATTCCCTGAAGGTGTAGGCGTAGTGCCGTGGATGGTTCCAGGCGGTAACGAAATCGCAAAGGAGACATCCGAGCAGATGAAAACCTATAGTGCGGTCATTTGGGCGCAGCATGGCATGTTTGTTTCGGGTTCAACCTTCGACGAGACGTTCGGGCTGATGCATTGCATCGAGAAAGCGGCTGATATCTACCATCGCGCACGATCGATGAATGGCGGCTCGACCGATTTCCTGAACACCATCACCGATGAAGGACTGGCGCAGATCGGCGTTGAGTTCGGCGTTGAGATCAACAAAGACTTCCTCGATCTGGATCGCTAGGGAAAGGGACGTCATGAGCGAACACACGACCGCTGAAGGACGATCTATCCAGGGGTTCAAGATGAAACTGTTGCCTGGATTCGCTGCCGAATACGAGCGTCGCCACGATGAACTTTGGCCCGAAATGGCTGAGATGCTGCATGATTTCGGGGCGCATGCTTATTCGATCTTCCTCGATAGTGAAACCAATACGCTCTTTGCGTATGTCGAGGTGGATGACCCTGAGCGCTACGAGTCAAGCTCTGAAACCGAGATCTGCCGCAAATGGTGGGACTACATGGCCGACATCATGGAGGTCAATCCCGATAATTCTCCGGTGAGCACGCCACTTACCTGCGTGTTTCACCTGGATTAGAAAGGAGTCATGATGGCTCTCTCACAAGAACGCAAGGGAACGATCGCAGTCTCCCTTACCAATTTTCTCGACTCAGGGTGCATCGTCGCATCATCAGTTGCATTAGCAGCATGGGCCATAGCATTCAACTTTGGCAGCGCTTGGACTGCGATACTGGGTGCGGTCGGTGCAAATGCATTTGGTGCAGCGGTGGGCGCGCTCATCGGCGGCTTTCTGACCGATAAGCTCGGACGCAAGTTCATCTACACCTATAACATGCTCGTCTATGCGCTCGGTGTTTTCATCGTTATGATCTCGCTCAACCTGCCGATGCTGCTCGTTGGTATTGTCATCTCTGGCCTTTCGGTCGGCGCAGGCGTGCCAGCATCGTGGAGCTATATCTCGGAGATGTCTGGCTCGAATCGTCGTGCGTCCAATATTGGCATCAGCCAGTTCGCTTGGTCGTGTGGCCCGGCAGTCATCTTCCTTATCTCGCTCGTGTTTTCGATCATTTTTCCCACGTTTGCTGCAAATGGCGATCTGTTGCCATCGGGTACATATGGCCCCTTCGACGGGCTATTCGCGATGCGCCTGCTGTTTGCCATCCTGTTCATCGTTGCATTAGTTGCTTGGAATATGCAGCGAAAATTACAGGAATCTATTGACTGGACAAGCAAGCGCGAGCTAAAGGAAAAAGAGAGCTTTGTGGCAATGATGCGTCGCGCGCTTACAAATATGGTAAACATCAAGACGATCATCTTCTTGGTTGCGGTCTATTTGACCTGGAATATCGTTGCAGGCACGATGGGACAGTTCATGCCCTATATGTATGCGGCAGCAGGGCATTTGGATGACACCACTATCTCGCTGTTGCAGACGGTTATGTGGGTGCTCACTGCGATTGGATCGTTGGCGATCTTCTCGGCATTAGGCGATAAGATCCCGCATCGTATCCTGTTTGGACTTACTGCGGCTATGGCACTTGCGGCCTGGCTGGTCATGGTCTTTTTTGGTACGCAACTTGAGGCTGGCACAGCTGATAATTGGGGCTGGTTGCTCTGGGTGTTTGTTGCTCTCTGGGGTATCTCAGCTGGTTTTTCTGCGCAATGCTTCTATGCGCTGTGGTCGACCGAGCTCTTCCCCACCATCTATCGCGGTGGCGTGCAGGGCATCATGTTCTTCCTGGTACGCGGTGTGCTTGGCATCTGGTCGCTTGTTGCTGTTGCTGGTCTTGGGGTCGAAACTCCTGCTGGTTTTGTAACGGCGGGCTGGATCATGTGTGGCTTCTTAGTCATCTCGCTGGTTGTTGGCGTGATCTGGTGCCCGAAGACGCAAGGCCGCACACTCGACGACATCACCGAAGAGCGCTACGGTAAGGAATTCTTGAACAAGTAGACGCCGAAACATCGGTTCGCAAGCGGGTTGCGAGGTGCGCGTAGGCTGTAGGGCCGAACGGGTTGCAGCGCTCGAGCGAGCTTCGGGGTCGAACGGGTTGCGGTGTTCAAGCGGGCTTCGGGGTCGAACAGGTTGCGAGGCACGCATGGGTTGTGAGATGCGAACGGGTTTCAGCTCACGAACAGGTTACGGATTACCAAGATGGCCGGGTTCTCAGATGCCGCATATCTAAGAATGTGCCCACTCCTGATCCGGAAAAGAACTAGCGAGTCGGCAATTTTTCAGGCTAATTTCAGAATACTGCAAAAAAATTGCGTTTTTAGGCGTATGACTCGAAGTTTGCAGATTCTGACCTGGTGTTTTTGCATCCGCAACTAAAAATTATGCCCTGTTTCGAGCGAAGCAAGCTTGAAATAGAGCATATTTAGGCCTAAAACCGCAAATAATTTCCGAAAATCAGAAATCAGGCTGCAAGAGCATCCATTGCGTGAAGCATCTGCCGCCAAAGTAACTACCTCCAAAGCATCTACCCTGTAAAGCAGGAACACCCAAAGCACCTACCCTGTAAAACATCTACTCCATAAAGTAGGGAGTGCCAAAGTAACTACCTCCAAAGCACCTATCCCGTACAGTAACTACCCCAAAAGCAGCTACTTCGTAAGGGTCTGAACAGCTACACTGCGAGAATGGATGCTTTGACGAGTCGCAGCTATTCAGCAGGAGCTTCTTCTGGCCAGTGCGGATTTTTGAAGATCGCACGCGATACACCTACGAGGTCACCCGCTCCTTCAGCGATCAGTGCATCGGCATCGGCCATCGTGCGCACACCACCTGTCACGATAACGGGCAGATCAACCGCCTGTTTTACTGCTGTGGTCATCTCCTTGAAGTAACCAGGCTCCTTATGGCCTGGGCGCTTGTAATAGCACATACCGCCTGAAACATTCAGGATGTCGATATCAGTCTTTGCCGCGATGATACGCGCAGCTTCAACCGCATCTTCGATCGTATTGCCGCCCTCGGTATAATCGCAACCGCCAAAGCGCATCGAGATCGGCACATCAGGACCAACCGCCGTGCGCACTGCATGAGCAACCTCGCAATGAATGCGAATACGATTCTCGATAGAACCGCCATATTCATCGCTGCGATGGTTTGTGAGTGGGCTGAAGAATTCGTTCAAAAGATATGCATGAGCTGCATGGATCTCAACGCCATCAAAGCCCGCTTGCACGGCACGCACTGCCGCGTCTGCAAACTGCTGCACGGTCTGCGCGATATCGGCTTTACTCATCTCTTGCGTTGGAATTGGGTCGCCAAGGCCAACTGCTGCCTCACCGATGATCATACTAGATGGCGACCACGGCACAAGACGCGTACACGAGCGTTTTGCAGTACCGCCCGCATGTGCGAGCTGGATGAATGCGATCTTACCACCTTCGTGAATGAGGTCTGCCAAACGCGAGAGCCCCTCGACCACATCAGGAGTCGCAAGCGAGATCTGGCCTGGCGATGCTTGACCGCGTGGTGCCACATAGCTGTGCTCGACATAAATGATGTCAATAACAGGATTTGCTGCACGAGGCGCATAAAAATCGAGCAGCTCTTTGCCAACCTTGCCATCTGCCTCAGCCTTGTAACAAGCGGTCGGTGCCTGCACGATCTTTCCGCTCAGGATACGCTTCATCATTTCATTGCGAAGTTCACTCATCTTTGCCCTTTCCTTTAGATGTATCGCTCTGCTCAATCTTGTCCATACAGCGCTTCTGGTCTTCATCGGCCACGCGCTCAATCACTTCTTCAACATGACTCTTGATACCGAACAAGGTTCTTTGTGAAGAGATCTTTACTGGACCGTCGTGACCCGCAGCTTCGCGCGCCAACAATTCCTGCATGCGCTCCCAGCGCTCTTCAGCTCTTGTCTTCATGCTTCAGCTCTTGTTTTCATACGTGAACGCCTTTCGCATATCGGCGATAACGACTTATGCAATCATGATACCTTTTGAAATTCTTCTTACCGCTGGGGCTTGGTCATTCTCGGATAAAACGCATTGCCTAAAGCATGGATGAGATACCAGATCATGGATGCGACACCAAAGGGCCTGTCGATCAACTGGGGCAAGCATAAGCTGACAGATAGAGCAATGGCGTGGCTATGGATCACATGATTGCAATCGAGTGAACGAGATCGGATGGGCGAGATCGGAATAAGCACGAATGCATAAAAAAATGACCGCCACGAGTGACGGTCATTCAGATTCGATCTTTAATCGATCTTTACTTCGCAGCAACCTTGCGACGATGACGGACAACTGCGGTGATGATGGCAGCTGCTGCAGCGATAACGATCGCGCCAGCAACAATACCGACGATCATAGGATCGAGACCGAAGAAGGTCGCAGGCTTCTGATCAGCAGCAGTGAAAGTCTTGCTTGCGGTCTGCATAGGCTTTTCTGCCTTCTCTTCATCTTCAGCCTTCTTGTCGTCGTTGGTGCTCTTGTCGTCTG
The DNA here is from genome assembly GCA_900540345.1 of uncultured Eggerthella sp. GTDB lineage: Bacteria > Actinomycetota > Coriobacteriia > Coriobacteriales > Eggerthellaceae > Anaerotardibacter. The sequence goes on from UQFK01000001.1 coordinate 404,040, forward strand.
CGGTCGTCATGTTTGCATCGGATGCGCCGCCATTCTTAGGAGAAGCAGCTGGCTTAGTGGTGTTGGAAGAACCACCCTTGTTCTGATCGTTGGAATCAGAAGCGTCGCCATTCTGCTGCTTGAGGAGTTCATCGTAAACGCGCTGAGCTTCGTCAGCTGCATCGGATGCTGCGTTGTATTCAGCAGTACGGATGTTGAAGTTGTTCTGAGCTTCGTCCATCTGAGCTTTAGCGTTCTCACGCTCTTCGGTAACAGGAGCGATAAGGTCGCGCTGCTCCTGAACCTTTGCTGCATATTCATTAAGTGCGAAGAACTCAGGATAATCGGACTCTTCGATCGGGGTTGCAACGAGTGCCTCAAGTTCAAGTTCGAGTGCACGCTCGAGCTTGGTCTTAGCGTAATTTTCCTGAAGGCTTGCGTCGTTCCATGCGCGACGTGCTTCGTCGATCGCCTTCTGATAATTAGGATAATCGACCGTCATGGAGTTAAGCGTGTCGTTTGCGCGATCATACTTTGCCTTGAGCAGCATAAGATCGTGATCGTTACCGCCAGCATTCTCGTATGCGATCTGAGCTGCCTCTGCATTATTAGTTGCAGTAGCGAGCTCATTGGTGCGGTAGTTGTTTGCAGTCTCAAGAGCCTGCTTTGCAGCAGCATCGAGAGAGCGCCAGCTGTTCTCGCAGTCGACAACTTCGTTTTCAGCATCGGTGATCGCCTGGATCGCAGCAGCCTCTGCTGCAACTGCTTCATCATATGCAGCCTGGCAACGCTCGACCTCTTCGACGAGAGCGGAGTTGTCAGGAGCAGCATAATTATCGAGAGCTGCCTGAGCTGCGTCACGCTGAGCAGTGTAGGTCTCGATGTCGCGGCCAAGATCATTGACCTGAGCCTCGAGCTCGATTACAGCAGTGTGCTTCTCAGTCACTTTGCTCTCTGCAGCTGCAACTGCCTGCTCCAGAGCTGCATAGTCACCCGAGCCGCCACTCAGCGCAGCATTATATGCCGCCTGAGCGCTGGCCAACTGAGCTTGTGCGTTGGTCAGCTCCTGCTCGTAGTAAGAAATGCTCTGCGCAGCAGACAGATCGGACGCAGCAGTGTTGTAAACACTCTGTGCGTTCGCCTGCGTGTTAACTGCATTGTTATATTCGGCTTGTGCTTGATCGACTCTCGCTTGAGCCGCGGCGATTTCTTCATCGGTCGCCGTCGTCTCGATCGAGCCATCGTCGCCGCCGTCGCCCGTGCTGCTATCACCCGAGCTATCACCGCCGATTGGTGGCTCCTCAGGTGATATCACCCCACCAGTATCAGGATCGGGATTCGTGCCGCTATCAGCATTGATAGCTGCTAGCGCATCCTGCGCAGCCTGAAGTTCATTGTAAGTTTTGGTGAGGTTGTCGTTGGCTGAATTGAGGGCCGCTGTAGCAGCATCAAGATCAGCCTGAGCCTGAGCAACGGTCTTCTTGCCGCCACTAAAACCAGGGTTAGGAGTTGCACCGTTGTAGTCTTGCTGCGCTTGGTCGACGCGTGCCTGAGCATCCGTGACCGCTTGACGCAACGCATCCAGATCGGTACCACCCGCATTGTTCTTTGCATCATCGAGTGCCTTCTGCGCAGCCGCTAGTTCGCTCTGCGCGCTTGAGAGCTCGCTCTGAGCTGATGCGAGCTTCGATTGGGCGCTCTGCTGAGATGCAACAGCAGCGTCGAGCCTTCCTTGGGCAGCAGTGACAGCAGCCTGGAGATCGGCTGAGTCGTCGCCCCCTGCAGCATTCAGGCGCTCCTGAGCGGCTGCGAGATCGGCTTGAGCACTTGCCACCTTATTAGAGGCAGCAGTTGCGGCTTCTTGGGCAGCAGTAACCTTGTCACGCGCAGCGGTTACAGCAGCTGCAGCTTCATTACGTGATTTGTCGGCAGACAGATAAGCGTCCTGCAATGAGGTGTATTTGTTTTCCGCCTCTTGAAGGGCCTTCTCTGCTTGCGCCAACTGTGCTGCGGCCTGCTGGAGCTCAGTATTACCTGAACTATTGATGGCGTTATCGTAGTTAGCTTTTGCCTCATCAAATGCAGCTTGTGCATTTTGAAGCGCAACTTGTGCTTTTTGCTGATTCTCTACAGCGGTCTGGTGTGCCTCGTATGCTTCCTGAACACGCTCTTCAGCTGCGGCAACTTCAGCTTGTGTAGCACTGACGACATCGTTGATCGCCTTGTTCGCCTCAGTTTCGGCCTGAGTAGCGGCCTGAGACGCAACAGTGTGTGCTGATGCAGCCTGGTTATACGTAGCAGTAGCCGAATCCAGCGCTTTCTGAGCTTCTTCTTTGTTCGCTGCGGCTTCCGCCTTGTTCTGGTTCGCGGTATCGAGAGCTGCCTTGGCTTCAGCGAGGGAAAGGTTAGAAGCCTGGGCATCAGAAGAGAATGCGACGAGTCCGACGTTACTGCTGTTCAGTAACTCATCCATCGCGTATGCTTTTGCGCCGGTATACGGCATAGCGAGCGTAAATGCCACTGTGAAACAGAGGCACAGTCTTGCGAGACCGCTCAATCTCCTTCTTGCCTTGGCTTTCATTTTGTTTCCCTCTTTTTCGACTTTTGTCGGCTGATCTTCCCTTCCGCGCTTCGAATGTTTTTCCTGCTCAGACAGGCATTCGCGGTGCGAATGGCGAGGATCTTTCGACTCTCGAACCGTTTATATCCAAAGGTGGCTTCGTTTCAAAGCCAACCCTAAGACCAAAATTGGCGGATGCGATGCGGGGAATGATATTGAAGATTTTGCATCGCTAAAAGCTCTTTTACCAGGTGGTAAGCGCTTTTTTGAAGTAGCACACTGGAACACATCCAGTGGTTTTGTAGCTGCTATAAACCCGAATTTGGGTATAGTAGTCCCAAAACAAAGCCATGATAACGGGTCAGTAACGGAAAATCAACAGGAAATTTAGCAATGAATACACAAAAACCGCATTTTTGTATATAAACCTGTATAGACCTGGTGCTTTCTTTCTTGCAATTTGACACATTTCTTCACAATTTTTGGGGTGAACATCTTGAGAATGCAAGCAACCTGCTTTCTTGCGCTGGATCTCAAAAGGTGAAAATGGGCTCAAATTCGACTCAATTTGCCCATTTTGATACCCGGATCACACACTCCGCGCCTTAAGCGAACACAGCGCGGCACATGCCGCGCCTTCACCGCGCTTCTTTTGTGACATGCGCGGAACACCAGGTAAATAGCACTTTTGCCTATATTTAGGGTTTTGAGGCATAAAAAACGACCACCCGGTGGGTGGTCGTATTCTAATTGGTGGAGCATAGGGGGATCGAACCCCTGACCTCATGGCTGCCAGCCATGCGCTCTCCCAGCTGAGCTAATGCCCCGTTAAAGCTCGAATATTATATCACAGGTACAGGAGTGCCCTGCCCTTCAATTTTGATCGAAGCGAAAAAAGATGAGGAGTCGAACACATCCCGGATCGATTTGCCCTCCACAAACGGCAGATCCACGAACTCGCTCAAAGTCGGAACAAGCTCAGAGCAGTCGATGAAGTGGTCTTTTTCATTCAATTGATTCGTGTCTTGTGCACGCCAGTAGATGTCGTTGGCGTCGGTCAAATAGAATGTTTCAGCTCCTGTTTGCATATATGCTGAGTGCGTTTCACGCAGATATGCGATCAAATCGTCGATCGTTGCCAGTTCAAGCGCTTCTTCAGCTTTTCTTCCCATATGATCCCCCTTCGTGATCGTTTCGCATAATAGTGCCAAAGAACACAGCGGTCACACAAAACCGCCTTTTCCCTCTGCGAAAACTTCATGAGATACATTTCACCAGGTAAATCCATGATTTTTAGCGTATAACAAGAAAAGCCTGAAACCGAACGCGCCGATCGGTTGTTCTTGATCGAAGATACGAATATGAATCACTAAGCTCTGAACTGGGGAAACGTTAAATGAGCGCTTTCAGAGCCGTTCTAAGGCCTCGCGAGCCCTAAATGAGGGTTTTAGAATGCAAAACTTGCGCCATTTTGGGGCGTTTAAGGGGCTTTGGAGCCTTGAAAACACCTCGAAGACAGCGACCTGGGGTTTTAGTGAAAATCGAGTTGTTTTCGCGATTCAATCTTAAACTTTTTTTGAAAGATTCATAATTTTCATACCCTATTTGAACTGGTATTTCGGACGTATGTTCCATTTTGTCCTAGGGACATATTGCTTAGTTTGTCCAAAGTTTAAGCCTTGATCGAGACAACTGATGAAAATAGGCCGCATTTTGCTATTTTTTGCCAAAAAATGACTTTTTTGACGAGCAAACGAAAAATGACGTTTTTGTTTACCTAAAGAAACTTTTTTTCGCAAGCAAATCAATTTCAAATTTCAAAAAGTGTGTTCTTCGAGTGCTACAAAATCGAAGAGGGCATCCGAAGGCCCAAAAATGCTCCTTCTGAAAAAAATTTTTGCCTCTTTGGAAATTTTTTTGCAAAAATTGGCAATCGAGCAGAAAAGATGGATAGCACAACCCTGTAAACTCGAAAACGAGTGATAGCATCCCTTTGAACTGACGAGAAAAACGTCTCTTGTGATGCCTAAAGATGATCCAGAGAAGAGACCTATAAACCGATGTTTATCAGGGTTTCTATATTCTGATAGCAACATCGCATGACGTTGATGCAGCGCCGCTGTAAACCCTGTGAGAGGCCCGATTCGACTCAGCCCTGCCCGATGGCCGCAAAAGGCTTTCGGGGTCGCAAAACGAGTCTCAAACCCCGAAGAGGAGCTTCATTTCCACCTAAAGAGGAAATTTTTTTCGGCGATTTTTGATCTCAGATGAGTTGTTTCGAGTCGAATTTTCCATAAGAAGCCTAATTTTATTGAAAATGGCTTTGAAAAATGTGCTCACCTGTCTCACAGATATGACGGCAGATGTGGTTAGCTGTGTTTCAGTTCTTGCGAGACGGGTCCCGGCGCTTTGCGCGGAGGATGTCGGAGCGCTGCAATTCGATTGGAGTAACAAATGCATAAGCGCCCATTGCCTTATTGGCAACTTCGACAGGGAGTGCATTCACTTCTTCGCCGATTGAAGGCGCTTCATCACTCGCCGTGAGTGGCAAAGAAGTCGGGCTTGTTCTCTCGGTCGCATTATCGGCAAAGAATACTTCTTCAAGATCTATGACCGGAATAGTTGTCACTTCACGATGAGGGCTCAATAGCTCAAGCACGTCGCCTTCATAGAAACGATTTCGACAATAGACGATCGTTCGCCATGTTCCATCTTCAAGCGGTTTGGAAGTAGCGACCTCCGCAACCCAATCGTAGAGCTGGACATAGATGTCATCATCAAACGACTGCTGAGCGTCCCCGTAGAAGAAACCTGTCGAATAGGGTCGATGGGAAATGCGATCAAGCTCCGTTTCCCACTGCGCCGGGTCTTCCCCATCAAGCACATGACGATAGGCATTCACGACCGTAGCCACATAGAACGCCTTCTTTACGCGCCCCTCGATCTTGATCGAATCAACGCCTGCATCGATCAGATCATCGAGATGGGCCAGCATATTCAGGTCTTTCGAATTCATGAGATAGGTGCCGTTGCTGTCCTCTTCGACCGGGAAATACTCACCGGGACGGGACTGCTCTTCAAGGCGATAACTCCAACGACATGGTTGTACGCAATGCCCCTGGTTAGCGCTTCGATCTGCAAGAAAATCGCTGATCAGACAGCGTCCCGAGATCGCCATGCACATTGCGCCTTGGACGAACACCTCAAGCTCGACTTCAGGCAATTCACGTTTGAGCTGCGCTATTTCGGAAAGAGACATCTCGCGCGCTACTACAATGCGCTTCGCTCCAAGCTGATGCCACATACGCGCTGCAGCAACGTTTGAAACCGAAGCCTGTGTTGAAACATGAATATCAACCGAGGGAGCGTATTCACGTACAAGAGAAAGAACCCCCAGGTCACTCACGATAACAGCGTCGACATTTGCCGCTTCGAGCGCTTGGAGGTATTCCGGAAGATCCGCAAGATCGCGATCGTGCAGGTAGGCATTAAGCGTCACGTACACTCGTGCCCCTGCCTCATGAGCAAATTGCACTGCCTTCGGAATATCTTCAAGCGAAAAATTCTGCGCACGTTGGCGCAAGCCGAACTTATCGCACGCGAGATAGACCGCATCCGCCCCAAAATAGAGTGCGTAATGCAACTGTTCGAAGCCACCTGCAGGTGCGAGCAGTTCAGGAAGTCTTTGCGACGAGCGTCTTTCGAGCTTGCTCTTTGGCACTCGAACAAGCTCGCTTGACTGTGCGTTCTTGATCTTTTTCATACTATATATAGGTATGTCGAAGCGCTACTAGCTAACGCGCGGAGCTCGACCAGAGCGAGCCTGCTTATATCGGTTCAGATAATTCAAGCCATCTTTCAGCGAATCGAGGCTGACATCGAATTTTTCCCCTGTTGAGCGGCGCTTTACCTCGATGCTGTTGTTCTTGAGTCCGCGTTTTCCAACGATGATCTGCGTAGGCCAACCAATCAGGTCGGCATCGGCGAACTTCACACCAGGGCGTTCATCGCGATCGTCGATGACGATCTCGAGATGCGGGAAGGTATCACGAAGCGTCTGAGCAATGCGCAATGCCATCGGGTAAACCTCGTCATCGCCCACTGAGAGCGGAATAATGCACACATGAGCTGGCGCAACAGAAGGTGGCCACATGATGCCATATTCATCATTGTGCTGCTCGACCACCGCAGCAAGCGTACGCGTGACGCCTACGCCGTAGCAACCCATAAGAAATGGCTGGTCAGTGCCGTCTTCGGCAGAGAAAACCGCACCGAGCGCTTTAGAATACTTATCGCCAAGCTGAAAGACCTGCGAAACTTCGATACCGCGCGCGCCATCGAGCTTGGATGCACAGTTCGGGCAGATATCACCCGGCTTTGCAGTCGAGAAGTCAGCGAACAGGTCGACCTTGAAGTCTACATCCTGAGTTGCGCCAACATAATGAAAACCGTCTTCGTTCGCGCCGACTACCCAGCGTTTCACGTCCTCAAGATTGCTATCAGCTGCAACAAGGATACCCTCGGGTACGCCGACTGGGCCGATCGAGCCCTTCGGCAGGCCTGTGGCCTCGAGCTCTTCATCGGTGAGCAGCTCGAACCCTTCGAACACGCGGGAGGCCTTCAGCTCGTTAAGCTCGTGATCGCCCGGTATGAACAGTGCAACAACCTGGCCTTTTGCATCTTTTCCTACCAGTGCCTTCACCGTAGCAGCCTCGTCGATGCCAAGGAATTCAGCAAGCGCGGCGATGGTGGTAACACCTGGGGTAGAGATCTTCTCCATGACGGCGACATCGTGGACGAGCGGACGCGTGATACATTCGGCGACCTCGGTATTCGCTGCATAATCGCAGCTCGGACAATAAACGAGCTCTGCTTCGCCTGCATCGGCGAGCGCCATGAATTCCGTGGTGACCTTGCCGCCGATCTGGCCAGAATCGGCCTCGACCGGACGGTAATCGAGCCCGCATCGTTCGCAGATCGCGCCATATGCCTCGCTCATCTGGTCATACGTCTCTTGAAGCGATTCGACATCAGCATGGAAGCTATACGCATCCTTCATGATGAATTCGCGGCTACGAAGCAGACCGAAGCGCGGACGGATCTCGTCACGATACTTCGTTTGGATCTGATAAAGCGTGCATGGCAGCTGGCGATAGCTGCGCAATTCATTGCGTACGAGCGCGGTGATGAGCTCTTCATGCGTTGGTCCGAGGCAAAACCCGTGATCATGACGGTCGTTCAAGCGCATGAGCTCGGGACCATAATCGTCCCAACGGCCCGATTCGAGCCACAATTCTGCAGGCTGAAGAGCCGGCATAAGAATCTCTTGCGCGCCAGTGGCATTCATTTCCTCACGGACGATGTCTTCGATCTTGGAAAGCACACGCATGCCAAGCGGAAGAAATGCGTAGATACCCGATGCAACCTTACGAATCATGCCTGCTCGCATCAGCAATTTATGAGATACGATCTCGGCATCGGCCGGATCTTCCTTCAAAGTCGGGGCATATAGGTTGGACATGTAGAGAATCTCGTTCATGAAATAACGCTTCCTCTCGTGTATGTGCTTCGTCGTGCTTTTTGATTATTGTATCAGTTGGCGCGAGATTCGCCGAAGCGTTTCGGTGTTACGGCAGCTTACCGATCTCGGTGAAAAGCTCGTCGACGATCTGTGGCTCGGATACCTTCCGAATAACCTCGCCACCTGCGAAAATAACACCTTTGCCATCACCGCAGGCAACACCGATATCGGCATCTTTCGCTTCACCCGGACCGTTCACCACGCAGCCCATCACAGCGACACGAAGCGGACGTGCCACATGTTGCAAACGAGCCTCTACCTGCTTGGCAAGACCGATCAAGTCAACCTTGCAGCGGCCACAGGTGGGACAGCTGATGAGCTCGGGATAGCGCAGGCGCAGTCCGAGCGAGCCAAGCAGCACCCAAGCTGCGCGCACTTCCTCGACCGGATCGTCGGTAAGCGAGATACGCATAGTATCGCCAATGCCTTCATCGAGAAGTATCCCCAGGCCAGAAGCAGATTTTATGAGCCCCTGGAAGAGGGTTCCTGCCTCAGTGATACCAATATGAAGCGGAATGTGAGCAAGCTCTTGCGAGATAATACGATAGGTCTCGACGGTGGTAGGAACATCGTGAGCTTTAGCAGAAACCACCAGGTCAGTGAAGCCTTGTGATTCACAAAATTCGACATATTCGCGCGCGGATGCGGCGAGCTTCTGGGGCAGCGATAACGATGCATCGTCGCGTAGCTTAGCATCAAGAGAGCCTGCATTCACCCCGATACGAATGGGAATGCCTGCTTGAGCTGCTGCTTTAAGAACAGGAATAGTAGCATCAAGGCCACCGATATTACCAGGATTGATACGCAGCTTCGCGGCACCGCGACGTGCGGCTTCGATGGCAAGATCGGCGCTGAAATGGATATCGGCAACCACTGGCAAAGGCGAGCGCACGCAGATTTGCTCGAAGAAGTCCAGGTCAGACGCATGAGGAATCGCGATGCGAATGATATCACACCCTGCTTGAGCAACGCGCTCGATCTGTTCAAGATTCTGTTCGACGTTTGCGAGCGGCAAGTTCAACATAGATTGCACCGCACAAGGAGCCCCTGCACCGATGGGAACATCGCCTACCCAAACACGATTGGTCAGAGTGTTCGGCTTGGGGCTTAACTGTTCCATAAGCTTGGGGCTTGATTGCTCCACAGGTTTAGAGCCTGATTGTTCCGCAGACTTGGGGCTTGATTGTTCCACGATTGTGTTCTCGCTGTTCAAAAGCGTTCCTAACCCCAGTTTCCGAAAACGAATCGCTGAATGTCCTGATTTGCCATGAATATGAAGAAGGCGAAGAACAAGCACATGCCCGCCACACTAAGGTAATTCAATGCGCGAATCGAGATGTTACGGCGGCGGATCTTCTGATAGATCTCGACGACGAAGCGGCCGCCATCAAGCGGCGGGATGGGCAGCATGTTCGCTAGACCGAGCGACACCGAAATAACCGCTGAAAAGGAAAGCAAGCTGAGAAAGCCCGCTTCAAAGGCTGTTTTTGAGAGCACTGCGATGCCAATGATCGAGGTGGAATTCGATACGGTATCAGCCGCGGTTGCGGGGTTGAACAGGCCCAAGATCGCTACAGCGACCATGCCGATGTACTTGAACCCAGCCACGATCGCGTCGAGAGGCGGCAAGACATAATGCACGACTTCCCCGCTTTGCATCTGCAGATCAACGCCAACACAAGAATAAATGATGACAAAGACGATCATGGCAAAGAGCAGGTTCATGAAGGGGCCTGCGAGCAAGATCGTAACACGCTTCCAGAAAGGCAACGTGCGATACTGCTGCTTCCTCTCGGCAGCAAAAAAGGCATCTAGATCTTCAATAGGGTCTGGTTTACCCAGTTCACGAGCAGGAAACTTCTGCCCCGCTTCCGTATGCGCCGCCATCGCAGGCGTGCGGTAGGTGTTGAGCTTATCACGCCGTGTGGGACGCTTTAGACTTCCCCATTCGCAAAGCTCTTCAAGAGCCTGATATGCTTCATCGTCGGTGATGCCCAGCGCTTCGGCAACGTCTTCCATTTCTGCTGTGCCGCGATCGTACATGAAGCCGAGCACTTCTTTCAGATGCGGACTTTCCTCGCCCGTGCCCATGCCACACACAGCCGCATAGCCACCCAAAGGCACCGCTGTCACGCCAAAACGCGTGCCTCGCCAGGTGAAACCAATACTCGGACCAGGAAGGCCGATCATGAATTCACTGACGCGAACACCAAAGGCCCGTGCAGCAAGAAAATGGCCGCCTTCGTGTATGAACACGAGGAAACCAAGAACGAGCGTTGCTATGAGAATCGTAATGAGAATATCCATGGGGCTATTATAGGAGTGTGTGCGACTCGCTGGGTGAAGGCGCGGTGAACGCCGCAAGTTTTACAAAATCACGGCTAGATCAAAGCACGAGTATAAGCACGCGTGGCAGCATCGATTTCGAGCAGCTGATCAATACTCTCAGCTGGCTGAATACCTTGTGACACAGCGTGATCCATCGCTTGCTCGACCAGGTCAGCGATACCAAGATACGCAATGCGCTGGTCAAGAAAAGCAGCGACTGCGATCTCGTTGGCTGCATTCATGACCGCCGGCAGAGTGCCGCCTGTCTTTCCCGCCTCGATAGCCAGAGCAAGACAACGGAATGTCTCCAGGTCAGGCGCCTCAAATTGGAGCGATCCGAGTGTGCGGAAATCGAGTGGCGTAACTGGTGCCGACCACCGTGCGGGATAGCTGAGCGCAAACTGAATCGGGATGCGCATGTCGGTGGTGCCGAGATGTGCCTTGACTGATCCATCCGTGAATTCGACCATCGAATGGATCGCACTTTGTGGCTGTACCACAACAGCGATCTTGTCGTAGGGCATATTGAATAGATGATGCGCCTCGATAACCTCGAGACCTTTGTTCATGAGCGTTGAGGAGTCGATCGAGATCTTGCGCCCCATGTTCCATGTGGGATGACTGAGGGCTTGATCTGGCGTTATATCTTTGAGATCCGACCGCTTCTTGCCACGAAACGGTCCACCTGACGCGGTGACCCACAAGCGTGTTACTTCACGCGGATCTTCGCCGAGCAGACATTGATAGATCGCGCCATGCTCTGAATCGATCGGCAGAAGCGTAGTGTGATTCGAGAGCGGCATGAGCACATCGCCACCCACTACCAGTGATTCCTTGTTTGCAAGTGCAAGTTGTTTGCCCGCAGTGAGCGCCGCGTAGCTCGCGCGCATACCTGCAGCTCCGACCAGGGCATTCACAACCATATCAACCTCAGGAAGCGCGCAAAGATCAACCAGGGCATCAGCACCAGCATGAAGTTCGGTACCAACTTCGGCAAAGCGCGCTCGCCAAGTGTCACACAAATCCTTATCGGCTAACACCGCATGCTTCACCTTGAATTCGCGTGCTTGATCGAGCATGACCTGGGCTTGCGTGTTCGCGCTCAGGGCAACGACCTCGATGAATTCGGGATGCTTGCGTGCTACATCGAGCGTCTGGGTACCAATTGAGCCGGTCGAGCCCAAGACCGCAATACGTTTGGGGCGAAGCGTTGATGAGCTTTGACCTGTATCAGTCATATTTCCCCTGTTCATAGGTTGATTTCACTAGGAGAACAGAAGGCCTGTTCCTGAAAAGACGAATGGAATGCACTGACCAAAGATGAGCAGCATAGACGAGCCAAGCGTGACCAAGAATTGCGAATCACAGCGATCGAGCAGACCACCATGACCAGGCATGATAGTGCCTGAATCCTTGAAACCAGAATTGCGTTTGATGCGGCTTTCGACCAGGTCACCGATCACACCGAGGCAACCACAGATCGCACCGAAGATGAGCGCTTGGATAATGGTCATCGAAACACCCGGAATGAGCGGGAATAAGCACCAGAACGCCATCGAGAAGATAAGGCCAGCAAAGAAACCTTCCCAGCTTTTCTTGGGGCTGACCTGCGGTGTCATCTTGTGCTTTCCGATCTTCGAGCCAATCAGATAGGCGAAGGCGTCGTTGCCCCACACGCTGCAAAAGATCCCCAAGATGAGCACGCCGCCCCAAAACTCTGGCAGCGACATGCGAATGAGCATAGCTGATGACATGAGCAGGCCGGTGTAGGTAGCACCGAAAAGGCTCACTGCAACGTCTGTGATACGCGCATGAAGCCAAAAGACGTACCACACAAGTAGCACGATGATGAACAAAGCCATCACGATAATAAGACCGTTGATGCCAAAAAGCCACATTACCAGGGGAAATGATGCAGACGCGACAATCCCTAGGAATTCGTTAGGCAACTTAGCGTCGGAGCGGAGCATGTAGTAGAATTCCCCGGCACAAATAGCCGAGAGTGCAGCCAGATAAAGCGCAGTGGTCGCGTTCGATGCGATGATGCAGATAACCGTAAGCGCAATATAAATCGCGCCTGTGCGGACACGAACCTGTAGGTTAGAAGGATTTTGCAGTTTACGCGGCGTTTTGTTGAGCATCTTTTGTTTGAGCACGGTGCGACGCTTCGGCTCTTCATGCTGGCCGCGCTTCAAGATAATCTCTTCACGCGACTCGACCACGTTGCCATCGGCATCGACATGCGTGAAAGTGCGGCGAACTCGTTCGGTTGGCATGTGCTACACCGCCCCAAAGCGACGATCGCGCTGCTGATAGTCGAGTAACGCGCGCAAGAGTTCGTAGCGATTGAAATCGGGCCAGAGTACCTCTGAGCAATAGAACTCAGTGTAGGCAATCTGCCAGAGCAAGAAATTGCTGACGCGCATCTCGCCTGATGTGCGAATGAGCAGGTCAGGATCGGGAATACCTGCCGTATAGAGCGCGCTTTCAAACGCTTCTTCATTCGGCAGTGCTTCATCGATAGCGGCTTTGATCGCATCCGCGATCGCCACTTCGCTCGCCTGTTTGGTAAGTGCCGCAGCATCCTGTTTGGTAGGTGCTTCAGCGTCCTGTTTGGTGGGTGCTTCAGCGTCCTGTCCGGTGGGCTCCGCAGCTTCTTTGTCGCTATATGCCGCCAAAGCTGCAGCTACACCGCGCTGTATGCATTCGCTGGTAGCATGCAGGATCTCTTGGCGGCTCCCGTAATTCACCGCAACCACCAACGTCATGCCGTCGTTGTCCTTGGTCTTTTCCCAGGCAGCGTCGAATGCATCCCGTGTCTCTTGTGGCAGAGCTGAAAGATCGCCGATCGTACGCACGCGCACGTGTTCTTCATGAAGGCCATCGACTTCAGCGAGCATGGTCTTTGCAAAAAGCTCCATGAGCCCGCTCACTTCATCTTGCGGACGCTTCCAGTTCTCGGTCGAGAAGGAATAGATAGTGAGATAGTCTACGCCCAGGTCATTCGCGCAACGAATAGTCTCGCGCACCGCTTCGATGCCCGCTTTGTGGCCCTTCAGGCGATTGAGCGCGCGCTTTTTAGCCCAGCGGCCGTTGCCGTCCATAATCACCGCTATATGACGCGGGATACGGCTCTGGTCAAGCGCATGCGCATCGAGCCCTGCGGGCGGATCGGGGAAGATGTAGTCCAGCGATTGTCTCATTCAGCGGAGCCTCGTTCGCGATCAGATAGACACGATCAGTTGGTCGCGCTAGATGGACATGACCTCGGATTCTTTTTTCTTCAAGATGTCGTCGATGTTGCCGATGTAGGAGTCGGTGAGCTTCTGGATCTCCTCTTCGGCGCGACGTTTTTCGTCTTCAGGAAGATTGTCGTCCTTCACCATCTTGTCGATGCTCTGGTTTGCGTCGCGACGAGCGTTGCGCACGGCGATGCGTGCCTCTTCCGCAAATTCCTTGCACTGCTTCGCAAGTTCCTTGCGGCGCTCTTCGGTGAGTTGCGGGAAGGGCAGGCGAATGACCGAGCCGTCGTTGTTCGGAGAAACGCCCAGGTCGGACTTCATGATCGCCTGTTCGATGGCGCCGAGCGCGCTTTTATCCCAGGGCTCGATGACGAGCGTGTGCGCATCGGGAGTCTTGATGGCCGCCATCTGATTGACGGGCGTGAGGGTGCCGTAGTATTCGGCTTTCACACGATCGAGGATCATAGCGTTGGCGCGACCAGTGCGAACCTGCGAAAGGTTGCTGTTCAGCTGGTCGATAACGCCGTCCATGCGTTTCTTTGCGGCCTCTTTGATGTCGTTTACCATACTTCCTCCCCTAGTTGAGCGCCTGGTGAGCGATTTCATATGATGCCCGCGCGCCACGCGGACGATATTTTGGCGCAGAGCCCTGATGGACTACTGCTTTACAGAGCACCGTCGCGCGAAATGTCGTCGCTTAGCGGTTTGCGCCTGTAGCTTACTATTGTAGCGCGTTGCGACGCTTGGCGCGTGCAACTTGTTCACGCACATGGCTGCGCGCATGGGTTGCGCGAGGCACACAAGCGTAAGTCACGCAGTTCGTGCGATCGCGCAGCGTGCGAGCCCCGGATGATAGCCCGCTCGAGCCCAAGCCGCGTCGGGTTGCGCAGGTCTTACAAGGTGCGCGGACAGACCGGGCTGCGCAGGTGAGGCTAGTTCGCCTCTGTCCCGGCTGCCGTGACCGTAGTGCCGATATTCTCGCCCTTGAGGATGCGTGAGATGTTACCTGGCACCGTAAGGTCGAAAACAAGGATCGGCAGGTCGTTATCCATGCACAACGATGTTGCGGTCGAGTCCATAACATGCAAGCCCTTGGCCAACACGTCGATATAGCTGATAGTCTCGAAGCGCTTGGCATCAGGATGCGTAACAGGATCGTCGTCGTAGATTCCGTCGACTTTCGTAGCCTTCATCAGGCATTCTGCATTGATCTCGAGCGCACGCAGAGCTGCTGTGGTATCTGTAGTGAAATAAGGATTGCCCGTGCCTGCTGCGAAGATGACAACATAGCCTTTCTCGAGGTGATGCGTTGCTCGGCGGCGAATATAGGGCTCGGAGACCTGGCGCATCTCGATAGCGCTCATAACGCGCGTTGGGATGTCGTGTCGCTCGAAAGCATCTTGGAGCGCGAGGGCGTTCATACAGGTTGCGAGCATGCCGATGTAGTCAGCATGAGCGCGATCCATGCCTTGCGCGGAACCAGCCAGGCCGCGGAAGATATTGCCGCCGCCGACCGTGACGGCAAGCTCGATGCCATCGTCCACGATCTTCTTGATCTGAACGGCCAGCTCCTCGACCACTTTCGGGTCGATGCCATAACCAGCTTCACCCATCAGGGCCTCGCCCGAGAGCTTGAGCAGCACGCGTTTGTACTTGTAATCCGAATCCATACGAACCCTTTCCAACAAGGCCGCGGCTCATCGCACATTGACGCGCGCAGGCTCGCGTCCTTCTTTCTAAGGAAACACTTCGTCCATATTACCCCATCGCCTGCTCAGTTCGAAGAAGGTGAGCGAAATTCCAACCATACGCATAATTCGTGCACTCGTGGGCGGCCGGTGTGGCTGTAGGAAGTGAATGGCAAAAGCCTTGTGCACTTCAGGACGACGGGATGATCCACTCAAAATGCCTGCGGGTTCATCGTTTTGCAGTAAATCGGGCGTTTTTTGCAAGAGAAATGCGATTGTATGCACACTTTTGGCTTCAAAAACGCAATTTAGGAGCCACACGTACCAAATCCTGCTGCAAGATTGCGTTTGTACGCACAAACAGCGTCTTTTCGGCGCGCGTTTGTATCTACAAGCGAAAATCTCCTGCAATTTTTGGCAAAACTACTGCAAAAAGAAGGTGAGCGCACGGCTCGCAAGTGGCTTCTAACCTTTCTGGAGGTATACGGTCTTCTGTCATCATGCGACTCTGGGGTGGATCATGCTTGTGTACCGCCATGCAATTCTTCGCGACCACGCAACCCACTACCATCATGCGCTTTACTCGCTGCTGCATGTCTCCTTGTTACTGCACGCCTCTCTGTTTTCACGCGGTTCTCTACCGTAGGCCGCGTCATCAAAATAGGCTGCGTCATCAAAAAGAAGAAGTTTGCGCAGTTCGAGATGGCGCTGGGTAAACCCTGGGTCGACGTACTGCAAGCGTCTCTTCATCTTGTGGGCGATCAAATGAGCGAGCTGATTAAAGGCAGCACTATTCATGACCTGCGGTTTCGTCACGTTCAATACCGAGATGCCCAGCGAAATCAGAATGCTGCTCCGCAGTGCATCATGTACAGTCTTATTGATTCCTGCATGCGCGAGATCGCTGTCGTACTCGATCGCAAGATTCGCTTTCTCCCAGTACAGATCGCATTTGAAATACCGTGACGCATTGCGCTTTTTAACCGTGTTAGGAATGTCGATCCGACGGTTCATCTGAGGTTGCTCAAAACCATAGCCACCAAGCGCATATGGCAAGGTAAGGAACATTGCGAGATTCGTCTCCATCGGGGAAGCAGATGCTGGCAAGATGTAGCGCAGAGCTCGCCGGGCCTGTTTCACGCCCTTGAAACCAGACGCGCGTGCAAGGAATGCCTGCAGCTTTTCGGGCGTTGTAAGCGCGAGAACATTGTACTGAGTAAGCTCACCATGAGCAGCATAGGTTCCACAAAGCTCGAAACCGAGAGCGATGAGCTGCGCAAATGGAAGCACACTCGCCATTTGCAAGAAGCAAAATTCTGGAGTGCTTACAAAAAGCGGTTCCTGGCGAAAGTGAGCATTGGCTTGCTGACAAGAATACGGAGGCAGATGCTTGTAAGTATGGCAGGTTGCAAGCTTTTTCCTGGATCTTGGCTGCTTGCTCGTTAGGATGACGTGCGAGTTTTGGCGCTGATGTATATACTCAATGCTTTCGTGACGGCTTTTAGGGCTTGAGAGTTGCACCTGAAGATGGGATGTGGCGTTCCTGCGATCGATCGACGAGCCAAGCAAACACCGGTGGTCGAGTGGGCTTGTAACCGTACCCAGTGAGCGCCAGTAAGAAAGTGCTGTCGTATGTCCAAGCAGAATCGCCACTCTTCAATCATGACAAGTAAATCTCACGTTTTCCTTACGAGCATCTGAACTTTCATGATGTGGCAGGGCGTGCTTTCTTGACCTCGCTTCTTCGAATCGCGTCTTTTAATCGCGCTGTTCTTATCGTGCTTTTCCTCTCGCGGCGCTCTTCTTGCGCCTCCCCTCTCACGCTGCTCTTCTTGTGTTGCTTTTAATTTCACTGCATTTAATTGCAGTGCTCTTAACTGTGCCTTTCTTGAGTTTATGCGTTAGTACAGTGTTTGTGCAGGTCTGTGCGGTTGCATTAGCGCTTGTCCACGGGGTTATTTGCGTGGCAGAGCAAACGCGGATGCAGTTTTGCAGCGAAACGGGTATTTTTTGCAAGAGAAATGCGGTTGTATGCACGTTTTTGCTGGGAAACAGTGCGTTCACGCTCTCTTTCCCTCCTTTTTTGCTGCAGAATTGCGGTTGTATGCACAAACAGCGCGTTTTCAGCATGAATGTGTACA
Organism: uncultured Eggerthella sp.; assembly: GCA_900540345.1. Classification (GTDB taxonomy): domain Bacteria; phylum Actinomycetota; class Coriobacteriia; order Coriobacteriales; family Eggerthellaceae; genus Anaerotardibacter. The sequence goes on from UQFK01000001.1 coordinate 421,559, forward strand.
TACGAACGCAATTCTCTTGCAATTTTTGGCGAAATCGCTGCAAAACTGACCGAACAGGCTGGATACAGGCAGAAAACTGGTAGATGCTTGGGGGCGTGCGGGATGAACTGGTGAGCGCGTGGGGGCAGGGCGTGCAACCGTGTTGAGAGGCTGTTTTGGAGATAATCGGTTAGAAATTGCGATCCGCAATGCGGACAGTAAAACAAAAACCCACTGGATTGTACAATCCAGTGGGTTCACAGACATCCGTTCCTCACAAACGGGAATGACCCGAAGGCAAGAGTGAATTATACTCCGCCTAACTCGAAGAATGACGCACTCTGGCAAAATTGACATCAATTACATATGCGCAGCTCGACATGAGCGATATGGATAGCTGATTCGCTTGTGAACGACTCGGGCACGAGATGCAAGTCAAACGCAAGTTCACAAGTCGAACGCAAGGTTTACGACTCGAGCACGAGATGCAAGCCGAGCACAAGGTTTACGACTCGAGCGCGAGGTTGCAGGTCAAACGCGAGGTTATAACCCAGGCGCGTAGACTACGAGTCGGAACCGAGCGTTACCGTAGCTGTCTCTTCCTTGCCATCGCGGATATAGGTTACGGTAGCCTGATCATTGGGGTTGTGCGCACGAATCGCGAGCACAAGATCGGAAGAGCTGGTGATGGGCTCTCCATCGACCTTGATGATAACGTCGCCTTCCTTAAGGCCTGCTTTCTCAGCTGCGCCACCAGGAACGAGCGAATTCACGTAAGCGCCCTCCGTCGTGTTCAGACCGAAGCGCTGTGCGATCTGGTCGTTTACTGTAATCATCGAAACACCCATCTGCGCATGAGAGGGGCTTTCGCCTTTGATGATCTGCTCTGCGATGCCGAACGCATAATCAACAGGGATTGCGAAGCCGACACCAGAACTCGTACCACTCGTGGACATGATGAGCGTATTGATGCCGATCAGTTTGCCCTCCGCATCAACGAGCGCACCGCCAGAATTGCCCGAATTGATGGCCGCATCAGTCTGGATCATGTTGGTGTAGATCGCGCCAGATTCTTCGTCAGCATATGAGCGATTCACTGCCGAAACGATGCCAGTTGAAACGGACTGCTCCATGCCAAATGGGCTACCAGCAGCCATGACCCACTCGCCAACAACCAGGTCGGAAGAGTTGCCGATCTCGATTGGCTTGAGTGTTGCGCCATCGACCTTGATGACCGCAAGGTCGCTCGAAGGGTCGGTGCCAACAAGCTTTGCCTCATAGGTTTCGCCCTCTGCGACGACCTCGAGTGCGTCAGCGCCATCGACCACGTGATTATTTGTAAGGATGTAGCCATCAGCCGAGAGCACGACGCCCGATCCAAGCGAGGTTTGCTGTAGTTCTTGGGTTTGCGTGCCACCGAGCGCACCAAAAGGCGAATAACTCTGACTTGCCGTGTTCGCATAGACATTGATGTTCACGACCGAAGGCAGCGTTTTAGCAGCAACGGCCTCGGCCAGCGTCATGTCGTCCGTGTTGGCATTGATGGTGATGCCTGAATTCGTCTCTTTGATCGTGTAAGCAGAATTCTGTGCATTGACCAGCGAGAACACTCCTAAGCAGAGGATACACGCCACGAAAGCTCCTGCAAATGCGATGCCGAAGGTCTTAAGATTCTTGCGATCCTTCTTAGGCTTTGGCGCACTTGGCTGTGGCGCGGCGTTCGCAGCAGGCTGAGAAGTGGGTTGAACCGGCTGACCAGCAGGCGGCTGGGGCTGCGGGTTGGGTGTTTGTTGAGAAGTTTCCATTGCTAAAAGCCTCCTTGACACTATCTTTCAACAGGCTACTGAAAGACAAAGGGCGTGCAAGTTTGACAGGACAAACCTCACAACTTTTTTATAGAGCGGTCAACTTTTCGTTACAAATTTCCCTGATGAAAGTGTCGGCCGATCAGGCTTCAACGCATGCGTTCGAATCGTGCGTATACGTTCGGGCGTTTGGATCGTGCCTATGCGATCGGATTACTCGTTTGAGCTTGCGCTCTCGGAATCGGAACCGCTCTCGGTATCAGAGGTATTCGCTTCATCGCCTTCGCCCTCTTCAGGCTCGGGCTCAGGGATAGGCTCGATCAGTGTGAGGCTGGTGAAGTCTAGTTGTGTACCAAGCCATTTTTGATCGATGAGCTTGAGGATTCCGCCATCAGAGAGCGTCTTCAACGCGTTGGACACCGCATCCTGCAGCCCCGCAGCCGTGGTGGGAGCACCAATGCAGTAGTTCGTTGCCTCTGCCAACAGTGCAACTGGATAGATGGTCATGCCAGCAGTGTGTGCCACGTATGAACCGATCGTGCTGTCAGTCGCAACATAGTTTGCAGAACCGTCTTTGAGCTGGTCAAATGCTGCCTGAATATCTGCTGTTGCTTCGAGGTGATCTTGACCCAATCGATTGGTAACTTCAACCGCGCTCATTGAAGAGGCCTGTGCCGCAACAGTAAATACGTCGGTCGTGCTTGGCACGCTTGCATTCTCTTCAGTAGCGAAGAGAACGATGGTCGAAGAGAGGTACGGCTCGGAGACCCAGCAATTCTGCGCATCAGAGCCAACGCCCATGACGATGTCGACATCGTCGGAGGTGAAAGCCTGCTCAGCGTTCGTTCCCACGTCTACCAGTTCGAGCTTGAGGCCCAGTTCATCAGCAAGTGCTGCCGCAACATCTACGTCGATGCCGACGATCGCGCCTTGGGATTCAGCGGCATAGGGCGCATTCGATGCGTCCACGCCCACGCGCAAGGTGCCAGGTGTATGAAGCAGCGAATCGTCAACCTTCTGCTCAGAGGGTTCTGGCGTATAATCGCCGCCTGTACAACCGCTCAACAAGCCCATGCAAAGCGCCAGGACCAACGTGGCAATGACAAGCGCAACCTTGCCCAAGATCGAGCGCTGTGAGTGCTGGGCAATCGTGTCACACATAGTGTTCGCGTATGAGAGATGAGCTTTCATCTGCGTCTTTCCTTTTCTTGCAGCTGTCGAACTGGCAGCTTGCGTTGCAAGCGACCTTGCCGCAGATGCAACTCGGTTCTTCAAATCTGCTGAAGTTCTAGAAGCTTTCTTCATGAATGACCTCTCTTGTCTTGCTTCATTCCTTGGTCTTGCTTCGTTCTTTTTCAGGCGCGACCATGCACATTCTTTAGTGCAGAGCCCTGCATGAGAAAGGTTACAACCGTCGCATTCGGGCTGATCGCAAGCGTTTCTTCTAGCTGACCTAGTCTTTGCCCCCACACTTGCATGCTGGGACTTAGCCGTGCAACACCTCTGCGAAGCATGCTGCATCGACGCCATCCGCTCGCTGTGGCAACCCCATGTTGCTCGCCAGCGGCACGACTTACCTCTAGAATGCGCCATGCTCGTTCAGGGCTGGTCCACCGAACATTCGTGATGCTCGCGCAAAGCCAGCGGCTGAACTTACGTGGATCCTTTTGACCGCATCTGTCGTGGACTAAGAGCGTCGGTACGAAGGCACACGACGTTCCGCAACTACAGACCTAAAAGAAACCTCATTAGTATATCAGTAAAGCATAAGGGCAATGTGCAAAGGAGCTCGTTAGGGCTCAGGTACAGGGTGACCGAGCGGAAGAAAACAGAGGCTCTGCACATGTTGCCAACTGTTGCATAGTGGACAGTCCACGGTGATGCAGCAGACCCTTTACCTTAATTTTATATGACGAATACGTAAGAAACCGCACGCAAGGTCGAAAAAGCCTATAATGAAGATTCCCATACGGTACGCTGCGCGACAAAGGATCACTACTTGAACGAACCACCTGTCGCACGGTAAGGCGTTTCGGTCGTTTTCCCTGCTCATGCATTTAATATGCAGGCTGCGGGAAGGATCGGTCATGCTTGTGCATAGACGCTCCGCATGCAGCCAGGAAAAAGGAGTCAGGGTTGTTAGATGAATTGCTATCCACGCTTTCGTTCGTGGATGTTTTCAACTTCTGCATCTTCCTCACTTTCACAATTTGCTATGGCTATCAGCTGTTATATGTGCTGGTCGTACTTCTGCGCAAGCCGCCAAAGCAAACCGCGAAGAAGAACCATCGTTATGCCGTGGTCATCTCAGCACGTAACGAGAATGCCGTTATCGGCGACTTGATCCACAGCATCCGCGTACAAAACTATCCACAAGAGCTCATCGACATCTTTGTCGTAGCTGACAACTGCACGGATAACACCGCCGCCATCGCACAAGAGGCCGGCGCGATCGTATTCCCTCGCTTCAACACGAAGGATGTAGGCAAAGGCTACGCGCTCGATTATGGCTTCACCTGCATTCGCGAACACTATTCCGAAAACGAATACGAGGCCTATTTCATCTTCGATGCCGACAATGTGCTTGATGTGAACTACTTCCGCGAGATGAACAAGGTCTTCGACGGCGGTGCGATCGCATCGACCAGCTATCGTAATTCCAAGAATTATGGCTCGAACTGGATCTCTGCAGGTTACGCAGTGTGGTTCTTGCGTGAGGCGAAATACCTGAGCCAAGCGCGATTGACGCTGAACACCAGCTGTGCGGTATCCGGCACGGGCTTTTTCGTGAGCGCGAAGATCATCGAAGAGATGGGTGGATGGAAGTTCCATCTACTAACCGAAGACATCGAGTTCTCTACCTATTCCATCCTGCATGGCAATCGTGTGGCATATTGTCCCACAGCGATGCTCTATGACGAACAACCCATTACGTTTCGTGACTCATGGAATCAGCGTTTCCGCTGGGCAAAAGGTTTTTACCAGGTATTTGGCAAATATGGATTCAAGCTGGTTAAGGGCATTTTCACCAATCCGAAGGGGCATCGTTTCGCGTGTTACGACATGCTCATGACCATCGCACCTGCGTTGCTCTTGACCATCGTATCGATCATCTTCAACGCGATCATCTTAATCATGGGAAGCGCAGGGCTCATGTCCACAGGCGTGATGCTTACCTCGTCACTGTCATCGATCTTCTTCTGTTTGTTCAATTACACGCTGTTCATGTTCGTATTCGGCGCGCTGACCACCTTCACGGAGTGGGACAATATCCGCTCCACCACCGCGAAGAAAATAAAGTACCTGTTCACCTTCCCCTTCTTCATGCTCACCTATATCCCGATCGCTCTGGTTGCACTGGTCAAGAAAGCCGCCTGGAAGCCGATCCAACACAGCATCTCTGTGGACGTGGAAGAGTTCAACCAAGCACGTGAAAAGGCTGAGCGCATCTAACATCTGAGCGCATCTACCGTATCTGCAAACCTAGCCGTTGCACGCATGGTCGCGCTTGGGTAGATACATGATCTTGTGCGTATGCTTACTTCTGTACGACCGGGCCCTTCTTATACGGACGATCGATCCTGTGCGTATGCTGCCTTTCAAATCTCCTTGTTTCTGTATGAGTGCTTACTCCAAGCAACCTTAGGGTAGGCGTGCGACAGTAAGCGCAAAGATCTTTTGTACTCCCATCTGCTTTAATACCAGCGCTGCAGACATAAGCGTCGCACCCGTTGTGAGCACATCATCTATCAGGATGACGTAAGAATACTCGCTTATCTGCGGCGCCCTACATATAAAGCCCCCAACACTCAAAGAGGGATTTGGTAAAAACGAATTCCTCATGTTCTCTTTACGACTCAATGCAGAAAGCCCACGCTGATCACCTTGTTCGTTTGGCACGATCACATCAAGCAGCGGCAAACCTGTCAGCTGCGCAAGACGATCGCCCACCTGCTGCATATGATCAAACCCGCGCTCTCGAATTGCTTGCTTACGAGCAGGAATGGCCACGATCGCAGTTCTACCAGGCATGACCCATCTTGGGTCGATGTAGTCAGCAAGCAAGCTCGCCAATACACCAGCAAGTCGAATCTCTTTGCGGTCTTTGAAGGTGGTAATGAGCTTGCTGCTCGGATCCGTAAATGCGAACACTGACGAAATCCGATCAAACAATTCGAAACCTACTTGTTCTTCCTGTTGGCTCTGTGAAACACTTCCCTTGCGTGAAACACCTCCGTTCTGTACAACATCTTCCCTGCGTGAAACATTCAAATTCCGTGAAACACTCCTTTCAACAAGCCTGCCCTGTGTGCGTGAAACATCTCGATCCCGTGAAACACTTACGTCTTGTACACGATCGAACGCAGACTGACGACCAGCCTGAGGACCTCGATGCTCCGCGATGAAAGAGTTGCAGTCAACGCATACCAGTCTTCCGTGAGCCTGACCACAATGCGGGCATGTGAGCAGTGGGTCTATATAAGGAAGCTCAAGGCGACATTTGTCACACAACAGTGTTCCAGGTACATCACACAGAACACATCTTGTCGGCCACAGAAGCTCAGCAACACCCTCCCCCATCTTTTCCAGACCGGAAGCCAGGTATGACAGAGTCGAGCGCTCAGATGCGGCCTTAGACCTTTTCAGGCCCATTTTCGGCTTCTCCTTCATACGCGAAACATCGATAAGACCATTATGGGCACGCAACCTTACGAAAATTTGAAGAAAAACTCACGCAATCTCGCTGATGACCTTACGTTTTTCTGACAATCCCCGGTCGCCGCACGGGCGATAATCGCACGTCGTCTCGCTGCAGTGATTTGTCTGCCGTACATGGTGCTCCGTCTACATGTGCGGCTACCGTCCGCCTTCACAACGTGACACGACATTTTCTGTTGCAGATAGAAGCCTTCGCGTGGAGGTACGCAGTCTTGGAATTCGCAACGTGGCGGCGACATCAGCTGCTGCGGATAGCGCAACATCGCATGAGGTGTTAAGCTCAATTGCAAAGACAAGCGCGCAGAATCAGGCGCGGCAACTGCACTATGCAGGGCTTATCGGCAAAGATCACCATCGGAAAGGATGCACGATGTCTCTCTCAAGAAATCGAGAAGTAGCGAAGGCTGAGCATGTTCAGGGTGGTGAGGGATATATCCTTCGTGACCTGCTGCTTCAAGGCGAACAGTTACATGGGAAGCTGACGTATGCGTCGACCATCACCCTCGAGCCGGGCTGCTCGATCGGCGTGCATACGCACTCGGGCGATAGCGAGATGTACTTCATCTATGAGGGTGCCGGATTATACACAGACAACGATGAATCCTACCCTGTTCATGCAGGTGACGTGCTGTTTTGCAAGGATGGCGAGTCGCATGGGCTCATGAATGACTCCGATGCCGCCTTGCGCTTCGTCGCCATCATGCAAGCAAGCGAAGAATAGCTCGGCAGGTCTTGCCAAGCTATTCTCATTTCACAGCCTAGACGACCAAATCTGACTGCGCGCTTTCGAGCGAGGTCTTCGCCGTAAAATAGCCTGGCTCACCATTAACCCCATCAGCACGAGCATAGGTTCCATCGATAAGGCCAGGATTAAATGCTGTACCCTCGCCTCCTGCTAACAACAAGCAATCCTCGAACATATCGTCAGTCCGCTCAAGGTCAGACATATCGAACTCAGGGGCAACATAAATGCTGTTCAGCGACGAACAACCAGCAAACATCCACTCTGCTGCAATCAGCCTTTTTGAGTCAAAGCCTGATATGTCAACTGTGACGAGCGATGAACAATTTCGGAAAGTTCCTACAACAGCCTGCAATCGTTCGCTCGTAAAGTTTGAAAGATCAAGCGAAACAAGCGCTGTGCAATCGCGAAACATTTGCGTCATACTGCTCGCATACGACGTGTCAAAGCTCGAGAGATCAAGCGAAACAAGCTTCGAGCAACCCATGAACATCCCCGCCATGCTGATCACTTTAGCAGTGTTAAAACTTGAAACATCAATCGCGATAAGGCTTGCGCAATCCTCAAACATCCTCGCCATATACTTAGCCTCAGAAGTATCAAGCTTTGCGAGATCGATATGTGTGCAATTAACAAAACCTGCAAACCAACTTGTAAGCGTAGTAGGCTGAATCCCTTGATCGACCACGATAACGCTCTCAACAACTGAAGCAATATCCTTCCACGGAGCTCCCTTTGATTCAAATCCGGTATAGAGTGCAGTCACGACTCTAGACTCAAAGACCTCGCCAACGCTTGGCAGCGCCGCTCGATTGTAGAGCCTTAAGCTGTTATCTTCTTCTGCATACACAGCGAAAGCTTGTTTTGCGCTCGATACGAAATAGGCATATAACGATATCTCTTCGACTGAATCATACACAGCAACCGTGCAATAGAGCGTGCCTTCCTGCACTTGCTTGCCCGCGCCATTTGCCTCGGTAAACCACCCAGCAAACGACTGATCTGCATAATTGCCAGGATCAGGAAAAACGATCTTGTCAGCATATCCATGGCTTACGGTCGTTACATACCCATTTGGATAAACGAAGTTCACATAATACTCAGTCTCCTCCCAAATGAGATGGATATTGAGCACATCTTCATAAGGCGTTCCGAGAAGTTCAGTCAAGATATATCCGCAGGTCATATCTTCATTGATCGAATTTCCCTGATCGTCCCTTAAATCAATAAGCTTATGCCCAAGCCAAACGATCGTCAGGCAGGGACGCCCTGTCCATGCTATTAATTTAACTGGATCAATATCATGGGAAAGTTCATAACCATTAGTGATATACGTAACTTCGATATAGCGCAAGTCAAGATACGAATACACGTTGATCGGAGCAACGCCATCCCACTCAGAGATTGCTGCGATATGGTCAAGTGTCGTTGTGAATTCTGCTACAGGAATCGAGCTATCGTAATACTCAATCCACCCTTCATCTGCCCACCCACGATGCCAAAATCCAATATAGTCATTCGTAATGTCGTCATCCTTATTCTGGTCGAAAGCATGATCGAAGACGCTGTAGAGATTTGCTGTCATAGTACGAATGATCGTGTATTCATAAGGTGATGATTCCGTATATGACCAGTATTGAACCGTGACCCAATGAACCACTGGGCCAAGCACATTAGAAGTTAGAGCTCCCTTATGCACCACTTCTTCAGCCCTGCATGTGATACACGCATTTCCATCAGCGGAGACAAGGTCATACGTGGTCGAAGTCGCACCGTCAATCGCTACGCCATCGCGATACCATTGATAACTGAAACTTGCACCTGAAGGAACACCCACGAGTGCCGCAGTGAGCGTTTTACCCACTTCTGTTTCACCTGAAATAACACAGCTGATCGAATCGGAAAGCTTCAAGCGCGCAAAGATGGTCGCTTCCATCACGTCATCGTTGGCGACCAAGTCGGCATATCTCATATCGGCATTAACCTTGGAGCCACCCTCTTTCTCAGTAAACCAACCCATTAATTCATACCCAGCTGGAGCACTCAAAGGCAATGGCTCGATAGCGCTGTACCAATTCAGGACAACTGAAGAGAACACTCCATTATCATCAGCAAAATACAGTCGATAGACTTTCACATTCCAACTTGCATACACGATGAAAGCACTAACACCATCCCATGGCTGTGCAAATTCAAGCTCATACAATTCAACAAACTGATCTGCGGTCCATCCTTCTTGGACAATCTCGCAAAAACCGCCACTCCAATACTCGTCGAACGAATAGCCCGGGAACTCGTTCGGCGCAGACGCATCAAAAGAAAATGAATCATAGTCTGTAGCTACTTCTTTAACCTTGACATAGTCATCCTGCATATCTTCAGTAAATGACCAGTATTCCACGGTAATCATTTGCACTATCGGGCCAAGCGTGTTGGAGATGATTTGCCGATCGGACACCATGACCTTGCAAACAATATTGTGCTTTGCGTCAGCTCGCACAAGCGCATACGTGGTCGAAGTCGCGCCGTCAATCGCTACGCCATCGCGATACCATTGATAACTGAAACTTACATCCGAAGGAGCACCTGTGAGCGTTGCGACGAGCGTTTTGCCCACTTCTGTTTCACCTGAAATAACAACGGATTTAGATGAGGTTTGAACAATAACAGGATACAGAACGATATCGCCAATATTTGCAGGATCGTATGTGATGACATCGCCTGGTAGGAAAGATGGCGAAGACGCGTTTGGCGCAAGCGCCCATCCGCAAAACCCTTCAAGCGAACTCTGAGCTGCTTGCAAACCATAGACATAAAGAACCACATTCGAAACGGTCCCCGTTTCAGAATCGAAATATCCCACTGTAATCTTCGGCGTGAAATATCCTGGCCTGCCGTCAAGA
>UQFK01000002.1 GCA_900540345.1 uncultured Eggerthella sp.
TCGTCGCAACTATCTTTCGGCGGAAAAGTTCCTGCCCTGCCGTCAAGACCGTCGACTAACGCATAAGCAGCATCGTCTTTCTCTGCTTCGAACTTGGTTCCCAGCCCCCCTACCAAATTGGGACTATTTGAGAACATTAAATCTGATTCAGCAACACTCGACCAGTCCACGCTTGATGCCACATAGACCGTAGTCAAAGAAGGACAATACGCAAACATATAGACAATGCTCTCGAGCTGCGAGGCATTAAAATTCGACACATCGATCATTGTGAGAGACTGACAATCAGTAAACATCTCCCAAAACGAGGTCGCCCGTGAAGTATCCCAATTCGACATATTGATCGACGTGAGCGCCCAACAACTCTCGAACATCGCGGTGAAATCCGTTACCTGAGCAGTATTGAATCTGCTTACATCTATTGATTCGAGCGAATACGAGTACCAGAACATAAAAGACATATCCGCAACATTCGATGTATCCCATGAAGAAAGGTCGAGCGCAGTCAGGTTGTCACAAAGGCAGAACATCCACGACATATTCGTAACGTTTGACGTATCGAACGCACCTACATCAAGCGAAGTGAGCGCAGCGCAATTAAGAAACATTCCTTCCATATCGGTAACACGAGAGGTGTTCAGCCTGCGCAGATCCATTTCTGTACAAAAGCCTAAGCTGAACCAATAAGCCGTTGATAAAGGCTGAACCTCATCAACCACCTGTACACTCAAAATATTCAGCGCATAATCGCTCCAAGGAATAGCATCTGGGGCGAAAACAGTCGTTTCAATACCGGTATAGATTGCGGTTACTGCCTTACCTGCGAAAGTATCACCAGTATTCGGAACATAAGGACGCTTGTAAAAACTCAAGCTCTTATCTGTGTCTGAGTAGACCGCGAACGCTTGAGATTCAGGCGGCGCAGTTGGTTTGATTGCGCCTGAAACGAGAGCTCCTTCGTAATTCAGAGCGGTCACCCTACAAGTAATATCAAAACCCGCATCAGCAGTAACGGTGTAATAAACGGTTGTAGTTGCTTGCGCAATAGCAAGATCACCGCGATACCATTGATAGTTCAACAGAACGTTTTCTGGCGCACCCTCTACGCCAGCAACAAGCATACTACCTACGCGCGTGTTGCCCGATATGACAACATATCCCGTAATGATCGGCTTGTTCTCTGTTGTGGTTGAATCTGTCTGAGGGTCAATTTGCTGATCAATTTGAAGCTGAGTTTTTGTCCCTCCCTGTAGATCGGTTTGCTCCACAGAATGCGATTCGGTTTCTAACTCCGTTTGCTTTCCGGGTTCTGATTTATCTTCTTGTCCTGCTGATTCCGACAAACTTGAAGTATCGTCTCTGCATGTATCTTGCATAGTGGGTATATCGTTCTTACTCGAATCAGCCATTGATTCAGTAGTCGATTCTCCCGTAGAAAAAGCAGAAGCAAGCTTTTGATCTTGAATTCCTGCCTGTTCTGGGCCTATCGCTAGAAGAGTTGCTGAAGAATCCTCCGCGTTTTCTGACGCACATGCTTGATTGGGAGCTGTGAGGCTAGATGCAGCAAATACCACAACAAGCGCAGTGAGCATCACGATCAAGAATCGCATAGGGATATGGGTAGCCTTTTTCATGAGAATCCTCCTCGACTGATTCGCATTGCATCCATACAAGCAGCGAAGACTCGACTTGCCAAAGCGAGAACAAGCTTTCCCGAGTGGCCTGTTTTCGCTAAAACAGGCCATGCATATCAAGCCAAACCAACACAAACCCAACCATGCTCAGGAACAAATCTCGAACATAGTCGCTTCAGAGACTAAAAGGTGTGATTAGAGTGCGTTTTTAGAGAACAAGCAGGACAGAAGCGCAAAATAGTCCAATGCTTTGATCTAGCATTCTTAGTTCTGCTATTTCGTTTCTGTCTTTCAATAGTAGCTTAGAGAGATTCGATTTCAGAACGTGATCTTGCCGTCAATAATTCGAAATTAACCATTGAATGTCCCTTTTTGACCAGCAATTATGCAAAATTGAGTAATTGACACTCGCTCTGTGCCTTACAAAACCAAGAAGCACTCGATGTGATCAATTGAAAGACAAAAGCAAATCAATCGTGAGCGCGGACGAGCTTGCTCGTGCGCGTGCGGACTGGCTGTTGAACAGCCGAAACAGGATGAAGCTCAACCTGCTGACCCTGCATGGGGAGCCGCTGCTCGGCAAGCATGAACATATCAGATCCGCGGCGAGTATGCTCTCGCTCTTGGCTTGCGACTGGAGACTTGCGACCGCTCTTTTGGTTCACAACCGCAGACATGCGTTCCCGCTCTTGGCTTGCGACTGAAGACTTATGGCCACCCTTTTGGCTCTCCAGCGCCAAGCGCGAAGCCGCGGTCTTGCCGGTTGATTTGCTAACTGACTTGCCGAAAGATTTGCCGGCCGATCTGCTAACTGATTTACTAGCCTTACCAACTGATGCAAAAAGCGGTTCTGGGCGCTTCTGACGCCGCTCGGGCGCTTGTTTTGTTGGTTTGAGAGTTTCGGGGAGTCGTGCCGAAGGAAGCGACGCCGTATGCAAGCCGAGAACGCCTTGCTGCCCCGATATCGAACGAGCCATCGGAGGAAGAGCGCTCGAATGAGCCTTCGCTTTCGACAAGGGCTCAAGTGGCGGAAGCTTGCTCATGTGAGTGGCGCCTTGTGACCCACGCTTGCGCCCAGGGGCGCTATCCTGCGGCGGAATCCTGCGTGCATAAGCAGCCCCCTGCAGTGGGAGCTTGTTTTCTGCAGCAGCGCTCAGCGGCGGAAGTTGTGCGCTGCGAGTACCGAGCGGTATGCGACGAAGCGGCTGAGCCTTCGGCGCGTGCGTCTGGATCGCCTGCAGGGGCACCGAGCGCAACGGTGTTACCTGCAACTTCGTGTGCTGATGCTTCAGCGCAACGCGTTTTGTGGCCGTCGAGGGCAATTCTTGCTTGGGAATCGGATTTGCTGGCGCATCGACGATGCTGATCGGCAAACGTGGCGCAGTATGCAAGGTCGAGCGTACTGCAGGCACTGGTGAAAAATGCGGCAACAGAAGAGAAGCAGCATCGAACGAGAGATCGTCGATCGTAAATGAGCTCGCAGCTCGATCGGCAATAGAATCGAGGCTTGGCGAAGATGGCGAAGACGAAGATGCCGCAGAGGACGTTCCCGCCTCAGTTAATGGCGCAAGATGCGCATCGGGCAGCCTGTCATAGACAAAAGAGCCGGCGTCGCCTACTGAGGTCTCTACCGAGGTCTCTGCAGAGATCCTTGCAGAATCACCCATGAAGGCACCTCGAGAATCATCTCTAGAAGTGCCTACAGAAGTATCTGAAGATATGTCGGGGTAATGCTCTGACATGGTGCGATTCGTAGTTCGTTTGTGGTGCGTTCAATAGTTCGTTTTGTTGCGCGCTGGCATGTTCTTTTGCCCCGGACGATCACAAGATCGCAGAACGCAAGAAGCAATGCTTCATCGCACGCGTGCTTCGTTATATCCGATTGTAGCACGCGCAAGGACATTGCGCGATCAACGCTCAGGATTGTGGGCGCAGAAAGGAAATGCTCAGTTTGCAGAATCGCTTGAGCTGGACTGATCAGCAGAAGCATTCGTTGGCTTGAAGAGCGCATCGAGCCCTGCTGATCCTGTTGAAGGTATCACGCTCGCATCGGCAGACGCAGAAGACGTAGCTGCAGTATCGTCCTCTGAACCAGGATCACCAGCTTGCACAGGAGCATCGAGTGCTCGGTCATCAGCTGCAAAAGAGCCCCTTGCCGCAGAAGAAGTTGCGGCTCCGCTTGTGTTTTTACTCATCGTGGCGGCATTCATAGAGGCGTTGCCTGCCGCGTCACCGCTCGCCATGGCGTCACCCGCAGAAGCGCTACCCGCTGCGTCACCCGCAGAGGTATTGCCTGTCGCGTCAGCACCCACTACGTCACTGCCCGCTGCGTCACTACCCGTCGCGTCGCCCGTCGTGGCGTCATCAGCAGAGGCATTGCCCGTTGTGGCAACATTTGCAGCTCCACTCGTCCCACTTGATCGCAGCAGCGCAAGATCTTGCGGCTTGTAGCGCACGGCCTGCTCGGGCAACAACGGCTCCGAGAAGAGGAAGCCTTGCACCACATCGCAATCCATCTCGCGGCACATCTTCAGCTGCTCGATGGTCTCGACGCCTTCGATCACCACAATCTTGTTCGCTCCATGTACGAGGCGCACCAGATTGGCGATCACATCGTCATCGTTACCTGCCAAGAACGCCGCCGTAAGCGAGCGGTCGATCTTCACGACATCTGCTGGGATCTGCATCACATGTGAGATCGAGGTATACCCTGCGCCAAAGCTATCGATCGCGATGCCGAAGCCTGCCGCACGCAATTCCTCGATGAAGCCACTTGCCTTTGCCATGTTGTTCAAGAACAGCGTCTCTTCAATATCAACGCGCAGCAGATCGTGGGACAAACCGTGTTCATCGAGCAACGCAGTAGCATAACGAACGAAATGATCGTCGCGTAGATACCCCGCTGACGTATTGATCGATACCGGGCGCATGCGCTGTTTGCGCTTCTTCCATGTGGCCAGCTGTAGCACAACCTTCTTCGTAACGATGCGATCGATCTCGATGATCTGGCCGTTCTCTTCTGCAACCGGAATGAATTGCTCAGGCGGATATAGATCGCCACGCAGGCGCACGAGTGCTTCGTAGCCCACCACTTCGTTGGTGGCAAGCTCGATCTGCGGCTGATAGACCACGATGAAGCCGTCTGATTCGATCGCGTCTTTAAGCCGTGCGGTGATCTCAAGCTTGTCCTCGACTGCGCGTCGCATATCGTCGTCGTAGAAGATGACCTCGCCTGCCATGCCAAGCGTCTCGGCCTGGCTGATCGTAAGCTCAACGCCTGCAACCATCTGCTCGATGGACATGCCGCGCTCACGATTGAACACACCGACACACGGATCGAGCGCGATAGTCTGACCACCAAGCTCAATAGGTTGGTTGAGCAAAAACTCAATGCGGTCGAGATATTCGCCGCCGCGCTTGAGCTCACGGTCAAAGCCGAGGATGAACTCGTTTTGATCGGGACGAACAAGAAACATCTTGTCAAGACCATCGAGGCGCTCTGCCACGATCTTGATGACCTCGGTCGCGGTACCCGCACCGCGCGTTTCATTCATCTTGTCCATATCAAAGAGCGCAACCTCCACGATGGAGCGCACGCGCGTGGCTGCCTCACTGCTCGCATACGCGGTGAGCCACTGCATATTCGGCATGTCAGTAACGTGGTCGGTGTAGAAACGGCGCTCGAGCATATTACGCTGTGTTACAACATCGATAAGCTCAGTAGCGGTACGGCGATAGCCCAGCACCGCAAACGCCGCGATGCAGGCAATACCCAAGATAAGCAGCATGACCGGTAAGAAGATCGGACGCAGGGAATCAAGCGAAAGACCACTTTGGTTGAGCATCGTTGCATTCGATGGGAGTGCCGCACCAGAGATACCGTAGGTCGAAAGTGCCTGCGAATCGAAGATCGCGCCATCGCTTGCGAAGGCTTCGATCGGGATGTCTGCGGGTCGCGTACCGTTCAAGACCATGACGACGATCTCGCCTGCACGCTGGCCTTGCAGCTCATAGTCGATGAAGTTTGATGCGAGGAAGCCTTCGCCCACGCCACCAAATCCAATCGCAAAGACAGGCTGTGTCGCAGCTTGTGCTACAAAGTAGGCAGACTGGCTCTCGCTATAAGCATTTCCTGTAGCATCCGTGGTGGCTCCCAGATAGACAAGGATCGTATCCTCGGTAGCTGCAGAAACCGCTTGTCCCAGTTCGGCACGCGAGATGGTGGAGGTATTCACATACTCGATCGGCAGGTCGGCAAAGGTGGTGCTTGCCTGTTCGAACTGAGCGCGATCGCCAATACCTGTTGCGGTGTTATCGGTGAGCACGGTAAGGCTCGTGGCGTCTGAGCGCATCTTCTGCGCGGTTGCGACCATAGCCGCCACATCGTAGGACTCGGTGATGCCGGTGGCATACCCTGCATCAAAGATACGTTGTGCATGAGCAGCATCATTGATACCCGTGAACACAACAGGCGTTTCAGGAAAGAGCGATTCATGAAGGGATTCGACCAGGTAGAGAGCATCGTCATCAAGGCAGATGATCGCTGAATACGTGCCGTGCGCTGTGATCTTAGCAGTAAGCGCCTTGCCCCAGTCGCTATTCATAAGACGCGCGCCATACGTGCTCGCATCATCGACATTCATAGATGTGTTACACGCGTGTGCATCGAGGTACTCCACGTCAACAGCAACCGACGAGCGCTGCAATAGATCGACCACGCCATCACGCTGCATCTGAGTTGCGGTATCAGAGTCACTGTATGAAGCAATGAGCAGAACTTCAGCGCGCTGCTCGGTCTGGATCATATTAGCGGCAAGCTGCTGAGTGCGATTAAGCTGATTGTTCGTAAAAGAGAGCATGAGCATCGCCGTGACAACAAGCACGCACGCAACGACAAAGAGCACCACGCGGATCACGTGGTACTTCTTTCCTTGCGTGAGCCTGTCGACCCACGAGTGTTGTGGAGACGTTGCTCCCATGCACTTCCCTACTCTTTCATGCGCTCTGCGCTAGTCTTGCGTATTTGCGTTTGGTGCGCCTGTGCGTTCGACGCGACGACGCGCCAGCGACGATGAAGCCGCCCCTGCAACGCTCGCCAAGAGCGCCACTACACCTGCCGCCGCAAGCGCAGTACCCGCCGCCTGAGTCGCCTCAGCCGGTGTCATGCTGGCGATCCATCCCAAGAATCCATCTGCATCTTCCAAACCAGCAAGGGCTTCTGCGCTTAGGGTGGTGAATTCCTCTGCAGCGGCAGGGAGCACTTCGAGTGCAGGCGGAAGAGGTACGAGAGCATTCTCGGTATCGGCGATGATGTCGAGCGCTTCAGCAAGCGGGTCGGTCGCTTCGGCAGCCTCGGGGGCTGCATCAAAGGCCGAACTTGTACGGACAGTCGGCGTGCGATTCGCGGCGGAACCAAGCACGCTGGCTGTTTGATTGGTTGAGAAGTTTTGGGAAGGCAGAGACACTACGGGTGCGTTCGGGGTGGTCGACACATCCGGCACTTCCGTGTCGATCAACACCGGCTGCGTACCCGTAGCGTTCCACTGCGCGTAAAGTTGAATGGTTGAACCGTCCGCGCCGTCGCTTGCGGTCTCAATGAGCATCGCGCGCAGGATATCGGCAGAGAGCGTCTCGCCATCACGGATCGGAACGCCCTTGCCAGAAGCATCAGTATTCCAGCAGAGGAATTCGTGACCTTCTTTTGTAAGAGCAGCGGTATTGATCAGTACCTCGTCCTTACCAACCGTGCAGTTCGAAGGCGAAGCAGGCTTGTAGGTATCACCCGAGAAAGCCCCGCCATTCATGTCGAATGTCAGCACGTAGGTACACGGCTTTTCGATCGGAGTTTCGGGCTCCGTAGGAATCACAGGCTCTGAAGGATCGACTGGATCTGCAGGGTCGGGGTCAGCCGGCTCTAGCGGATCAAAAGGATCCACAGGATCAGGGTCAGCCGGCTCTGCAGGGTCAGGATCGACCGGACCCGTAGGAGTCTCGGGGTCTGAGTTTTCCACATTTTCGTTAGGATCAGAGGTGCTATCACCTGTTTCACCTGGTGTTTCTGATGTGTCAAGCACATCAGCAGGCGATCCGCCTGACGCTTCGTCAGACACGTCATCAAAGGATGTGTCAGGCGGTGCGCCGGAGGCTGCTGCTGAAAGCAACGACGGCGTGGCTGCGAAGGTGGCCACAGGGGCCATACGAGCATATGACGCAGCCAAGCTCGAAGCGCTTACAGGACGTGCGTTTGCTGTTGCACTGCCTGAAACGGCCACGGCAGAGCCGGAACCTGCGAGAACGGAAGCAGAGCTTACAGCGATATCGCCCACGAGCGCAATGCTCGAGGCAGGAGATGTCGTATTTGAGGCTCGTGCACCAAGAGATGCGGTTGCGACAACGTTCGGCGCCTCTTCTACAGCTGCGCTCGGGCTGGCGCTCGAAGCCGTTAACAGGCTTACCTGCGCGGAAGTTGCAGAACCCTGAGAAGATGACGTGTATGTCGCATAGGCACCCGCACGTGCGCTCATAGAGGCTGTGGAGGCACTTGAAGAAGCTGTTTGGACATTCGCGGTTGTCAAACGAGCGCTAGCGGCATTTGAGCTTGCCTTATGCGCAAGGCTGTTGCGAACGGTCAAGCGCGTGATCTCGTCACGGCTTGCAGATGTGGTGCCCGAGCATGCACTCGAGCACGATGAAGCGCTTGAAGAAGCATATGAGGCGCTGACCTGGGGTGCCGCGCTCGTTTCAGCAGAGCGCGGGGATGCCGCGCTTGCCGCGGAAGTAGCGCGGGCGGCAGATTTCGAGGCAGTTTGCGCGCTCACAGAGCCTGCCGAAGATGAACTTGTGGCAGAAGTTACGCTTTTAGATTTAAAAGACCCCGTCTGGGTTGTGGCGGGGTCTGCGTTTGTGTGGTGCGATTGGGTGGATGTATTCGATTGGGTGGACTGTCCGGTTCCTGCCGCTCCAGACCCAGGGTCTCCCGTAGCAGCAAGGGCAAGTCCTGGCGCGAATGCAAGCGTGCAGACAAGCACAAGCGTTGCCGCGAACACTCCAAGAGCAACGCGCGCCTTGAATAAAGAGCCCCAGACAAAAAAAGAACCGGCGGTATGGGGTGCAGCGACCCGAGAGAGACGCGTCTGGGAATATGCATGAACAACGCCAGCTCGTCGTGGGCTGGCGTTGTTCATACGTCCGTTCCTCATACCAGGAGTAATCAAATTATGTACCAGGCCGTAGGCCTTGCTCACGCCCATTCCGGGAGGAATGTGCGCTGCGTTCTCTACGCGAGCGATACGATCGAGAACGATTGCGTCAAATGCAGCGCGGCGAGTTGCGCGAGGACCCTGAGGGTCGGTGTCGTCCTCGTCGTTGCGGCGGCGCACGATGGCGATCAGGAAGATCACAAGTGCAACCAGTGCGAGAGCGATCGCGAGGATCAGACCCATCAGACCAAACTCATCGCTAGTCTTAGGAAGCGTGGTGCCCTCGGTCACGATGTCCTCGGTCTCGTAGAGCGCCTCGATCTCGATCGGGCCAAGAACCGTGAGCTCGCTCAGGTCCCAAACCACACCTTCGATGACCTCGCCTGTGTCAGCGTCAGTCATGGTGTAGTGCCAACCCTGGAAGGTGCTGCCCGGCTTAGGAGTCTGCGAGATGCTCGCGATGTACTCCGGCGGGAGCGGCTGGCCCCACTCGACCTTGGTGCTGCCACCGTTGACATCTGCAACACCGTCGTGGCGGTTGCTTACGTTGACCTTATAGGAGTCAACTTCCCACATTGCGTAGAGGTTCAAACCGCCCTCTGGCATTACCATACCCTGGCCGAGCTTGTAAGCGGTACCGGTGCCATCGGCCTCGGTGTTCCAGCCAACCAGCGTGTAGTGACCACGCTTGATGCCCGTGCCATTGTGGAGGTTCACATTCAAGCCATAAGAAGTGGTGGTGGAAGGAATCTCGCCTTCGCCGCCATTGACGTCGTAGTTGATGGTCGCATCAGCGTTCTTCTCGAAGATCGCCATGTACTTCGCAGCTACGAGACGTCCGTCCTCGCCTGGCTCCTCGACAACGATCTCGCTGTTGTCGTTCTGAATGGTGTGCCAGCCGTTCTCATCAAAACCGATGAGTCGAGACGTATTCTCGGTGACAAGCTCCCAGCGTACGAAGTGGTAGCCAGGCTTTGCCGTTGCCACAGAGTGGAGACGATCGCCAGCGGAAGAACCAGTGCCCACGTGCTGGCCAGTAACTGCGCTCACGTTATCGATCACGCGGTTGACCGTGCCGCCCTCGCCATTGGTGGTGTATTCGATCTTGATGATGATCTCTTTCCACATAGCGTAGAGGGTGATGGACGCCTGAGGATTGTTCTTGTCGATGGCATTCGACATTTCAAGGTACTTAGTTGCGTCAGTGATGGTGAGGCCCTTGCCGTCACGCTGGGTGTTCCAGCCAGCGAACTCGTAACCAGCAGGTGCTGCGTCGAGCTCTGCATCACTGAACAGGTTGAAGCCAGACTGAGTCCACTTCACGTTCTCGATCGGATCCGGAGTGAACGGATCACGGGTATCGGGAACCGGCTTCAAAATCGTGGAGTTCGTGTTCTTATCATTGTTCAGGTCGTAGATGACCTTGTATTCGCCATTCTCGGTCCAGACTGCGTAAACCGTCAGACCGTCGCGCAGGATCTGCTCATCGTTGGTGGTGTCGAACTTACCGAAGATGAGCTCTGCGAGCTGTGCATAGGTCATGTCAGCGGTGAGCTCAACAGAACCATTAGCCTTCGTGGACCAGCCAGCCAGGGTGTAACCAGGCTTGGTTGGGTGGGTCTGCTTGTCAGCCACGATGGACTCGACCGTGTAACCACCGACCGTCTCAGTCTTCGTACCAGTGTTGGCATTGAAGATGACCTTGTAATCCTTGACGATCTCGTAGATCACCTGGATCAGGTTGTCGCCTGCGACGAGCTTATCGATGGAGACGTTGCCGCCATTCCACTTATAACCAGCTGGACGGTGCGAGTTGATGAGCTCGGAAGGAATGGTGTAGGAATCGCCCACAACACCCGGAGCCGTGATGATCTGCGTATCGAAGGTCTCACGCTCGCCGTTGTCCTTGATGTACTCGATGGTAACGTCGACAACCTTTGCCCAGATCGCCGTTGCAACGACGTCTGCCAGCGGCATGGTGAAGGAATCATTCACGCCGATGAAGGAAGTCTTGGTGTCACCCGTGGTCGGATCCACATAAGAGATCTCCCAACCAGCGTGCTTCATGCCCTCGAGGGTAACGCCCGGGATGGTGATGGTGGAGCCACCGATGGCTGCCGGACGACCTGGGGTGCTGGTCCACTTGCCTGCCTCGCCCTCATCGTTAGTGCCAAGCACGTAGTCGATGTTGAACGGAACATTGGAGTGGTACAGCTTCAGGGTCGTGGAGCCGTCTGCATTGACAACAGCGGTGAGTACGGAACCATACACGCCCTCGTCGAAGACGTAACCCGGGAACTGAGTCATGTCGAGCTTGTAGTTATATGCGTGGTTGGTCGGATCGGTGACCGATGCGATATCGCCTGTTTCCAGGTGCGTGCAGTTAACGGTCAGATCGTCACGCTTGCTGTAAGAGCCGTCAGCGTTCTGGAAGTAGTACTCGACCTTGTAACCAGTGTTCGTTGCAACGAACTTAGCGTAGTAGGTGACGGGTACCCAACCATCGAGCGGCTGAGCCGGGATGATCTGATAACCAACCAGGTTGAAATCGTCGTCATAGACTGGCTTCACACGGCTGCTTGGAACCTTAGTGGTGCAGGCAGCGTCGGTGTACCAACCGTCGAAGGTATAACCAGGCTTCGCGGTAGCGACAGAGCCCTTTGCATACTGCATCGAGGAGTCAGTGATGTTCTCGACCGTGTTCGAGATGGTGCCCAGGCCAGTGGAGCCCGTTGCGATCTCGTACTTGATCTGGAGGCTCTCGAAGTCCCAAACAGGAACCAGGATAACCTTGTTTGCAGGCATCTTGAAGGTGCCGCCCGCAGCGATGACGTTGCCGAGCTCAATCGCGTCGATCACGCCGTCGTTGTTAGAGTCGGTCCAAACTGCCCAACCGCGCAGGCTGTAGCCCTCGCGAGCAACATCGCCAGAGGAGAGCAGGGTAACGACCTCGTCCGTGCGTGGACGTGGGTTGGTGGTGTATTCAGAGCCCGTGGTACCTGCGAGGCCAGGAACGCCGCCCGGCGTCCAGTAGGACTGAGGCACATCAGTGTCGAGCTTGTAGATAAGATCCTGTTCGCCAGCTGCCCACAGAGCGGTGAAGTCAACGTTGCCGCGGATCTCGAAGTCCATGGTGCCCGGAATGCCAGCGCCCGTGTAGGAAGCGCCCGGTGCGAGCCAGTAATAGGTCTGGCCATCGCGGACCCAGGTCCAGCCAACGAACTCGAAGCCCGTTGCAGCAGGAGCGTTTGCAGTAACGTTCTGACCACCGATGATCAGCGGGAACTGATCGACCGTTGCGGTGCCTGCCTCGATGTCTTCACCAGCGACAACAGCGGAGGTGAAGCCGGTGCCACCATGAGCGCCTGGGTGGAAGACAACTGCAAAGGTCTGTGCCCAGAGTGCGGTGAAGGTGGTGTCGCCCAGGATGATGACCGAGTCAGGATCGCGGGTGGTCTTGGTCTCGCCGGTCTCTGCGTCAACATAAGACCAGCCAGCGAATGCCCATTCATTGTCAGCAGTGACCGTGATGTTTGCTGCAGCGTTACCCGTTGCAGACGGATCGTTCAAGGTCTTGCCGTGGTCAACGGTGAACGGAAGGGTTGCGCCATTGACATTGACGGTACCGTGGCCGTTGCCCGCAACGAAGTAGACGTTGTGGCCAAGGCGGGTCCAGGTGCCGATGATGTTAACTTCAGCAGCAGGCATGGTGAAGGTTGCGCCATTGCCGAGCTGCGTGGTGACTGCAGCAGAACCGGGCTCGGTGTAAGAGACGGTCCAGGTGAAGTTCCAGCCAGAAGGAGCGGTGATGGTCGGGAGGACCAGGCTCTCGCCGAACTTCTGGTTAGTGTGAGCCTGGGTGATGCCCGTGCTCGTGTAGGTCGGGGTCGGAACCGGAGTAGGTGCATCTGCGCCAGAAGCAGATGGGGTGACCCAGACATCGTATGCATTGCGCTCGTAGAAGAGCTTCAGGATCTGACCGCCCGTCAGGGACTCAATGACCTCGACGCTGCCCGTGATGCCAGGCATGTAGGTGAAGCCCTTAACGGTCTTGATCATGTCGTTGGAGACGGTAACGCGGGAGAACTCTTCGCCAGAACGGGTGTCGTCGAGGCTGGTGTTCTGCGTGTAGGTGCCGTCAAGACCCTGGAAGAAGTGCTGGATGGTGTACTGAATGTCGCCGAGTGCGGTGAAGCGTGCCTCGTAGGTCGAGGTGGAGAACAGGTCGCCATCCTTTTCAGGGGTCATGGTGAGATCGGTGGTGAGCAGGACGCCGTCCTTATACCAACCAACGAACTTGTAACCAGTGGATGCAGCAGCGGTCATGGTGTACGGGGTGCCGTTCACTGCGTCGATGTCCTGATACTTGGAGCTTGGGCCCGTGATCAGGAAGGAACCGGCTGCGTTGTTTGCAGTACCACCAGTCTGAACCGCATAGGTGATGCGAACGGTGTCAGACTCCCAGAGCGCATAGAGCGTGATCGGGGTGGTGTTGTCGTCGGTTAGGGCGATGTCTGCAACGGTTGCGCCAGCAGGCAGCGTAACGAGCTGGCCAGCGGAGTTGCGATACTGCCACTTAGGAGCCTTGTAACCTTCCCAGGTTGGGGTGGTGTCAGGCAGGATGTTCGAAGAATTCCAGCTTGCCTGCTTGTCTGCTGGCATAACGATGGTGGAAGGTGCAGCGTTGCCGAATGCATCCTTACCAGCGTCATAAGTAATAGTGTAGATCTTCTCTACCCAGTAGACGTTGAAGGTAATGGTGCCACCAGCGGTCGCCTCAGCCACAGTAGAGGTGAGCTTGGAGATCGCTTCGTTGAGCTCGTAACCCTTGAGGTCGGTACGACGACCAGCACCATTCTGGTTCTCGAACTCGGTGACGTAGTTGTGCGTATTGAAGTTGGTGATGTCGATCGCAACACCTGGGGTTGCAAAACCATTGGTAGAGCTGATGGTGTTGGAGCTGGAGATATTAACGTTGCCATTTGCGTCAACGTTCACCTTATTGAAGTTGATGACGTACTTGGTGTTGTCCTCAAGCTTTGCAGTGAGGATGAACGTAGAGCCATCTGCAGGGGTCGGGGTGCCGTCGAATGCGGAAACCGCGAGCTTACCAGCGCTCTGAATCCAGGTCTGGAGCGAACCGCCAGCAGGCGTGTAGGTCCAGCCCAGCAGACGCTGAGAGCCATCAGATGGAGCATAGGAATAGTAGTCGATCGAGTCAGTCCAGGTCAAACCGTCGATGGTCTTCAGGTCGTGACCAGTGGAATCCTGGAACTTGACCGTGAAGGTCTTCTGATCCCAGATGCCGTAGAGCGTGATCTCGGTCTTGGTGTTGTCAGAGGTGCCATAAAGCGCCTGGTAGATCGCGGAGACAAGCGTGTTGTTGTCGACGGTCATGCCCGATGCTGCATTGGTGGTGCTCCACTTGGTGAAGGTGTAACCAGATGCAGAGAGGGTTGCGTTTGCGCCGAGCAGGTTCTTGTCGGTCCAGGTGACCGTCTTGTCTGCGATGGTTGCCGTGTTGCCATCGGGGTAACGCGGCTGGAAGTGAACAGTGATCTCGCGTGCGATCCACTTCGCATAGAGCGTAAGGGTTGCCGTGTCGTCGTCACCGACCGTGATGCCAGCGAGATCAATACCCTGCTGGAAGGTGGTGGTGGTGCCGATCTTAGAAGCATCGGAGAGATCCTGCTTTGCATACCAACCAGCGAAGGTGTAACCCTGACGGTACATGCCCGTCTTCGCATCGTTGGTCATGACGTCGTTAAGGACAGCAGTCCAGGTGGTCTGCTGAGAAGCCAGCGTCGGAGAACCGCCGTTAGTCTCGTATGCGATGGTGTAACCAGAGCGAGGCTCCCAAATTGCGACGTAGGTCGCATCGCCAGTGGCGCGCAGGGTTGCGAGCGTTGCAGCGGAATAGGTGGTGCCCGTTGCGACGTTCTTCCAGCTTACGAAGCCGTAACCCTTGTCTGCCTTGGTGGCAGGAACGTTGGTGCCGTACTGGTTGTTATAGGTGATCGTTGCGATCTTGTTTGCGGTAGTACCGTCAGAGAAGGAACCATGAGCAACATTGGTTGCGTCGCCCACCATGAAGGTGATGGTGTACTGCTCTGCCTCGAAGGCTGCATAGTAGGTTGCAGCAGCGTAAACGCCGTTGACCTTCTGAGGAGTAAGAGTACCGTCAGCTGCCACCCAGGATGCAGGAACTGCAATGGTGTGAGCAGCATCGGTGAACCAGCCGAGGAAGGTGTGACCCGTGCCTGCGGTTGGCTTGGAGCCCTTCGGGGTGCCCGTCACCATTGCGAAGGAAGTGCCTTCGGTGGTGTTGGAGAGCGTGCCCATGGAAGCGGAAGAGCCCGTTGCATAGGTATAAGTGATGGTGACCGTGTTCTCGCGGAAGACCGGATAGAGGGTCACACCGTAACCATAATCGCCCAAAGTATAAAGATCAGTATTTCGCGTACCAGCAGTCATGGTGAAGCTGGTGGTGTAGAGCGGGCTGGTGCCATTTACATAGGTTGCGTCCGTGGTCCAACCGAGCAGCGTGTAAGCAGTGGGATTGGTGGTGGACTTATATGTTGCATTCTGCGGAAGCGCAACAGACTCGCCTGTCTTTGCAGAGGTGTCAGTTGCACCCGTGCCGGTGAGGCCAGAGATGTTGGCAACATTGTTGTCGAAATGCAAATGCTGTGTAGTCTCTTCCCACAGAGCAGTGAAGGTGATGGACTGGTTGATGGTGGTAGGCAGATCGTCGCCGCCGGTCTTATGGAAGACGCGCGTTGCGTCGGTGCCTCTGTAGTAGCCTTCAACACGAAGGGTCTTGTTCTGCAGTGCGTCGAACCATTCCCAGCCAACGAACTTGTAACCAGGAGCAGCTGTAGGATTGTATTCATTGCGGTCGCCCGCAGGGCTTACCGTGCCGCCATAGACCGGAAGGGTCCAGCCAGACTGCAGGTTCGAATAACGCGTACCATACTGGGTAATGGTGTTACCCGTCTGGGCGCCATTCTTCTGAGCAAATGCGTTGGATGCCGCACCCGAAGTGTAGTTAATGGTGATGATCAGGCCGAACTGAGCCACGAACACCGTGTGAGAGCTGATGGTCCAAGGGGTACCTGCATCGCCCGTGCCCAAGATGGCATCAGGGGACAGGGTGCCCTTCAGGGTACCCGTGGATTCAGAGCCTGAGGTGGTACAGCCTTCGTAGACCTGCCAACCCATGAAGTAATACTGGTTTGCATCCTTAGGGTTCGCGGTCGGCAAAGTATGCAAGCTGTCGCCATACTCAAGACTGTAGGAAGTGGTACCCACAAGCGCTGCGCCATAGGTGGTATTGGTCTTGAAGACTGCATTGTACTTGATCTTTGACCATACACCATAGATGTTCAAATCACTGTTAGGCATCACGAAAGTGCCGCTCTTTACCTGAGCTGCAGTAACACCGGTACCGGAAATAAGCGTCCAGCCCTCCCAGGTATAACCACTAGGAGCAGTAGGGGTGGTGAGCGTGACAGTCTCACCAAAACGCTTATTCTCAGTCGCAGGGGTATAGATCATACCATCAGGCACACTGCCTGAATAAGAAACATGAATTGCATTAATGTTGCGATCGAAGTAGAGCTTGATCACGTTATTCGCTGCAGTCGCGCTCATGACGATGCGGTTCACAGAACCAGCAGCCGAAGCATTGTAGGTGAAGCCTGTGATGTCGGAGCGTACGAAGGTGACCGTCTTGGTGGTGTCGTTTGTGCCTTCAGTCGCGCCTGCCTCAACGGAATAACCGAAAGGAGCAGTGCCGCTGCCTGCAGGGGTAGTTACCTTGGTGTAACCCGTGCCCGAGGTGTTCTGCGTGTAGTATTCGACCGTGTAAGCGATCCACTTCGGAGACACCGTCAGGTAATAATCTGCATTGGTGTAGAGGCCGCCCGTGGTTGGAACAGTGAGCAGACCAGCAGTCGAAACATTCGCTGCAGCAACTTGCGTACCGGTTGCAGAACCGATGGTCCACTTAGAGCCATGAGCAGCGTTGTATTCGTAATTAGTGTTGATGAAGGAAGGCATAACGCCAACCGAGATGTTCTTAGTCGTTGGAGTCGTCGCAGAAGCGCTCGCATAGATGGCGCCCGTTGCAGCACCAACATAGACGACCTGGCCATTGGCAAGTGCAGAGCCATCGCCATACTGAACATTAGCGTTCGTGTCGCCAAAGAAACGGATCTGAACTTTGTTTTCTTCCCACTGAGCATAAGCAGTAAGGGTGCCGCCACTGGAAACCGTGGAAAGGTCCCAGGTTGCATTTACGATGCTGCCCGTGTTGACTGCGGTACCAGTGCCTGCAGCTGCAGTGTTCCAACCCTTAAAGGTGTAACCAGAACGGGTCGGGGTTGCAGGCAGCGTTACGCTGGTGGTGGGCTGTACGCCCGTAGTGCTTGCGATGGTGTTACCACCCTGAGTGTTCCAAGCGATGGTGTAGGTGAATGCACCCCAGTTCGCCGTAAGAACAGCGGTGCCCTTCAGCGTACCTGCTGCAGAATCACCCGTCCAAGCGATCTTGAAGCTTGAAACTGGAACAGAAGCACCAGCAGCAACAACGGTCGCAGCCACATTGGAGGAGTTGGTGTAACCCCAGCTGCTGAAGTTGAAGCCGGTGCGGGTATAGACGGAAGTACCTGCAGGAACTGCAAGGTTAGAACCGTAATTTGCGGTCATGGTGTAGGGGTTCGATCCCTTCACTGCAGTAACGCCAGAAGTTGCGCCTGGCTCAAACGTGAAGGTGACCTGTGCTGCTTCCCATGCTGCATAGAGTGTCTTAGAAGCAGTGAGGTTGTTGAAGACTGCGCCAGCCTGGTAGAGCGTACCAGTACCAGCAGCGTTCTCTGCCCAACCCTTGAAGTTGTAACCCACGCGAGTGGGGTTGGACTTATCGGAGGTGGAAGGAATGGTGAAGGAACCACCATTGAGAATGTTCGATTCGGTGTAACCAGCGGTACCGCCGTTGTAGGTACCACCATTAGGATTGAGCGTAAAGGTAACGCGATCCTTCTCAGTCCACTTTGCATAGAGCTTCAGTGCAGTAGTGGAATCGGTTGCAGCGCCAGCAGCCTTTGCTGCTTCCCAGAGGGAATTGAATGCGGTCGCTGCGACCATAACCTGCGTACCCGTGCCGCTGCCGTTGGTGTCCTTCACGAAGTACCAGCCACCAAAGGTGTAACCAGTCTTAGAAGGAGCAGTAGGAACGGAAACGCTGGAAGTCCAGTTGAGGTTGGACTGAGTTGCATGAGCGGTGCCGTCTGCTGCAGCAGTGGAGTTTGCGTAGAAGGTTACGCTGTAACCAGACTTCTCGGTCCACTGTGCATAGAAGGTAGTTGCTGCGGAAAGAACACCTGCAGAAGCGCCTGCAGCAAGAGTGTTGCCCGCATTGTTGATCTTCCAACCAGCGAAGGTGTAACCCTGCAGGGTTGGAGTATTAGTAGGAAGGGTATAAGCGGTGCCTGCCGTTGCAGAACCAGCGGAAGGCATGCCGGAAACAGCCGTGGAGGCAAGTGCGCCTGCAGGCTTGTTCTCATTAAAGGTAACAGCAGGGTTCCATACTGCATACAGGGTGATGTTGGAAGTGCCAACCGAAAGAACACCGGTGGTGCCAGCAATGGAGCCATTGTAGGAATACTTGGTGCCCGTACCAGCGGTGGTGGTTGCCCAGCCACCAAAGGTGTAACCCGTGCGGGTCGGGGTACCAGTTGCAATGGTGTAGGTGGTGTTCGGAGCTGCAGAACCAGCTGCAGGAACCGTACCGCCTGTGCTGCCATTGCCGTTATAAGTGATGGTGGGCCATGCGGTCCACTGAGCATACAAAGTAAGTGCCGCAGTGATGTTAGAGATGGTGGCACCTGGCTGGTAAGCCGTGCCAGAACCATTTGCTGCGGTGTTGTAACCATTAAAGGTATAACCAGAAAGGGTTGGCGCAGTGGAAGGAATGGTGACGCTGCCACCATAGGTGATTCCCGTTGGGTTCGCCGGCCAGTTGGTCGGGTTCGCCGTTACGCCAGTAGGCTTGTTCTGGTTGTAGGTAACTGTAATAGGATTCGGAGTCCACACCGCATAGAGGGTATATGCCCCGCCATTCGTAATATTAGTAAGTGCAGTTGCAAGTGCACCTGCAGAGCCAATAACTGCAGTCGTTGCGCCATTGGTGGTCGCCCAACCAGCGAAGGTGTGGCCAGCCTTGGAGAAGGAAGTCTCTGGCTTCGTACCTGTTGCAAGACCCGTGCTGGTTGCAAGAGCGCCCTTGCTGTCATAGGCGTAGGTAACTGCAGTGCCAGTACCGCCACCATTATTAAAGGTAACTGTGAAAGAGATGTCTTCTTTTACTTCAGTTTCATGCAGCTGTACGGCGTCGCATTGCTGAGCAGGAAGAACCGACTTGACATAATTTGCCGTTGACGTCCTGAAACCAAATATTGCATTGAAAATATCGCCTAGTGTGTCACCAGGATTTGAGGGTGTTGTTGCGGTTTTAGTCTCACGTTCGTCATTTGCGACCCAAACCAAATCTGTTCTATTGTCTGTATGGTCACAGAATTGGACTACGTCATTCCAACTATATGAATTTGAGCCACCACTACTTACAACTGTGCCATCAATTGTCACATATTGGCCATCAACATTGTACAACTGCACAGACATACGATTTGCAGTGAACTTTGGATATGCATGGATATCGGTATATTTGCCATTCGTATAATTTGCAAATGTCGAAAGAGCAGTCCAGCTATTCTTTGAAATCTTAACGTACTTATTTGTAGTTGAATAGAATGCAACAAAGACCCACTCATTAAAAGTATATCCGTAGCGAATAAGGTTTTCGAGACCTGCAGCCACTGCAGCACTAGCTGAGTCAACAGTATAGGTTTGACCAGACCTACCATAGAAAGTTGCAGTATCTGGATTTGAATTCGTTGCAGAATAGGTTGCACCTGGAGTACCAACATAAATCGGATCGTCAGGATGTCCAACTACCAGGTCAGCCACTGGCTTAGTAGTAGATCCAGTTGCGGTAGGAACAGTACTAAAGAACTCACCAAAGTGAATCGTGATAGAACCAGCCTGCGTCGTTATATCAGACGACGTCGATGTCGAGCTTGGCAGTACATAATAGTTCGCTGGGATATTCGGGCCTTGCACCTCCTCGATGTTTACCGAGGTGGTGCCAGCATTCTGATCTGCACTCTCCTTATCACCAGGAGTAGCAATCACGTCGTCAGCCTTGCTATCGCTACCAGTTGGATGGGCACTCTGATTATTATCAGTAGCTATCTCGTCGGTAGAACCAGAAGAAGCACCGTTGCTATCATCGGTGCTATCATTATCGTTATTATTGTCAGAGGTATCGTCACCCTCGTTCGGGGTGCTATCATCCTCGTTTTCAGTTCCGTTCGTGCTAGAATCGCTAGCACCATCGGAGTCGGAATCGCTGTCTTTATCGTTTATAGAGGACTTATTATCACCCTGTGTATAGCTACCATCGGTGCTATCACTGCCCCCAGAAATGACATCGACCCCGGAGCTTGTAAACTCCGAGGTCGATTTAAATGCGTCTTGCTGTGTATACGCTGGAGGTGTTTTGGGTTCGTCCGGCGTCTTGTTCACCGACGTGCTGCTATCAGAGCTTGATAGCAGGATTTCCTGCGCTTGACTCTGTTGCGGACTAGCTTCCGCTTCAGACGCGTGCGCAAGAGAAGGCATTGCGAACAATAACGCAGCCGCTACGATAACAGCGGCTATAAGAGCTGCAACGGGATTACGACGCTTCGCTGCAGGCACAGCACAAGACGTGCTAGCGCTAGCCAGCTCCGTCCGTTCTCTGTTCATGCAATCCTGCATCGTCTTCCTGTTTCTAACACGTGGCCCCGGTTCGAGATCCTTCCCTCGTTCCAAAGGCGCCCTTATGAACTCTTCATCCAGGCGTAGACAGCCCACCCCATGGACGAAGTGCTTGACATTCTACGCCGCGCTTCCGCGCTTGTCCAGCTCGGCGTGAATAAACACGCTGTTTCACACGCTTTTTCGAACTGGGTTTTTGGCGATTTTTGGATCAAAATCGCGCCAATTTCCGCGCTTTCCGCGCCAGGCGCGGCACCCTGTCGACGCCCCAAATTGCAAGCGCGGGATTTGCCGCGCTTGCGGCACTCTTTTCGACAGAAACCCAATTTGACCTGGAATAACCGAAGCGCGGCATTTGAGGCATTCTGAGCCG
This sequence comes from uncultured Eggerthella sp., assembly GCA_900540345.1. Taxonomy (GTDB): domain Bacteria; phylum Actinomycetota; class Coriobacteriia; order Coriobacteriales; family Eggerthellaceae; genus Anaerotardibacter. The sequence goes on from UQFK01000002.1 coordinate 21,087, forward strand.
ATCTGAGGCCCGATCTTGATTTCTACGCAGAATGTGTCGGTTTTGAGCGCGGAACCTTTCAGAACGGTTCTCAAAAATGGCAATTTTGAAGCGTTTCTTCACAATTCCTTCACATTTAAGGTCGATTTTCAACGCGATCATGACGCTTTGGAACCGCCTTGGAAGCGTGCTACAAACCCTCTCTTTTGGTCGTTCTTAAGCCCCTAAATCGCTCCTATTTTGACCCATTTAATGCCTCTCAAAACCCTTCAAAAACCCCTCTTCTCCCCTTCTCTTCAAATCGTCTTGACCTGCGGTTATAGCAATGTATAGCATGGTATATCTTATGCTAGATTTCTAGCATTTCGCTAGATTGCGCACTTTTAAGGCGATTTAACGAACTAAAAGGGTGATCTTGGGCGCTAAAACAGGCGAACACAAGCGTGTTCAGTACAGTATTTTTAAAAATAATTCTTGTATTACGACATAATACGAGGTATAGTGCTTGTTTTGCTCTATTCGGTTCATTTACTACTTTGAGAGAACGAAATAAGGGACTACTTCGTCATGAAATTGACCAAAATTAGGTCATAGGAGGCAATAAGCTTCTCTCGTCCGATATAAGAGTAGGTTTTAGTTAAGACGACTAGATACTAGAAGACCTCTCAGGAAAGCCCTTAGAAAGGATTCTGAGAGGTCAATTTTTCAATCGAGTCTAAAATTAAAGCGGATTTAGTGCTAGATACGCAATATAACCCACAAGACATAGAGTAAGACTGCTGCAACCGAGAGAATAGTCGCATACCAAGCAAGCTTACTGATCTTCACGCGCTCTACTGCAAGAGCCGTGCCCTTCAATTCATCAATATGGTTATTGCGACGCTTGCGCACTGCCAGCACGATGAAAGCTGCTGCAGCGCAGAGCGTTGCAAGAATGAGCAACATGATGCCGAATATATCCGTGCCTTGGTGACTTAGATTCTTCGTAGTAAGCGGAGAGGATGCAAGTGGATTCAGGTCATCTTCGATAGTGACACCATCGTCAGCCGAAGCATCGCCCGATACCTCATTTACTGCAAGCTGGGCATTGTAAGAAGGAGTCGGTACCGCAATGACAGGGTTTACCCACTGCAAGAAGCGATCGACTACGTTATTTGCAGCATTACCTGGTTGTTGCAGCATATCTGAAGGATCGGACGATACGCCGCCTTCAACACCAGGTGATTCAATCTCGTACGGAGCAATCGTTACGCTGGTCTGCAGCGCATTTGACGTGATACCAGCACGTGTGAGCGTAACAAGCAGCGGAATGCTTCCATCTGTGACCTCTTGGAACTCTGCACCGATATTATCGTCAACACCCACTACACGCGTCTGTGTAGTGCCGTTATACGAATAAGTAATGACATCACCAGGCAAAACGCTCTTTGGAGCAAGATAATACTTCGAGCCATTATAGGTAGCATTCAGCTCATCAATGCCTGCTGCATAGAAATCTTCGAAGTTCGGATAGAACACCACGTCAAGAACGTTCTTGCTCGAATCACTTGTGATGCGAAGCGAGGCGCCCTGGGTGAGCGGTGTGAAGCCTTGAGGAAGCTGTTCATTAAGCTCATCTGCGGAAATGGTTACCGTAGAGCCGAAGAGGTGACTTTCTTGCGTGCTTGCAATAAGGTTATCTTCAGAGATACTGCCCTGATAGTAATTAATGGTAAAGTCGAAGCGATCTGGTTGATAGACCACATTCAATACATTACGCTGTGCGTCGTAGCCAATGATGGTTGAGCCAGAGATCGCGCCTTGTGCACTATAGCCTTCTGGTACATATGCCCCTGCGGTATAAGGAATGGTGCTGAGGTATGCAGCGCTACCCTCTTCAGTTCCAAGTAGATTATCAGCAGAAATGCTGTCTTTGTAGTAGTTAACCGTATAGGCAAACGAACCTTTTGCATACACGATGTTCAGCACATTCTGGCTGCCATCTGCACCGATAGTAGTTTCGCCCATGACCTGGGCAGGAAGTACGTATCCTGCAGGAAGATAGGCATCTTCCACATATGGAATAGCATCCCCAAACGTGCCATAGCCCGTTACCGAGCCAAGCAGCTGCCCACCAAGAGCATCTGCATAGTAATTGACTGTATAAGAAAGGTGTGTCTCTTTCGCGTAGACTACATTCAATACATTCTGAGCATCGTTAGTAGTAATGACCATTGCGCCGGAAAGCGCCAGATCTTCTGCGCTATAGCCTTCTGGCAGATAGGCACCTGCATTATAGGGGATATTCGACTGATATGCCCCCATGCCAGCATCTGAGCCAAGCAGGTTATCAGCAGAAACACTGTCTTTGTAGTAATTGACGGTATATGCATATTCAGAACGCTGCGTATACACTACGTTCATAACATTTGCTGCAGGATCAACCGAAATCGTAGTTGCACCGCTGACCTGGGGGTTTGCAGTATAACCTGCAGGTAGGTATCGGTCGTTATCATAAGGAATCGCCGAGAGGAATTCGCCTGTTCCCGCATCTGAGCCAAGCAAATTCGCAGGATCGATACTGTCTCGGTAGTAATTGACCGTATAAGCAAGATCGGTGCGCTTCTGATACACGACATCGAGCACATTTCGTGCAGGATCTGCATAGATCACAATATGCTGGCGATCTTCGATCTGCTGATAGCCTTCGGGCAGATGCAGGTTCATATCGATGTTATAGACCGCATGACCAAAAATGCCTGTTCCAGAGGCTGTATCGATAAGATTCGACGGATCTGCACTGTCTTTGTAGTAGTTAACCGTATAGGGATAGCGCGCACGCTGATAGACTACATTGATGGTGTTATTCGCAGGATCTGCAGTGATGAAAAGATCTTGTTCATCCGCTGCGCTCTTTGCTTCATAGCCTGCCTCAGGAAGGTGTAGATTAAGCATGTCCTGAGAAATGCGCACCGTAGAGCCATACAGCGCCTCTTGCGATTCAGTGGCAAGCTTGTAGTAGTCGCTCGAATCGCTGTCGAGATAGTAATTGATAGTGTAGGCGATGCTTTCGCGCTGATAGACCACGTCAAAGGTGTTTTCCTGCTCGTTTTCAGAGATAGTGAGCGTAGAAGCATCGTTTGAGCTCTTCGCTACGAAGCCTTCTTCAGGCAAATAGGCATTGAGCAGCGCTTCGTCAATGCTGACCTGCTGGTTTGCATAACCGCTCCCCTGCTCTGAACCCACCAAGTTGGCTGGATCTGCACTATCGATGTAGTAATTGATGGAATAGCCATAGGTTGGCATTGCCTGATAGACGATATTGATGGTGTTGAGCGCTTCACTGTCGGTAATAACCAGCGAAGCAGCATCTACTGCATAATAGCCCTGTTCAGGCAGGTGCTCATTAGCTCGAGCTTCGTCAATCTGGATCGTAGTGCCATATTCAGCCACATCAGTGGTGGTGAAGATAGGCTCTGAATCAAGTGAGTCAAGGTAATACTTGATGGTGTAGGTATAATCGTTCTTCTTTGCATAGACGATATCGATGGTGTTTGCATCGCTTGATGCAGCAACTTGGAATGAAACTTCCTGTTCAAGCGGCGTATAGCCTGTAGGAAGCGCATAATTCAATTCGCCTTCTTCGTTCCCAGCAGCTACCTTCACCGTTTCACCAAAGGGTGCCTGTCCTAAGACCGTGGCAACAGGCATGCTGTCGGTTGAATCGACAAAATAGCGAATGGTGTAGCCGTAAGTGTTTCGCTGGTAGACCACATCAAAGGTGTTTTCATCTGCATCTTCAGAAAGAGTTGCAACTATAGCGTCTTGATCTGTCTTTGCGCCATAGCCTTCAGGAAGATAGCGATTCAGCACCTCTTCAGCGATAGTGATATCGGGACCATAGATCAAGGGGCTGTGATAGGTGCCGAGAGGCTCGGTAGCGGTGCTGTCGGCGTAGAAGTTGATCGTATAGGCATAAGAAGGCTTAGCAACCTTAAAGCTTTGATTGCTCTGTGTGTCAACCTGGCCATTTATAGTGAAGTTCACCACTGCTTCGACCACACCAGAGCCGCCATTATCAGCATCGTCTGCCTCGGTCACCAGATAGGTGCCCACAAACGTTGCCGCTTCGCCCGGCTCGATCGTGCGAGCAGATGCCCAGTTGCCTTCAGGGATGAGCGCAGCGCTTACCGCAGCAGCAGAAAGCGTGAGTGCGGCAGTGCCATTGTTGTAGACCGTAAAGGTGTAGCGCACCATATCGCCAGGTATTGCTAGAGCATCAACGGGACGAGCAGAACCTTGTGCGTCAAGCAGTTCAGAAGTGATATCGATCGCATAGTCTGCCTTAGGAGCAGCGCACTTGAACGAAAGGTCGTACAGCGCGCTCAGGCTTCCCTGCGCAACCATGATCGAGCAGTAGCCGTTCAAGTCGGTTGCCTGCAGGTCGGTTTGGGAAAGCGTGATGGCTGCAGTAAACGTGCGTGTTTCATGTGCTGCCAGATCGAACGTTTCGGGCAAACCAGAAAGCGTATAGGGTGTGTAGTCTTGTGCGGTAGTAGTGAAAGTGTTGATGTCGAACGCAAGATCAGAGAATTCAACATCGGAAGGATTAGCAACCGTGATGGTGAAGAGTACCTGACCAAGTGCGCTATCGAACGTATAGGTTGCATCGACCGTGAACGGGGCTTCTTTGAGCGCCCCTTCTTCATCGCCATCTTCGTCAGTAGAAAGATCTTCAGCAGCTACCTGAATCTGGTCTGCCTCAGACTGTTCGACTGTAGTCTGTTCGATGTTAGCTTCTGCTCCATCAACCAGCTCTTCTTCTGCTGCAGGCGTATTCAGGACTTCTTCCTCTTGAACAACAGGAGCAGCCTCAACACTCGAAGAAGCAAGCGTTGTGTCTGAAGAAGTTTCGAGTTCTGTAGGAGTTGATTCGGATTCTGCAGCACCAAGATCTGCTGCATAGGCAGGAGTAGCAAAAAGGGAAAAGACAAGCACAAAAGAGACCACCCAACAGGTGAGCCCTTTCAGGAAGTTTCGCTTGTGTGCAAGTGCCCCCATACCAGTAAGTGCTCCTTGAAGTTTGCTTCCGTGCGCCATCATTATACCCTATTCGCTATGAGTTCGCTATGAGTTTATTGAAGATTCTTGAATTCGTTCGTTACCAGGGAGAATAGCGGCAACTGCGTCGATAACAGCCATGCCAACCGTGGTAGTGAGCGGAATCTCGGTATATGAAGCCGTTGCAACACCTGCTGCATCGACAGAAGCAAGGGAAAGAGGTGTGTCGCACATCAGAGAAGCTGCTGTAGCGCTCTGTGCGACCCCATCTGTAAAAGAAGGGATAGAAGACGCCTGGAAAGAGGACGTGGCGCTCTGAGCGGATTGTGCAGGCTCGAAGGTGGGATCGGGCTCAACTGCTGCAGCTGTAAGGGTTGCAGCTGCAGCAGGAGCAGCATCTTGAACCTGAATCATTGCTGGTTCACTTGCAATTTGCAGATCGACCTCAAAGCTCTGTGCTGCGATGGACGCTGTTGCGTCACTCGGGACGAAATGCGCATAGAGAGTCATATCTATAACTTTATCGCTCGGCTCAAGCTTGGAATATGCAGTGTATTCTTCAACCTTGGTACCTGCACCATCTGGCTCTGTAAACCATCCAACAAATTCATATCCTGCTGGAAGTCCAAGAAGGGTGCCCGGGAATTCAATGCCATCAGAAAAACCAAGCGAACCTGCCGTATCCGATCCATTGGGATGAATAAACGTAACCGTATAGGTCACCTTAGACCAGTCGAGGTAGACAAATAGTTCATCCAACGTTGGTTCTTCCCAGATATATCGCAGAATATCCTCGCAGGTCATCGTGTTGTCGTATTCAATACCATAATCGTCGAACTGCATATTAAGCTCATAGCCGCCCCACTTCAATGAATCATAATAGGGCGTGTCATACCATGAAATCTCTCGAACATCTTCGAAATTATTCTCTGCCTCAAAACCGCCGCCATCATAGTAAACAGTGATATAGCGTAGCGTCATATCTGAATGGACTAGAAGTGGGCTCATTCCATCCCATTCGAGCAAATCAGCAAGGTGTTGAATCGTTAAATCATCAAAGCTCGTAAAGCCTGCATCATAACCATAGTCGTCAAGCCAAAACTCGTTGAACTCTTCCTGATACCAATCGTCAAACCAACCAATCGATTTATATGCAAAGTAATCGTTTGTTGGATCATCATCCTTGTTTTGATCGTACGTGTAATCAAAAAGATCGGTCAATTGAACGTACTCAACACGAACCAAGACCTCATCATACGGAGAATCCTCCGTCACCGACCAATACTGCAACTCAACGCCTGCAAGCTCCCAAACTGCATAAAGGATGTTCGGGTTCATTTCCTTTGTGTATGGGTTACCATCGTCGTCAACCATCTCGACCAAGATCGGTGCCTGCATGTTGTAGGGATCGCCAGGTTGGTAGTCAGGCTCGGTCGCGTCAGGCGTAACTGCCCAACCCTTCAGTTTATAACCATCCTTTACCGGAATCTCTTCAGTTACCGTAGTCTCACAATCCACAAACCAGGTGGTAGGTGCAGGTCCGATAACGTCCGGATCGTTCGGATCGTAGATCAGGTCGATCTCGTTAGCCTGCCAGCATGCATAGAGCGTGGTGGGCTCTGCCGGCATGAGCCAGCCTGTAGGAGCATCAAGCGTGCCGTCGCCGTTGGCATCCTTGTAGATAAGATCGCTATCGGGCTGCGTAGCACCTTCGGTACGGCTCCAACCAACAAAGGTGTATCCTGGGCGCTTCAGGAAGTCTGCCTGCGGCAAGATAACCTCAGAAGCGATATTGTGCTGCGTGCCGTCTTCGTAGCCCGTTGGCGGGTTACCATCGGCAGTGTTCCACGAACCCAGCGCCTTTGCGGTAGTGGTATCCCAATCGATAGTGCCATCGGCGTTGTAGTAGATGTAATACAGCGAACCGTACTTCTTGCCGAATTCAGGATCATTGATGTCTGCATAGCCTTCGGGAACGAACGTGAGCGGCTGGGGGGACATTGCCCACAAGCCATAGAGTGTCACATCTTCGTTCCACATCGTGAAGGAAGAGGTGATGTCGTCTGCCTCGTAGAACCAGCCTGCGTCCTTCAGTGCCTGGATATAGGCGAAGTTATCGAGGCCATTGAGGTTCATCGCGCCTTCGATCGCATCCTTGGTGAGCATGAACTCGATCCTGCCATCGTCGAATTCGACGAGTACATAGCCACCGTCATCGACTGCATAGCCTTGCAGCGCATAGGGGCGGTTCTGTGCGTCGTTAGGTACGTATACCAAGCCTTCATAGCGCTGGTCGATCGGCAGATCGATGGTAGCGCCTGTCTTGTAGCCCTGAATACCCGTGTGCTGGCCAGGGAATGCCGGGAATGCCCACTGTGGAGCGTTCGGCTCGTAAGCATCGTCCTTCCAAAGACCCGCACCCAGATCGATGATGAGGCTGAATTCCATAGCATCGTAGTAGAGCCAAAGCTGGAGCAGCTGCTCGCCGTCGGGCACGATGTAGACACCGTTGTTGTCCATATCGGAGCCTACCGACCAGGAAGACCAGTCGCCATGACCCACGATCACGCCGTATTCGACGGACTCGCCAGTCTGTGCCACACCATCTTTGTAATAGGTGACCGGCGTACCTGCAGGCTTGTATTCGTAGCCCTTGATGTCTTGGTTGTCGATGTTCCAGTACCACTGCTTGTTCGGGTCGTATTCGACTGCAGAAGCGATCTCGTCAGTAACACCATAGTGGATGATGGTGTCGTAGACCACGCGCTGACCGTTACCGTCGATGGTGTAACGAACAACCTGATACGGGGTATCTTCGTTAGCCTGCCATACTGCATAGAGGGTAACGTCGTGGGTCGGCATGTGGAACGTGCTACCCAGCGGCGTGAAGTGTACCACACCGTCGGTCGAGCCACCGTCAGCTGCTGCTGCGATAGCGGCAGCGATGGAAGCATTGCCCTTGAGGTTGGTAGCTGCATCGGTGTAATACCAGCCTACCAGCGTGTAACCAGGACGCTTGATCTCGTCTGCGCTCGGCAGCTGCAGGTCTTGGTCAGAACGAACGCCGCCCTGGCCATTGGCATCTACCTGATAGCCTGCATACGGATTTGGCATGGTGCCATCAGCCGTTTGCCACTCGCCATAGTCGCCACCGATGATGAAGAGGTTGAGCGGCTCCGATTCCATGACCACGGAGATAACAGTAGAACCGTCGCCCGCGAGCGTTGCGTAGATGTTGCCCTTGACCTGATCGGACCATGAAGCTGCAGGACCGATGCCAGACGTTGCGAGCGTGTTCCACGAAAGCGTAGCGTCAGTGACATCGTAGCCGTGGCGGTTGCCGTTGAAGTTTGTAAAGCCCGTCTCGTTGGCGAAGTAGCCACGCCAATCGATAGCGTCGAGCTGTGCCTTGTAAGAAGCATTCGCAACCTCGGAAGCTACGTGGGGGTTAGCGATCTTATAGGTCTCGCCGGTGATGCCCTTAGCCGTAGCTTCGAGCCATACCTGCAGCTCGCCATTGCCGTCTACCTTGTAGTAGCGCACCGTGTATTCGGTGTCGCCCGAAGCACGCCAGACTGCGTAGAGCCAGGTGGTCTTCGGAGGCATGAAGTAGCTTGCGTTCGGGTCGTTGCGCGTGAAGAACTTACCATCGATGACCGTCTGGCCATTGTCGGTAGAAGCGACCGCAGCAGCATCCTGAGATTCGATGCCTTCAGAGGTGCCGACATAGATGTTGTGATCGTAGCCATCGACAGCGACGTCTGGCTTGTAGTACCAACCAACGAGCTCGTAGCCTTCGCGCTGGAGCACAGTTGAGTCGGGCAGCTTGATCTCTTCATCGGTAACCAGGCGGATCGGCGTGATGAAGTTGCCGTAATCGATGTTGGTAGTAGTGCCTTCATCGAGGTAGAGCCAGTAGGTGTTCGCCGACCAGACCGCATAGAGCGTGGTGTCGGTGATACCCATGGTAAAGATCTGCTGGCGCGTGTAGATCTGACGATCGCGCTGCAGCTGAGTTGCCACGTTGATGGAATCCCACGCCTTCGCATCGGATACGTTGATGGTCTTGCCGTCGACCTCGTAGGTCTCGTTCAAGGTCCAGCCCATGAACTCATAGCCTTCGCGATGCAGGTCATAGTAGTCGGTACCGATACGGAACTGCTGTTCAGCATAGACCGGATAGACCTTCTTCTGGGTGCCCTGGATCGTAGAGTCGACAGTATCCCACACGCCATCCTGGCCTGCCTCGAAGGTGAGGGTAAGCGGACGAGCGGTGTAGTACAGCTGTAGCACCAGGGTGTTCGCGCCATCTGGCGTGCCCGTGCGAATGTTGCGAACCGTATGAGAAACGCCCGATGCGTCAGTGAAGGTGTAATCAGAGCCATCGGCGATAACGTTGTAGCCTTCGAAGAGCAGGTCACGGATGAACGCCTTGCCTGCTGCAGTGTAGGCATCCATGGTGTCGTCGTCGCCTACGTGGTCGACTGCGGTAATGACTTCGTCGGTGATGCCGTAGAGCGTATCGGTCACCACTTCTTTGATGTTGCCGTTACCGTCGATGCGGTAATGCTCGACCTTGTATTCGACGTTGCTCTGTGCGTACCACACTGCATAGATGGTGACATCAGTACCTGGCATGAGGAAGCCATAACCAACATTGGTGTAGTGCTTAGAAAGACCATCGGTAAGGTCGATGCCTGCGACAAACGAGTTGTGATACGCGTCAGCCGTCAGATCCCAGCCAGGATAGCTGACGATCGGATCTTCGCCGTCCTTAGCGATGTCGCGGCTTGCATTGCCGGTCGCATCTGCGCCACGCTTGTCGGTCGACCAACCAAGGAAGTCGTAGCCTGGGCGTGCGACATCTTGGAAGAGCGTGCCGGTGTTCTGCTCGGTGAAGAAGTAGACCACGCGATCGTTGCTCGTACCATTTTCTGGCTCGCCGGTCCATGCGCCCAAGCCCGTCTTGTAGGTGAGCTTGTTCATGAGCGGATCGCCGTTCTCGTCGGTCTGATACGGAGCGTAGTACAGATCGAGCACAAGCGAACCATCAGCCGTTACCACGCCTTCGTAGATGGACTGCGTGCCTGCACCAGGAACAGGTACCTGTGTGCCGTCAGGCAGCGTAACGAAGTCAGCGATGACACGTTCGTAGGTGTAGCCCGCAAGCGGCAAGTCGCGATCGAGATAGACATGCGTGTCCGTATCGGTCGGCGTGGTGCCGGTAGTGCGGATGATGTAGTTCTTGTCGACCGTGACCGTGGTATCGGTATAGCCCGTAAGGGTCTCGGTGCTGACGAGCACCTTGTTACCACTGCCGTCGATCTTGTAGCGGTTCACCGTGAAGGAAGTGTTGTTGTCTGCCTTCCAGATTGCCCAGAGCTGCAGGTCGGTAGCAGGCATGAGCAATGCGGTGCCATCCTCGGTCCAATAGGTCTCAGCATAGCCGCTGTAATCACCATTCACAGAGGTGTTGGGCTGCAAGAGCGACAGATCGAGGTATGCCGTGCCGTTCACGTAGATGACGTTGTTGTAGACGCCACCATTAGCGTAGTTCACGTTCTGGCTGCCAACGACCGGAGCAGGTACAAGCCAGCTGGTGTTAGCAAGATAGGTATTCGCGATGTTAACGGACTGCTCGCCGACTGCACCAGCGCCATCGGACTTGGTTGACCAACCAACAAGCTCATAGCCCTGGCGATACGGATCAGCAGCTGGGTTGTTATGCTGCAGACCGCCCGCAAGATCGGCAGGAAGCTCGACCGTGGTCTGGCCCGTGCGATACGTGCGATAGATGCTGCGGCCATCAGAGGACAACGTCCAGCCAGCAGGTGCGGTGAAGGTACCCTTGTTGACATCCTTATCCAAATTGAGCGTGAGCGTGTGCTCATCAGCCTCGTAGTAGAGGTTCAGGACCAAGCGACCTGACGGATCGAGCGAGGCGACCAGCTTACCTGAATGGTTAGTCTTCCATGCAGCATGGTTGTCTGCATAGTAGCCCGCCTGAACACCATCCGTGTCGATGTAGGTGTAGCCATCTATGAACTGATCGAAGTCGTGCCACACATCGCTGCCATACGTTCCTGGCGCCATGCCATGGAAGTTCGCGTCAGCGTGGATGATGGAGTCGACGTAGTCCTTATAGGTGGTAGAGGAAACCAGCACACGGTTGCCATTACCGTCGATCTTGTAGATGTTCACGTCATAGCTGATCTTGACATCGTCGTCGATGTCTGGAGCCGGTGGCTTCGGATCAGGGCCTGGCCACGGATCAGGATCTGGATCGGTCGGATCGGGGTTATCCCAGTAGCCTGCGTAGTAGAAGACATAGACAACCGTAGAACCATCCGCCAATACGACTTCGCGCTCAAGACCGAACGCGTCGATGGAGCTGGTGTAGGTCACGCCATCGATAACGCGCGTGAGGTATGGGCCCTTAGTAAGGTGCGTGTAGCCCATCCAGAAGAGCCTATCGGCATCAGTAGTGACCTTGTTGGGGTTCAGGTTGCCATACTTGTCGACGAAGGTTTCTGAATCATGCGGAATCGTGGTGTTCTGTGTACCCACTGTCCAGGTAAGACCTGCTTCCTTAGCCTTCTCGAACACTTCAGTCTTAGCAATGGAGGCATTACCCGCATGATCGACCTTGATGTGTACCACGGTCACGTCACACGGCTGTGCTTTCCAGATTGCCTCGAAGACGCGGTCGTTACCCCACGTGAAGATGATCGGATCAAAGGTTCCGTCTTCCTTGATGTCGTATATCGTGCCCGATTCAGTGTCGAGCCAGCCAACAAGGTCGTAGCCAAGCTTCTCGACCATGCTCGAAGGCAGTGGTGTGAAGGAATGGTTGTAGTACACCGTGCGATCGACGTTTTCAGACTGAGTGCCATCCGCTTCGGTGATGGTGCCACCCAAGCTCTTATAGGTGATCGTGTACTGATCGACCGTGTAGTACAGACGAAGCACAAGTGCATCCCCGTCGGTCCAGTCGCCCACATGGCCCGTGATGCGGCCTGTTGCAAGCGTTGCGAAGAGCTGTGCGACACTGGAATTCTCTGGCAGCGTCTTTGAGAAGTTCGCGTCATAAGTAAAGCCGGTGAGCGCCTTCACGAGTGCCTGGTAGAGCCAACCGTCTTCTGCGTTGCCCGGATCGCTGTTGATGCCATTGAAGAGCGCATCGACGCGGACATACTGACCAGCAGTGCCGCTGATGGTCTCGCGATCGATGAGCTGCGGCAGCTGCAGAGCGCCATACTCATTAACGTCAACGGTGTAGTGCTCAACGTAGAACTTGGTACCGTTCGGGATCGCACGCAGGTAAATGTAGAGGATCGTCTCATCGATGCCTGCTGCAGTAGCATCATCGCCGGTTGCATTGAGGATGCCATAGGCAGGACCGAGCGGGTTGACCGGGTTCGGATCGATCTCGTAACCTGCTGCAATCATGATCTCCTGAAGCCATGCATAAATGTTGGCATGGTTATCGGCGAAGGCCTCGTAGGGGCGCGACGGATCGGTATAGTCGAGGTAGTTGCCGGTCATACCGTTGCGGATGTAGGTCGCCAGTGTCTCAGTGGTGCCGTCGCCCTGCAGCGCATTGACGATGACCTTGTATTCAGAGGTGTTCGCCTGCCAGATCGCATAGAGCGTGGTCTCTTCGTTTGGCATGGTGAAGCCATACGGCTCGCCTGCCAGATAGATGCGGCCTGCGTTATCGACGATCCACTGGTTCGAAACGATACCGGAAAGATCGGATGGCAGCATGCCTGAAGCAAGCTCTGCTGCGGTAGGCAGATACCAACCATAGAGCGTGTAACCCGGGCGGATACCGGTGAGCGAGTTAGGAAGCGTTACCTTCTCGCCTGTCTTATAGATGTCGGTCGAGGGGTTCTGACCACGCCATGCAGCGCCGTTGTTGTAGTCACCGTTAGCATCCTGGCTACCCAGCTCGAAGTTGAGCTGCTGGCGATCTGCCAGGTAGTAGAGATGCAGTTCCATAGAACCGTCTGCCAAGATGGTGCCCGAGAGCTTCTGATCGACGTAGTCGCCGAAGGTGAAGCCCTTAATGAGGTAGCCATAGATCGGATCAGTTGCGACGATCGCATAGCCACGGCCGGTCGTCTCATCAATGTAGGAGCCAGTCTTACCCGTGCCAACGGTGTAGAACGGCTTACCATCAACGAAGATGTCGACCACGTCGCCGTCGCCTTCGACCAGGTGGTGATAGATCTTGAACGGCGTGTCGTTGTTCGGGACGTAAACCAAGACAATGTTAGGCTCGCCAAGCGGCATGCCTGCGACCTCGGTGATAACACCATCGAGGACGATCTTCTGGGAGTAGTCAACACCGTTGACGGTCGCGTCTGCTGGTGTGTCGCCCTTCGCAGGATCGTAGAGGTGATAGCCTGCGATGCCCGGAACTTCCCAAACGTTGGTCTTATCGGTGATGGTGGTAGCAGGGATCGGGTTGCCAAAGCCATCGTCGACATACTTGATGCCCAGCGTGCCATCTGCCAAGAGCTCGTAGACGATGCTTGTGGCGGTTGGGTGCTCAGGATCAACGAAGGAGACCGTATCGCCTGCATAGCCCTTGAACTCAAGGGTGGTGAGCTTCTGAGCTTCCGTGCCGCCGACGATCTGCCAACGATCGACCGTGAAGGTGATCTCCTTCGCGCGCCATACCGCATAGAAGGTAGTGGGAACCTGCGGCATCTTGAAGGTGCCGCCGACCGGGATGAAGAGCGAATTGAGGCCGAACTGATCCATGCCTGCATTTGCCGCAAGCCAATTGCTCCACTCGACTGAGCTTGCACCTACGAGGTTGGTGAACATCGCGTAGTCATCGCCAGAGTACCAGCCGACCAGTTCGTAACCGTAGCGATATGCCGAATCAGCATTCGGGAACGTGAGGGTCTTGCCTACCTGGTAGCTACCCGAGATGTTGGCAGAACCAGAGGTCCAACCACGGTTAGCCATGTCAGGCGAGGTTGCGGTATCGCCCAAGAGGAACGTGAGCGGCAGAGCATTAGCGGTGTAGTAGAGCATGAACTCGGTAGCGCCCGTACCAGCGATGCGGTGAGCAAGCGAAGTCTGCAGGTTCGTGCCAGGAACGGTGCCATCGGAGTTTGGATGGAACTTATAACCACTGAAGTCGTAGACGTATTCGGTGCCATCGTTTGCGGTGTAGACAAGGAAGAGGATGCCATCGCGCAGCTCGCCGCGGATGGTGTTCTTCTTGTCTTGGTATGCCAGACCGATGTCAGAAGGCTGAACCTCGGTGTCGGTCTCGCCCTTACGGACCTCGGTGAGCACCTCGAAGGTGTTGCCGTCGCCATCGACGAAGATGTGGTGGACGGTGTATTCCGTATCCGTGTTCGCTTCGTAATACACGCGGAAGATGGTGGGGTTAGCCGGATCGCCCGAGATGACTGCAGAGAGCAGCGAATTGGGGTTCGACAGGTTCAGGTGATAACCACGGAAGTCGTATTCGCGACCGCCATCGGCGAAGGTGGTATCGGTCGGCAGGACATAGACCGGCAACAGCTGGCCGTTCGCGTCGCGCAGATCGTAGGTGTCGCCCGTTGCATACTTGAACGCATCGTTGCGGTTGACGTATTCGAGCGTGATCACGCCGTTGGACACCTTGTAATACGCTACCTGGTAGTTGGACTCTTCAGCTACCCAAACTGCATACATATAGACGGTGTCGCCTGCATTCGCATCCGGTGCCTGGATAAGGCTGCCAACTGGATGGAAGTTCGGGTCGCCATTGGCCAAGATCGCATTGTAGCGGTCGATGGAAGCCGCACCGAAGATATCGATCTGGTTCTGATCGTTGGTTACATACCAGCCGACTAGCTTGTAGCCAGGACGCGTTGCGGCGCCAGAGCCTGGCAGGTAGACGTTCGAGCCCGAAACTACATTGACCGATCCGGTCTGGGTGAAGGCGTTGCCTGCACCGCTGTAGGACTTGACCCACGTGCCATCGCTGAAGGTAAGGCCATTGAGCACGAGGTTGAGCGTGTAGGTGTCTGGCGTGTAGTACAGACGCAGGATCGTAGAACCATCGCCATTGATGAGCTTGTAAGGATCAGAGGTGAACGAGATATCGTTGATCATGAAGGTGCCTGGGTTGTAGTGATAACCCGTGACAGCAGAAGCATATGCCCATGCATCATCGGTGAGCTCGGTCGGGATGATCGTCTCGCCATTCGCGTCAACGAAGGTGTAAGGCTTCCATGCGCCTGAGTTATCGCGCTCGGCGTCAGCCTTTGCGTATGCGCCTGCAAGACCGGTGCGCTTGATGGTGACCGGATCGCCATTGGCGTCGAGCACCTTAGAGGCAACACCTTCACCAGAGACCTTCCACAGTTCGACTTCGTATTCGACGTAGAGCGAGACGTAGTAGAGCTTGAAGACGGTGGAGCCATCGCCTGCAAGCGATGCGACCGCGACGACCTCTTGATAGTTATCGCCATTCCAATTCGTATTGAAGCCCTGGAAGAACTGGAAGCCCTTCAGTGCAGGGAAGTCGTTGTACATCGAATCGATGATGGCCTTGGCATAGATGTCAGAGGCGCCAAGCGTCGATTCGGAGACGCCGGTGTGCGTAGTGGTGTAGATCGGGGATGTTTCGACCTTCAGGACCTGCGTCAGGGTGCGCGTGCCATCTGGATTCTCAACGTACTCGGAAACCACGCGATAGTGCTCAACGGTATAGGTAGTGTTGCCTGGCATCCAAACGGCATAGAGCGTCTGGTGCAGCGCCGAGGTTACCTCATAGGTGGTCGGATAGAACGCAGCTGCCAGATCTTCATTGAAGGTGGTTTGATCACGTTTAGGATCGGTGCTCCAGGTATCGAGCGCATCCTTATCCGTGGTCCAGCCGAGCAGCTGGTAACCAGGACGAACCACATGCTCGCCCTTCGGAACATTGATGGTCTGACCAGTCATATAGATCGTAGAAGCAGAAGATGAGAACGTATCCGTTCCGCTTGTCCACGCGCCGCCCTCGGTCTCGAAGACAACTTCGCGAGGAGCCGGCGTGTAGAACAAGCGAAGGATCAGCATCTCGTTCGGGTCACCTATGATTGTGCCGGTATAGGATGAGGCGAACGAGGTGTTCTGCAAGATGGTAATGGTTCGGGTGAGCGGGTTGCCCAGTGCGTCGTAGCCATAGACGTAGGTATAATCGTAGGACGCACCGGTGTAGCGCCAGCTCGATGAAGGAGCAGCGTTGTAGCCGTCGATGTCCTTCCACATCCAGGAAAGTGACGTGTAGTTGGTATTCGATTCGACCGGAGCGCCTGCGACGGTGGTGTCGAAGAGGCCCGGAGCGGTATTGATGCCTGTGGTGTTGGCGTTAGCCTGATAGCCTGCCGTACCGTTCAGGGTGACCGTTGCTGCCACACCTTCGGTATTCGAAGAGCCCGGAACAGGTTCGTCGAACTTCATCGGCTTGCCGGTCAGCGGATCCCAGTACCAGTATTCAACCTGATAAGTGGAGCCACCCTCGATTGCCTCGTAGTAGAGGATCAGGGTCATGCGGCCGTCTGCTGTAACGGTGCCGGTGAGCTTCGGTGCGCCATAGAGGGTGTAGTCGAAGGTTGCCTGGCTTGCGTCAGTGATGAGGTTGTAGCCAGCGCGATCAGGCATGAGCATGTAGTAGGAGCCCTGGATGAGCGTTGAGGTGAAGCCAACCTGGCTGCCCGTCGGAGCAGAGAGCAGCGTATTGTCGTCTGCGTCGATGTAGGCAGGCTTGGTCTGTACCACACCGTTGTTATCGGTGTAGGACAGCGTGCGCTCAAAGTCCTTATCGCGGATGATCTTGCCCGCTTCGACGCGATAGACGCGTACGTTATACGGCTTATCGAGTGCCTTCCAAACTGCATAGAGCGTAACCACGCCATAGCCCTGAGCGTCGACCAGGTTGCCTGCTGCAGGAACTTCCCAAGTTGCACCTGGCGCGATCAGGCGGCTGTAGTCGCCTGTTGCGATGGCCTGGTTCATGATCTCTTCGGTGGTCGCCCAACCAGCGAGCTCGTAACCGTCGCGCTCAACGTTGGTCTTCACCGGAACAGTGATCTTGTCATAGGTGTAGACGCGATTCATGGTACCGCCGAAGATACCGTCGTCGCGGTTCAGGTTATTGAGCGTCCACTGACCATCTTTAAGGTCATAGACCACGTCTTGCTTCTTCGCATCGAAGAACAGCTGGAGGATCGAAGAGCTGTCGCCTTCGATGTAGAGGTTCTGGTTGAACGGATCGGAACGAACCGCGGAGTATTCGAAGCCTGCCAGGTTGTCGTAGACGATGAAGTAGTTCACGCCATTTGCTACCACATGATCGGCGCCAAGCGTGTAGGCAATGCCCATAGCAGCAAGCTCTGCTGGGGTCTTCGCGACGAGTTGCTGGCCAGCGGTGCCCTTCACAGTGATGAGGTAGTCACGCAGGTTCTCTGGCGGCACGATGTTGCCATCGGGGCCATCGAGCACATTGCCATCCGCATCGCGATAGAGGCGGTTGCCGTTCTTGTCCACTTCAACGTTGGTCTGACGATCGGAAAGGGTCTCGTAGCGTACCACGGTGTATTCCACGCCGTCAGGAATAGCGGTGTAGAACAGATAGATGATCGAGCCGTTGTTGCCACCCAGAAGGATAGAGTTGCGTGAGCCCATCACGGGCAGCGACAAGTCAAAGCCACGAATAGGCTCTGTGCCGGTCCTGAGGAAGCCTTGCGAGAATTGGTATCCAGCAGGGGGAGTAATCGCATAGCCTTCGCCCAATGCCTCTTCGTGGTAGTCGCTGCCCATGCCCCACGAGCGAACAGGATTAGTGGGGTCGTTGAAGTCAATCGTATCGCCGTAGACACCGGTGAGCACACCGTCGTCGTTAGCGGTTGGGAAAGTGATCGGAACACGCTGGAGCGAGCCGTCACCGTTCTGGACCCAAACCTCGACCGTGTAGGTGGCATCGGTAGCACGCCATACTGCATGGAGGGTATAGACCCAGTTGTCGCCTACCTTTACGAGGTAGGGGCTTACCGTGCCGTAGTTCGGGTCGGTATTCAGTTCAGGCATCGTGAAGATCGCACCTGGAGCATAGAAGCCTTCTGGGGTGAGCGTGCCATCCGAGAGGCGATCTGCTACCGCGATGGAGTTCGTACCGATGGTGTTCGAGCCTTCGTTGGTGATGTACCAACCGATGAATTCATAGCCTTCGCGCTGTACATCTGGTGCAGTCGGAAGCGTGGTCTGAGAGCCGGTCTGCATCGGACGAGAGGTCTGACCCGTGAAGGTATCGGACCAGCTGCCGCCGTTACCCAGATCGAACTGGAGCACACGCGGGTCGCCAACGTAGTACAAACGTAGCACGGTGGTGCCGTCGCCCTTGACGTAGAGCTCGTACCAGTTCGACTTCACTTCCGTGAGGATGCCGTCGACATAGATCTGTGCAGATTCAGAGAACGTGTAACCGGGGTGCCCATGCTGTGCCGGGATGAAGAGTGCCGGATCGGCAAAGACATAGGTACCCGCGGTCACACCGGATATGGTGAGAGGTTCGCCTTCCGCGAGGGTTGCGTGATGCTGGCCGTCAACGTAGTAGTGCTCGACGGTGTAGGTGGTGCCGCCTTCGATCGCCTCGAAGTAGATGCGCAGCACGAGCTTGCCATCGGCCGTGACGATGCCGGTCAGCAGTTCGTCAGGATTGCTGTAGTACTGATAACCCGCCGGAGCAAGGACACCCACGTAGCCGTCGGGCACTGCGTCGCCGGGGTTAGCGATAACCATGAGGGTGCGCCAAGAATCGGTAGGAGCACCGTTCTTGTTGTATTCGCCACCGTACTTGAGCGAGTCGAGCAAGGTAGTCGTGGTGGTAGAAGGATCGTTGGGGTTACCTGTGTTGGTAACGTAGCGCTCCACCGTGAAGAGCATGTTGGGGTCTGCTTCGTAATACAGACGCAACACAAGGCTACCGTCGGCCTTTACTACACCAGACTCGACTGCAAGCTCGAAGTCAGGCATGTAGAAGTAGCCTTCCCACTGGTCGAAGTAGTACTTCACGCCGCCGGAGATAGGCGTACCAGCGATGTTGACTTCGGCCACATAATACTGGCCCTTGTCTGCATCGAAGAGCACCTTCACGTTTGAGTTTGCCGGTGCGCGATAGTTACCGCTCTCAGTCGGCTTCGACGTGAAGTTCAGTGTGCCGTCGTTGTTGATGTAGACGACCTTGCCATCGATGACTTTGTAGCGCTCGACGGTGAACGTGACCGAGTCGATGAGGAAGTGAGCGGTGAACGTGTGACCGTCGTATGACAGATAGGAGCCATCGATGCGCTGCGGGAAGAAGGTCGAGCCCATCAAGGAGACACCCTGTGGGATGTTGCTCGTAGACCATGCATCAGAGCCTGGGATAGCAGAGCCGTCGGCAGCGATCCACAGACCGTCGTCGCGCGTCCAGTGGCTGAAGCGATAGCCTGGGTTCGGCGTTGCATAGACTGCCTGAGGCAGACCAGTCACTGGCTCGAAAGAGTCGTGTGAGATAGAGACATTACCACCATCGGATGGGGTGAAATCGTATTCGATGTTGATCGGAGCCTTCTCGCGGAAGATCGCGTAGAAGATAACCGACTCGCCTGCTTCGAGGCCTTCTGCTGGCAGTGCCCCACCAAGCGTCGGAACGAAGGTGAGATCGGTCGAGACCGGAGGCACACCGCCTTGGACATCGGAGAGATGCGTGAACCAACCGAGGAACTCATAGCCATCGGGGATGGTGACCGTAGAGCCTTGCGGCTTAGCGGTCGGGCCTGCTGCGATGAGCTCGAAGGTAGGCTGGGTCGAGCCGTAGTCGCCATTACCATACGGATCATAGCCAGTATGCGGCAAGTCGATGACCTGGTAGCCGATGGTCGCCACGTCGCGCGGATCGAGCAGGTAGTACAGGTTCAGTACAAGCGCCTGATCGCCGCGACCGATAACGCCGGTAGCAGTCTGGGCTGAAACATCTTCTGCGTATGCCCAACGGAAGACACCATTAGTAAGGTAGTCCTCCCCTGCCAGGATCTGATCGAGGAAGTAGCCGTTCAATACGATGTTGCCATCGTCGTCGATCTGGTAGAGGTGATACTTCTTCACCGTCTGACCGTTCTCGACCACTTCTTCATAGCGAACATCAACACGGGTGCCATAAGGACCGGTCTGAGTCTCAGTGAGCTTCAGATCGAAGGTGAGGCTGCCGTCGGTCTTCTGGAAGTAGTGGTTCACCGTGAAAGGAATGTCGGGAAGCGGACGGATGACTGCGGTGTAGGTGTGACCATCCTTAGCCAGCGGATCGGTTGGATCGTAGAGGATCTGAGCACCAGCATGACCAGCACCATAACGAGGCGGCATGAAGGTGGTGAGCGATGGACCAGCGCCGGTGATGAGGTTGTCGAAATCGCCGTCCACAGCCCAACCAATAACTTCATAGCCTGGCAACAGACGAACCTCTGTGCCGCGTACAGTACCTGTTGAAGGTGCGACCGTTTCCTTGTCGCGAGAGAGCCATGCATGCTCAGGATCGTTCACTTCGTACCTGATGACGATGTCCTGGTCCTCGGTGAAGATCGCGTAATACGTTGCTTCGGTCCACACGCCGGAAGATCCCGGAGGTGCACTGAAGGTAGCGGTCTCGCAGACCACCACACCGTTCACATCGACCCAATGCAGGAAGTGATAGCCCTGACGTGCGATCGCGGTGATGGTGATAGGGCGATCACCAAAGACGATCTGACGATCGCTATCCAGCCAACCGCGGGTCTCACCCGAGATGGAAGAAACGTAGAATTCCAGCGTGTCGTAGGACTTCTCGTACATCTTGCCGTCAACAGAGACTGCAGGGTTGTAGACGTATTCGGTCTCGCCCGTTGCACCGTTGAACCATTCATCCCTGAAGCCAGAGACCTTTACGACCTGGTGGCCGTTGTAGTCGTAGTACCAACCGTGCAGGCCGTGATACTTACACCAACCAGCGCCTTCCTTGCCGTCGTTGCCGCAGCCAGGATCATGGGTGGTGGGGTTACCGAAGTCGGAGACGATGTAGCCCGCACCCGTGGTGTTGGTCGCTTCAGACTTGAAGGTGAGCTTGACGGTAACCTCGTCCCAATGCGCTACGAGCGTGCCACCCAGACGAGGAACAGGGAATGGGGTGCCTAGTGCATAGAACTTGCCGTCGTAGTCCCAACCGACGAGCGTATAGCCTGCCTTGGTGACCGTGTCGGCACCAGGGAGCGTGATGTGCTGATAAGGAATAAGGTTAGTGCGATCGTCGAGCTCGGTGGTACCCGGAACTGGCGTGCCGCCGTTGACGTCGAACTTGACGGTGACCGGCATGCGAACCCAGTTAGCGGTGAGCTCGAGGTTACCGCGGATCATAAGGGCACGTTCGACCTCTTCGACCGTCTGATAGAAGCTGCCGTCGTTGCCGATCCAGCCATCGAACATGTAGTTTGGATCGTTGGACTGCGGCATGGTGCGGACAAGTGCACCCTTACCATCGCCATAATCGAGCGGAGTGGTGAAGGTAGGATCGATGGGGCCACCAAGCTTGTCGAAGGCGATCAGGTGATCGCGATCAGCACGCAGGTCGGTCGAAACGATCGTATTTTGAGCCCAAGCGCCATAGTCGCCAGGCTGATAAGTCAAAGTGTAGAGCTTCTCCCAGATCGCACGGACGATGGTGTTGCCATAGACCGTGATGGAAGAGATTTCGCCTTCCTCAGGGAAGGTGCCTGTGATCTCCGTGCCATCTGGCATGGTGACCAAGTAGTTCCAACCAGCGAACACATAGCCGGGGTTCGCGTGGAGACGCAGGTCATCTGCGTTGGGATGTCCGAGATACGGTACGGACTGAGAGAGCTTCGGATCGCCATCGTGAAGGATAACGCCGTTAGCATCGGTGATAACGCCACCAACGTTGTCGCCAGAAGTCAGGAAGGTGACGTTGTATTCCTGAATACGCCAGACTGCATAGAGGTCGACGTCCTGGCCAGCAGGCAATGTCGTGGTGTACTTAGGACCGAACAGCGCCTGGTTCTCGTAGAATTCAGCGCCCATTGCCTCGATCTCGGCCCTAATGGCATCTGCGTCGAAGTCCTTGTCGTAGATCTTGCCCAGCGCAACAGTAGACCAGCCCACGAATTCATAACCGACCGCATTGTATTGGTTTGGTGCGAGCGATACCTGGGTTTCGTAGGCCATCTGCTGAGTAGGCATGGTGCCCGAGTTCAGCTCCATACCACCGAAGGCAGGAATATTGGGTTGTGGCGGGTCGTTGCGATGGAAGTTGATGACGAAGTCGCCTTCTTGCCAGACCGCAACGAGATAGAGGTCGCCATTTTCGGTAAGACCATTCAAGGTGTCGGAGAGGATGATCGCAGAGAGATCAGCGCTGCGGACGATCTCGCCGTTTTCGTTACGCATGTAGAGCGGTGTGCCGTCGGAAGAGGTGCGATAGACCACATGACCGTTGATGTCACGCTTAGGCATGCCATTCTCGATCTCTGCGAGTGCCCAACCCATGAAGGTGTAGGTCTGACGCTTGGTCTCGGTGACGACCGTGATGGATCGCGGAAGGCCGTTCTCCATGCCGTTGTAGGTAGGAATGCCCTCGCCAACCACTGCATGAGTGAAGCGGGTCTCCCCTTCTGAGCCATTGCCGTGAGCTGCGTCATGACCGCTGTCTTCATAGAAGTCGCCATAGATGCCCTCGAAGTACCAGACATCGCGTGCGTCTGACCAGTAAGCGCTGAAGATCGTGTTGCCTTCAAGCTTATAGTTGAGCAGCTCTTCAGGGCTGAGCGTGATCTCTTTGTAGGTAGTGGTGCCATCTTCGTTCTGGATGGTGACGTGTGCGACCCAGTGATGGAGCGCCTTCTTGTAACCTGGCGTAACGATGACCTCGTCATAGCGAGCCGGATCGCCGGTGTAGACGACCTGGTTCGTAGCGCCCGTTACCGAACCCTGCGTCTCATCAGAGGACTCGAAAACCACATTGACCTTGCGTGGTGACCACACTGCGGTGAAGGTGACCACGCCACCATCGAGGTTGGAGAAGTTCTGATACCACGCAGCTTCATATTCGCCATCCATGCTGGTGACGGTATCGCCCTGGCTTGCGGTGCCTGTGACGATCCACTTCAGGAAGTCATAACCTGCGCGGAAGAAGCGGTTGTTTGCATCGAAAAGCTGGTCAAAGGAGACCTGAAGCTCGAAGTAAGGCTTGCCATCGTCGTGGTAGCGCAGATCGACGCTGGATGCATACTGACCCAGAACATCGTAGTTATCGGTTCCAGCCTCGAAGATGACCGTGTACTTGATCGGATCCCAGATCGGAACGAAGTTCACATGGTGGTTCGGCATGACGAAGTCTTCACCGAAGCCGACCTTAACCCAGTCGCCCAGCGGCGTCTGGTACTGCCAACCGACGAAGTTGTAGCCATTCTTGTGCGCACCGTGGGTAGCAGCGAAATCGAGCGCTGTTACCGTGGTGTTGGTCTGGTGGGTCTTGTCGTTGAGTTCGTCGTCGATCCAGCCGAGGAAGCGATCGTCAAAGAAGTCTTCCTGACCGTCGAGATCATAGTGGACGTTCCAGCCAATGTTGACCCAAACTGCCCACAGGGTAACCTGAAGCGCATCGCCATCAGGCAGATTGACGACCGTGTCCTGATCAGGATAGAGCTTGATGTTGTGATCTGCGAGGTACTGATCAAGTTCAGCCTGGCTCATGAATGCCGGCAGCTGAGTCTTGGTCCAGCCCATGAACTTGAAGCCTTCACGCACGACGCGATCGGCGTTCGGGGTCAGGGTAACGACCTCGTCGAATGCAACGTTTTGATCAGGCAGCTTGCCATAGTCTGCGTTGTTAGACTCGAAGACGATGGTGTACTGCTTGTAGAGGAAGCGTGCGAAGTATGACGTACCGTCAAGCCATGCCTCGTCGGGATTCTTCGTGGGGATGAACAGTGGCTCGGTGCCCACGAGGTTGCCGTTAGCATCGTACCAGCCCATGAAGGTATAGCCCGGAGCTGCGATCGCAGTAGAGCCTTGTGGAACGCCATCGGATGCCGAGATCATGTAGTCGCGCGGGTTGGTGACGCTACCGCCGTTGCCGTCCACGAAGTAGTGGATGGTCGCGTAGCCTGGGACAAACCATGCATAGAGGATAAGGTCAGTGATGCCTTCGTTCAGAAGGATGTCGCAGATGCGCGTATCGTCATAGACGCGCTGACCCTGCGGGATATCGCCTGGTACGGTACCAGAGTTGTCTGCCGTGTACCAATTGTTGAAGGCATAGCCTGGCCAGACCGGATTTTCTTCTGGGATGAGATGATCGTCTTGCCAGTGGAAGATCTGGACACCGATGTAGGTACCGCCGCCCGTTGCATAGTGAACGCGATATTCACGGATGGTCCATACCGCATAGAGCGTGACGTTAGCTTCTGGCATCTCGAAGTCGGTCCAGAGGTTGCCATATTCGTCGTAGCCTGGGTAGGCAACAATGTGGTTTTCTGCATCTTCAGGAGTGAGCGCCCAGCCCTCGAAGAGGTAGCCGATACGGTCGATCGCATCGCCTGTAGGAACTTGAACGATCTCGCCTGCGCCAACGGTGAGGCGTACCGGGTCGTCACCTTCCTGACGTGGGAAGCCAAAGTCGTAGTCTTCCTTCCACGTGCCGCCGCCATTGAGATCATAGGTAAGCGTGAAGGGACGATACCACTGTGCGGTGAGGATGATGGTGTATTCGCTATCGTCGATGAAGCCGAGGCTCGTGATCGGGTCGGCAAGGTAGTCAGCTGCCGTGATGCGGTACTTGCTACCCACGATGTTGCCATCGCGATCGAGTGCGGTGCGTACCCAGCCCACGAAGGTCCAGCCTTCTTCGCCCATTGGCAGGCCATCGATGCCAAGGCCACCCTTGTAAGGATATTGCTCGGCTGTTGCGCCTGCAGGCAGGTCGGTGTACATGGTCTGCGTATCAGGATCGATCACGTATGGCTTGAAGGTGCCATGATCACCTGGCAGGTAGACCACGATGCGCGGGCCGCCCCAAACAGCAGCGAATACGGTGTTGCCGAGGATCTTGATCGAAGAAGGATCGTCGGTGGAGCCAGTGATGATCTCGCCATCGACTTCCATGGTGTATTCCCAGCTGACGAGCTGATAGCCTTCGCGCTCGATCTTCATGCCTTCGGTGTGCGCATAGTCGCCAGTCTTCACTTCCTGCGGGTTCGGAATGCCCGCGATCGTACCGCCAGCAGGATCGAAGGTGACCTTGTTAGGCAGTGCGGTCCATACCGCAGTGAGCGTGATGATCTGGCCATCGATCGGCGTGAGGTTCAAGATGCCTTCTTCGTCATCGAAGGTGAAGACTTCGCCGTCGATCGTTGCGATCCACTGGTAGAAGATGTAGCCCTCGCGGGTCATCGTGTTCTTCGGCAGATAGGTGGTAGTGCCGTAGTAAGCGCGGATGTCCACCATCTCTTCAGCGTGCTCGACATCAGGAGCACCTGGCTGGAAGCGGATGATGTAGCTGTTCGCAACCCAGTGAGCGTACAGCGTTACGTCGCCACCTGGCATGTAGTAGAGCGAACCAGGTTGAATGACGTCGGTGCCATTAGGCTGAGTGACCCAGCCATCCATGGTGTAGCCCGTGCGGACGAAGGTCATATCGTCTGGGAGGCGGATGGAAGAACCAGCCGTGATCGGATAGACCACGTTGCCGTTAGGCTCATAGGTCACCGGAGGCTTAGCTACGCCTTCCCATGGGTTAGGCTGGCCGCCATTCTTGTCGAGGGTGAGCGTGAACTCCTTGCCCTTCCAGATTGCATAGAGGGTGATAGTGATGCCGTTCACCGAGGTGAGATTACGGATCTGGGCGCCATCTTCATAGCGAACGCCTGAGCCATCGGCTGCTGTTGACCAACCCATGAAGTCGTAGCCCACACGAGCCATCTGGCCTTCATTGAGCGGCAGGTTGCGGGTCTCGCCGTAGTCGACCTCGAGGGCCTCGATACGACCGATACCGCCGTTGTTAGAGAACTCGATGAAGTACTGGTTTGGCTCGAATACCGCATAGAACTTGAAGTGGTTCGGGTCGCCCCAGTATTCGCCGGTGGTGTTGTATTCGTTCTTCGTCGGTGCGAAGGAAAGCGACGTGGAGAGCAGCGTGCCATCGGCGCCGTACCAGCCCACGAAGTGGAAGCCGCTACCTGTCATGGCTGTTGAGCCCTGTGCGGTCAAGGTCGAGATGATGTTGATGGTCTCTTCCTTTACCGTAACGCCGCCGCCTGCGGTCTCCTTGAATTCACCGCGCTCGTCGATGATAGCCGGGATGTACTTGATGGTGGACTTGTTCTCGAGCCACTTCGCATAGAGCGTGATGCCTGGCTCGAGCGCAGTGATGTCGTCAAAGCCCTGGTAGCGTGCAAGCGTAGCATACGGCGAGGTCGAAGAGACCTTGTCGATGGAGTCGTCGAACTTATCGCCATACGGGTCAACGATGTACCAGCCATCGAAGGTGTAGCCCATCTTCTTCGGGATCGCTACGCCATCGGTGGTGTTGCGATCAGACCAGCCGATGCCCTTCTTGTCGGAGACAGCAGTGCCGCCGTTGGAATTGAAGTGGATCGTGTAGTAGAGGCGCTCCCAAACCGCATAGATGTGCAGGCCATAGGATGCCAGTACGCTGTCGCCTGGCTGCCAGATGACATCGCCGGTGGGGCTTGAGGTGTAGCCGATGAACTTGTAGCCGTCACGATGCATGATGTCGTCAGGCTCAGGCAGCACAACGCCACGGCCCGTGTTCTGGACTGCTGTTGCATAGGCGTTGCCTGGCGTCATCGAGAAGGCGCCTGCAGCAGCAGGATTTTCAAGCGCACCGTTGGAGTCGAGCTTCCAATCGCCGCCGTTGGGGCCGAGATAAATGGTGACCTCGGAAGGTGCCCACATCGCGGTGAAGGTGTAGCTGCGGTTGGTGATGTGCGTCGGGAATGCTTCAGCGACATAGACGTTACCGTATTCGTCGACGTAATCGAAGTTATAGTGAGCGCCCGAACCATCTGCATCGGTCCACATCCAGCCGAGGAACTGGAAGCCTGGGGTGCCCTTGGGGTTGTTGATGTTCTTCGGGTTGGACTCAGCCGTATCGAAGAAGGTCGGATCGAGTGCCGAGCCACCTTCCTGGCCACCAAAGGCAGGAACGTAGGTGGGGTTACCGGTGAGGGTCGGCTGCAGGTCAGTGAAGTAGGTCTTGTTGTCTGCCTGCGGGAAGGTGCCCTGAGCGCCTGGCTCGTAGACGACGATATAAACACGACCCGGCGTGAAGTGCGCAACGAAGTGCATGATGCCCGTTACCGCGACCTTCTTCACGTCTTGCGTGATACCGGTCTCGATCGTGCCATCTTCATGCTCGATGGTATAGCGCCAGTAAGACAGATAGTAATCTGCGTCGATCTGCTCTTGAGTCTGCGTGAACGTCGGCTCTTGGTTCGATGCTACGAAGAAGTCCTGCTTGACCATGATGCCCAGGTACGGATCGTAACCTGCGGGCGGATGCATGGTCGCCATGGTCTTAGAGTCGTCGTCCATCTCGAAGTAGACGTTGTAGGCATCAACCTTTTCCCAACGTGCGTAGAAGACCAGGTTGTCGCCATCCATGCCCAGATTCTCGACGATCTCTTCGTCGGTGTAGAGGATCGGAGCATTCGGGTTCAGGCTGCGCGACCAACCGATGAACTTATAGCCGTTGCGGACGTATTCGTTCTTCAAGAGTTTGGTCGGTACATCGTAGATGAGCGTCTGGACCGGCATGGTGCCGCTCGCGTTGTCTGCACCACGATAGTAGGTAATGGTGTAGGTAGAAGGCGTCCACTTGTCGAAGAGGTAGATGGTGTCGCCTTCGATCGACGAAAGATCGATGTTCATGATGCCGAACTCGTCGAAGACATGGATACCATCGGCGGTCTGCCAGCCAGCGAAGGTGTAGCCTTCACGAACGAGCAGGACTTCGCCGCGCTCGTTGGTGATACCGCCAAGCGTCAGGTCGACACCGAAGGTCTTGACCTGGTCAGCAGGCAGCGTACCAGTTGCTACATGGCCACCGTGCGTGCTGAGCGTCCAGTCGTAGACGATGTTGTACTTGATCGGCTCGAAGTGTGCCGTGAAGGACTGCTCGAGCGGCCAGAAGCCAGTATCAGGCAGCGTCATGCGCAGGATCGCATCGGTGGTGAGCAGCTGATCGGAGCCCGAGATGGACCAACCGACGAACTTGTAACCGATATCGGCGATCGCACGCATCGGATCGATCGCAGAAGAGATGGTGGTGTAACCCTTGGTGATGGTGATCGCAGCATTGCCTTCCTGACCAGGGATCGCCACGGTACCGCCGACACCTGCGATCCAGGTGACGGTGATCTTCTGCGGCTCCCACTGAGCAGTGAGCGTGATGGTCGCACCATGAGCTGCGAGGAAGTCAGCGATGTTGTCGCCTGCTGCGAGGAAGCGAGAACCTTCCGGACGATCCTCATTGCCAGGCTCGTTGGTGATCCAGCCGGTGAAGACATAACCATCGCGCCAGAAGGTGGTGGTGTCGCCAGCGGTCGGAACGATGAAGCCAACGCCATAGACTGCCTTCTGGTCAGGGATGTTGCCTGCGCCCTGACCCTCGCCCGGATCGAAGTGGATGATGTATTCGTTCGGAGCGAAGTTCGCCGTGAAGACAGTCGGCAGCCACTTACCATCCACGAAGGAGATGGAGCGGATCTGGTCTGCGGTCAGGACGAAGTTCGTGAAGACATCGCCGGTGCGATCGTTGGTCCAACCAATGAAGTGGTGGCCCTTGCCCACTGCCGCGACGACATTGGTCACTGCATCGCCATCAGAGAGCGGAAGGGTCTGCTCGGTCACGGAAACGGTGCCGTGCTCTTCACTTGGCTTGAACTCGAGCGTGATGTCGCCTTCTGCCCATTCCACGTACAGACGGATGACGTCTGCTACGTTAGAGGAAAGCGCGATGTCGCGAACGCGGATTGATCCTGCATTGAGCTCAGTGATGAGCGTGGAGCCATCGGCGAACTTGATGCGATCGCCATTAGCGTCGAGCGCATACCAACCTGCGACCTTGTAGCCCGTACGCTTGACCTGGTCACCATCGTCTGGCAAGAGGTTCGCGTCGGTCCATGCGAGGTCGGTCTTCATGTTAGGCGTGTAGACGGAGCCTGGTGCGACGTACTGGATGGTGAAGCCCTTCTCAGGTGCCCACAGCGCATAGAAGGTATCGATGTAGAGTGCATCGTTATCGCCTGCACCATACGGTACGAACAGACGGGTAGTCTGGTCTTTCTCGTCGAAGTAGATCGAGCAGGTCTCGCCCTGAATCGAACCATCTTCCATGATGTGCGTGAGATAGAAGCTCCAACCGATCAGGTTATAACCAGGACGGGTGAACTCTTGGAAGGTCGAAGCGTCGATGACATATCCATTCGCAGGATCGTAGATCGAAAGACCTGCCTGCGTACCATCGAAGAGCTGGAAGGTGTCGCCGATCTTCATGCCGGAAACTTCCAGATAACCGGTGGTGATGTCCTTATCGGAGCCTACGACAGATTCAGAGGTGCCGCCCGTGACGTTGCCATCGGTATCGATGACAAACTTGACGGTCGCATCAGCATCACGATACCACTGTGCGTAGAAGGTGATCATGACCGACTCGTCGTCGCCATAGTCAGGAGCAGTGTAGGTATAACCCCAGGTGAATTCCTGACCCTGGGTAGGCTTGCCGTTCTTGTTCGTTGGCGGGTTAGCTACCGTGTTCCAGTAGAGCAGCTGGTAGCCCGGAAGCTTGTATGCATCGTACTTGGTGCCATCGGGGAAGAGCACATAGCGGGTGCCGTCTGCTTCCTCGACGAACTCGATGGACTGGCCACCTTCCAAGAAGATGTTCGGGATCTCGCCTTCAGCGTCGTTGGAGTTTGGATCGAAGTTAACGAACGTGCCGTAACCGAACTCCCAGACGACGATACCGTGGTCGTTGCCGCCGTTGGTGTAGGCATAGAGCGTCTCGAGGCTGCGGTAGGTGGAGGTTTCCGGAGCGGTGTTCAGAACGAACATGCCCTCGGTAACACGGTTCGAGCCCGAGTCATACTTCGGATTGTCTTCGTCTTCTGTTACTTCTTTCGCAATCCACGCACCGTTGTTGTGGTCAGGGATCTGAGCGATGAAGCTTGGATTTGTGGTAAGCGAGGTGCCATTGTCCACGATGATGCGCTTCAAGTGCGAAAGCGTTGAAAGCGCATTGTCAGTCTTGATCTTTTCGGGGGCAAGCGACCAACCGCGGATGTTGATCTCGGTCAGGGTGTTGGTGTTCTCGAAAAGGCCAGCGATGCTCGAGCAGTCATCCATGTAGATGCCCGAACCGTCGAAGGTCTCGAGGTTTGCAAAGAAGTCCTGATTGACGATGTATTGCGTGTAGGTTGCCGTGCTCTTGCCCGGAACATACTCGATATGATCTTGCGAGCTGTAGGTGAGGCCTGGGTTCTCGTCGATGTAGTTAGCTACGTCATCGAGGTTGTCAAAGACCAGACCATCGGACGTGGTGTAGATGGTAACAGTAGTCTCGGTATAGGTCTCGATGTCGTAGGACTGCGTGCCGTTGTTCTGGAGGCCTGCACCTGCCACAGTGGCAGGACGTGCGGTGAGCACCTGAATGCCTGAGATATGCAGGTCGGAGTCTTCGTACGAGAAGTAATTATTACCTGGCAGGCGCAGCCAGATATCATAGTCACCCGTGACGGTAGGCTTAAAGCTGTACCACTGGCCAAGACCACCATCATAGAGGTCGCCAATGACATTACTGGAGAGCGTTGACGTATGAACGACCGTACCCTTCTGGTCAGCCGTGCCATCCTTCTCGATCGTGAGCGTGATCGAAGGCGTAGTGGTATGACCATCGGCGATGTTGGCCTGGTTGTTTTCCGTCGCTTCCCAATAGTAGTTGTAATAGAAGTAGTAGGTAGTGCCCGCCGTGAGATGCAGCGTATTGCTGTTCTTGAACGAGCCGTCGCCGTCTTCATCCTTGAACGTGAGCTTGGTGCCATCGACCGTCACGTCATCAAGGTTTTCAGGTGTCCAGGTCGAATCGCCGGCAAGCGAGTCGAATTGCTTGTCGGATGACGAGAACCACTGGTTCAAGGTGAGCGGACGCCACTGACCGATGGTGGCAACATGCTTCACCACGCCTGCAGGGACGATCTTCTCCCAAGGCAGCAGTTCCTTGGCGCGGTCGATATCGACGGTCAGATCCTCAGGCGGATAGCCCTTGTCTGCACCGATAACCAGCGAGTTCGGCTTAACGACATAGCCATCTTCACGGGTGTGACCCTCTTCAGTGTAGTACCACCACAAGTGGTCGTTACCGCCAAAGCGTCCGCCCATGAATTCTTCGTCGAAGATATAGGTGTAGCGGCCCTTGGTATTCTCGTGGTGCTTCACCACGTCCTTGCCCGAGCCGAACCAGTCGCCCACTTCGCGGTCAAGTTCATCGACCGGGAAGCCTGCGTTTCGTTCGTATTCGAGCCAAGCGCCCTTCACCTCGCCTTCATACGTTCCATCGGGACCGAATACACCGATGTTGTTGTCGGTATTAGCATAGACTGCACTGCCCGTGACATTCGAAACCTGGCCACCAGAGATATAGGCTTTCCAACCGGCCTTGTTGACCGAAGCGTCAGAGGTGAAGGTGATCGTGAGCACCTTGCAGTTGAAGGTGTAGCTCTTACCAGCGAATGCCGTGCCGCCCAGGCGACCCGAAGTAGAACCGGTGCCGGTTGGGCTTGCAGATTCAGCGTTAGCCCAGATCTGCACGTAGTCGTACGTGGAGTTCTCGGTCGCAGAGCGCGGATCGAAGTAGATCGTGATCGGGTCTGCACCCGTTGCCGTGATGGTCCAGGTCTGGGACGTGGAGCCTGCATAGCCTTCGGTCTGACCCCACTTCGAAGTCTGGATGGTGGAGTTGTAGCCAAACGACGTGGTCGGGCCGAGGTCGATACGCGTGAGCTTCGGCGTCTGGTCGAACATGAGCGTGTAGTTACCGCCCGAGCGCATATCCCAGTTATGAATATCGACCGTGTGGAGATTACCACGCTTATAGAGCATGTAGGAGTAGTCGGTACATTGCGTCGTGTCGATGCCGGTACCGTCGAAGTTCTCGAGTGCGGAGTCCTGACAGATGAGGAATGCGTTCTTCCACCAGAACTGCAGACGACGCGTGGAGAGCGAGTCGAGCTTGAAGTTCATGT
Source organism: uncultured Eggerthella sp. (assembly GCA_900540345.1). Lineage (GTDB taxonomy): Bacteria > Actinomycetota > Coriobacteriia > Coriobacteriales > Eggerthellaceae > Anaerotardibacter. Next base: position 53,444 of record UQFK01000002.1, read on the forward strand.
AGTAGTCAGCGGTGGTATGAGCGGTGAACGAGAAGTGGACGGTTGCCCATGAGGTCTGCCATACACTCAAGTTCTGATAGTAGTCGTAGTAGTTCAGACGACGACCAAAGCCGAAGGAGAACGCACCGTAGTTCTGCGGTGTGTAGCCGTTCAGGATTCGATAGTCGAACATGAATTCGTAGGTCTTGCCTGCCTCGAAGTAGAAGCCTGGCTTATAGATCGAGGAGTCGTAGCCCTTATCGTAGTCCCACAATTCCATGTAGCCTTCATCGGCATGCGGAATGTAGCCAGTATCGCTTTCGAGATATTTGCCGAAGCCATCGATCGATGCCATCGCAGGCGTGATGAAGTTGTTTACAAACCAGTAGGACATGGTGGTAGGCTGCAAGCCACCGAAGGTGCGTACTTCGACGTAGTCGATGTGGCACCACGGCGTGCGGATGCCCAGGTCACCTACGACCTTATTGGTCGCAGCAGGACGGGCGCCCAGATAGAGGACGTTGCCATAGAGCGTGGTTGTTTCAGAGAGGACGAAGTCTTCATCGGGAACGATCCAAGTCGCTTCAGGGTTATCGGGGAATGCGCCGCCTTCGCCCTTGACGAAGACCCACTCGATCACGCCCATGCCACGGCCAGGTGCGGCGGTGACCGAAGTACTCATGCCATAGCGGCTGAGCGGCTCGTTGAAGAGGTGCGAGGTGGTATCGAACCACAGCGTATCAGCGTCGGTGTATTCGTTGTCGTAGGTAAATTCACCTGTTGCCCACAGGCCGTCTTCACGGGCGATGCCAGAGTTTGCGAGATAGGTCTGGTTGCCCACCACGATGCGGTTGAGTGCAGTGGTGCCTGTCATCATGTCGGTCATCTGTGGCCAACTGGTGCGCTCCGCACTGGAGTTCTTCGTCGCATAGCGAGCATGCGAGACCATGTTCCACGTGGAGATATCCATCTTCTCAAGGCTCGCATCGCCATAGAAGGCGCGATCGAAGTAGTAGGTCATGGACATATCCAGACCGCGACCGTCAAATTCCGTGACTGCCGTGAAGCCTTCGAACCATGAGGTGAAGTCGCGGATCTTAAGACCATTGGTGCCGGTGCAGATAACGCCATCGTCGCCACGGACGTCGAAGTTGGTGATGATCTGCTTGACTTCAGTGATCGGCATAGACTTCGAACCTGCAGCCGTGCGCCATGGCAGGCTCGTACCATATTCGGTCACGAGGTGGTTTGCGGAAGTCGAGTAGTTGTAGAGACCCATCGACATGGTCTGCGTCTCGTTGTCGTAGCGCCACCAAGCATTGTCGTTGGAGGGGAATTCACCGCCATAGTACCAACGATAGGTGTGAACGCCTGCGGTGTCGCATGAAGATGCTGCGTAGTGGACGTTCGCGAGCGTTTCAGTGTTGCCATAGCGATCAACACGACTCGAGCCGTCCTTGTACCAGTAACCAGCCATGTCGGAACCGATAGCCTCGATGGTGGTAAGACCATTGCCCTGTAGCACGACGCCAGGACCAAGATGCATGGTAGTGATGTGATCCATGCCGGTCATCATGTTGGTGACATCAGCATTCACGGGGCTTGCGCCGACCGTAACATTGCCGCGCATCTGCCAGTTCGACATGTCGATCTCGCGCAGCTGCGTGCAGCCCTGGAACATGGACTGGAAGGTGGTTGCCTTCGAGGTGTTCCAGTTGCCCGTACCCACTACGTAGCGCAGCTCAGTAGCATTGTAGAACGCCTGGTAGAAGCTCGTTACGTTCGAGGTATCAAGATAAGTGCCATCGAAGTTGGTGAACGTGCCTGGAGCACTTGCAAACCACTGATACATGGTGGTCGGTGCCACAGAGCCGTTGGCGCCATCGGTCGCGAATTGTGTTGCGCTGTTCCACAGCGCAGTGCCATCGACAAGCGTGGTCTTCCACGGGAGGTTCGCACCGAGGGTCGTGGTGGTGTGAGAGCCTGCAGCGGAGATCAGACCGATGCGGATGGTGCCCTTTGGATCGGTGACGGAAGGATCCGTGACCGATACCGCGTCGTCCTTCGCGTAAGTCCACCAGATGTTGTTGTTATCGGCGAAAACGCCACCGATGTGGGTCGGATCCCACGTGTAGGTGGTCACTTCGAGCGGCGCATAGGTCGAATCGTAGCGACGCATGAGGTCTTCAGAATTACCGATAGAGGTCGCGTTGCCAAGCGCATTGGTGTTCTTGATCCATACGCCATCCAAGACACCGAGAAGCGGGTTGTTCTGGATGCCTGCGTTGTTGTTCACGTTGGTCCATAGCACCGTGTTCGGGCCGAAGATGAAGGAGACGAAGTTCGTAATATCGCCGCCATTAGCATCGACATCGGCAGCCACCTTGAGCATATCGGTAAGCGTGATGCGACCCTGACGATAGGTGTCGGTGCGCATATCCCACTGAGACAGGTCGATGGTGGTGATTGCGTGCGCTTGTGCCTTCTCTGCGATGTTGTAGAACAGGTAGCTAAAGTCGGTGACCTTCACCACGTTCCAGTGAGCAGCAGAGGGGTTAGCCGAAGAGCCCGTGATAGGCTCGACGTTCTTGAGGCTGGTGTTGCCTGCGAGCATGTATGCCATGGTAAGCTGTGTGACCGAAGCATTTGATGCAGGGTTCCAGTTACGCAGACCCTCGATGCTCTCGAGCTTGGTCATGCTCTCGAAGGCGTGGTTCAGGTTCTGAGCCTTCGCAGGGCGCCAGTTCGCCAGATAGTCGAGGTTAGTGATGTTGTCGGCGCCGTAGAGCAGATAGCTGAAGTCGGCAACGTTAGAAACATCCCAATTGCGCAGACCTTGCAGGTCATCGTAGGTGAGCCTGTCGTTGTTGTAGAACATGTAGGACATGTCGGTCAGGCTACCAAGCTTGTTCGCCCAGCCATCGAGACCTTGGATCTCGTTGAGTTTCTCGTTGTTGAAGAAGAATTCCTTCAGGGTCGTTACGCCTGAGACATCCCAGTTCTGAAGACCATATACCTTAGCGAGCTTGATGTCGCCTGCAAAGAAGCCCTTGAGGCTTGTCACACCATTGGTGATCTTCAGACCCGAACCATCAAAAGTGAGCAGTTCGTCGTAGCCCTTGAACCACTCTTCAGGGCTTGTAGGCGTGATGTCGTAGGCGGTCTTGATGTAGAGAATCTGATCCTTGGTAACCATTGGGTCATCTTCTGGGGTCGAAGGATCGTTGAGCCATGGTAGATCAGTAGCGATCTCGGTCACGACCTTGTTGGTCGATGCAGCGTCGGCACCGAGCAAGAGCGTGCCTGCCTTTTGCGCTTCGCCAGCATAGACGGAATCCTTCAGGAAGAAGATCCACCATGCATCAGGATTTGAAGGGAAGCGGCCCGCAACGCGGGTGGAATCCCACTGATAGTCGAGGTAGGAAGGAACATAGATACCGTTACCGATACCCGTGCTGCCATCAGGATAGAGCTCGATGAGCGCATTCGAGCTACCGAACCAGCTCGAAGGATCGACGCCATCGCGCCACCAAGAACCGAGCTTAGAAGTGCGCGTCGAGATGCTCGAGAGTGCAGATCCTGCGATCTTGGAATAATGACCCAAACGCAGGTAGCCACCCTTGGAGATGTCGCCCAAGGATGTGTTCTCTTTGAACATATCGATCACGACCGCATCGCGCATGTCGAAGCGAGAAAGGTCGACCGTGAGCAGTGCGGTGTCGTTTGCAAAGAGCGAGGTGAGAATGCCGCCGGTGACCGTCCAGTTCTGAAGCGGTACAGCGCTTAGCAGCGAGGTATCACCTGAGAGCATGCCAGTCATGTCGATCGGGCTCGATGCGCTCGAGGTGGTGCTCCAACGTGCCAAGCCATCGATGTTCTCGAGCTTGGTCATGTTCGCGAATGCGTACTGGAGGTTTCTTACTTGCGAGACGTTCCAGCCATTGGTGCCTACAGGCTCGAGCATATCGAGGTTAGCAAGCGCGGTGCCATACAGGAAGTAGGACATATTGGTGACGCTTGCGGTATTCCAGCGATATGCCGATACTGTAAAGGAGCTGAGCTTAGCATCGTTGCGGAAGAAGTTCGCAAGGCTCGTTGCGGATGCCACATCCATGCCCGTGCCATCGAAGGTCTCGAGGTTCACGTAGTTCATGAACCAATTTGCAGGCATGAGCAGGTTGATGCCACCCTTGGTGGTGACCTTGGTGATCGCATCGCGCGTGGTTGGGGTGTAAGGAGTGTTCACGACACCTTGGCTGGTGGATTCGTTATGGATCTTGTAGAGCCAAGGAAGGTCGGTAGCAGACAGGTCGAGCGTGTCGTCCTGGAATTCAGTGATCGAGACACCGTAGGTGTTCGTGTCGGATGCCATCTTAGCGTAAGGAGATGCATCCGCCCCGGTGTCGACACCGATGATGAGGTGGCCATTCTTGTCGTAGGTCCACCATGCGAACGGGTTGGAGTCGAAGCGCTCGCCGATCATATCGGAGCGCCAGACGTAGGTGAGCACGTCTGCAGAAGCAGAATCGGTGGGCGTATAACGCAGGGAGAGGCTACCCGTAGAGCCGAACCATGGTGCGTTACCGTGAGAGGTGCGGTTCAGGTCAGTGCCGTTTGCCTGCACGAGCTCCCACATGCCACCTGTTTCGTTGTCTGTAGGACCGTGATTGGCCAAAGAGTTATTGAATGCCGTGCCCTGCAGGATGGTAGCCTGACCAGCCGTAAGTTGGCCGAGTGCAGAGCAGCCTGCGAACATGTTGTCGATATTGAGCGTACCGTAGTGCGTGAAGCTGCCGATGGTGCGCATTGCCCAGCGAGAAAGGTTCACGGTGGTGAGTGCTGTGGCGTTCTGGAACATGTTAGCCATAGTGGCGACACGAGAGACGTTCCAGTCCTTGATAGCTTCTTGCGTGGTGAGCTTCTTAGCATTTTGGAACATGCCCTCCATGTTGTTGACACGCAGAGTGTTCCAGTAGTTATTCGCTGCATCGTAGGCAATGGAGTCGAGCGTCTCGACGGCGGTGCCTGCGAACATGTATGCCATATTAATCGCAGTAGAGCTACCGAGCACCCAGGTGCGCAGCGTGGAGATGTCGGAGAGTGATTCATCGCCATAGAACATGTAGCTAAAGTCGATGATCTGGTCGACCTTCCAATTGCCCATACCTGAGATGGTGGTGAGCTTCTCGTCGCCTGCGAGCAGATAAGAAAGCGCCGTTGCGAGGCTCGTGTTCCAACCAGAGCCGTCGAAGGACTCAAGGTTGTTGTAGTCGTAGAACCAGCCTGCTGGTGTGGTTGGCGCGAGCTTACCGAGGATGCTGTCGTAGGTGAGCGAACCGTCGGAGTGCATGACTGCACCCGTCTTGATGTATTTGGTGTTGTCGACGATGTTGGCGCCAGCGTAATTTGCCCATGGCAGGTTGTTCACGCCATCGTTAAAGGAGTTGTTCGTTTCAGTGACACGACCGGTGGTGGTGTCGTTGCCAGCACCTGCGATCGTACCCATAACAAGCGTGCCTTCCTGATCGCCTTCCTTGTAGAAGCGCCACCAGGAATTGTAGGAATACAGACCTGTCGTAGCATCGCGCACGATCGAGCTGTTGAAGATGCCGCCATAGAAGTCGCTGTTCCACTTGTAGGTGGTGACCTCAGCAGGTGCGAAGTGAGCTGCGTTAGTGTAGAGCGCAGCAAGGTTTTGCGTCGGACCAGACCAGATGTTCATGCCATCGTAGCTGTTAGTGCCAGGGCGGTTTGCATCCTGAGCAACCCAAGTGCCGCCCCAGTGGCCGTATTGCCAGGTGGTGTCATTGTAGGTGTTCGAACCGTTAGCCGTGTTCAGGCGATCGCGCCAGTAGACCTCTGCAGAGCTTGAAGTGGAGCCTGTTGCATTGGTGGGGCGCGTTTCAGTGAAGAACATGTCTGTGCCGAACGAGGTGCCTTCGAGCACTGAGTTCAGGCCAAGGGTGATCTCGGTGAGACCAGCGCAATTCTTGAACATGTCGGTAAGCGTGATGCCGTGCATGTTCCAGCTCGAAACGTTGACCTTCTCAAGGCGGATCGCATTAGCGAACATGCCCTCGAGCGTGGTCGCCGAAGAGATGTCCCAGAAGTTGACCGCGTTGGCGTTAGTGAGCAAACTGCCCTTGGTGCCTACGGTCTTGTTCAGCTTGCCACCCACGTATTCATAGACAATGCCCTTGTCGTTGCCTGTCGAAGAGAACATGCCCGAGAAATCAGAGACACGCGAGGTGTCCCAGTTGCGCAGACCATCAAGGGAGGTGATAGTGCGCAGATCCTTGAACATATCCTTCATGGTGATGGTAGTACCAGCAGGGATGTTGGTACCCAGCGTCCAGTTGCCGATCTGCTCGAGCAGGGTGTTGTCGAGCGAGCCTGCTGCTTCACCCTTCACTGCCATGCTGAACATACCGGTGAAGTCGGTGATGTGGGTAACGTCCCAACGGTCGATGCCAATGATCTGCTTGAGTGACGTGCAGCCTGCGAACATATTCTTCATAGTGGTGCAGTTAGGCAGGTTGTTCCAGCCGTTTACGCCCGTAGAAACCTTCTCGAGCTTATCTGCGTTCTCGAACATGGATTCGAAGGAAACTGCAAAGGACATGTCGGCGAATGCGCCGTCAAATTCCGTGAGGTTGGTATAGGGCTGATCTTCGGTGTTAGCGAACCAACCGTTCGGGTTGACCGGAGCAATGCCATTTTGCATATAGACATTCTTGATGTCGCTTGCATCGAGAACCTTCAGCCAGGGGATGTCGAAGTTCGGGCCTGCAGTGTTGGGGTCGGTGTCTTCCCAAACGCGAGTCTCGGTCTGAGCTGCGCCGCCTGCGATAGCGGTGTCAACAGAGATGACGAGGTTGCCCAGCTTGTCATACTTCCACCATGCATAAGGGTTGGACTCGAAGCGGCCGCCCACATAGCCTTCCTTGAAGGTATAGGTGAGGAATTCCGCAACGTCCCAAACGCTGGAATATTCAGGGTAGATCCATGTCTTGTTGCCATGAGGATAACGATCGACCAGCTGACCAGCGTTGCCCCACCATGCCACATAGAGTGCCGTGGTGCCCGGCATCGGGAAGCCTTCCTGCTCCCACGTGCCGTCGGTTGGCTTATGCGTATCCGAGATGTCGAGACCCGTGCCGGTGAGTGTGAAGCCCAAAGGCAAGGTGATGGTCTTCAGGGCATCAAGGTTAGCGAGCATGTTCTCGGTGTTGTAGGTGCCCGTTGTGGGGTCGTAAGCGCCCGTGAGTACCCAGTTGGGGTTCGAGAAGTCGATGTCGACCACGCTCTTGGCGCCGTTGAACATGTCCTTGAAATTCTTGACATTGGCAGTGTTCCAGCCGAGCACGCCATCGACTACCTTCAAGGAAGAAACGTTGCGGAACATCGCTTCCATATTCTCGACGAAAGAAGTATCCCAGGTTGCAAGCTGCGAAACATCAGTGAGCGATGCGCAGCCATCGAACATGAAGGAGAGATCGTCAACGGTGGTGATATCCCAACCCATCAGGTATTCGAGCTTCTTTAAGCTCTTTGCACCCTGGAACATGCCCTTGAGAGAAGTAATGCTCTGGATGGGTACTCCGTTGATGTCGCCAGGATTCGTTGCGGCATTGAATTCGTTGTTCCAAGCCTCAAGACCAGTGACGGTAGTGAGCTTGATATCTGCCTTGCCTGCATCGTCACCCGTGGATTCGCCGTTACCATCGGTATCAGGCAACACACCAAAGAGACCTTCAAGGCTCGTTGCCACGTCGACATGCATATGAGCGATGTCAGCAGAGATAAGATTCTGCAAGCCAGCAAACCAGTATTCGGGGTTCAGGACATGAACGTCGCCAATGAACTCAATGTACTGGATCTCGTCACGCGTGTAGAGTGCGTCATTGTTGCCCGTGATGTCGACGAACCATGGCAACTCGTACCACTTCTCGCTGACCCACAGGTGATAGTCAGGGTCGTTATTGATGTTGTCATTCACGCCGATGATGAGCGTGCCTGAGTCGGGCATGAACTTCCACCATGCAAAACGGTTGGAGGGGAATTCGTTACCACCCGTCTGCTCAACACGCCATACGTAGGTGTAGATGAGATTGTCAGGGATCTGGAAGATGGAATGCGGAGTGTATGCGGTGACGAGGTCGCCGGTGGTACCGAACCATTCAACGTTCGAACCGTAGCGCGTCCAACCACCACTTGAAGGCTTGAGGGATTCGAGCGCGGTGCCGCCCACCTCGGTATAGCCAAGACCCGTACCATCGAGCAAGCCGCGCAGACCCATGACGATCTGAGCGAGCGAGCCGTCGTTAGCAAGCATATTGGTGACGATCGCATAGTGGATGTCGGTGTCGCGATCGTAGACGTTCCATTCGGTGAGGTCGATCGAAGCGAGTTTGGTCGCACCTTGAAGCATGCTGGTAAGGTCGACCGGGCTGGTCTGGGTGGCATAGAAGCCGATCTTCCAAGAGCCGATCGAGTCTGCACTGGTCATACCCGTACAACCTGCGAACATATAGGAGAAGTCGGTGACGTGGGAGACATCCCAGCGACCGAGGTAGTTGGTATTAGCGATGGATGCGCAACCCTCGAACATGTGCGCCATGGTGGTTGCCGAAGTCGTGTTCCACGACATGCCCACGGTCATGTCGACCTTGGCAGCATTCTGGAACATGTAGGAGAAGTCGGTGACATGGGAGACATCCCAGTTCGCCACACTCGTAAGTATCTCGAGTGCGGAACAATCCTGGAACATGCCCTTTAGATTGGTGAGACTGCGGGTGTTCCAGCCATTCATGCCTGTTACACGTTGCAAAGATTCCTGACCCTTGAACATGTTGGCCATGGAGATGGTATTAGCTGTTTCGATATTGGTGCCATCGAAAGTGGTGAAGTTCGCGACACTATTGTTGGAGAGCGAAATATCACGCACGTCGAAGATGAAGCTCGAACCATCAGAGAGCAGCGAGCCGTTGAAACCGAGGTAGTAGTTTCCTGCCTCGGGCACCGTAAAGGAAACCGAAGCGGTGGTCCACTGCGTGTTAGACGCCGTGAGATAGAGACGCGTGATGGCGTCGTTGTCGTTATGAGCATAGCCCAGTCCAGATACCTCAAAGGCGAAGGAGCCTGTTGCAGAGGATGGCCAGGTGTTGGTCTTCCAGGTGATAGAGAGCTCGTAGGTGACGCCTGGAGCAAGGTAGATAGGCGTGTAGTACTGCTCGGAGTTCGGACGGGTGTTCACCGTGATGGAGAATGAGCCGTCGCCATTCTGAACCGCATTGACATAAGGAGAGCCGCTCCACTGTGAGGTGTTGGTCAGGTCGAGCTTATCGGAGGAGATGTTGTTGACCGTGTCATAGCTCTGGAACCAGCCTTCCATGGTCTGCGGGGCTACCTTGCCCTGAACCGCATCTGCTTGGAAGGAAGAGACGAGCAGCTGAAGCTTCTGCCAAGGAGTATCGCTGCCCACCTCAGTGGTACGATGTGCCCAGCCGATGCCGGTGCCCGCATTGTAGGTCTCTGTAGTCCAGTTATCACCGTACTCGATGGTCGCATTGCGATCGAACACGCCGATCGTGAGACCCGCCGTTGCCAGATCATAGCTCCACCAGACGTTGCGGTTGGAGTCAAAGTGACCGCCAATACGGCTGCTGTCCCACGTGTAGGTGTGGATGTAGGTAAGTGGGGTCTTGTTTTGCTGACGAGAGCCCGTACCGAGGTAGTAGCGCTCGATGAGGCCCTCATTGTCGTCGAACCATGCCACGTCGGTGTTCGCAATCGTAGGATCGAGGTTGAGCGGATCGCCCATGACCCACAGACCCGTGGTAGCACCCTTGAAGGAGGTGCCATCGTCACGCATGCCGAGGCCCGTGTTGGTAAGTACTGCCCAAGGACCAAGCGTGATGGACTGCAGCTGCGCTGCGTTCACGCTGCCCATGCCCGTGAACATATCCTGGAGGTTCGTTGCATTGCCAACCTGGGTCATAGCCCACGTGCGGATATCGAGTGCGGCGATCTGCTTGGTGTTGTAGAACGCGCGTGCGAAGTTCATGACAGTGTGAGTGTCCCATGTATTGAGACCCTTCACCGCAACAAGATTTTCAGCGCCCTCAAAGAGGCCTGCGACGCTCACACAGCCATTCACGAGGCCTGCATCATAGAGCACCAGACCCGAACCATCGAAGGCGACCAGACCCGTGTGGTACTGGTCTGCGCCGTTAAGCGTATTGTGACCGAACCAACCTTCAAGCGAGAAGGTTGCGACCTTGCCTGAGTAGTCAGCGCCCGTGATGACCTCGGTGATGACCCCGATGTCGTCAAGGAGCTTGCGCCAAGGCAGGTTGTTGCCATATTCGGTCACGTAGGATTGCGTGATATCGGTCGAGTCGGAGCCGATACGCAAAAGACCTACGTGCAGGTAAGGATCGTCTTCAGGAGCGACGCCCGTGTAGCGCCACCAGACGTTGTTGTTCGATTCGAAGCGACCGCAGAGGTTGCCCTTATCCCAGGTGAAGGTGATGTATTCGATACCTGCTGGGAATTCCTTCAAGCCACCTGCGTTCGCGCCACCCGGATAGCCCGGTACGAACAGGGAGGCGAATTCAGAGCCAGAACCGAACCAGGAATCGTGGATCCAGGAGCCGTCCTTCTGGGTGTGGTTGGTCATGTTCGCATCGATGCCCGTACCCTCGATGACCACGTTCTTGCCGAGCGTGATGCTGGTGAGCTCGAGGCAGTTACGGAACATGTCGCGTACCTCGTCAGTGGTGCCGACGTTGCCGCCCATGTTCCAGTTGCGGATATCGACCGAGGTGAGCTCGATACATCCTGCGAAGAGACCCTGGTAGGAATCGTCGCCGATGATCGCTGTCATGTCGATGCCCACGCCATTGAAGGTGAGTAGACCGGTCATGTTGGAGAACCAGGCCTTCATGTTGGTCGGGCGCACCTGATGATCGGTCGAAGTCTCGATGTAGAGCACGCGAGAGAGATCACCGATCGCGCTTGCCCATGGCATAGCTGTTGAGTCATAGACAACCGTTGGATCGCCATTGTCGTCGACATCAGGGGTTGCAGTGCCATGGATGTCTACCACAAGACCGTAGGTGCCGTTGACTGCTTGGTCATCGGAGCCAATGGTGAGCGTGCCAGCGAGAATATTGTTCTTGTCAACGAGATGGAAGGTCCACCAAGCGTTGGGGTTCTCTTCGAAGCGGCCGCCGAGCACTTCGTCGTCCCAGGTGTAGGTGTGAACGCCCTTCAGGGTGTCACGGACGACCCATGCTGCGCCAGGAGCGCGCGTGATGACAACACCCGGGGTGCCGCCAGGATAGCGCAAGACAAGCTTGCTCGAAGAATCGAACCAGGGGATATCTGCTGTACCAGGACCAGTGGTGACATCATCCATGATCCAGCGGCCATCGCCTTCACCGCGCGTTGCAATGAGGTCGAAACCAGTGGTATCGAGCGCAGCATCTGCTTCGAGCGTGATGGACTTGAGCGCCTCAAGGCCAGCGAACATATCGGTATGAGAAGCACCAGTGGTAGCCCAGTGCCAATTGGTCAGGTTCAAGGTCTCGAGGTTCGTACAACCATTGAAGAGGTTATCAAGCGATGCCGTTGCAGACGTGAGCAGCGCGGTATCGTAGTTGGTACCGTCGAAGTTTACCAGTGCGACATAGCCCTGCCACCAGCCTTCCATGGAGGTGGGGCGCAGCTTCCAGAGCGACTCGGTGAGCTCTGCATAGATGTTCAAGACCTGATTCTTGATATCAGGGAATGCGATCTCCCACGGCAGCTGACCTGCGATCGCAGTAACCTCGCGGTCGGCGTCGCTGTAGGTCTCGTTGTCTTCAGGAGCATCGATGCCCATGGTAAGGATCTTGCGGTTCACATCGTAGTACCACCATGCATTGTCGTTGCCATCGAAGCGGCCACGGATGTTGGTGGTCCAGATGTAGAGTGCGCCTTCGCCTGCGCCCATGCCGTGCGAGTTGGTGTTGTTCGCATAGCGCTGAACGAGGTTAGCAGAGGTGCCGTACCAGGGGTCACCCGGATATGGGGTGGTCTCGGTGCCATCGGTGATGCGCATCCAAGAACCTTGGCTGCCTGCACGATCAGGGGTACCTGTAGCGTCATCGAGGCCGGAATCCTTCAGAGAGACCGTGCCATTCAAGATGAGCGAGTTCAGAGAATTCACACCAAGGAGCATGTTGTTGTGGGTGACCGAGGTGTTCGGGCCCATGATCCAGTTGTGGATGTCGATGGAATAGAGTGACGAACAGCCTTCGAACATGGAATCAAAGTTCGTGACCTGATCGACATCCCAATAGTAGATGTTGCCCACGATGTGGAGGTTCGTACAACCCATGAAGAGGCCTTCGAGGCTTGTGGTCTGGCTGACGTTGACGCCAAGCGCGTCGCCGTCCTTGCGCGCGTCGAAGTCCGTGAGGTTTGCGTAGTTGGCGAACCAGAAGGCGAAGTTGAGCGGTGTGATGCCGCGCTCCATGGTGATGAACGTGATGAGATCGTTGCCATCACGCGTGCCAGGGGTCGAGAGAACCTTGGTCCATGGGGTGTTCTGCCAATCTTCTGAAACGGTGCAGTCGGCCGATGGGTCGTAGACACCGATATAGAGGTTCGCGGAAGTGTGTGCGGTGTTGTTCCACGTGATCTGCCAGTAGGCGTTGTCGTTCTGGAAACGACCGCGGATCGAGTCGCCTGCCCAGTCGTAGTAGACCGCGGAGTCGAGCGGCTGGCCTTCCAGATGGATGGTGTTGGTGCGACCGTTGGCATCCTTGGTTGCAGGATAGAGCACAACGAGGTCGGAGATGTTACCGAACCAGTTGCGGTCGGAACGGTCGAACGAACCGCTTGAGGGCTGGCGCGTAGTGATGTCGCCAAAGCCTGTATCGGCGAGCACGGTGCGCGTGCCCACACCAAAGTGGTAGATACCCGTGAGGCCCGCCAGCATATGATCGCGCGACGTTGCGTCGGTGATGTCCCAACCCGAGATGTCGAGATCGGAAATGCCGGAGGCATTATTGAACATGTAAGCGAGGTTCACCGCGCCGCGGACGTTCCAGTCCTTGAAGGCAGTGAGGTCGGTGAGTGCGGCGCAGCCTTCGAACATGTGGCTGAAGTCGCGCACGTTCGAGACGTTCCACACGCCCGTTGCACTATTAGCCGCGAGCGTGCCAATGCCCTGAAGGCTTGTGTTACCCGCGAACATGTAGGACATGTCGGTGACGTTACCTGTTCTCCAAGCATCCACACCAGAGACTTGCGTGAGCGTAGAGACGCCGTCGAACATATGAGCAAAGCTCGTGACATTCGAAACATCGAGGCCTGCACCGTTGAAGCGCATCAGGCCCGTGTAACCGAGGTTCGCTGCGAAGAGGCCCTGAAGGCTATTCGCAGAGAGGATAACATTTTGAGTGATCGCCTTGCCAGTTTGTACCACAAAGTGTGTTACATGCGAAAGGCCAGCCTGTGCAGTTGCATCGCCGAAGATGCGATAGATGAGGTTGACCCATGGTGCAGTAGCAGGGGTGAGCGTGTAGGTAGTGCCCGTGGGGCTATCGGAGCCGAGGGTGAGCGTGCCGGTGTTGCCACCAGTCGCATCATCGGTGCCGCGAACGAACTTCCACCACAGGTCGTCATAGTTGTTGCCTGCCTGTGGGATACGTCCGCCATAGGTGCCCTGGCGCCAGGTGTAGACGATGTCGTCGCCGAGCATGAGCGCGGTGGAATAACGACGAATGAGGTCGTCTGAGGTGCCGAACCATGCGTTCTCGGCCAAGCCCGTGAGCGTCGTGGTCGGGCGGTTCGCCTGCCAGGTGCCTGCGGTGTCGCCGCGTGGCACAGATGTGTTACTTGTAAGACCAAGGCCTGTGTCTGCCAGGTTCACGCCATTGCCAAGCGTAAGGGTGTTCAGGCGATCGAGGCCATAGAGCATGTTCTCGCGGTTGGCCGCGGTCGTTGCTCGGTTCATGTTCCAGCTGGAAATGTCGAGCGAAGTGAGGCTCGAGCAATTCTCGAATACATGCGCGAAGTTGATCGCACTGTTCAGCAACCAGCCATTCACGCCATCGAGATTGATGACGTTAGGATTGTTGGCGAAGAGATAAGAGAGGTCGGTGACGTTGCTGACCTTCGTGTTCCAGTTCTCGAAGCCACTGGCGATCGTGAACGCTGCACCATCGAATGCGTGGCTGAAATTGGTGATGTTCGAAGTATCCCAGTCGCCCAGACCGTTGATGGTGGTGAGTTTGTTACAGCCTTGGAAGATCGAAGCGATGGAGCTTGCTTGTGCCACATTCATGTTCGAGACATACGCGTCTTCGAGATTGATGTAGTTCTGGAACCAGCGTGCAGGGTTGAGCACGGTCACTGCGCTGCGGAAGTCGACACGTGCGATGAGCGCACGAGCGTCGTCCTTCTGTGCTTGGCTTGTGCCACCGCCGAGCACGGTGAGCCAGGGGAGGTTGTCATACGTTTCTGTGACCGTGTTGGACAGTCCTGCTTGGTTGGTACCGATGAGCAAGATCTGATCGGTCTTGTTGTACTGCCACCAGACGTTGCCGTTGGACTGGAAGGTGTTGCGCAGCAAACTGGTGTCGAAGAGGTAGACCGCTGCACCTGCGCCGAGCGCCGAGCCATCGGAGCCAGGACCGTTGTAGCGATCGACCAAGTTGACGCTCGAGCCCATCCAGGAATCAGTGGTGGAGTTCTGACGAACCCACGTACCATCATCGGTGGTGTGGTCGGCAAGGGTATTGAGGCCCGTGCCCGTAAGATCCACATTCGGGCCGAGAGTGAGCGTTTCGAGTGCGGTGCAACCGCCAAAGAGATTCGTGCGGGTTGCTGCTGTGCTGGAGACCATATTCCAGCTCGACATGTTAATAGAGGTGAGGTTCGTGCAGCCATTGAAGAGATTCAAGAAGCTCGTGCAGAGCTGCGTATCGAGACCTGAACCATCGAAGGTCTTCAGCGCGGTATAGCCCGCAAACCAGTTGGACATGTCGAGCGGTGCCGCATTGCCCATAGTCTCGATGTCGGTGACCTCGGTCTTGGTCACGATCGAGGCGCCACCTACCTGGTTGGTCCACGGCAGATCGCCGCGAGCTGCGATAGACCAGTCGATCTGGAAGTTTCCTACTTCACCGGGCTCGAGCGGATCAGCACCGATGATCAGGGTTTTCTTGTTCGCAACTACTACGTACTTCCACCAGGCGTTGTCGTTGCTGAAACGGCCGCCGCGATAAGACGTGTTGAATACGTAGGTCGCATTGCCATGATTGGTGAAGGTGCTCGCCAAGCTATAGCGCGTACCGAGGTTGTTCGAAGTGCCGAACCAGGGGTCGGAGGCGCTGGCGTCCGTGCGTTCCCATACGCCGCTGTTGTCGCCACGGCCATAGAGGTCGCCAAGACCAGCGTTGTTGGAAGCACTCATATAAAGGATGACGCCATCGGAGATCTTCAGGGTGTTAAGACCCGTGCAGCCTCGGAACATATTACGGATATCAAGCGTGCCCGCTGTTGCCTGTGTGTACATCTCCCAACCAGTCAGGTCGACTGTGGTGAGCGCAATGTCGCCATCGAAGAGACCTGAGAAGTCAGTGATCGAACCTGTCATGAGGCCGCGACCATCGAAGGTGGTCATGTTCACATAACCAGCGAACAGATCGCGCAGGTTGTTGAAGATGACACGCGAAACGCCGTTTCCTTGCAGATCCGATGTCGAGAAGATGATCTGCTTCACGTCGGTCTTGTTGATGGCAGAAAGCCACGGCATGACCGCGTCGGTAACGCGCGTGTCGTTGACGCCCACACCAGGGGTCGCATAGATCGTGATGACTTGCGTGGTGTTATCGAAATCCCACAGCACGTTGCTGTTCGTGGCAAAGGTACCGCGAGGACGGAATACGTAGGTGATGGGGTTGCCGATCTCGAGACCGGTCTCGCTCACGTAACCGCCTTGTGCTGAATAGCGATTCATGAACGCAGTAGCATTACCCGACCAGTTGACCGATTCGCCTGGTTCTTTCGCTTGAGCTTCCCATACGCCCAGCGAGTCGAGTCTTGACGTGATGGTATCAAGGCCTGTGCCAACCAGGGACATATAAGGGCCGATGCGCAAAGACTTCAGAGAAGTCATGCCTGCGAACATGTTGGTACGCGTGCGCGCGAGCGAGGCAGCGCCACTAGCGGCAGACGCTCTATCGGCGGTGAAGAAGCCCGAGATGTCGAGCGTTTCGAGCGAGGAGCATCCGGAGAACATCTCCGTGTAATCGGTGCCTGCTTCTGTAGCCCATTTGCTCACGCCAACAAGTGTTGTGAGGTTTTGGCAGCCCTTGAACATACGGGCGAAAGAAGTGGTGGTGGCAACCGAAAGGCCCGTACCATCGAAGTAGGTAAGGGCGGTGTAGTTCATGAACCAACTGTCATATGAGCGGGCGACGATGCATCCGCCGTATCCATTGATTTGCGTAACGATGCGCTTGATCGCTTGAGGGGTCGCACCGCCTGTGGTGGCAGTGAGCCAGGGGAGGGTGTTTGCGGAAACGTTGCCCAGGTCGATGTCTACGGCATTCGTGCCTTTGTTGCCAATGGTGAGCGTTCCCGTTGCGGAATCCCAGCTCCACCAAACATCGGGGAGGCTTGAGGACCAAACGTTTTGGGTGATGGCGTCTGCTGTTTGGATCGTGGAGTTTGGAGCAGCAGGTGCCTTAGATGGAGTTGTCGCTGCAGGAGCGAAGGTGTTGTTGGCAGTGTTGGTGGTGTCAGTAGTGTTGCCAACGTTGGTGTTTGTGTTGTTGTTGCCAGCGTTGTTGGTTGTGTCGCTGTTGGTTGTGTCGCTGGTTGCATCGTTGTTGCCAGCGTTCGTGCCGGTGCTGGCGTCGTTATTGTTGCCAGCGTTCGTATCTGAATCTACATCCGAGCTGGCATCGGAGTCGTTATTCTCTGGGGCGTCGGCTGGAGGAGCGTTGGGGTTTGCCGTTGTTCCATCAGTCGTCGAAGAATTCTGATCTTGGTCGGTGGATACACTTCCACCTGGGAAATCAGGTACGGTCGTAGTCTGATCACCTGGACCAGCTGCCGTCCCATCTTGGTCGTTCGGAGGCGTTGTTGCGTCCGTGACCTGGTTGTTCATGTTCGCACTACCGTTATTGGCATTGCTGTTCGACTCTCCTTCACTTGGGAGAACAACCACGTCGGGGGTTTCCGTATTCGGCTTATTAGTTGCTTCTGACTTCGTGTTTTGATCAGTCGTTGATGTGCTGGCGTTCGTGTTCGTGTTGTCGTTCTTGTCGAGAGGCTGATCAACGATCGTGAAGTCGCTCGCGGGCTCGATCTTCCATTCTGCAGTGAGCGTCACGTCTTCGGTCATTTCGAAATCGGTGTCGCCCTCGAGCAGTTGCCCGTCTTCGGTTCTCCAACCCAAGAAGGTGTAGGAGATGCCATCGACGGTTTTCGATTCAAGCATCGCAAGCTTAATAGTTCCCGCGACTCCATCGGTTGTTGCCGACTTGCCATCAACAACATACGTAATAGAGAAGGTTGCTGGTTTGTCGGAGTGAGCATCCGACGCTGCAGCAACATTGGAACCATTATTAGAAGCATTAGAAGTAGTGGATGCGCCTGCCTGCGCTCCACCTGCAGCATTACCATTAGCAGATGCCGCGATTTCGGAGTTTTTCGAGGTAGAAGAAGAATTCTGCGAAAGCGCGGAAGAGGTGCTTTCGGCAGCATTTGCAGGCTTCGAAGCGGAATTCGAATTTGCTTGACCTGCGGTTTCTTTGGAAGCTTGTGCGGTATCGCTCGTTGATCCGGCGACTTCCGCGCTTTGAGTGTTTTGGGTTCCGACCTCGGCAAACGCGGGGGTCACTGAAAGGGTGGAGAAAAGGATCAGGGATGTTGCAAAAGTGATCGCCAGCGTGAGGAAACCTGCGAAAAAGGCAAAAACAGACTTAGCCACAGCGCAGGGTGCGCAGTGGCTACGACCAAACATGTGTTGGCGCAGTTGTTGCATTTAAAATTCGTTCCTCATCACTAACCGGCACCGCCGAGTGTACCACCCGGGTCGCGGTCGCGCACGTGTTAAGGGATTTCCGAAATGCGCCTGAACTGGGGCTTTAGCAACCCAATGTTTCGCTGATAGCTCGGACGATTTTGAGGGCCGATTTATGTACGAATCGTGATGAAAACGCGAAGATAAAACCGTAAAGCGACAAAAATGACGTTTTGATAGCAAAGCATCAACGGGTCAGTACTGAAAACCGGCTGAAATGGCTGAGTTTTGCACATTTTTGTCAAGTTGAATTACATAATTCCTTCACAAATGGAGCACTTTTCCACAATTTTGTTATGTGGAAAACTTAATTTTCAAGCTTAGTCTTTTGTATTGTTTTCCCAGTTAAACCCGTATTTTCTTATCTCTCTTGAACTGATTAGTTCCCCTTTCATTCGCTGTCGAGACCACGAATGACGCCCTCTTTTTGTCGTTTTCTGCTGCTCGAATCGTCTCTTTTGACTCACGATAAGCTATACATTTCGCTATACAATTTGGTGATCTAAAATTTCGTATGATATAGCAGCATTTTGTTGATTTATTTCCCCAGTTGGCTATTTATAACAACGCTCTCTGAGTTTTTGCGCATTTTTACGGGCACTATTCCATGCTAGCTATACAATTGCTATACATTTGCTAGCTGCATTGCTATCAGGCATTTTAAGCCCTGATAAACAGCATTTTTCTTTGATTTTTTAGGTTAAAAAACGCCCTGGGCTTAGAAACGATCTGGTGGCTTCTGGGAACTTAATCGCGAACATTACTGGCAAAATCAACGTGTAAAACTGGCTCAATAACGCTCTCATTCGGTCAACTCAGCGGTGTTTGCCGGATTTGAAAAAGTTACTTTTCAGACAATGAGACCCTTTGGTAAGGATGGTTGAAATAAAAAACCCCGACAGATCATGTCGGGGTTTCTGGTTTTCTTTGAGGCTCTGTCAAAAAAGTTTTCCACAAAATAGTTTTTTCGAATGAACTTTTATATATGCGAGGCTCTGAGATGCTCTCTAAGACTCGAGAAAAATTTTTATGACCTAGAGGTCATTGATTTGAGCGATTTGTTCAATGCAAATTGCCAAATTTATAGGTCGAGAGAATCAGACCATCTTCCAAACCAAATTCAATTACGCGATACGAATCGATCTAAAAGTACTCGCTTCATTGATTTCATCCAGGACGCTGATAATGGCATCCGATTGATAAAAATCTCCGCGTTCCTTTTTCCCCATTTTTCTAAGCATTCCGTATTCACAAGCACGAAGAATGAGAGTCGTAGCGGTTCGCTGGGTAACCCCTAAGCTCGTTGCAAGATATGCCGAATTCACAACAGGTTGCTTCACCAATGTCTTAGGTAGCTGTCGGATCTTCGAGCCTTTGCGATGACCGACTAGTTCATCCCAGCCATCAAGCAATGATTCGATCGAGGATTCAGTCACTTGACTAACAAAGAGCGCAACTTCCAATGCAGAGACAACTTCCTCAACGATGGCGAGCGGATCGCCTTCGCGATAAAGATGCAATGCATCGAGCATGGAATTAATGTTGTGAAGGAAACCGACAGAGACCGGAATGAGAGTCGATGAAAGAACTCCACCTTCCCTCAGGACGTGATGGATCAGGGCTCTGCCGGTTGGGCCATTCGCGGTGAGGAACGGATGAACAGTTTGGAACTGTGCATAAAGAATGGCTGCCTTCACTACGGGGTCCAGATCAGATCGAGTGCCGAATTCGATCAGATCCGCCATGTATTCAGGAACACGATGAAAAGCTGGGGGCACAAATAGTGCGGTATGAGGAGTGAAGGATGTGCCCCCTAACCAGACCGGTTTCTGGCGTAGCTTTTCAAAGGCCGAATTGGTTTGGTTGTCAATCTGCTGCTCGCCGATCAAGGCTGAGTGAACGTCCATGATTCCATCCAGGGTCAATCCTGGAGGCAGCTGCAGCGCCTTCTCGGTCGCCGCCATGTTCGCCACCACAAGTCGAGCACTGCTC
The DNA here is from genome assembly GCA_900540345.1 of uncultured Eggerthella sp. GTDB lineage: Bacteria > Actinomycetota > Coriobacteriia > Coriobacteriales > Eggerthellaceae > Anaerotardibacter. The sequence goes on from UQFK01000002.1 coordinate 73,503, forward strand.
GAAGCCTTGGGGTAAAGCTCTGCAAGCGCAACACTCTGAGCAGTCGACGTAAGTCGATCGATCTGAGAGCTCGCTGAGCTTTCGCTCCGTAGAAGCATGGTCGGAACATTGTCTGCGCGCTGTGCAAGTTCCACATCGAAACGAGCCATCTCGACGAGGATCGCACTGATGCGTGTCGACAGATCTTCCGGGATTGTCACGCTTCGATCGGCGATCAACAGCGGAAGTGCAGCCTGGTAGAACGTTTCAGTGCTGCGAATCGGGCGATCTGAACCGAATCCGAATTCTCCCAAAGCCTTCTCTGCGGTCTTGCTGGCATTCTTGCTCGCACTGTTTCCAGAGCCGTTCTTGGCATTGCTGCCAGCGCCGTCTTGCCAAGCAAGTTCTTCGTAAGAAATCGAAGGCCACTGATAAAGCTCAGTCGAATTTTGTTTCGAATTCTCGTTCATACACTATCCGCTGTTTTCTCTTCCGTAATTATAGCATATTCAGAAATAAAGCAATAGTATTTTCTGACTTTTTTTAATTATAGAAGATTATTCTTATTTGTCACTTGTTTTCTTCTGTTTTACGTAATCTTTTTTATTTTGCTTCCGATTATTAGATAGATAGGAAGCTTTATACTTCGACTGAATTTCGAAGAGAAAATGAGATAAAGCATCATGGGGATCGAGGTAAAGGAAACTGGATGTTAGAAATAGCGAGATGATGCGCCGTCGAAGATCGATCTAAAGAAAATGACGGATGTGAAAACTAGCTAACCTTTGTGACTGTTCAAGATCGATGAGATCTATCGCCGCAAAAGATGACAGGCTTTTGCAGCACAAGAACTAAGTTGCACTTGTTCAAGGTTTGTCCTTGGTTGCGTATTTCGGGTCGTATCTAATTAAAAGTTGGCAATTCAAGGATTTGTTCTGAATCCGGTTGGCTGCTTTTGATCTAGCGCATCGCTCTAGACTTGATCGCGCGTTGAGGTCTGAGTATTTATCGCAGACTTGATTACTTGTTGTTGGCTGAACGTTCGTTGGGGGTTTGACTGTTCGCTGCTAACCTAACTACTCGTTGCAGGCTGAACGTTCGTTGTGAGTCTGACTGCTCGCTGCTAACTTAGCTACTCGTTGTGGGCTGAACGTTCGTTGCTAACTTGATCGCAAATCATAGGACTCAGGGGCTCAGGGCTTTGCGCTTAAGAACATTTATGCAGTGATATCCATAATTTTTGCAGTAAATTTACGCTTGTATGCACATTTGCACTACCCCAAAAGTCTGAAAGCGCTTTTGGGGTAGTGATCAAAATTAAGTCATAAAAGAATGCAAGATTTATAGGCTGTGACCTGGTATTTTATATTTAGAAAGGTAGGCTGACGGAATACAGTCCAGACACTACCCCATTTCTGACGCTCGGCTAGCCTTGAAAGGTATGATCTAACGCTCAAAATGTAGATATAAGCGTATTTTTGAAGCAAAAAAGAGCTGATTTACTGCAAATGTACATATAAACGTGTTTTTCTAGCAAGATATTTCAATAACGAGAACAATACGGGCGCTATGAGGACCGTCATCAGGTCTTGTAACGAAGCAAGACAGTAAGCGCACTTCGCAGGGTCGACACGTTGCACTTTACAGCAAGATTCTCCAGCATAAAGGATTCAGAAGGTCGACACGTCGCGCGTTGCATCAAGATCCTCCAACATAAACGTTTCGTAGGGTCGTCTCATCACGTGCTGTAACAGGGCGCTGAGACAAGGATCAAAGAGAGTGCTCTGTCACGGAAGGTCTTGCAGCAAAGTGGCGCTAAAGAGTCCTGCGCGGGACTTTGCGGCAAAAACGACCGCATGAGAGCCGTTCTAAGAGGCGATTTTGGATTGAAGAGTACTTTAGTCATTGTAATTTATAGACGATTTAGAAGTATGCAGCTTGTTGACCTGGGATTACGCGATTAATAAAAGATCGCATGAGACTAGGCTCTTGAAATGAACAGGGGGACGAGACAGAGCGCTATCAAAGCATAAAACAATCTGGAAAGAGAGACAGCGGAACGACATCGAAGTGCAGAGGCACACCAGAGCGATATCCAGGCAGCGACGGATGTTGACCTGCAAGAATTGAAGATGCAATACGTCCGCAGCGATATCGAGGCAGTGACGGATGCTAGCCTGCAAGAAGCCACCTATCGCAGAAGATGTGATGCGTGCGCAGCGATATCGAGGCAGCGACAAATACTAACCTGCAAGAAGACCGGATTCATAAGCAGCAATAAGCTGTTCAAGGGCATTGACCTGGTCTTTTATCCAAACACCGGCATCTGTATCGGCAACAAGGATTGGAGTGGGTGCCACTTGGACATCGCGACGCTCGGAGAAGATATCAAGACACTGCTCGATCGCATCTTCAGTGGAAGAAAGCGGCTGATGAGCATCGAGAAAATAGCCTTGCGAGCTATAGATGAGCGTGAAGCCCGCAATACCCGTCGTCCCCTGATACGCGCTCGAAAAACCACCATCAATCGTAAAGACTTTGCCATGGCACTTTACCGGATCTTCGCCATCTTTTACTTTCACTGGTACATGTCCGCAGATGATATGAGCAGTATCAGGATCGAGCCCAAAATCCTCGAAGATCGCATCGAATACTGCCTGATCATTGAAGAGTGTGTAGAAGGGATTCTTCACTTCCTTGCGCGCGGCCTTATCGGCGATGAGATAGATCTCGAACGTTGCCATCTTGCTCTTTGCAAAGAGCGGAGAGCCCGCTCCAAGCCACATGTACCAGATAAGATCTCTGCCACGACGCTGAATTTCGTGGTCTGAGCTGGTGAAAGCTTCACGGACATACTGATCGAATGCATCAAATAAGGCGCGCCCTTTATAAACAGTTCCATAGACATCAACTTCCTTGAGCGTTCCATCGGGATTAAGCGGAACGCACGCATGGAAGAGCAGATTGCCATTATAAATAGTGTAGAGACTTCCAACGTCCAGCAAGAAATCAACATGACGCTGCAGTTTTTCGCAGCCCCTGAATGCTGCTTCAAGAGCAAGCATAACCTCTTCTTCTTCTGACGTGAGCTTATAAGGATCAGACCAATCAACCGTAGGAAACACGGGGTCGGTGATCTCGTATTCAATGCCATCGACTTCAACGGTGCCACCTGTAGGGTTGCCATTCGCATCAGTTTTGGAGTTGAGGTTGATAGTGTGGAGTTGCTTGCGATCTTCAAGGCCAAATGATGGGTTCTCGTCGATCAACTTTGCTTCAACTTTGAATTGCAGAATAGCCATAGCCTTCTGAATCTTGACGTTGAGCTGGTGTTCTTCTTCGGAAAGACCTGGATCACCCTTCAGCGCATAACCAACGCAAGGATCGTCGCCATAGACGCGCTGCGCGAAAGAAGCGAGCGGGCGAAGGTTGATGCCATAAGAATCTTCCAGGATGGAAAGGTTGCCATAGCGAGCGCAGTTTCGCACTACGTGTGCGATGCATCCCCATTGTCCAAGGGCCGCGCCCATCCATACTACATCGTGATTACCCCACTGAATATCAATAGAGGGAAAACGCATGAGCTCTTCCATGATAAGGTCGGGGAATGATCCGCGATCGTAAACGTCGCCCACCATATGAAGGTGATCAACGGCAAGGTGCTGAATGAGTTGGGCAAGTACTACGATAAAATCGGATGCTATGCCGGTCTGAATGAGTGTATCAATAAGCGTGTTTGCGTAGGAATCTTCTGGCAGCGCAGGAGCATCAGCGTGCGCGTCGTGCGAACCTGCATGGAAGAGCAGCGCGCATACCAGCGAACAGTACTCTTCTGGGAGCGCAGCTTCAATGCGCTCTTGCGTGTGACGAAGTGCGAGTGGACGCGCGATAGCGATCAGGAACTTGATGCTTTCAGCATAATATATTTCCTGGTCAGATGCACTTTCTGCATCAATTTCGACCCTTTGCTCGGGGTAATAGACAAGTGAGGCCAGCTTACGCTTCTGCTCTGGTGTGAGCCTCTCGCCAAAGACATGGTCGATGAGCTTGCGAATGCCGCCTGAGGCATTGCGCAAAATGTGCGAGAACGCCGCGTATTCTCCATGGATGTCAGAGACGAAGAACTCCGTTTCTTTCGGAAGGCTCGAGATGGCGGTGAGATCGACGATCTCGACGGCAGCATCGGCCGCGGTAGGATAGAGCACCGAGAGTGTTTCCAGGTATTGCTTTTCGATGGTTTCCATGACCCTTGGTCCCTCCCAATCGGACGGCACATCGCACAAACGCGAGGTGTTCGCGCCTGCAGCAAACGTGTAACCGAACACGGTTTACCCATTTGCGCAACTACATGAGAATACAGAGTTTTTCTTTTGAACCATATTACCAGTTCACGGCGCAAAAGAGCAGATAGCAAAAGGAAATCATGATTCTTTCGCAAGCGTGCAGGAAGTTTGAACGCGTGACGCTGCGGGACACTTGAGTGCGTGACGCTGCGGAACACAAATGTTCCGTTACTCCTTATAGGTGTCGATGTTGTCGATCGTGATCTTGACCGTATCGGTGCTTACGGAGCCCTTCACGCTACCCTCGGCATTGATCAGCTTGTTCAGCGTTCTGATGCCCTGATAGCCCATCTGATACGGATCTTGGACGAAAAGCGCATCGATAATGCCCTTACGCAGATAGTCGAGGTTGATTTCCGTGTCTTCCAAACCTACGAGCACGATGTCAGTCTTCTCGAGCTCTTCAAGCGCCATGGCAGCTCCCGTTGTATTGTCGCCGCCCGTAATGAAGAGTGCATCGATCTCGGGATGCTCTGCAAGCAGGCGTTTTGTGCACTCTTTTGCCTGATCAATGCTATTCTTGCCTTCAGCTTCTGCCACGATCGTGGTGTAATAATCATACACAGCGTCCTTAAAGGCAGCGTAGACGAAGGCTTCGTTCTCTATGGATTTGGCTGTACAAATGTAACCGATATTCGCTGTACCATCGGTCAGCGAGATCAATTCTGCACCACAAGCAAATCCCATCTCGTAGAGATCGGTGCCGACATAAGCAGCGCGCGCTGAATCTGGTGCATCTGCGTCGACCGTGACAACAGGTATCCCCTTTTCGTCAGCCATTTCTATGAGATCTGCTACTTCTGGAACTCCAGCATAGACCAGGATACCATCAGGGTCGGAATCAATGGCTTGCTGCATGTAGGCTGGCATCTCATTCATGAAATCATCTGCGCTGATTGGACCGACGACCTCGGTTTTGACCCCTAATGACGCATCAGCCTCTTCGATGCCTTCGATGCACTGCTGCCAATAGGGGTTCTCGACGATCGGGCATACGAAGACGAAATGACGCTCGGGATCAGGCTTTTGTGCGGCACACCCGGTTGTGCATACCACGACTAACAACAATGCGATGATCGCGCATACTAGCGCGCAACGATGGAGAAGTATGTGATGAGCTTTTGTGATCGTTGCCCCTTTTTGTAACGTTTTCACCCTTTTCGAGCATCATACCTTACTTTTATATAGTGAGATAGTTCTATCCGATTCGAAGGACGCCAATAATGCCTGACCAGGATGTTTCCTACCGTTGTACCCGACTGCTTAGGGCAGCGCTTGCCTTGATCATCTCTTTAGCGTTGACGCTTGGCATCGCGCCAGTCGCACTTGCCGATGTTGAAGAACCAAATTCAGCGATCGGAGATCCGGCGGATATCATTGGGGCCACATTCGGCGACGAATCCGCATCGGCAAACCAAGAGGATGCTTCGGGCGCCAACATCGAGAAGCCCATCCGTATCGGCTACTATTACGGCGATCCTGCCTTCCAAGACGGCTTTAGCGACGATGTACGCAAATCGGGATATGCCTATGCGTATTATCAACAGCTCGCGCCCTATGCTGCATGGAATTACGATTATACGTACCTTTCTCGTGCTGAAGCGATCGAAGCGCTCGAGCGCGGTGAGGTCGATATCGTAGCAGGCGTATACAAGACATCCAAGCTCGAAGAAGAGCTGCTCTTTTCCGAAATGGATATGGGGCTCGATGGTGAGCCGCGTTATTTTGCGGTGAACAAGGATCGTCCTGACCTGCTCGAAGAGCTGAATGCGGCTAACGATGCACTGCTTGCGAGCAACCCGCGATTCCAGCTTCAAAACTGGCAGGAATACTATGGCAAGAGCGATGTAGTGACCACGCTGTCCAAGACACAGCGAGCTTGGCTCGAGCAAAAAGGGTCGCTCAAACTTGGCTACCTGACAATGAGCCTCCCTATCTCTGGACAAGATGAAGATGGCGATGCAGCAGGCGCGCTCGGTGCGGTCGTGCCCGTTCTTGAGAACTTCTTGGGCATTCCAATCGAGACTATTCCGTTTAACAGCCATATCGCGATGAACAATGCGATCCATAATGGCGAAGTAGATGTCATCTTTCCTGTCTATTCTGACGAATGGACAAGTGAGAGCAAAGGACTGTATCAAACAGCGCCCCTGATCGAAGATAGAATCCTGATGGCCTATACGGGCGATTACAACGATGATCTGCTCGAGCGCGTCGCAGTGAGCGAATCTTCGATCGGCCAGCAGATGTTCCTCGCGCAATATGGTGATGACTACGAGCTGATCACCTACCCTGATCGCGTTGCAGCCTTCGAAGCGGTGCTTCACGGTGAAGCCAATTGTGTCATCGGCAGCGCGAATGTACTACAGCTGTTCATTACCGAGCATCCCGAATACGACAACTTCAACACAGTCTATCTCGACGGTACCGAGGGATTCTCGTTTGCGGTGAGTCGTGATGAATCAACACTCGCCGTGATCATGGAAGAGGCTGTACAGCAAATCGACGACGTGACGATCACGAACGCGCTGATCCGCTATTCGCATGCGGAGATACCGTTTTCCCTGGTAGATGTCATTCAGCAATATGCGCTCCAGCTCTTGGTGATCGGCCTTTTGATCATTGCTGTGATCGTGATCGTCTTCATCCTGTATCGCCGCCGTGTGCGTGCGTTCAACAAAGAGCAGGCTGCTACGCGCGTGGCACTTGAGACTGCGCTCAGAGCAGCTGACAATGCGAGTGCGGCCAAAACGAGCTTCTTGTCGAATATGAGCCATGATATCCGCACACCGCTGAATGCGATCATCGGTATGACTGCGATTGCGGGTGCCAATATAACCGACAGCAACCGTGTGAAGAACTGCCTTGAAAAGATCGCCTCATCAGGCAAGCATCTGCTCGCACTGATCAACGAGATCTTGGACGTGTCAAAGATCGAATCAGGGCGTATCGAGCTTTCGGAAGAGCCCTTCGATCTTTCTGTCATGTTGAAAGATCTGCTCGACATCAACAAACCGCAAGCTGATGCGAAAAATCAGAAGATGATTATTCGCGTGAAGGATGTTGAGCACGAAGAGGTGATCGGCGATAGCCTGCGTCTACAGCAGATCTATACCAACCTGGTGAGCAACGCGATCAAATACACGCAGCCAGGCGGCACAATCGATATCACGCTCGTTGAGAAGCATACGGGCAGTCCAACGCTTGCCCAATACGATTTCATCGTGAAGGACAACGGCATCGGCATGAGCAAGGAATATCTGCCGCATCTCTTTGAGGCATTCACGCGCGCCGATGACAAGGATGCCGCCGAGCAGCAAGGTACGGGACTTGGTATGCCTATCGCACTCTCGACCGCACGCATGATGAATGGTGATATCAAGGTAGAAAGCGAGCTTGGCAAAGGCTCGACCTTCACCGCAACGGTGGTCCTCAAGATCGCGGAGATCGATCCAAGCATCTATGAAGAGTTCGTTGATCTGAAGGTCTTGGTGGTCGATGATGACCAGGCGGTGTGCGAGTCAACGAGCATCATGCTCAACGACCTGGGCATGGACTGCGAATACGTGCTCTCGGGGCCTGAGGCGGTCAAGAAGCTGGCTGAAAGTGAGCAAAATGGTGAGCACTATTTTGTCGCGATCATCGACTGGGTGATGCCCGATATGGACGGTGTTGAGACGATCCGTCAGATTCGTGCGCACGCTTCCAAGGACGTACCGATCATCGTGATATCAGCCTACGACTGGTCAGAGATCGAGATTGAAGCGCGCGAGGCAGGAGCAGCATACTTCGTGAGCAAGCCGCTTTTCAAATCGCGCTTGACTCATTTGTTCGCGCAGATCATGGGCGAATCTGTCCAGGAGAGCGCGGATGATCTTGAGGTGCTGACCGACCAGGTTGACTTCACTGGCAAACGCGCGCTCTTAGCCGAAGACAACGACCTCAATGCCGAGGTTGCTTGTGCCTTCCTTGGCATGACTGGCCTTGAGATCGAGCACGTTCTCAATGGCGAGGAGGCTCTGCGCGCGATCGAGGGGCATGAGCCGGGCTATTATGATTGTGTATTCATGGATATGCAGATGCCTGTTATGAATGGTCTTGATGCGACTGTAGCGATCCGTAAGCTTGAACGCGAAGATACTAACTTTGATGTGCTGCCGATCTTCGCCATGACCGCAAACGCATTCGTCGATGACGTACGCAAGACAAAGGATGCGGGCATGAACGGGCATTTTGCCAAGCCGCTCGACTTCGATCTGGTCATCAAGACCGTCTATTCTTACCTGCACAAGCAATAGAGCGCACACGTGGCCGCCTGAGCTTGGTGCAGCTGGGCTTTGCGTGTCTGAGCTTGCGGTGTCTAAGCTTGCTGCAGCTAGGCGTTCGCGCGTTGCGTGAGATATCCTACGTGCTGGGTTGTCGCCTTCCTGACCGCACTTCAACAGATTGTTGACAGGCGTTTGAGGCGATGATCGGGCTTAAAAGGCTCACCCTATAATTGTGGAACGGAAAGCAGTTTTGAGGGAAGGAGCTTTCAATGGAACTCAAAGATTCTCAATCTTGGAAGAATATGGAGACCGCGCTCAACGCAGAGGCTCTCGCCTATGTGCAGTACATCTTCTATGGCCAGCAGGCACGCAAGGATGGCTACGTACAGATCTCGGACATCTTCAACGAGACTGCCGATAACGAACTGCATCATGCAAAACTGCTCTTCAAGCGCCTCCATGATGGCGAAGTTCCTCATGTTGTCGAAGGATTGAAGGCTGCGGCTGGCTCTGAGCATTTTGAGGCCGACAACCAGTATCCTGAATTTGCAAAGGTCGCCCGCGCTGAAGGCTTCAATGAGCTTGGCGATTTCTTCGATGGCTTGGCAGCGATCGAGGCTTCGCATGAAGAGCGCTATAACGTACTTTCTGAGCGCATCAAGAACGACGAGGTTTTCAAGCGCGAGGAAGCTCAAGTCTGGTATTGCACAGTATGCGGTCACCTGCATATCGGCAAGGAAGCTCCGTTGAAATGCCCCGTCTGCGATCATCCGCAGAGCCATTTCGAGCTTCGTGCTTCGAACTATTAAGAATTACGGAGCGCTCAAGCGTTTTCCGTATTCGAAATGCTCTGGTTTTGCCTATCTCGGCAGGCAGACAGAGCATCATAAGCGACCATCTCGGCTCGGTCGCGCAAAGAACAAAGACCCCCGACGAGCGTCGGGGGTCTTTTCGTTAACAAACGCGTTTTGCAAATGTTGGGTGGAAGTATTCCATAGATTGAAGTCGAACACCCTTGCCGCTTCCTGCTGCGTGAATATAGGTACCGTCTTCAACATAGATTCCTACGTGGTAGATGCCTGAACCGGAGCCCCAAAAGAGGAGATCTCCTGGCTGAAGTTCATCCATCGAAACGCTCTTACCAAGCGAAGCCTGAGCTGCTGCGGTGCGAGGAAGTTCGATCCCAAGTGCGTTTCTGAAGCAATACTGGGTAAAGCCCGAACAGTCGAATCCGCGAGGTGTCGTTCCGCCATAAACATAAGGGCTGCCTTTGAGTGAGAGCGCCATATTGACCAAGTTGTTCGCATTTGCTTGCTGTGCGAATGCTTCACAGGTGTTCAAAATCGTCGAATGGAGCTCTGTCTGATCGCTGATCAGAGTCTCGCTGACCAACTCGGTCTGCGGCTCTGAGAGAGATTCCTCTGGGGTTTGCGGCTCGTTGTCTGCGAAGGCGATGCTTGGCATCATGATCGTTAAGGCAACTGCGATTCCCATGAGGGCCGGCAGCGCGATCTTGCGCAATACGTCTACTAGCAAATACTGTCCTTATAACGGGTTCGCGCTCGTGTGGGTCTTGCGAACAATATGCATGCCTGCGAAAAGCCTCGATACATGAACTTGCGCAACGCAAGATTCGCGCGGACGATTCGCATTGCAGACACTGCGTCCAAGAAGACCGCTCGGACGATACACGCGAAGACAAAAAGCGAGCAACGACTCGTTACGAAGTGTTTCGATTGCGCAAGATGTTTCGTAACAGCTTGATCAAATCAAAAACGCGATGGTGGGATTCCATCGCGCTTAATTGCTGAACTATTCGGTTCGCTATCAGGGCGGCGCCTGCGTGCTCTAGCCTACGTGCATTGTTACCAATCTGCAAGAAAACGTATTATTCTCCATTTTTTCTTTGCGTCAAATTCGCCTAATCTTCATGTGATCCGTGCAAGAATTTCACAAAAAAGAGCTCATCTTGATCATTTGGCACAAAAAACGCTAGATGTTGTGTTTTGCTGCCCAGAAGAGCACAAACGCGCTCGCTGGACAAAAACGGGGTGATCAGAGCCGTGAACGGCGAGTTCATCACAAAGCCACCACATTCGAAATGGGTGATCTTTGCACATGGATCGAGGATATAGCCTATGCTTCAACAACCTCGACCGTGGGCTCTGCAGGTGCGGGAAGTTCTGCTGCGCAATGTGGGCAGCGCGTTGCGCCTTCGTTCACCTCTTCCAAACAGAACGGGCATGTTGGCTCTTTTGTGATGACCTCATCGCCGTTCTTGTTGAATTTCTTACCGATCGTTCCACCTGCATTCTTCAGCTTATTCAAGCCTTTGATAAGCATGAATACTACCCATGCGATGATGAGGAAGTTAATGATCGCACTGATGAACGCGCCGAAGTCGATACCGTTTTCCGTACCGTCGACAGGGATCGTGAGGTTTGAGACGCCCGCGCCGTTGCCTCCGGTGATAAGGACGATGAAAGGCTGGATAAGATCACTGACAAAAGAGGTAACGATAGCCGTAAAGGCTGCGCCAATGATGATGCCTACCGCCATATCCATGACATTGCCGCGGTTGATAAACTCTTTGAATTCGCTCATGATCTTCATGCTTGCTCACCTTTATTCTCTACTCGGACGAATCCTCACCTTTCGAGCATAGCAAGCAAGCGATCGAGCGCTGCGATCGTGCTAGAGGTTGTTTCCGTTTGGGAACTTGGTCGTTATCTTTGGCGTGCACCTGCCGTATAGAGCGCGCCAGCGAAGGCGAGCCAAGCACCTGCCAGCAGCCAGCCACCCAGTACATCACTTGGCCAATGAACGCCCACGTAGATGCGTGAAAGCCCAATGAAGAGAGCAAAGATGATCAGCACGATCCCTGGTGCCATAGCTGCTTTGCGTGCGATGCCACGTGCATAAAGTGCGCGGAAGATGAGCAGTCCGATCATGCCAAAGATCACAAGCGAGCAGAAGCTATGCGCCGAGGGGAAAGAGAAGGACAGGGGAAGCGGAACGAGCGTTTCATCGCCCGGACGCGGAACTGCAAAGATGAACTTCAACGCTTGGATGCAGACGATGGAGAGCAGCGCGTTGGTGATGAAATAGGCAAGGCTATCCCATTTCCTGCCTAAATAGAGAACCGCACAGACGAGTAGGCAAATGCCTGCCATAGGAAGGAAATCTCCGATGGTCGTCAGTGTAATGACGAACGCATCAAGCGGACCTCGTGTTTGATGGACAAAGGCGTTGAATGCCTGGTTGAAGGAGTCGACGATTGGCAGCGAGTCAACCACGGCGAGCGCGAGCAAAGCGAAGAGTAGCATGAACACGATGACCGGGGCATAGACTTCACGCCATGCCAGGCCGCCTTTCAGTTTGCCGAAGCTGCGGAATGCCTGCTTAAGCGAGGGGCTTTGCAGGTAGGTACGCGTGACGCGCTTAGTCGGCGCCTTTGGTTTGTTCTTTGTGCGCTGCTGCGGTGCTTGCTGGGCGTCGCGGCGTTCTTTGCGTGGGATTTGCGGCTCGTTACGGCGTTCTTTGCGCGATGTCTGAGGGTCCGCATGGCGTTCTTTGCGTGGGGTTTCACGCGCGCTGCGCCGTGTGGGTTGTGGTTTAGGTTGAGGGACGGGCTCTGGTACAGGCTGATGGGCAGATTGCGGCTCTTCAGGTATAACTCGCGCACGTCGCAGAGGCTTTTTAAAAACAGTGACGACGCGCTCTTCTTCGAGTTGCTCTTCTTCGATCTTGTCTTCTGCTAGCGAAAACTCTGGTTCGTCGTTAGTAAATGTAGCGTCGTCAGATTCAGGATCGGGTGTGATGTCGTCCTGATCGTCTTGATCGAGCGGAAGGTCGCGCGTATCGTCCTGATCGTCTTGCTCGTATTGATCTTCGCGCTCGATTGGAAGATCGCGCATATCGCCATGATCGTCTTGCTCGTCGGCATCGTCGGCGCGATCGCCCGCAAATCGATTCTGCTCACGTTCGTCAGCAGAATCTTCAAATAAGTCTTCGACGGGCTCCGCAAATTGCTGCTCTTCGCGCTCGTCAACAGGATCGTCCGCCTCCTCTGCGAACTCAAGATCGAGCTCACGGCTCAGCTCGTCCACATACCCATCGACGCGCTCAAGCATAGGTTTCTTTTGTGGAGCCTCAGATTTATTGGGAGTTTCGGGATCAGTGGAAGGTTCAGGATCACTGAAGGCATCGGATTCGAGAGCAGGCTCGGACTCAGTGGGAGGCTCGGGTTCAGCGAGATCTTCATCGACAGGTTCGGGTTCAATAGATTCTGCATCGACGGTTTCGATCTCGACAGTCTCTTCTTCAGCTTGTTCCACCTCAACAAGCTCAACATCGGCAGATTCTGCCTCAGCAGGCTCTTCTTCAACGGGTTCTTCGTCAATGAGCTCCGCGGCAATGCGCTCAGACTCAGCCGACTCTTCGTCGACAGAATCAGGCTCGGTGAGGTCTTCGTCGACAGAATCAGGCTCAGCGAGGTCTTCATCGACAGACTCAGTAGGGTCTTCAACAACCAGATCCGCATCTGCAAGCTCAAGAGATTCGGCAGTCTCTTCCCTTTCGGCCTTATGAGGTGTGCTGGAATCTTCGTCTACAACACTATCGCTTTGAGATGGCTCATCTGTAGAGTCTGCGGTTGCATCGAAGGAGAGCTTTCGCGACGAGCGGCGGCGCGCTTTCTGTCCCCACATATTCTCGTTCGAGGAAGCCTGAGTCTGCGCTTGCGCTGCAGCTTCTGAATCTTGCAGCTCTTCAGCTACTTGCTGATCTTCTGCGAGATGGTCTTGTGAAGTGTTGTCGGGCATGCACGATCCGCTCGGGTAGCTGGACTTTTTGTTCTTCCCTATTGTACCCAAAGCCAAGAAACCACGCCGTTGAAACTACGGGTCATTAGAGGAGCGCCACATTTTCGCAGCTTGGCTTACTCACATCATGGTTGCAACTTATGGTGACTACTTTTCAACCGGCCTCGTTGGATCGGAGGCCCAATCATCGAAACTCCCTGAATAAAGAAAGAGATTCTTGAATCCTTCGCTCTCCAGCAGATCGCACGCAAGTTTAGCGTGCTTGCCAATCTGGCAATAAATGATCATGGGGCCTTCATTACCAAGCGCATGACGGCGATAGTCTTTTGCGAGCTCTTCGGCCTCTTTCAGGTCGCCTCGGTCAAGATCCATGACCGGGATATCAATCGCTGTAGGGATATGGCCTTCTTGATACAGCCCTCGAGGACGAACATCGACAATAGGCATTCGGCCTATGTTCGACCTAACAAACTCTGCATCGACTATCTGTGCTGCCATCGTTATCTCTTTTCCGCTTCATGAGTTCGCACACCTTGCCTGTCGGAATAATTCGCGCAGAGAACATTCATGGCATAAGAGCGCAAGGCAACCAAAGAACGTGCGGTTCGTTATCTGCAAGCATAGTAGTACCGATATGTTGCACTTTACTATCCTATAGTGCTTTTGCGGATGAATTTATACCGTTTCGTAAGATGTAGCGGAAAACCGCAGGCGGATATATGAAGAAGCCGTGGTGATCCCACGGCTTCTCAGAATCATTGTTTTTGAGAGTCACTTTTCGGGCAAGATCTCGATCCAACAACCATCGGGATCCTCGATGAAATACAGCCCCATAGCAGGGTTGTCGTGGACGACACAGCCCATCTCGTCATGGAGCTTGCGCGCGGCCTTGATATCGGGCACACGGAAGGCGATATGCGTATCCTTGCCGCCATTATCATAGGGCTCGGTTCGGCCTTTATTCCAGGTGAACTCCAATTCGAACGGGCTTTCGTCGTTGGAGGCGAAGACGATGAGCCAGGAGCCATCCTCTGGTCCTTTGCGCCTCGTTTCCGTGATGCCAAGAGCTTTTTCGTAGAATGCGAGCGTCTTATCAAGATCGAGCACATGAGTGCAGCGATGGACGCATTTCCCCTGGATGGTCATGGTCTCTTCCTTTCGATCGATCTCGCAAACATAGAGCGACTAAACGTTAGCATTGTCTTCGAGACGGAATGATTCTTCGAATGTCGCGCGACCCATCTTGATGCCGCCCATCACATGAAGATGTAGATGAGGGACAGTTGAAGCTGAATCGGGGCCCGTGTTGATATTGATACGATAGCCCGACTCGTAAACGCCCTTGATCTTAGCGACCTCGCGCGCAACGCTGAGCAGGTGACCGAGCACTTCGGGGTCGACGCCGTCATTGAGATTGTCAAAATGCTGCTTGGGCACGATGAGCGTGTGGACCGGAGCTTCAGGCTCAATGTCGTCGAAGGCGTAGCACACGTCGTCTTCGTAGACTTTCGCCGAAGGGATTTCCCCCGCCACTATCTTGCAAAACAGGCAATCATCAGCCATGGTAGCTCCTTTTCTTGATGTCGCTCAAGGTTGCTTAGCCTTGAGACGTACGCCACCCTACGGTCGCGCTGGCTTCATTATACGGCTTTTACGGCTTTCACGCGGGTTTGGAAATGATCACGATTCAAGAAACGCACCCGTCTGACGATTCCATAGATGCGCATATTCCCCGCCCGCATCGATCAGGCTCGCGTGCGTGCCGTCCTCCACGATCTGGCCCTTGTCGAGCACGACGATGCGATCGAGGCTCGCCACCGTCGAAAGTCGGTGCGCGACCACGATCGCCGTGCGGCCCTGCATAAGGTTGGCGAGCGCGTCTTGCACAAGCGCCTCGCTCTCGGAATCAAGTGCGCTGGTGGCTTCATCGAGCACGAGAATAGGCGCATCGGCCAGGATCGCACGCGCAATGGCGATACGCTGGCGCTGACCTCCCGAAAGCTTGATGCCGCGCTCCCCTACCATGGTGTCGAAACCATTGGGAAGCTGCTCGATGAATTCAAGCGCATTGGCTTTCTCAGCTGCCCGAACGATCTCTTCACGGGTCGCGTCGGGCCTGCCGTAGGCGATGTTTTCGAGAATGCTTCGGTGGAAGAGCAGCGCTTCTTGCGGCACATAGGCGATCTGCTGGCGCAGGCTTTGCTGTGAATGCTGCGAGATGTCCTGACCATCGACCAACACTTCGCCCTGCTGGACGTCAGAGAGGCGCAGCAAGAGCTTGGTGAGCGTCGTCTTGCCCGAGCCTGATTGGCCCACCAGGCCAATACGCTGACCACCCGGAATATGCAGGTTGAGATCGGTAAACACCGGAGTTGCATTCGCGGAATCCTCGTAGGTGAAGCCGATGTGCTCGAAGTCGATGGCTCCTGCGTTCACCTTCAGCGGAGCGGCATTGGGCACATCGGAGACGAGCCGTGGTTCATCAAGAATACGCGTCATCTCGGAGGCGTCGCCGAAGACCTTGTTCAGGCGCGAGAGCATCGAGTTGATCATGTTGAAGCGCATTGTGAGATTGTAGGTATAGGTGAACATCATGACGAGCGTGCCAGCTGAGATACCAAACCAGGCATTGCCACCGGCAGTGAAGATCGAAACGACAGACATGATGACGACGATGATCGAGCTGGTCATGATGCCACGTTTGATGGTAGCGCGCATGTTAATGGAGTCGGCGCGGACGGATTCGAGCGTGGCATCGGTGAAGAGCTGGCGCTCGTAGTCTTCACGGCCGTAGGTCTTCACGGCAAGGATGTTCGTGACCGCGTCGGAGAGCACGCCTGAAACTTTATTCTGAGCTGCGGCAGCGGCGGCGGAAAGCGGCGTGATCTTGCGGAACATGAAATAAGCGACCGCAATGTAGAGCACAAGCATAACCGTAAGCACGGCAACATAGGTAGGCACGATGGGCAGCAGAATTCCGATGGTGCAGACGATCGCGATGACGGTAGGTAGCAAGGAAAGAAGCGTCGTTTCAACGAGAAGCGAATACGAGGTCATGAACTTCGAGGTTTGGCTGACGAGCGATCCGCCGAAGCGATTGGTGTGAAAGGTCATCGACTGATTGGAAAGCGTGTCGAAGCAGAGGCGCGCAAGGTTATAACTGCCGTTGATCTCGGTCTTGAAAATAGCGTAATCCTGAAGCTTCGAGCAAAGTTGGCCGACGATATTCACGAGGATGAGCGCGATGATATAGGGGCCGAAAACGCTCCAGACCTGGTCGGGGGCGACTGGGCCAAGTTGAATGCGATCGACGATAAGGCTCATCACGTAGGTATTGGCGTACGTGAGCAGGCCAACGAAACCGATGGTGGCGATGACGCCGAGAATGAACGGCCACGGACGCTTCTTGGTAATCTGCCAGAAGAAATAGAGCGTGCGCTTGATGGTGGTAGAGTCTTGGAGTTTCGGGCTTGTTTTCATGGGTGTGCTTTCGTTGAGGGGGGGGGGTGCGGCTGAGTGCTGGTCGCGGATTATATGTTGCGAGCGGCGTGCTGAGCACAGGCAGGTAGCGAGCGGCGCGCTGAGCACGAGCAGGTAACGGGCGGCGTGCTTTGCAGGCGACAACGCTAGTTTTCGAGGGCTTCGAGGATGCTCTCACACAAACGACCGTAGGCGTTGGGAGCATCGGTGGTTTCGTCGATGCCGTTTTCGTAGAGTTCCTCGCCGATGACATCGTCGATCTCGAGGCGATCGTCGGTGGAGAGGCTCTTGAAGTTCGTGGGTAGGCCGAGCTTTTTGAGCAGAGCTTTTTGTTCTGCGTTGAGCGGAGAGCTCTGCGGGCCTGCTGTCTTGCGAGGTCTCGGTGCCTTGTGTGAGGTTGCTGCCTTGTGTGAGTTCGCCGCCTTGCGTGATGAAGACGACCGCGACACCTTACATGAAGTCGGTGCCTTGTGTGAGTTCGCCGCCTTGCGTGAGGTCGGTGCCATATGCGTCTCTTTCTCGATCGTGCGCGCTTTATGGCGCTGCAAGCTGCAATCGCGCAGAGTAGGATGCGATGATGCAGCTGCGATGTGCACAGGTGTGTCGTTCGTTTTGCATTTGCCACTATAGCATCTCGCTGTGCCGTCCGCCCTGTTTCGAGCGCGCGAAAAACTCGAACATCTGTCGACAGGTTTGGAGTATTTTCAATTGCTACGAGGCATTTCTGGCAGATCTGGGGGCTTTCTGGTGATTTGGAATTGGGTGCCCCGAGTTTGCGCGCCCGATTCAACAGGCCGATTTCGGATTTCTGGAAATAATTTTCGGTTTTATGCAGAAAACTGTGGGCACATAGACCTGCATCGGGTCTTTGGTTGACTTGAGAGTCACCTCGTGAACGTCTTAAAAGCTTGCGACCTGGTGTTTTGCGCTTGCGTCTTCTGGGAGGTGCTGTAAATTGAAGAGAAACGTGCAAAAAACGAAAATAAAAGCCAGAATCTCGGATATGGCGAGAAATTGCGGTTTTACCGCTGGGCTGCGACAGTTATATGTCAGCTCTGGGTCGCCGCGCGTGACTTCCTTCGCGCAACCTCCGCGTGACTTCCTTATGAATGACGCTTTACGAATTCGATACGAGCAGGCGGTCTGCGTGCCTCGATGGTAGCAAGGCGGGTAGGATGGAATCGCGGAATGAGCCCATTGAAATCGAGCGGTTGGTTTTGCGACTACCAGTCGACACGTGCAGAGGTGCACGATGACAACTGTGCAAGCGAGCTCGGAGCTTGTGAGTAATTCGAGGAGGACATCATGGCGAAGATTGTCGTTACGGACAGCGATTTTGAAGTGTCGGATATCGAGCAGAAAATGATCGAGGAAGCCGGCATCGAATTCGCACGTTTTCAGGATCGAAGCGCCTCGGGCATCATCGCAAACTGCGCAGATGCCGATGGCATCATAACCTCATATGGGCAGCTCACAGCAGAAGTCTTCGCGGCACTCCCGCAACTGCAAGTGGTTTCGCGCACAGGCGTTGGTGTTGATACGGTCGATCTGCCTGCTGCGAGCGAGCACGGTGTTGCCGTATGCAATGTACCAGGATATGCCACTGAGGTAGTCTCTGATCATGCAATCGCGATGGCCATGGCGCTCCTGCGACGTTTGCCTGAGATCAACGCCGATGTCCATAACGGCATCTGGGACTATGCTCGTCATCGCCCCCTCGGACAAGTCTATGGACGCACGTTTGGCGTGGTGGGCATGGGCGATATCGGACGCGCGGTCGCGCGCAAAGCGAGTGGACTTGGCTTCAAGGTCATCTGCTGGTCGCACTCACTCGTACCCGGACGGCGCACACCTGAAGGATACGAGATCGTCTCCTATGACGATCTGCTCAAGCACTCTGATGTGGTAAGTTTCCACACCGCACTCGTACCAGCAACGCATCATCTATTGAATGCCGACAACATCAAGCTCTTGAAGAAGGATTGCATCGTGATCAACACCTCACGTGGAGCTGTGATCGATACCACTGCTATCGCAGCTGCGCTTAAGGCAGATGCGATCTGGGGTGCGGGCATCGATGTATTCGAGGAAGAGCCGATCGCGACCGACGATCCGCTCATGAGCGCGCCGCACGCACTGCTCACACCACATGCGGCGTATTGGTCAGAAGAATCAGGTGTTGAACTTCGGACGCGCAGCGCGCAAAATGCGATCGATGTGGTGCTTGGGCGCGAACCGCATGATTGCTTGAACAAGCAGGTATTCGGTGCGAATGGCAAGCTGAAGAAACTCACACATTAGCAAGGCGTGCCAAGCGACGTACAGGGTGTGCGATATGCGAGCTAGAGATACTTCGTAGGGAGCGCCTTGTTCTTGTATTGCGGATGATTGCGCACGAAGCGCCAACGGCAGAAACGCGTAATACCCAGCGCAATGAGCGAAACCACCAGGAACGTGCCCGTGATCTCAAGAACCTTCATGTTGCTTTCCGCAAACGCATAGAGCGATGCAAGCGCAAATGCGATCGACAGCACGATCGTGATAACCGTGAACATCTTGATGAGGATCTCTTTTGCGCGCAGCGGAGATTTGAGCCATGCAACGAAGAGATACACCACAATGGCCACTACGACCAAAGTGATGACCAGTGGTACCGATTGAAGCAAGCGTGCAACGATCGCCATGAATCCTCCTTTGAGCTCGCCTCATCATGCCAGCTCATAAGCTTATACGCATCCGTTCTTTATCATGAATAGAACGACATGTTTTCATTGATATCGCCTTATTATACGTATCTTCTTTACACAGATGTAACTCTTTAGCGGTAGAATATCGCTGGAAAGAAACGATGAGCTGGCATTTGTCGGCTCAAACACTCTCATAGGTCTTATTACCGAGCAAGTGAGGCGAACGACTATGACGAACGCATCAACCTCGCAATCCAACGATATAGCGGCCGAGCTCGCCGTCTATGGCATCGATTACGAAGATGCTATGGCACGCATGCTGAACAACGGTGCTCTTTTCAAGCAGCTCGCACAACATTACCGCAACGATGCGAACCTGGCTGCACTGGTCGAAGACATGAAGGCGGGCGATCTCGAGACGGCATACAGCCATGCTCATACGCTGAAAGGGGTTGCGGGCAATCTTTCCTTTGGCCAACTCCATGCGCTTGCTGCACAAATTTGCGATGCGCTGACCAGCGGAAACAGTGAAGCAGCCTATGAATCGATGGATGCGATCGAACAAGCTCACGCACGCGTACTCGAAGGGCTCGATCACTGGCAGACGCTTGCTTGATCGCGCCACCTCTTCGACATCACGCCTCTTGGCAATACGCCGCTCTCAATCCAGGAGACCTCTATGAGCATAACGATCGGACTCGCGCAAACCACCCATCCTGAAGATGGCAACGTCATCGCACTCGTGGAGCGCTTTGCTACTGAAGCAAAAGCGCTCAAGGCGCAGTTACTCGTATTCCCTGAATCGCTCATGAGCCGCTACGAAAAAGAGCTCGAAGCATTCTGTCGTGAAGCAGAACCACTCGATGGCCCCTTTGCACGTGCGCTTGATGCAATCGCGGCACGCTACGGGCTGTGGATCGTCTACACGCTCAATGAGAAAAATCCTTCAGGTGGCAGACCGTTCAATACTGCAGTGATCGTCGATGATAGCGGCACCAAACGCGGTGTGTATCGCAAAGTGCATCTCTTTGACACCGACTTCACCCATGAATCCGATCGTATGTCAGCTGGCAGCGAACTGTTCGATCCTATCGAGACTCCGTTTGGCAAGATAGGTCTTGGGATTTGCTATGACCTGCGCTTCCCCGAGCAAGCGCGCGCGGCAGCGCTACAAGGTTGCGATATCATGATCTACCCTGCTGCCTGGGTCGATGGCAAAACCAAGGCCGAGCAATGGCGCACGCTCCTTGCCGCCCGAGCGATCGAGAACGAACTATTCGTAGTTGGCGTGAGCCGCGCAGATGCCGGCTACATCGGCCAGAGCGCGGTGGCAGATCCCTACGGGATCCTTGTTGCAAGCGGCGGAATCGATGAAGAGCTCATCACGTGCACGATTGATGTTGCGAAGCGCAAAGAGGTGTATGAGCGCATGCCTGTTTTCCAACACCGGCGCACTGATATCTACTAGGGCAGAGCAGTTGGCGAAGCGCGGCTTACGCGCTTGCGCTAGTTCGCAGCTTTCAGCTCGCAGCGCTTTGTGCAGCTTACGTGCTAGTTCGCAGCTTTCAGCGCTTTACGTAGCTGAGCTTCAATGATGAGATCGACGATGCCGTTAGAAGCAATGATGAGGCCGAGCGCGAAAACGAGCAGTGCGGTGGTTTGAAACGGATTTGCGATGATGACCACGCCACCGATCGCAATGAGCACGCTTAAGATGATCGACGCAATCCAGGAATTTCCACCATATCGCCTCAGCTCCATCGAACGTGCTGCGCTCACCGCGCCGCATATCACCAAGATGATGCCCAAGATAACTGAGAAGAATCCAGCTATGACCTGCGGGAAAAAGAACACGATGAGAGCTAATACGCAAAAAAAGACCCCCGTAGCCAGCATGCCGGTGATCCGTGCGCTCTCGGGTGCTTTGAAATAATTGATGAGCGAGGCAATGCCCATGATGGCGAAGATGAAACCAACCAGATAGAGCACCGTGACGATCGTGATACCAGGCCAAAACATGAGCAACAACCCAACGATGATCGAAAGCACCGCTTGCACGATGATGTTCGATTTCACGATATTCAAAAAGGAATCCATACCTGCCTCCTTCACGCACGAGCGACGGACGTTTGGGAAATCTTTCCCACGAGCATACTGCTTCTTGGCAGCACTTCCCCACTCGATGGCACGTTTGCAACATAGCCGTTACAAATGAATGCTTCACTCTCAGATGCTCACAAATGAGGACTAGGCTGGAGTCGTATTGATACGAAAGCGAGTGATCGAAATGTTGAACATCGGTTGTCATCTTTCCACTAAAAAAGGACTCTACGTCATGGCACAGGCCGCCGCATCCATCGGTGCTCGCGCGATCCAATTCTTCACCCGCAATCCGCGTGGAGGGCATGCGCGCGAAGTGAACGAGAAAGACCTGTCGGCATTCCAGGGATTTGACAAGGAACATGGCATCACGCATCTGCTCGCATACGCACCCTATACGCTTGAGCCTGCGAGTGCTGAAACGTCGCAACAAGATTTCGCACGCATGGTGATAGCAGAAGATCTAGCCCGCATGGAATCGCTCCCTGGGCAGGGATATCTGCTTCGTCCTGGAAGCGCGAAGGAGCAAACGAGCGAAGCGGCGATCGCAAATCTGGTCGACACGCTAAACCAAACTATCACGCCTACACAACACACCACTTTGCTGCTCGCCACCATGCCCGGTTCGGGCACGCAGATCTGTTCGACATTCGAAGAGATAGCGAGTGTGCTTGAAGGTGTGAAGCAAAGCGATCACGTGGGCATTTGCTTCGATGCGAGCGCAGTGTGGGCTGCAGGCTACGACATCGTAAATGACCTTCCTGACGTACTGAAGCAACTCGATTCGACCGTTGGGCTTTCACGCGTGAAAGCCGTGCACTTGAACGACTGCAAAGAAGCATGCGGTGCGAAGGCTGATCGTCACGCGCGTATCGGCGAAGGTGCGATCGGCTTTGATGCGCTTGCAGCCCTCATGAACGATCCCGCATTCGCCGGCGTGCCATTCTATCTCGAGGAGCCTTCAGCTGAACTCGAGATCTATGGACAGGATATCGCGCGCTTCACCGAGGCATATAAAGGCTAACTTGAAGGCTTACTGCTAGCACTTGCCTGCGGGGTCAGTAGCACACACGTGCAGCTCGACGCTGATGCGCGAGAATATCATGCTGACATTTGACGGCGCGCGGTTTCGTGCGCCGTTTCGTGTACAGCTACGTGCGCGTCTATGCGTGCAGCTACGTGTACGGCTATGCATGCAGCTACATGCGCGTCTTATGCGTGCAGCTACGTGTACGGCTATGCGTACAGCTACGTGCGCGTCTATATGTACAGCTACGTGTACAGCTACGTGCGCCGTTTTCATGTGGCGGTTTCACGCTTGTTAGGCGGAGCGTGCGATAGATGCGGGTATAATCTCTAGCTATCGATATTTCTGTTCAGCGCTCGATCTGTCAGGTTGTTCTCACTGGATCGCGCTCGACATTCGGAAAGGAACCTCATGGCGGAATTCGTCTACCAGATGCATCAGGCACGCAAAGCTCACGGCGATAAGGTCATCCTCGATGATGTAACGCTGTCGTTCTACCCTGGCGCCAAGATCGGCGTAGTAGGACCTAATGGAATGGGAAAATCGACCTTGCTGAAGATCATGGCGGGGATCGAAGAGGTTTCCAACGGAGAGGCGCGTTTGTCCCCTGGTTATACGGTTGGTATCCTCGAACAGGAGCCGCCGCTCGATGACGATAAGACCGTGCTCGAGAACATCCAGCAGGCATTTGGCGATGTGCTCGCTAAGATCGATCGGTTCAATGCGATCGGTGCCGAAATGGCTGATCCTGATGCGGACTTCGATGCGCTCATGGCTGAAATGGGCGAACTTCAGGATGCAATCGACGCCGCGAATGGCTGGGATCTCGATAGTCAGCTTTCGCAAGCCATGGACGCGCTGCAATGCCCCGATCCTGACATGCCCGTCTCTGTGCTCTCAGGTGGTGAGCGTAGGCGTGTGGCGCTTTGCAAGCTACTGCTCGAGGCGCCTGATCTGCTACTTTTAGACGAACCGACCAACCACCTCGATGCCGAATCGGTACTCTGGCTCGAGCAGTTCCTCTCGCGCTATCCTGGTGCGGTGCTCGCGGTCACGCACGATCGCTATTTCCTCGACAATGTCGCCGAATGGATCTGTGAAGTCGATCGCGGATCACTCTTCCCTTATAAAGGCAATTACTCCACCTATCTCGAAACCAAAGCCAAGCGCCTCGAAGCGCAAGGGCAGCAGCAGGCAAAACTTGCTAAGCGCATGCAAAAGGAGCTCGAGTGGGTGCGCAGTTCGCCAAAGGCTCGCCAGGCAAAAAGCAAGGCGCGTTTGGCTGCCTACGAGCAAATGGAAGCTGAGGCACGTAGCGCGAAGAAACTCGATTTCACCGAGATCCAAATTCCCGTTGGCCCGCGCTTGGGCTCGAACGTGCTCAAAGCTGAGCACTTGCATAAGGAATTCGACGGACGCGTGCTAATCGATGACCTGTCATTCGACTTGCCGCGCAACGGCATCGTCGGCGTGATCGGTCCTAATGGCGTAGGCAAGACCACACTGTTCAAAACAATCGTGGGGCTCGAGGATCTGACCAGCGGCAATCTCGAGATCGGCGAGACTGTAAAGATCTCTTATGTCGATCAAAATCGTGAAGGCATCGATCCCAATACGAAGCTTTGGGAAGTCGTTTCGGGCGGAACCGATTACATGATGGTAGGCGATACCGAGATCCCGAGTCGCGCGTACGTAGCAAGCTTCGGCTTCAAGGGTTCTGACCAGCAAAAACCCGCAGGCGTGCTCTCGGGTGGCGAGCGCAATCGTCTGAACTTGGCGCTCACGCTCAAGCAGGGCGGCAACTTGCTCTTGCTCGACGAGCCCACCAACGACCTTGATGTCGAGACGCTTTCGAGCTTAGAAGAGGCACTCTTGAACTTCCCTGGTTGTTCGGTGGTCGTTAGCCACGATCGCTGGTTCCTCGACCGCATCGCCACACACATCCTGGCATGGGAAGGCACGGATGAGAACCCTGGCAACTGGCACTTCTTCGAGGGGAACTTCGAGGCCTACCAAAAAGACCGCGAGGCACGACTCGGACCTGAGGCATCGAAGCCTCATCGCATTCATCGCAAGCTCACGCGCGATTAGCTTTCAGTTGCAAAGCAAGCTAGGACGTGCGTTGTCTCGCGGGCGGTCGGCGACATCTCTTAGCGCAGCCTCAACGCGGCTTCAATGTAGGGTCAACACGGTTTCAATGCAGATTCGGCACGGCTTCGCCGCGACTTAAAGACAACTTCAAGGCAGCTTAAAGGCAACGGATACGGAACAGGGATTCATGTTCAACAGAACGCGAAGAAAAGAACATCAGGACTGGGACAATATGTCTGTGGGCAATTCGGAACACTCAGGTCATGCATCGCGTTTCAGCGGCACGCTCGATCGCGCGACAAAGAGCAATTCATTTGCAGCTGTGATGCTTGGCGTGATCGTTATTGCGCTCATCGGTGTCGCCATCGAAGCTGCCGTATTCCCTAAGCAACCCAGCGAGAATGCGGGCAGCTCATCAACGTATAACTGGGATTACCTATCGAAGAGCGACGGGCGATTCTCTTACACTATCGAAGGGAAAGCGCAATCACGCACAGGCATCGATGTCTCCGAGCATCAAGGCTATATCAATTGGGACGCCGTGGCGGCTGACGGCATCTCGTTCGCGTTCGTTCGTGTGGGCAATCGTGGCCTAACCACCGGATCGATATCGCAAGACGATTATTTCGAGTACAACACAAAAGCCGCAGATCAAGCAGGTATCAAGGTTGGCGCGTATTTTTACTCCCAAGCAATGACTGAAGATGAAGCGCGCGAAGAGGCAGATTTCGTGATCGAGCGATTGCGCGGACGCAACATCACCTACCCTGTAGCCTACGATCACGAGCGCCTAGCAGATAATCCAGGACGTGCGGATGATCTTTCACCTGAGCAAATGACCAAGAATGCCGCCGCATTCTGTGCGCGTATCCAAGAAGCAGGATACACGCCTATGATCTACGGTAGCTTGAAAGACTTGCTGCGCTACAACCTGCCCGATCTTGCGCATTACAATATTTGGCTCGCGCAATACAACGTGAACTCCCCCACGTTCAACCAGTATTTCAGCATCTGGCAATACACGAACACTGGTTCTGTTGCGGGTGTAGATGGCAATGTGGATATGAATATCCAGTTCTTAGGTGACGACGAATAATCCCAGGCGCGACTGGCGCAACAAACTTGAGATCAATCCACGAATAGCTCGGCTGTCGCAGCATCTCGAGGAGGCTGGCTGGTCGAGCAGGTTGCAGGTAGTACGACTACCGCAGCAGCTTGAGGGGGGCTGGCTGGTCGAGCAGGTTGCAGGTGGCAGAATTGGGAAACAGCTTGGAAGCGCAAGCGACGCCCCGTTTTTTTGGATGCATGAAAGAAAAGGTGCCTTATCTTTCTCTTTTGCAGTGAAATCGCCGATTTTTGCTTGAGATTTTCGTTCGTATGCACGTTTTACACACTCTGCGCTGCCTTCAGCGTGGCTGAGGAGACAAAACTCCAGGTCGTAAAAACCAGGGGCATCTGTTCGACACATAATTTGCGCTTTTAATTCTGTTTTTGTACGTATAATCGCAAATCTCTAGCAAAAAATAGCTTTTTCGCTGCAAAACAGTCTTCTCGCTGCAGACGGCTTTTGCTTTGCTTTACTTTGCTTCGTTTTCTTTCGCTTTGTTTCGCTTTGTTTCGACACGCTCTCTACAACTCGCTACTGCGCCCTTCAACGCATGATCCCGAAGCTTCTAGGATTCGCTGTTGGTAGAGACCGTTGTCGACAAAAGCGAGCGCACGATAGTACTCGCGCGTGCCGATCGCGCTGATGACATTGATCCTCTTATACCCCTGTTCGCGCGCGATCTGGCAAGCATGCTCGATCAGCTGCTTGCCAAGCCCACGATGTTGCGCACTCGTTCCCGCCTCATGCAAGCTCGATGCGCGCCCATACACATGAACTTCGCGAATCATCGCCTCATCTGGATTTACCGGAAGAACGTTCGCATAAGTTTCAAATGCACATGGCTTCGGAAGCGAAAGACGCAAGAATCCCGCAATGCGTTCTTCTGGAGTGACCCACTGCAAGAAAAACTCGTAGGTGGAGGTGGTCTCGTAAGGAAGTACTTCAAGCGTGAGTTCAGAGAATTCGACATCAAGCGTACTGATCTCGCGATGGCGGATCTCTTGGATGCGTATGCCGTGCTCAGCTGCAGCCTCTTCGGCGCGCGCTTCAACGAGCTGGCGCAAATTCACCTTCTTATTCCCTGCTTCGATATCATGAGCAGAAAAATCGCGGATCATGCGCGAGATGCGAGTAAAAGACGGCGTTGCGAGGACGTCCGCTACCAACACATCGATCAGGGTTTCTTCGTCATATGGTTGCCAGTCACCCGCATCATAACGAGCGCAGAGCTCAGTCCCGCGCACCAGCGCACAAGGATAGAGCTTGATCTCGTCAGGCTGATAGGCGGTCTCGGTAACAAAACGATCGAAGTCGCGCTTGTCAGATTCGGGCGTAGCTCCAAGCAGATTCACCATGAAATGAGTGTGCGTTTTGAAACCAAACAAACGCGTTAGATCGAGAGCCTGCTTTATCTGATCGAGCGTGACTGGACGATGATTGATATCGTGAATACGCTGATCAAGGCTTTGTATGCCCATCTGGATCTTAGTTGCACCAAGCGTACGCAAAAAGGTGAGATTCTCAGGCGTAATAAGGTTGGGGCGCGTTTCTACCACAAGACCGACCACTCGATGGTGAGCCTGCTCATTACGCTTCTGCTCACGTATGAGTTCGTCGAGCGTCGCTTGCTGCTCGGGAGCGATCGAAGCCCATGGTTCACCCGTTTCATAGAGCTCGATCATCGCATCGTTATAGGTAAGCTCACCCGAATCGACGCGCTGTTGCGCCGTGCGCGTAAAAGCCACAAGGTTATCCTTCTCGTAGCTAAGGCCATGCTGCTTATAAAAAACACGCCGCTCACGCGCGTGTGTATCTGCGCGCGATCCGGAAAAAGACACCGCAGCATCTGCATCGTTAAGAGCGCGAAAGAGCTCCGTGATGAACCAGATCTGGTAGGCCTGCGGATAATCGCTCCAGGTACCACCGAGCACGATAAGTTCGATCTTGTCGGTCACATGGCCCATCTGTGCAAGCGCACGCAAGCGAGACGTGACCTGCAGATACGGATCGAAGTAATTGCGCTCAGCGCGCTGACAGGCGGGTTCGTCAGAAAGATAGCTCTTGGGCATACGCAGATCGTTCGGGCAATAGATACATGTCCCGCCACACTTCCACGGTTTCGTAATGACCGTGATCGTCGCCACGCCCGATGCACTGCGGCGCGGTTTTACTTGCAAGAGTGCGATGAGTCCCTGCTCAAGTTCAGGGGTGACACTCCAAGCCGTCCAGGTTTCAGGGTCGCGCTCCTTGATGCGCAGGTAATAGGGCAAGAGTTTCTTTTTCGAGAAAGGTCTTGAAGGGCGCGGCGAGCGAGAAGCGGGCAGGTGCTCGCTATGCACCTTTGCACTCTGATGCAATCGCTTGTTGTGATCATTCAGGATGCGCAGCAGATCCTTCGCGTCGAGCTTTTCACCCGCACGCAACCGATCGAGTATTTCACGAATGATAGCTTCCACGCCTACGCAAAGTAGTCCACGCCACCTTCGAAGATCGGCTGATAGAGTTCGCCTGGCACATTCTTGTAAAGAGCGTTGCCGCTGCGCTCACTATGGCCCATCTTGCCAAACACGCGTCCATCGGGGCTGGTGATGCCTTCGATCGCCCATGCCGAACCGTTCGGGTTGAACGCAAGATCCATGGAAGGCGCACCCGCCTTGTCGACGTACTGGGTCGCAATCTGGCCGTTGGCCTTCAGCTGCTCGAGCATTTTGGGCGATGCAACGAAGCGGCCTTCGCCGTGGCTGATGGCGACCGTGTGGATGTCGCCCACCTTACAGCGCGAGAGCCACGGGGAAAGCGTAGATGCGACACGCGTATCGACCAGCATGCTCTGATGACGACCGATGGTATTGAATGTGAGCGTCGGGCAAGCGTCGTCCATCTCGCGGATGTCGCCGAATGGAACAAGGCCGAGCTTCACGAGCGCCTGGAAGCCGTTGCAGATGCCCAGCATAAGACCGTCGCGATTCTGCAGCAGGTCGCGCACCGCTTCGGTAACCTCGGGCGCACGGAAGAAGGACGTGATGAACTTCGCAGAGCCGTCGGGTTCGTCGCCACCAGAGAAACCGCCAGGGATCATGACGATCTGGCTTTCGCGGATGGCGCTGGCCAGCGCTTTTGTGCTCTCGATGACCGCCTGGGGCGTGAGGTTATTCACGATGAGCGTGGTGGGTGCTGCACCGGCGCGCTCGAAGGCGCGGGCGGTGTCGTATTCGCAGTTGTTACCCGGGAAGACCGGGATGATGACGCGCGGCTTCGCAACCGATCCGCAGTATACGAGCGGAGCCGCACCCTCGAAGCTGATGGTCTCGACCGTGGCCTGTTCGTCAGCTGCGGCATTTTTACCTGCGGCTTTGTCCTGGGCGGTGGGCTCTTCGTCCTCGAGCGAGCGATACGGGAAGACAGATTCCAGCCTGGATTCCCAGGCTTCTTGCAGGTCGGCCAGTGCGACCGATTCGTCACCGAGGGCGAATTCGTATTCAGCGATGGTGATGCCCGCATCGACCACCTCGAAGTAGTCCGTAGAGGCAGGCAGGTCGACATCGGTCGAAAGCTCGACAATGAAGCTGCCGTAAGCTGGCTCGAAGAGCGCCGCTTGGCTTATGGTGCCATCGATCTGGATACCGATGCGGTTGCCCAGCGCCATCTTGAAGAGCGCTTCAGCGTAGCTACCATAACCCGGCGTTGCGACCGAGAGGGCCGCTCCTTCACCGATCAGCTGCTCGACCAGATCACATGCCGCGCGGAAGCCTTCAGCATCAGGCAAGAGGCCGTCGTCTTGGTAGGTCGGTGAGATGAAGAGCACACGGTTGCCTGCGCCCTTGAATTCGGGAGAGGTGACGCGATCGACCGAGCCGCAGGCGGTCGCAAAGGAGACAAGCGTAGGCGGCACATCAAGCTGCTCGAAAGAGCCCGACATGGAGTCCTTGCCGCCGATCGAGCCGACTTCGGTGTCAACCTGAGCCATGAGCGCGCCGAGCACGGATGCGACCGGCTTACCCCAGCGAGTCGGTTCTTCGCGCAGGCGCTCGAAATATTCTTGGAACGAGTAGTAAGCATTCTTACGCTCGAAGCCTGCGGAGACCAGCTTCGCGAGTGATTCGATGACTGCAAGATAGGCACCGTCGTATTGGTTTGCTTCGGATAGATAGGGGTTGAAGCCCCAGGCCATGCCCGAGCACGTAGTGGTTTCGCCATCGACGGGGAACTTCGCCGCCATAGCCATGGA
This sequence comes from uncultured Eggerthella sp., assembly GCA_900540345.1. GTDB lineage: Bacteria > Actinomycetota > Coriobacteriia > Coriobacteriales > Eggerthellaceae > Anaerotardibacter. Next base: position 103,637 of record UQFK01000002.1, read on the forward strand.
GGGCGTGAGCTGATGCTTGCCACCAAAGGGCATGAGCACGGTGGCTGCGCCGATAGTAGAGTCGAAGCGCTCGACCAGGCCCTTATTGGATGCAACGTTAAGGTCGGTCACGACCGCCGTCATGCGCTCGGCAAGCGTATTGCCTGGCCAATCTGGGATGTAGCTGCCGCCTTCTTCAACGTGCACCTCGACGTGCTTGGGTGCGCCGTTAGAAGCGAGGAATTCACGCGATATGTCCACGATGGTGTTGCCGCGCCAGGTCATACGCACGCGGCCGGTGTCGGTAACAGTCGCGACTGGGGTCGCTTCGAGATTTTCAGCATGCGCGAGCTCGATGAAGCGATCCACGTCTTCGGGCGCGAGAGCTACTGCCATGCGCTCCTGGCTTTCGGAGATAGCAAGCTCGGTGCCATCAAGGCCTTCGTATTTCTTGGGTACGCGATCAAGATCGATCTGCAGGCTATCGGCAAGCTCGCCGATCGCGACCGAAACACCGCCGGCGCCGAAGTCGTTGCAGCGCTTGATCATGCGGCTGGCTTCAGAGTTGCGAAACAGGCGCTGAATCTTGCGTTCGACCGGGGCGTTGCCCTTCTGGACTTCCGCGCCGCATGTTTCGATGGAGTCGAGGTTGTGCGCCTTGGAAGAGCCGGTTGCACCTCCGATGCCATCACGACCCGTGCGGCCGCCAAGGAGTACGACCACATCGTCGGGTGCTGGCGTTTCACGACGAACGTCCGCAGCGGGCGTTGCGCCCACCACCGCGCCGATCTCCATGCGCTTGGCAGCATAGCCAGGATGGTACAGCTCGTTGACCTGGCCTGTTGCAAGACCGATCTGGTTGCCGTAGGACGAGAAACCCGCTGCTGCCGTAGTGACGAGCTTGCGTTGCGGGAGCTTTCCAGGCAGCGTGTCCGCCACAGGAACAAGCGGATCTGCCGCACCAGTGACACGCATAGACTGATAGACGTAACTACGACCCGAAAGCGGGTCGCGGATCGCACCGCCCACACAAGTTGCTGCGCCACCGAAGGGCTCGATCTCGGTGGGATGATTATGCGTCTCATTCTTGAAGAGGTAGAGCCAATCCTGCTCTTCCCCATCGACATCGACCTTCACCTTCACGGTGCAGGCATTGATCTCTTCTGACTCGTCGAGATTCTTCAGGATGCCTTTGCTCTTGAGCCACTTCGCACCGATGGTTCCCATGTCCATAAGCGAGATCGGCTTTGAATCACGATCGAGGTCGGTGCGCATGCGCAGATACTGGTCGAAGGCCTCGCGCACGTTCGGATCGTCAATGCGGAGGTTCTCGAGTTCGGTCTCGAACGTGGTGTGACGACAGTGATCCGACCAATAGGTGTCGATCATCTTGACTTCGGTGATGGTGGGGTCGCGCTGTTCGGTCTTGAAATACTGCTGGCAAAACTTGATGTCAGCTAGGTCCATCGCAAGACCGCGGTCGGCGATGAGCTGCTGGAGTCCGGCTTCGTCAAGTGTGATGAAGCCTTCAATGGTCTCGACGTCGGCAGGTGTTGGGAAATCCATCTTCAGAGTGTCGAGCGTATCGAGCGAAGCCTCGCGCGCCTCGACCGGATTGATGACATAGTGTTTGATAGCGTCGATGTCTTCGCTGGTCAGGTTGCCTTCAAGAAAGAAAATGCGCGCGCTGCGCACCTCGGGGCGCTCGCCCTGGCTGATGAGCTGGATGCACTCGCTTGCGGAATCTGCGCGCTGGTCGAACTGGCCAGGCAGGAATTCCACGCCGAAAACGATCGCGTCGTCGGCGGCTGGAAGCTCGGAATAGATGATGTCGGATTGCGGCTCGCTGAAGACCGTGGGAGTGCATGTGGCGAAGAGCTCGTCGGAGATACCTTCCACGTCATAGCGGTTGAGCAGGCGTAAGTTCGCAAGGTTGCTGACGCCGAGGATAGTGCGAAGCTCGTGCAGAAGCTGCTGGGCTTCAACGTCGAATCCGGGTTTCTTTTCAACATAGATACGTGAGACCATGGGTTCCTCTTTCTGATGGAGTCCATTGGAAGTCATTTCGCCCGGCTGATAGCAGGACGAAATGGGGGTCATTTTCGTCGCTTTCCATAATAAAGCCTAACGAGGTGGATTCATACGGAAACCAGGGAATTCAGCGCAGTATTGGGAGTTTCATGGCAGTATTGGGAGTCAAGGTCACGGAGACTTCTTGGCTTGCCGTGCGATCCTCTGTTCACGGCGGGTCCCTGCAACGAGTGAATTTTTGCCCGCGTTAGGCTAATTTCGGAAATCTGGCAATAAAATGCGTTTTTATGCGGTTGCGCGCTGCTTCATGACTCCTCTTTCGACCACTGTCGTCTCATGCATCACTTTTAACTGGGGAAACGTGACGGGAGAAAGAAGACGGAGTTGCAGGCGCAAAAGGCCCACGGCCTTCACGGGCTCAAAATGCGTCACAACCGCGCTTAAGAACGAAAGTTTTTGCCAGAAATCGGAAATCAGCCTGAAAGTGCATGCGCCGCATCTGATCGCTACCGTATAGTGAGCAAGCGCAATACGTACGGGCGCATCCATGTGGGCAATCTATGCGGGCACATCCATGCGGGCGATCTATGCGGGCGCATGTGTGCGAGGCGCATCTGAAGATCACGCAAGTCCGCTGGTCTATCCGTTGCAGGCGACGCGTTCGTTTTGTGGTTTCATAGAGCCAGACGGCCATCGGTGAATACTCGGACCGTCCACCATGAACAAAGCTGCGCGAAAGGACCGCTAACATGTATGTGACCTGCCTCGATATGGAAGGCGTGTTGGTACCCGAAATCTGGATCGCATTCGCTGAGGCAAGCGGCATCCCTGAGCTGAAACGCACAACGCGCGACGAACCCGACTACGACAAACTCATGAACTGGCGTCTTGGCATCTTGAAGGAACATGGCCTGGGCCTCAAAGAGATCCAAGAGACCATCGCCACTATCGATCCGCTACCCGGCGCGAAGGAGTTCTTGGACGAACTACGCGACTGTGGTCAGGTCATCGTGATCAGCGACACCTTCACGCAATTTGCAAAACCCCTCATGAAAAAGCTCGGGATGCCGACGCTGTTCTGCAACGAGCTCGAAGTGGCAGCTGATGGCGAGATCACAGGCTTCAAGATGCGCTGCGATCAGTCGAAGCTCACCACGGTGAAGGCACTGCAGAGCTGCGGTTTCGACACCATCGCTGTGGGCGATAGCCATAACGACCTGGGTATGATCCGTGCAAGCAAGGATGGCTTCTTGTTCCGCAGCACCGAGGCGATCATCGCCGAGAATCCTGACTTGCAAGCGTTCGAGGAATTCGACGACCTGCTGGCTGCACTCAAAGGGGCGCTGGCGGAGTAAGTTGCGCACGAGGGGTAGCTGCATGATAAAGGAGCGAATTCGGGCTAAAATAACCCGAATTCGCTCCTCTTTGTATATACAAGCGCAAGTATCAGTCACTTTTTCCTCAAAAACATAATGATCCATTGACCCGGTACCAGGTGCAGGGTTTACACTTCCTTCTAAGGATGTGATGAAATGGCTGGATATCGTAGGGAAAAGCATACCGTCGAATCGCGCGCAGGTGAGAAGAGCGTGATCATTGCCGCTGAAGGCGTGAAGGTTCCTTCGGGAGATGCACGACTCACTGTAGGCGAGGTCGAGAAATTGACTGGCATTCCTGCCACGAAACTGCGTTATTACGACAAGATCGGGCTGCTATGCCCTACGCGCACAGGCGAGAATGTCGCAAATAATCGCAAGCTCTATGATGCCGATGATCTGGGTAGGCTCCAGGCGATCCTAACGCTTGCAGAATACGATTTCACTCTCGAGGAGATCAAGCAGATCCTTGATGATGAAGACCTTAACTTACCTGAAGCGATCGACCGCAAGCTGCTCGATCTAAGAAGGCGTTCGAATCGTCTTCGACACCTGGTCTTCTTCGTAAAGTTCATCAGTCTCACCGATGCACGTGATGCAGACCTGGTCGAAGGGTTGGCGTGCGGGCCTGCCACCCTTGATGAACTCGCGGATCTTGCACGTGATACGGAGCATTACAAGGCAGCGATCACGCGCCTTGAGGCGCTCGACCATGAAGCCCGCGCACGCGCATTCGAGAAGCTTGACGATATCATGTTCGATCTCTTCACGTTCGATGAAGCGAGCAGCCTTGCAGGCGCAAGCCTGTCAATCGCGGCGTTTCTCGACTGGTGGAGCGATCTCGTCATGCCCCTGGAAGAAGTAGGTTACCTGGGATTTTGGGCGACATTCGAAGATCACGGGTTGATCGCAGAGCGCATCGAAGCAAGCGGAAACGCAGGTGATGCAGGCATGGTCCAGATGCTCGTCTTCTTCACCTGGATGGCAGAGCTAATGAAACATGCGAGCGCCTCGATAGTCGAGGTCGCACGTCTTGCAGACTCTGATGTGATCGCCGCCCTTGAAGAGGTTCAGGAGCTGATCGATGAATTCGCTTGCGCGGCAATCGGGAGAGCACTCACAGATGCAAGTGGCCTTGAGGATCTGGTGGACCTTGCATTTTGCGTATCCGCATGGATGATCAACATCCTTACCGACGAGGAACTATGCAACTACCTTGGTCTGAGCGATCTGGCTTTTGCACTCGACGACATTGATAAGATTGCGCGTCTGCTCGACGTGATAGGAAGCGAGGGTTAGAAAGTCAGAAGGTCGCGTACTTCGGTACCGAGTGCGTCCGCGATACGCGCAAGATCGTCGATGCCAACACCCACGTGGCCCTTCTCGATGCGCCAGATGTGCGACTTGCTCGAGCCGATCATCATGGCAAGACGTTCTTGGGATAGCCCCTGATCTTCCCTGCATTTCTTGATCGCATCGCCGAGCGCGCATCTTTTCTGGCTGATATCCATGCCTACAGGATATGTGTTAGACTATCCGTTACGGCTTCATATTTGAAGCCTATTACATAAGCTACCTTTTCTGGAATCTCTCTATCACATCCCTTAAACAAATTACCTGAAAGGAATCTCAATGCAAAGAATCGTAAAGCTGCCCATCGTTCTCATTTTTGGACTCATGCTCTCTGTTAGCCTGATAGGGCTAACTGGTTGCGGGTCGCAGGATCAAAAAAGCTCTGGGATAACGGTAAAAGATCAGGGAGCAATTCCTGCGCTCGATCACGACTTCACGATCGAGAAAACCACCCTCATCGACATCCCTGAAGTAACAGTCGTTGCAGATTCTGCTTCATTCCAAAACGACAATCTTTCAATTCAACTGACGCTTACGAATAAGACCAGCAAGCCTCTGTCCGTATGCTCAGGTACCAACGGCTTCTCAGCAAACTACATCAATAACTATATGGTGAACAGCGGATATCTCGTAGCAGATCTCGAACCGAACGAAACGATCACAAAAGATGTGACCATCAATGCACAAGAGCTACAGTTGTGCGGCATCAGGGAGATAGGCGTGATCGGGCTTGGGCTACTCGTCAAGAATAACAAAACCTCTAGTCCTGTAAATTTCGACCAGATCACTCAACAAGTCGTTGCGATCAAGACCAATAAATATGAGTCGGTCGACTTAGGTGCCAATACGTATCCCGAAGCCATCAACGATGCAGCACTCTTAGAACTTATTGGAGCAACAATGGTGAGCTTCAATGACGAAGGGGGCTTTGATCAAAACGGTATCTCCATAGAATCCGTTGCGCTGATTAAGAACGCCGAGGAAGAACTTACGGTAATGCTTGAAATAAAGAACGGCACCGACAAGCTCATAGGTGCGATCGCGGACGACATCTCGATCGATAGTGAGATGGTTTACGAAAGCCGCTGGACTACCGCTATCATCGATGCAGGAAAAACAGGATTTCTTTCCATAAACCTCGATGATGTTGTGAGCATGAAGAGAATGCTCGATGACAACGACGATGACTCGAAGCTTGAGACTATCTCACAAGCAGGCATCGAGTTTTCTGTCGTCGACGCAAAATCGAACACCATCATTTCTCCTGTAGAGCTCGAATTTAGTTTCTAGTCTCGTGTAGCGATAAGCCAAGCTTATCGCTACCTCGTTAAAGGAGCCTTCATGAGTAAAGACAAGATCATCATCGAGACCCGTGAGGTCAAGACGCTCGGTTGCGGGCATGCGATCCGCTCATTTTTTCGTGGACTCATAGGATTTGTGCTAGCCATTGGTTTGCTTCTTCTTTTTCTTATCAGCGCATTGGTTGGCTAACCCTACCGAAGTCACGTACACAACGTAACACCATACAAAGAAAGACAGCGCAATGGCAGGAAAAACTACTTTCAAGAAGCTTAGGTGCATCACTATCAGCTTGATTATCGGCATCGTGCTAGGTTCAATAGGAACTCTCTTCTTGCAAAATTTCAATCCCCCTGATGAAGAGCGCCCTGTTTCTGCTTCGATCGTATTCGATAGAATCGTTGCTCAAGATGAGCTTGTATGCGCCTCGCAGCAATACAACATCACCGACAAAGCAACAAGTGCTGCTTCTTTCTTTGATATTTGCGATATCCCCTTCACAGAAAACAGCTTCTGGTATCGCTATGTCGGCACAATCAAAGTGGGAGTCGATATGAAAAATGCCACCTATTCGACTTTCGGCAGCACCATTACGATCGAGCTTGATCAGCCATACATCATTTCCAATACCCCCAACATGGAAAAGTCCGGCGTACTCGAGGAAAACAATAATATCTTCAATCCAATTCAGGTTGAAAATGTCGATGAATTTCAGCGCCAATGCATCGAACAAAGCGAAGCTGACATCATGGAGGGCGGCATCATGGACGAAGCTCGCATGAACGCCGAACGAAACATCAGCGATATGTTCATCGCGGCACTTGGTAATAGTTATGCAATCGAATTGGTTTGGCGCAGTGCTGATGAGGCTTCTTCCGAGTAAACCTTGCTCGATCTCCGTGAATCAAAAACTAGCAGGAGGAAACAATGCCGATACGCAAAGCAGTCAAGAAGACAGCAAAAAACGCTGCGACTACCGCAGCAAGCGCTCTTAGCGCTGCATCTGAAACAGCTTCAACTGTTGGTGGTAAAGCTATCGAAGCAGCTTCGAGTGGAGCATCAAAGATGGCCAGTAATGCACAAAAGAAACGTTACGAATCGCGCATAGCTCGATACAATCCCATCTTTCCAGAAGAATTCTTCGGCCAAGATTATGACCTACCTAATGTGATCATAATCGCCGATGGCGATGAGCGAAAAGGTATTGATGTCTGTGAAGGAGCCATCGGATGGCTGAGCGTATATGATGGCATGGAGATGCTTCATCTCTATGAAGAAGCAGTTCCCTCAAGCGGTCTTAACTTCTATCCAGCTGCACGATTAAACGCTGCTTACTTCATTGACTCACTTTGCGGCGAAAGATTCCTTGATCTTGATTCTTACCATGAGATCGTTCAGAAAGAGAAAATGACAGAACTAAAGAATATCGCACGATCCTTGGGCGCAAAAGAATGCTTCCTTGAAACCTATGAGGAAGATCGCTCTACCTCTTCGTCAAAGAAGTCTGTCGGAGTCAGCGTAAAGCATAAGACAGCAGGTAATGTCAGTAGTGAGATCAACCAAGAAGCACAGGGCCAAAGCTTTCAGTCACGCTCGATCATCTTCGAGCAGTCTTTTGAAGGCAGCGATAATCCGAAAGCTCCAAATCTCAACTACTTCAAGAACGATACCGAGATCCTCTCTCTCATCGAATCTCGCCTCTCAAGAAACAATCGAACAAGCGATTATTCTCTGAAGCTCAACACTGTTTCATCTTCAGCGATGACCACGACCACAGCGGCAAAAATAGATGGCGGATTAAAGGCTGCAAAAGTGAAGGCAACAGCAAACTTCGCAGTTGCCGCCGAACAAGAATCAAAGCGGAAGCTCATTTTCCACGTTGTCTTTTAAGTGATAGGGTCGCCTTAGCGGCCCTATCGTTTTTAGAAGCGGCATCGACTTGCCATCAACAATCTTGAGCCCTGTGATTTCAATTACATGCTCATTCGTCTCCGTGGATTTGAAGAATAACGCCCTATTGCCGCATGGCATCTTGCACCTTTACTGGAAGCTCGTCGAAGCGAACTTCTTTCCACTCCACCACACCGCGAATAGGCACCACCTTCAAACACAAGTAAGCACCTTCACGCAGCTTTCGCTCCGTACCGAACGAGATCTCCTTCTCGCTGCCATTCTTGTCATAAGCTGGCAGCGCATAGGATAGGCTCATTCCGCCTGTTGGGTCGAACACGCCACCTTTCGATTCAACATCGCTCACCCGTTCATTGTCGACTTGAGTGTAATAGAACTCGTCAGCCGCTCCTGAAAGCAACAGAGCTCCAAAACCAATCACTGCAACGCACAGCACAACGATCGCAGCCGCCGCGATCCCAGCACGCTTATCCATGCCATCTCCTCCTTACGAGACGCCTGTTCTACGTGCTATCGATCATAGAGAGCGGGCGGGCTACGCTGCCATCGATTCGTCTTACATCAACCTTACGTTTCTGCAAGGAAGCTGAATGCATACATACGCTTATATTCACATGGCCTTATTTCTACGTAAGACAACGTAGTGATTCAGGTTGTCCGTCTTACCGTCTGCGCAGAAAGAAGCGACCACGCGCGCAGAAGACGAAAGCTCGGCAATGAGCCAGTCGATCTCCTCATCAGAAAAGTGATGGCAATAGCGATACTGCCCTGGCAGATTCTTCCACCCAAGCAGGTAATCCCCTTGCTCAAGATCAGAAGGGCGAAGCACGAGATGTTCGCGTTTTTCATCGGCGCTTGTGCAAACAAACTCTTCACTCCCGTTGAGACGATAGGGCTCTTTGCTCATCTCAACCTGATGCAGCAGTAGCTCTTCGGCAAGCTCGCCTGAGAAGAACTCAAGGGCTTCATCATGCGTGCGCTGGGCCTTTTCGCGTCGCGCATCATCATTCAAAAACTGCCAGAATGACACCGCAAGATAGCCGCCCGGCTTTACGTAGCTCAGCGCCTCCTTCAAAAACCGCACGCGCAGGTCAAAACCTGGAATATGATGTATGAATCCGAACGAGACCACAAAATCGAAGGCGGGCGACTGCGCGATCATAGGCGCATTTCCGCGTTCAGCGACATTTTTTGGCGCAGAGACACTTTCGAGCAGAGGAATGTTTGTGGGGCTATATTCGATTGCGGGAATATTCGCACGCGTGGCAATCGGCAAACCATCAAGCATATTGACGAGGATATCCTCGCAGATGAAACTCACTTTTTTAGCGATAGCCATCTCGCTGGAATCCACAAGCGTCTCGCAATTGTCGAGCGCACAGATACGCCAATCGATAGCAGGATATTCGCATTCAAGGAACGCCTCGAAGCGCAGGTTGCCACACGCGATATCGAGCAGAGAAAAGGCTCTCGAAATAGACCGAGAAACGCTCGCACACGATGCAGGATTGGCAGCTTTGCACTCTTGATTTGCTCCTGCCAAGGCGTCAACCCTTCGGCACCCTTCGCCTTCTTGCGCCCCTGACTCAGACACTATTCCGCACGCTTCCATACAGCGCCGCCAGCCGCTCCAAGGAGCATTGCGCGTCTGTGAAAACGAGGTTGCATTCGCCTGATAGAAGCGTGTATTGATCGCGCAGAGCTTCTTTGCAGTCGTCTGATCCATGCCTAGTGCTCCTTACCTTCAGGAGGAACACCTTGCGCCGCACGGTCATCAGCAACGCCCTCTTCAGCTTTCACCGGCTGATACGCGCTCGGAGAGATGATGAGCGCCGAAACCGCCGCGCCGATGCAGGCGGCCACCAGCATGATGAAAAATCCGCGGATCGGGAACAGCAAGAAGAGCAAGAGCACGGTCATGATAGGTTGGCGCATGATGCCACCCATCACTGCCGCACAGCAAATGCACAAGCAACTGACCGGATCGGCACCTGTCAACAGCGCGAAGCCATACCCCAAACAAATGCCCGCGAAGATGGTCGGGAAGAAATGGCCACCACGCCACCCAAGACGTAAGCAAAACGGCGTCATGAAGACCTTCAAGATACCTGTTGCAATGAGAAAACCAGCGCCCAACGTCGTCCACATCTGAGCAAGCGTTTCGGTCTGCGATTCACCCGCAAACATGATAAACGGTGAGATGATGCCTAATGCGCCCAGCACAAATCCCACCAACACCGCTTTTGCTACGGGGCGATCGCCGATCTTGTGCGCAAGAATGTCGGCAAAGCGATCGAAGATGTGATAGAACACCCCTACCAGGCCACCTATTAATGCAAGCGGAATAACAAGCGCAAGCTCACGCCATCCAATGGCGATCGCATCAAAATGAGGCAAGCCTTCCCCACCGCCGAACACGCTCCCAAGCAGCATGATCGCACCGAGCGCACCTGCTACTGCGAAGGTGTAGACGATGATCTTTGTGGTACGCGGAACCTCGAGCTTTGTTTCTGGCTTCACTTCATCGCAACTGCCCAGAAGCGGTGCCGCAAGGCCAAAGAGCGGCGCATTGAACACCGCAGTGATGACCGCAGCCGTGCCGACTGACGCAAGGCGATGAAACTCCGCGCCGAGAAATCTCAAGCGGTCGCCTACCCACGTACACAACCCTGCGATCACACCAGTCAATCCCGCCTCGGGACCAATGCTGCCACCGAAAAGCAACGGCAAGAGCGCACCGCCTGCAGCCACTCCGATGTGGTCATATTCATACCGACCCGTGGCCTTCACCTGCTCCATCACCTGATTGAGCTCTTCTGGATACGCGCCGAATTTGCGCTGGAAAAGACCAATCACCACACCGCCCAGCAAGCAGAATGCAAGCGGCCACCACCATGCACCAATACGTGCAGGAAGATCGTGCCAGAAGAATTGGATGCCGTGGTTTAGCAAGAAGAAGAACAACCACACAAACGCACCTGCGAGCGCGCCGATAACGAGCGTGAAAAAAGCAAACAAGATATGGTTCAACACCGGGTGCTTCGGAGCGTTGTTGCCAGGTATGTCGCCCAGATCTTGCATGGATGCACTCTTATGAGCCATTGCGTTTTTCTCCAGCGTCCGTGGATTCCTGCTGTTCGTCATTCAACACCTCGACCAGATCTGGTAGATCATCGGGCTCTTTGCCACGTTGCGAACGGAATTCTTCAACGAAACCTGCCGAGAAGATACCTGCAGGAATAGCAACCACACCGATCGAGAGCACCATGGTGACAAATCCCACCAAGCGCCCCATCGGCGTGATGGGAACGATATCGCCGTATCCTGTCGAAGTCATAGTGGTCATAGCCCAATAAAGGCCGGTCAGAATGCTATCGAACGTCTCAGGCTGAGCATCATGTTCTGCTTCGAACATGAGCACGCTCGAAGCAACCGCGAGAAGCGCAAGCACCATGAACGCTGCAACGATCTCGCGATGGTGCTTCGTGAACACCCGCGCGATGGAGTGGAGCCCACGCATATAGCGCGAGATCTTGATAAGACGCACAAGACGGATTATACGGATCGCATCACCAAGCGCAGAAGAGGCTGGCACAAGATATAGAAAAAGCGCAGGTACAAAGGCAAGAAAGTCAATGATGCCCATGAGTGAGAAGGCATAGCGCAGACGTGCACGGGCGGGTGTACGGTCGGGGTAGACCATATCCGCAATCCACAAGCGACAGCAGTATTCCACGCCGAACATGACCGTCGAGATGATGCTGAAAACGAAGAGCGCCGAGCTCGCCTGCCCTGCCATCCACGTGTCGGGAACACCAACAAGCAGTGCGTTTAGCACGATCAAGACAATAAGCGCGATGCCGAGTGCTTTGCCAAGCGGGCGCGCGTGAAGCGGGTCTTCAAGAGCAAGATAGACGCGTTCTTTCATCGGTTGTCGACTTTCTCGGGATAAAGATCATGCTGCGACAAGCGCTCCCACGCCACTTCTTCCCAACGTGTGTTTGGTTTGCCGTAGTTGCAATACGGATCGATCGAGATGCCTCCGCGTGGCGTGAACTTACCCCACACCTCGATATACTTTGGATCCATAAGCGCAATAAGATCCTTCATGATCGTGTTGACGCAATCCTCATGAAAGTCACCATGATTGCGAAACGAAAATAAGTAGAGCTTCAGGCTCTTGCTCTCGACCATACGAACACCAGGCACGTAGGAGATGTAGATGGTCGCAAAGTCGGGCTGACCGGTGATCGGACATAAACTCGTGAATTCGGGGCAGTTGAACTTCACGAAATAGTCGTTTTCAGGATGCTTGTTCTCGAACGTCTCGAGCATCTCGGGCGCGTAGTCGGTCGGGTAGGAAACCTGCTGGTTGCCAAGCAATTCGAGGCCTTCGCCTGCACGCGTGATGTTCTGAGTATCCATTAGTTTCCTTTCTTCAGAAGCGGGTCTATCGTGCCGCTTAGCTCGAAGGCGCGCTGGCGATCAAGACAGGTAGCACACGTCCCGCAAGGCTCATCCTTGCCCTCGTAACATGACCAGGTGAGCTCATAGGGCACCCCGCGCTTCAATCCTTCTTCGACAATACGCGCTTTCGACCAGCGCACGAACGGTGCGACCAGCTGGAGCTTACCGCCCGTTCCTTGATCGATCGCGCAAGCCATTGCGCCGACGAACGCAGGCGAACAATCGGGGTAAGCGCATTCAGCCCAATCATCGGCATGCGCGCCGTAACACACTACCGAACAGTCAAGCGAAAGCGCGATCGAAGCAGCGCTCGAGAGAAACAGGCCGTTGCGGAATGGAACATAAGTGCTGGCCATCGTATCGTCTTCAGAAGCAAGTTGCGCAGCATAAGTCTCGTGCGGAATCGCTTCGCTCGAGGATGCTAGCAAGGAACTATCACTCTCCACAAAGATCGGTGCTAGATCAAGAAAACGCTGCTCAACGCCATAATAGCACGCTACTTGCCTGGCTGCTTCAAGCTCGCGATCATGCTTTTGTCCATAGAAGATGGAAAGCGCGTAGACATTGTTTGCGCCATAGCGATCGACCATCATCGCAAGCAGCGTACTCGAATCGAGGCCGCCGCTGAACAGCACAAGTGCCTTTTCTGCTGCATCGAGACGTTTTTCTGATTGCGCCATCGCCTAGACTCCCCTTTCACTATCGGGCCAGATGATCTTATGAAGCTGCAGCTGCAATGTTACCTGCGCTAGATCGTGCTCTTTCATGAAATCGACGATATGCGCGGGATCTATCTGTGCAAACACGGGACTCAAATAGACCGAACAGCGCTGTTCAAGATCGTATTTACGCACGATACTTGCCATAGTCTCAAGATCTTCTTGCGAACCGATGACGAACTTCACCACATCACTTTGCTCGAGCAGCGAAAAGTTCTCGGTGTGCATCTTCGCTTCCATACCCGATGAAGGCAGCTTGTAATCCATAGTGAACTGGAGCTTTGCGGGACGATCCGTCGCTAGCGTCGTAAGGTCGACCGAGCCATTGGTCTCGAGCTCGATCACTTCGATGTGCTCAAGGCCCGCAAGAGCTGCAATAAGTTCGGGCAGGTGGGACTGAAGTGCGGGCTCGCCACCAGTAATGGTCACACACGCACATGGCTGCTTCGCCACCCACGCCACCAGCTCCTCTAAACGCGCAAGCTCGACGGTCGCTTCGTCGTCCTGAGCCCACGGCGTATCACAGTAGCTGCAGCGAAGATTGCATCCCGAAAAGCGGATGAACGCCGCAAGCCTACCTGCATGTCGGCCTTCGCCATCGATGCTCACGAAGCGCTCGATGACCGGATAGAGGGGAGTCGTTTCGTCCACTTGCACGCTCTCTACCTGCGCTATCCGCGATAGATCGCGCAGTTGTTCGGAGTCTCATACACGTCGATCTGAGCGACGGGCAACCCTTGCTCGCGCAGATGATCGAAAAAATAGCGGGCAAGATTTTCCGCTGTCGTGCGAAACGGCATGATCGAGAGCGTGAAGCCCTCCTCTTCCAAGCACGTGATAGTGGTTGGCTTGAGCGATCCTTCTTCGATGATGAAAGAATGATCGAGCGCTTCGGTCATATCGCGCACCGCCTGCTTGAATTCACCAAAATCAAGCACCATGTCCTTCATCGTGCCTTCGGTCTGCAGCTGGTCTTGCTCAAGATAGGCAACAACACGCCAACGATGACCGTGCAAGTTTTCACATTTGCCGTGATAATCCGTAAGAAAATGAGCAGCGTCGAAGCTGCTTTCGGTCTTTAAACCATACATATAATGCTCCTAGTTTTGTTTAACGACAGGAGGGTTTCGAACTGTCCGTGACATTATAGCAAGCGCAAGCCTTGCCGCCTAACCTCTAGATCAGAATCACACGAGCGAGTCGAAGCTCCGTGTTCTCGATACAGAGGGTCAAAAGAGCTTGTCGCGTAAAGCTGTTGGTAAACCGTCATGCTATCATCACTCGTCTTGCGAAGCGCGTTGCTACAATTAAATCAGCTGCGTGGGTTCCTTGCCTTAGCAGCAGATAGAACTTCGCCTTCTCGCTTTGAAAGAGAGTCTCCTATGAGCATCGTTGCTGCCTATGCCGTTCCTCATCCTCCGCTCATTGTTCCGGCGGTCGGTAAAGGTGAGGAGCAGGCCATCCGTTCCACTATCGACGCCTACGAAGAAGTAGCGCGTCGTATCGAAGAGCATCGTCCCGATACCATCATCGTCACCTCGCCACATGCGCCATTATTCTCAGATGGGTTCTTCATCTCAAACGCGGAACACGTGGTGGGCGGCCTTGAGATGTTCGGTGCTGAAAACAGCCTGATCGAAGCTACGGGCGATCCTGATCTGGCAGAATTGATCGCCAGCCTCGCCAACCAAGCAAACATCCCAATCGGCATGGGGTCTTCTTATGATGGCCCTCTCGATCATGCTACGTATATACCTCTCTACTTCCTGCGCGACTTCCTGCCCTATACCACCGTGGTGCGTGTCGGGCTCTCGGGGCTTTCGGGACGCGACCATCGCATGATCGGACGCTGCTTCGAGCTAGCTGCAAACATCCTCGAGCGCCGTGTCGTACTGATCGCAAGCGGTGATCTTTCACACGTACTCAAGGCCGACGGACCATATGGCTTCAATGCTGCTGGTCCGCAGTTCGATCAGGCTATAACTTCCATCTTCAAGTCGGGATCGCTAGACGACCTCTACGCTTTCGATGACCTGTTTTGCGAAGAGGCTGCTGAATGCGGCTTGCGTTCGTTCCAGATCATGGCTGGCGCGCTGGCAGGTGTAGACCATACGAGTGAGCTGTTGAGCTACGAAGGACCGTTCGGCGTTGGTTATGCGGTCGCTTGTTTCGAGGTGATCGGCCAGAAAGACCCCAAGGGCGGCATGGACGAAGAGGCTGCGCTTGCCCATGATGCGGCGCTCGGGCGTGAAGCGGCGCTTACCCACGAACCTGTAGAGGGCGAAACAGAGGCCGATCTGGTCGACGAGGATCCCTCGTCTTCTGTTGCTCAACCCAACGCTTCTCCCTACACAGGCGGAAGCGCGGTCGACCCTTTCGTCGCACTCGCGCGCGCAAGCGTCGAGTATTTCGTCACCACTGAGCGAGCGTTGCTCATGCCTGAAGGACTCGCACCTGAGCTGGCCTGTGAGCGTGCCGGCGTATTCGTATCACTGCATGAACATGGCGATCTGCGTGGTTGCATTGGCACCCTCGCTCCTACGCGTGACTCGGTCGCTCAAGAGATCATTTCGAACGCAATTTCGGCTTGTAGCGCTGATCCACGTTTCTATCCGGTGCAGAAAAACGAACTTGACTATCTCTCATACTCGGTCGATGTCCTGTTTCCGCCTGAGGCTATCGACTCGCCTGCCGAGCTCGATCCCCAGGAATATGGCGTGATCGTATCCAAAGGAGAGAAGCGCGGCGTGCTCCTTCCCAATCTTGAAGGCATCGATACGGTTGATCAGCAGGTCGCTATCGCAAAGCAGAAGGCGGGTATCTCGCCTTCTGACGCTGATGTCGAGCTCGAACGCTTCCGTGTCGTGCGCCACACGACTGGTGGCGAGGCACGCGTCATGTGATGAGCATGGCTGAAAACACGCTCGAAATAGACCAGGCCAACCTTTCCGAGGATCGCCTCTTTGCAGGACGTTCCACCTGTCCGATCTGCCCGCACGCATGCACGCTTTCCGAGGGACAACGCGGCATATGCCAGGCTCGCATCGCCCGCAATGGGGTGGTGATCGATGAGAACTATGGGCGCATCACGTCTCTGGCGCTCGATCCTATCGAGAAGAAACCGCTCGCACGCTTCATGCCTGGATCGAGCGTGCTTTCCATCGGCTCATATGGCTGCAACATGCGTTGCGCTTTCTGCCAGAATGCCTCGATCGCGCAAGCATGCGCAGAAGCTGTTGCCTGGAACCTCATGGAGCCCGACACTGTCGCGGATGTGGCTGCCGCATTCGCTGCGCAAGGAAATATCGGCGTGGCCTACACCTATAACGAGCCTTTGGTCGGCTTCGAATTCATACGAGATTGCGCCCAGGCTGTTCACAAGCGCGGACTTGCAAACGTGCTCGTATCGAATGGCCAAGTGAACGCGGAACCACTCGCGGAGCTCCTTCCGCTCATCGACGCAGCCAACATCGACCTGAAAGGTTTCACACCTGAGATCTATCGTGCACTTGGCGGCGATCTTGCCACTACGCTTCGTGCCATCGAAGCACTTGCAGCTAACCCGACCACACATCTTGAGGTGACCACGCTCATCGTCACCGGCCTTAACGATTCACGCGAAAAGCTCATCAAAGAGGCGAAATGGCTTGCCTCGCTCGATGCCTCTATCCCCCTCCACATTACGCGATTCTTCCCTTGCTATAAGATGCTAAATGCCGAGCCAACACCTATCGAGACCATTCATGCCTTCGTGGATGCAGCACGAGAACATCTCGATTTTGTCTACCCTGGCAATTGCTAGTAAGATAGCCTTTGCAAGGAGGTGTTACACGTGTCGGAATCAAAGCGGAAACCCGTCGTTGGGATCGTACCCACCAAACCCCCCAAACCGTATGACGATGGGGTCAATCGCTACGCTTTGGCCATCCGATCCGCTGGCGCTCAGCCCTACCTTCTCCCTGTGACCGATGATGTCGGTGCTTACGAGACTATCTTTCCGCATATGGATGGTTTTCTCTTAACCGGCGGCAAGGATATTGATCCGGTACGCTACGGCGACACCGAAGACGACCCGAGTGTGACCGATCATCTTCCTGGTCGCGAAGAGCTTGAACACCTGATCTTGTGCTATAGCGATGAATTCGATGTGCCTCTCATGGGAATCTGCCGCGGCATGCAGATGCTGAACATCTTCTATGGAGGCAGCTTACATCTCGATCTTGCAACGCAAACGAAATTGCAGGCGAATTTCGCAAATCACTTTCAAACGACCCCTTTTTCGGAGCCGTCGCATCATGTCTCACTCGATCCTCAAGGACGCCTCGCGCGCATCTTACAAACGCAAGATGCTCAGGTAAATTCGATGCATCATCAGGGGATATTCAAACTTGCTCCTGAACTGAAAGCCGCAGCGTACGACGATCAAGGGCTGATTGAGGCTATCGAGCATCCAGGAAAACCCTTCACGATCGGCGTACAATGGCATCCTGAATTCTTGGGTACACGCAGCTCCATGAATCTTCTTTTCGAGCGTTTTGTCGATGCGTGCCAAGAAGAATCGCTGCATAAGAAAGAAAAGCGTGCCAATATTGCGATCGATCGTGTTCATACCGGGTTCGTTTGGCCGCAGGTATCCTTCATCGATCGCCAACCCAAGATCAAAGACCTTAGCTAAGAATACCTAGAAACACTTCCGTGACACGACGCTTCTTGCGCACAAGAGTCCGCAAAACGCACATTCTGCCTTTGCCGCTTCCCGCTTGAGTCGCTTTTGCAGTAAACAGGCGATTTTTTGCAAGAGAATTGCGGTTGTATACACATAATTGCGTGGTTTAAGGGCGTTTAGAGGGATAACTGCCTGCTTTTCATGCCTTCAACAAGTAAAAGGCCAGGTCAGGTTTTTTCGCGATCGTCCAACTGTGCATACAAACGGAAATCTCAAGCAAAAAATCGCGATTTTACTGCAAGATTTCCAAAAACAAGCGCGATCAGAGCCCTTGGGAACGTACCAAGTGCGTCCCTTAATAGTGCGCCTTAGAAATGCTCGCGCTCGTAGGCGGTCAGCTCGGCAAGGAAGCCTGCTTGCGCAAGCGCTACCTCGAGCTCGTCGAGCGCCTCTTCTGCCTCGGCGCTCACTTCGTGGAAATGATAACCAGACGTGATGTTCATGAGTGGGGTCGATGCACCACTGGCGAGCTCGTCAAGGAAACGGGCAACGTCGCGGCGATTGCTGAAGCCCAAGTCTGCCGACACGCGCCCATAGGTTCGATGATTCACGATCACGTTCTCCACCACACAACCGTGATCGACCATGAGGTTCAATTCATCGCCGGTCTGCTCGATTGTATGGTGAACTTTAAACAGACGCTTCGGTCGAGCCTCGACCGTACCGACCACATATCCGCGATTCGTTGCCGTGATATCCGCGCCCGCTTCGCGTAGCAGAGCAATATCCTGCACGACCACCTGACGAGAAACGCCCAGCTGCTTGCCAAGAGCAGCGCCAGAGAGCGGCTTTGCGCTCTTGCCCAAGATGCTCATGATCTCTGTTCTACGTTCCTGTCCGGTCAATGCGCCTCCTTGTTCAACAGGCCTTCTTGATCGTCTTGATGCGATCGATCTTAGCTGACGAGCGCCAAATGTCACAAGCGCTACGACTCGATACGCAAATTCTTCATGCTCAAATCGAGGATACCAGCAGAATGGGTAAGTGCGCCACTCGAGATAAAATCGACCCCTAGATCGATCAGGCTCTCCACGTTTTCGGCGGTGATGTTGCCCGAGCATTCCGTGAGCGCTCTCCCATCGATAAGCTCGATCGCTTCACGCATAGTGTCGTGATCCATATTGTCCAACATGATGATATCCGCGCCCGCCTCGAGTGCTTGAGACACCATCTCAAGATCCTCGGTCTCGACCTCGATCATCGAGGTGAACGAGGCATACGCACGTGCTGCTTCGACTGCTGGGATAATACCACCTGCAGCAGCGATATGGTTGTCCTTGAGCATCACGCTTTCCGAGAGATTGTAGCGATGATTCACTCCGCCACCAACGCGAACCGCATCCTTCTCGAAGATGCGCATGCCTGGTGTGGTCTTGCGCGTATCGACCAGCATTGTCTTGGAGCCTTCCAGTAGCTCAACGATCTGGCGCGTGTAGGTTGCAATGCCGCTCATTCGTTGAAGATAGTTGAGCGCCGTGCGCTCTGCTGCAAGCAGAACATACGCATCACCCGAAATACGTGCAAGCAACTCTCCCGGCTCGACGCGATCGCCATCGCTTACGAAGCGCTCGACTTCGACCGTTGCATCAAGAACGTGAAACGTGCGCTCGAACACATCGAGCCCCGCGATCACCCCCGCTTGCTTTGCTATCAGATCGACCGAAGCACACGCATGCTTAGCCACCACTGCAGCAGCTGAAACATCACCATGATTCAGATCCTCTTCAAGCGCGCGGCGGATATGCTCATCAGCGATGAGCGTAAGCGATGCAAGATCCATATCGTTTCCTCTTCTCGTTGCTGGCGTTTGGATCAAAACGGATCAATTGGCGCTCATCGCGCACACCAAAGACTCTGTGCGTGCCTGTTCAGCTGCGATCTTCTGAGCCGCACGCTTGGCAAACACCAACGTCTCAAGCAGGCTGTTGCTGGCAAGTCGATTGGCACCATGCACGCCATTACAGCTCGTCTCCCCTACCGCAAACAGACGCTCCATCGTAGTTTGAGAATCGCTGTCCACATGAACGCCGCCCATGAAGTAATGCTGTGCGGGCACCACTGGAATCGGCTCGATCGTGATGTCGTAGCCCTCTTCAAGACAAGTACGATAGATGCTCGGAAAATGATGGTGGATCGTCTCAGGCGCAATATTCTCGAACGAGAGCCACACGTGTTCGCTTCCCTCGGCTGCCATCTGCGCATGGATCGCTTTTGAGACCACGTCGCGCGGTTGAAGCTCGTCGGTGAAGCGCTGGCCTTTCGCATCGAGCAGGATCGCTCCTTCGCCGCGTGCAGATTCCGATATAAGAAACGCCCGACCAGGCCTACCCGTGTACAGACTCGTGGGGTGGATCTGGACGTAATCCATATTCTCGAGCTCCACACCATGAGCTGCTGCGATACGACACGCATCTCCTGTGAGACTGGGATAGTTCGTCGAATGCTCGTAGAGACCACCGATGCCGCCTGTGGCCATGATCGTGAAATCTGCGTGGATCTGAGCGCACTTGCCAGTCGCATCTTCTACGAGCATGCCTGCACATCTCCCCTCATGTTCGATGATGTCGACCATTGTCGTATGCTCACGAATCGTGACGTTGGATCGCGTATGCACTGCCTCGAGAAGCGCAGTGGTGATAGCTTTTCCCGTAGTGTCTTCGTGGAAGCAAATGCGCGGGCGCGAATGTGCCGCTTCGCGCGTATAAGCAAGCTCCCCTGATTCGGTACGTGCAAAATCGACCCCATATGCTACAAGATCGTCTATGACCGCGCGGCTCGACGTGATCATGATATCCACGCTCTCACGCCTATTTTCTCCATGTCCTGCACGCAAGGTATCTTCGAAAAACGAGGCATAGTCGTCCTTATCATGAAGCACGCAAATGCCCCCTTGAGCGAGCATCGAATCGCATTCCTCCACGCTCGTCTTTGCGATCATCAGGATATTCAAATGGGCAGGCAAGTTGAGCGCGGCATAGAGACCGCCTGCGCCGCAACCTGCGATGACCACGTCATAGATCTCTTCTTTCATCATGAATATTTCGATTCTCTTATTGGGTGCTATACGGAAAGCTCGAGCATTCGCGTGAGCGTCGAGCGCGCAGCAGGAGCGCATGACATATCGAGCTCGACTGTGTCGCTCATATCAGACAATGCTTCAGCGATCTGCTCGAGCGTGATGGAATCCATGTCCTTGCAGCGTGGTGTGGTCGCAGGAAAATGCAAGCGTTTGGACGGTGAATCTTGATCCGCAGTTTGCTGTGCTGCTAAACGCTTCTTTATCTCGCATGCGACGCCAACCACGGTGCAAATGATGAAGTCGCTCTCTTTTCCTGTTACCACACGCTCGATAATGCCCGAGGTCGAACCAAGATAGTCAGCGAGTTCACAGATCTGCGCATTGCATTCTGGATGGGCGAGTATGGGCGCATTTGGGTACTGCGCTTTGAGTGCACGAACCTCTTCGGGAGAAATATCCTGATGAATGGGACAACAGCCTTCATTGAAGATGAAGTGCTTCTCTGGGATGAGCGATGCAATATAGCGACCTAGATTCTGGTCGGGAATGAACAAGATGTTCTTCTGAGGTAGGCTTTGACAGATCTTAAGCGCATTTGATGAGGTGACGCACACATCGGACCACGACTTTATCTGCGCCGTTGAGTTGACATAGCACACGACTGCAAGATCGTCATAGGCTTCGCGTGCTGCATCAATAACCTCTTTAGACACCATATGCGCCATCGGGCAATCTGCTTGTGGATTCGGCAAGATGACCGTCTTATCAGGGCTTAAAAGCTTGGCGCTCTCCCCCATGAACTGCACGCCTGCGAATACTATCGTCCTGTTATCAAGATCGGCAGCAAGCTTGCTCAAGTTATACGAATCGCCGGTGTAATCAGCGATATCTTGCACCTCATCATCCACATAAAAATGCGCTAGGATCACCGCATCGCGCTCTTCTTTGAGCGCTTTGATCCGCGCGACCAATTCTTCTCTTGTCTGCAAGGCAGTCATCCCCTTCATAGTGTGTGGCAAGTATGGCAGATGTTAAGACAGGTGACAAGACAGTAAGATGAATGGGTCGACTCTCAAACGATACGAAGAAGACTATCAAGGCAGTTCAGCGCTTTACCACAGACCGAGCAGATATTGCATAGCCAAGCTGACCAACGCGATGGCAATGCAGCAACACAGACCAAGCAGGATCGGCTTGCCACCTGACTTGACCAGTTTCACCAAATCGGTGTTAAGCCCGATGGCAACCATGGCCATGGTGAT
The DNA here is from genome assembly GCA_900540345.1 of uncultured Eggerthella sp. Taxonomy (GTDB): domain Bacteria; phylum Actinomycetota; class Coriobacteriia; order Coriobacteriales; family Eggerthellaceae; genus Anaerotardibacter. The sequence goes on from UQFK01000002.1 coordinate 125,779, forward strand.
AAAGAATTTAGAGAGCGTCTTGAGCGGCTCGAACGCACTTTGATCGATCCCGCATGAAAGCGCGATGGTGGTGATGAGCGAGGCAACTAAGAACCAGAGGATGAACAGCGGGAATGCACGGCGAAGACTAAAGCCGTCGTTATGGAGCTCTGCCGCTTGCTCCTCTGCTTTCTCGCCAATGCCTTCGAGCAGTGCAGGATTGGCTGCCTGATGGCTTTGATGAGCCTTTGCCTTGCGAGCGATCCAAAGCGCCAGTATAAAGGTAATCGGGATGATGGCGAGCGTTCGTGTTAACTTTACGATTGTAGCCTGATCAAGCGTATTAGCCCCTGGGTGCATGCCGTCCCACGCAGCTGCAGCAGCAGTGACCGATGAGGTGTCATTGACGGCTGTGCCTGCGAAGAGCGCGAAACCTTCATTGGAAAGGCCGAGCAATCCGCCTAAGGTTGGGAAAACGAGCGCTGCGATGACGTTGAACAGAAAGATGACCGAGATGGCCTGCGCAACCTCTTCATCGTGCGCTTTGATGACTGGAGCCGTGGCAGCGATGGCAGACCCGCCGCAGATAGACGAACCTACTCCTACCAGCGTTGCAATGCGCTCGGGGATGTGAAGTGCCTTGCACAGCACGAACGCCACGATGAGCGCCGTTGCGATAGTGGAGATGATCACGGGAAGCGACTGAGCACCAACACGCACCACTTCTGCAAGATTCAGCCCGAAACCAAGCAAGATGACCGCGTATTGCAATATTTTCTTCGAGGTGAAGGTGATGCCCTGACTCGTGCGATCGCGGCGCTTCCAGATCAGCGCGATCGCCATGCCTGCAAGGATGCCGAACACAGGACCACCAACCAGCGGAAACGCGAGACCTAAAAACCAGCATCCCAGCGCGATCGCGGCGCAAACCGCGATGCCTGGGACGTAGAGCTTGAGTTTAGCGACGAACAACATTACAGCATGTGGGCACGAAGTTCTTCATCGCTTACTGCCGAGAGATACGCGGGCGGAATATCAAAGATGGTCTTGCAGCCTGTCATACCTTCTTCGCTCATGCGATGAGCCGCACGTGCGCAGGCAACCAACACGCTACCCGTGAATTCAGGATTGGAATCGAGCTTCAACGAAAACTCGATCACGTGCTTGTTTTCCTTGTCGCTGCCTGTCACACCCGTACGAATGACCGAACCACCATGCGGAATGCCCTTATGGTCGCGATCGAGCTCTTCTTGCGAGATGAACGTGACCGTAGTGTCGTAGTCAGAAAAGTAGTTCGGCATCTCAACAATGGCCTTCTCGATCGCTGCCAGGTCGGCGCCTTCTTCAGCGACCACGAAGCATTCGCGGGTGTGCTTCTCGCGCGTGGTGAGCTCTGGATTCTCTCCTTTGCGCACCGCCTCGATGGCTGCAGGGACCGGCACGGTATACTGGCGAGCATCAACAACACCTGGCACACGGCGGATCGCATCGGAATGGCCTTGTGAAACACCTCGTCCCCAGAAGGTATAGTCAGCGCCTTCTGGCAAAATGCAGTTTGCATACAAGCGCGCGACCGAGAACATGCCCGGATCCCAACCGACTGAGATGATGCCGATCTTGCCTGCTGCTTTCACTGCCGCATCGACATTAGCGAAGTGCTGTGGGATGTTCGCATGCGTATCGAACGAATCGACCACATTGAAAAGCTTGGCATATTCAGGAGTCTGCTCAGGCAGGTCAGTCGCACTGCCGCCGCCGAGCACTAACACATCGATATCCTGAGCGTGGTTAGCAATATCGTTCACGGAATAGACGGGTACACCAGCAGTGAGCGGTGTGATAGAAGAAGGATCGCGGCGCGAGAAGATCGCCACCAGATCGATGTCGTCATTCTGGCGTGCTGCAAGTTCCACGCCTTTACCCAAATTGCCATATCCAAGAATACCGATACGCGTTTTCATATTGTGACCTCCCAATATTTCGTTGTGATCAAGCTCGTGCACACAGGCGCCAAGCGCGCTTCGGAGCAGTTGCCTAGACCAGCATAACAGGTTTGCGCGAAGGTATGTTTCACAGGCGTTACGCGTTTCTAACATGTCGATTATTCGGCGTTTGCGCGGCGTGTCTTGCATCTCTTCTATAATCGAAAACGAATAACGATACTGTCTTGCGAACGATCGCATACGAAAGAAGAAAGCTATGAATCTCACTCCTGGAACAAAACAATACGGCTTTACCGTCGAGACCCACGAAGAGCTGCCCGAGATCGATGGCACCGCAAGTGTCATGCGTCACGAAAGCGGCGCTCGACTGCTCTACTTGGCAAATGACGATAACGATAAAGCGTTCTCGATCGGCTTCAAAACACCACCAGTTAACGACACCGGCGTCTTTCATATCCTCGAGCATTCAGTGTTGTGTGGTTCTGATAAATTCCCGGTCAAAGAGCCCTTCGTCAACCTGCTCAAGAGCTCGATGCAAACCTTCTTGAATGCGATGACCTTCGCGGACAAGACCGTCTATCCTGTTTCGAGCACGAATGAGAAGGATCTGATGAATCTCATGGATGTCTATCTTGATGCCGTGCTCCACCCAGCGATCTATCAGCGTAGTGCTATCTTCAAGCAAGAAGGATGGCACTATGAGCTGGAAAGTGCGGATGCGCCTTTGACGTATAACGGTGTCGTGTTCAATGAGATGAAAGGCGTAATGTCCGATCCCGATAATGTGCTCTATGATGCTCTGCAAGCAGCACTATTTCCCGACACTGCTTATCGCTTCGAGTCGGGTGGGTTGCCGAGCGCTATCCCTGATCTTACCTACGAGGATTTCCTCGATAACCATGCTCGCCATTATCGTCTCGACAACAGCTATATCACGCTCTATGGCAATCTTGATATCGACCGCGTACTCGCATTCCTTGATTCGAACTACCTCTCACAAACAAACAGCGCTTGCTCTGCACGAGCACAGGCAGGTGCGCCCAATCCGCTTCTTTCCCAAGCCCCCGTCGAATCCATGGACGTGGTCGTTGAGATGAATACCTCTGCTGAAAACGCTTGCGCAGGACTGGGGTATGTGATCGGCACAGCAGCTGATCATGAACGCATCATCGCGGTCGATATCCTTATGGACGCGCTCATGGGTAGCAATGAAGCCCCTTTGAAAAAAGCGCTCCTGGAAGCAGGATTTGCTGGTGACGTATTCGACTACATGAACAAGTCAATCCTGCAGCCCTTCCTGCTGATCGAAGCGAAAGGCATCCAACCGCAAAAGGCTCAAGAATTTCGCCAGTGTGTAGAAGCACATGCACGGACACTCATTCATAACGGAATCGACAAACAGTTGATCGAAGGCGCTATCGCTCATGCGGAATTCGTGATGCGCGAAGGCGATTTTGGCACCTCGAGCGGTGTCGTACTTGCCATCAATGCGCTCTCTGCATGGCTCTATGACGACTCCATGGCCATCGATCCGCTGCGTTACGAAAGCATCTTTTCGAGCTTACGCGAAAAGCTCGAGACCGATTACTTCGAGCGACTGCTCGAAGAGGTGCTCTTGGACAACAACCATCGCGCGCTCGTCGAAGTCGTGCCCACCTGTGCTGAATCCTCAGAAGAGGCCGAGCGCCTTGCTGTCATCAAAAGCACGCTTGACCAAGATCAAATCGAGACAATCATCGCAGAGGCACGTGAGCTTCATCGCATCCAAACCGAACCCGATAGCCCCGAAGCGCTCGCCACACTCCCGCTGCTCGAGCTCTCCGACATCGCCACTGCACCCACTGAAGCACCCTGGCACCTCGATAAATCCATGCCACAGCGTTGCCTTATCCATGAAGTCGCCACGCATGGCATCGACTATCTCTCTTATTACTTCACGCTTGACCACGTACGCTTCGAAGAGCTTCCCTATGTTTCGCTCCTGTCGATCCTGCTTGGAAAGCTTGACACTTCACGCTATAGCGCTTCCCAGATCGATACGCTCACCCAACTCTACCTAGGTCGTCTGCGCTTTTCTGCCACAACCTACGAGAACAAGACTGCGCCTCAAGGTATTGCAGCATATTTCATCGTAGCAACCAGCTGTCTGTCCAAGAACATCGATCATGCGGTGATGTTGCCTCGTGAAATCTGGGCACACACGAAATTCGATGACCCCGAACGTATCAAAACCATCCTGCTTCAACAGCGCATCGGCATGGAGCAGAACTTCGCTGCGATGGGCCACACGAGCGCGCTCGCGCGCGTAGCGGCGGGGCTCACCCCTGCAGGCAAACTACTCGATCAGCTCTCGGGCGTTGATTTTTACCACTTCCTATGCGATCTGCTTGAACACTTCGACAAGCGTGCAGAGGCCTTGATCGCAAAGCTTGCCGATCTTTCACAGCGCATCTTCACCACCGCTCTGACCGTAAGTTTCGCAGGTCCTAAAGAGGATCTCGTACGTGTCTGGGAGACTGGCGGCTCATTCGATCTGTCACCTTACGACACAAGCGAGGACAGGGCGCTTATCGTTGCCGATCCTGTCGCGAAGAACGAAGCCTTTATCGTCCCGAGCGATGTTTGTTATGTAGGAGCAGGGGCGAATCGCGCAACGCTTCGCGCTACCGACTTCGATGGCGTGACCAGCATTATCACGCGCGTACTCTCATACGATTACCTCTGGAATGAAGTACGCGTGAAGGGCGGCGCGTATGGCGCGGGCTATAAAGCAAGCCGCACGGGAACGATCATGTTCTATTCGTTTCGCGATCCTAATCTCGATGACACCGTTGCCATCTACAACAACGCCGGTGCCTGGCTGAGCGATTTTGACCCGAGCGAAGCAGAATTGCGTGGATACATCATCAGCGCTGTCGCATCCTATGATGCTCCACTCAAACCACGTGCGCTGATCGCACGCCAGGATAGCATGTACTTCTCCAACCTTCCCGCCGACTGGCGCACAAGGCTACGTGCAGAGATGCTCGCTACCACCATCCAAGAGATCAACTCGCGCGGCGCAGCGCTCAAAGACCTGAAGGAACATGAGGTCATCTGCGTATTCGGCAATAAAGAGAAGATCGAGGCATCGAAACTCGATCTTAAGGTCACCACGCTTTATTAGCAAAGATAGAGAACTCGTCATATCACAGCCATCTTGGATGCACACAGTCTTCGCAGCGAGCGTCTTGCCGCTTGTCGCAGGAAACAGGTTGTTGACGATTGGAAGAGCCGTATAATTGTCCTTTATGCTTATTCAAAAAGGATCACGAGGAGGTTCTATGAATACTCTGACCAAAAATCAAAAGGTCGTAAAAGGATTGAGCATCGCTGAGATCGCAGTATCAGCTCTTGCGATCATCGGCTCTATCATCATCGTTTGCACCATGATGGGCACCGTTTCGCTGGCTAATGATTATATGGAGTATTACTCCGCTTACAGCTACTACAGCTCATATTATGCTGATGAATTGAACGAGCTCTATGCAGCCGCCGCTGCCGCAACCGTTGTGCTCGTCCTTGGAGTCATCGCACTGATCGCAAGTGCATTCCAGCTGTTTGCCTCCATCTTCACGCTTATGAACCTCAAGAATCCTGCGCTGTATAAGACCTTATTCGTGATCTCCATCATCGCTGCAGCCACCAGCGTCATCTTCGGTGGCCTCATCCAGATCGCCCTTTTTGTTCTCTCAGCAGTATTCCTCTCCAAGATCCGCAAAGAACATCAAGGCGTAAACCCTGTTATGACGCCAGCTCCTGCAGCGCCTGGGGCAACCCCAGTCGCACCTGAAAGCGCTCCACAAGCGCCAACTGCGCCAGTTGTTCCTGCCCCGCCTGCTCCTGGGAATGCACCTGTTGCCGTAGCTGCACCTGCACCCGCAGCAGCTCCTGTAGCGACGCCTGCTCCTGCACCTGAGACTGCAGCAGTTCCCCAAGAGACTGTACGCAAGGTCGAAGAGGAACTTGATGCTGAACTGAGCGAAGCTATCGCCGAAGAGCTCGATGCCGATGCAAAAGCCGATGCGCTCGGAGATGCGATCGCTGAAAAAGAGATCGATCAAGCAGTCAATGGCGCAAAAGAAACCGAGACCGATGTTGTGAGCGCAGTGGTTGCCACCGAAGCGGTCATCGAGGTAACCAATGAAAAGGAAGATCGATCCTAGCTATTCGTGCCTCGATCGAGATCTTTTCCGAAGAGCCCCTTACGGGGCTCTTCTTGTATACCTGTCTCTCTTTGTATTCACACTTGCCCCTACCGATCGCTCATGGTATGTTAGCTACAGATTGACGCGTATGCATCATGAAGGGGCTCACCACCTTCGGTGGGGTCTTTTCGTGGTGCATTTTTTGTTTTCAGATCACGATTGGCAGATTCAACCATGCAATCAGATCTGCAACAGCAAGATACGAGAGAAGGTGCGCATATGATCATCGTAAACGGAGAGCAGATCGAGTTTGTCGAAAACACGACCGTAAGCGATCTTATCGAAGCTTTGAGGCTTTCCTGCTCACAGGTGGCCGTCGAGCTAAATGGTGAGATCGTCTCACGCGCATCGTTTGATGACACCCTGCTCCACGACGACGACAAAGTCGAGATCGTACACTTCGTAGGAGGTGGCTAATGGATCACAGCGCAAGCGATGAGCCTTGCTCGCGCGAGAGCTTTGAAGCAACACTCGCTGCACGTCACGGATCAGACAATCAACGCAAGCTCGCACATGCCCGTGTTGGCGTTGCAGGCCTCGGCGGTCTTGGGTCTGCCATATCGTTTCATCTTGCACGCCTCGGGGTCGGAACGCTCGTACTGGTCGACTTCGATACAGTTGATCTCTCAAATCTGCATCGCCAACAGTATGGCATCGCACATTTAGGTATGCCCAAGACCGAAGCGATCGCCCTGCAGCTTCACGCTATCAACCCCTTCATCGCACTCGAGACCCATCAGGTGAAAGTCGATGAAGCGAATGCTCTCGAGCTGTTTAGCACGTGCGATGTGATCGTGGAGGCATTCGACAAGCCTGATCAAAAAGCGATGCTCATCGAGACGCTGCTTGCCTCTTTGCCCGACGCGAAGATCGTGAGCGGCTCAGGGATGGCAGGAATGGATTCAGCAAACACCATCACAACAAAACACCCGCTCGCGAATCTGTATGTATGCGGTGATGGTTCGACTGATGTTTCACAAGCTGGCACGCTCGTAAGCCCGCGCGTCGGTATCTGTGCAGGCCATCAGGCCCTTATGGTGCTTCGTCTCATCGCGGGAGAGATCGAGCCTTGATGAACAAGAGCACTCGTAATGACATCAAATCATAGGAAGAGAGAAGATATGAGTACCCATGATCCTTTGGTCCTCGGAGGCCGCTCGTTCAGTTCGCGGTTTATCCTTGGTTCCGGGAAATACTCCCTTGACCTGGTCGAAGCTGCCATCAAACATGCTGGGGCACAGATCATCACGCTCGCACTTCGCCGTGCGAACTCTGAGACCGACTCGATTCTCGAGCATATTCCCGATAACGTCACCTTGCTGCCCAACACCTCTGGTGCACGCACTGCAGAAGAGGCCGTGCGCATCGCTCGACTTTCGCGCGAATTGGGCTGCGGCGACTTCGTGAAGATCGAGATCATGCGCGACTCGAAGTATCTTCTGCCCGACAATCACGAGACCATCAAAGCGACCGACACACTCGCAAACGAGGGTTTTATCGTGCTTCCCTACATGTATCCCGACTTGAATGTTGCTCGCGATCTGGTCGAAGCGGGAGCGGCAGCTGTCATGCCGCTCGGAGCACCTATCGGTTCGAATAAGGGACTTGCGACAAAAGATTTCATTCAGATCCTCATTGATGAGATCGATCTGCCAATCATCGTGGATGCAGGTATCGGGCGCCCCTCGCAGGCTGCAGAAGCAATGGAGATGGGAGCAGCAGCAGTGATGGCGAATACAGCGATCGCTACTGCAGGTGATGTGCCTACGATGGCCCATGCTTTCAAACTCGCTATCGAAGCGGGCCGAGAGGCGTATCTTGCAGGCCTTGGACGCGTTATCGAAAAAGGCGCAGTCGCCTCTTCCCCACTGACAGGTTTTCTGGAGGAGCGATGAGCAAGAAGGTCGCAGCACACCAACCTATGGAAGGCATCACAGTCTTCGAGGTCGAAAACAAGATCGACCACCTTACCTATCTGCCTGACATGCAGCAGATCGATCCTTCGATTCGCAACCAAGTCGAAGAGGCGTTCACCGCCTATGACCCGACGCGCTTCACGGTCGATGATGTCGAAGCAGCCTTGCAGGCAGACCCTGTCAGCCCGCGTGATTTTGCTGCGCTCCTCAGCCCTGCTGCAGAGCCCTACCTCGAACAGATGGCACAGCGTGCGCGCGACGAGAAGCGCCGATTCTTCGGCGATAATGTCTACCTCTTCACGCCCGTCTACTTGGCAAATTATTGTGAAAACTACTGCATCTACTGCGGATTCAATTGTCATAATAAGATCCGCCGTGCACAACTCGATGCAACCGCAATCGAAGCCGAGATGGCTGCTATCGCACAAAGCGGGCTTGAAGAAATACTCATTCTTACGGGAGAGAGCCGCACAAAGAGCACCGTTGAATATATCGGCGAGGCATGCAAGATCGCATCGAAGTACTTCAAGAATGTCGGGCTTGAGGTTTATCCAATGAACTCAGATGAGTATGCTTACCTGCATGAATGCGGTGCCGACTACGTAACCGTCTTCCAAGAGACCTACGAGCCTGAGCGCTATGAAGAACTCCATCTTGCCGGTCATAAACGCGTATTCCCTTATCGCCTCGAGGCGCAAGAACGCGCGCTCATGGGCGGCATGCGCGGTGTTGCTTTCGCAGCGCTTCTGGGGCTTGCGGATTTCCGCCGCGATGCCTTCGCTACGGGCATACATGCCTATCTTTTACAGAAGAAGTATCCTCATGCCGAGATCTCGCTGTCTTGCCCGCGCCTGCGCCCTATTACCAACAACGACCAGATCAATCCGCACGATGTGCACGAGCGCCAGTTATTGCAGGTCATGTGCGCTTACCGCATCTTCTTGCCTTTTGCGGGCATGACCATCTCGACTCGCGAGCGTGAAGGATTTCGCAACAACGTGGTCGACATCGCAGCGACCAAGATATCAGCTGGCGTATCGACAGGCATCGGAGGCCATGAAGGCGAAGAGCAAGGCGATGACCAGTTCGAGATCGCTGATAGTCGTACGGTCGATGAAGTCGTAGCTGCCCTTCGAGGACGTGGTCTTCAACCAGTCATGAACGATTACGTCTACGTATGAGAAAGGCAGAAAAGACCATGTCCTTCCAGATCATCGCTGTTACGAATCGTGCGCTTTGTGCAGAGCCCTTACCTACACGTGTTGCAAAACTATGCGCGGCTGGTATCGATCGCGTCATCGTACGCGAAAAGGATCTTCCCGAGCGCGACTATATCGCCCTTGTGCACGCCATCTTGCATGAGCTTGCCCTTGATGAGCGCGACAAGATCGTGGTGAATACTTTTGTCGATGTCGCTCAAGAACTTGGTATCCCTCGTGTTCAACTCCCTTTACCCGAATTGAACAATCATCGCGATTTTTCTCACGAATTTCACGAGGTAGGCGTCTCTGTTCACGGTGTGTCAGAAGCAGCGCTCGCACAGAAGCTTGGCGCGGACTATCTGATCGCAGGTCATATCTTCCCGACCGACTGCAAGGCCGACCTGGCCCCTCGGGGGTTAACCTTCTTACGCGAGGTCTGCGATGCGGTGTCGCTGCCTGTTTATGCTATCGGTGGTATCGAAAAGGAAACAATCGCCTCTGTGCATGATACCGGAGCAGCAGGCGCATGCCTGATGAGCAGCCTTATGCTGTGCGCAGATCCTGCCGAAGAGCTTCAGCGTCTTCGCGCTGCTCTTTATTAAGAGCGGGTGTGCTTAGCAAGGCCGTGCGTCCCGATCGTGATCATCCAAAAACGCGGCGGGTATTCTGCTCGATAGCAGAAAGGATGTCTGGGCCACGAAGGGCGACAAGTTGCTCATAGGCTGAATCCAACGCTGTTGCATACTGCACACAGGTCACCTCGAACGAATCGGCGCTCTCTTCTTTTTGCCTTTCTTCAGGCAGATCTGTCTCAACGAATAACTGCCCAACAGGAATCGCTTTAGCATATTCGCGACCGCGTTTAGTGTTCAACATGAACGCATTGACAGAAAAGCAGCATCCAAGCTCTCTTGCGCGCTGCAACTGCGCGCTTGAGCCTGAAAACCAGTGGAAGATCGCCACGTTATCTGTCAACAGCTTGTATTCTTGCAAAAGGTCGAGCATGACATCTGCGCTCTGCACTGCATGAAAGGAAAAGACGCGCTGCGACTCGCGGCCATGTTCGCATACAGCCTCCCGTGCGCATATCGCCAAGATCGCACGCAACACCTGGACTTGAGCTGCTTTGGTTTCCTCCTCGCTCACAAAGATGCTTCGCGCAATCCCCTTCTTACCAAAATCGAGCCCTACCTCGCCAATGTAGCGCGATCGGAGGATATCATCGCTCGAGGCATCGATATCATGCATACCTACATCGCCTGATGAGACCCACCAAGGATGAGCACCGAACCCCACCTTCAGCGAATCCCACGGCTCGAGCAGCTGCTGCGTACGCACGAAATCCGTCGGACTTACGGTGGTCGAAAATGCACCTGCATACCGCTGTGCCACCCATGAAGCAATGCGCTCAGGATAAGGCGCGAATGAAAGATGACAGTGTGCATCGAAGCGGGTTTTGAGATGACACGCTCCCATCGTCATGACCTTCCCGCAAGATCGCGCAGCACTTCGCCTGCAATCATCTGACCGAAGATCGGCGGTACGAACGATGCTGTCCCCAGATCGCTGCGCTCATGCCGCTCCCAGTCAGCAGCAACTTCAGTTTCGAGTGGCTGCTCGCATGAATAGAGCACTTTTAGTTGCTTGATGCCTCGCTTCCTGCCTTCTTTGCGCATGATGCGGCAAAGTGGGCAATTCACCGTCTCATAAAGATCGGCGATCTTAAAACATTCAGGATGTATCTTGTTCGCGCCGCCCATGCTACTGATGAGCTTGAAATCGTAATTTGGTGCAAGTTCAGCGAGCTTTAGTTTTGCTGAAACAGTATCTATCGCATCGACCACGTAATCCACATCACGCGCATACGCATCGAGGAACTCAGCCATCTCTTCTTGACGTAAGAAATCGAAGATCTTCGTGACCTGAGCTTCAGGGTTGATGTCTTTGATCATGGCTTCCATCACATCGACCTTACGACGTCCAAGCGTTGAATAGAATGCGATCGCCTGACGGTTGATATTACTTTCGGCCACCACATCGCGATCGAGAATGGTCAGGTGTCCAACACCGCCACGAGCGAGCGCTTCGATACAATTCGAACCTACGCCCCCTACTCCGAGCACGAGTACCCGTGCATCCATGATCTGGCGAAGACCCTCTTCGCCCCATAGCGTTCGCAACTTTTCGTAGCGTGCAGGCAGCGTTTCTGTCTGTCCGTGACGACTGCTGTCAGCTCCGCTCGCTGAGGCTTTCATATTCTGTTGCTCGCTCACAGGCACCTGGGTGCACATGGATCGCTCACCTTCTTCATGATCTTGCTCGTCACTTTCATACTACCTTATGAAGAGATGTGATGTGATCGCAGGATCGCTTTCAAGGTTGCAGGTATTCAACTAGAAAATAACAGGTTCCCATCAAAAGCGTGCAGGCAAGAAAACCCCTGTTCGGTAGTGATAATTTAAAGATGCAGCCCAACGAAGGCGCGCCTGGATCACCCTCCTCAGCACACCTTGTTGGGCACTTCTAACCATCACAACAAGGAGGCTTGCCATGCGTCCCATTCATCACACGAAAGACACTGTTGTCGTCATCGACGATCTTGCCAATCTCGCTCCTGCGACCGAAGGCCCGGTCGTTTCACTCTATCTTCCTACTGAATACAAGCGCCTACGCTCGAATAAAGAGCGTATCGAGATGAAGGATCTCATGAAAGAGGCAAAGCATCAGATCGATGCAAAGTATCCCGCTCAGCCCAACAACAAGATCCTCGTACATCTCGATGATGTCATCAACGCTCCTGATGAAGGCCTTTGGCTCAATGCAGAAGCAGGTGTAGCGCTGTTTGCAGATACGGATCATGTTTTCGTTGCTGATCTACATCATAAGGTAAAGCCAGAAGTGTTCGTTGGCGACAACTGGGAGCTCGGTCCGCTCGAAGGCGATGCCTTTCAGCAGAGCGACTATTACATCCTTGCCGTCTCGACTGACCGTTTCGGCCTGATCGAAGGCAAGGGCAACTACCTGAATCATGTTGATATCGAAGATGAGGGCGTCGCTTCCCAGTTCGGCGAGATCATGCACGACCAGAGCGATGCTCCTGCGCTCGATCATCACATGCTCATGAAACGATTGAATCCCTATCATGACTATCGTTCACGCAACGAGGTCACTGAGCTGGAAAGCGAGAAGTTCTTCCGCTATATCAATAAGGTCGTCCAAGATACGTTGCTTCCCGACAATACGGTGCCCGTCATCTTGGCAAGCCTGCCAGAACATCAGGAGAAATTCCGCAAGATCGCGACTATTCCCCATCTTCTCGATCGCGGCATCGAGAAGAATCCTGCCAGCATGAGCTCGAAGGAGCTTGCTGAAGCCGCCTATCACATCCTTGAGGATGGAGAGTAACACGCTCGAATATCAAAGGACCCGGGAAGAGCGCCCGTGATCGAAGCCAACAGCATTTCGATCTCTCTCGTTAACACTGCACACTGCTCTTCCCTCGTGGTCTTGGAGGGGCAAAGAGGGGAGCCAAGCTCCCCTCTTTTTTTGTCCGTATGCGAAGATCAGAAAAGATAGAGATCGGCTAAAAGCTTGCGTTTTGCAGGTGTCAGATCGAGCGCTTCGGTGAGATAGGCATCGAGGCTACCGTATTCCTTTTCGAGTGCATCCATAGCTGCATCGATATATTCCTTATGTGCGCAAATGAGCGCCAACAGCGCCTCGTCGCTCTTATCCGCAAGATGAACCTTCTCCAAATCCCGAGCGATCCGCTTCATCTTCTGACGTGCAAAAAGATTCGTTGCAAGATAATCTTCCATGATCGTCTCAGGAGGAACCCCGAGTGCGAAAAGCACGAGCATGCTCGCAATACCTGTGCGGTCCTTGCCTTCAGAGCAATGCCAGAGCACCGCTCCTTGTTCTTGGGCGAGCAGAATCTCGAAGAGTTGCTTGTATGCAGCGATACCTGTTTCATCCAAGAGCATGAGCGGATAGGTCTCGCAGATCACTCCCATTGGATCGCCCTTCAATTTGCAAAACTCATTCCAGAGCGACCGAAGGCTATGCTCATGGGTAAGGCCAACTGCACTACCCGATAAGACAGGAAGACTCACATGCTTCACACCTGGCATGCGATCGACTGGATCGGGAGCAGCTTTCTGCTCCACATCAGTACGGAGATCGATCACCGTACGTAGATCACACTCATCGATCAGAATATGAATATCGTTATCAGAGAGCTTATCCAATCCATCGGAGCGAATGAGCCTCTTGGCACGTACGCGCTGGCCTGTTACGGTCTTCATCCCGCCTTGATCGCGCGTGTTATGCGTTCCATCAAGTTCGATCAATCCGTAATCGGTCATACCACCTGTTGGCTCGATGCTATCTGTCATCACGACCCCTTCTTTCATCTCTTCTCCTTGCGCGTTGCAGCGTCTTCGCCCTTCTCGATGACCTCGAGATATCCTTCTTCATCGTAGCCACTCTTCGTTTCATCTCGATCTTCTTGCGCATCTTCAGCGCTCTGCATCTCTTCTTCATCAACAGGCGGGAGCGCACGGGCTTCCTTGTAGCGCTTCTGTAGTTCTTCGATGAAGCGCTGTGCATTGCGATCTTCTTCAACGCTATCCTTCGCAAGCTGACGAACGAGCGGTTTGATGCGCGAAGCAAGGTCGGGATCGTCTTGTTCGATGAGCGCGCGTGCCTTCGCGAGCAAACGGACCAGCTCTGCGCGATCTCTCACAATGCTTGAAATGTCAGAGGGTTGCGCCGAGATCTCCTTCGCCAGATCGATGACGTGTGTATCGGAGAGACGAACCGTGGCTGAAGCAAGGGCGGGCATCACAAAGACGGTGATCGCACCCGCGCATACCAAAACAGATGCAACTTCGCTCGACATTGCGCCTGATTGCTGCGCAACCGTTGTGACTGCAACGATGATCGGCAGTGCAGTGGTGCAGTAGAGCGCCACCGTGATGCGCGCACTTCGACTCAAATCGTGTCGATGTTTGCCGCTCGAGAGCGCGATAAATATCGGTAAAGCACGAATGATCAACAACAAGATGATGAAGAAGATGAGCAGATCGGGACTCTGCCCCACCGCTGTCAAATCAATGTTCGCACCCGATACGATGAAGAAGAGCGGAATGAAGAAACCAAACGCTAGTCCATCGAGCTTCGTCTCGAGGCTCTTACTGCCTTCAGGGATGATGAAGCGCAAGATAAAGCCTGCCGCGAATGCGCCGAGCACGATATCGAGATCAAAGACCGCCGAGAGTGCGGTGAGCGCAACGAGTAGAAGGACGGTCACGCGCACCACGGTCTGCTGCGTCGTCTCAGCTCCCTCTCGAAGGAAGGTCTCGACCTTCTTCCAGCCCTTCAAGCGAGAGATGAACACTGCCATGAGCACCGCGATCGCCGCAAAGATGAGCAACACTATCACGCTTTGGAAGGTCGTGCGCGTGGAGAGCAAGAGTGCCATGGCTACCACAGGGCCAAGCTCGCCCCACGTACCGTACGAAAGTATCGCATCTCCGATCTTCGTTGCCATGAGGTTGCGCTCTTTTAGAATAGGAAGAAGCGTGCCCAATGCCGTTGTCGTGAGTGCGATAACCACCGCGATGCCATCGATGCCCTCAAGCGAGAACGCAGGCCACAGCCACACCGCCACGATGGCGATACCAAATGTCACAAGCCAGGTTGCAAACCCACGTTTTCCCTGATAGTTCGTTAGGTTCTTCGGGTCGATCTCGTATCCTGCCAGCAAGAACAAGAATGCCAAGCCAAGATCGGAGAGAAGCGATATCGCATCACCTACATGGATCCATCCGAGCATATGCGGGCCGCACAAGGCTCCTGCGAAAAGCAGGAATACAGTTTCTGGAATGAGCTTTTGAGGAATCAAACGCGCAAGCAGAGGCGTGATGCTCGCCAGAAGTGCGATAAGCGCAAGCGAGACCAGTTCTTCTTCCATGTTCGACCCTCCTTTTATCTCTATTAATTGTATGGCAATCTGCACGCATGCATGCAAAAGCACGCCTGCATCCTGATGAAGCGTAACTCAATTGATGAAAAGCTGTGACGGAGCCTTGGTTTACCCGAATGTGCAGAAGTGGCACGATTAAAGAGCACGTAGTAAACCTTTAATCGAAGTTGGTCGTTCATGTCCTGGTCATCGGTAATCGATAAGAAGCAGATCCTGCCAAATCTCGCCTTCATCGTGGCGGTAGGCATCGTCTCGGCATTCACTTCGATCGTCCTGTGCCTGTGCGTGAATGCGGCCTACCACATCAGCCAGCAGGCAGCATGGACCGTCTTTTTCTTGCCGGTGCTTGGCATCATATCGCTTGCATTCTACAAGGCGATGAAACTGCCTTATGATTACAGTACCGATGATCTGGTCATGCAGATGCGCGAAAACAAGCCGGTCTCGCCCACTCTTGCCCCCGCGATCTTGGTCGGCACGTGCCTCACCACGCTGGGTGGTGGTGCGGTAGGCAAGGAATCGAGTGCTTTTCAGATGGGTGCCTCGATCGGCGAAGTGCTCTGTCGCGTCTTCAAGCTCAAGAATCTTTTCGTGAATAAGACCGATCGCAATGTGTATGGCTACGCTGCGTTGATGGGCATGTCCGCGACATTCAGCGCTCTGTTCTTCGCTCCACTCGGTGCGGTCTTCTTGGTCTTCGAGCTCACTCGCTTCAAGACCTTCAGCCCTGCTCGCTTCATCGCACTCGTGGCTTCAGCATTCATCGCAGCTGCGATCGCCTATCCCTTCGGCATCGGCGATATCATCCCGCGTGTCTCCATCCCCTCTATCACCCCAGAGCTCATGCTCCAAGTCGTACTGATCGGCACGCTCGGTGGCATACTTGGTCGCTTCTTTGGCGGAAGCTTACGTGCCGTTCGCGCATGGCAGCGCAAGAAGATCCGCCATCCTTATATCTCGGTCGCGCTCGTTGGTGTGGCCATCGCTATCCTTGTCATGGTCTTCAGCCTGCAAACCTTCGAGGGTGGCGGCATGAACCTTTTGAAGCAGGCTGCGGCTGGCTCGATCGGCACCTGGGATTTCGCGATCAAAGCAGCGCTGGTGTTTCTTGCACTGGCCTCGGGCTTCAAGGGTGGCGAGATCATGCCGACACTCGTTATCGGTGGTCTTTTGGGGTGCTCCCTTGGCCAGCTTGTAGGCATTGATGCTTCCTTTGCTACCGCGATCGGCGTCATGACCTTCTTCGCAGGCATGAGCCGCTGTCCTATCGCAGCGTTCTTCCTTGGCTTCGAGGTCTTCGGCATCGAGATCATCCCCTACCTTATCGTTGGCATCGCGTTCGCTTATTTCGGCAGCCACGACATCGGTTATTACGGAAGAGGTGTTCGTCTCGAAGCACACAACACACGTGCTCGCAAAAACTTCATCAAGCACTTCATCGAGAAGAATCCTTCAGCAGCAAAGATGTTCGAAACGCTCGAAGAGCAATCAAATGAATGGTCGGATGCAGCAGAACGTAGCGCTCGTAAAGAAGCACGCGAGGAAGTATTGCCCGAGTTTTCTCGGGAGGAACTCGAACATTTAGAACAGCAACGCCAACACGAACAGACGGCACATTCGCAGCCATCAAGCTCACCCGATGCAAACGACAAAATCGATCAATGATCGATGTCGCAGGCATGGATGCGGGTGCGACCATGAACAAAGCATGGGATGAGATCTGCCAGCTTAAAGCTTTGCTTGCGCCACTTTCTTAATCTCGTCCGATCGGCAACAAGGCACACAAGCCTTGCGCCGTTACAGGTGCGCTTTGGCTGATCCTAGATACGGCTTGCCTGATCAGGGTTCATCGTCATGGTCTGGAAACGCTCTTGCATGTACTCATTGCTATAGTGCTGCGCCATCCATTCCTCAAGTCCGCTTCGCGGCGCATAGCCTGCTTCGCGCAAATACCAACAATCGATGGTCTGTACGGTCATGACCACGTCGATCGTCATAAGCACCATGCAGACCGACGTAAGCCCATAGCGCCACTTCCAAGGAATCTTATCGATACCCCATAACAATATGGGCAGCAACAGCTTGACCCACACCACACCAAGCAAGCCCCAAAAACACATGAACATAAAGTTCGTACGCCCATCGATAGAGAGAAACGTACCCGAGTAATTCCATGCCACGATGCCGAAGGCATATTGCATGATCCAGCTGACGAAGAACTCGAAACACCCACCAATGACGGCCGAAACCAAGAAGATGATCGGAATCGGTTTGTCATGGAATCGGTTGAGCGCAACGGTCATGAGCAGTCCCCCGAACCCATAGATCGGCGAGAAGGGACCATACAAAAGCCCTGCGCGATCCTGGTATTCATGGAATATGATCAGATGGAACAGCGTTTCGATAGCGAGTCCGAGCACGCTACACACCACGAAGATCCAAAACAAATTGAAGAAATTCAGGGTGATATAGCCCTTCAGAGGACGACGATCGTCGACCTTATGTTCGAATGCGCGACGCGCTTCGGGATCGAGCTTTGCTGCATGTTTTGAGAGCAAGCGCTCTTGCGCAAGCTCAGGATCCATATAGACCGTAACGACCGCTAAGAAAACAAGCTCGACAAGATAGATGATATGAAGCCAGCTCAAACCATAGAGCAGCATCATTGCAAGAAACGATACGCACACCAACGCGACCGTGGCGATGGCAAGCTGTTCGCCGCCCTTGCTCTTATTCTGATACAATCGCTCACCCAATATGGCAAACAGTACAATGGCCCCTACTGCCATGAATGCGATCGCAAGCGCGATGATGATGTTAGCAAGCGTAAGATGGCTGCTCAGATGCTGTGCGATATTAATGCCGAGCGATACGAGCAGCGCTGCTGAAGCGGCAGCACATAAAAAGCAGAGGAGACCAAACGCCTTCAGGGTCTTCGGTGAGAAATCTTGATAGGGAAAATCTTCATCTGGTGTCGGAAGTTGGATCTTGCCCCATATGTCCTTGAATCTCATGATCGCCCCTGAATATGATCTTATTTGCTCATGACGAGTAGGCTATCACAATTTCAGCATGCGACCTGCATCGTTCGGAGCACGATACCTTTTTGACACCCGAGATGAGTCGATCTTATGGGTTGACCCCAAACATTTGTTCGCATACTATAGAGACACGAAAGCGAACAGGTGTACGATGGATATAGCTGAAAAACTCGAAGTTCTTGCAGATGCTGCAAAATACGATGTCGCCTGCACCTCGTCAGGTGTCGATCGCGATGCGCAAGCCGGCAAGCTCGGCAACGCCTCTGCTGCGGGGATCTGTCATAGCTTCACAGCAGACGGTCGTTGTGTCACGCTACTCAAAGTACTGCTCAGCAATGCGTGCATCTATAACTGCGCCTACTGCGTCAATCGCATCAGCAATGAAGGGGCTCGCACTACTTTTGAACCGCGCGAACTAGCCGATCTCACCATCAGCTTCTATCGGCGCAACTATATCGAAGGACTCTTCCTTAGCTCTGGCGTAGTACGCAGCCCAGACTTTACAACCGAACTCATGATCGAGGCCTTGCGCATCTTACGTGAAGAATACGAGTTTCGCGGCTACATCCATGCCAAAGCGATCCCTGGCACTTCAGCCGATTTGCTCGCTACGCTCGGCCAGCTCGCCGATCGTATGAGCGTCAACCTCGAATTACCTTCCCAAAAAAGCCTTCAGCTGCTCGCTCCTGACAAGAGTAAGCACGACATCCTTTCGCCGATGCATTTCATCAAGCAGGGCATCGAAGAATCGCGCGACACTCGCCGCCTCATGAAGAAGAACGCGCACACAACCTATCTCACCAAACGCACCACTGCTCTTGCCAAATCGCGCGGCAGCGAGCGCACGTTCGCGCCTGCAGGCCAATCAACGCAAATGATCATCGGTGCAACACCCGAGAGCGACTATCAGATCCTCAATCTCTCATCTGCGCTCTATCAGAAGCTCTCACTCAAACGCGTGTTCTTCAGTGCTTACCTTCCCGTAAACGAAGATGTGCGCCTTCCGCGCGTGCATAGCGTAGCGCTCAACCGCGAACACCGCCTCTACCAAGCCGACTGGCTCATGCGCTTCTATCGCTTCGATGTGGAAGAGATCATCGACCGAGAACACCCTTTTCTCGATCTTGATGTCGATCCTAAAGCGAATTGGGCGCTCAACCATCTGGATTTCTTTCCTATCGAAGTGAACAGAGCGCCCTATGCAAGTCTCTTGCGTGTTCCCGGAATCGGTGTGCGAGGTGCAAAGCTGATCATGAACGCACGCAAGACCCACGTACTGCGTGAACCTGAATTGCGCAAACTCGGTATCGCATTCAAACGTGCTCGTTTCTTCATCACATGCCAAGGCAAATACCAAGGCGGCAGCACAACATTTGATCGTGGCTCGCTACGCGCTCATCTTGCCGCCCCCATTCAAGGCGGAAGGCATGGCAGTAGATCAGCGCACGTTGCAACTGGACAGATGAGCCTGTTCGATCCTGTTCCCTACGATCAACTTCTCACAGAGCACGACACAGACGCTCTATCTTGCGCGCCTCGCAGCCTACCTGCGCTTGAGGAGGCATCGTAGTCTATGCATCGCATCTCGCCAGACAACATCGCCTATCTTTATGATGGGAGTGTCGAAGGGCTGCTCAGCGCAGTGTTCAAAGCCTATGAGCATCATGAGGTTCCGATCGATCTCTGCCCTGCGGCCCGCCATCAACCGCGTCTAGGACAAGAAGTTCGATCGATAGAGACCGACATCGAGCTAGCACTACGCGTTCAACGGGGGATCTGTAAAAACGCAGGATATGCCATCTTCAACATCATCAAGACTGCTGCGCTTGCAGACGACCCTTCCACCGGCATCTCCATCTATCATTTCATTCGCTATTGCATGGATAAGCGTCATGCAGCTGACTTCTCTCAAAACAGGAAAGGCGAGATGCTCAAGCGCTCTCGACTTACTGGAGCTGGATGCGGTCCTGCCATCCTGAAAGGATCAGCCGCGCCTGCAATCTTGCATCCTTGCGTCGAACCAGTTTTAAAGCTCGAGCGCTTCGTACAGAATGAACGCCATCACATCATCCAGTTCCTGCGATTCGAAGAACTGGAAGGTGGTTTGTGGTGCGCGCGATGCAATCCCAAAGCGTCAGTGGTGCCTCTCATCATGGACTGGTTTGCAGCACGCTTCAATATCCAGCCGTTCGTGATCTATGACGAGAACCATCATCTTGCTGGTGTGTATGAAGGCAAAGACTGGCATTTGGTCAAGACCGATACCTTCACTCCTCCGCCCTGCAGCGAAAACGAGCTGGTCATGCAAGAAGCATGGAAACGCTTCTATAACACGCTCACGATAGAGGCACGCTACAACCCCGAACTTCGACGCCACTTCATGCCAAAGCGCTTTTGGAAGAACATCACCGAGGTAAAGGATATGGCTTCCGCCTAACGATTCTCTGCACTTTATTCAACCAAAGTGGCACTCGATTGGCGTATCATTCTTTGAATCAATCTGTCGAGGGAAAGCGAATCCTACATTCGCTCCTTATTTATTGAAGATCCGATGGGGGATAGCTATGACACGCGTTTACAATTTCTCTGCTGGCCCAGCAGTTCTGCCTGAAGAGGTGCTCAAAGAAGCTGCTGATGAGATGATGGATTACCGCGGATGCGGCATGTCGGTCATGGAAATGAGCCACCGCTCGAAGACCTTCGAGGGCATCATCACCGAGGCTGAAGCCGATCTGCGTGAGCTGCTCAGCATTCCGGATGAATACGCGGTGCTCTTCTTGCAGGGTGGCGCTTCACAGCAATTCGCCGCTATTCCGATGAACCTGATGCTCGATGGCAAAGCAGACTACATCGTCTCAGGCTCTTGGTCGAAGAAAGCATTCAAAGAGGCTCAGATCTTTGGCGATGCGCAATGTCTTGCCTCCAGCGAAGATGGCAACTTCTCCTACATTCCTGATTGCAAGGATCTTCCGATCCGCGCAGATGCTGACTATGTCTACATCTGCGAGAACGAGACCATCTATGGCACGAAGTATCACGAGCTTCCCGACACAAAGGGCAAGCCTCTCGTTGCGGACGTTTCTTCTTGTTTTCTCTCTGAGCCGGTAGACATCACCAAGTATGACGTGATGTATGGCGGTGTTCAGAAGAACATCGGCCCTGCTGGCGTGGTCATCGATATCATCCGCAAGGATCTTATCAAAGACGAGACGTTGCCCAACACTCCTACCATGTTGAAATGGAAGACCCAGCTCGACAATGATTCGCTCTACAACACTCCACCTGCCTATGGCATCTACATCTGCGGCAAAGTGTTCAAATGGATCAAGAATATGGGCGGTCTTGAGGTTATGGGGCAGCACAATCGCGAGAAAGCTCAGATCCTCTACGACTTCCTCGATAACTCCGATCTGTTCATGGGAACAGCCCGCCGTGAAGATCGCTCCATCATGAACGTGCCATTCATCACGGGTGATCCAAAGCTCGACGAGCTTTTCGTTGCAGAAGCAAAGAAGCATGGAATCGAGAGCATCAAGGGCCATCGCAGCGTCGGCGGCATGCGTGCAAGCATCTATAATGCGATGCCCAAAGCAGGCGTTGAAGCGCTGGTCGCTTTCATGAAGGAATTCGAATTGGAGCACAAATAAGCCTGAAGAGCTTCTCGTCCCTGATCGAAACAACACCGATGCGCAAGGAAGAGCGCGTCGGTGTTTTCTTTTCTCTGGAGGCTTTATGCGTCGAGCACGACCAAGGAAGGGCTCTCATGGTTGCTCTTATCAGGAAACAGAAAACCGATCGTGCATATCAGAGCTTTTTGTTTCTGCGATAGACATCGACCGCGATCCAAAGCGATAGAACAATTGCGACCGCAAACTCGATGAACGCCAAGATAGGCATACCGAATATATGAGCCTCATCAATCGCAAACGTGAGTAGTGCTGCACTGATGAGCAAACCTGCAACGATAAGGCCAATGGTCAAACGATTCAGAATGCGCGATATCTTCATCATGGGTTCTGCAGAACCGAGCATCTCCATGTTCACCTTTAGCTGACCGCGCGAAAGCAGTCGCATCGTATCTCCAGAGTATTCTGCAGCGCGAAGCGCCCCCCTGCTCGCACCGTTCAGAGCAACGACCAAGTCTTTGAGCGCGTCCTTGAGTTCATCGGAATTCTCTTTTGTACGAGCGATATGCTTATTGATGATGTCGACCATGTTGAACGAACCAACGTACTCGAGCAGGGTTCCTTCCATGGTCACCAACCCGCGCGATACGAGCGTAACAGACGATGGCAGCGTCACCTTTGTTTGGCGTGTCACGTTTAAGATATCGCCCAAGAACTGGCCGATATCGATATTCTCGACTTCAAGAGCACTGTAGCGATCGAGAATAATATCGAGCTCTGCCAAAAGATGCGGCTGATCGATAGCAGCGAGATCATGGGCGACCGAGAAGGATAGGAGCGCTTCCATCAACTGACTAGAGCTGCGCATCCCAACTGCCTCGACCGCGCTTTCGAACCCCATACGATCACGCGTATTCAAACGACCCATCAAACCTAGATCGAGATAGACGATCTGCCCTTCAGAGATGATGATATTGCCTGGGTGAGGATCGGCATGGAAAAAACCGTCTTCCAAGATCTGCTTGGCATAGTTCTCAAGCATCTTGTCGCCGATCTCGTCAAGATCGTATCCGTTATCGAGCAGCGTTTTGGTATCGCGAATCGAGATGCCCTCGATGTATTCCATCACCAGCACTTCTTCGCGACAGTACTCCATGTAAGGCTTCGGCGCACGTACATAGACCACATCGGCATTCTTCTCGTTGAATTCAACCAGATTGCGCGCCTCGTTTAGAAAATCCGTCTCTTCGAGAAAGGTGACCCATAATTCTTCGACCACCTCGCGCAGGTCGACCATTTGGGCATCTTTCATATAATGCGAAAGGCGCTTAGCCACGCTGCGCATCACATCGATATCCTGAGCCATGGTCGTGCGTACCCCAGGACGCTGCACCTTAATAGCCACTGCTTGCCCATTGGTAAGATAGGCCTTATGCACCTGCGCGAGCGAAGCACTACCCAAAGGCATCGGATCGATGAGAGAAAAGATCTTCTCGCGATCGGCCCCGTAGATGGCATCGAGTGCGATAAGGACCGTCTCGAACGACATCGGCTCACATTCTTGCTGAAGCTGTGAGAGCGCTTTGCAATAGGCGTGCGGCAGTATCTCCGAGCGCGTCGAGAGCGTTTGACCTACCTTGATGAAGCTCGGGCCGAGATCTTCGAAGAGCGCCCGAAGTTCTTCGGGTGAGAAACCTTGCAGGAAGTTATGCTTACGCAAAATCGCGATGATCTCGCGCACCCGTTTTGCGCGCGCACTGCGACTGAGACCAAACTGATCTTCAGGGTCCACCTCGGCACGCGTTGTAAGAAAATGCTTTAGAAGCGTATTTTGCGCCATATGAACCCCTCCTTCAATGTACGCATCGGGCGCAAACGCGCCACCTTCATTCTACCTTGCCAAGCATCATTACCCAAGAAGGACGCACAGGTCACGCTCTCGCGATCCATGCGTCCTTCCAAGCGATGCGCGATACAGATCATGCGCGCATTGTATTGCGTCAGCTTTTCGAGCGGACTATTTTACTGAGCCTTGCCCGAGACAGCTGCTGCCGCAGCATCATCGGTCACTTTATTTGCCAGCTCGTTGACCTTTGCAACGAATTCTGCGCGCTGCTCGGGTGTCATCGCTTGTAGCTGAGCTGCCAGAGCCTCATCACGCACCTGAGCGATGGTGTCACTTGCTTTGTGCTGAAGTTCGGTATTGAGCTGCTTGCCTTGCTCGACAGTAAGCTCACCCTTCTCGATAAGGTTGTTCACCAGCTCATTTGCTCGCTCGCCCCCATAAGCCAGTGCGCCTACGCCTGCGAGAAAAATATCTTTGAAGCCATCACGAATATCTGCCATGATCGGCACCACCCTTCTTATGTCCGTTTTCCCTAGGATAAAGTTTAGGCGTTTCGCGAGCGTGCTGAGCAAACTTCGCCGATTTCAAGCAAACCGTAACCCGCATGTCATCTAAGCTGAAAAGCACACAGGAAACCAAAGGGTTAGGAGGGATTGTCCATGGGCTTTCTCGAGGGAAAAACTGCGATCGTCACCGGAGGCGGACGAGCTGTTCTTGGCGACGGATCGTGCGGTTCGATCGGCTACGGTATTGCAACAACATACGCAAAAGAAGGAGAATGATATGAGAATGCTCGAAGGAAAAGTTGCCATTGTAACTGGTGGTACGCGTGGAATCGGATTCGGCATCGTCGAGAAGTTCCTTGCTGAAGGCGCGAAAGTCGCGCTGTTCGGATCTCGTCAAGAGACCGTAGATGCCGCACTCGAGAAGATCAAGCAGAAAAACTCCGATGCACCTGTTCTTGGCCTGCACCCTGCGCTTGACGATCCTGAAGCGATCGCAGATGCGTTCAAGCAGGTCGTTGACACGTTCGGATCGCTCGATATCCTCGCAAACAACGCTGGTACGGATTCACGTACGAAGCTCATCGACTACACGCTCGATGAATTCCAGAAGGTCATGAAGCTCAACGTCGAAGCCACCTTCATCTGCTCTCAAGCTGCTGCTCGCATCATGATCGAGCAAGGCAAGGGAGGCTCTATCATCAACACCTCTTCGATGGTGAGCATCTATGCTCAGCCTTCTGGCTGCGCATACCCTACTTCGAAGTTTGCCGTGAATGGTCTCACCAAATCGCTCGCACGCGAACTTGCTCCGTACAAGATTCGCGTGAATGCTGTCGCACCAGGTGTTACCCACACCGATATGGTCGATGCGCTTCCAAAAGAGCTCATCGAGCCGCTCATCAAGACCATCCCCCTCGGCCGCATGGGCGAACCAGAAGATATCGCGAACGCTTTCGCCTTCCTTGCTTCTGAGATGGCAAGCTACATCTCGGGAGATATCCTTTCTGTAGATGGACTATCGCGCCCGTAGTGTCGCGGATAGCTCGCTTCAAGGAGTATAGTTACCAGAACAGCATCTAGGACAACAAGGACACAATATGACGGCGATACCAACAAAAGCAACCGATACTTATACGCTAAAAAACGGCGTAGAGATCCCCTGTATCGGCTTTGGCACCTATGACACCACCGATGAAGACGCATGCCGCGTTGTGCTCGACGCACTCGAAGTAGGCTATCGCCTCATCGATACTGCTGCCATCTATGCCAATGAAGCCGGAATTGGCAAGGCCATCGAAACGAGCGGTGTTGCCCGCGAGGAACTCTTCATCACCTCTAAGGTGTGGAACACCCATCGGGGCTATGACAAGACCGTGGAATCATTCGAGGCATCACGTGAGCGTTTGGGTCTTGAATACCTCGACTTGTTCTTGATCCACTGGCCCGCAAACGAAAAGCAGTATGGTACCGAAGCAGAAGCTCTCAACGCCGATACCTGGCGCGCACTTGAAGATCTTTACCAGGCGAACAAAGTTCGCGCGATCGGCCTGTCGAATTTCAAGCCTCACCATATCGAGGCGCTCATGAAGCACGCTCGAATCGAACCAGTCGTAAATCAGATCGAATTCTACCCTGGTCGCATGCAGGCAGAAACCCTTGAATACTGCCTTGATCGTCATATGGTCGTCGAAGCTTGGAGCCCCCTTGGACGAGGCAAAACGCTCACCAACGAATCCATCGCTGCGATCGGAGCACGCTACAACAAGAGCAATGCACAGGTATGCTTACGTTGGCTCATCCAGCTTGGCATGTTGCCGCTACCGAAATCAGGCAATATCGAGCGCATGGCTCAGAATCTCGACGTCTTCGATTTCGAGCTCACTCCTGGCGAAATGGCCATCATGGCTGAGCAAACCAACCCAACCGGTCGTTTCTGGGATCCAGACGAGATCGAATTCTAATTTCGTTTTCCGAATCTGGCCTTGCAACTGTAGAGTGGCGAGTTGCAGTGCGACTTGCGCTGCTTCTCGCCTCAACAAACAAAAAGCCCGAGCGCGCTGCTCGGGCTTTTCTTATTCGATCAATCTTCGACTCTTGTCTTAGTTGCTCGACATCACACTTGAGGGGAAGAGTGCCTCTTGGAGCACCTCTCCTGAATCATTAGCCATCTGCCAGCTTCCGCCCTGCTTCACCACATCGAAGTCGATGACCTTAGTCTCGGTGGTAGGAAGATCCTTAATGGTATTCAAGACCAGCTCACCGATCTTAGCATTCATCTCGCTCTGAGTAAGACCTTCGAGCGAACCATCGGCATCTGCCTGCTGAGCAGCAGAAACAAGTGCACTCTGGAACTTGTTGAGGTCTTTGGTCGTGAACTTGATGCCGACCGTAGCCTTGTCGCCATCGACCTTCACGTCCTCAATGCTGTAATCGAAGTCACTAAAAATCGCCTCGTATGCATCCGTTGCCGTGATGCCATATGCGCTCAAGGCAGCGAATTCCGTAGATTCATTTGCAAGCTCTTCGATCTCTTCAGCATCGAAGTTCTTGATCTCGTCAAGCTCGTTGGTGACTGCGTTGCGAACGGCTTCTTCGCTGTTCTCCGCACAGCCAGCAAGAAGCATGCAGCTACCTGCAACAAGCAGAGCGAAGAGTGCGACAACGCCCTTGCGCGCCCATGACCAAGTGGTGTTCTCCATAAGGTCTCCTCTCATTGTTTTTTATGCGCTCCACATTGTAGCAACACTTTGCCCCGATCGATTCTCTGATCGCTCACAAATAACGAGATTCCTTTAAAAAGGATCCCTGCGAAAGATCGCTATGATCCGATAAGCTCCCAATGCTTGTTCAAGGCGAATCGCTCAAGTCCATCAAGGTAACCACGCTCGTCTTCAGAAAGCGCCTCTCTGGCAAGCGAGAAGAGAAGCTCTTCCCACGCACGAAGACTCTTAGGCTTATGCTCATAAAGCACTGCCTCGTAGCCGTGCTCGCGAATAGCCTTGATCGCGGCTTCGACATCTCGCTCGTCAAGCGGCCACGCGTCTTCGCCATCAGCATGCTTGATCACTCCAAGCTCATGCTCGATGCGCCTCAAGCTCTCCTCGCTATAGAACAGGCCTTTGATGAGCGCGGCATAACCCTCCAGGTATTCCTGTGGCAACGAATCGGCCGGACGAATCTCGACGAATCGCTTCAAGCGAACATCAGGCCAGAACATCGAGATAAGGTGTTCGATCTCGTCCTTTGTCATAACTTCATCAGCGTAGATCTCGCCGGCGCTGCGATCGAATTCTGCGCGCGGGACGCTCGAACCATCTGCTTGGGACGAATTGACGAATATGGGTGACGTCCGCAGCATCCAATCGGCATATGCCCCGAAGCCAAATCCTGCTGCGAAGACTCCCGGGACCACACCGCATCGCGCGTCATCAACATTACGCCAGACTGCAAGACGCACGAGCGGATAGGCGCCTACTTTGCGTTCATAGACCGCTACGTTATCAGCGATAGCGCCCAGAATGGGGGCAAGCGCACTCGCAACGCGCATCTTGCGCACCGCATCCGCCTCGTCGACATAGTCGATGGAAACCTGCGTTGAGGCTGAAGCTCGCATCATGCGAAGTCCGAGCGTTCCTAGTTGTGCAAAATATGCATCCATCAGGCGATATCGCTCTTTTGGAATAAGGGTAAGCTCTTCTGCCTTACGAGTTGGATGATAGCCCGCGTTCACCAGTTTCGCACCATGAGCCTGAAGATAAGGATCGATCGCTTCGCGAAAATGCGCATACGCACGACCAATCTCTGCGATCGTCTCAAAAGGAGCGATGCTCACCTCGATCTGCGCTGAAGGCTCAAGCGAGACTGAAGCTTCTTCATTTGCGCACCCGATCAGCTCGCCTTCGGCATTCTGAAAGATCGCAGGATAGGTCTTCAAAAGATGCTCGAGCACATCTTGCAAACCAGGAATATCTCCCTGTGGCGCATACGTAAATGGCACTCCATCTGCCTCTGTGATAATGAAGTGTTCTACTTCAACCCCTAGCTTGCGATCTTGATCCTTCGATCCTGACTCGAAATACGCAATGATGCTCGCACGCTTATCTTCCGCAGTCGTCATGTCTCCCCCTGCGATTCAAGTTTCTGTAAGTTCGCTTCAAATTTTACCTTAGATTTTTTTCAAATTTCATTGAGGCCGCTCTTTCACACTAAGGCGTGGAACATCTCGTTACGCACATCACACAGCTCTTGCACATCTTGCCTGAACCAACCCGCTTATCTGGATCGCTCGCGCGCGCTGCACCTGCGATCAATGCCGTCCATTCACCTGCTAGAGAAAGAAGGCGCCATGCTCCAATCCTGCTCTCATCGCACCGCTCGACTTGTCTGCGGCACTCTGCTCGTCAGCTGTCTTTGTCTGGTTCTTTGCCTTGTATCAGGTATCGTACCCTCCGTAGCCAATGCCGATGAAGCAGCTCCTCACACTGCTCGAGTGATCTACCATTTCGCCGAGGACGACCAACTCGATAGTTCGGTGGCCTGGAGCGATCGTGAGTGCGTAAGCTCGTCGGTTTGCACAGGCGAGAAGTGGGTCGAAGGCGATCATCTAATGATCAAAGCAAACGTCTTCCCTGCTGCTCTTCACACCTCAAGCGATCCGGCTGCTTTTCGCGTGATCGAAGATTATGCGAGCACAAGCGCCACGGGCAAAGGGGCTTGCGACATCACACAAGCAGCAGCTTATGACCCAACAACAGGGATCGTTTCCTTGCCAAAGAGCTATGCGGACGCAGACCTTACCGTCGTGTGGTACGTTTCTGCCGATCAGCAAGATCTCGAAATACCGCTTGCGATCAGCGTGTCGAAGAACATTGAGGGCGTATCATCTCGTGCCGATCTTTCGCATCCTTTCAGCGCAGATAGCCAAGTTATCAACATGAAGCTCTTCAACGACAAAGATCGTGCGGGTCTCGCGAAGCATATCTCGATCATGCAAGGTGGTAGTGAGCTTACGCAATACGTCTATCAAAATGGCGCTATCTGCCTTTGTGCCTCTCCCCTTGGAGGGCCGATCACGATCGAGATCGATGACGAGAGCGAAACGTTCGCAACGCACGATGACAACGAATGCGCTTTCAATTCCGAGCCTCCGCTCATCAGTCTTTTCAGCGCTGCAAGTCCTGTTATTGGTGAGCGTTTTGCGATCGAAGCAGATTCGGCGCTCATTCGCACCTGTGAGCCTGGTGGCAATATGGCACAAGTGATGGGCTGGCCCGAGAAGAGCAACACCTATGGCTTTGCCGTTCATTTCAACCAATGCAGCAATCCCGAAGTCGTAAATGCCGACCAAAATCACATCGCGCCCGGCGGCACCGTACGCACCCCTGGTGGTGGAACCTATGATTACAACTGGGTAAGCGGCCTGCATTTTGCCTGGGGTGATTGCTACGGAGATGTGGATGATAATGGCACTGGTGAGCCAAAAGTTCAAAGCGGCTGGGTTGAAGTAACGAACATAGATTATGCGACACAAACCGTAAGTTATCGCTTCTTTCTCGATGTATGTTCAGACATCGATGGCCACAATATGCAAAGCATCATGGGCACCTTTCAGGTCCACGAGAACATGACAGGGTATCTCGAGATCAAGAAGAAAAGCGTCCTTCCCGAAATCTCGGAAGGCAACTTGTGCTACTCGCTTGAGGGAGCGTGTTACGGCATCTACAGTGATGCCGATTGCACGCAGCTCAAGGCGATGCTCACCACTGACGCTCAAGGATGCGCACGATCCAAAGCGCTCAGCGTCGCAACCTACTACCTCAAGGAAATCTCTGCACCAGCAGGCTTTGCTCTCGATACGCAAGCACATGAGATCACTGTGGTTGCTGGCACTACAAAAAGTATCACGCTCGATGAAGTCCCTCAATCAGACAACACTGCACTTCTGCTCGCTAAGCACGACACCGACTCTGCCTACGACGCCGATCACAATAGTATTCAAGGTGGTGCGAGCTCGTTTGCGGGAGCTGAGTTTACGATCTCGTTTTACCCTACGCTTGAGGATGACTACACGAAGTGCGCTTCTCTGCGTACCTGGGTCGTGAAGACCGATGAGCACGGGATCATCGACCTTAGAAAAGGAGATGTATGCAAAGTATCTGGCGACGATCTCTATCGTGATAGCACCGGTGCTATCACCCTTCCTATCGGCACTTATACGATCCAAGAGACGAAAGCACCCCTTGGCTACCTGCTCAACGATTCGGTGATCGTGCGCAAGGTGAGCGGCATGCCAAATGGCGACGAATCGCTTTCGAGCTACGATACGCCGATCATTTCAGACGATGTCATTCGTGGCGGTATCGAACTGGAAAAACGTGATGCAGAATCAGGCCTTCAAAGCGCATTAGGCGCAGCAACACTTGATGGCACGACCTTTTCGATCACAAACGATAATCCACACGAAGTATGCGTGAACGGTATCTTCTACCATCCTGGAGAGGTCTGCGTGACACTGTCTGTCACCGATGGCAAAGCCGCAACATCGAGCGACACCCTTCCCTATGGAGACTATACGATCCAGGAACTTCAAGCAGGAGATGGCTATACCACCTCAGACAACGCGCCTCGCTCGTTTTCCATCAAAGAAGATGGCAAGCTCGTTCGCTTCTCCGATAGCGATGACGACCCCACAAGATCGGCTTTCAAGAACCAAGTGAAGCGTGGAGATCTCAGCTTCATCAAAGTACGCGAAGAAGATGGGCAGCGCCTTGCTGGAATACCTTTCAAGATCACTTCACAAACTACAGGAGAGTCCCATATCGTCGTGAGCGATCGTAATGGCATCGTCAACACTTCATCTGCCTGGATTGAGCACACTCATAATACGAACGGCAACGATGCGGGTGACTATGATGCCGATCGCGGTGTTTGGTTCGGGCAGACTAAAAGCGAAACGACGAGTGAAGCACGCAACGACTTAGGTGCGCTACCCTTCGATACCTACGAACTCGAAGAGCTTCCCTGTGCGTCGAACGAAGGGCTGAAACTTATCAAAATACCCTTCGCCATCTATCGCGACCAGCAAAAACTCGATTTCGGCGTCGTAGAGAATCAAGACCAGATCACCCCTTGGATATCCACTGTCGCATCAGATGGTATCGATCACGATAAGCTGCTCAACGCAGATGAGCAGGCCATCATAAACGATCATGTACGCTACGGCAATTTAAGCGAAGGAGCCACCTATACGCTCCGCGCATCGCTCGTTGACAAGAACACGGGAAAAGACTTATTGGATGCGACTGGTGAAACTATATTCACCGCTGCTGCATCAAGCGGAAGTGCTGAGGTAAGCATACCGGTGAATCTGGTCGATCTCGCAAGCTCAGATGTGGTGGTCTACGAAACACTCCTTCAAGATGACCAGATCATCCTCGAGCATCACGAGCTCGACAACAGCGAACAGACCGTTTCAATCCTTCAACCTCGGATCGCTACGAGCGCGATCGATGCTGCTGACGGCAATCATGACATCCTGACCGAGATCGAGGCGCATATCGTAGACACCGTCAACTATACGAACCTCATCCCTGGTGAAGAATACATGCTCACGGGAACGCTGATGAAAAAATGCTCCAACGAAAACGGTGAAACGACCGTTGTCGAGCTCACTGACAACGAGAACAATACGTTCACGAGCACGACCACCTTCACTCCTCAGAACAGTTCTGGCTCTGCTGAGGTCACGTTCTCTCTCGATGCGAGCGGAATCGACCCTGGTACTGAACTGGTTGTGTTCGAGCGTTTGAGCAAGAAAGAAACCACCATTGCTCTCCATGAAGATGCGGAGGATAAGAATCAAACTCTTCGCATTATCCAGCCCGAAGAGCCGCCTGCACCCTCTGATCAGACTATTCCGACAGATCCAATCGATGCTGCACTCGAAGGGCGCACCGGCTTCTTTGCTCAAACAGGTAGTGCTGTGCTTCCGCTACTCATCGGTTTCGGAGCATTGTGCGGCATAGCAGCTCTCTTCATTGGCATCGCCTATCGGCAGCACCGGAAAGCCCAAGCAGTCACTGCAGCTATCGCACAAAACATGCTCGGATCAAAAGATTCTCGAAGGTCGCAATGACCGAAGTCAGATATCTGCAACGCTCTGCGATCGATCACAACTCAAGGATCTCTCATGGCTAAACCTTCACCCACTTATCATATGAAGTCTCTCAAGGTGCTCCTTGCTTTCATGCTCTGCGCTCTGCTCCTTGCCTTATCGAGCGTTTTCTGCACTAAGACAGCTCATGCTGCAACGCTTCAGCGAGGAGACGTGTCACGCGCAGCTTCTGGCGGGATCGTCTTAGATACCGAGCTTCATACCAAACAACCACACTTCAATAAGCCCATATCCACCTCAAGTGCTCCGAATAGCGGCACCGCAGATATCGTCTACACCTACTGCTATGCGCTCAGCGTGCCTGCAAAGACCTACAAAACGCTCGGCACTACGCTCAGCGTTCGATGGGACAATGTTGGCTTCGACGCTGATGATGATCGTATCGATCTGGTTGTAAGTTGGCTTCCCGATTCAAAGTGGTACTCGCTTGATGCACTCTCACAAATACCGCTTTTGCAACGCTACGACAAGAACGGATATAACACAGCAGGAATATGCATAGGTATCAATAAAGAAATCACTGGTTCTCAATCTTGCTGTGAGCAACATATCAAGATCGAGTTCTTTAAACACGCCACCTCGAATCATGCTCGAGGTTCATTCTTAACTAAGATAACAGACCTCGATAAACGCGGTTGGAGCGAGGGATATACGGATCGCTGGTGCGAATCGATCGAATTCATTTCAGGCCATGGCTCTGATATGTACATCCCTGCGAGCAATGTCTTGAATATCGGCTCGAATCGCAATGGCGAGGCATCGACCGACTACCGAGCAACACAAGAAATGGACGGCTCGAGCCTTGATTCAGGTGTTGTTGCAAGCCTCTCATCAGGTGCAGAATTCTGGTATTACTCCTCTCATGGATGGACCGATATTCTTGACCAATTCGACCCGCAGACCATAACGCTCTCAAGTACCAAAGGAGGAGCGGTCCATTGCAGTGGTAAAACAGGGCTTGTTCCCGTCGGATGGCGCGGCAATAGAACGATTTCGATCGAAGCTTCAAGCGGGTACAAGATCGCTGAGGTAAGGGTCGATGGCAGCTCTATCGGCACACCCTCCTCTTACACCTTCACCTCAGTCACCGAAGATCACACGGTTGAAGCTCGTTTTGTTCCTACTACCTATACGATCACCTTCGATCCAAACGGAGCTAAGGGCAACATGTCCGATCTCGTTATATGCCACGGTGAATCTCAATACCTGACGAAGAACACCTTCATTCGTCCAGGCTATCTTTTCACGGGATGGAACACTCAAGCTGACGGATCAGGAACTCGCCTCGATGATGGCGAAGAGATACTAGACCTTAGCGCTGTCGATGGAGCAACGATACCCCTTTATGCTCAATGGAAGCCCATCGAATACGAGATAGCCTTTGACGGAAATAGCGCCACGGGCACGATGTCGCGACAGCGTTTTATCTACGATCAGCACAAAAGTCTTAGCGTCAACCAATTCTCTCGAACAGGATATCTATTCGCAGGATGGAACACGCGAGCTGACGGGAGCGGAACGCATTATGCCGATCTTCAGGAGGTCTCCAATCTCTCTTCTACTCCAAGCGATACGATCACCCTCTATGCCCAATGGGCACCAGTCACTTACTACGTCGTGTTCGATGCGCAAGGAGGCTCGGGTGCCATGGTCGATCAACTCTTCATCTACGATCAAGCCGAGGCGCTTCAGCGAAACGTGCTTCATCGCAGCGGATATCGTTGGGTCACCTGGAATACGCATCCTTCTATTCCCGAAACGAACTATACAGATGGACAGCTCGTCAAGAACCTTGCTGAGCGTGCAAACGAAACCGTAACGCTCTATGCGATATGGGCGGCAAACCGCTGCTTGATCGTTTATGACGGAAATGGCGGTGCAGGATCGATGCATGCGCAGTCACTCGCTTATGGCACAGCAGAAACGCTCTACCCTAATGAATTCGAACGCGATGGCTATCAATGGACATCATGGAACACTCGGCCCGATGGATCGGGTATCTCATACGATAACGAAGCAAAAGTGCAAGATCTGAGCATGATCGACAATAGCGTCATCACGCTCTATGCCCAATGGAAGCATGAATCCAGAACCGATGCCCAAGATCCTGATACACAAGATCCCGATCAAGACGAAAGCGAACAACCGAATGATCATCTTTCAGAAAACAGCCCTTCAAATGATGTGACAGTAAACGATCCTACGGATGATCCCTCTTCTAGCACGACAGATGAAGGCGATAACAGCAGTATCGAGACAGATGCGACCGAGGCGAGTAATGCTGATACGCTTAATGAGCTTGCCGAGCACGAGGAAGATCTCGTATCTACTCAAACGGCACTCGATACAAACCTCCAGGGTACATCGAGTGCCTCGCCCTATGCAAAGACTGGCGGGGCGGTCGGAGCGATGGTCTGCTGCACGCTCGCTGGCGTCATCCTTGGAGCCGCACTCATGATCCATGCTCGCCGAAAGAAGCAACACGCGCTCGAAAAACAACGGCGGCTCTTTCAGAAGTACCTAAAGCCATGAGATGGCGACGTCAAGCGCAATGGCTCTTTTGCATCGGAGCTGTGCTCTTTGTTATCTCTTCAGGAGCCCTGATCGGCCTCTATCTGATGAACGCACATGCAACACCCTCCCCCAATCCGAACTCGAACTTCTTCGGTTTAGAGAGATGGATGGACGCATCGAGCGACGCAGACGACGGGTTTGTTACCGTCGACTGGGACTACTGGAAACAAATCAATCCTGATATTGTCGGCTGGGTCAATATCGAGGGCACGAACATCGATCATCCCATCATGCGCGCTCCTCTTGATGACCCCACGTTCTATCTTCGTCATGACATCTATCGTAACTACAGTGTCTACGGCGTCCCTTATCTCGATGTAGACAATATTCAGGGTGACCTGCTCACGCTCAACGCGATCATCTACGGCCATCACATGGATGATGGATCGATGTTCAGTGATCTTGCTTCCTACAACGACGAGGCCTATGCGCGCGAACACACTACAGTCTGCCTGCAAACCCCCGCTGGAAAGCAACGGCTACAAGTTGCTTATACCTGCATCATTGATGGAGATACGACCGAGAAGAAGACACAATTCGCAGACGAAGAGGCATTTCAAATGTGGTATGAAGAGCAGCGATCAAAGGCTTGTATGGTGCTTGATGAAACATACATCCCTGCCTATGTCGTTACCTTTTGCACCTGCTCATACCACCAATTCAGCAACGAGCGCACCTTGGTTGTCTGTATTCCCGAAAAAACAGCGCTGCCTGACTTCGAGGCAGAAGATACGGCTTCATAACAAGCATCGTGCAAGCCAGCTTGCCTCTTCTGTCTACTGCACGCTATCGAGCACGATGATGTTCTCGATGTGATCGGTATGCGGGAACATATCGACAGGCTGAACCGTCTTCAGGGCATAACCGCTTCCTTGCAGTATCGCAACATCGCGAACCTGCGTTTTAGGGTTGCATGAAATATAAACGATACGCTTCGGGCGTAAATGCATCGTCGCCTCAAGAAATTCCTCACTTGCACCTGCACGGGGTGGATCCATGAACAAGACGTCGATCGATTCCTCGCGCTGCGCCAGCTCGTTCATGAATTCGCCTGCATCTTGAGCAACGAATGTCGCATTCTCGATGCCATTATGCTTCGCGTTGTTGCGCGCATCAACGATAGCAGCTGGCACTTTGTCAACACCGATCACTCCTGTGCTTGCCGTGTCATTTCTGGCAAGATCATCCGCATTCGCATCTTTCTGAACCCGCCGCGGATCTTGCCCGCTCGCATTTGCCTGCAAAATCTTTCCTTGGGCTTTTTCTGCTCTCTTCTCTTGCAATGCACGCGCTGCCACAAGCCCGATCGTCCCTGTACCGCAATACGCATCGAGGATGTGCTCAACGCCCTGTAAATCTGCAAGTTCGATCGCTTTCCGATAGAGCACTTCGGTCTGAATAGCATTCACTTGATAGAAGGAATGGGAAGAGATGCGAAAGCTCAGCCCACATAACCGATCGAGAATAAAACCAGGTCCATAAAGCGCTCTTTCTTTGCCATCCCCCAAGATCACGTTCGTATTGCGCGTATTTACGTTCTGAACGATGGTCGTAATATCAGGACAGCGTTTCACCAGTTCACGACAGAAGCTCTTCGCCCCTGGAAACGCCTCTCCATTGGTGACAAGCGTCACCAATACTTCTTTACTTTGGTGTCCAACGCGAACGATCGCATGACGAAGAAAGCCCTTTCCTGCGTCTTCATCATACGGTTCGATACGATGGCGAGGCATCAGGTCACGGATCGCAAGCACAATCCGCTTTGCTACTTGATTCTCGAGCAAACATTCATCGGTCGGGATGATGCGGTGCGTGCCACGCGCATACATGCCGCACAAGATCTCTCGTCGCTCACCCGCATGCCCTTGAGCGCGCTTCTTCCCTTTTACATTTCGTTCACGCTGGTGCGAGTGCGCCTTGATACGTCTACCCGGCGCATAAGGAGAGATGACCTTGTTGCGATAGAAGAATGGATCGTCCATTCCGATGATCGGAAGAAACGCCGTGCCATCCTTTGCAGCAACTTCCTGAAAAAGCTCTTCTATCTGGGATTGTTTTTGCAAAAGTTGATCGGCATAGGGTGCTGCCAACAGTTGGCAAGCTCCACATCGTGCGTCAACAGGACAGAATTGCTTCATGATGGCGAACCGAGGGACTAAAACCTTATTGGATGCCGCGTTTCACGCTGCGACGCTTGCGCTTCGGCTCTTCAGTAGGTTCACGAAAATCAAGCATGAGCTGTTCTTGGATCGCACCTTGCTCTGTTTCTGGAACGCGCTCAATATCGGTAACGGTCCAGCTGATCGCCTCAGAACCATGCAGTTCGAGCATCTTATAGCGAGCATCTTGGATGTTCTGTTTAGAGCCAGCACGGTATTCGCTCTCGAACTCGATCGAGCTCGATGCGGGCGCCGTGCCTAAAGGAGAAACGATGGTTGCACGATATTTCATGAAGATCCTCCTCCTACTCTTCTATCTGTCTTGAGCGCAGCCACAAAAGGAGCGCTCGATCCCGCCCGATCGCGAGCGTTTAAGCGATGATCGATCTCGCAAACGCCTCGTTTACCTGCCTAGACCAAACGCACAAACTTGCGCTTCCCAACTTGAATGACTGCGGCATTCAAAAGTGCAGGATCGACGTTGTACGCCTTTGGCGCTAAGGCCTCCCCATTCACTTTCACACCGCCGCCATCGATGAGACGACGCGCTTCACCAACCGAACCAGCCATACCCGCATCGCTGATGAGCTTCGCCACATAGACGAGACCCTCTTCATTAGGCGTCAGATCGGCTGCAAACTCAGGGATATCTTCTGGGATATCGTGCTGCTTGAAGAGGCGATCGAATGCAACTTCCGCCTCAGCCGCTGCGGCCTCGTCATAATAGGCGGCAACGATATTCTGAGCAAGCGCGCGCTTGACCTTGTTTGGATGGAGGCTTCCATCGGCAAGGCCCTTTTCGATCTCGTCGATCTCGTCGACAGTCTTCGTGGAGGCGAGTCGATAGTACTTCACCATTAGTTCATCCGGAATGGACATGACCTTACCAAACATGTCGTTCGGTTCGTCAGTGAGTCCGATATAGTTGCCGTAGCTCTTCGACATCTTCTGCACACCATCGGTGCCCTCAAGCAGCGGTAAGGTGAGACAGACCTGCGGTTCTTTATCCATCTTTTCCATAAGTTCGCGACCTGCGAGCAGATTGAAAAGCTGATCGGTGCCGCCTAACTCGACATCGGCATCAATGCAGACCGAGTCGTATGCTTGCATGGTGGGATAAAGAAATTCATGCAGGCTAATGGGCTGATTATTGTTGTAGCGTTTCGTAAAATCGTCGCGCTCAAGGATGCGCGCAACCGTGAAGTTCGAAGTGATCTTCAAAAGCCCCTCAAGATCGAGCGCAAGCAGCCACTCGGAATTGAAGCGCAGCGTGGTCTTCTCGGGATCGAGGATCTTGCATGCCTGCTCGATATAGGTCTTCGCATTCTGCTCGACCTGTTCGCGCGTAAGTGGCGGACGGGTGACGTTGCGGCCAGAAGGATCGCCGATGAGCGCCGTGCCATCACCGATGATAAGCGTGACCTGATGACCCAGATCCTGGAATGCACGCAGCTTGCGCAACGGCACTGCATGGCCCAGATGCAGATCGGGTGCCGTGGGGTCCACACCCAGTTTGATATTGAGAGGCTCGTTACGTTCGAGCTTCTCCATCAAAGCCTTTTCGGGAATGATCTGGGCTGCGCCAGAAGCGATCACACGGAACTGTTCTTCTGCTGAAATCATCGATCCTCTTTCATTGTCTTAGCCTGAATAATCAGCATACCAAAAGTGCGCCACTTCGCCAGCATATGAGGCGTTTGGCGCACGATAAATACGCGAATGAGAGCGCCCCATGGACGACTCTACGAGCGGGCGCGTAGTTCCCAGAAAGCGACCGCTGAAGCTGCCGCCACATTGAGCGAATCGACCCCTTCGCGCATCGGGATCTTTGCCACGAAGTCGGATGCTTCGATGGTCTTCTGTGAAAGCCCGTCGCCCTCAGTCCCGAGAAGCACCGCGAGCTTCTTCGGTTCTTGCAAGCACGCATCATCGAGTTCGACCGATTCATCATGAAGCGCAAGTGCTACCGTCGTGAATCCCAGCCGTTTGAGCTGATCAACTCCTGAATCATGCCAATCATTCACGCTGCCTTCGAAGCGCGTCCAAGGAACCTGAAACACTGTGCCCATCGACACACGAATCGCTCGACGATACAGCGGATCGCAGCATCCAGGCGTGATGACAACCGCATCGAAACCGAGCGCTGCCGCATTGCGGAATGCGGCACCCACATTCGTGTGGTTCGTGATGTCTTCGAGCACTGCAACGCGACGAGCATCCGCCAGCAAATCAGCAAGGCGAGGGAGCGGCTTGCGCTGCATCGCACACAGCACGCCCCGCGTTAATTCGAAGCCTGTCAGCTTCTCGATCTCTTCAGAAGGTGCGACGAAGATAGGAATGTCCCCTTGCTCCAGCACACCAGCATTGCCTTCGGATCGACTTCCTTCGTCCTTAAGTTGGGAGCTTCCAGCATTCGCCCCTTCCGAACAAAAGTCTGCCTCGATCCGCTCGATCAGAGCAGCACTCCGTTGAAGCCTGTGTTCAGGGATCAACAGAGAAAGCGGTTGATAGCCTGCATCCAAAGCGCGTCCGATCACCTTTTCAGACTCTGCGATGAAGATACCCTTCTCTGGCTCAAGGCGATTGCGCAGTTGCACCTCAGTCAAACGCACATATGCATCGAGACGCCTATCCTCCAAGCTCTCAATCTGAACGATCATACGCACTCTTTAACTCCCGAATAAGCCATCAAAACTCGCCATTCTCTAGAACGGCGACGCATTGAACGCCTTGGTTTTCGCAAAGCTTTATCAACTTACGATCAAGCGTGAACAGTGTTGCAGCGAAGCGGCGTGCTAAAACAAAATAGAACATGTCATAAGACGAGTGATTCAAGCGAATGCTCTCCGCCAACACTTCTTCTTGGAACTCTTCAATCGGGTAATACTCATCAACAAGAGCGACCGATTCAGCAAGAAAACTCTGTGCTTTTTCGGCCGTAACAAGCTCCTGTCTACAAAGCTTTCGAAACACACTCACCACTTCAGCGCGAAACAGATCACAGCTAATCACTTTCTCATCTGAAAGCATGAGCGCACGAAATGCCATTCCTTCTTCAGTCTTACGCGCCATATCGCATGCGGCACTTGCATCGAGAACGATCATCGTGCCTCTTTCTCGCGGATCTCTGTAAGAATATCTGCTGACGGCGGTGCTAACTCTGAAACCGGAATGGCCGGCAGTTTATCCATTCTTTCAAAGATCCGTTTCCGCTTTTCTCTATAGTTGCTATTTTCGCTACTCTTTTTTGAGGTAGACACCGATCGATCGCGCTGGGCAAAATCTCTAAACCCTAAATAGTCTTCAAGAATTGTAAGCGCCTGCTGAGAGATGCTTCGATTCTCCCGAGCAGCACAGCGACGCAGCTCTTCATACACTTCGGTCGGACAGTCTTTGACCTGTAATGCTGGCATTGCCATCACCCTCTTTCGACTTTCCTATTATAGCATGAATTTTGCATTCGCTTTGCATGAACAACGCTTCTGTCGCCAAGAGAATCCTCTTCTCACCTTCCCAAAACCATTCCTCAGACGTAGACGTAACCTGTCTCCAAAAACAAGAAAAGCTCCCCGAAGGGAGCCTTTCTTAAACGCGGACTATCCGTGGAGGGATATTACATCATGCCCATTCCGCCGCCCATGCCACCAGCTGCAGCAAGTGCGGAGAGGTCTGGACCTTCAGAAGGGATCTCGTTGACGGTTGCCTCGGTGATGAGAATGAGCGCCGCAACGGACGCTGCAGACTGCAGCGCGGTACGGGTCACCTTCACCGGGTCATTAACGCCCATAGCGATCATGTTGCCTGTCTCGCCATTCGCGAAGTTGACGCCTTCACCCTTAGGCAGACCCTTCACCTTCTCGACCACAACGGAGCCTTCATAGCCAGCATTCTGAGCGATGGCACGCATCGGAGCCTCGAGTGCCTTACGGATGATATCGACGCCGACCTTCTCGTCGTTGTCGGCAAGGTTCAGGCCATCGAGCGCCGGGATCGCATTGATGAGCGCAACGC
Organism: uncultured Eggerthella sp.; assembly: GCA_900540345.1. Taxonomy (GTDB): domain Bacteria; phylum Actinomycetota; class Coriobacteriia; order Coriobacteriales; family Eggerthellaceae; genus Anaerotardibacter. Next base: position 166,988 of record UQFK01000002.1, read on the forward strand.
CACCACCAGCAACGATACCCTCTTCAACTGCAGCACGCGTCGCCTGCAGTGCATCCTCGATGCGGCTCTTCTTCTCCTTGAGTTCAGACTCGGTCGCAGCGCCAACCTTAAGAACAGCAACACCGCCGGAGAGCTTCGCAAGGCGTTCCTGGAGCTTCTCGCGGTCGAACTCGGACTCGAGACGCTCGAGCTCTGCGCGCATCGAAGCGACACGCGCATCGACTGCAGCCTTGTCGCCTGCACCGTCGATGATGACGGTAGTGTCCTTGGAAACCTTCACGGTCTTTGCGGTACCCAGGTCCTCAAGCTTCACATCAGCAAGCGTCATGCCGAAGTCCTTAGAGACGACCTTGCCGCCGGTCACGACTGCAATGTCCTCGAGGATACGTGCACGACGATCGCCAAAGCCAGGAGCTTTGATCGCAACAACATTCAGCGTGCCACGCAGCTTGTTCAGAAGCAGCGTGCCCAGTGCTTCACCTTCAACGTCTTCAGCAACGATGAGGAGCGGACGACCAGACTTCATGACCTGCTCGAGCAAAGGAATGAGGTCCTGAATCGAGGATACCTTGAGGTCAGTAAGCAGGATGAACGGCTCTGCGAGCACTGCTTCCATGCGCTCAGTATCGGTCGCCATGTAGGGAGAGATGTAGCCGCGGTCGTACTGCATACCTTGAACGATATCGATATCAATGCCGAAGGTCTGAGACTCTTCAACGGAGATAGCGCCATCTTTACCGACAGCTTCCATTGCCTCTGCGATCTTCTTGCCAATAACCTCGTCACCAGCAGAAATAGTACCAACGTTAGCGACCTGATCTTCGGTGGTAACTGCCTGAGCGTCGTTCTTGATTGCTTCAACAACAGCCTCAGTCGCGACTTCGATACCACGGCGAATGCCCAGCGCATCTGCACCAGCGGTAACATTGCGCAGGCCTTCGCCTACGATAACATCTGCAAGCAAGGTAGCGGTGGTTGTGCCGTCACCAGCGACATCGTTGGTCTTCACAGCTGCTTCGCGGACGAGCTGAGCGCCCATGTTCTCGACCGGATTCTCAAGATCGATCTCACGCGCGACTGTAACGCCATCGTTAGTAACGAGTGGAGCACCAAAAGAGCGCTCGAGTGCAACGTAGCGACCCTTAGGACCAAGCGTCACCTTGACCGCATCTGCAAGCTTCTTAACGCCAGCAGCCATACCGCTGCGTGCGTCTGCATCAAACAAAATCTCTTTTGCCATGAGTTAATGTCCTTTCAAATATCAATAAATGTTCGTAGAAACGTGAATAGATAACGCGAACTACGCGGTATATACGGCGTAGATATCGTCTGCGCGCAAAATGAGCACAGCCTCGCCATCCACGTCGACTTCGGTACCACCGAATTTGCCATAAAGAACGCGATCGCCCACTTTCACCGGCATGGGAAGATGCTGGCCTTTGTTGTTGATGCGACCTTCACCAACTGCGAGAACAACGCCGGTCTGAGGCTTTTCCTTGGAATCAGGAGCGATATAGAGGCCACCTGCTGTGGTTTCCTGAGCCTCGTCCTGCTTGACGATGATGCGATCACCGAGCGGCTTCAAATTCATGTACGTACTTCCTTTCCTTTATGCATCCTCTTATGGATACCTTATTACCTGGCTTGCCTCTGTGCGCGCTGTCCGAGTTAGGCAGCCGATCAAGCATGCTGCAACAGCGTCAGATAGCAATTAGCACTCTTCAATGTCGAGTGCTAACCCTGATAATACTATCAACTTTTACCATGAATGCAAGCAAGCATTAAGAAAATATGCGCGTTTGTCACTTAGGTTCATAAAACGGTAACGAAGCACACAAGTTGTGCATAAAAGAAGGCCACAGTAATCGAGCGCTACGCATAGAACTTCACATCAGGAAATGGCGGCTCGACCGCGCGCTTGAAGGCATAGGAGTTCGTGCGCCGGATCGCGTACGTCACCTCGTCGGCATCGAAGCCTGCGGCGACGATCTCTTCTGCGCTCTTGCCCTGCTCGAAATGCGCGATAAGGATCTTATCAAGCGTCTCGTAGTCGATACCGAGCGCTTTTTCGTCTTCTGCACCAGGAGAAAGTTCAGCACTGGGAGGCTTTGTGATGATGTGCTCGGGAATCGGCGCTCCCTTGCCTTCTGCTACTGCACGCTCGTTCACCCAACGGGAAAGCGCGAACACGTCGGTCTTATAGAGGCCGCCAATCGGCGCGAACGCACCAGACGTATCGCCATAGAGCGTTGAAAAACCCATAGCCGCTTCACTCTTATTGCCCGTATTCACCATCATCCAACCAAACGCATTTGAAAGCGCCATTAGACACACCATTCGACAGCGCGCCTGCGTATTCTCGGACGCAAGTCCTGCAAGCTTACCGCCCACCGCATCTTCGAGCGTTCGGACGAACGCCTCATAAGGATCCACGATCGAAATGCGCTCGACCTTGATGTTCAAATTCGCAGCCAGATCTTCTGCGTCGGTGATAGAATGATCGCTCGAATAAGGACCGGGCAACATATAAGCATGCACACGATCGGGTCCAAAAGCATCTGCGCACATGACCGCGACGAGCGCCGAATCGATGCCACCCGAAAGTCCTAGCACCACATCGGTGAAGCCAGCGCAAGCAGCATAGTCTTTCAATGCCTCAACGCATGACGCGTACTTTTGATCGAGATCCATTGCCCTACTCCTCCGCGTAAGAATGCAATTCATGCAAGAGCTCTCTGCCCCGCATTCGCAACGCTGATCACAGCCTAATGACTAGAGTGCACGAATCTGCTCTGCGAGCCATTCTGCCCATGCATCAACGCCTTTACCATTTGTAGCAGACATCGGAAAGATAGGTGCCGTAGGATTGAGATTCTTAATATGTTCGTAAAAAAGCTCTTGGTCGAAATTGAAGACTGGCGCAGTGTCGATCTTGTTGAGCACGATAGCCGATGCGGCCTGGAAGACCCCCGGATACTTGAGCGGCTTATCGTCGCCTTCAGGAACTGAAAGGATCATCGCCTTCATGTTTTCGCCCAGATCAAAGTCAGTCGGACATACCAGATTTCCCACGTTCTCGATGATAATAAGATCAAGATTATCCAGATCGAGCACCTCGACCGCACGACGGATCATCGCGCTTTCAAGATGACAAGCGCCACCTGTGTTGATCTGCACTGCTGGTGTGCCTTGATCCTTTATCTTCTCGGAATCGACCGAAGAAGCGATATCGCCTTCGATGACCGCGATATTGAACTCATCGCGCAGCGCCTCGATCGTTGCAAGGATCGTAGAAGTCTTACCCGATCCCGGCGATGCGAGCAAATCAAGCACGAAGACTCTCTTGTCTTTGAAAAGCTGACGGTTCTCGTCAGCAAGACGGTCGTTCTTGTCCAGAATCGGCTGATGGAGATCGATCTGCATAGCATTACTCCTCTTCGTCCTCTTCGTCGGGCACGTCTACCTCGATCGAAGTTATATGTAATTCTTTTCCTTCGAGCAACTGAAGAAGCGGACTACCGCATTCAGGGCAGGTCATATGAAAACGGTCATGCGTAAATTCATTGCCGCACTGGGTGCAGATGCTCTTGGGCTGAACCATCTCGACCTCAAGCGTGGCACCCTCGAAATACGGATCGCTTTCCGAAAGCGCTTCGAAGGCGAACTGGAGCGCATCTTCGATCGCCTCGGTCATAACACCGACCGAAAGCGAGACTTTCAACACACGTGTGGCGCCAGCTTCACGGGCAGCATTGCCCACCGACTCCATCACACCTGTCATGATGCCCAGCTCGTGCATTACCGCTCCTTGGTGTTCGATGCCTCTGTGGGGGTCTTTCCCTTTTGGGATGTCAAGGTCTCCTCGCTGCCCCACAGGTGCTCATCGAAATCGCGCTTGAGCTGATGGAGCTCTTCGCGCGCTTCTTGTGCTTCTTGCGCCTCGATAGCTGCTTTTTCCTCTTGGGTCTTCTTACGCTTGCGCAGGGCAATGCGCGCAACCAGGAGACTCAGCTCATAGAGCAGCACGAGGGCGGCAAACATAAGGCCCATCGTAACAGGAGAAGCATCTGGCGTGACCATGGCCGAGAAGATAAGCAGTCCAATATAGACATAACGCCAACTCTTGCGCAGTTTATCGTATGGAACGATGTTGAACATGACCAGATAGAAGACAACGAGCGGCAATTCGAAACCGAAGCCAAAGCCGATCTCGAACTTGATGATGATGTCGACCCATTTGCTGGCTTCAGGCAGGATGTTCGCAAACCCAGAAGCCTGGTCGGTAAGCCATTCGAATGCTGGCGGCAAAATGATCAAATAACAAAAGATCGTACCTAAGATGAAGAGCGCAACGCCTACGAAGAACGTCGGCAAGAACCACTTGCGCTCCTTGGGTTTGAGCGCAGGCAAGAAGAATGCAAGGATCTGCCACAAGATAAACGGAGCAGTAGCAACGATAGATGCCCAAAACGCGATCTGAAAGCGTAGTGCAAACGCGTCGAAAGCGCCGAACACATTGAGCAGTACTTCCCCGCTCTCGTTTGCGGGTAGGTACTGCGCAACGGGCATAAGAAGCAACTGAGCAATGGTAGGCGTGCCGAGGTAGAAGATGATGCATGCGATAAGCAATACCACCACAATGCGCACCAAGCGCATGCGCAGCTCTCCCAAATGCTCCATGAGCGACATTCGCGCAGGTCCGATAGGCATCACTTCTCACCCCCATCGGAACTGGGAGCAGCATCTTGCGCTTCAGGTTTTTCGCTACGGATGAACTGCTTGTTCATGGGTACGTTGCCATAAAGCTCGTCTGCGGTTGGTCTTGTAGCGCCACTCGTTGCTTGTTGTGCAGCTGATTCGGCTTTCTTCGCTGCCTCAGCACGCATCTTCGCACGATTCGCGTCGATTTCGGCTTGCTTTGCCTGATCAAGCTCAGAGCGCTTCTTCATCTCGGCACGTTCGCGATCGTAGCGGGCTTTGCGCTCGGCAAAAGTTTCTTCATCGGCTGCACGCTCGATCTTCTGCTTCGCTGCAGTGTGCGCACGATCGATCGCACGCGCAGGATTCTTGAACGGCTCGTCTGCCGAAGGATCAAATATCTCTTCGCGAATTACGCCATCCATCTCGTCTTTAGCTTTTTTGAATTTGTTGATGGCCATACCGAGCGTCTTGGCTATCTCCGGCAGCTTATCGGGGCCGAAGATCAAGAAGCCGAAGAGGATTATGAGAAATAACTCGAATCCGCCGATTCCAAACAAGACACAGCCTCTAATCTTTTACCAAACGAGCGCGCCCGTCTTACGAAGCGCCGCCAAGAACCATCAGTCCGACCGTAGGGATCGAGAGCGCAAGAACCAAGATGATGCATACGACGATAACACCCACGCGTTTCAAAAACGCCGCGCGCGCCTGCTTTTCAGCAGCACGACGCTGGCGATCGATCGCAGCTTGTCTGCGCTGTTCAGCTTGCTTAGCAGAGATCTTCTGTTTCTTTCCAGCCATTGCGTAAAACTCTTTCCTACGATGAGGTCACTTTACCTTACCGAGCGGGAGCTTTGATGCTCTATTCGGTGTGGTGTAGGCAAACACACCGAAGAAGGTTACGAGAAGCTTCCTATCGCTCGTAAATTATTGCGGACGAAGCGAGCTGCGGATGCTTAGCACGCGCGCGATATTCTTCGCAACATCGGAGCCTTCCACATGCCACTGACCACGCTCGAAGAGAATATCGCCATCGACCATGGTCATCATGACGTCATTGTTCGATGCGGAGCTCAAAAGCGTAAAGATTGGATCGTTCATGGAAGTCTGATGTGAACCCGCCAGGTCGATCGCGATGATGTCTGCCTGCTTGCCCACTTCGAGTGAGCCGACCTTGTCATCGATACCAAGCACTTTTGCAGAAGAGAGCGTGCCCATCTCCAAAAGCGTCTGAGCGCTGATGAAATCGCGATTATTCAGTGCGCGTTGGATAAGCAGCTCGACACGCATCTCAGTGAAGATGTCCACGAAGTCGAGTGAGCCTGGTGCACCTGTGGCAAGACCCACGCGCAACCCTGCACGCAAGTACTCATCGACAGGAGCAACACCCATGCCCAACTGCGCATTCAAGCTCGGCGTAACTGCGATCGCCACGTCGTATTCCTTCAGCTTGTTGATGTCGTCGCTATCGACCCAAACACCATAGATCACCATGACGTTTTCGGCATCGAAGCCATCCCAATTGAGCACGTAGTTCACCGGTGTGACACCCGTTGGCAACCAAGGGGGCAGCTCCATGAAGCCTGAAAGCTCGAAGCGAATATCGCTCTCGATCGCACGACCGTGCTTGACGAAACGATATTCTTCGCGGCTGCCAGCAAGGCGAATCGCAACTGGCAAGTTATGTTCGAGCGCATACTGCGAGACAGTCTTGTAGATAAGCGGATGACACTGAAAGACCGGTGCGGGTGCCAGACCGAACGAAACACGATCGGACGTAAGGCCCTTTGACCACTTCTCCAAATCGCTGACGCCCTTCTTTAGCGCGTAGTTAACCAGATTCTTATCGATCGCAGAAATCTCGCGGTAAACCACTGCACGAAGACCGAGCTTGTCGGCAGCCTTTGCACACGAGCCAGTCGTGGTGACATCGCCCACAGTAGTGATGCCACTCGCAAGTGCTTCGAGCGCACCAAGATAGGCAGATTCGTATGATTCTTCAGGAGTGAGGCGCCTGCGCAGATCAGAGATCTCTTTCATCCACGCAGCATACGGCACATCGTTCATAAGGCCGCGCATGATGGCATCTTCAAGGCGCGCATACAGGTCGATCATGCCCGGGCAGAGCGCTGCCATACCGAAATCGCGCACCTCTTCATCGGCATAACGCATGCGCATCATATCTGCTTGACCGATATCGGCGATGGTGCCGTCCTTGACCAAGATCGCGCCATTCTCGATCGGCGCAGACGATACGGGTAAAACATGTTGTGCGCACAGCAGCATGGGCTTTCCTCCTGATGTATAAAGCTCACGCGATATCTTATCACGGATGAAGGGTCAGATTTGCTCACAGGGAGGAGGGGTTCAATTAATCCTTATATGCGATATGGACAGCGGCAACACCAAAAGTAACATTGGTCCATTCGACCTTGTTGAAGCCTGCACTCTTGAGCATGGCTGCAAAACCTGCCTGATCAGGAAAAGCCCTGATGGACTTTGCGAGATAGATGAAACCTGACGCATCACCTGTGCAGATCTTGCCCCAAAGCGGAATACCAAAACGCAAATATAGGCGATAGCCCAGGCGCATGAGCGGATTGGGTGGTGTCGAGAATTCAAGCACACACAGTGCCCCACCTGGCTTCAAGATACGATACATCTCCGAGAGCGCCTGTTCTCGCTTGGGCATATTACGAATTCCATAAGACATGGTGACGATGTCGAAGCTTTCGTTTTCGTAAGGAATATCCTGCCCATCGACCACCGCAAGATCGACTGGCACGCCACGATTCTCGCCTTCCTCAAGACGTTCCATGGCAACTTCGAGCATGGCAGGCGTGTAGTCGGAAAGAATGATCTCTTTTGGCTTCTTGCGATTGCATGCCATGAAGGTCACATCTCCTGTGCCACCTGCAATATCAAGCATGCGTGTATCGGAAGTGATGGGCGAGCTGTCGATGAGCGTCTCGAGCCATGAGATGTACTGGCCGAAACTCGATAGGCGATTGAATCGCTCATAGTCCCAAGCAATATCGGTAAAGATCTTCTGGACACGATCGGACGAGATCTGCGCAGGTGCGTTTTCACCTGTTGCAGTGTCGATCGAATGCGCATGATTCTGTTCGTTCGATTCGGTCATAGCCCTCGAAGTTCTTGGTCATTCGTTTTAGCCTATCAAAGTGCATATGCGCCTTGATATACCTTCTGCGTGATAATCGTAGCCATACCCCACGGTGAAAGCAATCAGGGTTTTTGGAGCGGCTTAATACGGGTCGTCGAGCGAAACATGAGCAGCCACATCACACTCGATCCCAAAGAACTTCTGCTGCTCGAAACGGTCGAGCCCTACCAGCGCGATCATGGAAGCGTTATCCGTGCATGCTGCGAGCGGCGGCATGGTCAGACGAACCCCTTGCTGCGCGCATAATTGCTCGTACGCCTCTCGTAGCGCGGGATTAGCTGCAACACCACCGCCTAAACAGAATTCTTTGGCACCTGTCTTCTCAAGAGCTGCTCGTGCCTTGGCGATCTGAACATCGATGACCGCCTGCTGAAAACTCGCTGCGATGTCAGGCATGTTCCATTCACGCCCTGCTTGCTGTTCCTTTTGTAAGTACGTAAGAACCGCTGTCTTGAGACCTGAAAGCGAAAAGTCGTAGTCACCTGAATGGAGCAATGCGCGTGGGAACTTGATCGCGCTAGCATCGCCTGCTTGCGCCAACCGCGAGATAATCGGACCGCCCGGATATCCCAAACCGAGTGCTTTAGCGACCTTGTCAAAGGCTTCTCCGACTGCATCATCGAGGGTTGATCCCAGTGTTTCGTAATCACCCCAACCCTTCACGAACACAAGCATGGTGTGCCCACCCGAGACGAGTGAGACCACCATAGGTACTTCGATGTCGGGGCATGCAAGTTTATTCGCGTAGATGTGTCCTTCAAGGTGATTCACGCCGATCAAGGGAAGATCACACACCCATGCCAAACCCTTCGCAAACGCAAGGCCAACCACAAGAGCGCCCACCAAACCAGGTGCGTAGGTCACCGAGATCGCAGAGAAATCCTTCCATCCAAGTGTAGGATCAGAGAGCGCCTCGCGCGCACGATAGAGGCACTCAAGCGCCACGCCGGCGATCGCTTCGATATGCTTGCGGCTTGCGATCTCGGGAACCACACCCCCAAAACGCGCATGGAAATCGATTTGCGATGCCACCACATCGGCAATGATCTGCTCTTCTCCGTTGACGATCGCCGCAGCAGTTTCATCGCACGATGTCTCGATAGCAAAGATGAGCTTATCGTGTGATGGAGCCTTTTGCGGTGAACAGGCGACGTTGTTCACGAGCAGATCCATCCCCGCTACATCGGCTTTTGCCACCGGCAGCGCACCTTCAAAAATGAAAGCATCTTCTCTATCCGAGTAATAGCGCGGACGCGTGCCAATGTTCTTGAGGCCAAGACGTTCATAGAAGCGATGAGCTCCTGTGTTCGAAGCTCTCACCTCCAGCGACATCTCTTGGGCACCAAGATCGCGCGCATCGTGCGCCACATGAGCAATGAGTGCACGAGCGATGCCCTTTTGACGATGATCGGGGCTCGAGGCAACTTTTAGGATCTGGACCTGCCCATCGACGATCCAGCCCCCCGCATAGCCGATAAGCGTATCGGTCTCGTGCGAGACCGTGCGGCTTTCAGGGTCGCTCGATAAGAAAGCAGCCCACCAGGTTCTATCAGGACGCGGCAGGTCGTCGATGATCTGCGATACGTTCCACGCATCACTTCCCATCACCTCTGCCTCTAGAGCAGCGACCTGAGAGGCCCACGAAGCATCGAGTGGACAAAAACGAAGCGCCATATTCTCCGACGACACAGAGCCATTCTGGTTTTTTGTATCCCCTTGCACTCCCGTTGCAAGATCGCGATCCTGCTCAGCATGCGCAGCAAGCGATTGCTTCATCGTTTGATCAGATGAGGCGCTTTGAGTCTCTAACTTCGCAAGACGGGCGCGCTCATGCTCTTCAGCGTCTGAAAGACGCGTATAGACTGGCAAGAGCGACACTGGATCGCCGAGCACTGCATCATCTGGATCGAAAGCGCCTTCGCGCCAAGCTTGAACAGCCGCGCGCAATAGCCCTGCCCCACTTGGATGCCAACAGGCCTCGCTTGCCAATGTGCCATGGGGAGCAAACAGGTCGGCATATTTCGTAAGCGCGTCACCCGTGATCAGCAGATCTGAAGGATCATTTGATGCCAACCACTCGCTTGCAGCTTGGGCCTTAATGACAAGATCGGCATTCAGACGAGTAATACCATCGTCGTCGAGCACATAGCGCACAGGATAGACTTCTTTGCGCATCGCATCGCCCACAACAACCACATTGCCACGCACCCCACGCTGCCACTGATCCCACGCTTGCGCATCAAGCGTAGACACACCAAAGAGCGGCACCCCAAGACCGAGTGCAATACCCTTCGCACTCGCAACGCAGATGCGCACACCCGTAAATGAGCCCGGACCTCGGCCGCATACGATGCATGCGATCGACTCCTTATCGACATGTGCGCGCTCGAGCGCTGTTTCGATAGAGGCAATGAGCTTGGTGTTCGAGGCGCGATATGCGGGAATCTCTTCGGATACAAGCACTTCGATCGAACGATCAGTGCGCTCAAGCTTACCGACACCTACTGCGATGACCTCGTTGGCAGTATCGAATGCGAGTATGTGATCCTTCTGCATCAATGAGCTCCTTTGACGAGCATCTTCAGGCCTGATGTGCGATCCACTCGCCCACCAGCGCTTCGCTTTGTGGCTCGTGAGCGCTCGCATCTATCAAACGCGACCCATCGGCACAGGTCTTGATCGAAACCCATACCGCAGATGTGGGTATCTCGCTTACGAACTTGCATGCCCATTCGATGCAGCTCACGCCATCAGCCTCGACCAAGTCGTAGAATGCGATGTCTTCAAGCTCAAGCGGGTCATCGAGACGATACAAGTCGAAATGGTAGAGCGGCATGCGGCCATCGTCGTACTGGCACATCACATTGAACGTTGGAGAGGTAATGGGGCTCTTTACGCCAAGGCCTTGCGCGAAGCCCTGCACAAAATGCGTTTTACCCGCTCCCAAATCCCCGTCAAGTGCGATGAGCGTACCTGGAGTGACAAGCTTTGCCAATTCGGCAGCTGCTCGCTTCGTCTCTTCGACGCTCTTGCTCAGAATGATCTGCGCCATCTCCACCCTATCGCCTTATCGTACGCTTCGCTCAGCAGAGATGATAGTGTGTTCCATCGTACAAGAAGTCGTGACCGAACCGATGCCACCGGGAACTGGAGTGATAGCAGCAACAAGCGGCTCGACCGCTTCGAAATCGACATCGCCACACATATGACCCTCTGCATCGAAGTTGATCCCTACATCCAATACCACCTGGCCAGCAGTGAAGTATTCTGCACCGTAGGCACGTGCGCGTCCTGTTGCGCAGATGACGATATCAGCATTGCGCGTGATGCTCGCAAGGTTTTCAGTCTTCGAATGACAAATGGTCACGCTGGCATCATGACGCAAGAGCATCATGGATACTGGCTTGCCGATCACAAGACTTCTTCCAACAACGACCACATGCTTTCCCTTGAGCGAGATTCCATAGTGATCGAGCACCTTGATACAGGCCTCGGCTGTTGCAGGTGGCAACGAGTCAGGATCATCGGTGAAAATACCTGCGAGTGCAGCAGTCGAGATGCCATCGATATCCTTATGAGGAAGCAACAGATCGCAGAGCGCCTTTTCATCCAGAAGCTCTGGCAGCGGGCGGAACATCAGACACCCATGGATAGAGGGATCTTCGTTAATGAACTTGATATCTCCGGCGATAAGCTCATGGGATGCGTCTTCGGGCAACTCAAAGACGCGTACGCGAATATCGAGCAATTCGGCACGCTTGATGGCAGTACGCTCATAACTGATGTCGTCAGGTTTGCTTCCAACACGAACGATGGCCAGTGTTGGGACAATGCCTTGTTGGCGCAGCGATTCGACGCGTGGATGCAGATCGGCATTCATCGCTTCAACGACTGGTTTTGAACCAAGAATATGAGAGATCATGACTCGAGCTCCTTCACCACCATCTCGTATACGCGATCCGCGCAGGGCCCGTATTCATCCAAAAGATCGTGCACTTCTTTCAAGTAAGCTTCTGCGCGATGGCGGTCATTCATCGATGCGCAATTAATGAGCACATTAAGCGATGCTCCCTGCAAAGCTGCTTTTGCAAAGAGCGCGCTTACCCCAGCATCAGAAAGCGCGAGGCGCGATCCCTTCTCGGCGAGCATGTGCGACAGATCGACCACACGAGCGCACGTGCGCATGATCGACAACGGCACCTCACATGCTTCGATAAGAGCCTGCTGCAACACGCGTTCTTTTTCTGCTTGCTCTTCGGCGGTTGCTTTTGGTAGCGCATAGGCAACAGCCAGCGGGGCAAAGGCACGAGCGTCATCGTCGATCAGCTCGATGAGGCGATCCTGCAAGCTTGCAAGCTCTTCGCAAGCCTCGCTCACCTCTCCCTCGACTGCCTCGTAAGCCTTCTTTCCTAAGGTCAAGTTGCAGACCATAGAAGAAAGAGCCGCGGCAAGCGCCCCGCAATAAGCGCAAGCGCCGCCACCTCCCGGTGTTGGCGCTTTGCTCGCTAGTTCATCGATGAATGTTCGATCGACCATATGAAGTCTCGCTTAGAATAGTCCGCTGATCTTGCCTGTTTCGTCCACATCGATACGAAGCGCTGCAGGCGATTTCGGGAGCCCTGGCATCGTGAGCACGTCGCCAGTGAGCGCAACCACGAATCCTGCACCTGCAGATACCTTGACTTGGCGAACAGTGATGCGGAAATCTTTCGGCGCCCCTAGTTTGGTGGGATCGTCTGAAAAACTGTATTGGGTCTTCGCCATGCAAACGGGATAGTTACCAAAGCCTAAAGCTTCGAGCTTCTTGATCTCTTCGGTAGCCGCTGTCGTGAAATCGACACCATCGGCATGATAGATGCGCTTTGCGATAGCCTCGATCTTTTCTGCAAGGCCCAGATCATCCTCATATGCAAACGTGAGCTTGCTATTCTCGTCACAAAGACGAACGACTTCTTCGGCGAGCTCAAGGCCGCCTTCGCCGCCTTTTGCCCACACTTGGGAAAGCGCGACATTTACGCCCAGCTCTTCACACTTACGACGAACAAGATCGACCTCTGCTTCCGTATCGGTCGGGAATTCATTGATCGCGACCACGCAAGGCAACCCATAGACGTTACGGATATTCTCGACATGCTGGAGCAAATTCGGAAGACCTGCTTCGAGCGCTGAGAGATTCTCTTCGTTCAGATCCTCCTTTGCCACACCGCCATGGTTCTTAAGTGCACGCACCGTAGCAACTACAACGACCGCATCAGGCTCAAGCCCCGCAAGGCGACACTTGATATCGAGGAACTTCTCAGCACCCAGATCTGCACCGAAGCCGGCTTCAGTCACGCAGTAGTCGCCGAGCGCGAGTGCCATGCGCGTTGCCATGATCGAATTACATCCATGAGCGATATTTGCAAAAGGACCACCGTGAACGAATGCAGGTGTTCCCTCGAGCGTTTGAACAAGATTGGGTTTCAGAGCATCTTTCAATAGTGCAGCCATCGCACCATCTGCACCCAGATCGTGAGCAGTGACTGGTTCATCTTCATAGGTATAACCCACGACGATACGTCCGAGACGCTCTTTCAGATCGGTAATGGATGTCGCAAGACAGAAGATAGCCATGACCTCGGAAGCAACCGTGATATCGAAACCGTCTTCACGTGGCATACCGCTCTTTGTGCCACCTAAACCGCACACGATATTGCGCAGTTGACGATCGTTCATATCCACAACACGCTTCCAGGTGATGCGGCGCACATCGATACCGAGCTCATTTCCTTGTTGGATATGATTGTCGAGCATCGCAGCAAGCAAGTTATTGGCCGCTCCGATCGCGTGAAAATCGCCCGTGAAATGCAGGTTGATGTCTTCCATAGGGATGACCTGGGCATATCCGCCACCTGCAGCACCGCCTTTCACGCCAAAGACAGGACCAAGCGATGGCTCGCGCAATGCAACGACCACATTCTTTCCCATCTTGGAGAGCGCATCGGAAAGACCGACCGTTGTGGTGGTCTTGCCTTCACCAGCTGCAGTGGGGTTGATAGCAGTAACGAGAATGAGTTTACCTGGCTGGTATTCCTTTTCGCGAAGCAGGTTATAGTCAACCTTCGCTTTCGCTTTGCCATAGCATTCCAGATAGTCAGGAGCGATCCCTGCCTTCTTGGCTACTTCGGAAATATCGATCGGGTTTGCTGCTTGGGCGATTTCAATGTCTGACAACACGTCGGGCCCCTCTTTCTCCTCGAAATGAATCTGAGAAATATCTTACTTTTTCAGATCGTCGTAAATCAGCCGCAATCCTTGTAAGGTCAGTTCGACATCGATTTCGGTAATCGTTCGCGAAAGCGGTGCAATACGATGCGCAAGCCCGCCTGTTGCCACCACCTTCGTGGTGTAACCAAGCTGTTCATGAATGCGATCCACCAAACCATCGACACGCGCAGCCTCACCGCACACGACACCGATCTGGATAGCCTCTGAAGAATCGCGCCCGATCGAGATGCCAGGGTCTTCGAGCTCGACTGCACGAAGCAGCGCTGCACGGGACATGAGAGAGCGCATGGAAGATTCAACACCCGGCGCAATGACGCCCCCCACGAAAGCTCCATCCTTGTCGATGACCTCCATGTTGGTAGCAGTACCGAAGTCAACGACCACCACAGGAGCACCGAAGATCGCCTTGGCTGCCACCGCATCAGCAACGCGGTCAGCGCCAAGCTCGGTGAACGAGGTTGCATCAATATTGAGCAAATGAGCGCAGGTGGACGAAGAGACCACCAAAGGCATGATGCCAAAGGATCGCTCGCATACTTTTTCCCAGTTATGCGTAAGTGCTGGCACGACCGAGCAGAGAATAGCACCGCTCACCGCATTAGCATCGATGCCTTCTGCATCAAGGAGCGCATGAAGCTTGATGCGCAATTCGTCGCTGGTGTATTCGACATTTGTGGCAAGTCGCCACATATGAATCAAGCGCTCGCCATCATAGATACCCAAAACAGTATGGGTGTTACCGATATCTACCACTAAAAGCATCTCAACGTACCTTTCACGGATGCATATTTTTGTATTGCTCGGCGATTATAATCAGTAAATCGTAAAACGAATGCTACCATATTGCATAAGGGGAAAGAGCTGCGTTAACGTTTGGTTGATAAAAGCTCGCAATGGATATTGAGAGGGATAGAATATGGATCATACTCCTGCACGCATCCTTGTAGTTGACGACGAACCGTCCATCACTGAATTTGTAAGCTATGCGCTTCAAAAGGAAAACTACTCCGTCGATACCGCCGCAGATGGCGAACAAGCACTCGAACTCATCGAGCAAAAACCCTACGATCTCTACATCCTCGATATCATGCTTCCTGGCATCGACGGTTACGAACTTTGCCGTCGCATTCGCTCGAAATACGACACCCCTATCCTGTTCCTGTCTGCCCGCGATGGCGAAGTGAACAAGATCATTGGCCTTGAGCTTGGTGCCGACGACTATCTCGCCAAGCCCTTCGGCATTCGCGAACTTATCGCACGTACGCGTGCATTGCTGCGCCGATCGCAAGCAACAACGAATACCTCAGCTGAGGTGAACGCGAGCGGTATCGTGCTCGACGACGATGCGCATACTGCTATCGGCGAACATGGCCCGATCGACCTGACACCTCGCGAATTCGAGCTGATGAGCTGCCTTATGCACAACGCTGGCAAGGTGGTTTCTCGTGAAGACCTGCTTCGCGAGACATGGGGCTGGGAATTCATCACCGAAACGAAGACAGTCGACACACACATCAAACGTCTTCGCGACAAGATCGAAGCGGCTGGCTACAATCCTCAAGTGGTCGAGACCGTGCGCGGTTACGGTTATCGCTTCAAAAAATAGCGTGGCGAAGCTTCTATGAGGCTTGCAACCCACGTCGCCTTTACCTGTACGCTTCTTGCTGCGCTCAGCAGTGGTATTGCTTGCGTGTGCGGCATTCACTTCTTTCATGCGTCACATTGGATCCTTGTGCTGGTCATCCCGATCAGCTGCATCGCTTTTTGCCTGAGCCTGCTTATCGCTTATTTCACCAGCCACCCTTTCAGCGCGCTTGTAAAAGGTGTTCGCCAGTATCAGGCGGGTGATTACGATATCTCTTTCAAGATCCGCCATGGACTTCACGAGAGCGAAGAGCTCTCTCATGCCATCGAAGACTTGATCGATGCTTCAGAGAGCTATAAGGACGAAATCGCACTCTTAAAGCAGCGCGAAGGAGAATTCATCTCTGACGTTGCCCACGAATTCCGAACGCCTCTTACCGCTATCAGCGGAAATACTGAACTGATGATGGATCCTGATATGCCTCTTTCCATGCGTCAGCATTTCTTGCAGATCACGCTTTCAGAAGCAAAGCGACTCAATAACCTTGTAAATGATCTCATCTCGTTGCGCCACATTCAGGAAGACTCCCCCACGGCCATCGAGCGCGTTAATATCAAGAACGTCGCTGAGGAAGTTGGCGAGATCCTCAATGCGAACTTCCAAAAGAAAGATATCGACTTCACCATTACTGGCGAAGCACCCGATATCCTTATCGATCCAGATCGATTGAAGCAGGCATTTATCAACCTGATCGACAACGCATGCAAGCATGTTCCTGATGGGGGCAAGATCCAAGTCATGCTCTCTGGTGTCGAAGATAGGTCGATCATCGCCGTCAAGGACAATGGCGTTGGCTTTGGGGATATTAATCCTTCGCTGCTCTTCAAGCGTTTCTATCGTACTGATTTTTCGCGCGCACGCGTAAAAGGAGGATCAGGGCTTGGGCTTCCTATCGTGCATGCGATCGTTGAAGGCAATGACGGCAATATCACCGCCTTCAATGCTCCTGAAGGCGGTGCGGTCTTTCTCATCGCTTTTCCCTCGGTGGTCGATAACTAATATCTGGTCTTGCTGTTGTGATTGTCTCACGCAGCAGGAATGCGATTTTTTGCATGAAATACGCGCTTGTATGCACATCCAGGCTAACACGATGAAATCCGACCTGGGCTTTTGCTGCTGCGTGCCAGAATTGCACTCCAAATTGCTTGCGAATTGCCCTTAATTCCCTAGTTTTGTGCATACAAACGTAGTTTTCTTGCAAAAAACAGCATATTTACTGCAAATAAGAAGAGCGGGCGCTCTTCACCCGCTCTTACATTCCTCTACAGCTTAAGCTTGCCAACTTTAGACACACCTACAGTTGAAACGTACCTGCTTTAGGTACACCTGCAGCTAATCGCGCCTACTTTAGACACACCTGCAGTTTAGACGCGCCATGGTTTAGGCATACTATGCTATTTAGCTGCGTATTTCTTGACCAGCTGGCGACCAGCGATATAGTCCATGACCTCAGTCGTGCCACCCGCCATCTCATAGCCACGCAAGTCAGCCCAGATGCGGGCTGCACGCAGTTCCTTGGTATAACCAATAGCCGCATAGATCGACAGCGCATGGTCAGCGACTTCAGTAAGGTTCTGGCATGCATAGCTTTTCAGAAGTGCCGATTCAAGACGTGTTGATTCGCCCTTATCGAGCATGCTTACCACGCGATAAAGACGCGTACGCACATTCTCAAGGATGTTCTCCATCGCAACCAAATGATCCTGGATTGCGCCAAGCTTGCCGATCGGCTTTTGGAAACAGATGCGATCCGAGCAGTATGCACCTGCATCGTTCATAACCGCCTGAGCCTGACCTAATGCCTGCGCTACAACCAAGCAACGCTCGAATTCAAGCTTCTTCATGAGCAGCTTCCAGCCTTCTCCGGGAGCACCGATACGCATATCCTCTGTAAGAACCACGTTATCAAAGAAGCAATCGACAAAGGGGATAGTCTGCTGACCAACCTTGTCGAGATGACCGATAGTAAATCCTTCTGCATCATTGGGAACAAGCCAAAGGGAATACTTGTCATTGTCGTAAGAAGGATCCTCGTCTTTTGCGATAACGATTGTGTAAACAGAAAGCCCGCCAAGCGTTACCCAGGTCTTCTGGCCCTTCAACAAGTAGGTGCCGTCTGGCTGCTTGGTCGTGATGCAGGTCATCGCATTATTGTCAGAACCCGCTGCAGGCTCCGAGATAGCCGTACAAGCGATGCAGGTGCTCTCAACGTTTTCGATCGCATCCATGATCAGCTGTGCTTGTGCCTCGGTGCCGAAATCGATCACGTCAGTAATCGAGTTGGTATCGGTCGTAAACGGAAGTGCTGTGCCTGTGAATTCATGCAGCTTTTCCGTGAGGATGATCTGCGTGAGCTTGTCGCACGGAATGCCTCCAACTTCTTCAGGCAAGCCTAAATGCATGAAACCAGCCTCGCGGTAGGCCATTGCGGCTTCAACGCTGATATGATGATCGACCTCATAAGCCTGCTTCACTGCTTCTTCAGTAAAATAGCGATCGGCATATTCTCGTGCGCTTTCGATGAAGAGCTCTTGATCGGTAGTGAGTGAAAAATCCATCGTGTTTCCCTTTCGTAACCTATGCTCCATACACAAGATGCCGGCACAGAGCCGGCATCTTGCGTTGGAAGGAAAGATTTCCTGACAAAGAATCGTGGCCTTATGCAGGCTTAACTGGAGCTCGATCCTCTTCAGGCTCAATATCGTCACCCAAACGGATGCCGCCTTCTTCCTTAAGACGTGCGATCGTCGCATCATCTGCGCCGACCTGCTTAAGGTACATCTCAGTGTCCTCACCGAGCATCGAAGGAGCCTCGAACTCGGAGATTTCCACTGGGATTGTTGAGATGTGGTGCGGCAGACCAGTCTGCAGCACGCGACCAACATGCGGGAATTCAACCCAAGCGAGCGCTTCGGGATTCTCGCGCGTGATCTGCTCGACCGCTTCAGTCTTGGAGTTGACCTTAGCGATACAGAAGTCCTTATCCTCGAGCCATTTCATCCACTCATCGGTAGTCTTGCTCTTAATGGTCTCTTCAACGATCTCGAAAGCCTCAGGAGCTTCCCAACGACGCATGAGACCCGTTGGCTTGATCTCGGGATGACCGATTGCATCGCAGAAGGGCTCCCAGAATTTCGCCTCGACCATGCCAAGTGCAAGCTTGCCGCCATCAGCAGTTTCATAGACGTTGTATGCCGTAGAAGGATATTCAAGGTCGTCACGCTTGCATTCGCCATCGTTGAAGCACCAACGGCTGTCGAGCAAGGAGTTCCACCATACGAAGCAATCGAACATAGAGATGTCGATGTAGGAACCTTCGCCGGTCACCGTACGTGCATACAATGCAGCGAGCAATGCCTGACCTGCAACCATGCCTGAAGACAGGTCGCACAGATGCAGCGGAGAGGTAGAACCGTGGTTCACAGATAGATAGCCAGCATCTGCCTGCATGTTCAGGTCGTGCTGCGCCTTCTTCGAGCGAGGATCGTTTGCACCGTAACCAGAAATGGAGCAGTAGATGATACCGGGGTTGATCTTCTTGACTGATTCATAGTCGATACCAAGCTTTGCGGTAACGCCTGGGCGGAAGCTCTCGACAATGATGTCGGCTTCTTTTGCCATCTTCAAGAACCAATCGACCACTTCTTCGTTCTTCAGGTTCAAAGAAACGGACTTCTTGTTGCGACCGAGCGCGGTGATGTAGTAAGAAATACCGCCACCCTTGGTCGGATAGTCGTGGCGCATGAAGTCGCCAAGACCGGTGTCTTCAACCTTGATGACCGTTGCACCGAGGTCTGCGAGGACCTGAGTTGCATAGCCACCAGGAAGGTAACGAGAAAAGTCGAGAACGGTAATACCAGAAAATGGAGTGTTCTTTGCCATTAGTTAACCACCTTTATTTCGTCTTCTTAGAGTTCGGACCGAAGCTGGGCTCCAAAACCTCAGGAGGCAGTGGATCGCCGTCATATTCCATGACTGCACCGTCTGCAGCAAGCTTATCGATCTCTGCATCAGTGTAGCCCGCAACGTCTTTCAGGATCTTGCGGGTGTCGTAGCCAACAGGGCGGCTGCGATAGAGCACCGGATCACCAATGGAGTCCAGACGGAACGGAGGTGTAGTGACGATGTATTCGTCGTCCTCAGTGAACTGAGAGGTCGGGCCCTGCTTGGTGTACTTGATCTTACGAAGCTGGTCATTTGCAAATGCTTCTTCGTCGTTCAGAACGTCTGCGACGGTCTGGATCTTCTCGAACGGAATATCATTCTCGCGGAAGCGACGCTCGAGCTCTTCGAAGTCGAATTTCTTGGTAGCCTCTTGGATCGCTTCAACAACCTCGACATAACGGCCGTTGTTAGCGAGCGCTTCGAGCGTGTTGAGCTCTGGATCGGTGAAGTACTTCGGATCCATTTCGAGCGTTTCGAACACAAGCTGGCAATACTTGTTGTAATTGCCAAAGCACATGAGGAACCAGATGCCATCCTTCGAAGGATAGGAATTATTGGTCGGGCACTTTGCCTTCATGCGATCCTTGGGGTGCTGATCGCCCTGCTGCGCGGTGATGAGCGAGCAGGTCATTCCCCAGGTACCAACATGGTAGAGGCTCGTGGTGACCTTATCGCCTTGACCCGTACGAAGTGCACCAGCATATGCACCGAGGATGCCAGCGGTGAGTGCACAACCCGTATTCCAGTCACCAAATGCGATAGGCGAATTGCCTGGCTCATAGTGCTCGTTGTTCTGAGGAATAGAAGCAACGAAGCCAGAACGTGCCGCAAATGAAGTAGCGTCGAAGCCCTTTGCGTCCTTCATAGGACCATACTGACCATAGCCGCGGTTCTGAGCCCAAACGAGCTTCGGGAACTTCGCATGAAGCGTGTCATAGTCAAGACCGAGACGCTGAAGTGCGCCGTCGCGCAAAGAGGTGACAAAAATGTCTGCCTTGTCCAAGAGGCGCATCATAGCCTCATGGCCTTCTGGGCTCTTGCAGTCGATAGCGGTCCACTCTTTGTTGAAAGAACCGCAGTCGTATGCGACATCGTCAAATTCACTCTTGTAGTTCATGCCCCAGGCCATACCCTGAGTGCGCTGTTCGTCGCCTGTAAATGGCTCGACCTTGATGACTGTTGCGCCCATTTCGCCGAGCAGACGAGCAGCTGCGGGACCTGCCGCATACTGAGTGAGGTCAACGACGATTACGCCTTCCAAACCTGCCATAGATTTTCTCCAATCTAAAATAATGAACGTGTTTAACAAAAGCCCCGGTAGAAAACCGGGGCTTTCCAATTCCCCTTATACGGGAGAGAGCGTTATTTCAAGCCAGTAGATTACGGCTCGAGGATAACGCGGAGGCCTTCACCAGCATCGATGAGCTCCATGCCATGCTCGAAGTCCTTAAGAGGAAGAACGTGGCTAGCAACAGGAGAGATGTCGAGGCCATTAGCGAGCAGAGACAGTGCCTGGCGCCAATGCTTACGCTCGTAAGCACGAGAACCGATGATGCTGATCTGACGCATAGCGATCGGGTTCATGTGGATAGAAGAAGCCTGAGCGGGCAGACCGGTGATGCCGATCTTACCGTTCTTAGCGATCATCTCGACCGCCTGCTCAGCAACCGTGTAGTGACCAGCTGCATCAAGGATGAGCTCTGGGCCACGGCCGTCGGTGAGCTCAGCAACACGAGCGATAACATCTTCTTCAGAACCATTGATGGTGATAGCACCGAGCTGTTCAGCAACAGCAAGACGCTTCGTATCCATTGCAAGACCAGAGCAGATAACCTTCTGAATACCATAAGCCTGCTTCAGAACAGCGATCATGAGCAAGCCGATCGGGCCAGGGCCCATAACAAGTGCGGTGTCACCAGCTTCAGGATGTACGCGCTCGACAGCGTTGAGTGCTACACACAATGGCTCGAGCAGAGCACCCTGGACGAAGGAAACATCGTCAGGCATTGGGATGACATTGGTTGCACGCATAGGCATGTATTTTGCGAATGCGCCTGGCAGGTCGGTGCCGTAGAACGGACGATTGTCGCAGATGTTGACCTGACCTTTGTCGCAATAGGGGCAGGTGTCATCAAAAAGAATCGGGTTTGCCGTTACGCGCATGCCCACCTGAAGGTTGCTCGGAACATTCTTGCCCACTTCAGCGATGACGCCAGAGAACTCATGGCCAAAGATCGCAGGGAACGTGATGTCATAAGAGTTGAACAGAGCTTCCTGACCACGATGGAGAGAATGGTCGGTGCCGCAGATACCAGCAGCCTTGATCTCCAAAAGTACCTCGTCGTCACCGATCTGAGGAATAGGAGCATCCTCTACATACTGCCATGGCTCTTCACGACCTACGCAGTGAACTGCATTCATTACGCCTTCCATGTATAACCCCTTTCAATAGGTATGAGAATAGTGGAAGAAAAAACGTGCAGCCATGTTCGAATGGCTGCACGTGCAAAACGCTTTACTGGATGGACCAACCACCATCAAGGATGAGCGTCTGGCCAGTGGTGTACTCAGTGACTGGCGAGCAGAGGAAGTAAATAGCATTTGCCATTTCCTCGAGAGAGCCCATCTTGATCTTGTTCGGGGTGCGGCTATATACGTACTCTTGCTGAGCAGGATTGTCAGCGAATACCTTCTCGACCATCGGGGTCATAACATAGCCCGGAGCGATGCCGTTGACGGTGATGCCATACGGAGCGAAGTCGACAGCAAGCGAGCGAACCATGCCCATAACAGCTGCCTTGGTGATGCTGTAGAGAGCAATGTTCTCCATAGCAGAGATGCCACGCTGCGAAGAGATGAGAACCATCTTGCCGCCGTGACCCTTATCCTTCATGACACGAGCAACAGCAGTTGCAAGGAAGAAGTTCGCCTTAGCATTAACAGCGAAGATCTTGTCCCAGTCAGCTTCGGTTGCTTCCATTGCGTTCATACGAGGCAAGGAGATGCCTGCGGTGGAAATGAGCATGTCGATATCGCCGAACTCTTCGAGCGTCTTATCGATCATAGCCTGTACTTGATCAGCCTTGGTACCATCGCATACCATGCCGATGGCCTTACCGCCTTCTGCGCGGATCTCTTCTGCAGCATCGAGGCAGATCTGCTCAGGTACGCCGCAAATCATGATGTTTGCGCCAGCAGCTGCGAACTGCTCAGCAGTTGCTTTACCGATACCAGAACCGCCGCCCATGATGATCGCGGTCTTGCCTGCAAGTTGCTCCTCTGGAGCTGTAGCGAACCAATTTGCCATGTTTACCTTCCTTTTCTTTTTTTCAGGCAGTCTTCATTCCCTAACGCATCTCTTTTGCTCGTTGCTTTGGTCGAAAATCGACCACGATTTGATCGGATAACGTTAGTGAAAGAGCCCCTGAATCAATCCCTCCGACTACCTAAGTGAGTCTGTAATCAATTATCAACTCCCTTAATGAACGCGTCCAATAGGCGCATCAGGAAAACTGATAGGATTCAGAAATGATATAGGTATAGCTGAATGTATTAAGGGATTATCCATATCATATAGTCTATGGATAGAGCGGTTTTGATGGTCATTTATGCTTGTTTGCCCATCTATAAGGCTGAATTGGCGATCAAAGACCTATAGTTTTTATTGATGTTGTTATGGTGTGCAAGCGCGCTATCGCTTGTGATCAAAACCTTCGCAGTGAATCTTCTCACGCGAATAATAATCCTCCAGCGAGCCGATCTTTCCTGAAGGGAACAGCGCAAACTTGTGCGTGAATTCGACAAGCTGATCGGTAACGCAGCTTCGGAATGCCTTTTCCTTGTATGCCATATAAATCGTATGGAACGGCTTAGGCGCATCTTCGATCGGTATGCTCACAAACCCACGTGTCTCTATATCATCGAGCGTTTCGAGCATGATCGCGACCATATCGCTTTCCGAAACGACCAGCGATGCCGCACTGATCTCATCATTGAACGATTGCTTTGGCGCGATTCCGACTCGTCGGAAAAGCCCATCGAGCAACGTTGAAGCGAAGGATTCCTTGCGATAGGACATGAGATTGTAATTCTTCAGCTCTTCAAGCGTGATGCTCGAGCGACCAGCAAGCTCGTGGCGCTCAGAAACGCCCGCGACAAGCCCCTGTGTGATGACCGGCTCGTAGACGATATCGCGCTCGTCGATGATCATTCCGCAGAAAGCCACATCAAGCTTGCCATCAAGAAGGCCTTTCAAGCAGTCGTAGGTGGTCTCTTGATGGATGTCGAAGTCGATGTTGTCGCCGAATTCATTTCGAAAAGAGCTAAGCAAGAGCGGTAAGTAGTTTCGCTGAACCGAGATGACCGCCCCTATGCGAATCTGACCCGAAAGACCACTCGAATACAGCTTCATAAGATCGATCGCTTTGTCGATCTCGCTCAAGGCGACGCATACATGCTCGTTGAACTCTGCACCGTAAGAGGTCAGACGCACATTACGCCCCACACGCTCGAACAGTGGTACGCCGAGTTCCTTTTCAAGATTGCCGATCGAATTAGAAAGCGAAGGCTGTGTGATGAATAGCTCTTCAGAAGCCTTTCCATAATGTTCGAGCTCGGCAAGCTTTCTAAAGTAATAAAGTTGAGAAAGATTCATGTTCGACACCCTTTTTCATACGACCCCTCTTCGTGTTGATCACGAAGACCACACGATGAGCATGAATGCGCCCATCTCCCTGCGCAATAAGCCCATCTTCGCCAACGATGGCACTAGAGCTTGCGGCGAGCAGCCCCCACTGCCTGGGCGAGAAAGATCGCTAAGACCATCTTCAGAAAATCGGGAACAATGAACGGTGCAACTGCAGCGACAAAGGCAGCAGATGCTGATAGGTTCCCTGAGATCATGAGCCACATCCATCCAAACAGATACAGCACGACCATAAAGACAAGACCAACCACAAGATTGCGGTAGAAGAAGGCGCGGGAGACTTTGCTGCCAAACAGCGAGAGTGTCTTGTCAGATTCAAAAAGCGAACGCTTCGTCACAAGCAAACCAACTGAAAGCGCACAGAATGCACCGACGATATCTCCGATAAGGAAGCCACCCGTTGGGCCAAGCAGCGCACCAAGACCGCCACGAAAGCCCGTAAACAAGGGCAAGCCAAGACCACCGAGGATGATGTAGCCGCAGATTGCGATGAATGCCTCGCGAGGTTTGAGCGCAAAGAGCGTGAAGAATACCGCAAGAGGCGCAAGGGAGAGCGGAACTGGGCCAATGGGCACCGTGACCCATGCAGTGACTGCCATACATGCGATGGCTGCTGCACAATAAACGACCGAACGACTCTTTGACCTTGTACGTACTACGGCTTGCTCTGGCATACCTGCTTCCTCTCTAATTTGCCCTGCCTATTGATTCCATATGAAATCATTGCCTATTAACTATAGTAGATTTATAGCCGTTCGAGGGCGAACATGTTCCATTTGTTCGTATAAATGGTTGAGAAGAGCGGATGAATTTCTTTATCATGGGAAGCACTCATGAATATTCTTGAACTATTACTCATCGGCATAGCACTTTCGATGGACGCCTTCGCGGTCACCATCTCGAACGCATTTGCCTATCATCAAAGCGATCGCCTTCATCGCTTCCTCATGCCAGTCTTCTTTGGCATCTTTCAGGCTGCCATGAGCTTGATCGGCTACTTTGCTGGCTCTCTTATCAGCTCTTTCATAGACAACTATGCAGGACTCATCACGTTTATCATCCTTGGCGCCATCGGCGCCAAGATGCTCTGGGATGCTTTTCATGAAACAGACGGGAGCGTCGACGAGAAGAAAGCCCAGATCACACTGCCCATCCTCTTCTTTCAAGCGCTCGCTACGAGCATCGACGCGCTCGCCGTTGGGGTGAGCTTCGCTGCGCTTTCGTTAAACATCGCGATCGCGGCAAGCATCATCGGTCTTACCACGTTCATCTGCTGTATCGTCGCACTTCTGATCGGGGCTCGCTTCGGAATGAAGCTCGGGAGCAAAGCGAGCATTCTTGGCGGTCTTGTTCTCATCGCTATCGGCATCAAAGCCTTGTTCAGCTGATCGTACGCGTATGGACCTCGCCAGAGGCTGCATGTACCACCTTGCCATTTGAATCTTTCAAGAGCAGCTCGCCTGTTGGATCTACGCCGAGCACGGTTCCTTCATAGAGCGCCTTGCCGTCGATCGTTTCGAGCACGACCTTGCTGTCCATATTGAAAAGCAATTCGTTATAACGATCCATCAGAGGCTCGATACCCTGTTGAAGCCATTGCTCATACGAGCGCATAATAGCGCGCAGCATCTCGGATAGGAGCCTCTCGAATACCGCATCCCTATCTGCCTGGATATTCCGATCTGTGCACATATCCTCCAGATACGCGATATCGTATGCAGAAGAAGGCTTGAGCGAATCTTGGTTGCCCCTAGCTACAGAATGGTGGCAAACGTTGATACCGACCCCACAGCATAGCTTTCCGCACACGGTCTCGAGCGAAATTCCGCAGAGCTTGGCATAACCCGTTTCCCGGACGACCACGATATCGTTTGGCCACTTGATCTTGATCTTGTCGCTATTTGCGAACGAAGAAAGTCCCGCTTGAATACCAAGCGACATGATCAAGCTAAGAGCAGGAAGATCAGAAAGCATCTTCTTCGCTTCAGGATGGGCGCTCAGCGGATCGAGGATAAAGGAGAAATATAGGCCCCCTTTCGGGCTTGACCACGATCTTCCCTGTCTTCCGTATGCACTCGTTTGCTCATGCGCCGCAAAGCAAGTGCCTTCCTGTGCGCCTTGCCTGATCGCCTCTTTGATGCGCGTATTGGTCGAATCAACCGTATCGAACGTATAGAGATGCCAAAATCCACTCAGATCAGCTTCGAGCGGCACCATGCATTCTGCTAGCACTTCCATGCCTTTCCATAGCGCACGCCTTCATCGCTGACCGCTTTACCGTTGGCTAATTCATGACGCGGAAGCAATTCTAGGAGCGGCTTGACCACAAAATCACGCTCGAGCAAGAGCGGATGAGGCAACGTAAGCGCTTCAAGATCAGACACATAGCCTTGGTAATCAAGAATATCGAGATCGCAGGTACGTGGTCCATTCTTCTGAGTGCGCACCCTGCCAAGGCTATTCTCGATCGCCTGCAAGTAGGTAAGAAGCTCTTGAGGCGGAAGACCGGTACGAAGCAGCACAACTGCATTGACAAAAAGGTCTTGATCCTCGAAATACGCCGGCTCGCTTTCGTAGTAGCTTGAAATATCGATGATCTGCGTATCGGGCAACATGCACATATCACCGATCGCTTTGTTCAAAAGCGCGATCTTGCCCTCACGCTCCTCCCCTTCGTCTGCAACGAGCGCAACATTGCAACCCATGCCAATGAGCGCATACGGACGAAGGTTCTCTGCGAGTGCAGCTGCTGTGAGCGCAACATTATGCGTACGAATAATCGATGCACCCAATTCAACAGCCATGAGCGCTTCAGCCGCAGAAGCTTCATCACGCTCTTTCGGATCATCGATGTGATAAACCTCGCCAATATAGCTTTTTCGAGACACTGCGACCATAGTGGGAAAACCAAGACGGTTTAGCTCATGGAAGTTACGCATGAGCTCGATGGTCTGCTTGACGGTCTTGCCAAAACCTGGACCTGGATCAAGACAGATTCGGGCGCGGTCGACTCCTTTTTCGATAAGAAGTTCTGCGCGATTGACCAAATAGGCCGAAACCTCCGCCACGACATCATCGTAGCGTGGATCATCTTGCATAGTCTTTGGGCTTTCTCCCCCCATATGCATGACGACCAGGCCAGCATCGCACGCCACCGCAACATCGACCATAGCCGGATCACGAAAGCCAGTAACATCGTTGATGATGGAAGCACCCGCTTCGAGAGCAGCTCGGGCAACTGAAGCATGGCGTGTATCGATGCTGACGCAGATACCCTTCTTTGCAAGCGCGCGTACAACATTAAGAACGCGAGCACATTCCTCTTCTTCTGTTACGGGTGAAGCTCCGGGTCTGGTTGACTCACCGCCGACATCGATGATGAGCGCACCCTCTTCAACCATCTGAAGCGCACGTGCAATCGCGTCCTCTTCTGATGCATATGAGCCACCGTCAGAAAATGAATCGGGCGTAAGATTCAAGATGCCCATAATAATGGGCATCTTCGCATCAAAGTTATACTGAGCGCATTTCCAGATCATAGACGAGCATCCTTCGATTCGTGTTATTGATCAGACTTGGTCTTGTCTTCGCCTTCGCCATCCTGGCTCTTCTGCATATCCCTGATCTTCTGCTCCAAGCCATCCAAGAACACCTTGTCCTCTTCATCCGCTGGGCTCGCAGGGGCATCGTCTGCGCTCTTCGGCTGCTCAGAAGCTTCCGCTGGCTGCGCAGGTGAGCTCGGCTGGACGTTTGACTGAGCGCTCGATAGAGAATCTGTAGATTCATCGGCGCGCTTCTCTTCTTTGGGCGCAAGCGTATTAGCTGCTTGCTGAGGCACTCCGCTTTGCTCAAGCTTCAAGTAATCGGCCCACTTGTTGTCAAGCAGCGCTGTACAAGCATCGCCATCGACTGTTTCGCGCTCAAGCAAGACCGAAGCCATAAGGTTCATCTGGTCCTTACGAGCCGAGAGGATCTCATAGGCACGATCGTGCGCTTCACGCATGATTCGTGCCACCTCTTCGTCGATGCGACGCGCTGTCTCTTCGGAATAGTCCTGCGTATTGCCGTAATCTCGACCCAAGAACACTTCATGGTTAGGCTGACCGAAGACCTGAACGCCCAGATCGGAACTCATGCCATAGTTCGTGACCATCGAGCGAGCCATCTTGGTCGCACGTTCAAGGTCGTTCGAAGCGCCCGTGGTGATATCGTCGCAGAAGATCTCTTCGGCAACACGGCCACCCAAGAACACTGCCAATTCATCGCGCATCTCATTGCGTGAATTCAAAACCTTGTCCTCGTTCGGAATAGAGAGCGTATAGCCAAGCGCACGACCACGCGAAATGATCGATATCTTATGCACAGGATCTGCATGCGGGAGCAAATGACCCACGAGCGCATGACCCGATTCGTGGAATGCGATCGTACGGCGTGTCTGTTCATCAAGCACACGACCCTTACGTTCAGGACCGGCAATCACACGCTCCATGCTTTCAGTGACCTCTTGCTCGGAGATGATGTGCTTATTGCGTCGTGCAGAAAGAATCGCAGCCTCATTGAGCAGGTTCGCCAGATCTGCACCCGTAAACCCTGGAGTAAGCTTTGCAAGACGCGGCAGATTGACATCAGCTGCAAGCGGCTTGTTTTCTGCGTGGACCTTCAAAATCTTCTCGCGGCCCTTCACATCGGGCACATCAACGACGATCTGACGATCGAAGCGCCCTGGACGAAGCAATGCAGGGTCAAGAACGTCCGAGCGGTTTGTTGCCGCGATGAGCACGACCGAATCGTTCGCCTCAAAACCGTCCATCTCGACAAGAAGCTGATTGAGGGTCTGCTCGCGTTCATCGTGTCCGCCGCCAAGGCCAGCACCACGCTGACGACCGACCGCATCGATCTCGTCGATGAAGATAATAGCCGGAGCAGCTTCTTTTGCCTGCTTGAACAGATCGCGTACGCGCGATGCGCCAACGCCGACGAACATCTCAACGAAATCAGAGCCAGAAATGCTGAAAAATGGCACGCCTGCCTCGCCCGCTACCGCTCGTGCCAGCAAAGTCTTGCCCGTGCCCGGAGGGCCTACAAGCAAACAACCGCGCGGGATCTTCGCACCCATTGCCTGGTACTTCGCAGGATTATCGAGAAAGTCTTTGATCTCTTGCATCTCTTCGACCGCTTCATCGACACCAGCAACATCTGAGAAATGAACATCAGGATGCTCTTCGACCGACTTCTTCGCCTTGGCTTTGCCAAATGACATCTGCGAGTTGTTCGCCTTGTTCATCTGCGAGAAGAAGAAGAACAGCAGACCTGCGATCAGCAAAATGGGTAACAGCGAAAGGAAGATCGAACCCCATGGCGATGGCAACGTGATGCTGTATTCGATCTCGGGATGGGAAGCCATAAGCTCACCCAGTGTATCTTGGCCAACCCATGTACAAGTGAAATTGTGCATGTTGCCCAGCGTCTTAGCAGAAAGGATGCTCGGCTCAATGGTGCCAAGACGAGCACCGTCATTGATGATGGTACCCAGCTGCGAATTGATCGCCTCAATACCGGTATTGAACGCATCTGCCGCACTTACTCCTGCAGTCTGCGCAGGATAGTAGGTGCCCGAGATAGTCTCTCCGCCAGCATCATACACAACTGTTTCGACTCTTCCCTGCTCGACCGCTTGGGTGAACTCCGAGGTGAGCAGCGAATCGGTCTGGGTAATGCCATCCGAAGAACCAGCAGGCATGCGCGTGATCATCGAAAAGAAGAATATCGCCACGAGTGCAAGCACTACGATGGTGACGATATTGATCTGCTTTGGACGATTCGGTTGTTTGCCCGACTTATTCGGTTGCTTATTGTTCTTTGAATTTGGATCCTGTGCCATAAATTCGATGTTCCTTGTTCAGTCTTGCCTATCTAGTGATGTTCTTTAAAGCAGTGCTCTATGCGATAACGCCTGGCTTCAAGATGCCGATATACGGAAGGTTTCGGTAATGCTCTGCAAAGTCCAGTCCATAGCCAACCACAAATTCATCTGGGCAGATAAAGCCCACGTATTTGTACGGAAGATCGGGCTGACTAGGCAGATCCTTGCGCAGAAGCGAAGCGATCGCGATAGATGCAGGTTTGCGCGATGCAAGGTTGTTAAAAAGATATTGAAGCGTAAGCCCGCTATCGATGATATCTTCAGCGATGAGTACGTGACGACCTGTTATATCGCTCGTAAGGTCCTTTTGGATATTTACGACACCTGAGCTTTTCGCTGCAGCGCCATAGGAGGAAACAGCCATGAAATCCATCTCAAGCGGAAGTTCGATCTTGCGCACAAGATCTGCCATGAAAAGAGCTGCGCCTCGCAAGACCGAGATGACCACAAGATCTTTGCCTTGGTAATCGCGGGTAATGGCAGCGCCCATTTCGCTCACGCAGTTCTGAAGCTGTTCTTCAGAGAATAAAATGCGATCGAGATCGGGATGTAGTCCTTCCACCGTTCCTCTTTCTTGACGAGCGTATACAGACCGCTGTACGGCCTAATAGGTTAGTTTAACAAAAGGCACGCAGGTAGTTCTGCGAAGAGAGTCCGCAACGAACAATTGCAACAAATTTGCAATAAATCTACATCTTGCGCCCCCTAAACGAGCATCTCCGCGTGGTCGTTTAGGCGCGATCCTCTTGCCCTTCTTTATCAACGACTTCAATCTCAAGTTCGCGGCGGAGCAAGTCAGGGAAGTTCTCGAGAAGCTTATCGACAGGAAGGCCGACAATATTGTTGTAGTCGCCCTCATAGTGCTGGACGAGCGCAGCACCTTTACCTTGAATGCCATACGCACCCGCTTTATCGATGGTCTCGCCCGTTGCAACATAGGCATTGATATCCTCATCGCTCAATTCTTTGAACGTGACCTGGCTCGTCTCTGTAAAAGTACGAAATCCGATGGAGACGTTGCCATCGCCGCCTTTTTCTTCAGTTTCATTCAAAAGAAGCATCCAAACCGAAACGCCTGTGATCACCTCATGCGTTCTGCCTGAAAGCTTGCGCAGCATCTCGCGCGCATGATCGGCTGAATAGGGCTTTCCGAGCATCTCTCCATCGAGCACAACCATCGTGTCTGCGCCGATCACGATACCCAGACCTACGGGATTTAAGGCAAGCACCTCTTGTACGACCGCACCCGCCTTACGCTCAGCGAGCTTCTTCACCGCTTCTTGTGGATCGGCTAACAAGTCGGGATCGAGCGACTCATCGACCTCGGTCGATCCCGTGAAGACCGTAAAATGCACGCCGGCCTCTTCGAGCAATTGCTTACGACGAGGAGACTTGGAAGCGAGGATGATATTGATGGGGATCGATGGCTGCTCTGCCATGTGCACTCCTAATTCTGCGGGATCGTAAATAGATATTTTCTTATTATGCCCGAGACAAGCTCGTTTTTATGCTCGTTTCCGGCGTGCGCGAAAGCGTGCCATAGGCTCGATCAGGACACCGCGTTTGTTAGCGCTCACTGCAAGATCGCCTTGGATATTTGCAACATAGCCTCCCTTTGGGGCACCCTGCTCATCGAATGCCTGCAATACCGCTTCGATCGAGGCGCTCTCGATACGACCTTCTGAGCCAATAAGCTCTTCGAGGATCGACTTGATCGCCCTCCGCTCGATTGGTACAACAAGCTCTCCAAAACCTGGCAACAGCAGCGCTTGACCATCACCCTTCTCGACATGGAGAGCAATCTCGCGCTGTGCAAGGTCTTCCATGAAATCGTCCTCGTCTGCGATGAGATCCATCGTTCGACAAAGCGTATCGAGTAAGCGGGCATTGTGCTGCTTTGCTGCAGGAACGATGGTATGACGGACGTAGGAACGAAAGCGATCGGTATGAGCATTGGTCGCATCCTCGCGCCAAAGCTCTCCTTCATCATCGCGCACGATCGCATCTCCGCTCTGGGCACGATGTAGAAGGTACTCACGCAATTGCGTGCGCGAAACATTCAGCAAAGGGCGAACCACCGGACCGTTCTGATAGAGCATCGAACGAAATCCTCCAGGTCCTGTGCCTTTTATCGAACGCATATAGAAGTTCTCGACGCGGTCGTCTTGCGTGTGCGCAGTAACAATGCGCCCTTCAGCAAGCGGAAGCATCTCATGCCGACAAAGACTCTCGAGCGCTTCATGCGCCGCAATATAGCGCTCCTGACGACCAAGGGCTTCGATATTTGCACCGCTCTCACGCGCCAAGAGTGCAATATCGACTTCACAGCAAAAGAAGGGAATATCGAGTGCTTCAGCGAGCGCGGCAACGAAGCGCTGATCGTCTTCGGCATCTTGACCGCGAAGCTTGTGATTCACATGCAAGCACGCCAGCGGTCCTACAAGACCACGCATACGAAGATCATGCATGATATAGGTGAGCGCAGCCGAATCAGAACCCCCGGACACCATAAGCAGGCATGGCGATGCGGCATTGAAGAGCTTGCGCTCTTGGATGGTCGTTTCTATAGTTTCGAGCACGGGACATTCCTTTTACGAATTGTTTTCATTCGATCAGTGCGCTTCTCTATTTTGTAACGCTCGCGTATCCTAGGGAAGCGATCTCATAAGAATGACAGAAGAAAGCAGGTGGTGGCCATGAATTTCATTCTTCGTGTAATCGGCATCTTCGTAGCAGTAGCGGTAGCTGTGTGGCTCGTTCCTGGCATCGAAGTCGGAGGAACCGTGTCTACATGGGCAAGCGTTCTGATCATCGCACTCATCATCGCGTTGCTCAATATGACCATCAAACCTATTCTGCAGGTGATCGGATTGCCCATCACCTTCATCACGCTGGGTATCTTCTACCTGGTCATCAACACTGCATTGCTCTACTTGGCGTCTTGGCTTGCGGGCAGTCTATTCGGCATCGACTTCATCATCGCAAGCTTCGGATCGGGATTCGTAGCAAGCATCGTCATCTCGATCGTATCGAGCATTTTAAATGGCGTGCTCGGAACGAAAAGTGTTTAGTTCTGGAGCGTGCCCGATCAAACGCGCTCGATCCGCGCTGTATACAAACATGAAAAAGGCTCCTTTAACGGAGCCTTTTTCAGTGGTTGTGTAGGTCGATGATTATTCAGCAGGTGCACTATAGGAACGGGAAGCACATTCTTGGTCAAGATCATAGAGTGCTTTCGCATCACCACCGAAAAGCTTCATACGCGTGAGCATGGTCTCAGCAGTATCTTCCTCTTCACCCTGCTCTTCGATAAACCAATCGAGGAACTTCATCGTGCGATAATCATTCACGTTAGCGGCCGCAGCATAAATATCATTGATAAGAGATGTGACATACTTCTCGTGCTCGAGGCCTGCTTCGAGTGGCTGGATGTGAGAAGTGAAGGTCTTGTCAGGCTGAGCAATAGCCTCAAGAACGACCTTCTGACCATTCTCGTGCAGATAGTCGCGGAACTTGAGTGCATGATCGCGCTCTTCTTGCGCCTGGATCATGTACCAGTTCGCAAATCCGCTCAAACCCTCTTCTTCGTAATAGTTCGCGAAGTCCATATACAAATACGCCGAGTAGAGCTCTTTATTGATCTGATCATTGAGCAACTCGTAGACCTTCTTATCCATGATGATCCTTTCTCCTCGTGTTTTACCTGCACAGAACCTATTATCCCGAGCAAGTCGATCGATGTTTCATCCATGATACATCTGATTTTCGCGCTACATTTGCATAAATAGTTATAATCATCATGTTGTAATGTTCTGACGTGTGGCTTTGGGAAGGAGCTTCATGAAGGATATTTCACAGAGCACCGAAGACACGAACGCTCCTTCGAAGAAGAGAGCAGCTTCGCGCAGTTCGAACGCAAAATCAAACCAGCGACAACAGATTGTCTTCACCGCAAGTAAGCTCTTCCAGGAAAACGGTTACAACAAGACTTCCATCTCAGAGATCGCTCGTCAGATCGGGCTCAATCAGTCCTCGATCTATTACTGGTTCCCTTCGAAAGAAGCGATTTTGGAGAGCATCTATGATGCCAATCGCGCTCTTTCTGTCGTTGAGCGTATTCAAAACGAGGTCAGCGATCACATCGTGCAGCTCTATATGCTCATCGTCTACGATGTGGTGCGCAAATGCGAACTGCCCTTCGACTTCATCGAACTTGAGAATCTCGTCCAGGAAAACCCCAAAAAGTACCAAGGGTTCTTGAAGAGCTATCGCGAGTATTATCAAGCCTTCGAGAAGATCATTACGCTGGGCATCAAAGAAGGCGTATTCAATGAATGCCTCGTCGACGAACAAGTAGTCACGATCCTCTCGATCAACGAAGGACTTCAGCACCACTATCATGGAAAACAGCGTAACCGTCTTATCCTGACTACCTGCGATTACACCGTAAAGGACCATTCGCCCGACGCGATCGGCCACATGGCTGCCCGCACGATCATCCCAGGAATGCTCAGTAAACCTCAAAGCATCGACGATATCCGCGATAAGGCACTCAAAGCACTCAATGATCTGGATATCTGATCATCGAAAGCAATCGAGCGAAAGCTCCTCGAAGCTCTTTACGACAATAGTTGCTCGATCCTGCCACGCATCGAAAGGAAGATCTTCGTGCGGATCGTAAATGCCAACGGTTGGATAGCCCGCTTCTCTCAAAACGCACAAGGCATAGAGCGAATCATCAAAGCCCCAGGTCGATTGTGTTTCGGTGCCCATCAGTTCGCGCGCGTGATCGAAAATACGAGGCTCGCGCTTAGAAGCCCCTAGGTCTTCCACAGAGAGCACGCATGAGAAATACGGTTCAAGACCTGTTGATTTAAGTGCAGTACGGATATAGAGCTTAGGACTCGAAGACGCGACGCTCATCTTGATGCCGCTTTGTTTGCATGACTCAAGAAATGCTCGCACACCAGGCAAAACGCGCACATGATGCGAAAGATACTCGACCATATGATCGTCCATGATCTTTCTCACTTCGGCGGCATCCACGCCAAGACCAGCCTTATCGTGAAACCATTGCGCGGTCTCGTCGAGTGTAAAGGTCGTGAACAGGGCACGATCTTCACGCGTTACCGCAACGTTCGATTGCTCAAGAAGAACGCTCTCGAGATCGCGCCATGCATCGAGCGAGTCGACAAGCGTACCATCAAGGTCGAGGATCGCACCTGTTATCGCCATTATGCGTAATCCGCTTTCAACGCCTCAAATGCCGGAATGGAACGCTTGATCGTGTCTTTGTCGATGCAATAGCCAGCACGCACCCAACCGCTCACGCCAAAACTGTCGGAAGGAACGAGCAGAAGCTCGTGCTCCTTTGCCTTATCAGAAAATGCTTGCG
This sequence comes from uncultured Eggerthella sp., assembly GCA_900540345.1. GTDB lineage: Bacteria > Actinomycetota > Coriobacteriia > Coriobacteriales > Eggerthellaceae > Anaerotardibacter. Next base: position 202,753 of record UQFK01000002.1, read on the forward strand.
CATCGGGCTCGAGTGCTCTGATCCAAAGGTAGAACGCACCATCAGGCGCAATATATTCATACCCCAGACGATCGAGTGCATCGGTAAGAATCTTGCGATTGAGCGCATACGCTTCCACATTTGTCGGTTCTCCGACACAGCGCTCAATAATGCGCTGGAAGAAAACAGGAGCACAGATGTAACCGAGTGAGCGACCAGCGCCACAGACTGCCAGATATACCTCGCGCGCATGATCGACCTCATCTGGGACGAGCACATAACCGATTCTGTCCCCCGGCAAGGAGAGCGACTTCGACCAGGAATAGCACACGAGCGTATTGTGATAGATCGCAGGAACCCAAGGAACCTCAATGCCATACGTGAGTTCACGATATGGCTCATCTGATATCAGATAGATCTCGTGTCCATAGGTCTTCTCGGCCGCTTCGAGCGTGCGTGCCAATCCCTCGAGCGTCTCGCGGGTATACACCGTGCCAACTGGATTGTTGGGTGAGTTGATGACCACTGCTTTGGTCTTTTCCGTAAGAGCTGCCTCAAGCGCATCGAGGTCGATCTGAAAATCCTGTTCACGCGCAGGAACCTCGACACACACCCCTCCAGCGAACTGAATCCATATACGATACTCAGGAAAGTATGGTGCGATGACGATAATCTCATCACCGGGCTCAGTAAGCGCAGTGAAGCAAGCAGAGAGACAGGCTGCTGCGCCCATCGTGAGATATAAATTGTCGGCAGAATACGATGTTGCGAAACGCTCATTAAGATTATCTGCGATCGCTTGTCGCGTAGATTCAAGACCCTGAGCTGCTGAATATGCATGTAACTCAGCAGGCGGCATATCTGCAAGTTCACGAATAGCCTCTGCAACCGATGCAGGTGCGGGAACCGAGGGGTTACCTATGCTGAAATCGAAGACATTCTCCTCGCCGATCTCGGCCTTGCGCTGCATGCCATATGCAAACAATTCGCGAATAGCCGAAGGAGCGCTACCAAGCTGATACATCGTGTCGTTGTACATGTTGTCCACCCTCATCCGTGTAAGATCGTCTAGTGGCTATTATGGCAGAAAATACACGCGCACAGCGCCTCCTTGCCGAATCGTCCGTAGACGATGCACGCGTGGCTGCTTGCGCAAGACGGGCAATGAGTTATAATGAATTTTCCGCGCCCGAGTGGCGGAATGGCAGACGCGGCGGTCTCAAAAACCGTTGTCGAAAGACGTGCGAGTTCAAATCTCGCCTCGGGCACCAGTTGCATCATGAAAAGCTCTCCGATCGAGAGCTTTTTCTTTTCAGTAGAGCACAAGCGCAATGAATAAGCCACAACACAGCGCAGGGCCGAACGGAAAAGTTCGATCCTTATGCACGAAGCGATAATATATCGCGATCAGAATACCGATCATCGAAGCGATGCCGATGGCGCTGATCGCCTGATCGAAACTCAAGTACAAGCACCCAGCTCCTACGAGCTTCACGTCTCCCAAACCAACACAATCCCTCTGAAGCACTCGCTCCATCACAGCTTTCAGTACAAGCAGCAAGCTCGCAAAGAACAGTGCCGTAGCAAGCGATCCTAGAAATGTTTCGAGCGCTCTGTCGGCTTGCCCTAAGATTCCCTCGATCACAAGGATTGCCAAACGTACAATGATAAGCGCTCCAACGAGCGCGTTCGGGATCCTGCGAGTACGCACGTCGATCACCGATATAGCAAACAACACTGCAAACACGATGGCAAGAGCGCTCAAAGCGCCTGCAATCCGAAGAAGAGATGCATCAAATATTGCCATGACCAGTACGGCTCCTTTCTGCACCTCTTAAAGACAAAACGGGAGGCGCAAAACAAGCACCTCCCGTTTTCTATTGCGTTATGCGTGAAGCCCCGATAAGGCCTCGTAAACGTGACTACAGACTGAAATCCTTATCTCCATTAAAGACCGCAAGCGCATCTTCAACACTGTAATCTGCAAGGGTGATCGCAGAGATAGCCTTGGTGAGACGCACCGCTTCTTCAGTTGAGCGCATATGGATATTGCGGCCTGTCGCATTGCCGCATGCACCACCAACATGGATCTGGTCGTAAAGATCGGAAAGGAATACCGAGGCGTCTTCCTTAGAGCCACCAGCACAAACAAGACCCGTGCGACCAGCAGCGGTCGAAGCGATCTTAAGGTTCTGAGCAGACGTGTGATCATCGGTAGCTTTCGGAGGATTGACCTTCACGAAATCAGCACCCAAGCAGAGTGCGACGCCTGCTGCGCCTGCGATGAGGTCGGGATCCTTTTCGTCTGGAACAGCCTTACCACGCGGATAGATCCACAAAACAACAAGCAGACCTTGAGCATGAGCTTCAGCGATGAGTTCGCCAGCTTCAGCCATCATGGTTGATTCGTATTCAGAGCCCAAGTAGATGGTGTAGCCCAGACCAACGATGTTCACACCTGCTTCGCGCATCGCGAGCACTGCTTCCAGATCGTAGAGCTGAGGTGAATAAGGATCGTCTTGCGAACCCTTCACGAGGTTGGTCTTAGAGTTCATCTTGACCAGATAGTTGATCTCGGGATAATCGTTGGCGTATTGAGCGATAAGACCTCGCTGGCCAGCAAGCACACCAATGGTACCCTGGCTGCCGATTTCAAAAAGATGCTCGGGTTCAAGGTCGGATGGATCGATGCCTTCACCATAGAAGTCTTTATTCAGATGCTCGATCTTCTGATCGCAAGCAAACAACATCAAACGGCCGGTACCGCGAGTCGCCTTCATGTAGTTCTCGATGTAATTTTCACGTGCCTCAGGCATGACGTCTGCAGGGACGCGAACCTGGTCGCGAGTAATGGTAGGCATAGTTCCCTCCTTATTGATGCACGCATATGCGCATCATTCTCGTTCAACACACGACGCATCGATCAGCTTCGAGCGGCGTGTAAGATCGCAGCATATTATAACGTAAAAGACTCTGGGACAGAACTCTCTTAAAACCAGTTATGCGTTCCCTCCACATAGGTTCTTTCGAACTCTTGTTGGGAAAGCGTGAAATAGGTCATACCTTCAGAAAAGGCTACCATCCAGATAGCCAAGATGCCTAATCCAAATGAAACAAGTCCGAGCAAGATCGAAGCGATCAGAAGGATAAAGCCCTGATCGTGATAGCCCATATAAAACTTATGCATACCAAAGGCCCCGAGCGCCATAGCGAGCACTCCTGCCACGCGGTGATCGCGAATCGAGATCTGGCGCATCGAAGTGAACACTGAACGCGTGCGCTGCTCTTGTTCTGTTTGCTCATCGAAGTTTTGCTGTTCCTCTTCAATGATCGACGCTCTACCAAAGTTCGAGCCGAGCGATTCTTCGAAGGCAGCTTCTGTTTCTTCGAAGCCTGGTTCTGGCACCTCTGGGGTAATCTCGATGTCACTCATCGCTCTTATCGCCTTCAAGCGCTTTTTTGTATTCCTCTTTGAAACTCGAGAACATGCCGCGCGTTTTGGAAAGTTGTACACCCAGATCGTAAGCGCCCTTATTCACCGCTTCGCCCGCTCTCTGCGCAGTGTCCTTAACCTTCGGTCTAATAGTTTCGTTCAATCTTTCAGTAGCTTTGTCCTTGACCTGACCAGCCTTATGAGCTGCAACCGCTGCACCCGCACCCGCCTTTTCGGCTATACCACCTTCTCGTTCGAGCGCGAACGCTTCATCGCGTACGACAATCGCTCCGCAGAACTGATCGTCTTCTGAGACCTTTGAGAGATTATCGCCAATGCCGATCTTGAATCCTTCGATGAGACTTACCGGCAATTCTTGTGCTCCAAGCAGAAAATCAGCTGAGGCACCCTTGTCAACTTTAAGCGAAAGCACCTCGCCTGTTGTCGTATCAAAACAAACATCGCCGACATAACCGAGCCGCTGCTCGTCTTCGGTCATGAGCGGAAGACCTTGCCAGATGACGCATTCGTCCCAAGAAACACCAAGACGCTTGCAGGCCGCGCGACCCGTTGATGATCCGTCGTCGTTGATGACGATGACCCCATCGATTACCTGATAGCCATCGAGCGCGACGAAGATATCCGAACGATGGAACATGAGCGCTGCATCAGGCCGCTTCACTGAAAAACCTATGACACGCAGGTCACGCGGGTGAAAGATGAAATGACGCACGCGCCCAAGCCGTTTGCCTGGCTTCTTCGCATGCTCGACTCGAACACCCATCAATTCGCGCGTTGTATATACGTCTTTCATAATCCCTCGAACGTGCAATAAGGCACTCCGAAGAGTGCCTTATCAAAATAGACGACGATGACCTGATGGTCTCGTGCGGATTACTTCTTGGAGGTTGCATCCTTAGCGGCGCTTGCTGCGCTCTTCGCTGTTTTCTTGGCAGTCTCTGCAACGCCCTTAGCAGCATCTGCTGCTGTTTTTACTGCGCCTTTCGCTGCATCGGCGGCACTCTGAGCAACATCTTTAGCCGCATCAGAAGCACTCTGTGCTGCTTCCTTGACCGCAGCCCCGGCATTCTTAGCAGCATCGACCGCAGCAGGAACCTTATCGGCTGCAGTGTCATGAACACTTTCGGCATTCTTTGCTACTTGAGCAGCGATGCGTTCACGAGCAGCATCGATTTTGTCGCGCAGTTCGTCATTCTTCTCGACCACCATAGGAGCAGTCTGCTGTGCACGATTGGTCAGATCCTTCTTTACTTCAGAGCCCTTGTCCCAAACCGTATTGATGACCTTGGTTGAAGTCGCAGCAGCAGCGTCAACAACCTGATTGGCAGTTGAAGTAACAGCCTTCATCGCCTCTGGATAGTTCTCGTTGAGCGAATCGGTGATCAAAGCACGATTTTGTGCTCCAGTGCGCGGAGTTGCCAACAAGGCGATACCTGCGCCGATCGCGCCACCGAGAAGAAACGTAGCAAATCTTCCCATCGTGTCCCCCTTAAGAAGTGATGCTTATAGTGATGCAGACCCCATTCAGATAACGAAAACGTATCATCCGAAATGAGTTCAGGCTCTATTATAGCCACTTCCCTCACCCGCAACGTCGAAAATAGCCAAGGTCGCATGACTTGTTTACATCACGTTATATCCTTCACTAAATCTTCGAGATCCACTGTGATCGCCCAGATAAAAACAGCCGCACAAGGCGGCTGTTTCAAAGTTTGTATTCCGCGGGCACGTTGCTCCGCTTGATATATGCTCGTGCAAACTAGCGAGCTCGCGTGACCAAACGATCCAGTACCGCTGGCAAGCTGAGCCCTGCTGCTTTACATGCCATCGGGAAGAGTGAATGAGTGGTCATGCCAGGAGAGACATCGACTTCGAGAATACGCGCTTGGGCGCCATCCCAGATCAAGTCGACACGACCAAGATCCTGCACATTGAATGCTTGATAGACCTCGATCGCCGCACGCTCGATCTCGCTGCGAATAGACTGGGCAAGCGCTTGATCGGTATGGAGTGAATCAAGACGAACAGGCGTGTAGTAGTCGACCGCGTCTTCGCTCAGGCGCTCTTCTGTGAGAAACAGGCCGCTTCGTGAAACGATCTCGACTGGCGGCAATGCGGTTGCATCCCAGCCATTTCCCAAAATAGCGACCGAAAGCTCGATGCCTTCGATCCACTGCTCAATGATGACCTCATCGTCGAAGGTGAGCGCATCGAGGATCGCGGCACCAAGTGCCTCTTGATTCTCGACCTTATGAACACCATGTGCCGAACCGCCACGTGCAGGCTTCACGCATACCGGATAACCACCAGGAATCCGCTCGGCAACCAGATCAAACGCGGTCGCCGCGCCCATATCCTTGAATACGTCGCCTGCTAAGCAGAAGCCCTGTGGCCACCACCCTGGACCAGACTCTCCTGCGTATCGACGAAACTTCTGCACCGATGCTGGCAACAGCGCCTTGTTGAACGTATTGCGACAAACCTCAGCAGGTGACCCTACATAAGGAATATCAAGAAAATCAAGAAGGCTTTGGATCGTGCCATCTTCACCATGTTTGCCATGAAGCGCGATATAGCAGATATCAGGACGTTCCCCACGAAGCGTAGGAACCAGCTCTTTGGTGGTATCAAGCGGTACGACCTTATGGCCCGCCTCTTCCAGTGCTTCGCAAACGACCTTCCCACTTGCTAGAGAGGTCTCGCGCTCGAAGGATGCGCCTCCCATCAACACTGCAACTTTCATGCTTTCTCCTTGCTTCTTATTTCTAGGATCGATTCATTCCGTTCAATTCACGTAGCGCCCAAAGGCTAGAGTGCGCCTGCATCCAAAAATGCACGGTAGAGCTCTAGGCGGTCTTCAATGACCTCTGCGAGGCGGCGAATCGCTTCGCGGATGTTCTCGGGCGATTCATAGCAAAATGCGATGCGCATAGAATTCTTGCCATCTGTTCCATTAGGATAAAAACCGCTGCCTGGCGTATACGTAACACCGCGCTCGAGCGCTACTGCAAGCATCGAGTCGGTATCGACGTAATCGGGCAACGTCACCCATACGAAAAACCCGCCCGCAGGGTGAGTCCAGCTCGCTTCTTCGGGAAAATATTCCTCAAGCGCCTCAAGCATTGCATCGCGGCGCTCTTTATAGGTCTGAATAAAAGATTGCAGTACCGTCTGCCAAGGCGTATCGAGGAAATAGTGCTCGACGATAACCTGGTCCATCGCACTACCACACAGATCGGTTCCCTGCTTGACCAAGTTGACCTTTGCAAGGATGTCGCGAGGTGCGATGATCCAGCCCGTACGAAGACCTGGCGCGAATGTCTTTGAGACCGTGCCCAGATAGATAACCTCGTCAGAAAGCGCGCGCAGAGGAATCATGTGCCCTCCGTCATAGCGCAAACGTCCGTACGGATCGTCCTCGATCACCAAGAAGTCGTACTCTTCTGCAAGTTCGAGCAAACGATGCCGACGTTCCATGTTCATGGTGACGCCACCTGGATTCTGGAAGTTCGGGATGGTATAGAGAAACTTCACCGCTCCCTTGCCCAGCTCTTTAAGCTTTGCTTCCAATAGATCCATACGCATGCCCTCTTCATCGAAAGGAATGCAAATGATATTGGGCTCATATGCAGAAAAAGCCTGAAGTGCACCGAGATAGGTCGGACCTTCGGTGATGATGATGTCGCCGGGATCGATGAAGGTCTTCGCGAGCAGATCGAGCGCCTCTTGAGCACCTGTAGTGATGAGCACATCGTCTGCCTTACAGCGAATCCCTAGATCACGAACGAGAGAGGCAAGCATCTCGCGTGTTTCAGCGCGTCCGTTGGTCGAGCCATATTGCAACGCAACAGCCTTTTCCGGCCCGATCGCTGCCTGAAGGGCAGTCTGCAAAGACTCGGTCGGCAAAAGAGATACATCAGGCATACCGCCCGACAATGAGATGATGTCTGAGCGCGAAGCGGCAGCAAAAAGATCGCGCACCGCCGATGATCGCATCTTGGTCACGCGTGAGGCGACCTTGTCACCTGCAAAATCGAACTTCAAATGGGCTGATGGCATAGACACTCCTCACTTTCTTTTTGCTCGGGCCGCGAAACGCTATTTGTCTCGCGAGCGGAATATTGTCTTTGTCGCGCGCCCTGTCATGCAAGCGCGTGATTGATAAAGTGTAGCGCTTTTTTGAATGCACCAAGCGCAATTAGATCATCCAGGAACGAAACCCTCACAATGGCTACATCAGGATCATCTGCACTCCATTGTGTCGTGCCCGTAAACGTTGTTGCGATATCGGACGCCTCGCTGCGTGCATGTTCGTGTGCCTGGATATCGATGACAAGATGCTCGAGCAGGTGTGGAACAGAGGTACGCTCCATCACAGCACCAAATGTTGGTCCCTCACTATTGCGACATGCGTGATAAGGCACAGTGGGGTACTGCTGCAGCACCTGATCGATGAGCGATGTTGAGGTATCACGAGCTTCTTGGTCGATGATGCGCACGTAAGCCTCCACACGATCAGGCAAAACAGTCAATCGATCAAAAATGACCTTCTCGTGCATGGATGAGCCTAATCGCCGTTCTGCTCGTCGCGCTCTGCCTGTTGCGCTCCCATCGAGCCATCGACAACATCGGCACCGACCGATTGCGCATCGCTCGTATCGTTGTTGTTCGCAGATTCAGGCTCACCAACCGCCTGGTTCGAAACCTTCAACAGCCGCATAGAGGAAGCATCATCGCCGCCTTCAGACTGACCTGGTTCATTCGTGTTCACATCAGTGAACGTGAGCACATCGCGTTCGGGCGAAAAGACATAGGAACCCACCCCCGTATAATTCGCAAATTTATAGGTGATGGTCTTTTCGAATGTGTTGAGCTCGTATTCAAAACTGACACTATCAGTCAGACGGATCTCCGAATCCGTGATGACAATGGAGTTATTGGAACCTTCTATCTTCCACTGACCCTGGATATCCTGCGCATCATCGTAGCGGAAAAGATAATCCCAGGTAAAAAATGCACCTGCACCGATGATGAGCACCAGCACGATAGCGACGACCACCTTAAGGGGACGCGGGATACGACTTTTCTTACGGGGTTTCGACGCCCGCGACACCTTCGGCGTTTCACTTGCGCGCCTTGGCTGCGCTTCGGGCGCAGGAGGGGCTGCATGCTTGGCATGCTTTCCTTTTACAGGCTCGGTATGCGTTCGCACCTTGGACATGATTGAGAAGACGATCTATTCGGGCTTGATATATTCAAGGCCACCCATGTAAGAAATAAGCACATCAGGAACCTTGATCGAGCCGTCTTCTTGTTGATAGTTCTCGAGAATAGCAGCCATGGTACGACCGACAGCAAGACCTGAGCCATTCAGCGTATGCACAAGACGATTGCCCTTGAACTGACTTGCATCCTTGTACTTGATGTTCGCACGGCGTGCCTGGAAATCCTCGCAGTTCGAGCAGGACGAGATCTCTTTATAGGCATCGTAGGAAGGCAGCCAGACCTCAAGATCGTAAGTCTTAGCAGCCGAGAAGCCCAAATCTCCTGTGCACAGACTAATCACGCGATAGGGTAAGCCCAGCAACTGCAAGATGTTCTCGGCATCTTCGACCATCGTTTCAAGATCGTCATAGGATTCTTCAGGCTTAGCGTACTTGACCATCTCAACCTTATCGAACTGGTGCAAGCGGATAAGACCACGCGTATCGCGACCAGCGCTTCCTGCCTCTTCACGAAAGCACGGCGTGAAGGCGCAATATTTCAGCGGAAGCTGATCGACATCCAGGACTTCGTCAGAGTGGATGTTGGTCAACTGCACTTCCGCAGTAGGGATAAGGTAGAGTCCTTCAGTGGTCTTAAACAGGTCTTCCTCAAATTTAGGAAGCTGGCCTGTGCCCGTGAGCGTCTTGGCGTTCGCCATGACTGGACACCACCATTCCTTGTAACCACGTGCTGTATGCGTATCAGCCATGAAGTTAATGAGTGCGCGCTCAAGCTTAGCGCCTTGACCGCCCAAGAGCACGAATCGTGATTCAGCAAGCTTCACTGCACGCTCAAAATCGAGAATTCCTAGCTCAATGCCAAGATCCCAATGAGGCTTGAACTCGAAGTCGAACGTACGAGGCGTGCCCCAACGACGAACCTCGGGATTGTCGTTTTCGTCCTTTCCGATAGGTGTGGAATCGGAGGGGATATTCGGAACGGCAAGAATAAGCTCATTCAAGGCTGTTTCTGCCTGATCATGCAGATCGGCATAATATGCGATCTCTTCTTTGAGCTTTGCGACTTGAGCTTTCGCCTCTTCGGCTTCTTCCTTCTTGCCCTCGCCCATAAGCTTGCCGATGCTCTTAGAGATGCTATTGCGCTGGGAGAGAAGCGTCTCTTCGTGTGCGATTGCACTACGACGATCTTCATCGAGCTGCAAGAAGCGCTGCGAATCCCAGGTGAAGTTGCGACTTTCCATCGCACGATCCACTGTTTCAATATTTTCACGGACGAATCGGATGTCGAGCATTGCTTCCCTTTCGTGAACAAGAGCGCGGATTCGGGCGTTGTTGTTCGTGATATTGTCGAACTATAGAGATACAGATTGAGTATACTTTACAACCGAACAGGATACCACCTGCGATGCTCTGCTTGCCTCAATGTTGCCATTTCGAATGGCAAGTTCGAGGTAGGCATCTTGAAGCATCGATGGAGCGATCAAAGAAAGGACATCATGGATCTCGCGGGGCTTTATCACTTCCTCTTTGAAACCTACGCCGGTATCGGATGTCTGGTCGGTGCCGGTATCGTCATCAGCATCATCGCCGCATTCATCAGCGAGCGCAAGACGCGCAAAGTCTACCGCGATCGCGGTGAGAAACCACGCGATGAAGATGATGAATAGTTCGAAAAGATAAAAGGACTCGGCAGATCGCCGAGCGTGATGAAGAAAGAAGATGAGCTTCATGGGTTTGCAAAGCATGCCACTCTACGACCACTCCGATCGTCCTGATTATATCCCGCGCGTTGGAGCCGTGCACGATCTCTGTGGCTACGGCAAATGCTCGCTGGGTGTTGCAATCCCCGTCATATCTGCGGCTGGATGCGATGTATGCCCTTTGCCCACTGGATTATTCTCTTCACACACCGCGTTTCCTGTCTGGCACATGCTCGATACCACTGACATGATGAAGCCGTATCTTGATGCGTGGGAAAAGGTAGATATTGAGCTTGACGCCATCTACTCGGGATTTCTCGGCGCTGCTGAGCAGGTCGAGAGCATCCAGCGTCTCTATCGCACCTTCCCTGAAGCATTGCGCATCGTCGATCCCGTTATGGGCGATCATGGAAATGTTTACCCTACCTATACGAAGGAACTTTGCGATACAATGGCAAATCTCGCCGATGGGGCCGATATTCTCACGCCGAATTTGACCGAAGTATCCATCATCCTTGGCACGGAATACACCGGACAGAACATCTCGACCGAAGAGGTTGAGAACATGATCAATATGCTGCGCAATCGTGGCGCAAAGAACGTGATCATCAAGGGCATCGACCGCGAAGATGGCTTTTTGCGCAATTACGTTGCGGGACGCAACACGCCCCTTACTGAGTTGATCGCAGAGAAGCTACCTGTGATGCTGCATGGCACAGGCGATCTCTTCTGCTCGTGCGTAACAGCCGCCATCATGGCTGGCAAGGACCTGGTCACTGCGGTGGACTTCGCTGGCAAGTTCGTGCACGATGCAATGATCGTCACACTCGAGCAGCCTAACTTCATGAGCCGTGGCATCAGCTTCGAACCGCTTTTGGGCAAGGTTACCGAGCTGCTCAAATAAGCAGCTCGCTGAAACGTCTCTCTTTTGCAGATTCACTCCCTGCGCGGACTTTTCTGCCGTAGGCGTTACTTGAACTTCAGGCAATCAAGCTAACTACTCTGAGCGCAGAAAAGCAACGTAGCCTTTGTAGGCCTCGTAAATATCCGCTTTCGAAGTGACCTCCCAAGGAGAGTGCATCGAAAGCACTGGCACGCCTGAATCGATGACGTTCATGCCATACTTTGCAGGGATATAGGCGATAGTCCCGCCGCCACCCGCATTCACGCGACCGAGCTCTGCTGTCTGGTAATTCACGCCCGCCTCGTCCATGACCTTACGCAACACTGCCATATATTCTGCGTTGGCGTCGTTAGAACCCGACTTACCACCCGAGCCCGTGTATTTATTGAATACAAGACCGCGACCACAATATGCCGAATTCTTCGTTTCGAAGACCGACGCATACGCGGGGTCGAATGCAGCGCTCACATCAGAAGAGAGCATAGAAGAACGTGCGAGGCAACGACGCAGTGCAAGATCGCCCGTCGCACCCGCAAGCGCCAAGATCTCTGCCATGGTATTCTCGAAAAATGCCGAGGTCATACCTGTAGCGCCAACGCTGCCGATCTCTTCTTTATCAACCAAGATGCACACCGAGGTGCGCACCGGCCCATCGACTGCCAACTGCGCTTCGAGGCTCGTATAGGCGCACACGCGGTCGTCTTGGCCATAGCCGATCACCATCGAGCGATCCAGGCCGCAATCGCGTGCAGGGCCTGCTGGAACAACCTCGATCTCAGCTGAGAGAAAATCTTCCTCTTCGATACCATAGCGATCGAGAAGTAGCGAGAGAACATTCGCGCGCACTGCTTCGCTCTCAGCGGTACGCTCAATGCGTTCTGCATATGAGAGCTCATCTTCTTTGCGCTCGTCTTTCTTCGCTTCAACAATGAGCGGCTCGCTTCCGATGAGCACGTCGAGGTTCTCGCCCTCGACCACGGTTCGACCGTCCTTCTTCATCTGCTCTGCGCCGAGATGCGGTAGAAGATCGGTAACGCAGAATACGGGATCATCAGCAGCATCGCCAATCGAGATGTCAACCACGCTACCATCCTTCTTCACGACAACGCCCTTGAGCGCGAGCGGAAGCGCGACCCACTGATAATTCTTGATGCCACCGTAATAGTGCGTATCAAGCAGTACGAAATCGGATGTTTCATAGAGCGGATTCTGCTTGAGATCGAGACGTGGCGAGTCGATATGCGCACCGAGAATGTTCACGCCCTGCTCAATATCTTGTGTACCGATCTGAACGAACATAACCGCTTTGCCATAATTGCTCGCCATAAGCTTATCGCCTGGCTTGAGTAACGTGCCCTTCTCTATTGCTTCATCAAGAGAGACGTAACCAGCCTTACCCGCCATCTCGATCGCACGAGCAGCGCACGCGCGCTCTGTCTTGCATTCCGACAAGAAGCTCTTATATCGATCTGCAAGCGCACTTAGCTGCTTGCGGTCATTATCGTCATAGGTCTTCCATGCGTTCTTGCGTTCCATGTTCATCTCTTTCATTTTAAGTCGCGTATGGCTCAGTTAACCGTTTGATGCCAAACGCGCGTTTTCTTGCATCAACAGAATGCACCTTGTAGAATTTTATATCAAGGACTGTGGGTCCTTTTTGCCAATGAGAAGAGGGTAAAAAGGGGGCACAGTTTCTTTTACTTGTGTACCGACCGATGTCGCTTTCGCGACCGAATAGGAGTGATGAAGATGGCTCAGCAAGTACGTGACGTAATGCCAACCCCCGACAATTCCAGCAACTTCAATATCGTTGCAGACAGCAAGACTTCTGTCGGCTCCACGCTCGACAACCTCAAAGCTGCAGTCAACGGCGAGACTGGCGCTTCAGCAAAGTACGAAGCATACGCTGCCGAAGCTGAAAAGCAAGGTCATAAGCAGCTCGCTTCTCTGTGGCGCGTAACCTCTGCTGCAGAGCAGATCCACATCGCTATGGAATACAATCTGGTCACGGCTGAAGATGCGGATTGGCCTCGCCCAGAGATTACCGAGACAAAGGACACTCCACTCGATCTGAACCTCATCGATTCCGCTAATGGCGAGATCTATGAGACTTCTGATATGTATCCTTCCTTCATCAAGAAGGCACAGGAAGAAGGCAAGAACGCTGCTGTTCTCGTCTTCACGCGCGCAAAGCTTGCTGAGGGCTATCATGCAGCAAACTACCTCGATGCATACAACAACATCGACACCCCTGATAATGAGCACTACTATCTTTGCCCTGTCTGCGGTTATATCCACAAGGGTTCCGACTTCGAGAAATGCCCGATCTGCTTCACTCCTGCAAGCAAGTTCGTTGAATACGATTTCTAATCGAAGTCTTCCAAAACAACTTAGGTTATTCGAACTAAAAAGGTGCTGGCGAAATGCCGGCACCTTTTCTTTCGGCGATATAGAACGAATGGAACGGTCGCACTCAGATCCCAGAGCCCCTGAAATATTTGAATTGCTTCAACTCTCTGAGATCTGATGTTGCTCTTTATCTTCTTTAGTCAAGCATCTCCACGAACGCTTGGATACGCGTTGCGGCCTGCTCGTCGATACGACCCTGATTCTCAGTCTCGAGATAGAGTACAGGGATGCCCGCCTCTTCAAAATCCTTCTTCAAGACTGGATAGTCGAACTCTTCTTCCTCGCAGAACTTAATGATGCTGATAAGAATACCATCGGCATCGCGCTGATTGTACAGATCGATAAGCATCGGGCCGCGGAGCTTCTGTGGATCGAAGAGTACCGAGCACCCTTCAATATGAGGCCAGATGCGCGCAAGGGACACGAACGGATCGACGTGATCGGGCGCATCGGTCTCGAAACGCTTCGAGTCACCCACAATATCATCGCCAACGATAGCAATGCCTTCTTCTTCGAGCGTGTCGAGCAACTCTGTCGAATCCATCAGGATGCTCGTTGCGATAAGGCGTGGCCCATCAAACGTGTAGACGGGGCGCTGTTCGAGCTCCTTGAGTAACTCTTCGACCAGATCAATATGCTTCTCGACTGGCATCACACGCGCAGCCTTGTAGACATAATGGCGCATCTTGGGCGTAAAGATATCGAGATGATCACACGCAACCTCTGAGAAGCGGCGCATGAGCGCTTTTTGCTCATTGTAGAGCTGAATACTGTGAAATAGCTGCGTATCAGTAATAGGATGGCCCACGATCTCTTCTAGCTCGTGTTGAATGCGATGCAATTCGTTCACGTAGTAGTCTTCAGCAGCCTGAGTCTTGCGATTGACTGGCTGAGTAAGCGCGATCACTGGCATATCGGGCTTAGCGTATTTCCAATTCTCTTCGAGATTGCGCAAACCATCACAAGTGGTCGGAATGATGATGCCTGAGAGAAAGTCGTAGTCCCCTTTCAAGCCGAATTCGAGCAGCGAGAGCAATATCGAACAGTAGAACACCGGGTAATAGCGATGCGCCTCACTGGGATCTATGTTGCCACCCCAAAGCTCGACTGGATACATACCTGCCGCATGCACCAATTCGTATGGCCCAAAATATGGTACGAGTCCGATCACTTTCTTGTTGTCGGTATTGCATGCCTCGATCGTTCGATACGGATGCTCTGATGCTTCTTCGAACTGAGCGAGTATTTCTTGAATGCGATCCATTGATCTATCCTTCTTTCCTCTATGATCGAGCAGAACAAGCGTCTACGCACGTTCTGCCATTCGTTCGTCCATTACTTCGGTAAGACCTTGAACGCGAGTCTCGTACTGAGCCTTCGAGAAAACGCGTGGATCTGCCTGATCGCCGTCGAATGTAGCGAACGGAATCCCCTTCTCCTTTTCAAGCTGCCGCGACGTTTCGAACATGATGCCCGCCCACGGTTTGCAGCTTCGTGCGACATTGCACAACGTACCATCACAATGATACTCGTCGATCATGGCACGACGACGCTGGAGCGCAAGATTGATACCTTGCGAATTGTTCGTGCTCGCATAACCACGACAATAACCGTCCAAATCATCGAAAGAGGTACCAAAAATATTGCAGTAGATCGAGCCGACCGTATTAATGCCCATACTGGCAAGCGTTTCTGAGTTGTGGCGCAAATAGGGCCAGCAGGCCATACCTTCATACATAAGGCGATACTTCTCTTCGCCTTTGAAGTTGTAATCGCCCGTGGCAAGACGCTCTTCAAGTTCTGAGATATACGCTTCGAGGATTGCAGTGGTCTCAGGTCGGCCCTTCGCGACAACCATCAAAGCCATGAAATTGTAGCCATCGAAACCATTGACGGGAGAAGGCTTATTGTTGCCGATCAAATCGAGTGCTTTAGTGAACAATGCGCCATTGATGCTTGAGATGCGCAAGATCTCATGAAACTTCTCGTAGTCGAACTTCTTGCCCGTGATCTTCTCGAGCTCATCGATGATGTATTGAAGCTGTCCTTTGATATAGCTGATCTTGTTCGCCGTATAATAGCCATCCGTGTTGTAGGGAATGTCGAACAAGAGAAATGGGATATCGAGATTATGCGCAAGATTCTCGTACCATTTGATGACCGTTGTACAGATGTTATTGCACACGCAGAGAAAATCGGGCGCTGGTACATCAAGGCCAAATCCAAAATCTTCTTCGCGCTCAACAAAGCCAAGATTGATGCGTGCGTATGAACACAGATCCATGGAATAGCCGAGACCCTCTGCCTTCTCGCAGAACGGGATCGCGCCCTTCTTCGCAGCCACTGCCGCACTGTGATTCTCGGGGTACATGATCTTCAGATCGAAGGTCTGACAAATCTCCTTTGGAAAGTTCGAAGTTGACCATCCGATCACTTCCCCATTCTCTTTTGCCTCACGTATCTCGTCGTAGGTCTTGGCGGTGAATTCCTGGAGCAACTGCTTGCTCGTTTTCTTCTCGCTCATGCTTCATGTCTCCTCATCGTCATCGACACCTCTGTTTATCAAGTTGAAACTGATCTAACTCGCTTCTTTACAAGATGAGCAGTTAGGATCAGGCTGGGCAGCGCGCCTGTCTTCGAGCGCTGTTGCAAACTTGTCCGTCTCTGCCGTATCTTCTGAGCTTGCATGCTGTTTTTTGTTTCGTTTCTCGACAGCTTTCGCACCATGCAACGCAGCACCTATTGCACCGATCAGCTGCACGTGAGGCGGGATCGCTATCTTTACATCCAATTCTTCTTCAAGTGCACGAACTACGCCTGCATTCTGCGCTACGCCACCACTCATCACTACGGTCTCTTCAACTCCGAGCCTGCGCGCAAGCCCCGCCGTTCGTTTCGCGACCGAGTCGTGAATACCTGCGATGATGTTTGGGATCTTCTCTTTGTTCGCTAAGTGAGAGATAACTTCCGATTCAGCAAAGACCGTGCAGGTCGAGCTGATCTCTACACGAGCATCCGATTGAGCATCGAGCGCCCCTAGCTGATCGGTCGTCGTTTCGAGCACGCCTGCCATAACATCGAGGAATCGTCCTGTTCCTGCAGCGCATTTTTCATTCATGATGAAGTTATCCAGGCCGCCATGATCGTTCAGGCGAAGCGCTTTGACATCTTGCCCCCCGATATCGATGATGGTGCGCGCCTCGGGGATCATAAAATACATGCCGCGCGCATGGCAGCTCAATTCGCTGATCTGCTTATCCGCCTCATCAAAACGCAGGCGTCCATAGCCTGTCGCAACGGTATAGTCGATATCATCCCAGGTAAGTCCGCTCTCATTAAAGAGCTTCTCTAAAGCTTTGTCGGTACCTGACGTTCCTGCTCCAAAGCTTATGATGGCACTTGCAACGATATCCTTTCCGTCTTTGAGCACTACCGCCTTTGTGGCAGTCGAGCCGATATCTATTCCTAAGGTATACATCTGTCGCTTCCTTTTCCTTTTTATGCGCTTTGATTACGCCCTAGTCGTGCTGGACGACAACTCCCCGTGCTTCAAGATCGCGGATCTGATCATCCGAATATCCGTGTTCGCGCAAGATCGCCTCTGTATCAGCTCCGATACCACGACTTGTTACAAGCGGTGCCGTTCCGATCGAATCGAGCCTTGCAGGAGGGTGAATAAGGATCGCCTCATCCCCTGTTGGATAAGTGACGCGTTCTGCATATTCGTTATCCCAAACTTCAGGATCCTGCAGAACCTCTTTCGATTCATACATTGGCCCAAAGGCAACGTCTGCCTCTGTAAAAACACGCTCCCACTCTTCCATGGTCTTGCTTGCAAGTGCCTCCTCGATAATGTCGACAAATTCGTCATGGTGATGAGCGCGCATGTAGTCCATCTTGCAGTAACGCGGATCACCCTTCAGGTCATCGCGGCCGATCGCCTCCATGAAGTGGTCAAACTCAAGCTCGGGAGCTGAGACGCACAACTGTATCCATTTACCATCCTTGGTCTTATAGGTTGAGTTAAATGGATTCGAAACGCTTCTGCGAGAGGTCGGGAGCGCATATTCGCCAAACTGCGATGCGGTGTGAGCAAGACTCATCACATAGACCCCGACCGCATGAAGGCTGACGACCACACGATCACCAATGCCTGTTCGCTGAGCTGCAAGCAACGCTGCGGCAATGCCTCCAGAAAGAGCGAGGCCGGTCTGCAGATCGCCGAACGCAGGGCCACCCACCATAGGTGCGCCTCCTTTTTCGTAGAGCGAACCTCCTACGCCTGATCGTGCGTGATAGGCCGTATAGTCGTACCCCGGCATATCACGCATAGCGCCTTGTTCGCCGTAGCCGCGTACGTGCCCATACACAAGCTTCGGGAACTTCGCGTGAAGCGTATCCCAATCACACCCAAGTTTCCTCAGCGCCTTTTCACGTGCGCTCGTGACGAATACATCGGCATCCTCAAGCAACGTATAAAGAACATCTCTACCTTCATCGCTCTTCAGGTCGAGTACCATGAAGCGCTTATTGACTCCTACTACGTCAAAACAAGGGTTGTAGAGATCGCTTTCACCTGGTGTTTGATATACGTTCCAATTCGTGCGATATGCATCACCTGCGGCTGCTTCGATCTTGATGATCTCTGCTCCCCAATCGCCCAAGATGCGCACACCTGAGGGTGCAGCAACATAGGTCGCGAACTCGATGACCTTATACCCTTCCAATGGTCCGCTCATCTTTCCCCCTCGTCCCCTTGGATAAAACATGTTTTAGAACACGTTCATATTATGCTATCATTTGACCACGAACAAGATGATTCGTCAACAACCTTTTACTTAACCGCTCGTTCTCTTGTCTATTAATAAGGCTAGGATAGGAGAAGATGCTTCGTAAAAGAGCACGTAAAGGACGGTGAGCTTTGGCTACGAAGAAAAAATATGTGTCGGTGCGCGAGAGTCGCGCTCAAGCAACACGCGAGAAACTCCTTGAAGCAGCTATCGAGCTGGTCAACCAATACGGCATGAAATATCTCACCGTGCGCAACATCTGCGAAGAGGCAGGACTTTCAACAGGTAGCTTCTATAACCTTTTTGATAGCAAGGATGACCTGGTCTTCTATTACCTACAAAACGTTTTCACCACGTACAAGCAGAAAGCAGAAGAAGATGCGTCTGACTATTCGTCTCTCGAGAAAGTCGCTCTCATCTATCGCTTCTATATCCAATGCGTTCTTGAAACCGGGCTCGAATTCATCACCGGTCTCTACGCAGCGAATACGAATCCTACCTTCAATTTCCTTGAGCGCGACCCTGAAAGCGAGATGGTTCTCGACCGTGTCAAAGATTACCTGATCGAGGGTAAGTCGTCTGGAGAGATACGAAGTGACGTGGATATCAATACAGCGCTATTGCGCATTGGCGTGATCATCACGGGCAACATCTACTATTGGTGCGTGTTCGAAGGGCGCATCGATCTTGCAAGCCACACCGATGCCATGCTGCAGGATTATCTCAGATCACTCGCGACCGATAAGGATGTGCAGTTCACCCTCGAGGCGCTTCCTGTGCAAGAAGGATCTCTCATCTAGGCACGCTCTACCAATCGAACACTTCGCCTACATTCATCGCAAGACAGTAGTCGGCTGTTCTATCGAGTGCGCTTGGATCACGGTTGATCACGATCAGATCATCACCGCTAAAAAGATCCACGAGGCCTGCGGCTGGATACACCACTCGTGAGGTTCCCGCGATAATGAGCGTCTTCGCCTGGGCTATATCACTGATCGCTTCATGCATGACACGCTGATCGAGCGGCTCTTCGTACAGTACGACATCTGGGCGAATGATGCCCCCACATTCGCAATAAGGAACCTCTGAGCTGTCCATGATTGCGTCAAGTCCATAACGCTTGGCGCACTTTAGACAATAGTTACGATGTACGCTCCCGTGCAGCTCATGCACACGCTGAGAGCCTGCCAGCTGATGAAGACCATCGATATTCTGCGTCACAACACTGCGAAGAATACCTCGCGATTCCAATTCAGCGAGCTTCTTGTGAGCCTGATTGGGCTTCGCATCAGGATATATCATCTTGCTCTTGTAAAACTTGTAGAACGCTTCAGGATGCGCTTCGAAGAACGAATGGCTAACGATAACCTCTGGTGGATAGGGATACGCCTGATCGAAAATGCCTTTCGCGCTGCGAAAATCCGGAATGCCGCTCTCCGTCGAAACGCCTGCTCCGCCGAAGAAGACCACACTCTTCGGTTCTGCATGATCGATGAGCTCTCTTACCTTTTGCAGATCATCCATCTCGTTCATCTCTTCCCTACGCGAAGCTAATGGAGAGCTGAGCGCTACTGCGTTCGTTTCGCATATTCTTTCTCTAGGCGCTCGAGCGTACCATCTTTTTCCATTTCCTGAAGTGCATCATTGATCGCATCCTTCAGGTGGGTCGATTGCGTTGGAAGCGCAATGCCATACGCTTCACCTGTCATGATACGTTCGATGATACTCATCCCTGAGAAATCGTTGTCGATCAGATACGTGGCGACCGGAAGATCGAGAACTGCAGCCTGCACCTCTTTTGCCTGGAGCGCATCGAGGCATTTACGCGCTGATGAGTATTCGACAACAAGGTTCTTATCGGTAAGAGAGCATGCGGTATCAAAGCACGTGCTGCCCTTTACCACGGCGATGCGTGTTTTCGCCCTGTCGAATTCTGTAGTGCTCTGATAAGCATCTTCCTGCGCTACCACAGCCTGATCACCAACGTAGTACCAACTACTGAAGTCGACCTTATCGTCGCGAGCCGCCGTGATGGCAAGCGCTGCAAGCGCAATATCGCCCTGCGGCTCCACCTCTTGTCCCTCGTCTGCTGCTGAGGATGGTTCACATGCAAGCGTTGAGACGATCTCTGCACGAGGTACCGAGACGAATTCGAGCGCAAGATCCAAACGATTCGCTATCTCTTGAGCGACCGCAATATCATAGCCCCAAGGCTCATCGATGGTTCCTGCCTCAAAGGGCGGATAGTCAAGTGCTGTGAGTACTTTGAGGGTTCCATCGTCTATCAGCTCGCTTCGGTATTCAAGATCGAGCTGATCTTCTGCTTCTTTTTGGGCGCAACCCATCAAACAAGTGCACGTAAGCATAAGCGCACCAAATATAATGAGCGTTATGAGCGCCTTGATGCTTGTATGTTTAGACCCGATAAGAATATGTTCACTATCAGTCATCATGGCTCTCCTCTATGCAGCGCTTCCTTGTGGCTTGGGCTCTTCTTTTGCTACGAGCACATCAGCACTCTCGAGCTTCAGATCGCCCTCTTTTATCCAACCACGTTTGCGGAAAAACCAACCGAATAGATAGGTAAGGATCGCAGGCAATATAAAGCAGACAAGAAGCAAGCCCGCCCAATCGAAGAGCGTGATAGCGCTCATTGTGCCTGCTTGAATGTCGGCAAGCCAACCGGTATAGACGCCAATCGGACCGACCAGACCACACGTACCCATACCAGAAGAGATTGCTGCACCATCCATATGCATTTGGAAGATGCAGGTTGCGATAGGACCAGTGATCATCGCAGCAAGCGTCGGCGGGATCCAGATACGAGGATTGCGGATGATATTGCCCATCTGCAACATAGAAGTGCCGATACCCTGCGAGATCAATCCTCCCCAACGATTCTCCTTGAAGCTCATCACCGCGAACCCGACCATCTGCGCACAGCACCCTGCTACCGCAGCACCACCTGCAAGACCCGTAAGACCGAGTGCCGCGCAGATCGCCGCTGAAGAAATAGGCAGCGTAAGCGCCATGCCTACCAAAGCCGAAACGATGACTCCCATGAGGAAGGGCTGCAAATCAGTCGCCCACATGATGAGATTGCCGACCCAGGAGGCTGCTGCACCAATGGCAGGTGCCCACCAATAGGAAAGCAAACAACCCACCATAATGACCAAGAGCGGGGTGACCAAGATATCGATCTTGGTCTCATTCGCGATCAATTTACCTGCTTCTGCAGCAAAGATCGCGATGATGAGCACTGCGAGCGGACCTCCTGCTCCACCCAACGCATTTGAGGCATAGCCCACAGCGACCAGGGAGAACAAGACAAGCGAAGGAGCTTTCAGAGCGAATCCGATAGCAACCGCCATAGCAGGTCCAGCGGCGCTCTTTGCAAAGTCGCCGATATCGACAAGCAAAGCGATGTTTGCCTGCTGACCGATGGTGGCAAGGATCGTGCCCATGAGTAATGAAGCGAACAATCCTTGCGCCATAGCGCTGAGCGCATCGATAAGGTAACGCTGAACGGATACTTCGACATCTTTGCGTTTGAGGAACTCTTTTACAGCAGGCATCTAGCGGCTTTCCTCCTCAAGCAATTCGAGGGCAAGTTGATAGCCACCTGTACCGTAATTCAGCGCTTTTGACACACGCGCAATAGTGGTGGCTGATGCTCCTGTGATCTTCTCGATCGAGGCATAGGATTCGCCTTGACGCAGCAAGCGGGCAACTTCAAGACGCTGCGAAGTATCTTTGATCTCGCGAATCGTGAAGAAGTATCCGAACACGGCAAAACCATCAGGGGGACGGGCCAACCCTGCCAAGACGCTCAGAAGGTCCTCGACCTCTCGCGTACGCAATTCTGCCATATACTACCCTTTCAACATGGGATGATCTTATAAAAAGAGCCCGGCGCAACACGGGGCTCTTTTGCGTGGCTATGCACTCGGTCACGCCTATTGCGCGATACGCGTGATCCACTCTTCATACTCTGGAACCTTGCCATATGCAACATCAAAATAACGTGCTTGGAGTGTTTTGGTGATAGGGCCTGGCTTGCCGATAACGCGATCGTCCACACTTCCAATAGGCGTGAGCTCTGCTGCAGATCCAGTCATGAACATTTCGTCGGCCACATAAAGATCGGAGCGATTGAGCGTCTCTTCGAGTGCCGGGATATCCATATCGACTGCAAGATTGAGCACGGTGTCGCGCGTTATACCTTCGAGCAAACCGTCGCCAAGCGGAGGAGTCATGAGAATGCCATCGCGCACGATGAAGAGATTCTCTCCCGTACCCTCGCAGACATGACCGACCTCATTGAGCATGATCGCCTCAGCATAGCCATGATCCTTTGCTTCAAGCTTCGCAAGGATGGAATTCATGTAGGATGCTGTCGATTTCACAGCAGGAGGGATCGCATTGAATGAACGCTGACGCCATGAAGAAATGCCAACTGCCACACCATTTTCAAGCGCTTCAGCACCGAGATAGGCATCCCATGGCCAAACCGCGATGATAACATCGACCGGCGCTCCTGTTGGGTCGACGCCCATTTGACCGTAACCGTAGTATGCAAGCGGACGGATATAGCAGGACTTGAGCTTGTTTGCCTTAATGATATCGACCGTTGCTTGGCAAAGTTCATCAACCGAATAAGGCAGATCCATACGCGCGATCTTCGCGCTGTTGTGCAAACGCTTCATGTGGTCTTCAAGGCGAAATACTACCGCTTCATCGGTATCGGTGTTGTGATAACAACGAATGCCTTCGAATACGCCAGAGCCATAATGAAGTCCGTGCGAAAGAACATGTGTGGTCGCCTCTTGCCAAGGTATGATCTCGCCATTCTTCCAGATATAATCAACAGCGGTCAAATCTGCCATGATCTTTCCTTTCCTTTCCTCTGAACGAGCACGCTTCGCATTCGCTATGGTGCTGAAAAAAACGGAAGACCATGACACTCCATGGTCTTCCGCTATTCTACTCCATTTCGATGGAGTGGTCGGTCTAATTGTAAAAAAGGATATCGTTATACGTTGGCACGGGCCAGTAATCATTCTCGACGATACACTCGAGCGCATCGACTTCTGAGCGAAGCGCGTCCATCGCGGGAATGACCTTATCAGCGTAAGCAAATGCCTGTTTCTGATGATCCTCGATAGCCTCTGCCGCATCATGTTCGGCAATGAGCGTGCGCACGCAAGACGCAATGGCGTTGACGCCCTTCACCAAACGCGAGAGCAGCTTCTCGTATTCATCCATATCAGAAGATGGAAGCGCACCTTTCACCGAGGTGACCGTATCGGCAATATCCTTCATGTACTTGCTGATAGCAGGCAGGTACGTACGGCGTGCCATACGGATCATCACGCGTGCCTCGATATTCAGAAGCTTCGTGTATTTCTCGAGTTTGACCTCGTAGCGACTGCGAACCTCAGATTCTGAAAGGATGCCAAATTCAGCGAACAGATCGAGGGATTTCTGGGAGACGAAACATGGCAACGCTTCAGCGGTGTTGCGATGATTCGCAAGACCACGACGCTGCGCCTCCTCTTCCCAATCCTGCGAATAGCCATTGCCGTTGAAGATGATGCGCTGATGATCAGCCAACAGTTGGCGCACGTAAGCGATGGCTGCCTTCTCGAATGCCGCGCCCTCTAGCCCCTCGCACGCATCAGCGAAATCTTTGAGGCTTTTTGCGACCGCCGTATTCAGGATCATATTGCAATCTGATAGATTGACTGCCGAACCAGGCATACGGAATTCGAACTTATTGCCTGTGAATGCGAAGGGGCTTGTGCGATTGCGGTCGGTGTTGTCCTTCAAGAATTGCGGCAGGACTGCCACACCGAGGTCCATCGAGATAGCTTCTGCCGAGTGGTATTCATCACCTTTGATGAGCGCATCGACAATGGCGCCTAATTCATCGCCAAGGAAGATCGAGATGATAGCAGGAGGTGCTTCATTAGCACCGAGGCGATGATCGTTGCCCGCAGAAGCAACCGACATACGCAAAAGCTCCTGATATTCATCAACCGCTTCGATGACGCATGCCAAAAAGACCAGGAAACGAAGGTTCTCGATCGGGTCGTCGCCCGGATCAAGCAGGTTTACATTGTCGTAAGAAAGCGACCAATTATTATGCTTGCCCGACCCGTTGATGCCTTCGAAAGGCTTTTCGTGCTGCAAGCAGGTAAGACCGAAATGCGAAGCATCCAAGCGCATCTTTTCCATGGTAAGCAGATTTTCATCCACTGCGCGATTGGCATTCGTGAAGATGGGCGCAAGCTCATGCTGAGCAGGTGCGACCTCGTTGTGCTTGGTCTTCGCTGAGACACCGAGCTTCCAAAGATCATCATCGAGCTCTTTCATGAATTCATTCACTGTTGGGCGAATGGCGCCGAAATAATGCTCGTCAAGCTCTTGGCCTTTGCTCGGTGGCGCACCAAAGAGCGTGCGGCCAGTCATCATCAGATCTTGGCGACGCTCGTAGTCCTTTTCCGAGATGAGAAAGTACTCTTGCTCTGATCCAACCGTCGTGATGACCTGATGGCCATCTTCGCCAAAGAACTTCAGCACACGCTGCGCTTGCGTATCGATCGCACGCATCGAGCGCAGAAGTGGCGTCTTCTTATCGAGCGCCTCTCCTGTGTAGGAGCAAAAGGCTGTCGGGATACAAAGCACCTCGTCTTTGATGAATGCATGGCTCGTTGGGTCCCAAGCCGTATACCCACGTGCTTCGAAGGTGGCACGAAGGCCGCCATTGGGAAAGCTTGAAGCATCGGGCTCGCCCTGGATGAGCTCTTTGCCCGAAAAGGTCATAATAGCCGTACCGTCACCCACGGGGTTGAGGAAGCTATCGTGCTTTTCTGAAGTGATGCCTGAGAGCGGCTGGAACCAGTGCGAATAGTGGGTCGCACCGTTCTCGATAGCCCATTCCTTCATGACATGCGCGACCACGTTTGCAACATCGAGATCGAGTGGCTTGCCTTCTTGAATGGTTTTAGCGAGGGTCTTGTACGTTTCGGATGGAAGTCGCTCTTTCATGACATGGTCGCTGAAAACGAGCGTTCCGTAGATCTCTGAAACATTTGACATGCTGTATCTCCTCACGTGGATGTCTCACGAGCACGAGCGCATACGATCGCGCACACCGATGATGTATCGAGTGTTCGTGCGGGCATTTTGCCTATTATAGCAGCATGCAAACGGCTTATCCGAATGCAGATGCCGACCCGGTTGCCGCTGTTCCTGCGCTCTGTGCCGCAGTGCTCACGCCGGTTGGCAGAAAAGGAAATGAACCGCCATTTAACACGATGATAAGGAAGATAGCTGCCTGAACTGCAAAGCCGCCCCATGTCCACATGACCGCTTGTCGGCGACGCTTTGGCGAAAGCGTGGATGTGGAGATCCATGCCATGAGCAGGCCGAGCATGCCGCCAATAAGGCCAAGAACAAACCACCCGATCTTAAAGCCCCAGCTCATCGGGGCAGGATCGTCATCTGGATCGGAGGGTGTAGCGAAAAAGGAGAACGCACCATTTTCACGAAACGTTGGCTGCTGATCGCTGCTAGGCTGCTTAGGCTGTGGCTGCTGAGAAAAACTCTCTTGAGGTTGTGTAGCTTCAGGGCGTTCAGCAGGCTGCGTTGGTTGCTGAGCTGTCGGCTCAACAGGCGCAGACGATTGGGGCTGTGCGACTGGCTCTGAAGCTGGAGGCGGAGGTGGCAGCGGCTTATCGGAAGTCGGCGATTTGTGCTGTGTGCTTTCAGACTCTGAAGCAGACGCTTTGAGCTGTTGATCTTGTGTCTGTTGGTCGTTCTGTTCAGGCATATGAACCCTTTTGTACGTTATCGGACGATTTCATTCGTTCATTATCCCTGATTCTCCTTCATATTTGTACATCTACTGACAATCGTCATGAGGCGGTAAGGAGTGCAACAAAAAAGAACCGCTTCATATCGAAGCGGTTCTTCGTAGCCCCAAAGGGATATTCGATCCAAATAGATCGCTTAGCGCTTGCTGAACTGCGGGCGCTTGCGTGCTTTCTTCAGACCGTACTTCTTGCGCTCGACCATACGAGCATCACGCGTGAGGTAACCAGCGCGCTTAAGTTCTGCGCGATAATCGCCAGCTTCAAGAAGAGCACGAGCGATACCGTGGCGCAGCGCACCTGCCTGACCAGAGGTGCCGCCGCCATTGCAGCGAGCGATGACGTCGAACTGATTCATGGTATCGGTAACACCGAAAGGAGTGAGTGCGTAGTCGACCAATGCCTGACGACCGAAGAAATCGAGTCCGTCACGACCATTGACGGTCACTTTGCCCGTACCAGGGACGATACGAACACGAGCAACAGCGTTCTTGCGACGGCCAGTGCCGTAATATACTGCTTCGCCTGCCATTAGTTATCCTCCATCTTGATCTCGCGGGGAGCCTGAGCCATATGCGGATGCTCTGCACCAGCATAGACCTTGAGCTTCTTAGCCATCGCACGACCGAGCGTATTCTTCGGAAGCATGCCCTTCACTGCATGCTCGATGACGCGCTCAGGATGCTTTGCCATAGCCTCTTCGAAGGTCTCGCACTTGAGTCCTCCGGGATAACCGCTGTGACGATAGTATTCCTTGTCCGTGAGCTTCTTACCCGTTACGCGGATCTTGTCAGCATTCACGATAACGACGAAATCGCCGGTATCGACGTGTGGGGTATAGGTTGGCTTATGCTTGCCGCGAAGGATCTGAGCTGCCTTCGAAGCAACGCGTCCGAGAACCTGATCCTCTGCGTCGATAAGAAGCCATTCGCGCTCGACTTCGCCTGGCTTTGCGTAATAAGTCTTCACTGCGTTCCTCCAATAAAGTAACAATGTTAGTTTTCAAAAGTTTGCCTGCTTCTGTCTGAAACGCAAAGGATCCTGCCCTTCGCCATCCTATCGAGTGGTTCTGGACTACCAGTCAATAGGCTTCAGACCGCACAGCCACACGGGGCTTTTGAAAGCGAACCTTTGCATAATAATCTTTTTTGCATGTTCGCGTCAATCACAAACCGCCACGAGCGGCACACGAACACTGTAGGCGGAAGCTTGCTGCGCTACCTCTTGCAAACAAGACGTTAAAGATCGGTATTATCGAGATCGTAAGGCGTTGCCTGGTAGACATAGTAATTCAGCCAGTTCGTATAGAGCAGCTGGGCAGCGCTGCGCCAGTTCGAAAGCGGCTGTTTGGTGGGGTCATCGTTCGGGAAATAGTGCTTAGGCAACACAGGATCGATCCCTTTGCTCACATCGCGAAAATACTCTTCTGCAAGCGTGTTGGTATCGTATTCAGGATGGCCGAACACGAAGAATTGTCTACTATCGATGCTCTTCGCAATGAATGCGCCTGCTTCATCCGATAGCGCGATAGTCTCAAGATCGGGATGCGCCTCAATATCTTGCACATGAACTTCGGTATTACGTGAATGCGGTGCATAGAGCACGTCATCGAGCCCTCGTACGAGCGGACTCGAGGGCTTCACGATCCGATGCGCGAAGATGCCCGACATCTTCTCATTAAGGATGTGCTTTTCGATCCCGTAATGGTAATAGATGGCAGCCTGCGCGCCCCAACAGATAGAGAGCGTGGAGAAGACGTTGGTCTTGGCCCATTCGAAGATCTCGCACAATTCTGGCCAGTAATCGACCTCTTCGAAATCATACAGCTCAACGGGTGCGCCCGTAATGATCATGCCGTCGTATCGTTTGTGGCGCACATCATCGAGACCGACATAGAAGGACTCAAGGTGTTCTGTGGGCACATGGGTTGCACGATGGCTGACCGTTTGCAGCAAGTCGAGCTCGACTTGAAGCGGTGTATTGGAAAGCTTCCGAAGAATCTGGGTCTCAGTTTCGATCTTTGTAGGCATGAGGTTCAAGATGAGCACGCGCAGCGGGCGGATATCCTGATGGATCGCGCGATGTTCGGTCATCACGAAGATGTTCTCGCTTTCGAGCACGCTCGTTGCGGGAAGGGCATCAGGGATTCTGATCGGCATAGCTTCATCCTTTCGTAAGCGTACTCATGATAACAGCTTTCCAGGTCAGCAGGCTTTTATGCGCGGCGAAACGGGTATCGAAGATACCGAGGGCTGGCTATCAAGAACCGCTATGACCCGAAAACGAGAAGATGAGCGCTGGGATCGGTTCGGGTACGATCGGGTGATACGATCGTTGCAGAAAAGTCGATGCCATTGAGGGCCTCTCTTTCATCCCAACACGTTAGGAGCATTCATGACCTCACAGATCGGAACAACGTGCGTGCAGGGCGGCTATCATCCTGGAAATGCAGAGCCACGCCAAATCCCTATCTACCAAAGCACCACATGGAAGTATGATTCGAGCGAGTTCATGGGCAAGCTCTTTGATCTTGAGGAAGCTGGATATTTCTATACCCGCCTGCAAAATCCCACAAACGACTCTGTTGCCGCAAAGATCTACGAACTCGAAGGCGGAAGTGCTGCCATGCTCACCTCTTCAGGACAAGCAGCAAACTTCTTTGCCATCTTCAATATCGCAGGCTGCGGTGACCACGTGGTCTGCTCGACCTCGATCTATGGTGGTACCTATAATCTCTTTGCGCACACCATGGCACGCATGGGCATCGAATTCACCTTCGTCTCTCCTACCTGCTCGGATGGAGAGCTTGAAGCAGCATTTAAGCCGAATACTAAGGCGGTGTTCGGAGAGACCGTAGCAAACCCAGCACTGACCGTGCTCGATATCGAGCGCTTCGCAAAAGCTGCGCATGACCATGGTGTTCCACTGATCGTCGATAATACCTTTCCCACCCCGGTCAATTGTCGTCCGATCGAATGGGGCGCCGATATCGTGACGCATTCGACCACGAAGTATATGGATGGTCACGGTGCTGCAGTCGGTGGATGCATCGTCGATTCTGGTAAGTTCGATTGGGATGCGCATGCCGACAAATTCCCTGGCCTCACCACTCCCGACGAGAGCTATCACGGCGTGACCTACACCAAACAATTCGGACAAGAAGGTGCCTTTATCACAAAAGCGACCGCGCAGCTCATGCGTGATCTCGGTGCCATCCAATCACCTCAAAATGCCTTCCTCTTGAACATGGGTCTCGAGAGCCTGCACCTGCGTATGGCTCAGCATACGAAAAACGGCCTTGCGGTTGCTCAGTTCCTCAGCAATCATCCGAAGGTCGCGTGGGTTCGCTATGCTGATTTGCCGGAAGATGAAAACTATAAGCTTGCTCAGAAGTATCTGCCAAACGGCTCATGCGGTGTTGTGAGTTTTGGTGTTGCAGGCGGTCGTGATGCAGCAGAGCGCTTCATGTCGGCACTCAAGATGGCCCAGATCGCGACTCATGTAGCTGATGCGCGCACCTGCGTATTGCATCCCGCGAACGCAACGCATCGTCAGATGAACGATGAAGAGCTAGAGGCTGCCGGGATCAGTGCGGACCTGATCCGTCTTTCATGCGGCATCGAGGATCCAGCTGACCTGATTGCCGATCTTGAGCAGGCACTCGCTACGGCATAGTAACTGGGTTGCGGGATGGCAGCCGGTTACGGGATAGCAGCCGAGTTGCGGGACGACAACTGGGCTATGAGATGACAAACGGTGTTGCCGAATGTCAACTGGCTATGGGCTAGCAGTCGGACTGTGGTATTTGCTGCAAATCGTCGCGTTTGTAGGATTTGCTACGCGTGATTTCTGCCTGCAGATTTGCAAACTCGCGCTAGATGGCCATGCGCTTCTGAATTCTTGCCTCTGATAGATCGCGTTTCTCCTGTCGCCTGCAGTCGAAACGCGATTTTTTGCAACAGATTTGCGTTCGTATGCACAAAATAGGGTGTCGCAGGGTCATTTCGGACACAAATCGGGTTTACAGCATAGGCAGTTTTACCAAAACCCCTGTTCAGAAGATTTGATAAAGAACGAGCTGTGCATATAACCGCAAATATCTTGCAAAAAAACAGCGTTGTTCGTGCAAATTGCTGATCGAGAGCTAGTCCTGAACGCGAATGACCGACGGATAGCCACCCAAAACCGCATTCGGAAGCGCAAGCACTTCTTCGATCACCTTTGCGACACTGTCTTCATGCGCAGTATGCGTGACGAATACGAGATTTACTGCATCGCGCGCCTTTGTGCCGCGCTGCTGCACCGATTGCAATGAAACGTCGTACTTCGCAAAGATATCTGCGCATGCAGCCAAAACGCCCGCGCGATCTTCGACAAGGAAGCGGATGTAATATTTTGTTTGCAGCTCGTCCATGCTGATAACAGGCAGATGATCCGTGCACGTGCAGCCCACGATAGGCTCAATGCCCATTTGAATATGACGAGCAACCTCGAGCACATCGCCCATGACCGCACTCGCCGCAGGACCTGCTCCTGCGCCTTCGCCAAAGAACATGGTCTCGCCCACTGCATCGCCCACTACGTAGATCGCATTGAAAACACCATTGACTTTCGCAAGCTGGTGATCGAGCGGAATCATGGTGGGGTGGACGCGCACGCCAATACCGTGGTCAGTACGATGTGCATGAGCGATCAGCTTTACGGCATAGCCCATGTTGTTTGCAAGCGCGAGGTCGATCGGCGAAATGCGACGGATGCCTTCGGTGTAGACATCATCCATGACCACACGGGAATTGAATGCGATAGAAGCAAGAATTGCGATCTTCGCTGCGGCATCATGGCCATCCACGTCTGCCGTTGGATCTGCTTCAGCAAAGCCCTTTTCCTGCGCTTCTGCCAACGCTTCATCGTAGCTCATACCATCTTCATCCATGCGTGTGAGCATATAGTTGGTCGTGCCATTTACAATGCCCATAACAGCCGAGATCTCGTTTGCGATAAGGGAGTGCTTGAGCGGACCGATGATGGGAATACCGCCACCAACACTTGCCTCAAAGGCAATCTCAACACCTTGTGCTTCAGCAAGCGCCATGATCTCTTCGCCTGAAGTTGCCATGAGCGCCTTGTTCGCAGTAACAACATTCTTACCCGCCTCAAGCGCGCTCTTCACGACATCCTTTGCGACGGTCGTACCACCGATGAGCTCGATGACGATATCGATATCAGGATCGTTGATGATATCAGCAAAGTCGGTCGTGAACAGGTCAGCTACGCCATGCGCTTCTGCCTGCTCAGGGTTACGCGAGCACACACGCACCAGCTCGAGATCGATGCCATAATGGCGCATGAAATCTTGCTTGTGGTTGCGCAGAATATCGATGCAACCGCCGCCAACAGTACCGGTTCCAATCAATCCGACTTTAACAGCCATACGATCCACTCCATTCATAATTCGTGTGCTAGAGATTATACCCACAGGAAAATGAATCGAGCGACCACAACGCGGGCCGCTCGATAAGATAGCGTTTTATGTAGCCTTGCGGTCACCCGACCACTCGGCATGATCGGCCTAATCCAGATCACACGCCATAAGATCGGCGTAGGTCTCACGACGAGTAACAAGCGTCGCTTGGCCATCCTTCACGAACACGATGCCTGGACGTGGCTGACCGTTGTAGTTGCTTGCCATGGAGTGACAATAAGCGCCGGTGCCGAATACACACAAGATATCGCCTAGTTCCGGATGCTGCAGCGGACGATCGAGCACGACCGCATCGCCGCTTTCGCAATGCTTGCCGCATACCGTTACGATCTCCGTACGTGGCTGATCAGCCTTGTTGGCGATGACAGGTTCATAATCGGCATGGTAGAGCGCGGTGCGGATATTGTCCGACATGCCGCCATCGATCGCAACGTACTTGCGAATGCCTGGCAATGTCTTCAGGATACCGACCGTATAGAGCGTAACACCCGGAGTCGCGACCATCGAACGACCTGGCTCGCAAAGAAGGCGTGGCTCCTTGAAGTCGAACTCGGCGCAATACTTCTTCATCGAGCTGGTTACCACCTCGGCGAAGTCTTCGATCGAAGCAGGCTTCTCTTCTGTGATGTATGCAATACCAAGACCGCCGCCCACATCGATCTCGCCTACCTCGATACCATAATGACCCTTCACACGCGCCGCAAATTCCACGATGACCTTGATAGCCTCGTCGAACGAATGGAGCGCGAAGATCTGCGAACCGATATGCATATGGAAGCCGACCAGATTGATATTAGGAAGCTCACAAATATCGCCGACACACATGAAGGCGAAATCTTCACGCATGGTGAAGCCGAACTTCGAGTCTTCGCATCCCGTGCGAATGTATTCATGCGTATCAGCCTCAACGCCAGGAGTGATGCGCATATAGACATCTTGCGTCTTGCCTAATTCTGCAGCGATCTCGGAAACGCGATGTGCCTCGATGCGAGAATCGACAACGATACGACCAACGCCAGCAGAAATAGCTTCACGTAATTCTTGAGGCGTCTTATTATTGCCATGGACAAACACGCGCTCCATCGGAAAATCGACCGCTTGCGCCACTGCAAGCTCGCCACCACCCGAAACATCAAGACACAGACCATGTTGTGCAACGAGTCGACAGACTGCCTTATTCAGAAATGCTTTCGATGCATAGATAACATCTGAATTCGGATAGCGCGAGGCAAAAGCTTCGCGATATCTTTCCATGCGATCTTCCAGATCGGCCTGATCATAGACATAGAGCGCGGTACCGAATTCTTTGGCAACATCGACCATATCCACCCCACCGATATGAAGGTGCCCGTCGACGACCTCTGCCGTGAGTGGCAGACAAGCGCCAAGCTCCATCGTAGTGAGATTGTCGGGTTCTGCATCATGCTTTGGTGCTGGAAGCGACATGAGATCCCTTTCTCCAAGTTGTAACAGTCGGTTAACTCGCTCTATCTTACCCTCTTGGCGTGCATGCGCTTAGGAGAATAAGGCGAAGAAACGAGATAGCAATGTTTCGTCTTGCTCTTCAGTCTCTTCTGGTTCTGGATCGGGCAGATGGATAGCTTCGGTGGTCATGACGAATTGGACCAATTGCACGTTTGTATTCCGTGCGTCGACGAAGCTCTGTGGTGCGAAATCGCTCTTGTCATAATCGGACATGAGCGCATCGATCTCTGAGCGAACCTTATCGGGAATGCGTTGGCTTTCTTCATGTAGTAGATCGGTGCCTTCTGCAAGCGCCGACGTGCCATTCGCAAGTCGATCCGCTCCCTGCGTGAGGCTATCGGTCGAACCCGCAAGCTCGCTTACCCCTGCTTCGAGCTCACTCGAACCTGCGATAAGCTCATCGCCTTTTGTGGAGAGTTCTGCAAGCCCCGAAGAGAGCTGAGCGATCGATCCGTCGATCTGCGCATACCCGCTCGAGAGCTGTTCGACCCCTTCGGCATAGTGCTTCAGGTCTGCAAGCTGACTCGACATGCCTTCGACCTGTTGGAGCAACGCCGCTTTCTCTGCATCAGAGAGGCTACTCGCTTGGATCTGCGCGACCAGGCTTTGGATCTGCGACTGGTTCTGCGCAAGCGACTGAAGAACACGAGCACTCGCATCAGCAAGCTCTTGCAGCTTTGCAGCAAACGATGTCGACCCTTCGGCTGCTTGCATTAGCCCTTGGCTTAGACGTGTGACACCCGCAACATACGCAGCGACCCCACTCGAGAGCTCGCCTGAACCATCTTTCAATTGCGCTGTGCCTTCATCAAGCTTTTTTACTCCATCGGAAAACGTACTCGTACCAGCCTCGAGCTCGCCCGCGCCGCGCTTGAGCTTTTCCGTGCCCGCAATCAATTCATCGAATTGCGAAACGAGCGCAGAAGAATCAGGCATATCGAGCACCATGGAAAACGGGATCGCCGCAATACTGATCCCCTCCATCTCGAAGTCCTTGACCTGCGCTGTGAGCGAGAACGAACCATCCTTTCCCGGCATGCCGGTAAACGAGACTGACGTATCGGATCCTGCAAGCGCAAGCGCTCCTTGTTCGGTCGCAACATGCGTTGCATGATCGATCGGCAACGTACAGGTTATCTGCAGCATATAGTTATCGTAGTAGGCCTGATCGATCGCCATATTGCGGCTCGTCTCAATGAGAATACGCAGCGAGCCTGACTTGCCCGCCAATTCCCCAGGAGAGAGAGATTGACCGTCCAATTCGTAGGAAATAGAGATATCCCATGGCAGATCGGTCGATGCAAGGTTTCCCTGATAAGTGAAAGACTCTTCTTCGATAAGACAAACAACACTGTCGTTATCGCGCTCCAAGGTTGCTTCATCAGTGAGATTGATCGCATCATCATAGCTACCGAAATCGCGCACTAAAATGGGCACATCAGAAAAGAGCTCGTTGACCACATAGAGATGCTTAACCTCTCCTGAAGCTGTCATGCTCGCATAGACGACCTCTTCTTTTTCTGCGGCCCCCTCGATGATCGTGCCCTCGATCTGCGCACTCGATAGAGAGGCCTCTTCTGCGTAGACTGGTGTGAGCATGGCAACTTGCGACGCGATAGTGCCCCCGATCAGCATCACGGCAAGTGCGCTTGAAACTGCAATAGTACGAAGCTTCATATCTTCACCCTTCATAGAATCGAGCACCAAGCGTGGTCTTCTCGATGATCTTGTCGAATACGATGAACAGCATCGGTAAGAGCAGGAATGTGTTGAGCGCTGCAATGAACGCGCCTCGACCGATCAACGTCCCCAATCCCGCAATAACCCCATTGCTCGAGATGAGGCCGATGAACATGCCGCAGAGCGTGAGGATCGTAGCAGAGGTGAGAATGGTGATGGCACTATGCGAGATCGCCTTGATGAGCGCAGGGCGTTTAGGCATCTCCCTGCGTTTTTCAAGATACGAACGCGACAAGATAATGGTGTAGTCGACCGTCGCACCCAGCATGATGGCGCTGATAATGAGATAGCCAATATATTGGATGCTCTCGCCAGTGAAATAAGGAATAGCAAGATTGATCCAAATCGAGAGCTCGATCGTGAAGAGCAGGATCAACGGAATCGATAAGCTACGGAACATGATGAGCAACACCAAACCGATCGCAACCACTGAAGCGATGAGCACGCGCAGCGAATCATCGTTTACGATAAGCGACATATCGTAGCTGGTCACCATGCCGCCCACCAATTCATACGCATCAGGATAGTATTGCTGAGAGATGTCGCGAACTTCTTGAACAAGATCGAACACTTCTTGCCCTTCACTTGCCAGATCGGTGCCGATGATAATGCGCGAATATCCATTCGAGATAAGCGCCGAGAGGCTCTCTTCGGGCACCATGTCGGTCGGGATACGCTCTGAGACCGCAGTGACGTACGACGTGACCGAGGTTACATGCGGCAAGCTATCGATCGCGCGCGTAAGTGCACGCTCTTTGCCCCAATTACCTTCAGGAACGAGCAGCACCCACTGCCCTGAGGCGTTGAAGGTATCCTCGATGAGATTCGTGTCGTCATAGATTTCGCTCCCTGGCTCAACAAAACCGCTCGCTCCATACACGAATTCCGTCTGCCGTGAACCCAGAAACGCAGGGGCTACTACTAACGCCGCAACAATGGTGAACGGGACGCTCAAACGCACGCACCACTGCGCGAACTTCTTGAACGAAGGTAGCAGCTTGCGATGCGCCGTGCGCTTGAGCACCTTTTCGGAAAGCAGCACCAAAACGGGCAACACGAAAAGCACCGAAAGGAAGCTGAACACGATGCCCTTAGCAAGCACAAGGCCCATATCGGCACCGATCAAGAATGCCATGACGCACAGCGACAGAAAGCCGAAGAACGTGGTGGCAGCCGAAGATGCGATAACGCCTGAAGCTTTATGCATGGCTGATACTGCAGCCTCATAGGAAGAGAGACCTTCTGCTTTGAAGTGGCGAAATTCGTGCAGCATGACGATGCCATAATCCATGGACACTGCAAGCTGAAGGATAGCAGCGCACATCTGCGTGATGAAAGAGATCTCACCAAAGATGATGTTGGTGCCCAGATTATAGATGATAGAGATGCCGATGACCGAAAGGAAGAGCACGGGCTCGAACCACGCTTCGCTCGTAAGCAAAAGCAATCCTAAGATGACCGCGACCGCCATGATGAGAATGATCTGTATCTCGATATCTGATGAACCTTGAGCAACCGCCGTGTTCACCGCATCGCCCGATAAAGCAACATCAAGTGCACCCTTCTCGGTAGCGAGCTCGTTCACTTCGTCGAGCGTAGCCACCGCTTTTGTCGAGTCGAACGTCACCTGATAGAGAAAGCCTTCGTCACTCTTCCAGGCGCTCACTACGCTTTTGTCGTAAGTCTCGAGCGGACGCGCAATATCGACCACATCGCCCAACCACAGCACATCAGAAAGCCCATCGAGCGATTCAAAATCTTGCGCAAGCGCCTCTGCTTGCATGAGTGAAACGCCTTGCACATAGATATATCCATTCGGAAGATTTCCTCCAAACGAGTCTTCGAGCACCTGAAGCGATCGTGTTGAGGCGGAATCTTCGGGAAGATAGTCGGCAAATTCGTAATTTACCTTCACGAGCGGAATGCACAGGGCGCATACGACACATACGATGAGTGCGAGTGCCAAAACACCCTTACGATGATCGAGGGTCGCACGAAAGAGCTTATCGACTGCCTGATGCATAGCCCCTCTTTCTCTTTCGTTACCCGTGAAGATTTGCGCATGTTTGCGATCTATGGGTAGTATAAACAAACCTAGAAACGACTACGAACTCACGAGGGATTTTTCATGCTAAAAATCACGGTCATCGCTGTTGGGAAGCTGAAAGAACGCTTTTGGCGCGATGCGTGCGCCGAATATCTCAAACGTCTTACGGGTTACTGTAAGATCGCCGTACATGAGATCGCTGATTCGAACATCGACCAGGAAGGCGCGCTCATCTTAGAAGCACTCCCAGAGAAAAGTACGATCGTTGTTTTGGATGTCCAAGGAAAGCCTACTTCGAGCGAACAGCTCGCACGTAAGATCGATGATCTTACCATCGAAGGAGTCTCGCACATCACCTTTGTGATCGGTGGTTCAGATGGGCTTACCCGTGCTGTGAAAGAACGTGCTTTTTTACGCATGAGCTTCGGGCCGATCACCTTGCCGCATAATCTTGCGCGTGTCGTATTGCTCGAACAGATCTATCGCGCATTCAAAATCATGCGCGGTGAGCCCTATCACAAATAAACTTATTTCCAGTCGGCGCCCACTACGACCAAGAAATCGGTCGTGAAGGAATATACCCCGCTCGAATTCTTTCGTAACTGGCCAACACCAAGCGCATCAGCGATCGCTTGCGCCTGAGCCTTGTCAGAATCATTGTTATAGATGATGAGCGTATTTCTGTAGTTCGAATCATCCGCATTGCCTGTGTCGGTGATCGCGCCTTTTGCTGAGAGCTTCGATGCTGCATCGGCTGCACATCCGGCGATCCCAGAACCATTGCGCACTGCGATCTTCACGCCATTGAAATCGATGCTCGACTGCGTTTGCGAAGATGAGTTGCCTGATGTGCCGCCATCGCCAATCACGGCAAGCGTTACACCTGTATTCGGATCGACCAGGTTCTCTTCCGTAGGCGGCAGACCCGCATCAACACGACGCATCATCTCTCGCCAGGGCTCTTCATCAAGAATCGCCCACCAAATATCGTCTTCATACAAAGGCGTAGTGGGCTCCATTGCGGAGTAGATATCCTCTTCAACATTGATGTTCTTAAAGGTAGTCGCAAAACCAAGGATGCTTGATACCGAGAAGTCGGTCGTAATGTAATTGGCAAGCGTGCTGACCGTATTGGTCATGGTTGCGGGATCAGAAGACATGATCTTCTTCAAGATCGCAGAGATGATCATTCGCTGATTCGCTGCACGCATCAGGTCTCCATCGCCGTAAGCGTCATAAGCATGACGAGAACGGCAGAGCACGAGTGCTTGTGATCCGTTTAGAGTCTGAGGGCCTGCCTCGAGCGGCTCGCCTGCCAACGGGTCGTTGATAGCCATCGGTACATCGACTTCAACACCACCGAGCGCATTGACGACATCCTCAAAACCATTGAAGTCGATCTCTGCATAATGATGGATCGGAACGCCGGCTAATTGCGAGACGGTCTTAACCGCTAACGAAGGACCACCAAACGCGTAGGCAGCATTGATCTTTTGTTTGCCATAACCAGGAAGCTCGACCATCGTATCGCGATAGATCGAGACCATGGTTATCTTCGTGTTCTTCGGATCGACACGCGTCAAGATCATAGAGTCCGTACGATAGGCGCCGCCATAGATGTCGCTCTGTTCGCGCTCGTCAGACTTATCAACGCCGATCAAGAGCATATAGAACGGCTCGCTCGGTGAGTCCGACGCAGTCAGAGAAGCGAGCAGATCGTCATCGAGGCCATCTTGGAGATTGCGGTCGATGCTCGAGATGAAGGCGAATGCCACACCCGCGCCCGCGAGGATGACCACGAGAAAGATCGCAACAACGGTAAGCCCTACACGACGCTTACGACGTTTCTTCTGCTTATGGGAAGCTTGGTGATACTGTTCAGCATTTCCATGACGAGAATATGCGCTCGCATCGTTTTGCAATGCATACGACTGACGCGCATATGATGGATGATCGTTGAACGAGGCGCTATGGCGCCCTGCTTTTTTCTTCGCTTTCATCATGATTCCATAATGCTCAATATTGATTCGTTACGCAATTGTAAATAGGACTCCAAACAAGAATCGCTCGAATTTAACGTGATTTCTTCAAAATTAAGAAGCGAACTGAACGTTCACCCGATCAAGATGCCCTTTGAGATTCTTCAGGGATCGTGAACTTCCACGCACATCCACACGTTGGATCGACCACTTCAGGATAACAGCTCAAACATTCAACTTCGATGCGATCGTCGATCGCCTTGGCAAACGTGGTGTATTCATTGATACCTACCGGCTTGCATGGATGGTATTCCATGCCTTTTCGGCTTCGTGCTGCCTGAACACGACATACATCGATACGGAAGATGAGCGCATCAT
This sequence comes from uncultured Eggerthella sp., assembly GCA_900540345.1. Lineage (GTDB taxonomy): Bacteria > Actinomycetota > Coriobacteriia > Coriobacteriales > Eggerthellaceae > Anaerotardibacter. The sequence goes on from UQFK01000002.1 coordinate 242,199, forward strand.
CCTCCCAATACATGCTCGCTTCGTTGGCGTGCACGTTGTAATTGAGCGCTATCGTCTGCGCAAGACCTTCAAGACCAGGATGTTCACCGAGTCCGAAGAACTTCTTCAGCCGTTTCGCCTCTGAAATGGGATAACGATTCCATACTTCGGCATCGATCTCCATCGCGCGATCCATTCCATCGCGCTCTTCGAGCACCTGAAGCCACACGCCATCCATCGCAACCAGGTTCTTGGATGCCATCTCGAGGAGCTCTATCAGCTGATCCTTGGTCAACTGCTGAAGGCTTTCTTTCAGATCTGACATCGCCACATCCTCTCACTCGATGAAATTGTTGGCACAATCTCTTATGAACATTCCGTCAATTCTTTCAGGTGTTATTTTGACATATTCTGCACGAACGCGTGCACGCGGCAAAAGGCTTTCGTCCATCATGTAGAATTATCGCAACGACTAGTGAGGAGCATGCATGAGCTTACGCAAAACAGGCGCACGAGTTGCCTCATCGCTTTCTACCTGGGGGCTCAAGAAGCTCGCTCATCGACCTGCCGCTAACATGCCTGGCAAGATCGCACTCAAGATCGATCCCAATATCATCTCAGAAGAGATGGGGAAAGTGAGCGAAGGCTCGATCGTGGTGGTCGGCACCAATGGAAAAACCACCGTCACCAATATGATCGCTGACATCTTCGAAGCATCAGGTAAGAGCGTCGCGTGCAATCGCACCGGCGCCAACATGGCCTATGGTGTTGCTGCAACACTGCTTCAAAGCGAGCCTGTTGAATGGGGCATCTTCGAATCAGATGAGCTCTGGCTTGCCCGCATCTTGCCGCAGGTAAAAGCTACCTATGTCGTACTGCTCAATCTTTTTCGCGATCAGCTCGACCGTTGCGGCGAGATCGATCGTGTGCAGGATGCCATCGTATCTGGCCTTGAGCACTCCCCCGAATCGACGCTCATCTATAACGCTGATGACCCGTTGTGTGCGATCATTGCCGAGAGGGTCTCGAACAAGACCATCGCGTTTGGAGTTGGCGAAGATATGCACCTTGCGCAAAACACCGTCGCAGATGCGCAGATGTGCCAACGATGCTCGGGCATGTTCACTTATGATTATCGCCAATATGGACAACTTGGCACGTATCGCTGTAAGAATTGCGGATTCGCACGCCCTACACTCGATGTTGAGGCTCGCTACGTCACCTTCGGCGCTGGCATCACGTATTCCATCACCGATTCACTCGATAACAGTGAGGCGACGATTCGCCTCGATCAATCGGGGCCCTACATGGTCTACAATACGCTCGCTGTCTGGATCGCTGGACATCTTGCAGGCATTTCAAACGACACCATCCAAAAGGCTATCTCGACCTTCGACCCTCAAAATGGTCGACTGCAGCATCTTACGATCAAGGGACGTCCGCTGCTACTGAATCTTGCGAAGAACCCAACGGGCTTCAATCAGAACCTGAAGATCATCACAGCCGATAGCGGAAAGAAAGTCGTAGCGTTCTTCATCAACGACAATGAAGCTGACGGGCACGATATCTCATGGATCTGGGATTGCGATTTTGAAGAGCTCACGGGGCAGCCTGATCTGGTGGTCTATGCTGGCGGCACGCGCAAGAACGACTTGCAAGTACGCCTGAAGTACGCTGGTATTCAAGCGCGTCTTCTGAACAGCGTGAACGATATGGTCGATGCTGCTCTCGATATGCCAGCGGATTGGAATATGTACGCGATCGCGAATTACACCGCATTGCCTGCAGTGCGCTCAGCGCTCATGGAGCGCGCTGACGCCGTCCCCGTGGACACGCCACAAGAAGGGGTGCTGCGTATGAGCACTGCGGTCATGCGTAACGATACACCCCCCATTCAGCAAGAACCGCTCCAAATCGTGCATCTCTATCCTGACCTGCTTAATCTATATGGTGATGGCGGCAACCTAAAGGTGCTCATGCAGCGCTGTGCGTGGCGTGGTATTCCCGCCGAGCTCACCGAGATCCATTTTGGCGACGCGTTCGATCTGAGTGGCGCAGACATCGTATTTCTCGGCGGTGGTCCTGATCGCGAGCAACACCTCGCCTCACAAGAGATCCTTAAGAATAAGGATCAACTGGTCGAATATGTTGAAAATGACGGCGTGCTCCTTTCCATCTGCGGAGGATATCAAATCTTGGGCAAAAGCTGGCTGATGGGAGACGAGATCGTTGAAGGTCTTGCGATTATCGATGCTGAGACACTCCGTGCAAAAAAGGGCTTTGATCGTCTGATCGAGAACATCGCGCTCGTTTCGCTTATTGCATCACATCCGGTCATCGGATACGAAAATCATGCAGGAAGAACCTATCTTGGTGATGGGCTCGAACCATTCGGTCAAGTCGTTTCCACCACTGGCCATGGCAATAACGATAAGGCAGGAGCCGATGGCGCTCGATATAAGAACCTGATCGGAACCTATCTTCATGGTCCGCTTTTGGGAAAGAATCCTGAAGTAGCAGATTGGCTCCTCGCAACTGCACTTTCACGCAAGTTCAAGGAGCGCGTGAAGCTCGAGCAACTCGATGACAGCATCGAGCTGAACGCCAATGAATTCATGGCAAATCGCTTGATCAAGTAAAAGAAAGGGGCGCTGCGACAGCGCCCCTTGATCGTTCGTTTGAAGTTTGTGCCTCGATCTACTTCGCAGCCTTGAGGCGCTTGTCCAACTCATCGGCAAGCTGATGACGCTTCACTTTACCACTTTCAGTGTGTGGGATCTCGTCAATGAATTCGATATGCTCTGGCCACAGGCGCTTCGCCACACCCTTTGCGGTCAGATAGTCTGCAAGCGAATCGAGCGTTGGGCGTTCTGCATTTGGATCTTCGAGGACGATGAAGGTGCAGATTCGCTCACCCAGACGATCGTCTGGCAATCCGATGGTAGCATGATCGCCTACATTCGGTGCGCCCATCAAGTTCTCGTCAACCTCGTGCGCTGAGATATTGATACCGCCGCGAATCAAGATCTCCTTCTTGCGGCCATTAATGCGAACGCGCCCCTCGTCATCCATGAAGCACAGGTCGCCCGAATAGAACCAGCCATCGTCCTTGAGTTCTTTTGCGGTGGCTTCAGGATTCTTCAAATAGCCAGCGAACATGTGCGGGCCACGCGAGATCTCTTCGCCTTGTTCGCCATGAGGGACTTCGTTGCCATTCTCGTCAACGACCTTGACCTCAATACCTTCAGGAGCAACGCCCGACCAAGCACCATCCCACTCGAGCGCCTTAGCAGGCGGCACGAAGAGATGAGGGCAGCTCTCGGTAGAACCATAGCATTCGCAAAGAACCACGTTGTGGCCTTCAGCTCGCTCGACCATTGAACCTGGAACAGGGGCACCGCCACAGATATAGAGCTTGAGCGTCTCAAAATCAAGGTCGGTCGAATCGGCCGTGTTGAGCATGTCAAAGATGAACGGCGTGGCACCCATTGACCAGGTCACGCGCTCGCGGTTCATCTGATTGATGGCCTCTTCAGGATCGAAGTGATGCGCGACGACCACGCGACCACCGAGCAACAGAGGCGTGATAAGACCATGGTTGAAGCCCGTAGCATGATTGAGCGGAGCTGGCATGAACATGACATCGTCTTGGGTCAAGCCAAGCCCTGTAGAGAACGCGCGCTCGGAGAAGAGCAGTGCGTTGTGCGTAAGAAGAACCGCTTTAGGACGGCCTGTGGTGCCCGACGTCGAGAGGATAAGTACGACCTCGTCAGACTTACTACCTGCCTCACCGGTGTATGGTTCATATTTCTCGAAGATCTGTTCAAGAGTGATAGCCGACTTCGCTTCAACAGTCTTATCGTGAACTGCGATCGCCTCGACCGGAAGCGTAGGGATGCGATCAACGATCGAGAAGATCTGATCTTCGAAATTGGTCTTATGATGAAACGTTGGAGCGATAAACGCCTTGGAACCGACCAGATTCATGGCATATACCAGGTCTTCACCATTGAAGGTGACCGCAAGCGGATGGATGACCGCGCCAACCTTCAAGCAAGCGACATAGAGGATTGCAAATTCTGACCAGGGCGGCATTTGGAACGTGACCACATCGCCATTTTGAATGCCTTGCTCACGAAGCCACGAAGCTAAGCGAGCTGCCTTCTCGTCGATCTCGGCATAGGTAAGACGAACACCCATGTCGTCAGAGATGTATTCGCGCTCGGGGTACTGCGCCACGCGATCATTCCAGATATCGTTGATGGTCTTTTCAGTCCAATACCCTTTTTCGTAATACTCTTTTTTGTTTTCTTCGTTGATCTTGAGATCGGTAATCATAGCCCCTCTTCCTTTTGCGAGGTTAGAACGTGTTCACGTAACACTCAAGGAAAAATTTTACCTTTTAACGGAATGCCCTTCAACCTCAAAAGCACGCCTTATCGCATTCGATCCATGCCAATTTACGATAAATCATCTCGGCTCGAACAACGTTTAGGTTGTATCCTTATATGAACGTGTTTTTTACTATGAAACCAAGGGGGATATATGGATTGGGAACAGATCTACCATGACCGGAGCATGGATGTCGAAACGATGCTCGATCGTTTTGTTGGTAACGACACGTCTGTGTTCGTCGGTACTTTCGAGGTCGCTGGCGGTCTCATCCGTCCTATGCTCAAACGAATCCAAGATGGCAAGCTGCATGGCATCTCGATGTATGGAGGCATCACGAGCGAAGACTTGCACCTCGACGAGCTGACTGTCGGATTCGACGACTTCCATTATCACAACTACTTTACAGGCGGCAACGAACGTAACGGTATTTCAGCTGGTCATACGGCTTATGTGCCGCTTCATCTTCATCGCACCAAGAATCTGGTTGAAAATGACGGTATCGATGTTGCCTTTATCGCTATGACACCACCCGACAAGCACGGATACTGCAATATCGGTCATGTAGGCTGTCGCCCTGAGGGCATTCGCAGCGCGAAGCACATCATTGCTCAGATCAACCCGAGTGTTCCGTGGGTGAATGGTCTTGAGCGTAATCTGCATGTCTCACAGATCGACGCGTTCGTAGAGATCGATCAAGCTATGACCCAGATGCCCATTGCAGAACCAAAACCTGAAGAGAAGATCGTTGGCGATCTTATCTGCGAGCTCATTCCTGATGGCTCTTGCATCCAGCTTGGGTTTGGTTCCATCGCGAATGCCATCGCCGACGGCCTGAAGGCTCGTAAGCATTTAGGCGTGCATTCCGAGATGTTCAATGACGCGATGGCAAAACTACAGGAGATGGGCGTGATCGACAATAGTCGCAAGAGCTATCTACCTGGCGTTTCTGTTGCAGGCTTTGCATCAGGCCAGCAGTATCTCTATGACTTCATCGACCACAATCCAGGCGTCTTCTTCACCCCTTATTCCCATGTAAACAACCCTGACTTCATCCGCCTGAATGACAACATGGTCTCTGTGAATTCTGCTGTTTCTGTCGATCTGACCGGTCAAGTATGCGCCGAGAGCATCGGAACTCGCCAGTACTCAGGCACTGGCGGACAGGTCGATTTTATCCGCGGTGCGACCTTGGCGAAAAATGGCAAGGCTATCATCGCGATGACCTCTACCACGAAGACTAAGAACGGTGTCGTGTCGAAGATCGCTCCGATCTTAGCACCTGGTAGCGTTGTGACCTCTTTGCGCACTGATGTTCAATATTTTGTGACCGAATACGGCTGCGTGAATTTGATGTACTGCGATATCCCTGAGCGCACGCGTCGCCTGATCAGCATTGCTCATCCCGATTTCCGTGACGAGCTGACCTTCGAGGCGAAGAAACTCGGATATCTGTACTAGATCTCTTGCAGGTTATAACGCTTTTGCAAGTTGTGAATCTCGCTTGCAAAGAGGTTTTATTTCGAGGTTGTGCACGCTTTGCTTTGCCTCATCTTACCGAGCGAAGATCGAGCAGACTGCCGCAAACAAAAAAAGAGCGCCAAGGCGCTCTTTTTTTTGTGGGACGTCGGGGTGAGATCTCCGAGTAGGGCCTCTGGGTGAGATTTCTGAGTAGGATTTCTGAGGGAGATCTCGGAGTAAGGCCTCTAGCTAGGACCTCTAGGTAAGATTTCGGAGTAAGTCCTCTGGCTTTGCCATCTCTGGGCCAGAGTTCAGCTAAAGTGTGGCTAAAACTTGGCGTTTTCATAGTTTTGCAGCGATTTGCCAAAAAATTGCATGAGATTTTCGGTTGTATGCACGTTTTCTCGCCCATTTCCTGCAAATCGGCGAAGATGCCGACAATGCTCTTATCCTTTTTTCTTGACTAAAACTTATGACCTGGTGTTTTGCAAAATACGACTCTCGGAAAGACAGGCTGTCCCGCTCTTCGGGTATACAAATGTGCATACAAGCGAAAATTCGCTGCAAAACACCGCACGAACTAGGTTAATCGCACGGGTTAGATGCGTCTCGCGCATCAAGATAGAGAAGCTGTGCTTTTACACTTCGAAAGGCTGGATCTCGCAGCTCTGGGTCGAGACCCACATAAACCGCATCCACAAGCGCATCGGCATCGCGCTCTACCCCATTTGCGAGCGCATCTTCAATCTGCTGCAGACGATTAAGACGATGCTTGCGTGTAGCCTCAATAGCAGCCATCGGGTCCTCGATCGGGTATCCATGTCCTGGATAAAGCATGGATATATCCTCATCACGCACAAGCTGTTCAAGAATATCGAGCGAATGCATATAATCGGTCAGGTCGCCATCAGGGTAATAAACCACGGTCGGACCATGTTTGAACACGACATCGCCTGCGAACAGGGATCGATCTGCTGGGTAAACAAGCCCAACCGAATCACTTGAATGGCCAGGAAGCGGAACGACCTGCAATTCAGGACCATTCTCAATCGGAGCGAACGAACCAGGTTGCAAGGTTCCATCAAAGGGCGCATAAATACGCGCACCCGTCATATCGCTCAGCTCCTGAGCACCTTCTGTGTGGTCGGGATGCATATGGGTGCAGACCACCGCCCCAACACGAAGGCCCTCATTCACACAAGCATCAATCACATCGAGCACATGCTGGCCTGATGGCGCAGGGTCGATGACAATGCACTCTGGGCTTTCGGCCTCTGCCAAGATCCAGGTATTCGTGCCCGTATAGGTCATAGCGGATGGATTATCGGCGCGAACGCACGATACGCGATCGCTCACCTTTCCCCCAGGAAAAGGCACTTCATCGACGATGAATCCCATCTTGCGCTCCCTTCTATAAGATAATGAAGGAGCTTTAAAAGGGCTCCTTCATCGATCACGACCGCTCTTCTTCTCGCTTTGACTGCAAAGCTTCTCGCTTTCTCAAAAGGAGCAAGCCTTGCAAATCCGCAAAAATGATCCATGCATACTGCTAGATCTCTGCGTGCAGAACGATGGTGCCATCATCCTTGCGAATCGGCTTGAACATAATCTTTTTCACTTGCTTGCGATTCGAAACGAACTCCTCGGCTGAAGGAGCTTCTGCGATACGCGTAAGGTTGAAGAGCGTCGGCGCCACCACAAGCCAACGATTCTCATCGGCTTCACGCACCGCATACGACGGCGTGACCCAGTCGGCGATCTGCGCTTCTGAGGTATTGTCGTCAGCATGCTGACCTTCAGGCATGAGCGCCGAGAAGAAGAACGTGTCGTAGCGCTTAGGCTCGAATGTTGGCGTGCAGAAGTTTGCGACCAAACCGAGAAGGTCGGTGCGCAAGATAAGGTCACGTTCGACCAGCAGATCAGCGAATCCGATCTGATGCGCAACAAGCGCTTCGCGGTTTGCACCCCAGCTCGGATCAGATAGATCGGTAACCGTAGAAGACTCATCGGGCCCTGCCAAGAGAACGCCACATTCTTCAAAAACCTCGCGTGCGGCTGCGACAACGATACGGCGCGCATCATCTTCAGAAACGCCCATCAATTCAGCCCAGTCCTTCGGGCTCGGGCCACACCAGGGAAGATCAGGGTTCGAGTCTCGCTCGTCCACACGGCCGCCAGGAAAGACCACTGCATCGGGGACGAAATCCATGGTCTTCACACGACGAAGCATGAACACCTCGACGTTCTGGTCGTTTGGAAAATCGGGTGGGAAAACGCCATCGTCGATGCGATATTTCGTATCGCCTGGCTTTGAATCACGCACGAGCATGACCGTTGCAGCAAGCTTCGGTACAGGCGGATTCGGGTTGGGATTGTCGATATGATCGCCGATGCTCTCGAGTACTTTTTTATTCGGCACCGTTTCGATCGCGCCATTGGAACTGTCAATACGCATAGAGACCCCTCTCTTTGTTTTCCTTCATATTCCATTATATCGGGTCGATCGCGCGCCAAAAGATACGGCATGACAACAATGCAGTGCTAGCAAAGGGGCGCTCTTAAGCGTCGTGATGCGCAGGAAAGATGACCGCGATCGCCGCCATGATGATACCCGCAGAGACGGTGAGCAGAATATAGACTGGGTCGGGATCATGGCCAAGGATGAACGTCGAGACAAGCGCCGGCAAGATGCACGTAATGGCCACCGCAGATACTCCACCAAAAAGACTGGCAAGCGTAGAAGCGCGTCCGAAGAGCAGCGATGCGATCGGGGCACTGATAAGCCAAGAGACGATAATCGCCCAGGTCATAGGGTTTTGTAGCGTAGTTACGATGTTGCCATTGACCTCGGTCCACATATGGATGTTCCAGAATTGGAAGATGTCCCATGACGTAATGGAGACAGAGCCAAGTCCTGCGAGCACAACTGATAAAAACGCCGCATAAAGCGTTGTGAGAAACGCCTGGCGCGGGCGCAGAAAATATGCGGTGGCCAGTGGCGTAACCGAGCCAAGGCCGATCGAAGATGCCGCTGTTGAGAGCAGCGCTGCATTTGCTTGGCGGGATCCGTCACGGCCGATGAAGAACCACCAGGCAAACGTAGCCGCGACCACCAAAATGCCTACAAGCAGCGCATTGTTGTTCACCAGGGCAAGACCGAGCAGCGAGAATGAGAGTAGTGCTCCTACATGAGGAACCGCAAAAGCAGCCACTGCCACGAGCAACAATGCTCCCCACAGCGCTGGCGATTCCCAACCAGGAAGCAAGCTGAAATTCGAGAACGCGACCGAACTTATGAGCACGCATCCAAGAAGCGCCACGATACGCATCACGACCGAGAAACGACTCTTGATCGGACTGTCGTATATTGGCTCATCATCGTAGTCGTTCGGGAAGACATCGGAAGGCATGCTCGAGCGCTTGCTCTTCTTGCGCTTTCGAGACGCATTCAAAGGATATGCGCCCGATTCCTCCTCTTCAACGATCGTGTCGAGCTCGTCTTCGTCGAAGGTGTCCGTATCACCAAGCGCTGCATCGTCTTCATCTGAGCCGATCGCGAACGCAACGGTCTTAGCGAGCTTCTTCACTCCTTGTTTGGCGTTGCCGAGCGCAGGTTTCACATCGCGTGCAAACGCATGCACGGACGGGTATCTTCCCTCTTTATCGGGATCGAGCGCTTTAAAAATCGCATCGTCGAACTGCTCGTCAACATCCTCCATACACAGCGACGGGATGACGATCTCGGCATCGTAGATGGTATCAAGCGCTTCATCGATGCTATTTGCGCGAAATGGATTATCTCCGCGTGTGAGCATCTCATACGTAAGGCTTGCAAGCGCCCACTGGTCGCATCGCTCGTCGAGCTCTTCTCGCTCCATTTGCTCAGGCGGCATGTAGCCGATAGTACCGCCAGTCGCCACGCCGAAGCCGAACCCGTCTGCCAAACGCGCCAAACCAAAATCGACCACTTTGACCTGGCCTTGCGTATTGATGAGTACGTTATCAGGCTTGATGTCAAGATGCAGCACGTGATTCTTGTGCGCCACTTCGAGCGCATGCGAGACCGCCTTGAACACAGCAGCTACAACATCGGCGTCTATCGTCTCAGGGAAATACTGCATCAGATCTGTGAGCGAGATGCCGTCCACGAGCTCCATGATGATATAAGCAGTATTGCCCTGGATCTCGAAGTCGTAGATCGATGCGATGTTAGGATCATTCAACAGCGCTGCAGTGCGCGCTTCCTCAAGACCAGGGATGGTGTTCTTCTTGGCAAAGCCAGAATCGAGCATGATGCTGACCGATTCAGCATCTGCATAAGGGTTTTGCAGATTGTTCAAACCCGCATTGATCTGCTCGGCAGAAAGCGAAGCGGTCGAAGCCTCTTCAAGCGGTAGACACTTGATGGCGACCTCTCGTTGGATGCGCGTATCCCACGCAACGACGACCGTTGCGAATCCACCCGATCCTGCTTCATAGGTTGGTTGATATCGGTCGAGGATCAGCACGTCTTACGCCACGAACTCCTCTACATAATGCTTGATGATGGCAGCAGAAGTAGGCGTACAAAGCTCGCCTTCAAGAGCGGATGTAGCGCGCGGAATGCCCTCGAGAATAGCTGCAGTAGCAGGAGCAGGAATATCCATAAGGCCGTGAGCACACATGATCTGCCCCTGGCCAGTCTGCACAGGGCTTGCTGTGATGTGCGTTGGCTGGAGCACAAAAAAAGCCGCGCAGATCGCAAGCGCATTGCGAATACCCGCTGCATTTCCTACCTCATGAAAATGCGTCTCCTCGACCGCACACCCGTGCACCTTCGCTTCAGCCTGCGCAAGGATCGCATATACACCGCGCAACTGATCCTTCAAGGCCGCGTCAACATTCATTGCATCGATCGAAGCATTCACATCTGCGATCGAATGATGATGCTTATCAGGAATGAACGCCTGATCAAGGATCTGATCGAAACGCTCACGCTGGTTAGGGACCATGAGTGCAATAAGGCTGTCGAGCAACTGGGCCCGCGTTGCGCTTTGCGTAAGGTTCAAATGGATCTCCATACCATGCTCTTTCTATCGTTTAAGATCAGACACTATTGGTCCGACTTACTCACTTGCAGATGATTGATGAGGTGAGCCTGAAAGCCTGCACCAAAGCCGTTGTCGATATTCACCACGCTCACCCCGCTCGCACAGGAGTTGAGCATCGCAAGAAGCGCTGCCACTCCTCCAAATGATGCGCCATAGCCTACGCTTGTCGGAACCGCGATGACGGGGCACGAAACCATACCTCCTATCACGCTTGCAAGTGCACCTTCCATACCTGCGACCGCGATGACCACCTGAGCCTCCATAAGCTCATCCATATGAGAAAGCAGGCGATGGATGCCTGAAACGCCCACATCATACAGGCGTTCAACCTTGTTACCGAGGGCCTCTGCTGTAAACGCCGCCTCTTCGGCTACTGCCATGTCGCTCGTGCCTGCCGCAGCAACCACGATAGAACCATTGCCGGTCGGTTCAGGGAGCGTGCCAACAATACCGAGCTTTGGAATTTCATGATACGTGAAGCCCGTGTCTGCAAAATCTGTTGCGAGCCTGAAAGCCGATTCGGCAGAAAGACGCGTAATAAGAATGCACGTTTGCCCATGCTCGATCAGTGACTGGCAGATACCCTTGATCTGCTCATAGGTCTTTGTTGCGCCATAGACCACCTCGGCTGCGCCTTGACGCAATTCACGATGATGATCAACCTTCGCATATCCCAGATCGGAAAAAGGCTCTTTGCGCAACGAAAGCATCGCCTGATCAACGGTGGTTCTTCCTGCTGCAAGCTCTTCGAGCGTCGTGCGAATATCTTGAGCGGTCATAGCCTCCTCTTTCATGCGATCGCTTCAGAAGCGCGCTTGAAGATCGCGCTTTATCGATGCGCGCAACCGAACATGGTCGCGCACATCACAGGTGTTTACAGGGTATCACGATGCTTGTGGTTTTCGCGCTCGAGCCAATCTTCCTGCACAAAGGATTCAAGCAGTTCAGGGGTTATCTGCTGACCAGCTTCTACGCGTGTAGCCAAGCATGAGTAATTAGGCTTGTCGGCTGTGAGCAATCCCATCTTGCGCGAAAGATCACGAATCTGATCTTTCGTAAGGCCTGCCTCGCGCAAAGGCGAATACACGCCAAATTCCTCGATCGCACGAAAACCTGGACGCCGAGCAGGATCGTCAGTCGCATTCGTGCCGTCGATGACCGTGTCGATACCAAGCCTGTTCGCAGCGCCAAAGATCGCCTGAAAGATGACGCGCTTACATCGATAGCACCGATCAGGCGGATTCGCGATCACTTCAGGATATGAGAAGATGTCGAGCTTGATCATCTCGGTCGTGCTTTCGAGTTGGGCAGCTGCCAAACGCGCGTCATCTGCCTCGAAGGCGTACTGAAACGCCGTATCAATGGTGAACGCACGCACCTCGGCACCGCATGCACGTGCGCAAGCCAACAAGAAAACAGAGTCGCACCCCCCTGAATAGGCAAGTGCGACTCGTGGGTGTTCCTTAAAAAATGCCCGCAGCGCGAGCGGAACGAGCTGCTCGATCCTCGCTAAGTCGAGCTGCTGCATTATTGACCCAACAGCATGTCGATCTTAGGCATCCAAGAGCTGATGGCGATATGCTGCGGACAGATCTCTTCACAGGACCCGCAGCTCGTGCAATTCTCTGCCGTACGACCGAACTTCGGTACCTCGACCTCATAATATTCGCGCGCCATTTCCATATCATCATAGAGAAAGCGCATGTTGTAGGCCGTAATGTTATACGGAATGACGATCTTTTCAGGACAATATTCCACGCAATAGTTGCACCCTGTACAAGGTATGACCGAGAACTGACTGAAGCTTTCGCGCAACTGCTCGATCACGTTCTCTTCTTCAGCAGAGAGCATGCCTGCCTTAGCTTTTTCTGCAAATGCAATGTCTTCTTCCAGCATCTCCATGCTCGACATGCCAGAGAGCACCGTGCTGACCTCAGGCATATTCCACAGCCAAGCGAACGCAAGCTCAACTGGCGATTTGTCAGTATTCTTCTCGAGTACTTCTTGAACCTTCGGCGGGAGATCGACTAGGAAGCCACCGCGCAGCGGCTCCATGACAATGACCCCCATACCGCGCTCAGCCGCAAGCTTGAGACCCTTCAAGCCTGCCTGAAATTCCTGGTCGTAATAATTGAGCTGAATCTGACAGAAGTCCCAATCAGCAGCGTTGAGCACCTCTTCAAACAGCTCGAAATCGTCATGGAAAGAAAAACCGATATGGTTCACACGACCGTCTTCCTTGGCCTTAATGATGCTCTCGACCGCATCCACCTTTTGACAGCGCTTCCAGCTGCCGCCGTTCAAAGAGTGCAGCATGTAGAAATCGATGTGGTCGGTCTTCAAACGCTCAAGTTGCTTGGCAAGCAAGCTGTCGAAGTCGTTTTCTGTTTTATACATCCAGGTGGGAGACTTCGTTGCAAGATAGACTTTCTCGCGGTAACCGCCTTCGAGCGCTTGGCCAACGATCTTTTCTGAGTTGCCACCCACATAGTTGAATGCAGTATCGATGTAGTTGATACCGTGATCGATGGCGTAATGCACCATTTCAATGGTCTTCTCGACATCCACATCTTCGATGCTCGTGCCGTTACCAGCCTGACCACCCTCTTTTAGCGGAAGACGCATCATGCCGAATCCGAGCGGGCTTACTTTACAACCCGTCTTACCGATCTCTCTGTATTCCATATTCATGATTCCTTTCGCTATTCTTTGCCGTTCCAACAGTAGGTGCACACCTTCGAAGGATCGATACCGATCGCCTCGATCATGCCTTCGAGCGACTGATAGCGAAGTGAGTCGAAGCCCATGTCATCGCAGATCGCCTTCAGCATGCACTTGCCGCGTTCAGTCGTAGCATCGGCGTACTCTTCGAGGTGCTGTTGGCCCTCGTCGCCTTCTAGTTGTTGGATAACGCGACGAGCAATAAGCTCCATCTCGGATTTGCTGCTCGAGAAATTCAGGTACTTACAGCCAAACATGATAGGCGGGCAGGCCGAGCGCATGTGCACTGCCTTCGCGCCATTGTTGTAGAGGAATTCCACGGTCTCGCGCAGCTGCGTACCACGCACGATCGAGTCGTCGACAAAAAGCAATTCCTTGTCCTTGATGAGCTCGGGAACCGAGATCTGCTTCAGCTTTGCGACCTTATTGCGGATATCTTGGTTAGCAGGCATGAACGAGCGCTGCCAGGTGGGAGTGTACTTGATGAATGGGCGGCCGAAAGGAACCTTCGATTCGGTCGAATAACCGATCGCATGTGGGGTACCCGAATCAGGAATACCTGCCACGTAATCGAGATCGGGGATGCCGACTTGTTCGGCTTCATCGCGCGCCATGATCTCGCCATTGCGATAGCGCATGACCTCGACATTTACCCCTTCATACGTTGAGGTAGGATAGCCATAGTACATCCATAAGAAGGAGCAGATCTTCATCTCGTTACCTGGCTCAGCCACTGTTTCGTAGCCATCCGCCGTGATATTCACGATCTCGCCCGGCCCTAATTCGTAGACCGTTTCGTATTCGATCTTCTGATAGGCAAATGACTCGAAGGAAGCACAATAGCCCTCGTGATTCTTGCCAATAAGAACTGGTAGACGACCAAGCTTGTCACGCGCTGCAAGGATGTTGCCATCCTCGGTCATAACGAGCAGCGTCATTGAACCCTCGATCTTATCCTGCACGTTTCTAATACCAGAGACGAAATCGTCTTTCTGGTTGATGAGCGCTGCAACCAGCTCAGTATCGTTCACTTTGCCCGAGCTCATTGCCATGAACTGATTGCCATGGTCTGCGAAGTATTCTTCCACCAGCGCGTCGGCATTGTTGATCATGCCAATGGTAGTGAGCGCAAAAACACCGAGATGAGAACGAACGAGCAAAGGCTGAGGATCGCTGTCGCTGATGCAACCGATGCCACTCGTACCCTCGAAATCGTTGAGATCTTTCTCGAATTTCGTTCTAAACGGGGTATTCTCGATATTATGGATCTGGCGCTGGAAGCCCTTCTCCTTGCTGAAGATGATCATACCTGCGCGCTTCGTTCCCAGATGAGAGTGGTAATCCACGCCGAAGAACACATCCAAGGTAACGTCTCTATGAGACACTGCACCGAAAAAGCCGCCCACGCCAAACCTCCGCACAAACGAGAGTTGTCTTTACATATGAAGTATACGCTGCTTCTCTTCATTCGCAGGTGGTCAATAGACAAGAAATGGAGAAAAAGAAGGTAAAGCGCGCGTGCTATGATTAGCAGACACTTTATAACAAGAAGCAACGAAGAAACGCATAGGCGCGTTCAACCAAAGGAGCAATCTCGTGGCGCTTTCCATCGGCATCGTCGGACTTCCTAACGTCGGCAAGTCAACACTGTTCACTGCACTTACCAACAAGGGAGGCCTCGCGGCGAACTACCCGTTTGCAACCATCGAACCGAACGTAGGCATCGTTCCTGTACCTGATGCGCGCATGGATCGTCTGGCCGAGATCGACAACCCCGATCGCATCGTGCCTGCCACCGTTGAATTCGTCGACATCGCTGGTCTTGTCGAGGGTGCCTCGCAAGGCGAAGGCCTGGGCAATCAGTTCTTGCATAACATTCGTGAAACCGACGCAATTTGCGAGGTCGTGCGCTTCTTCTCTGATCCCGATGTCACCCATGTTTCAGGCAAAGTCGATCCAACAAGCGATGTCGAAACCATCAAGACCGAGCTCGTACTTGCCGACCTCGCTACTATCGAGAAGGCAAAACCTCGCCTCGAAAAGGAAGCGAAGCGTGGCGCTGATGCGAAGAAGAAGCTCGATGCTGTATTGAAGGTCGAGGCGGGCTTGAACGAAGGCCATCGTGCCCGTACGCTCGATCTTTCTGATGAAGAGCGCGATCTCATCTACGATCTGCACCTGCTCACCATGAAACCGATGCTCTATATCGCCAATGTCGACGAGGATGCACTGAACGCCGACTTGGCAGAGATCGATGGCGTTACGCCTGTGCCTATCAGCGCAAAGATCGAAGCAGAAGTTGCCGAACTTGCAGAAGTCGACCCCGAAGAAGCCGCAAGCTACTTGAGCGACCTCGGGCTTGAGGAGTCTGGGCTTGCGCGTTTGGTGCGCGAGGCGTATAAGTTGCTTGGACTGCAGAGCTTCTTCACGAGCGGCCCCATGGAAGTACGCGCGTGGACCATTCCCATTGGCGCAAAAGCGCCTCAGGCAGCCGGCACAATCCATACCGATTTCGAACGTGGCTTCATCAAAGCGGAGACTGCGAGCTTCGAGGATTATTCCCAGTATAATGGCGAAAAGGGCTGTCGCGATGCGGGTCGTTTGCGCCAAGAAGGCAAAGACTACGTGGTGCAAGACGGCGATGTCATGCACTTCAAATTCAACGTGTAAAGCTTTGGTCTAGCCGCCGAGCCAACCAGAGATGATCGGCATCCAACCGGATACCAACACCACAATAATGAGCACTGGGATGCCGAATTTCACCCAATAGTAGAGCGCTTTCGGAAAGCGCAGTCCGTTACCCGTATTCGCTTCCTTGAGGAAATTCTTCCACCCCCACCCGCGTTCACTCACGCAGAACATCGTGAACACAAGCGACCCGATGATGAGTAGGTTATTCGATACAAGAAAATCTTCGATCGCTTGGATGTTGCCGATGCCGGGAAGCTCAACGCCTGACCACACGTTGAACCCAAGCGCACAGGGCAGCGAAAGCAGCGGAATCAGCACGACATTGACCGCGACCGCTTTGTTGCGGCTCAAATTCCACTGGTCCATCCAGAAACTGATGATGGCTTCGAACACTGCAATGAGTGTCGAGATAGCGGCAAAGCTCATGAACACAAAGAAGAGCGTAGCGAACAAGCCGCCCATCCACATTTGCGAGAAGACCGCAGGTAATGTAACGAACACGAGGCTCGGACCTGAGTCGGGCGCAACACCGAATGCGAAGCATGCAGGAAAGATGATAAGGCCCGTTGCAAGCGCAACGAACGTATCAAGGCCTGCGATGCGCACTGCTTCACCGGCCAATGCGAAATCCTTATTGATATAGCTACCAAAGATCTCCATGGAACCCAAACCGATCGAGAGCGTGAAGAACGCTTGGCCCAGCGCTGCAAACACTGCATCAGCAAAATGAGCGCCGTCGCCGAAGAGCTTCGCGAAATCAGGATACAAATAGAACGCAATGCCCTCGCCTGCACCTTCAAGCGTGATAGCACGTACAACAAGCACGGCTATAAGGATAAGCAAGCACACCATCAGCACTTTCGTAACGCGCTCAATGCCTTTTTGGAGGCCGAGATGGCAAACGAACAAAGCGATGCCGCACGCGATCAGCATCCACAGTACGGTCGCGACTGGGTCAGCTAAAGCGTTCGCGAAAAGATTGTCCATCGCAGCAGTGCTCATGTTCGCAAGATCGGCTGTTGCCATCTTCGGGATATATGAGAGCATCCAGCCTGCAACGGTGGTGTAGAACATCATGAGCAAATACTGACCAACGAGCGCTACTCCTTTGAACCAGTGCCATTTTGTTCCTTGTGGTTCAAGACGATCAAAGGCCTTGGCGACCGATCTTTTGCTTGCACGACCAACCGCAAATTCCATGACCAAGATCGGCAATCCAAGAATCGCAAGAAATATGAGATAGAGCAGTACAAACGCTGCACCGCCGTATTCGCCAACGATATAAGGAAAACGCCATACGTTGCCAAGCCCTATCGCACAACCTGCACTGATAAGGATAAAGCCCAGTCGTGATTTGAATTGCTCGCGTGGCAATGCGTCCCTTTCGTTGATGACTTGCTGCCAACTTCTTATGGTAGGCGAATACATGAAAGGCATCCTGACCATCGGCTCCCTGATACCCGATGGTTGTTTTTTTAGTTGTTTCTCGGTATACTTCGTTACTGCTTCGTGATTGCGCTCGCGGTCAATCCGCAAGGCACTTCACCAGCAAAAGCCAACGTGGCTCAGTTGGTAGAGCAACGCACTCGTAATGCGTAGGTCGCCGGTTCGAGTCCGGCCGTTGGCTCCACGAATCTTAGCAGGTCAGCAGGTTTTCTTGCTGGCCTGTTTTGCGTCAATACGAACACTTAGTTCGGAATATATGATCTCGTCAGTGTTACCCGTATAAAGCGAGAGTTCTCGCTCAAAGATATCGCTCGTTGCCGTGAATCCTTCACGAGCAAGCACACGTCGCATTTCCTCGTACACGCTAAAGAGCTCCACAGCAGCCTGCGAGTCATCCTTGATCTGAGCGAAATTCATAGTTCGCAGATACTTGAAATAGGTTCCTGCCGGCTTTTCCATCAAGCCTTTGCGACATTTGTGCGGCCGCACGCGTGCACAAATATGGAAATCCTCCCACGACTCTCCCCGCAAAAATGCTTCACGGCCGACACAATAATTGCCCTGTAGTTCACTGACGTCACCATGCTCTTGGCCAAGACGCCAGGTATCAAGAATGTGTCGTACGACGTGCTCAGCTTGTTCATCTACCCGTACGCCATCTTGAGCAGTATAGATCTGTCTACAATCAGTCACATGAGCGCTTTCGCCTCGAAAGGATGTTGCAGTATTTTCGACGGATACAGTAAGCTGCTTTTCGATGTTGGCTGGCAAGTTTGCCTCGGCAACCAGAACAAACGCGTCAGATATGTTGCTATCGAGAAAGTATTCAGCTTCGCATGTTTCGAGCTTGAATTCGGCAGGATTATGGCGCCAATCATTGCGCGCCCGCATCCGTGCCAACGTATTCTCAAGGAGTGATTTCTGCATCAGAAGCGTCCGGCGCTGTTCGACGATAGCGCTAATCCGACTCTCTATCACGCTCTCGAGCGCCTCGGTATCGGGTTCGTTTAAATACCCTTTGATTTCCCGCAAGCTGCATCCTGCTTGCTGCAATGACGAAATGAGCAGATAATCGCTGATCTGCAACGGCGAATAGAGCTGGTAGCCGTTATCCGCCTTCGCAACTGGCTGCAATAGTCCAATATCCTTATAGTGACGCAGGGTTTCCTTGGTCGTACCGCAAAGATGCGCGAATTCCCCTGCTTTAAGCAGATCATCAGGCATATTTTCCCCTATTCAAAATATATCGTCACCTTCATGTCAAAATGCTTGACCGTGTGGTTACCACACAGTTTAGCATGTGTTCTGAAAGCACGTTCGATCTGCCTATCAGGAGCAACGCCATGAATGACAAGCCTACACAACCGAGCGAATGCATAACAGATCTCGCGAATGAGTCGTCTGCAGCTCAAACCGTCGAGACAAACGCTAATGGCCACCTACTGCCGCACAACTGGAAAAGTACCATCGCGCTGATCTGGTCAGGACAAGCTGCATCCATCCTCGCTACCTGCGCAGCTACTTTCGCTGCGCTCTGGTATATCACCACCACCGAGAATTCGGCACTCGTGCTTGCTGCGGCGGGAGTCGCAGCGCTCCTTCCCACTGCGCTCCTTTCCCCTTTCGGTGGCGTTGTTGCTGATCGCTTTAATCGCAAGCACGTTATGATTGCCGCTGATGGCCTTGCAGGTGTTTTCTCCCTCGTACTTGCGCTACTCATGCTAGCCGGTCAGCTCTCCACCTGGCTTCTACTACTGCTGCTCATCGTCCGCTCTGCTGCTCAAGCATTCCACGGAACCTCCTTGATGGCACTCATGCCCGAGCTTGTTCCCGAACGAGACATGGTGCGCATCAATACGCTCGACCAAAGCCTCACGAGCGCTTCAGCCATCATTGGCCCCGTGCTTGGCATCGCGCTTTATACAGTCCTTGGATTTGCTGCGGTGCTGGTCATGGATGCGATCTGCGCTACGATCGCTTGCGTGTGCTTAGCGTTCGCCAAACTGCCCTATGCACAAGGACAAAGCGCCTCTTCAGGAAGCGTTGGTGAAGATCTTACGCACGGCCTAGCAATCCTGAATGGCGAACCAGGCATCAAGCCCCTTTTGACGCTCGTAGTGGCCGGCATGCTACTTTTCTTGCCCCTCGGAACACTCTCTCCGCTCATGACATACAACTGGTTCGGGGGTGATGGCTACGCTGCTTCCGGCGTTGAGGCTGCAGCGGGGATCGGCATTTTGATCGGTTCGCTCTTCATGCTGGTGTGGGGCGGCGGAAAACGACTTGTTCCCGTCCTTGTCGTCGCCGGTGCTGCCATCGGTGCAGGATGTATTGCAGCAGGTCTTTTGCCACAATCAGGCTTTTTCGTCTTCGTGGGTATCATCGCATTCATCTTTGCAGCCACCGCAGTCTTCAACGCACCCATCCTGCCTCTCATGCAGAAACGCATTCCTCAAGAATCTTTTGGTCGTGTTATGGGCATTTTCGGCTCTTTAACTGCCTTGGCATCGCCTGTTGGACTGTTTATTGCAGGCCCTGCAGCCGACGCACTCGGCATCAATTGCTGGTTCGTGGCATGCGGAGCGCTGCTGTGCATTGCGATGGGGCTTTCATTACTTTCGCGATCCTTGCGTGCGCTCGATGATCAGAATGCGAATGATCCCACTAACTTACAAACGTGAAGATTTCGCGCGAAACGCCTGCCTTTTCTTCTCTTTCGCTAGGATAGAAGCTCCATATGAGCAACTTCGTCTACGACATACAGCTTGGCTTTCTCGCATTTCCACTGGTCGCGCTCTTGCTTGCATTGCCTTATGCGCTCTACCAGTATCGTCGATTCGGGGCTGTTTCCATCTGGAAGACCTTTGTCGTGTTCACGTTCATTCTGTATTGCCTATGCGCCGTTTCGCTGGTCGTATTCCCGTTACCCAAAGACCCTTCGGCAGTAGTAGAGATCGCTCAAACGCCACAGCTCCAACCGTTCCACGTGATCGAACAGATCCGCGAAACTACCAACTTTAGCTTTGCCGATCGAAGCACCTGGGGGCCAACCTTGCGCGCGCAAGCTGTGTACGAGGCTATCTTCAATGTAATGCTGACGATGCCGCTCGGTGCCTACCTGTGCTATTTGTTCCGTTGTCGTTGGTGGATGGCTCTCCTGATCGGATTCGCTACGACTCTTATGTTCGAAACATCGCAGCTAACAGGTCTTTTTGGTATATACGATCATCCTTATCGCCTTTTTGACGTCGATGACCTGATCCTTAACACCACCGGCACGATGCTCGGATTCTGGCTGATGATCCCGATCAGCTGGGCGCTTCCTAGCATGAACGAAGTGAATGAACAAGCACGCGAAAAGGGTGCAGCTCGCGTCACCTTCCCAAGACGCCTATTAGCCACGATCGTCGATCTTGCGATCCTTATTGCGCTGTTCGCACTCGCATGGATCATGTTAAGCCCAACCGATGCTCAGATCGCAAAAGCACTGGCTATCGATCCTTCACGTGCAGGTGCAAAGACGCTCGCTTTCCGCTTCGTGGGCGGCTTGCTCGCGGACCCTATGAGCGCGATCTTGATCACACTTGGCATTGGTGCTGTTCTCTTCGCGGTCATCCCTCAAATATCGCACGGACGAACTATCGGTAAAGCGATCGTTGGTGTTCGAATCGTTGCCGCAAACGGCAGCAACGCTCCTGCTTGGAGCTATTGGGTTCGCTATCTGGCCTCGGCACTCTTTCTGATCATCCCTCTTTCACTCGTGGTATTTTCTCCTGGAAAGATCGAAGGCACGAGCAGCACTATGCCCGTCCAGATCATCGGGCTGGTCGTGGCCGTATGGCTTCTCACCGTGATCGCACGCGTGATCGGCTCGTTCTCTGGACAGCCCTACGTCTCTTTGAGCGAAGTGGTCTCGAGAACGCGACTTGTTCCTTCAAAACAGTCCCCTCTGCGTAAGAGCGATAAGGAAGAGAACCCTCACGCATCATCGCAGAGAACAAGCTCTGAGCGCAGCCCGCAAAACAACGAGGCGCCTTTCGATCGATCAACGCAAGCCATAGATGACCACGGCAAACAAGCAGCTCTTGATAGCCTTCTTTCTGTGAATTACGATGAGCAACATCCTCTCATCGGAGAACAACCCACGCGGACGATCGGGGCGCCTCTTAGCTCATCGAATCCGGCAGAAGCACCCACTCGGCAAATCGGCTTGCCTCAGGCAAACCCTACCCAACGCATCACACGTCCTGAGGACAAGCGCAAGATCCGCAGAGACCAGCGCCCCGACGCAGGTGGAACTCAAGTTTTTACGAAACACTAGTTTCGCTCTACGTCAGCAATTGCTATACGGTGCAAGCACAGAAGCGCTATGCGATTCCGAGCTCGCGCTCTGCGAGGTCGGTAAGAGAGAATTTCAACGGTCTTTTTGAGACCGAAGCTACCAAGCCCTTCTTTTCCAGTGCATCAAGATTTTCGCGAGTTGATTTCTTGCCCTTATCAAGCGCTTCAGCAAGCTCTCCCAAAGAAAGACTCTTTACCAGGCCAAACAAATCAAACTGGGCTAAGATGAACAATATATCCTTATCTCGCTGCTTCAGCTCATACTTATCGAAGAACGCCTCACATCTCTCAAGCATTTGATTAAATCGCTGCATATTTTTTTCGACTCGATCCATTGTGCCATGCTGCGCCTCTTGTATAAGATCAAACATAGCCTGGATGAAGAATGTCAACTCGGCGCAATTAAGGGGATGCTCTGCTGAAGCAAATGCCTCGTAGTACTTGCTTTTATGTTCGGCGATCGCGCGCGAAAGCGAAAGAACAGTCAATGTCGACAGCGAGCGCTTAAGAAAGAACGCCAACAAGTACCTTCCTGTTCGACCATTCCCATCATAGAAGGGATGGGTGTGCTCGAACACAAAATGAGAAGCGACTATCTTTATAAGTTCGGGGATATCATCACGCTGAAGCAGTGCGAACATTTGGTTGAGTCCCTCAACGATTGCTGCTTCAGAGCTCGCACCACTGTGTATGGGCTTGGTTCCTGAAATAACATCAACACCCCGCGCTCTAAACAACTCCCCATCGAGCTCGTCTTCTGGAGCAAGCTCTCCTACCATAAGTGCATCGTAAATTGCCCTGATATCATTTGGCGTACGGGGCAATGAGACGCTGTCGTTGCTTAATCCAAGATAGAGCAATCCCAGCTCACGAAAACGCTTGTTCGCCCTGTGGTTTCCTTCAATAATAAGCGCCTCTTCGACCTGCTGCCGTGTGCTATGAATGTCTTCGATAGCGTTTGTATTAACAACTTCGTCCAAAACAAGCCCACGAATAGTGGCTGCACGTGCGATACCAGGTATCTCATTAAGCAGCGCGGCACACTTTCGCTCGACGGCAAGAATCTGCTCCATTTGGATTGTAAGCTCTCGTGGCATAGCAACAAACAAATCGCCGTTTACTGTTGATACGCCAAGATTGAATGTTGAATCTAGAGATAGTCGACGCTCGTATTCCTGCAAACGTCTTGTTTCACGTTCGTTCGAGGCGTCCATATAGAATAGTTTTGAGAGCTCTTTATATTCCATGGCTGACTTTCATATACAGGAATTTTTTGCGAAAAAGTCTAATTAGAATAGCAGATTTGAATATCTATTTTAACTTTTTCACTATTTATTCCAATAAGCAATCCACAAACCTGTGCTTGTTTCACGATTCTCTGATATTTATTCTTTCAGTTTAGTAATTAGAGCAAAGCTCCAACTGGCACCTTCTTGATCTTGGGCTACGATAACAATGTGGAAAGGAGCTGCCATGTCTACAAAAGTACCTCTGAAAGTTGGTGACAAGCAGTCGTTCACCAAGACTATCGCCGAATCCGACGTATATCAATTCGCTGGGATCACTGGCGATTTCAGCCCGTTTCATATCAATGAAGAGTACATGCACGGCACGCAATATGGCACTCGTATCGCACATGGCGTGTTGACCTTCGCGCTTTCGAGCACTGCCGCTACTTTGATCCATCAGCCCTACGACGACGAATGCCCCGTCGCATCTTATGGCTACGACCATGTGCGTTTCACAGGACCTGTTTATTTCGGTGACACGATCACCTGCAACTATGAGGTCATTTCTGTTGATGAAGAAACTGGCAAGACTGTCGCAAAAGTGGAGATCGTCAATCAAAAAGGCGACACTGTCTGCGTCGCCGAGCATATCTTGAAGTTTTTGGAGTTCAACAATTAGAAAGCTTCAAGGCTAAAAGATCACTAAGGCTCCTTTATGGAAGCTCTCCTTGCGTCAAATAATCAACCTCCAACTTGTTTCTGTTTTTTTTCACTTCTAGACAAGGTATTCTAGATTGCATAAGTATTTGATTTATTTGAGATCAAACACGGAAGAATAATGAAGGTAATGGTTATTGGGCGATGCTTGCCCGAATACAATTCATCTTATGGCATGTTCGAATTCGATCAGGCTCGCGCTCTTTCGCAAAAAGGGCTAGATGTTGTCTATGCGTATTCAGATAATCGATCCATAAAGATACGACGACGATTTGGTTTCAACAAAACCTATAGAGACAATATAAAATGTGTTGGAATCTCTTTCCCATCAGGAGGATTACCCTCCAACCTTTATGATTGCATTAAGACTCGCGCTCTTATGCGCATAGTAAGATACTTGGATGGACAAAACTGGACGCCTGATGTAGTCTATGCCCACTTTCCTTTACTTACCCTCACTAGAGAATTTGTCTCAAATCTAACAGAATCCACCATTCCTCTTGTATGCATGGAACATTGGACGCAAGTCCTTGAAGGAAACCTATCTAAAAGAAATAAAGCGCTATTGGATTTCTGCGTATCTCACGCAGCGTATTATTGCTGCGTGAGCGAGGATCTGAAACTAGCCGTGCAAAAAGAAACCGATACGCAAAGCAACAGAATCCTCGTAATACCAAACTATGTAAAAAGTCCCCCTCGAATAAAAAGTGAGACTTTAAAAGGCGACGCTGTAGTCCAATTCATAAGCGCGGGTCGAATCGAGCCAGTAAAGTGCTTCGGCCTACTTGTGCGCGCTTTTATGCAATGCGCGCAAGAGATCAACGCCGTGTTACTGATCGCCGGAGAAGGATCGCTGAAGCGATCACTACAACGAGAAGTAGATCGTGCTAAGATGAACGATCGCATCATCTTTCTTGGTTGGCAAACTAAAGAAGAGCTCTATCAACTTCTCTACAGTTCTGACATCTATGTCACAGCAAGTTCCGTCGAAACATTTGGAATGCCCATTGTTGAATCTTGGCTAACAGGGCTTCCATGCGTAGCAGCGAATAACAATGCTCTAAGATCCTATTTCTCTGACAGCAATGGGCTTTTGTTCAAAGTTGATGATCTCTCATCTCTACGTAAAATGCTCATGAAAGCTGCGGCAAAATCTCGCAACGGATCGTATAGACCAAGAGAGATTGAAACTAAGGCCAAGAATGAATTTTCGGAAGAATCCGTGCTAACACAAATAGTAAATTGCCTAAAAAGTGCATCATATAAGTATGAGTAGAGCTAAATTAAATAAAGAATTAAAAAAGAGTCTCTTCTATTTATGCCTTATCGCGCCCTTTTATGAACCGGCTTTTTTCGATGATTGCCTGCCGATCGTTGATGCTTTCTTCTTGGGCGGCAAAGTATTGGTGCTCCTTTATCTCTTTTACCGCGTGACCAAAGGTCAGAAGCTTTCAGCGATGTTCTTCGCTTTTTTCGTACTGCAATTCTACCTTTTGATCGTCACAATAGCATACAGCGGAAGCATTGCTGTCGTCGCAATGCAAGTATTTAATGTTGCAGCGATTTGCCTCATAGTTGAAAAAGGTATATCCGAAAACTTTATTGCCTTCTTGAAAGCTCTCTATTTCTATTTTGGGATTTTGCTTGTAACCTCGCTTATAACGGCAATAATTGCTCCAAACGGTCTTTATTTTCTCGCTGATGAATTCTCGCAAACGGGCAATAGCGTCAATTCAATTCGATTCTTCCTAGGCCATAAGAACTCTGTCATTCTTACCCTTCTGCCTGGCTTCCTCGCATGTGCACTGCTTTCGTACAGACTCAGTGACGTGAAATATCGAAATTTGACCTGGATCTATATCATCCTCATGACAATACTTGCAATCGTTCTAGATGCAATGAATTCTCTGTTCTTATGTATCTTCTTAGCTGCTGCCTACCTTTTAGCACGTACCGAAAAGATACAGCGACTTCGATCCCCGTTTCTTTTTGTTCCAGCCATTGTTATCGACCTATTGATAACCAACAATGAAATACGCAATTGGTTCGCAGGATTGCTGTCGGGCATAGGGCGAGATGCAACGCTCTCTGGCAGAGAACGCATATGGAATGCTGCGATCGAAAATATATCTTCAACTCCTATCTTCGGGCAAGGAATCGGAGATACTGCCACTGAGCTTTCTAGATTTGCGGGATTTTATTCTGCGCATAATATGTATTTCTCTATCTTGGCATACGGTGGAATCGTGGGTCTTCTCCTTCTTTTGTCGTGCTATATGATTGCACTAAAAAGCGTATCAGGTACTAAAGCGCCTTCAAGTACTCTTTTAAAGCTAGTCATTATCGCACTCATGCTTTTTGGTATCTTCGAGACAATGGGGATCGGTTGTTCTGTGGTTGCTCTTCCCCTTGCTCTCGCATTTGCTATCGGCACTAAAGAAAAGGCTCTTCGATAAGGTCCTAGGTGAGCAACATTATGAACAAAAAAGCACCTGGAGGCATCGATCAGGATATAAAAACCAGCAAAGCAGATGTGGCCTGGAATTACATCGGTACAATTGTCTCTATGGCGGCGAACTTCGTTCTCCTCCCTTTTCTTCTAATGTTCTTATCAGGGGATGAGCTCGGTCTCTGGTATATTTTCTTAGCAATATCAACCCTTGCAACGCTCTTTGAGTTTGGGTTTAATCCAACTTTCGCCAGAAATATCGTTTACTGCCTCTCAGGCGCTCGGCGACTCATGAAAAACGGCTGTGATCCTTCCTCCATTAAAGAAGGTATCGATTGGCATCTTCTTAAAACTGTTTTAGCAACTTCGAGGAAGATCTACCGTTTGATCTCGCTCGTGGTACTCTTGCTCACATCTACCTTAGGGACACTCTACATCGCGCATATATCAAGCGGACTTGCAGGAAGCTTGCACTGGATTGCTTGGTCAATCTTCTGCATCGCAATGTTTTTGAATATGTATTTTCTTTACTACTCTACATTCTTGCGCGGATTTGGTGACATTGCTGCTGAAAATCGCGCCAAGACCTGGTCTCGAATAGCTCAACTTCTCATTACTGTAATCCTGCTCTTTTTCGGATTTGGCCTTATTGGCGCCGCAGTCGGTTTCTTCATTAATAGCCTATCGCTACGTTTGTTATCTCTTAAATACGTTCGATCTCATCATGCAATCATCAAGGGCCTCTCGCAAGACAAAGCTCCCGTCACCAAGCCTGAAACACAAACCGTATTCTCGGCAGTGTCCTCCATCGCTTGGCGAGATGGCATTGTCCAGCTCTCGTCCTACGCGGCAACTCAAGGCTCCACGATAGTCTGCTCTCTTCTGCTAAGTCTCAATGAGACAGGCGTTTATTCGATCATGGTTCAATTCGCTATGGCTATCGGAAACTTTTCTTGCGCTTATATACGCTCGTTTTTCCCTATGTACCAATCTGCATTTGCGAAGCAAGAGCGCAATACAATGTGCCAGATTGTTGAACGGGGCATGTCAGCCTATTGGTTGCTTTTCATTATCGGATCTTTCGGCGTTGCACTCCTCATCTTTCCGCTTCTACCTTTGTTTAGGCCTGATGTTGCGATAAGTATTCCAGAATTCATACCAATATGCCTGTACTTCGCTCTTTATAATCAACATGTAATGTTCTGCAACTTGATAGTAGCCACGAATCGCATACCTTATCTTGGCGGATATGTGGCAAGCGCGTGCTCAGGGGTTTTGCTTTCGGCTATTTTAGCGACGATTGCACACATGGGCATATGGGGCCTCATCATGGGTCAGCTTATTGCTCAAGCTCTCTACAACAACTGGCGATGGCCCAAATTCGTTCTTACTGAATTACATCTAAATTTCGTCCAAGCGCTCAAGTTTGGCTATAAATACTGGATTACTGTACTGATGTCCTTAAAAAAGAAAAAAAAGGCCTAATCTCGCACTATTCAGAGCTCTCAGACTAAACCATCGAGGCAACAATTGCTTCTATGGTTGCCGACTTTCCTTGTGTTGCACTCCAATTAAAATCTTTCTGGAAAAGATCTGCGTTCACAAGCGTATTTAATGGGGGCTCTTGTTCGCAATCACTCTCATTTTTTATTTCAACAGTTTTACCAGAGAAAGCTTCTACGGCATTCTTCACTATCTGAGCCAGCTCAGAAATTGTCCAACACTTTTCACTTGAGAGATTATAGACTCGACGCCACTTCTCAAACGGATAATCAAGCATCCTGATCAATGCGCTCACTGCATCGCGAATATCCATGAAGCCAAACTGGCTTCTATTGTCTCTCGTTGCAATACAGCCAGTTTCCAAGGCGTTCTTTACCATTCGATTTGGTACCCGCTGGTCAAAGTGAGGACCGATCAAAGATGCTAACCTAATATTCGTGTAAGGAGGGGTGGATCCGGTTTGGGCGTCAAGTAAAAGCTCAACCCCCCGTTTAGCAACAGCATAAGACGACTCAAGACATAAAGCATCTTTCTCTGTTGCCGGCTTTGTGCGATGCTGGTCGTATACACTTTGAGAAGAAATGTTCACAAACCCAGCGATATTGCTCTTCATCGCACATTGAATCAGCTGTGCCAAATAGTCAAAGCCATCCGCCATTGCTACGCCATCGCTAGTGCGAGGAAAAGCGCAGTTCATAATCACATCATTCTCTTTATAGGTTTCTTCACAGAGAAGCTGTCTTGCTTCAACCACCAAACGATCTGGAATTTCAATATCCTCAACTAATACAGATGGGCGCGACGTTGCTGCCAAAAAGTCTATACCTTGCTCGCGCATATGCTTTACGAGCTCTTTTCCGAGGAATCCACTCGCTCCCGTTACAATAACGCGCATTATTGCTCATATCCTCCTGAAAGAACCTCATCAAAGTCTTCGGATGTAAGCCCTGCAAGTTTCAAACTATCGCCTTCCGTGCTCACTATGTCAACAACATTCTGCAGAGAAAGCACAACTTGCTCCATTGTTTTTGCATCAGGTGCTATTCCGAGAATCCTTAAAGCAATCTGGCGCAGCTCCCCTTTTGCCTCAGGCGGCAACGTCTCCCCTTCAACATGAGCCTTTACTGAAGCAACGACATAAGGGTTTTTCTCTACAAGCTTAAGTCCTGTAAAACGCTCAATTGTACCTGGCTCCATTAGTACTGATATATTGAAGCAAGGCGCATGAAGCGCCTCTGCCACTTTCCTTTCAATATCGGGATCATCGGTCATTCTGCCCGTGATCGCGAAATTAATAAGCATATCCATTGGGCTGTAATCCGAAAGAGCCTTCGTAAGTCGATACTCAAGGGAGCCTGTAAGGCGATAGCCGATATCATATACATACGCTATGCCGTCCTGCATGATGCACTGCATGAACATCATACCGTTCTCTACGCCCAGGCTTCTTAACATCTTACGAACATTAGGGGCAATGTCTCGCAAATAATCTGGCAAACTCTTAGCGGGAAAGGTATAACCAGCAGGTAAGGGAATCGTTTTTTCCTGATTATGTTTCACGTGTCTATTCCCAAGAAGATACACGTAATACTCGCCGTCAACGAATAACCAAAACACGGTCAACTCTGGCCCTGATAAGTATTGCTCAACAAGAACCTTTCTATCAGGGTCAACCTGCTCAGCTTTCCTCCATGCAGCAACAAGTTCTTCTTTATTGCGAACAATAGAAGTACCTCGTGCACCACTCCCGCGTGCTGGCTTTAAAAAAAGAGGGAATGAGATATCGTTCTCATTGGAATTCAGCACACGGTCATCGTAATCATGAGCTGTTGGAACACCAAAACGTCTGCATTCAGCCTTCCAGAGTGGCTTGTTCGTAAAAATATCAATTGTTTCTCGCGATCCATAACAAGGCAGACCTGCAAGCTCGCATATTTCTACATACCAAGGCAAAAGCGTATCAGAATAGCCAACCATAACGCCGTCAATATGATTATCTCGAATATATTCTGCAACCGCCTCGACTTCGGAAACGCTCAGCTCGACCGATTCATCGGCCAATTGTTTCGCAGGGGAGTCTTCGACTGCATCGTAGCTGATCACAACCGTTTTCACACCAAGGTTCTTTGCCGCCTCAACGATCTCACAATCAATTCTTGTGCCACCAAGAATTGCGAGAGTTTTATTAGCTAGTGTCATCGGATAATTCCTTCAGCAAACATCGTATCGACAATCAATCTCATATCTTCTTTATCATATCGCTGATCAACAGGAAGTGGCAGAATGTTCGTCGCGTACTCTTTTGCAATTTCACCAACTTCTAAATCAACTACAACATTTGGCCAAAGTGTAGGAATATAGATCTTCTGAGCTGCCATCAGCGCCCGAGCAGATGGCCCGTCTTTAACTAAGAAAGGATATGCAAAAGGACCAATGGGCATCTCTATTTCCAACGAGTTATGCTGTGACAAATACCGTTCTAAAAAGCGATAATTGCTCTCTCGGCGTGCAATGATCCCATCATAATCAAGTGATCTGAGCAGGTTTTTTGTGATCAACGACATCTCTCGCGCATATCCTACCGAAACAGCCTCATTATTCTCCTGCGCTTCACTAAAAAATTCTGATGCTGTTCTTTCAAATCGCCCGAGGAGATAGTTCATCCTCGTACGAGACTCATCCTTCTCGAGCCTACGCTCAAGGAGTCGGTCAACATATACAAAACCCCCATCGGGAACACCAAAATACTTTCGTGTTGTATAAAGAGTATCAACCTGAGGCCTTGGGAGGCGAAAAAAGCCTTGTGTCTCATCAACGATCAATCGGTCCGAAAAAAGCTCAAGTGCATAATCAATCGTCTCTTCACGAAGCAAGCCGAAATAATCAACGAGATACAAAAACCCTTCGTCGGCCGTGATCGTTTCCCAATTTGGCTGAAAAGACCTATTGACAGCGTAACGCTTCACATTTACCTGATCAACAGCACATTGCTCCTCTACCGATTCACACAAATAATCCGGAAGCCATATTTCTTTGATGTCGCGTAATTCGATCAGGTAACTCAAGCACCCACGACCACAATTAAGAGGGACGGCTTCATCATGATACAAAGAACCAGAATATCTCTCTAATTCAAGGTAGCCGCCAATTTCTTTGTTATTCTTCATCAAGCTGCCTAAGGTACTCGTCAGGGATTTCGGAAACTGTTATAACTTCTCCTTGCAAATCATACCCCATAAAGATACCTTTTTTTGCAGATCCGCGCTTCTTTGACATCTCGCGATCTAATGCAAAGCTAATCAGCCTCATCAGCATCTTTATATCAGTTTTAAAGCTAATGTTTTCAACATACCAAACATCATTATCAAACTGATCCTGCCAATCCCATTTTTCGAAGTCTCCACGCGGTGGACATTCAAGACCAGGCCTTACGAGCAGCCTGCCATAATGACGCTTATTTAGACGATGAGTATACTCGGGAACTAGCGGGCGGGGACCAATAAGGCTCATATCTCCCTTAAAAATACTCCAGAAGTTTAATAACTCATCAAGTGATGTTTTCCTAACAAATCTTCCAAATTTTGTCACTCGCTTATCAGGGGGAAGCAGTTCTCCGCGTTCATCCTTAGTATTCTTCATGTTTCGAAATTTGATAAGTGTAAAAGACTTCCCGTCTTTTCCTGTTCGAACCTGTTTGAAAAACAACGGCCTTCCCACATCAAAGAAAGTGCCGATGCCTATAATAAAATTAATCGGTAAAGAGACAACGAGCGCTACTCCCGACACAAGAATATCTAATAAACGCTTTCCATATTTGGAATAAAAATTATTGTTTAATACCGCTTCCTGAAGCTGGGCATTGATGAGAGGGAGCCGATCCTCAGCGAGCTTATCAGCTAACTCCCAACGCTGTTGTTTTGTCAAAGCAGATCTATCCAATATTCGCCCTGACCGGTCGACGATACAAAAACTAAAATATCAGTATAGATTATGCAACGAGAACCCTAATGTTCTCGTTGATATTTTCCATAACCTGTTTCATGGAGACCTCATCATCAAAACTAAAAAAACTCAAGCCGATCAAATCGCCGCACACATCAAAACGGTGAACAGGATCACCTTCGCTGACATTAAGGCATTCACGCTGAAGCGCCCGCTGTGCTGCTGACGAATACTCCACTCCTTCAAAAACACCATTCTCAAAAGAATGCAACACAATAAGGCCCCAATAACCTCCCTTGCCATCATAGGCGACATCCAGGTTTGCATCTCTTTCCATCGCAGTGCGAAGCGTCGCGTTTACCAAATCTTTTCCGCTTGCCATGCTGATGAATTCAGGGAGCATGTTACCGCCGTTGCGCGGACCTGCATCAAGAAAAAAAAGCCTGTCATTTTTATCGATAATCATTTCAATATTCAGTGCGCCATGTTCAATTCCAGCAGCACTCACAAGCTTCTGCGTCATATTGCGCACTAGAACATTCCGATCATCCCCAACCGATAGCGGCATGCTATATCCTGCAGGGAGAAGAGGATTGGTCTTGTCGTCTCGAATACTATTCATAAGGCCCCAAGATCGCACAATGCCATCGATAACGAAAATCTCCGCTTCGATCACATGCGGATGATCACGCTCAATAAATTCCTCTACAATCAGCACACCGTTACGCGAATTCTCTGAAGCATTGATGATTGCAGATCTCAGTTCATCTTCGCTGTGTACTACCGTCACGCCTTTTGAGCCACTCGAATCGGTTGGCTTTAAAATAACAGGATAGCTTGGTATTCGGGAAGCAATGGAATCAATACTGCTTTTAAGCGAAAAGCTCATTGTCCATGGAACTTCGAAACCGTTTTCTTGAAGAAAGCTCCTAAATAAATGCTTGTTGCAAAAATTCTTTGCAGTTTCATACGGAACGCCGCAAAGTCCAAGCTCGTCAGAGACATAAGCAGCAGTTGGAGCAGCCGGATCAGACCCATAGGCCACAATACCGTCAATCGCTTCTTCTTTAGCCACCGCAAGCACACCTTGAAGGTCGGTCGTGCTCACTAGATGGAACGAATCAACGAGGTTGCGACCCGGATTATCAGGAAGATAGTCACAAAGAACTGTACGATAACCAAGCTCGTTTGCAGTCTCGATAGCAATAAGCTGAGCTTCCGATCCGCCGAGCAACAAAAGAGCTTTTTCTTTAGCGTTCGTCATGAACCCTCCGGAAGATGCCACAAATGCGGTCGACATCATCAAGCGAAAGATCGGCATACATAGGCAACGTGAGTACCTTGTTGGCCACATCGTAAGCAACAGGCGTAACCTCTTGGCTCGGTGCGAACTGGCCTTCGTAGCATTCAAAATCGCTCGTAAGCGGATAGAAATACTTACGAGCGTTGACTCCTTCTTTGGAAAGCGCCGCGAAAACATCATCACGCGTTGCCCCGAATTCAACCGACTCGATAAGCACTGGCATATAAGCATAATTATACTTGATGTTTGCTGATGGCTTAGGCATTTTCAGTCCTGGAATCTGTTCGAGCTGACTCCAATAACGCTCAGCAACTACCTGGCGTTTTGCAATTTCCTTGTCTACATGACGAAGGTTACAGATTCCCATCGCTGCGGCAAATTCGTTCATCTTCGAATTGGCGCCCGCATACTTCACCTCTTCTGGACCTTCGATGCCGAAGTTGCTCCATTGAATGAGGCGCTCTTTAAGAGCCGGATCCGCACAAGAAACACCGCCTCCTTCAATAGTATTGAATACCTTGGTCGCGTGAAAACTGAACATGCTAGCATCGCCAAACGCTGCTGCGCCGATACCGTCACGTTCAACGCCAAACGCATGAGCAGCATCATAGATTACCTTAAGATCATGCTTGTTGGCTATTTCTTGAATCACATCGACATCGCATAGATTTCCGTACACATGCACTGGAACGATCGCACAGGTACGGTCGGTAATAAGCGCCTCGATCTTTGCAGGATCGAGCGTAAGGTCATCAGACTTGATGTCGCAAAAGACTGGCTTGAGGCCCGATCGTGTAATCGCATGAGTTGTACTTGCAAATGTAAACGGAGTTGTGATCACTTCATTTCGACCATCTTTGCCCAGATCGAACGCCATAAAAATCGTCTCCAGCGCTTGATGCCCATTGACAAAGAGCGTGAGATTGTCCACACCTAGATATAAACTGAGTTGATCTTCAAGTTGATTATGCTTGACCCCCCGATTCGTGAGCCAATGAGACTCCCAAAGCGTCCTGATCTCTTCGCAGTATTCTTCAAAAGATGGCATGGATGATCTTGTGACTAGAATTTTATCTTGCACGTTCGCTAAACCTGTCAATTGTATTTACCGTCGAATTAAATATCGCGCACTGCGAAATGGCAAACGCTACTGCTCTATCGCCTTGTATTTCGCTTCGGTCTCTTCCTTTGCA
The DNA here is from genome assembly GCA_900540345.1 of uncultured Eggerthella sp. GTDB lineage: Bacteria > Actinomycetota > Coriobacteriia > Coriobacteriales > Eggerthellaceae > Anaerotardibacter. Next base: position 276,656 of record UQFK01000002.1, read on the forward strand.
GGAAGCCACCAGGCGGTGTTGTCCTTGTACCATTGTATCGTTTGCTCAAGCCCTTCGTCGAAACAAGTATGCTTTGGACTCCATCCGAGCTCCTTTTGAAGCTTGCTAGGATCAATCGCATAACGACGATCATGACCAGGTCGATCCTTCACCCAATCAAAATCGTCTTCAGGCAGACCGAATACACGCAAGATGGCGCATAGAACATCGATGTTGCTCTTCTCTCCATCAGCACCAATCAGATAGGTCTCACCCAAACGGCCTTCTGTAAGAATCGCCCATACTGCAGAGCTATGATCATTCACATTGATCCAATCGCGTACATTCTTGCCATCGCCGTACAGTTTTGGCTTGATACCACAAAGTATATTCGTGATCTGGCGTGGAATGAACTTCTCGATGTGCTGATATGGGCCGTAGTTGTTCGAGCAATTGCTGATGGTGACGGGCACGCCATAGGTACGACTCCAGGCACGAACCAATAAATCAGAAGCTGCTTTCGTGGAACTGTAAGGCGAGCTGGGGTGATAGGGTGTTTCCTCAGTAAACCTAGCCGGATCGTCGAGTGCTAGATCGCCATATACCTCATCTGTACTCACATGATGGAGACGCTTGCCATACTTACGACATGCTTCTAGAAGCGAATACGTACCTTCCACATTGGTGCGCAGAAAAGCGCTTGGATCGAGAATCGAATTATCGTTATGGGATTCGGCAGCATAATGCACGATCGCATCAACGTCTGGCACGATCTGATCAAGCAAGCTTGAATCGCAAATATCACCAACCACCAAGTGAACGCGGTCCTGCGGAAGTCCGGCAATATTCTCTTTATTTCCCGCGTAGGTGAGCTTGTCGAGCACTAATACATCACAGTCGGTATTATTGACCACCCAGTGAACAAAATTACTACCAATAAAACCGCAACCGCCGGTGACGACTATCTTCTTAGGTTCGAAAATTTCGCTCATGCTGGAAACATCCTAAAGCATATTCGAGCTGTTGCGAACACGACCCGCAGCAACCATCTTGAGGTACTGGCCATAAGGCGATTTGCCATATAATTCAGCAGCCTCAATAAGCTTTTCGCGTGTGATCCACCCATTGTTATAAGCAATTTCCTCAAGAGAACCAACCTGAATACCCTGGTTTTCTTCGATTACGCGCACGTACTCAGAAGCATTAAATAGGCTGGAGATAGTGCCTGCATCAAACCACGCACTACCGCGATGCAACAACTGCACTGCAAGAGAACCATCTTCAAGATACTTTTGATTAAGCGAGGTGATTTCAAGCTCACCGCGATCCGAAGGCTGAACTTGCTTGGCCCACTCAACCACACGATTGTCGTAGAAATAGAGCCCTGTAACTGCATAGTTGCTCTTAGGGTCAACGGGTTTTTCCTCAAGCGAAATAGCCTTGCCTTGCTTGTCAAACTCAACTACGCCAAAACGTTCGGGTTCAGATACGTAATAACCAAAGATCGTAGCGCCTGACTCTTTTGCAGCCGCTTCTTTTAGACGATGCGTCAAACCGCCACCATAGAAGATATTGTCGCCTAAGATGAGTGCAACTGAATCATCGCCAATGAAATCTTCACCAATGATAAACGCTTGAGCCAAGCCATCGGGACTTGGTTGTTCGGCATAAGAAAAATTCACGCCGAATTGACTTCCATCACCAAAAAGACTCTTAAGATTTGGAAGATCGTGCGGAGTTGAAATGATCAAAATATCTCGAATGCCCGCCAGCATAAGAATCGAGATCGGATAATAGATCATCGGTTTATCATAGACTGGCAGCAACTGCTTTGAGGTCACCGTGGTAAGCGGATAAAGACGCGTGCCGCTGCCACCAGCAAGTATAATACCTTTCAACTTTTACCTCCCACTGCGCAAGCTAACCCCAGCTCGCTGCTGTTACGTGTAGGACTTAGAATTCCAAGCCAACACGCGAATGCTACCAAATAAAACCTTTGCTCTTGTATTTATCGGCAAGAAATACCACGCCACCGATATTCGCCTTCGCAAAGTTCAGCTCATCTTCAACCGACTTAAGCGCTTTGCGCGAATCAGTCCATTCGCGCACACACAGTATTGTGATATCGGCTTCACGAGCGATATATATCGCACCAACACCCTCGCTGAGCGGCGGACATTCAATGATCGACACAATGCCAGGAAGGGCTGTAGTGCCGATTCCTTGTGCATGAGCGCTGCCCTGAACACGACTTGCTGGGAATCCCGCATTCTCAAAAGCAATCGCCACCTCGGCACACGTTAGTGATGCGCCAACGTGCCCTGTTGGAACAACCGCAATTGTTTTAGGCGGTTCGTCTGTTATGAAGCGAATATTTGCAAGCAGACGCTCGCCTCGATCGCGGTTAGGGATCGTGCCAATAACAGGAAGGCTCGAAACAGCTTCAATATCTTTTTTCGACTTGATAGGCGTCTTGACCGCATCAACGATCACAATAAAGCAGAATGCCACAATAAGGCCAAAAGCGAGAGCCATGAACGCAACTTTTGGAACGGAAAGCGATGCAACCTCCGCATACGTAGCTTCGTTCGTTGTAACAGTTACTGTATTGCTCGCCGCGCGACAAGCATCGGCCGCAGCGAGCACTGTTGCATTTGCAGCAGCTATGCAGCCGCCATAGTCTGTGCCTTCCGCTTCAATGTTGATCATGCGGCGACTTGACTCAGTACTGGTAGTCACTTCAATGCCGTCTTGGGAATAAAACGTTGCTTCACTTTGAGCGAAACCGCCAGCAAGTGCAACATCACCACTAGTAAGGAGAACCGATTTCGCAACATACGTTGGCGGCATAATGAGGACAACAAGCACCGATAGAACGATGCAAACGAGCGGTATTGCAACTACCACTTTAAGATAATGGCGGATAAGTTTGATGAGGTCTGATAACGCCATATTGCTTTCCTGGTGCACATCCTTTTTTCCATACAAAAATGCATTTCTATAGTACCAGTTAGAACCTTTTTGAACAAAAGCTCAGGCCTCTTAACTAGTTAAACGGCACAATCACTCATAAGCCTATAGAAGGAAGATGCACAAAAAAGGCGACGGACGCTTGGCCGTCGCCTTAAAACTAAAGATTGCAAGGCTTCTGAGCTGTACTTTTGCGCTAGATCGTCATGAAGCCGAGGAATTGCGCAATGAACGAGATGAAGACGATCGCGATCAAGATCGGAGCGATGTACTTGATCATGATGCGCCATGCCGTACGCCAGCGGAACGGTGAAGAGACCATGATCTCGTCTTCGATGATCTTAGGCTTGATGCACCACCCCACGAAGATACAAGTAAGGAATGCCACGATCGGCATCATGATGGTGTTCGAAACGAAGTCAAAGAAGTCGAGCAGCGAGCTACCTTCGCCAAGTGGCTCAACGAATGACAAACCGTTATAGCCCAGATTGACCAAGACCGCTGCGGCACCAATGATGACAAACGTGAGCAAAGTCGCTTTTTTGCGCGAACATTTCGCGCCATCGTGCATGATCGAAACGCAGGTCTCGGTAAGCGAGATCGCCGATGTAAGCGCCGCAAAGATAACCAGCAGGAAGAACAGTACGCCAATGATAGGCGCGAAATCGCCAAAACTCGCAAACATCTGCGGCAACACGATGAACATAAGACCAGGACCTGAATTCTCTGTAACCGCCTCCGGAGAACCCAGCGCAACGAATGCTGCTGGCACGATCATAAGGCCAGCTAAAAACGATACGCCGATGTCGAAACCTGCAACACGGATCGCGCTTGAGGTAAGCGAATCGCGCTGCTTCATGTAAGAACCATAGGTGACCATGATGCCCATCGCGATCGAAAGCGAGAAGAACATCTGCCCCAGTGCCGCGACCACAAGCTCTATCGAGAGCGCAGAGAAATCAGGGACAAGATAGTACGCCGCACCATCGAGCGCACCTGGCTGACAAAGCGTATAAACCACCAAGATGATGGTCATGATAATGAGCGCTGGCATCATCACAAGGTTCGCCTTCTCGATGCCGCCCTTGATACCGCGCGAAACCACGAAAAATACGATGAACATGAAGATGAACAGCCAAATATATGACTCGAAATTACTCGTGATGAAGCCCGAGAAATAATCGCCACCATCACCAATAGCAGCAGGTGTATCGAAGAAATAGGCGCCCAGATACTTCGCGACCCAGCCACCGATCACGCAGTAATACGGCGTGATGATGAAGGGAACAAGAGAAGCCAAGATGCCAATGAATGCATATTTCTTGCCAAACATCTTGAATGCGCCAATGGTCGACTGGCGCGTCTTTCGACCAAGTGCGATCTCGACGAGCAAGAGCGACAGGCCAAAAGTGAATACGAGCACCAAATAGGTGAGCAAGAACATGCCGCCACCATATTTCGCAGCAAGATACGGAAAGCGCCAAAGATTACCCAATCCGACCGCCGAAGCTGCAGCAGCAAGGATAAACGCCCATTTGCTTGACCAAGTGTCACGAGCAGCATTCGCAAGTTGTGCCATAGATCCCCCATTCAGGTAATTTTGCTTCACCCTAAAATAACAAAAGAACCTTAGATTCTTCAGGAGAAGCGTCTCTGGGGAGCGAACGGCTCAAAGTGGTAGAGCGCTGTAGATGTTCAACTCTTTTACGCGTGATCTTCAGAAGAGGCCCCGCGCGCACGACGACGTGCTCGCGCACCTGCAGCGGAAAGAACCGTTGCATTCGGCACTGTGCTCTTCGGCTCTTCGAGTGGAGATGCTTCAACGGCAGGCAACTTGTCTGTATCTGCTTGCGAAGGTTGAATATCGGGCAATGTTTCACTCATCGCGCTCACCCGGTCTTTTTTCTCGGGCGCCTTTGCTGACCCTGTTTCATGATGCGACGATTCAGGAACCGCATAGAGAGACGAATAAGTTGGCGCAATATGCTCTTGTTCTTCATGAAGCGACAACGGAGCCTCTGGTAACGAAGGGTCTTGATCTATTGATGAAGACTTGCCTTCTGCCACCAAAGGAAGCTCGCCTGTGTCGGCAACATCAAGATTCGGGCCACGCGGAATGACGAATTCGCGCTCTTTGTCTTTATCCTGTCGCCATTTTGTCCAAGGACCACCTAAGGCCTGCTCTTCCTTCTTTGCCTTCTTGGCTTTTTTCTTCTTTTTCTTTTCCTTCTTTGTCAAAGATTGAGCCTCATCCTCTTCAAGGGTCTCAATCGGCACTTCGTCGATCGCTTCCGAAAGATGGTGCTCGATCTCAAGCTCGCCCAAAAGCTGATGCGGGCGAGGATCGTAATAGTAATGCTGCTCTTCGTAGTTCACATGCCACAGCACCAACCCCTGTGCAGGTGCATTCTGACCCGCTGCCTGACGATTGCGCGCCTCTAACACCTCATTGACCCACTCAGGTGAGCGTTTGCCCAAACCGACCAAAGCAAGCGTGCCAACCATGGTGCGTACCATCGAATGAAGGAAGGCATTGCCTATAACGGTCATAACGATGAAGTTCGAATCCCAGATCTTCTCTTGGCGGAAATTGATCTCGGCTACATAACGCTGAGTTGGTTTTCCTTTCGCAGACACTGCCATGCAAAAGCTCTTGAAATCGTGCTCGCCCAGAAGAAAACGGGATGCCTCTTTCATTGACTCGACATCGAGTGTTTTGCCCAAATGCCAGCTGAAACGCTCCATCAGAAGCGGAGCGGCGACATCAGTGCAGATGTAATAACGATATTCACGAGACACCGCAGAAAAACGCGCCGAAAAATCCTCTGGCATCGGGCGCACGCTGCGAAACGAGATGGCTTCGTGCGTGAGCGCATTGAGAGATTTCAGCAAGCTTTCAGGTTTGCGGCGCAACCATTCATCGTCGAGCAGGTCGAACGAGACGACCTGACACAGCGCATGTACGCCCGCATCGGTACGACCTGCACAAGTCGTTTCAATAGGCCTACGAAAGAGCAGTTCAAGCGCTTCTTCGATGCTGCCCTGCACGGTCAATTGCGCATTTTGCCGCGCAAACCCCGAGAATGGTTCTCCGTTGTATGAAAGCCACGCTGCGATCTTCATAAGCCGCTACGATGCCTTCCAGATCTCGCGCCCGAACAGGTCGTGCAGGTTTGCTTTCAGGCTGTGGTTATGGGCATCGATGGTCATCGGGAGCTCTGCGCGCATACGATTACCATCGGTCTGCGTGACGAAGAGGACGATAGGATCATTGCCGGGATGGCCTTTCAGTATCTCGAAGAGCCGCGAAGATGCCACTGAGTTCAGCTCGTTCGACTGGACCTGCAACTCAAGGCAGACTGGTTTCGCATTCTTCTGCTCCTCAGTCAGCTCGAGCTTCTCGATTTCGTAGACGATAAGCTGATTAGCGCGATCGCTCGCTTCGAACTTACCCCGTGCTGTAATGACCGCATCTTCAGCAAGCACATCAGCGAACTTTTCGTAGTCAAAGCAGATGCACTCGATGCTCGCAGCAAGATCTTCAAGCAAAAACGTTGCCATGAGCGTACCGCGCTTGGTGCGCTTCGTATTCACTTCTGAAACCATGCCAGCACACTTGATGTTCTTCAAGCTCTCTTGGCGTTCGTTAAGCTGGGTCATGGTGTATTTGTTCGTTTGCGAGAGATATCCCTCATACGGGCTCAAGGGATGATCAGAGACATACATCTTCAGAATCTCTTTTTCGAATGTGAGCTTAGTACGATCGTCCCATTCCACGCCGTTTGGCTCGGGGATATCCTGCACGAAGCCTGTATCGGGATCGTCTGCAAACATGTCAAACATGCTCACTTGACCCGCAGATTTATCTTTCTGTCGCTTTGCCGCCTCGTCGAGCAGCGGAGTTTCATCAATGAAATACATGAGCTGTTTGCGCGGGTAGCCGGTCGAATCGAACGCGCCCGATTTCACCAATGCTTCAAGCGTCTTGCGATTGTAGCAAGTCGCATCTACGCGATTCACAAAGTCGTGCAGCGAAGTGAAGGGGCCATGTTTCTCGCGTTCATCGATGATGGCCTGAACGACCTTCGCGCCCACACCACGCACGCCCGCGAGACCAAAGCGAATACCACCATCAACCGGCGTGAATTCCATACTGGAAGAGTTGATATCGGGAGGAAGCACGGGGGTGCCGTTATGATTCGCGCTAGCAATATAGCGAATGAGCTTGTCGTTGCTGCCCATGTAGCTCGTAAGCACCGCTGCCATGAATTCATTGGGGTAATGCGCCTTCAAATACGCTGTACGCATGACCAAGATGGCGTATGCTGCCGAGTGTGACTTGTTGAACGCGTACTTAGCGAACTTCAACGCATCTTGCCAGATCTGCTGAGCTACCTCGAGTGAGAAGCCATTTTCAACTGCCCCAGAATCCCAGTCGGCCTGCAACTGATTCATGACCTCGATGTTCTTTTTACCCATAGCTTTGCGCAACTTGTCGGACTTACCGCGCGAGAAGCCACACATATCGATCGAGATCTGCATGATCTGTTCCTGATAAACCATGGTTCCGAATGTTTCTTCGAGGATCGGACGAAGACGCTCATCGTAATAATGCACCGCACCTGGATCCTTCGCAGCCTTGATGTAGTCTTCGACCATGCCTGATTCGAGCGGGCCTGGGCGGTTGAGCGCAATAGAGGCGACTACGTCAGAGAACTGCTTTGGGGGCAGGCGCTTGAAAAGGCTCACATAGAGCGCACCTTCGACCTGGAACAAGCCATCCATATTGCCCGACTGCATTAACTTGAAGGCTTTTTCGTCGTCGGTCGGAATCTCTTCTGGAATGATCTTCGTGCCATAGCGCGCCTCGATGTTCTTGCACGCGATGGAAAGCACGTCGAGCGTGCGCAGACCCAAGAAGTCCATCTTGAGCAGGCCGAGGTCGGGCGTGTAGTGTCCATCGTACTGCGTGATGATGCCGCCACCTTTGGTGTCGCGTTTCATGGGTACGTGATCGCTCATCGGGTCGCGACAAATGATAGTGGCGCACGCATGCACGCCTTCGCCGCGCACATGGCCTTCGATCGACTTCGCCGCATCGATAACTTGGCGCACGTCGGTCTCTTCTTGGTATGCCTTCGCAAGATCGGGGTTTTTCGCAAGTGCCTCGTCGATAGTGATACCAAGCTCGTTACCGATCATCTTGCAGATACGATCGCCTGTGCTGTACGGATAGTCGAGCACGCGCGCCGCATCGCGCACGGCATTCTTCGCCTGGAGCGTACCAAATGTAATGACCTGAGAAACGTGATCTTCGCCATACACATCTTTGATGTGGTTGATGACCTCTTCGCGTCTACCCTGCTCGAAGTCGACGTCGATATCGGGCATCTCCACGCGTTCAGGAGAAAGGAAGCGCTCGAACATGAGGCCGTTGGGTAGTGGGTCGAGGTCGGTGATCTCCATCGCATACGCAACGATCGCACCCGCCGCAGAACCACGGCCTGGACCGACGCCGATGCCCTGGCTGCGCGCCCATTCGATGTATTCTTGCACGATAAGAAAGTAAGCAGGAAAGCCTTGGTCGATAATGACCTGCATCTCGTAGTCTGCCTGCTTCTGCACGTGCTCAGGCACGGGATCGCCGTAGCGCTTCACGAGGCCTTCCTGCACACGCTTACGGAAGTAGGTCTCCTCAGTCTCGCCTTCGGGCAGCGGAAACTTAGGCAGAATGGGATCGCGCTCGAGCTCCACATTGCACTTCTCGGCAATCTCGAGCGTGTTGTCACATGCCTCTGGAAAATCGCGCAGCGCTTCGCGCATTTCCTCTTCGGTCTTCATATAGAACTGATCGTTAGGAAACTTGAAACGCTTCTCTTGGTTGATGGTCTGGTTGGTGCCAATGCACAACATGACATCTTGTGCCTGCGCGTCTTCTTGCGTCAAGTAATGAAAATCGTTCGTTGCGATGGTCTTCAGGCCCAAGTGGTTCGCGATCTCGGTGAGCTTTTGGTTCATCTCGCGCTGGGTCATGCCTGCGTTCGTCGTGATGCCCTGATCTTGCAGCTCGATATAGAAATCGCCCGGCTCGTAGAGTGCCGAGAGTTTTTTTGCCCACTCAATGGCCTCGTCGATCTGGCCGTTATCGATGCAACGCGGGATGATACCCGCAATACAAGCGCTGGTAGCGATGACACCTTCTGAGTATTTCTCGAGCATCTCAAAGGTAGTACGCGGACGATAATAGAAGTTGTCGACATGCGATTCGCTGACCAGCTTCACGATGTTGTGATAGCCCGTATTGTTCTTCGCCAGAAGAATCATATGATGAAGCTTCTGCTTCTCTTTCTTGAGAGACGAATCAGTAGTGAAATAGATCTCGCACCCGAAGATGGGCTTGACCCACACGTCCAGCTCTTTCTTGACCTTATCGCACGCATCCGCAAGTTCCGGCACACCTGACATGACCCCATGATCGGTGATGGCAACCGCCGGCATGCCCAGTTCAGCGGCACGCTTGACCATGTCGTAGATCTTCGTCGCGCCATCGAGCAGCGAGTATTCCGTATGGTTATGAAGATGAACAAAAGCCATGGGCACTTTCCTTAACATGCTTTGAGATTTCAAGGTTTCATTGTGCCATCTTCGAAGATGAGTTTCTAGGGCTTGACAGCTTGTTCCCTAAACTCGCCATGAACGGTTCGTGTTACGGATTGGAAAGATTTTCTCAATAATAAACGCAAAACACCTGTTCGCCATGAACACAATATATTGTGCCACAAATCCTATATCGCGCCTTTAGTGCACAAAATATAGGATTATTCAGTTTACACTCCGATCTCGTTGAGGTAGCATGAATGCAGTAAGGTAATTGCTACCTTGCTTGTAGCAATTACAAAATTCGCACCGCAGCCCAAAGAGGCTCCGAGAGATAGATAGGGGTATCATGACTACGCTTGAAGCACCAGCATTCGCAGCACAAAACACCGTATTGGATGCTAAAGCAAACACCACTCATGAAGCAGCTTGCACACACGACCATGCTCATAGGCCAGCCGCTTCCACTGAGCATAAGCATCTGCAGAACGTCTCAGTGTCCATCTCCTACTCAACTCCTGATGACATCCGTATGACTGATGAAGAAATCGCGCAATATATCGCACGCGGTCGCGCTCTCGAACAGAGCAAAGATCTTGCCTGGATCGATCTCGCGGTCGAGGCGGACGATGTCGCGATCCACTATGGATATCACGCGCAGCCTTTCGAGCGCATTCGCCGCATTACCGGTTACCTGGTCGGCACACTCGATCGATTCAACGATGCAAAACGCGCAGAAGAGTCTCAGCGCGTGAAGCACGATCTTCCCTGCGCTTGCCGCTAGTTCGAACTTCTTAGCAGCGCACATGCGCTTGCTCTCGTTAACTTGAAGTTCTTGAGCAATCCTTCTCCAAACGCGCGTGAATCAACACACGAGCGTTCAAGAACTTCTTGTTTAGATGATAAAAGCCACACTCGTGATTCGCTCCGAGCGTGGCTTTTTCGTATGACTATTTCTGCTTTTGAATAACTGCTAAGCTTTGACGATACGTGCACCTTGCGGCGTATCTTCGATGCGAAAGCCCAGCTCAGAAAGACCATCGCGAATCGCATCGGCTACCGCAAAGTTCTTGCTCGCACGCGCATTCGCGCGCGCATCAAGCAATGCAGCCATGGCTGCCTTCACCGTTGCTGGATCGTTGCCATCTCCTGGTGCGAACCCTGCAAATTGCATCGCAAGCACCAACACTTCAGCCGCGCTTTCTTCATCATCGAGAACGGTTGCGGTTGCATCAGAGGTATCTACCTCAATAGAGATTCCGAGCACATCCATAAGCTCTACGACCTCGCTTACCGCTCCTGCAAGCGCCTCAGCATCAGCTGTCGTTGGCTGCACATCGTTCAAAAGCGTGTTGACCTCGCCCACGAAATTGAAGATCGCGCCGAGTGCTCCTGCAGTATTGAAGTCATCGTCCATCGATTCAGTGAACGATTCGCGCATCTGCTCGCCCAACCACGCAATATGAGCGGAAAGCGACTTGCCATCTGCCAGCATTGCCGCTTCCCCGCTGCTAGGATTCTTCGCAAGCCACTGTACATTTGTGACAAAATTTTCCAGACGCTCAAGCGCCGAAGCTGATTCCTTTAGACGTGCATCGGAGAAATCGAGCGGGCTGCGATAATGCGTCTGCAGCATGAGCATGCGAAGCACCGCAGGATCCGTAGTCTTGAGGATGTCGCGAAGCAGCAGAAAATTACCGAGCGACTTGCTCATCTTCTCGGAATTGATCTGCAGCATGCCACCGTGCATCCAGTAGTTCGCAAACGTGGTGTCGAACGCGGCCTCGGATTGCGCACGCTCATTTTCGTGATGAGGGAAGCATAGATCTGCGCCGCCGCCATGAATATCGAACGGCAAGTGCAGATACTTCTCCGACATGGCCGAGCATTCGATGTGCCAACCGGGCCTACCCTTGCCCCAAGGAGAATCCCAACTTGGCTCACCCGGCTTTGCTGCTTTCCAAAGCGCAAAATCGAGTGGGTCGCGCTTACGATCTTCCAGTCCTTGACCGTCTGCGCGCAGCTCGCGATGACCCGATTCCATTTCGTCCACATTGCGATTCGAAAGTTCACCATAAGCAGAATATGAGCGAACCGCGAAGTACACATCACCATCGACCGCATAGGCATGCCCTTTATCAATGAGACGCTGGACCAGGTCGATCATCGTGTCGATCTCTTCGGTCGCCTTCGGACGGATGTCGGGATCCTGAACACCTGCTGCATGCATGTCAGCGATGAACGCGTCGGTGAATTCCTTCGCCACCTCGTCTGCCGTACGGCCCTCTTCGTTGGCCTTATTGATGATCTTATCGTCCACATCGGTGACATTCTGCACAAACGTGACCTCGAAACCACGCCATGTAAGATAACGGCGAATCGTATCGAAAGAGATAAACGTACGCGCGTTGCCGATATGGATGTAGTTATAGACCGTCGGGCCACACACATACATACCGACCTTGCCTGGCTCAACGGGCACGAATTCGCGCTTACTGCGCGCCTTGGTATCGTAGATCTTGATCATGGTATTCCTATCTTAGGCCTGGTCTGAATTCTGATTGATCGCGCGCTCTTGCGCGATCTTGGCCTCGGTCTCTTCGAGATCCGCTTCCTTTTCTTGCATTGCTTGTTCTTGGCGCGCAAAAGCTTCGAGCTCTTCCACGCGTTTGTAGAGATTCTTTATCGCACGCGCGACAGGATCGGGTAGATCCTCTACGCGCTCGTCGCTTTCCCGCGTCGACTTAGCAGCAGCTCGTTCTGCAGCAGCGCTCTCTTCGATCGCTCGCTGCTCAATAGCTTGCTTAGCGGCAGCTTGTTCTGCGGCTTTCTTCTCGGCGATCTCCTTTTCCGCTGCCTTCTTAGCAGTCGAGACGCCATCCTGAATGACAATATGTCCTGGCACGCCGACCACCGTACAATTTGGTGGAACATCTTTCACAACGACCGATCCGCCGCCGATCTTCGAGTTATCACCAATAGTGATCGAACCGAGCACCGCTGCCCCAACGCCCACCATGACGTTGTTTCCCAAGGTCGGATGACGCTTGCCGCTCTCTTTGCCAGTACCGCCCAATGTGACGTTTTGGTAGAGCACACAATCATCGCCAATGACCGTAGTCTCGCCGATGATGACCCCCATTGCATGGTCGATGAAGAAACGGCGACCAATTTGGGCACCAGGATGGATCTCAACGCCTGTCCAGAAGCGCGCACATTGTGAAAGATAGCGCGCCAATCCGCGCAAGCCCTTCTTCCAAAGCCAGTGATTGATGACATGTGCCCACCGAGCCTGGAGGCCTGGATAGGTAAGCCAGATGAGGAATTTCGAGGGAGCAGCAGGATCAGTCGCTTGTACGGTACGGATATCCTCTGCCATTGTGGAGAATATGTTCATGAGGTCAGTTCCTTTTTGTCTTGCGAAATAGTACCACGTTTGGTGCGGGCGCCACTATTTTGAAAAGCGTCTGCAACCATTGCGCACGGAAGCGTGCGCTCAATCATAGAGCACTAACAACATCGACAGACAAGAGCGACAGCCTGAGCTGATATGCCTTCTTCTCGGCCTTCAAAACCAAGGTGTTCCGTAGTGGTCGCCTTCACGCCCACATTTTCTTGCGTAATGCCGCATGCACGTGCGATATTGGCACGCATCTCATCGCGATAAGGAGACAGCTTTGGCTTTTGGGCTACGATGACACAATCGATATCAAGAATCTGAAAACCTGCATCGCGCACGTGATCGGCCACCGCCTCGAGCAGTTTGAGTGAATCTGCGCCCGCGAAGGCGGGATCCGTATCCGGAAAGAGCTTGCCGATGTCCCCAAGGCGTGTTGCGCCAAGAAGCGCATCGGAGATCGCATGCAAGAGCACGTCTGCATCTGAATGGCCGTCCAGTCCTTGATGATGCGGAATATCTACACCGCCCAAGATGAGCTTACGGCCTTGAGCAAAGGCGTGCACATCATAACCGAGACCGATTCGCAACGACGAGAGTTCACTTATGTTCGAAGGTGCCGGCATCATTCAACCCCTTCACGTAGCGCTTGGGCGACAGCCGCCGATATGATGAGGTAGTCTTCAGGAACTGTGAGCTTGATGTTGTCGCGCTTGCCTTCGACCACCATCACTCGACCGCCGAGGCGCTCGATGAGCGCAGAATCATCGGTGCCAACAAAGCCATCAGAGAGCGCGGCTGCATGTGCACGACGATAGATGCCTGCACGAAATACTTGCGGCGTCTGCGCATTCCAGAAGACCGAGCGATCAGGTGTTCCTTGGATGATGCCATTTTCGACGATCTTCAACGTGTCAATGGAAGGATGCCCGACCACCGCGCCGTCGCAATCGATATTGCCCTTTAGCACGCTGATAGTATGCTCGACCAAATCACGCGATATGAGCGGGCGTGCACCATCATGCAGCATGACGTATTCAAAGTTGTCAGGCACGAGCTCGAGGCCTGAAAAGGCAGATTCTTGGCGGATAGAACCGGAAGGAGCCATGACGATAGGTGTTGCAAAGGGAAAAGGGTCGATAGCCTTGCGCAGGTATTCATCGGTACGCTCTTCAGGGCATACAACAACGATGAGACCAACATCTCCAACGCTGTCGAACACCTCTGCCGAACGCGTGAGGATCGGCTTGCCGGCTATCTCGACCAGCTGCTTGCCGCCTTCACGACCAAAGCGCTCGCCACTGCCGCCCGCTAGAATGATGACCGCAGTTTGCGCGTTCTCGTTCACCTTACCTTGCAGTTGAAGCTGTTCGCGCAACGCATCAAAGGTGTCGCCTTCGCGCATCTTGCTGAGCACGTCATCAAGAGCTGAAGGAGCGAAAATCGGATCGATGATTTGCGGCGACATGGTGGACCTCTTATCGTTACAGCTGCTGATTGCAGCGAAGTATCAACTTCTCTAGTTTACTTCATTACACCTTGTCGCGAAAGAAGACTCGAATACAGAGAAGAGGGCTTTAATCTGATGTGCTTTTGCCACCTATCTTTCGCGCGAAGCAAATTGTGAGCCCACGCTCTGTCTCTATCGCTTGCTATGTGTTGCAGGGTAAAAAGGGTTCTCGTAGAATGACGCTCTATGACGAATGAGACCGACACACGATCAGATGAACACACCGTCGCTTATGAAAATGCGACCTGGACAGGTTTGCCTTCAAAGCTTTCGCCCGCACGCCGCTGGCTCACCTATGCACTGCTCGTTCTGCTCGGCTTCTCGCTCGGATGCTCCGAGTTCGTTGTGATCGGCATTGAACCTGAGCTTGCGAGCGCGTTTGGTTGTTCGATTTCGCAGGTAGGTGATCTGATCAGCTTCTTCGCGCTCTCTTATGCGATCGCCACTCCCTTGCTCGCGATCTTTACTAGCCAGTTTCGCCGTTCGCATCTTTTCATTGTTTACCTGGTGATCTTCGTCGTCTGCAACCTCACCTCTATGACCGCGAGTGCCTTCTGGATGCTGCTCGCCTCTCGTATCGTCATGGGAGCAGTGGCAGGCGCACTTCTTGCCGTTGCGACCACCTATATTCCCGAACTGCTCGGCCCGAAGCATTCCTCGATGGGTATCTCGGTGATCTATGCTGCCTTCTCTATCGCACTCGTACTTGCGACAAGCGTCGGTCGTTTCATCGTCGAATACCTTACTTGGCAGATCGCTATGGAAGGAGCATTCTTTTTTGCGCTCATCTCTGCCATTTTGCTTATCATCACAATTCCCAAAAGTCCACGTGCAAAAGGTGCGCGCACCTCTCCAAAACAGCAGGTGAAATTACTCAAAGAACCCGCTCTCTTATTTGGAGTAGGAATTTTCATGTTCGGTGTTGGTGCTGTTTATACTTTCTATGGCTATGTTGCACCTTATTTGGAAGATGTACTCGGACTCACTACGGTTGAATCAGGCATCGTGCTTTTGGTGTTCGGCTGCATCTGCTTTGTGTCCGACTTGCTCTCTGGTTTGTTCGACCTGCGCTTTGGCATGAGGTCACTGCCACCCATCTTCGCTGGTATGGCGATCGCGCTTTTCGGATTATGGGCAGCTGGACCTCATGTTGCCATCGCTATTGGTGCAACTTTCCTTATTGCACTGCTCATGTATTCATTCTCGATCCAGTGCATCAGCATGTTCATGGATATCGCGCGGCGCAAGCATCCTGATGCTCTTGTGCTCGCTGCATCGATCGAGCCCACCTCTTTCAATATCGGCATCGCATTCGGCACTGCCATCGGTGGTGTTGTGGTAAGCGGCATCGGTCTTTCCATGGTCGGACTGGTCGGTGCAACGCTCGCGCTTTGCGCACTTATCTGTTCGCTTGCTGCAATCTTCTTTTGGAAGCGCTCGCAACGAACGTGATCGGCCAAAGATCTCCACTCGCACTTCGCAATTTCTTTCCAATTAACCTTGAATCAAGCTGATCTCTTCGCTTTTGCAGTAGAAACTTCATTTTTTGCTTGAGATTTGCGGTTGTATCTACACTTTCCGCTGAGCGTCATTTTTTGACCTGGGGTTATGCTCTAACAACTCAAGAAAGGTTCTTTTTTCGAGTCGAAAATAGCTCGAATCACGCTATTTTGTGCATACAAGCGCAAATCTCAAGCAAAAAACGGGGATTTTTGTGCAAACACCCCCCCAAAGCAAAAGAAGACCCGCAAAAGCGGGTCTTCTCACTTACGGTGCAAGATGCAAAACCTCGAAAACAGACGTCTCGTACTAATCGGCGGCGGAGTCTCCTGAAGATCCGCGGCCTGAGCCTGAACCTGAACCACGAGAGAGTCCCGCACGGCCTAGATCATAGCTGCCCAAGATAAGCTCCGCTTCCTTCGCGATAGTATCGCGTTTACGCGGTGCCGGAATCGAGCCCGATCCTTGCTTGAACACGAGTTTCTTCTTCGTCTCGCTTCCAAGAGCAGCATTGGAGGCTTCTTCGTCTGTCACATCTTCCACGTCCACATCAATGACCGAGCCACTTGTCCACTTTCCTTCCAGGATCTGCTCGGAGATCGGATCTTCGAGCAAGCGCTGGATAGCGCGACGCAACGGACGGGCACCGAAGGAAAGATCTGTTCCTTCCTTGGCAATATAGCGATTCGCAGCATCTGACATATTGATAGTCATGTTCTGCTCGATCAAACGCTCGCGCAGATCTGCCACCATAAGATCGACAATCTCGACGATCTCGTCTTCCGTGAGCGACTTGAACACGATGATCTCGTCGATACGGTTCAGGAATTCTGGGCGGAACAGACGCTTGACCTCACTCATTACGCGAGTCTTGATCTCGTCATCATTTAAGCCTGTTGCTCCACCAGACGAGAATCCAAGCGGTGCAGTAGTAGTGATCTCGCGTGCGCCAACATTGGACGTCATGATGATAACCGTATTGCGGAAGTCAACCATGCGACCCTGCGCGTCAGTCAGTCGACCCTCTTCTAAGATCTGCAACAAGATATTGAAGACATCGGGATGCGCCTTTTCAATCTCATCGAACAAGACAACCGAATAGGGACGCTGCCGCACTGCAGTAGTAAGCTGACCACCCTCGTCATAGCCCACATATCCAGGAGGTGACCCGATCAAGCGAGACACCGTGTGCTTTTCCATATATTCCGACATATCAAACGAGATGAGCGCGTCTTGCGAATTGAAGAGAAATTCAGCAAGCGTCTTAGAAAGCTCGGTCTTACCGACACCTGAGGGGCCAAGGAAGATAAACGAGCCTGCAGGTCGCTTCGGATCCTTAAGGCCAGAGCGGCTGCGGCGAATCGCCTTCGAAAGCGCAACGACTGCTTCATCCTGACCGATCACGCGCTCGTGCAACACGGATTCCATGCGCAGCAACTTCTCAGTCTCTGCTTCGGTGAGGTTGGAAACAGGGACGCCCGTAGTCATCGAGACAACATCAGCAATGTCTTCCACGCCGATCTCGTTGATGACCTTTTCTGTCTTCTCTTCCCAATCAGCCTGAGCTTTCTTGCGTTCTTCGCGCACTTTTGTCTCGCGATCGCGCACTTCAGCAGCGCGCTCGAAGTCTTGATCGGCAATAGCCGCGTCCTTTTCTGCACGCAGCTGACGCAGTTTATCGTCAAGTTCTTGGATCTCGTCAGGCAAGACCATGTTGCGAATACGCATGCGCGCACCCGCCTCGTCGAGCACGTCAATTGCTTTATCGGGCAAGAAACGATCTTGGATATAGCGATCGGAAAGCGAAACGGCTGCTTGCAGTGCATCATCAGAAAAATGCACGTGATGATGCTCTTCATACCTATCCCGCAAACCTTGCATGATGCGAACAGCTTGTTCTTCGTTCGGCTCTTTGATGACGACCGTCTGGAACCTACGCTCGAACGCAGAATCCTTCTCAAGATGCTTGCGATATTCATCGAGCGTGGTCGCACCGATGATCTGGATTTCGCCACGGGATAGCGGCGGCTTCAAAATCGAAGCAGCATCCATCGACCCTTCAGCAGCACCTGCGCCAATGAGCGTATGCAATTCATCGATGAACAAGATGATGTCGTTTGATTGCTCAACCTCTTTGATGCATTTCTTCAGGCGTTCTTCGAATTCGCCGCGATACTTCGAGCCTGCAACAAGAGCAGAAACATCAAGCGTAACAAGACGCATATTGCGCAAGATATCGGGCACTTGATCAGCTACGATCAGCTGTGCAAGGCCTTCGACCACGGCAGTCTTGCCAACGCCTGGCTCGCCTAAGAGCAGCGGATTGTTCTTTTGACGGCGACACAAGATCTGCATGACGCGCTCGATCTCGCCGGCGCGTCCGATAACAGGGTCGAGCTTGCCCTCTGCAGCTTTTTTCGTAAGATCAACGCTGAATTCCTTGAGCACGCTATCCGATGCTGCGGCTTGCGGGTCAAATTGCTGGCCTGCAAAGACCGAAGATTGGCCCACGAGATCGTTCAAAACAGCACGCAGATCGTCGCCTGAAACGCCCATGCGCTCGAGCACTTCGATAGCCGTGCCTTCATTCTCGCGGATGATACCAAGCAGTAAGTGCTCAGTCGATATATAGCTTTGACCCATCTGCATGGCCTCACGCAAAGAATTCTCGAGAACTCGTTTCACGCGTGGGGTGAAGCTCAAATGGCCCGACACGTCAGTCGAGTCATCGATAGTTACGATACGACGGATCGCCGCTACCGTGGCTTCATAATGGATTCCCAAACGCTCAAGCGCTTGGGCTGCAAGACCATCGCCTTCTTTCAATAGAGCTAAAAGCACGTGCTCGGTGCCGACATAGGGCTGATGAAGCCCGCGGGCTTCCTCCTGCGCCAAGACCAACACCTTGCGTGCTTTGTCAGTGAACTTGTCGAACGACATACGCCACCTCCTCTTTACTTGGCTTCGTCGCGCATATGAGGGAATAGCAGCACATCGCGGATGGTGGGTGAATCCGTAAGTAACATGGTCAATCGATCTATGCCAATGCCGACACCGCCGGCAGGAGGCATTCCGTATTCCAAAGCGCGCACGTAGTCATCGTCGAATCCCATCGCCTCATCATCGCCCATATCCTTTGCAGCAAGCTGCGCTCGGAATCGCTCCGCTTGATCGACAGGATCATTAAGTTCATTAAAAGCATTAGCATATTCATGGCCGGAAATAAACAACTCGAAGCGGTCGGCCACTTCATCTTCACCAATTTTCCGTTTTGCAAGTGGCGAAACCTCGATCGGATGATCGAGCACAAAGGTTGGCTGAACCAGGGTCGGCTCGACGAATTCCTCAAAGAGCTCAGCAATGATCTTGCCCTTGCCCCATGCATCTTCAACATGAACGTCACGCGATTTGGCGATGGCAGCCACCTCATCGCGCGTCATATCGAAGCTCACATCGGCACCCGTAACCTCATTCACCAGCTCGACCATGGTTGCACGGCGCCACTCGCCACCCAAGTTGATCATCGTGCCCTGATATTCCACCTCGAGCGTGCCGCACGCAGCCATAGCGGCCGCCTGCACGAAGCCTTGGGTAAGCTCCATCATGCCCTCAAGGTCAGAGAATGCCTGATAGGCCTCCATCGTGGTAAATTCAGGATTATGGTAAGGATCCATGCCTTCGTTGCGGAACTGGCGGCCGATCTCGAAGACCTTCTCGAAACCGCCAACGAGCAAACGCTTCAGCGGCAACTCGGTAGCAATACGCAAATAATAATCACGATCGAGTGCGTTGAAATGTGTCGTAAAGGGCTTGGCATTCGCACCACCCATGATGGAATGCAAAAACGGCGTTTCCACCTCATAAAAGCCCTGATCTTCCATGTAATGGCGAATGGCTGAAATGATCTTCGAGCGCTTCACGAACGTCTCGTGCACTTCAGGATTCACAATGAGGTCGACATAGCGCTGGCGATAGCGCAGCTCTTTGTCGGCAAGACCATGGAACTTCTCTGGCAGAGGACGCAGCGACTTAGAGAGCAGCTCGTAGGAATCGACCGCGACGGAAAGCTGGCCACGGCGCGTGCGCATCATGCAGCCCGAAACACCGATCCAGTCCCCCACATCGAGATCTTTCATCGCAGCAAATGTCTCTTCGCCGAGTGCATTGATGCGACAGAAAAGCTGAATGTTGCCTGTCGAATCACGCAATTCCATGAAAATGATCTTGCCTTGATCGCGCTTAGCCATGATGCGTCCTGCGATCTCCACGCGATCTTCTGTGTTCTCGCCATCTTCAAGGCCTGCATACGTGCTTTCTAAATCAGCAATGTGATGCGTGTAAGCAAACGCGTGGCCATAAGGATTCTGGCCTGCAGCAATGAGGGCCTCACGCTTTGCATGACGTACCAGGATAGGATCGTCCTCTGGCACTTCCGGTGATGCGTTCAAAGGTGTTTCTTCGGTCATGAAAAGCCTTTCAGATGGGTTCTATAAACAACGCCGGTGCTTAGAACACCAGCGTTGTGATTACGTTATTGTTTAATTGTAGTGAAAGAAGCGTCTGCGCGCAGCTTAGAAGCACTTCTTAATGCTCGATCTTCAGAACGGTCATATGAATATCGCGGCCAGTCGGACCTTGCAAGTCGATCTCGTCGCCCTTCTTGCTCCCTAAAAGCGCCGCGCCAACAGGAGACTCATTGGAAATCTTACCTTCAGCAGAATTGCTCTCTGCAGCGCCAACGATCGTGAAAGCACGCTCTTTGCCACCCATGTCCACGGTAACCTTGCTACCTATGTTCACCTTAGACGAGCGCTTCGGCGTATCGACGACTGTAGCCTCGCCCAAGATGCGCGTGATCTCGGCAATGCGGCCTTCCATCATGGCCTGCTCGTTCTTCGCATCGTCGTATTCAGAATTCTCAGAAATGTCGCCGAATTCGCGTGCGACGCGGATGCGCTCACCAATCTCTGCGCGCTTCTCGGTCTCGAGATAATGCAGCTCTTCTTCGAGCTTTGCTTTGCCTTCTTGAGTGAGGATGTAATCTTTTTCCATGGGACCCCCGTAGTCGAGTTTCTCTATCGCATGCCCAAGCTAAACCGCCTGAGCATAAGAAACGCGCTTTGATCTTTCGCGCGCTTCTTTGAATTCTTATTCTGCCTTTTCCTTCTCTGGCTCGGTCGCTTCAGTGACCGCATCCGAAGTAGTGAAATCCTCTTCGGCAGTAGCTTGTGCAGCAGCCGCCTTCTTACCAGGCTCTGGCTTGTCGATGACCTCGAGCTCTTCAGGCTCTGCAGCCTGTGATTCTTCAGCCTGGGCAGCCGCCTCTTCAGCTTTCTTCTTCTTGCCGCCACCAAGGCCTTCACGTAAATTCTTCACGGTCTTACCGATAGCGGTTCCGAGCTTCGGAAGGTTCTTCGGGCCAAAGATGATCAAGATGACCACCAGGATGATTATGATCTCGACGATGCCGAGCGGTCCTATCTTCATGTTGCATGCACCTCCGCTGGGATTGCACTCGCTGGCATGACCAACGTTTCAAAAGATTCGCTTACAGTATGAATCATCGTATGTTCAAGCCGTAGTAATATGCGCAAGAATTTTACCAAAAAACATACGCTGCGCTTGTGCAATCCCTTTAAGCGGTTCATGTTCATGCTTTTTGACCCACCTGGCTCGTCGCTGGTGTGATCTTCGTTTCACTCTCGCCCACGATAAGGGTGTAGGTTTGAGCGTCAATGAAATCAGGTGAGCTTATGACAAGGCTCTCGAAATCGGCTTTTGGAGTATAGGAAATAAGCGTTGTGCCTGCCTGATCCTTGACCGATACCGTTTGATTCGCTTTGCCGCGCACTTGCACGAATGCAAAAGGTTGCGTGCCTTCGGAGAAGCTTTGCGCCATACCTGATGGACCAGCAAGCAGAACTGTTCCACCGTTGCAAGAAGCTTCAAGCTCATAATCAAGTGCACTATCGGCACCACTTGTCGGACCAGTTGCATAGATCGTGCCGCCATTGAGCTGTATCGAGCCATTGCTGTCGATCGCATCGCCCTTCGCTTCGAGCGTGATAGTGCCGCCGTTGATGATGATCTGGCAACTTTCGTTTCCTTCACCTATGTCACCAACGCCAAAAGCTTGCCTCTGCTCATCCCTATTGTCTAGACCATCGAGCTCTTCGAGAAAATCCTTGCCTTCCCTCTCGCTCATGTCATTCAGATCTCCTCGGTCGCTTGGCGGCTCCTCCAAATCGTTTGGTAGATCGCCTTTCATGCCACCTTCATCGCGCAAGCCGTTAGGCAAATCGCCTTGTTTATTGCTCAATCCTTGGGAAAGATCGCTGCCTTCACCTGGTTCATTCGATCCAAAACCAACATCTCCGCGACTCTCGCCAAAGCTCTTTTCTTCCTGTTCATTTCCCGATCCGGGAGCGAAGATGCTCTCGGTCGCCGTATCACTCGAAGCAGATGGTGCGGCTGCATTGATCGCATCATCCTGTGCGACCACATCGATATCACCTCCGTCAACCTGCACCACCATGGCCTCAAGGCCTTCGACGCACGTTTGGATATCGATCGCGCCTCCCTTCACGAGCAGATAGGTCTCGCCGTGGATCGCGTCATCGCCTGCATTGAGCGTAAAAGTGCCTCCATCGATCACAACGAAACCACGTGTTGGATCGTCGTCACGACTCGCCTTCAGGCAATCTTGGCCCGCTTCGATCGTGAAAGCACCATCAAGGATCTTGAGGCTATCTTTGCCACGCAACCCATCACTTACCGCGGAGATAACAAATGTGCCTCCTGTTATAACCAGGTCATCCTTCGAATAGATAGCGTGCTCGTAATTGCCGCTCACCTTCAGGGTACCCTCGCCGTTGATCGTCAGATCATCCTTACTGAAAAGCGTTGCATTCGGCTCATCTTCGCCCTCTGCCAAAGCATATTCAGAGCCGTCAACAAGTTCGTTTTCCGTATCCGCAGCAAGCGTAATGAAGCACTTATCAGCTGATTCGATAAAGAGCGCTGCACTGTTGTCGTTCTTGATCGAAGCACCCGCAAGAACGATTTGTACCTTCTCGGTATCGTCAACATTCACGCGCACCTGTCCGTTTTCAAGCGAGCCTGACACAATATAGGTGCCTGCTGATTCGATGTTCACACTCGATCCATCCACGCGAGCACCATCGCCCTCGACACTCGCCGTTTCACCCGTCAGTGTGATCTTGGTCGCGCTTTCCTCATCATAAGCATCGCGTTTATCGCGATCAGTGTACTCAAGATCCATGCTCGCGATCTCTGCGTATGTCGCAACTTCCTCATTTTCACGGCCCGTATCCTCGCCGCTACAACCGCACAACGCGACAGCGCAAACAAGCGCAATAATAAACGCCATGATCTTTTGGGTAATGCGATGCGGTTGTATCTTTTGAAAGACATTCATGATCATGTCCTTTCTCTTCTTTGAGCTCTGTCTCCGACTTCACAAGCCCCGAAGCCTCGCATCTTTGCGTGAGCTCCTACAAGACATCACGCGCAGCAGCGATGCGACCGCACGATACTTTCAAATTGCCATTACGGCAGCGAATCGCATCGATAAGCGCTTTCTCTTCTGCTGCATCCTTTAGGTTGACCTGGTAATCGAGCTGAAAAAGGCTGCCCATGTTCGTTGTGCATACTTCGACCAGTTCATAAGAGCTCGCGTATCGCTCGAACAGGTCATCAAATATCCCGGTATAGTCAAGATCTTCAGGTATCGTCACCTTCAGCAACTTACCTGGCTCTTTCTTCTTCCCGAACGGGGAAAGCACATATACGATATTCGCAATGCCCACGATGAGCGTAAACAACGCAGCAAGCACCAGATATCCCATGCCTGTTGCAAGACCGACTGCCATCGCGAAAAAGACACTACCGATGTCTTTTGCACTTCCAGGGATCGAGCGGAACCTCACGAGGTTGAATACACCCATGACTGCAATGCCCGCCCCGATATTGCCATTCACGAGCGTGATGACCATCTGCACGATGAGCGGCATAAGAGCAAGCGTAACCACGAAATTCTTCGAATAGTCATGCTTGAACATGTACGTAAGAGCACAGAGACACCCAAGAACGAGCGATGCAACACAGCAGATAAGAAAATCGCCCGAGGTCACGCCTCCTGTAAGTTCGCCACTTGTCTGGAAAACCGAGGTGAAAACTGAATCAAGCACTTCTTTCATCCTTTCGAAGACTCATATACGCATGACCGTATTTCGAAAACGAGCGAGGATACGCGCGTGCATTCGAGAGCGCGCGGAGCAACCAGAAGGGAAGCGGACCGGCATTCTTTATTTCCATGATCGAATACGCAGGATCGATCAGCGGGAGCGTATCGCATTCAGCAAGCAGATCGCTCATTCCTGTCGCAAAATCGAGATTGGCATCGAAGGTGATGCGCAGATCGCTCCCTTCAGGATCTGCATATGCTACTCGATCACACTTGGTCAGCAGTGATGGCGCAAGATCGCCATGCCGCGCTAGCGTGAATTCGATCTCACGTCCGATCTGGACCGAGCGCGGCGAAAGCGACTGGAGATGCGCTTCATGATCGATTAGAGGGAATGCTCGGCACGCCTTCTCATAGGGCAATCCCTCAAGAAAGACTTGTGCTGCAGCAAGCGAGAGCGAAACACGACGCTTGTATACCACGCCATCATATTTCTTCTTCAGCTCAACGAACGCTGGCCCGAGTGGGCTCGGTGTGCCATACACGCGCAAACGAAGCTTCTCTTTATAGAGCGGCTTATCCAGTGAGCGCTCGATAAGCGTGAATTCAGGCGTGTCGTAATATAAGCTCAAGATGCTCGATTCACCAAACTCGCCGGGCATCATCTTCTGCTCGATAATGCGCTCGATCAACTTGCGCTGATCTGCAGAAAGCAGATACTTCATCTCGGTACGTTTGAATACGTCTGCGTACGATGTCATATACACCTTTCTCTCAGTTCGGCCTCATTCGAAAGCGATCTTACGATCTCGTGCTTAAATAAACCTGAACCGCAAAGAGCGACTTCAGATAAAGTTAAGGTCGCTCGCTATAGTGTTAATGGGGAGGTGGATGACATGTCACGCATACTGATCGTTGAAGATGATCAACGTCTCGCAAGTGCGCTTGCAGAGATCCTACAAGACAATGGGCATACGATCGATACTGTTCACGATGGGCAAACTGGGCTTGAATACGGTCTTTCTGGTCTTTACGATGTGATCATTCTCGACGTTATGCTTCCTCAGCTTGATGGTTTTCAGGTCGTCTCTGAGCTTCGTCGGAAGAAGATATCGACACCCGTGCTCATCTTGACGGCAAAAGATGCGATCCCTGAAAAGGTACAAGGCTACGATAGTGGCGCAGATGATTACATGACCAAACCCTTTTCTCCTACTGAACTGCTTGCACACTTGCGTGCGCTCACCCGCCGTAAAGGAGAGGTGCTTTTTGAAACACTTGATTTTGCGGATGTCTCATTGAATCTCGAAAGTAACGATCTTTCGTGTGGAGAAGAGTCGATTCACTTGCGCATGAAAGAGTTCTTGATCCTCCACGCCTTAATGGAGCATCCGGGTCGCGTTGTTTCCAAAGACGCCCTGCTCGATCGTGCATGGGGCATCGAATCTGTGGCTGATGCAAACAATGTCGAAGCGCATATCTCCTTCTTGCGCAAGAAGCTTCGTTTCTTAGATTCATGCGTACAGATAGAAACGATCCCTAAGCTTGGCTATCGGCTGATCAACAGCAAAGAAGAGGTCACTTGCCATGAATGAGGCACTTCGGAAGCTTCGCATCAAGTTCGTTGCGCTTATCATGGTGGTCGTCACCGTTATCCTTACCATTGCTTTTAGCATCATCGTTTCGCTCAACTACACCGCGAGCGCTGAAGAAGTCTCGCTTGCTCTCGAAGAGGCAGTCGACCATGCACGCATGCTCGAGGAATCGATCCCTTTCGATAAGGCACCTCGCGATGACGAACATGAATTTGACAAAGACCTGCCTCGATTCGAGATCGGTGGTCGCTCGCCCGAACGATCGCTTGTTCCCATTGCCGTCTACGAGCTAGGCGAAGATGGCTCGCTCACGCTTGTCTCAAATGCGGCTTCGGGCACCATGAGCGAATCGCTGATCGATGATGCCGGCTATGAAGCCCTGCAGCTCGCTGATGGAAAGGGATTCCTCGATTCTCTCGGGGTCTACTATTTGAAAGAATCCTATGACGACGACACGATCATCGCGTTTGCTGATGAACAGTCTGTCTCTGGATGGAAGTCACTTGCATTTCTTCTTGCTGGAATAGGGCTTGCGATTCTCGCCCTTTTCTTCGTACTGAGTCTCTTCTTCTCAAGATGGGCGCTGCGCCCTGTTGAGGCATCTTGGCGCGGACAACAGCGATTCATCGCGGATGCATCCCATGAGCTGAAGACCCCTCTCACAGTCATCGCTGCCGATGTCGCTATTCTGAAACGACACCCCGAACGAACGATCGCCAACCAGAGTCAGTGGATCGAGTCGATCGAAGCCGAAAGCGCACAAATGCGCGAGCTCGTAGGAGATATGCTCCTGCTTGCTAGCGCTGATGCTCAGGAAAAAGATGCCGCAGCAACGAAGCGCGAACTTGTCGATCTGAGCAAGCTCGTGAATGCTGACATCTTGCAATTCGAGCCGCTTGCCTATGAACGCAAGATCGCGCTATCGGCAAACATCGCTACAGGCGCGATGGTCGTCGGCGACAAAGACAAGCTTCAGCGCCTCGTGAGCGTCCTTTTTGATAATGCATTCAAGTACATGAACGATAAAGGCTCGATCTCGATCGAGCTTGCACTGAGCGAGGCGGCAACAAAGCTTTCTGTCTGTAATACCGGCACACCTGTTCCAAGCGATGATCTTCCTCATCTCTTCGACCGCTTTTACCGCGCCGATAAGGCACGAGCTCGCAACGATGAGCAAAGTTATGGTCTTGGCTTGAGCATTGCCTATGAGATTGTACAGGCACATGGCGGCTCGATCGATGTTTCAAGCAGCAAAGCGGCGGGTACGACATTTACCGTCGTGCTCCCTCTTGCATAGGAGTGGGAAAACGGGGAAATCGCATCCCAAACATAATTGAGGTCATGCATAAAAATAGGTCTGGTGAAAACCACCAGACCTATGACTTTACTGGTCGGGATGACAGGATTTGAACCTGCGACTTCTTCGTCCCGAACGAAGCGCGCTACCAAACTGCGCCACATCCCGTTTACCTTTACTCGCCTTCAAAGCGAGCATCGCTCATTATAACTGCTGTTTCGCTTCTGAACAACCTGCGAAGAAGAGCGATTAGTAGCGGACATACCACATATCAGAGTGCACACCACTGATCGAGACGACGGCACCCGTATATGGTGCGTGGATCATCTGACCACCACCGATATAGATGCCCGTGTGATGGCTGTTGATGCAGATGTCGCCCGGCTGTGGATTGCTAACGCGCGTCCAACCAGCGATGGTGCCCGTCGTGCACCAGTGATTGCCCATGGTGCCTGTTAGGCAATAGCCAACCAGACCAGAGCAGTCAAAGCTGTTCGGACCAGCCGCGCCCCACGCGTATGGCTTACCAAGCTGAGCATACGCACGGTCAACAACGGTATTGCCCGTCACTGTTTGAGGCTTGGAGTTGTTAGCCGGCTTGGAGCTTCCCGCAGAAGATGAACCAGCGTTACCAGACGAGATAGCCTGTTGTGCGGCGGCAGCAGCTGCTGCACTACGAGCCTCTTCTTCCTGACGCATGAGCTCTTGCGCTTCAGCATTCAGGTTGTCATAGACTGCCTGCATCTCTGCGGTAGTAGCCTCGGCTTCATCCTTGATCTGCTTAGCTTCAGCGGCTTTCTCAGCAGCAACTTGCTCTTGCTGTTCGTATTCAGCCTTAGCTGCTTCGACCTTTTCACGCGATTCCTTGGTCTTTGCGACCAGTTCCGCGTCGTTCGCGTTCATGGTCTCGAGAATGTTCCAGTTAGTCGCAAACTCTTCGAAGGTCGAAGCGCCCAGAATGACGTCCAAGAAGGTATTACCGCCCGTGCGATACATGCTGCGAGCGCGGGTTCCCAGCTCTTCCTGATAACCCTTGATCTTCTCGGTTTCTTCCTGGATCTGTTGTTCGGCCTCTACGACCTTCTGCTCGGCTGCTTCGCGCTCGGATTCTGCTTCGTAATAATTGTTCGAAGCTTCATCGAGCTTTGCTTGCATGCTATTGAGCTGATCGAGAGCTGCTTGTGCCTCGGCTTTTTTCGAGGCTGAAGAGGGCACTGCAGATGCAAGTGAGACGGGCATCGTAAGCCCTACGGCCAAGATGGCCGATAAAAATGCAATGAGCAGCGTACGCTTCGGTGCTACGTTTGTATGCTTCATACTGTTTGAAAACCTCCCAATAAATGGCATAGTGTTCGTTTCTAAGCGTAAGCTGTGTCTCATACTAGCAGAAATCGTACAGGGGAAACAATGCTTGCAGCCCCCTATCTCTGCATACTCTCCATAGTTAAGGCTTTTTGTCGACGTTAGCCGCCTAAAAAAGCACTGAACCCCTTGCTCACAGGCGATTCCGCACTTGAAGTGCGCATTTGTGAAGAATATGAGGTTTCTTCAATCAGAAACGGATTATTTTGCCATATGGTTCGTCGAAGCTTTATCTATCTCTTCAGGCACTGCACGATGCGGCGAGGCTATGCGCACGCGTCCCTCGTCCTCGTCGGACGCATGAAGCTGAGCATCATGCTTACGACGCTTCACTTCGTGCGCTCCATGAGCCTGCAAGTTCGCATGATCGGGAATACGTTCTTCGTATGCAATACCCTTTCGCATCGCAACATTGGCCTGGAATACCAAGAATGCAAAACCGATAACACCTGCAAGAAGCGATGCCGAAAGAACTGCCACTTTCGCGACCAAAATCTCACTCGGGTCAACATAGGCCAAGTTCGCGACGAAGATAGCCATCGTAAAGCCAACGCCCCCCAAAAGCGCAGCACCAAAAATATGCGCCCAATTCACGTTGCTTGGCAGTGAGGATATCTTCAATTTGACGATGATGAAGCTGAACAAGAAGATGCCAATAGGCTTGCCGAGCAGCAAGCCGGTGAAAACACCAAGGAAAACAGGATCGGACACAAGGCCATCAACGCTCATACCGCCGAGCGCCACATCGGCGTTCGTGAGCGCGAACAGGGGCAAGATGGCGAAATACACCCAAGGATAGAGCATGCGCTCAAGACGTGTTGCAGGAGGGACTACTTCTTTAGCGACACGCGCAAGACGCGAAACCTCATCGAGATAGTCCGACTGACCGAGCACAGGAGCATCGGGTTGGAAATTCTTACGAATCTCTTTGAGCTGCTTGTTTGACCAACGTCCGAACGAGAGCAGGTCAACACGAGAGCCCGAAGGGATGGCGAAAGCAAGTAAGACACCTGCGATCGTAGAGTGAACGCCTGACATGAACACGCAGTACCAAAGCACAACACCAAGAAGCACGTAGGGCCAAAGCGAATAGAAGTGCAGACGATTCAACGCCAGAAGCGCGATGAGCACCACAAGCGCACCGACAAGCCACAGGACCGAAGGTGCATGACCATAGAACACCGCAATAACAACGATAGCGATGATGTCGTCGGCTACGGCAAGCGTAGAGAGAAAGACGCGCACTCCCGTAGGCACACGTGAGCCAAGCAACGCCAGAATACCGAGCGCAAAGGCGATGTCGGTTGCAGTAGGAACGCCCCAACCACTCAGTGTTTCAGGGCTTGCCTGATTGCATACGACATAGAAGACAATAGGTAGCGCCACGCCGCCAACAGCAGCCCCGACCGGCAAGATGGCTTTGCGAATGTTCGTCAGCTCGCCAACCGTCATCTCGTACTTGATCTCAAGGCCCACCAATAAGAAGAAAAGGCACATGAAAACATCGTTGATGATGTGCGCAAGCGACATCGAGGCGCTGGCACTGCCAAAACCAAGCGAGATCTCGGTGTGCCAGAACTCAAGAAACGGCCCATAAGCAGGCGAGTTCGCAACGATGAGCGACAGGATCGCGCCAAGCAGCATGAAACCTGCAGCCTTCGTCGTGGAGTGCGTGAATTCAAGCAACTTCAACCAGCGGCGCTGGTGCCCCGATACCTCATCAATAAAGGGAGACTTGCGCGCATGAGGATCCTCAACAGCGCACGAAGCGCCTTGCATGCTCACGCCTTCATCGATCTGGGCAGACGTTTCAGACGTTTGGTCGGTCGCAGACCAAGCTTTTTCTGTCTGAGCTGTATTCGAGCGTTCTTTGTGCTCGCTTTCGACCATCGTCTCCCCATTTCATCGCAAATCAACCCAACGCATTCGTACCCAATTGTAAACCACCTAACAGCACGTCAACTTTTCGGTTGGGTTTCAATAATCATTCACACAAGCCCTAAAAGATGCGTTAGACTAGCTAGTTGAAAAAGCGCATTTGAAACGGCGCTCTTAGTAATGAAGGGAAAAGGCTATGGATATCACCGTCACCGGTCGTCGCATGAACATCTCTGATTCATTGCGCGATTATGCGGAAGAGAAGATCGGCAACTCGATGAAGGCAATGGACATCGCTCCACTTTCTGCCGAGGTTGTCTTACAGGTTGAAAAGAACCCTGCTAATCCGACCCCTTGCACCTGTGAGGTCACGATGCATGCTAAGGGTCATATCATTCGCGTCGAAGAGAGCGAAGAGAGCCTCTTCGCCGCTATCGACGTCGCTGCTGCAAAAGTCCTGCGTCAGCTGCGCAAGTACAAAACACGCGTACTGAACAAGCGCATTGCAAGCGAGCCTGTTAAACAGGCGACCGAAGTCGATTACGACGCGCTCATGCAAGAACTTGCCAGCGAGGATGAAGAGATCGTACGCGTAAAGGAGCTCGAGCTGCTCCCACTCACGGAAGAAGAAGCGCTCATCGAGATCGACCTTCTGGGTCACGACTTCTTCGCTTATATCGATCGCGATACCAGCGCGACCCACATCCTCTATCGTCGCTCTAACGGCGGCTATGGTCTACTGAAGCACATCAACTAGTCTGCGCGAAACAAAGACCGACGCATCCAAGCGGCTCGAGCGATCGGGCCGCTTTTTTATGCGGCACGATCTCGCGCATCTATTTTCCCGTGTTGTCTTCCTGATAGCGTGAAAGAAACGCCTTGGTGCGATTGTGTTGCGGATCGTTGATCACCTCGTCAGGAGTACCTTCTTCAACGATCACGCCACCATCCATAAAGATGATCTTGTCCGAAACATCACGCGCAAAAGCCATCTCGTGCGTAACGATAACCATGGTCATATGCTCTTCAGCAAGCGCACGTATGACCTTCAAGACCTCTTGAGTAAGTTCGGGATCGAGCGCAGAGGTCGGCTCATCGAAGAAAAGGATATCGGGCTGCAAGCATAACGCACGCGCAATAGCTACGCGCTGCTGCTGACCACCTGAAAGCTCACATGGATATGCGTCTTCTTTGCCTTCAAGGCCCATCTGCTTCAACAGCGCACGCGCCAACTGTTCGGTCTGCGCCTTATCCTTTTTCTGGACGATAAGAGGGGCTTCCATCACATTGCGCAGCACTGAGTAGTGCGGGAAAAGGTTGAAGTTTTGGAATACCAGCCCGAAACGCTCGCGCGCCTGTTTCTCGACCTCTTTACCGCTGTAGTGCGCCTTACCCGAAGCATCGTTTTCAGCAACAGTCAGGTCACCATAACGAAGAGCACCCGATTCGAAGGTTTCGAGCAGCGTACAACAACGCAGCAGTGTTGACTTACCAGAGCCTGAAGGTCCGATGATAGAGATAACCTCACCAGGATGAACATCGAACGAGATATCTTTGAGTACCATCGTATCGCCAAAGCTCTTCTCGAGATGATCGACCGAGAGCACTGAGCTTCGATTGGGCGTTGTCTCTAGCTTTGAATCCTGAGTCTTATCTTGCATGTGCGTATCTTGATCCACCATTGGTCGTGCTCTCCCCTAGTCGTGATAGTAAGCCAGTCGTTTTTCAATACGCGAGATCGCGAATTCCACTACGAAGGTGAACACCCAATAGAACACCGCGGCCACGATGAAGGCGGTAAGCGTTCCTTGCGATGAGACGATCGCACGGGCCGTAGTGAACATCTCTGCGACGCCGATCGTGAACGCCAGTGACGTATCCTTTACCAATACGATCACCTCATTGCCCAAAGCGGGAACGATGCGCTTGAATACCTGTGGAAAGATGATGCGCAAGAACGTTTGAACTTTGTTATAGCCCAAGATCTCGGCAGCCTCATATTGACCATGCGGAATGGACTGAATGCCGCTTCGATAGATCTCCGCAAAATAAGCCGAGTAATTCATGATGAACGCAACTGCGCACGCGCCGAACTTCCACTCCATGGAAAGTTGCACGCCAAAGATGTAATAGGGCGCGAAGAAGATGAACATGAGCTGAAGCATGAGCGGCGTACCGCGCATGATAGAAATATACAAGCGAAAGAGGTATGAGATAGGGCGAAAACGGCACATGCGGCCGACCGCAACTAGCACGCCAAGCGGCAGAGCGCCGATGAGCGTAACGAAGAAGAGCTGCAGCGTGACCAAGAAGCCTTCGTCGAGCATTGCGAGCATTGTCGTGAATTCCATGATCTAACCTTCAGAAGCAAATAGAAGAGCGGATATAAGAGAACTGCGTGCGTACGGAACGAAAGATCGCAGTTTGTCTAAACATAGCAGGAGGCTTAGGCGCGATCGTGCACGCAAATCCTGCAAGAGACGACGAAAGCCCTGGAATCTCAAGGAGTCGTAACGCCACGATATTCCTCGTCAGATCCAGGGCTTTAGTTATGCGTCAGATACGCTGCCGCGAATGCGACAAGATTACTTGAGGACCCACTTGTCGATGGAGATCTCTTCAGGATAGTGAGAAGCGATCTCTTCAACAGTGCCATCGTTATAGAGTTCGATGAGCGCAGTCTGGATCTGCTCGATCAGCTCAGCGTTGCCCTTCTTAGCGCCAACACCGTAGTTCTCAGAAGAAACGACCTCGTCAAGGATCACATAGCCATCCTTACCAGCGATGAGCGACTGAGCGGTCGGATAGTCGATCGCAACAGCATCGCATGCGCCGCTTTCAAGCTGCATGAGTGCGGTCTGATATTCAGGAGCACTCTCGAGTGCGCCCAGCGTAGAGCCGAGAGACTCGTAATAATCGCCGCCTTCAGCCAGGTTGTCATAGGCAGGAGAGTTGACCTGCGCGACCACAGTCTTGCCCGCAAGATCAGCAAGGCTATTGATGTCAGAACCTTCGCGAACCAAGATGACCTGGTCATTCAGATAGTAAGGATCGGTGAATTCGTAGGCATCTTCACGGCCTTCAATGGTGAAGCCATTCCAAATAACATCGATGGTGCCTGAATCAATCTGAGCATCTTTAGTGTCCCAATCGATCGGGGAAAGCTCGATCTCCCAACCATTCTTGTCGGCAACAGCCTGGGCAAGCTCAAGGTCGAAGCCAGTATATTCACCATTGTCGTCCTTGTAGCCAAAAGGCTTGAAGGTCTCGTCAAAACCGACAACGAACTTGCCATCTTCACCCAGATACTCCGGAGTCTCAGAAGACTTGGACTCGCTCGAAGAGCAGCCCGTGAGCGCAACTGCACAAAGACAGACAGCGCAAGCCACACCGACGATCATCAGTAATAGCTTTTTCATGTTTACCGCTTTGCTCATATTTACCTCTTTGCTATAGGTTTTCTACACTTTAGCCATAAGAACGCCGAACGGATCGGCTCGGTTCATCGGCCCTGATACTTTAGCACTATGGAGCGTTAAAGCATGAATACTATAGCACGTAACGACGAAAGCACCATAAGAATTCGCCTGGCGACCCTGCAAGATGCAGGCGCGATCTGCGATATCTATACGCCCTACGTATTGACCACTGCGATCACGTTTGACATCACCGAACCGAGCGTCGAAGAGATGTCTACTAAGATCGAGACAGTCTTAAAAGAACGCCCTTTTCTCGTTGCTGAAAAAGACGGAGAGATCCTCGGCTTTGCCTACGCCTCTGCATTCAGGCCTCGCGAGGCATATGTACATGCTATCGAGACATCGGTCTACATTCGTCAAGACTATAAGGCAAAAGGTCTCGGAAGACGCCTTTATACCGCACTTGAAGACATCTTGCGCTTGCAACATGTCTATACCGCCAACGCATGTATCTCCTACATCGAACCACCCGATGAATATTCACCTGCAACAAGCCGTTTGTTCCATGAGCGCATGGGCTATAAACAGTGCGCGCACATCCCAAATTGTGGGCGCAAATTCAATCGTTGGTATGGGATCATCTGGATGCAAAAGCAGCTCGCGCCCCTCCCTGAAACCCCAGAAGATTTCATTGCCCTGCCCTCGCTTGAAAAGACCGCTCTGGAATCTATCCTGTCAAACGCCTAGCGAACAGGTCGCTTTTTAAGCGCAAGAAGACAACTATAAAGAGAGAAAAGATCTAGCGAACGCGGGCGATAACCGTAACAAAGAGCATTAATGCGAAGAGTCCCGAAAAAGCGAGCGCCATCTGAAAACCGAGCGTAGCGGATCCGAAGAACTGCGAACCAAACGTGATCGCAAGCACCATGAGCGAAGTGCCCATCGATGCGATAGCTTGACGGGTTGCAGTGCTGAACGAAGACGCATCGGTCATCAAAGAACTCGGTAGATCTGCCATGCTCCATGATGTCAACGGACTGATCAAACCCGAAACGCCACATGCGCGGATGCCTTGCAGCAGCAAGATGACCCAAAAAGGCGTACTCGCGTCGATGAAGACCATGGATACCGAACCAACTGCAAGGCAAAGCCCGAAAAACAAGACAACAGGGCGTGCATGGAATCGATCGGTCAGATAGCCTGCAAGCGGATTGACGAAAAGCGCAGCAACCGTACCGGGAAGAAGCGCAAGGCCTGCCTCGAGTGCGCTACCACCCCACACGTTCTCAATGAAAAGCGGGACAATGAGCGTAATGCCCATGAAGCTTGCATAAAGGAAGTTCGATGCCCAAAATCCAGCGCGATAGTTCCTCGAACGAAATATTTCCATATTGATGAGTGGGTCGGTTATGCGCTTTTGGCGGCGCACGAACATGATGAGCGACAGTGCACCGATAGTAAGTGGTATCCAGATGGAAATAAGCGAGCTTCCTGCATCTGAGGCATTCGAAAAGCCAAGCAGAACGAGCCCGAATCCGAGCGCAGAGAGGATCAACGAGAGAGCATCGAGTGACGCTTGACGATCAGGACGTGGACCTGGTCTTACGCAAATGCAGGCAGCGATGATGAGCGCCGCCATGACGACGGCCATGATCACGAACAAGCTGCGCCACCCTGATGCGGTAACGAGATATCCGCCTACGGTCGGACCGATATTGGGCGCAAAGCCCATAGCAATACCAGCGATACCCATGACCGTTGCTCGCTTATTCGGAGGAAACGAGGTCATGACAACACTCATCATCATGGGCATGAGGATGCCCGCTGATATGGCCTGAAGCGTACGACCAGCGAGCAAGACCCAAAAGGAGATCGCAAAGATATCGATCATGCAACCCGCCAAGAAAAGGGCGAGCGAGAAGATGATAAGGCCTTTGAGCGAGAAACGACGCATAAGAAAAGTGACCGTTGGAACCGTAATGCCAATAACGAGCATATAGAGCGTGGTGACCCATTGGCCCAGTGCCATATCGACCTTGAAGTCGGCCGCAATGCCACCAAACATCGCGTTCATGGCAGTTTGTGAGAGGTTGCCAAACGCTGATCCGAGGATGATGATAGCAACAGGAATGATGACATGCGATCCTATGCGATCGCTTCGTTTGTCCTCGTGAGATGCCGGCATCTCATCTCCTTTCCCTGCCGTCTTTCTCATCTTAGCGCATCTTACAAATAGCCTGTTCAATATGGCAGCAAAGCGGTTGAATGGGGGCATCATCGCATTTCAGTGGCTTTCTTAGGACACAAACCTACAAATACATAACAAAACAAAGATCACCTTAGCACCAACAGGCTTACGCTCTAAACTGAACAGTTCAGATGATAGAATGAGGGTCTAGACGAACGCCATCGCGTTTTCGCCTCCCTCTTCCACGAGATCGAAAGTCGAGTACATGCTCTACCGTGAGCGCATGCGTCAAGCTAACCGAGAAGCAAAGGTCACTATTGCAGGTGTGGCTGTCGTTATCGTATGTTGGCTCATCTTCGGGTTTGGCCTCTACGGCATCGACATCACCATCTTCTCGACACCGCTCTGGATCATCATGGGCTGTCTTGGCACCTGGTTGGTCGCGATGGTGGTCAGTATCATACTTGCAACGAAGGTGATCGAAGACTGTCCCCTCGATGAAGACGACTTCGGACGCAAATACCAAATGGAAGACGCAACACCAGTCGAAGTCTCTCCTATGATGATCGATCACGACATCATGAGGAAAGCGGAAAAGAACGCGGTGCATCCTCGTAAGCCTGTCAGCAATACCGCGCACCATACGGCTCGAAGCGCGGATGAGAAGAAGGTGTAAGCAATGAGTTCAGTGACCCTGATCCCGCTGCTTATCTTCCTCTTCGCCTGTCTGATTGTGGCGTTTCTCATCAGGAAGCGCACACCACACAAGAACTTCGAACGAGAATATTTCGTCGGAGGTCGAAGTCTTGGTCCTTTTGTCCTGGTCATGACCACTATCGCCACCTTTGGATCGATCACTGCGTTCGTTGGCATGCCAGGTCAGGCATGGGACTATGGTTTTGGATGGGTCTATCTCTCATGTGCCCAGATCGTCTCGCTCATCTTGCTATTCGGCGTGGTCGGAAAGAAGCTCGCTTTGATCAGTCGCCGCATTCATGCGGTCTCTCTGATCGACATCATCAATGCTCGTTATAGATCGAATGTTCTAACGCTCATC
This sequence comes from uncultured Eggerthella sp., assembly GCA_900540345.1. Lineage (GTDB taxonomy): Bacteria > Actinomycetota > Coriobacteriia > Coriobacteriales > Eggerthellaceae > Anaerotardibacter. Next base: position 313,611 of record UQFK01000002.1, read on the forward strand.
TTGTCGTGCTCACTCATCTTCTTCTTCACAGCGCTCATCGTTGCGCAATTGGTCGGCGCTGCGAAGATCTTCGAGGCCGCTACGGGCTACGACTATTCACTTGGATTGGCTCTCATCACGCTCACCACCGCCATCTATACGGCGATCGGAGGCTTTCGCGGTGTCGCCCTTACCGATGCCATCAGCGGCGTTGCCATGATCGCAAGCGGGATCGCCTTAGCGGCAGGCATCCTTGCTATTGGTGGCGGATATGAAAACATCATGCAATCCATCAGCACCGATAAGCCTGAGATGCTCGATATCTTCGCAGGCGGCAGAATGTCAATCGGGCTGTTCGTGACGCAGTGGCTTATCTTAGGATTGCTCGTCTTTGCGATGCCGCAAGTGGCAGTTCGCTGCATCAGCTACAAGAATACGCGCAGTTTGCGCCATGCGCTTTGGATCGGAACGTTCATCATCGGGTTACTTTTGGTTGGGCTGACCGCGCTTGGCGCTCTTTCTTACGGAGTGTTTCCCGATACACTCAATGAATATGGCAGTAACATCGACGATGTTATGCCGCACATGATCGTACAGGTTCTCCCGCCTTGGCTTGTGGATATCGTGATCCTCGGCCCAATCGCAGCCGCCGTATCAACCGTGTCTTCCTTGCTCATCAGCGCATCGGTCAATGTCATTCAAGGCATGTACGCCAATTCCGCTCTTCACCGCCATAAACCGATCGAGCGCTGGCGCGTGCGTTTCAGCGCGCAAATGGCAACCCTCTTGCTCGCGGTCATCGCACTTATCGTAGCCCTCACACCTCCCGATCTCATCTGGCGTCTGAGCATGTTCATCTTCGGCGGTATCGAGGTAGTTGCTTGTTGGATCATTATCTTTGGATTGTTCTGGCATCGCGCTAACAAAGTAGGTGCGGTGCTCTGCCTTGTCTCAGGGATCGTTACCTACTTCATCGCCTTGCCTATGGACCTTGGCCCCCTTGGCGACTTCGGTGAAGTGATCGTTGCCCTTATCGTTTCGCTCGTGTTCATGGTGGGCGGATCGCTCTTCTTTCATACCAAGCATGATCCGCACATGGAAGAAGTATTCTTTCCTGAGCGTGCTCCTTCCACCACTGCAGCGGTCTACGAATTCGAACAAGGGAGCTATTCGCGCGTAAGCGATTCTCCGATCACGCGCAGACGAAGCAGAGAAGACGACCTTTCTCGATCGCAGTAACAACATGATGAGCCGAGCGGCATGCTAAGCTATACCATCATGAGGCCCCCAAAACATACCGATATTGCCTGCCCTGCGCCATCAGATTCTCGCAAGAGAAACGCCCATTCGCGCACATTGCTTATCCTAAACTGGATCTTTGTAGCGATCATGCTCGCATTCATCTTCACCATGAGCTCAAAGTCAGGCGAGGTCATCGACACTGGATCGGGCATCATATCAATCATACGTGATGCCCTTATCGTTGCTACAACATCGCTCTTTGGGAAAACAATCGATGTTTCGCCAATCGGTCATTTCGCGGAATTCTTCTTGCTCGGGCTTGCGCTTGTCAATGCCCTGCGCCTCTCTCTTCCCCTTGGGAGGGCAGGTCTGTATGCGCTCACCTGTGCAAGTGTCTATGGCATAAGCGATGAACTGCATCAGATAGTCGTCCCTGGGCGAACCTGCGATCCACTAGATTGGCTTGTCGACACCTTAGCAGCTGCGTTGGCTGTGGCTCTTTTCGTGCTCATCTCGCGTTTGAAACGAAAGCGTAGGAATTCGCACGCGTAGTTGCCTTGAGCTTTCTCTATAATGGAAAGGTACGCATAACAGGGTCTATCCCTTCTGTCTTATCATCTCGATCGAGGAGTTACCATGGCTTACGAATGCATCGTCGTTCCATTCGATGGATCCGATCACGCACAAAGCGCACTTCGCGCCGCCCGCGATATCGCAAAGGGGCACAACACCGCTGTGCATGTCGTGAACGTGGTACCCATCAATATCTTCCCAGAAGTTGCAGCAAGCGACCCTGCAGCAGTGGTCAGCCCATCCTATGTAACGCAGAGAACTTATTCAGAACTCTTCGACGATACGCTTCTCGATATCCACGAAGAAATGGTCGATGCGATCGGTGATGCGATGAGCGGCCTTGATAAAGGTCAGGTTACCTATGAGGTGATCGCACATCCTTCAGCAGTCGATGGGATCATCGATTATGCCGACGATCATGGCTGCGACCTTATCGTAATGGGTCGCCGAGGACTTGGCGCCATCCGTGGTCTTCTCGGCAGTGTAAGCTACGGCGTCATCCGCGCTACCACTACTCCCGTGCTTACCGTGAAATAACCTTAGCGATTCGCTTTCAAACGTGCGAAAAGATTCGTCGAGTGCTGCTTGACGAACGAGATGAACTGACTTTCCCACATGGTCAGCGTCACATTCTGCATGCGATAGGGAATGAAGAGTGCCTTCATCATGAAGGTATTCGGTACAGCTTTCTTAAGCGCATCGATTGCTTGTGGGGTAGAGATCATCTTTGCGATCTCGAGACGCTTTTGCGCCCGTGAAAGCTCACAATTCTTATTGGTCACATTCTCAACGCAGCCAACCAAGCGCTCAGTGTATCTGCGCGCTAAGAATTCTTGAACCTCTGGCGTATCGATACCCCATGTTCGATACAGATCCTGAAGCCACTGATGCTCCTCTTCGCGCTTGGCATACATATCAGGGCGATAGCGCGTATTCTCGCTTTCTGCGCGTGCCCGAAGAAAATGATAGTAATGCCCATCGAGAGAGCCTACGCGCTGCACCTCTTTCATCACTTCAAGATTGAAAGGCAAGTCGTCCCAGAACGTTTCTGGGAACCGAATTGCTTTTTCCTCAAGATAGGAACGGCGATAGAGCTTATTCCAAGGAGCGTAGAGCAACTGCGCATCGAAGAGCTTATGCGCTGATGTGCGAAACTCTTCCTGGGTAGAAAAGATGCGATCGGGCGCATTGCGTCGTTCTTGATAGAACTTATCGTCATCGTAATACGTTTCGATATAGAAGCCCGTCACCAGCAGGTCGAGATTATCGCCCTTTGCCGCACGATGCATATCGGCAAGCATGGAGGCATCGCACCAATCGTCTCCATCCATAAAATAGAGGTACTCGCCGCGTGCCTGCTCGATCGCAACGTTACGCGCTGCGGCTGCCCCAGCATTAGCCTGATGAATGACATGAATACGGTCGTCTTGTTGCATGAGCTCATCACAAAGCGCACCGCTTCCATCCGTGCTGCCATCGTCAACGAGAAAGAGTTCGAAATCGCTAAATGTCTGCGCCTGGAGCGAAGCGACAGCGCGTGCAAGCCAACGCTCAACATTGTAGACAGGGATGATGATGCTGATAGCAGGCTGAACGTTTTGCAAACGGTCTTGATCCAAAGATGAAGATGTGTGTTCGGGCGATGTGTTCATAAAAACTCTCTGCGGCCCCTCCATGCTGTTGTTCACGCTGTATTTCAGCACGCCGTCCGCGAAGATTCATTATAGCAGGACGTCTTTAACGCTAAGGTTTTATAATGATTGGTTGCAAGTAAGACCTTCAGGCATTGTTGCCTCTGGGCCTTCGTTCAAGATCAACTCGCGCGAAAAGGAGCGCCCTTAAAGAGTGAATTGGCTCGAGTGCATAGTTCTCTTCCTTGTCGCGCTCATCGCTACGATCGCGCTTACTCCTCTCGCACGCCGACTCGCAGTCGCTCTCGATGCTATCGACTATCCGAGTGCTCGTCGCGTGAACACGCAGCCCATCCCGCGCATGGGCGGGGTGGCCATCTTTGGCGGACTTATCGCTGCTATTGCAGTTGCGCTCATCGGAATGCATTGGTGGGGGTGGGCTTCACCCTTGCAAGGCGGCCTTGGAAACAAGGTAAACTACATCGGTGTTGCTATTGGTGTCATTATCATGTTCGGTGTGGGTGTTGTCGACGATATCTACAACCTGAAGCCAAAGACCAAACTGCTCGGTCAGATCGTTGCTGCTTGCATCGTTGCAGGGTCAGGGCTCTTGTTCTCCAGTATTCATAACTTCATCAGTGACGGATACTTCGAGTTCGGGTTGCTTTCCTACCCGATCACCGTATTCTATCTGGTCGCATTCGCAAATATCATCAATCTGATCGATGGTCTCGACGGGCTTGCAGCGGGTATCACCGCTATAACCGCCGCCACCATCGGCATCTTGGCTGCGCTCACTGGTCGTCCTGCAGCCGCCATCATGAGCTTCATCATTGTAGGTACATGCCTTGGGTTTTTGAAGTCGAACATCCATCCTGCAAGCATCTTCATGGGAGACTCTGGTGCACTTCTGCTTGGATTTGCGCTCGGCATCGTTTCCTTGATGGCAGTCGCACGCTCTGCCTTTTTCGTATCGCTGCTTGTTCCAATCATCGCAGCAGGCGTTCCTATCCTTGATACTGGCATTGCGATTATTCGTCGCAAGCGCGCCCATCAGCCGATCGATGAAGCGGACCGTGGGCATATCCATCATCGCCTCATGCAAGCAGGTTATTCGCAGCGCGCAACCGTCTTTATCATGTGGGCATGGACTGCGCTGCTTTCTGCTGGCGCGATCGTCGTGAGCGCCATCGACGGCCCTCCCCGCTACATAGTCTTTGCGATCCTTGCCATCATCACTGGTTTTATCGTCTTCAAGCTTCGCTTGCTCGAGCCTGTTTTGCTCCATCACTACAATCCACGTAAGGAAACGAAAAGACGCAGAACCGATCCTGGAGTCGAAGAAGTCGAAGGTGGCACTCCTCAAACTTCCCACCCATCCAGCCATCCATCAGACTGCGCTGCATCTCATCGTCCAAGTGTGCGCAACTCAAACGCTCATCCTCATAAGCGCAAGAAATAAAACGGTATTGTTCAATGGCGAAAAAGCATGAGAAAAAGACCAACGCCATGCGTGAGCTCGACAACGTTGGCGCAGATTACACTATACGCACCTGGGATTGCCCCGAAGCGATAAGCGGTGTTGAGGTCGCAGATCTATTGGGTCTTGAGGTCGAGCGCGTATTCAAAACGCTTGTCACTATTGGAAAAACAGGCGAACACTATGTCTTCATGATTCCTGTTGCCAAAGAACTCGATCTGAAGCGCGCTGCAACAGCAGTAGGCGAGAAATCCATCCACATGATCAAATCAAAGGAGCTCTTGCCTCTTACTGGCTATATCCACGGAGGTTGTTCGCCTCTTGGGATGAAACGGCGTTTCACGACCACCATCGATGAATCCGCACGCGAACATGAGCGAATCGCCTTTTCTGGCGGCAGACTTGGTTGTCAGATCGATACGAGCGTCGATGCACTTGCGAAAGCAATCCCTTTGAACTTTGCGGCTCTTACCGCAGAAGAGCGTTGATATCTGAATACGCACTTTCGCACCATTGCGCGCGAGCATTACTTCAGGTCGATGCCTAACTCTTCTTTCACGAGATCAAAAGCAGCGTCGATAGCCTTATCCATGTCGTAATACTTGTATCCACCGAGGCGTCCCGCGAAAACCACGTTACCTTCATCTTCAGCAAGCGCGCGATACTGTTCGTAGAGCGCCGTGTTGCGCTCGTCGTTGATTGGGTAGTAAGGCTCATCACCGGGTTCCCATGATGCAGGATATTCACGAGTGATGACCGAGGTCGGCTGATCTCCGAATTCGAAATGCTTGTGCTCGATGATGCGCGTATACGGGATCTCTCGTTCGGTGTAATTCACGACCGCATTACCCTGCCAATTCGCCGAGTCGACCGACTCTGTCTCGAAGCGCAAAGAACGATACTCAAGATTACCTAAACGATAATCGAAATACTCATCGATCGGACCACAGTAGATGATGCGATCTGCGATGTTCGGATTCGCTTCGATGAACTTGCGGTATTGCGTATTGAGTAGTATCTCGGTATCACCAAACATCTTTTCGATCATGGCAGTATAGCCACCCATCGGAATGCCCTGATAGCGATCATTGAAGTAGTTATTGTCGTAGGTGAAACGAACGGGAAGGCGCGTGATGATGGAGGCAGGCAAGTCCTTACAATCGCGGCCCCACTGCTTTTCGGTATAGCCTTTCACGAGCTTCTCGAAGATATCGCGACCCACAAGCGAAAGCGCCTGCTCTTCAAGGTTTTGTGGATCCGTGATGCCTTCTGCTGCCTTTTGCTGCTCGATCTTATCGCGCGCTTCATCAGGAGTACGAATGCCCCACATCTTCGAGAAGGTGTTCATATTGAACGGCATATTATAAAGTTCGTCCTTATAAACCGCGATCGGCGAATTCACATAATGGTTGAACTCTGCAAACTGGTTGACGTAGTTCCAAACAGGCTTGAGCGAGGTATGGAAGATATGTGCACCGTACTTATGGACGTTGATGCCATCGACCTCTTCCGTATAGATATTGCCTGCAATATGATCGCGCTTGTCGATGACCAAGCATGACTTTCCTGCCTTCTGGGCTTCGTGCGCAAATACTGCACTCGAAAGACCTGCACCAACGATGAGGTAATCATAATGCGTGCGTGATGGCGATTCGACAACGGTCATGGAAGCGATCCTTTCTTCGCAAGGTAGCTCATACCAAACGAGCCTCTCTTCTTCCATCATAAGCCATCACCACTCGTTTGCAGGCTTCGTTGGGGCTCCATGGTGTGTTTTCCTTCTGCTCGGTCACATTCACGCACATACGCACCGAACAGAGCTCGATGCGGTAGTATTACTATGCAGAAAAGCGCAGCAACGCAAAAGGCGTTTCTACCACGATTGCGAACACGACCTGGAGGGCTCCATGGCGAAACCAGAACCAGACATGACAGCTTGGCTTGCAGAAGCAAAGCAGGGTGAAAACGCCGAGATGATCGGTATGTATCTCACTCACAATGGTGTCGTACGTGCAACCCCGCGCCATACCGTACGCGCTGAGACGAACGTCCCTGAAGGCGCCCTTGGCAAGAGCGAGCGTGTTACCGCAGTCGACTTCTCTTACGACAAAAAGGGACTCGAACGTGCGATCGAAGAGACGCTTACCTGGGAAGGCGTCTATTATGTACGTGCGTGGCTCAATGAAGGGGTTGTCAGCGTAGGTGGATCACTTATGTACGTGATGATCGGTGCTGATATTCGTCCGCATGCCATCAGCGCGCTCGAACGGCTGGTTGGCCACATCAAATCGAACCTTGTACAAGAAAAGGAGCTTTTCGCGATCTAGCGATGCTTCTTGTCGTATCGAGCCACTTGGCTCACCAGAGCTGAAAGAAAGACCTCATGAGAAACTCTCGCCTCGACAATGTCATATCCTTCATCGGACGTAAGAATTCTGGGAAGACCACCTTGATCGAGCAGGTGATCGCTGAGTTGACGCATCGCGGCGTAGTAGTCTCATCGCTCAAGCATCACAGTCATAACGATTTTGCTATCGACATCGCTGGCAAGGATTCATTTCGCCACCATGAAGCAGGAACCTTGGCTACGGCAATTGCAAGCGAGACGCGTTTTGCCGTGATCGAAGACCTTAAGAGCACGAACGCGGCGGAGGAAGAGATCGATCTGACCGATGTCGATGCACTCTTGCGTGACCCTCGCGAACAACAGGGCGATGCTCATGAACAGTGTGTGCGTGCCATCGGCATGCTACCCGCGTCGAACATCGTTGTAATAGAGGGCTTCAAGCAAGCAGGGCTTGCCACTATTGAACTTTTTCGCAGCGATAATCCGCGTGATGTGCAAGCTGCTCCGCAGTTCATCGATCGCCTGAATGCACATGTCATGAACGGAGGGATTGCCACGAACGAAGGTACGCCGCTTCCCTCAGCAGTTGTGACCGATATGACCGAGATCGCAGCTGCAGCACTTACTGCCGATGTACCCTGTTTCGGCTTCTATGATGTTGCGCAGATCGCAACCTGGCTCGCTGACACTTTCGCCAAACCTCTTCTTTCGGTGGTCATCCAATGTGGCGGAGAATCAAAGCGCATGAAAGAATCGAAAGCGCTCGTAAACTTCCATGGGCGTCCACTCATCGAGCATCTGGTAGCGCGCCTGGCACCACTGGCTGCCGATCTGGTCATAACGACCAACGAACCTGATAAGTTCAGATACCTTCAAGTCCGCTATCCTGGTCTGCGTCTTGTTGGCGATAAATATAAGAAGCGCGGGTCGCTGCCAGGCTTCATCACCGCGCTAGAAGCAGCCCGTTATTCGACTGTTGCCGTAGTAGCGTGCGATCTGGTCAATCTTTCCACTGATCTGCTCGAATACGAGGCTGATCTGCTCGAATCATCGCAACAAGCCGATCTCTTCATCCCCTATGATGCGGTCGTTCCGATGGGAGCACTCGGTTATGAGCCTTTCTGCGGTGTCTACCATAAAGAGCGCTGCCTTGAAGCCGCCCTTGCAAGCTGGGATAGGAAAAAAGTGCGTGTCAAGCACATGCTCGAGAGTTTGAACATCCGTATCGTCGATGCCGATGATGCAACCTTGTGCCCTCCCGGCTGCTTCTTGAACGTGAACACGCCCGATGAGCTCATGGCGGCACAAGGGCTCAATACTTCCTTGTAATCTACCCTCTAGCGCAGCACTTGGATCGCTCGCAGCAGATATGAGAGTCTCGCTGGTCGATCAACGATAATAGCGCGGATACTCGACCTTCAGACCAAAGGCATGCTGCATGCCCTCAAGGCTTGCACGTGTGAGCGCAGCAAGTCCTTCATAGAAAGGGTGCTCTGCAACAGCTTCGAGCTGAGAAAGAAAATGGGACGACCACGTAAGCACGTGCTCGCTTAAGAACTGCTCTATGAGTTCAGGGTGTTCTTGGGAAAGCCACGCGAGCAACTCGAGCATGAGACCTATATGATCTTCAGGCTCATCGCTTTGCCCCTTAGTGATTGCGATACCACTCTTGCGCATCCAATCGCGCAACTCCATAGTTGAAGCTCCAAATACCACCATGTCCTTATCGGTATAAACTGACCCCCAAGGAGGTGCTGGTTTGGCGGCGGGACCAACGAATAAACGGCGATACTCCCAGACCAGCTCTTCGGCATCGAAGCCTGCATCAAGTCCTGTGCGCATCTTCTCAAGCGCCTCATAGACCTGCTCACTATCGGCAAAAGGCCACTCTTTTGCAGCAGCTTCGATATCGAGCGCGCAAAACGCTTCGAGACCGGGGGCGATGCGATCGCTATCGTGGGACGGGTCGCACAAGAAGAACGGACCGAGCGTAGAGCCGATCAACGCTACCCCAGCACGTGTCTGTTCATCCAATTCGTTCATAGTCCCTCCGAAGATCATCGCCATGTCTGATCATTTTGCCCCATAAAAGCAAAGGGCTCAACCGTTTCCGATCGAGCCCTTCATGCTAAACATGCTCACTTACAGACCGACACCGATCTGAAGCGCATAGAAACACATACGCGCGAGGAAGATCGCAACGAACGCGAGTATAACCCCCGCAACCACGAAGACCATGAGCGGTGAGATCTTGATAGCTGCAAAGCCCAGGCCATAGGCAAGCAAGCTGAAGATGATGAACAAGACGAATGCCCAAACCATGCTCCCAGCCAAATTGCCGACTTGCAGCACCGAATCAGGAGCGCTTGAACCAATGATCCACAGCGCGATGACGCTCACGAACGAGAGCACTGCACCGATTGTGAATGCGACGAACACCGCTGTGCCCGCCTTGCCCTTTACTGAAGCATCGCCTGCACCAGCCAACGTCGTGACCAACAGTCCTAATAACGTGCCACCAAAAAGCGCAAAGCCGATGATGGAAAGTGGCGTCCAGAACGTATTCCAGGTCGGAATAGTAGGAATGGCGTATGCGAGACCGATGAACAATGCGGAGATAAGGCCCAGAATACCTGTAACCATGGCAAACGCCTTACGCGCAGAACCATTCTTCAGGCCCCCTGCCATCGCGACGATCCAATAGACCACCGCCACAACCATAAAGACCCCGAATGCGGTGATCTCATTTGCCAATGGCGTCGAGCCAAGCGTGTTCGCAACACTGAGCATATTGCCTGGGTTCGCAAGATGGAACACCGAACAGATGAGCCCGATGAACGCAACCAGAATGGGAAGGATGGTCAAACGATCGATCTTCTTGATCTGGTCTTTGGTAAATTCGCCGAAGCAGAGCGAGAGAGCGATCATGAAGAACGCACCCGCACCCAAAGGAGCCAAGGACGAAAAGAGAGTAAGTGGCAATTCATGCATTGCTAGTTCCATGACTTACTACACCTCCTTAGGATTTGCGACGCGAGTTTGCGCGGACGCAGGATCGAGCGCTGCTGGCGAAGGCTTGATCGTAATGTTCGGATTCGTGTAGGTCGGCGCAGGCATCGGATGGATCTGAGCGTCGTCGCCATACTTCTTGCGCAGATCATCGATCGGGCCGAAATCGAGCGCACGGAGTGGACAGGACATCACGCAAACTGGTTGCAGACCCTGATCGAGACGTTCTTCGCAACCGTTGCACTTGACCGAGTGACCGAGCTCGTGACTGACCTTAGGCGCATTGTAGGGGCAAGCCATAACACAGTACCCACAGCCAATACACTTCGCATCGTCAACGAGCACCAAACCACGCTTGTCTTCCTTATGCATCGCAGTCGTAGGGCATACGCTCACGCACGCAGGATCATCGCAATGGTTGCAAGCTATCGAGAGATGATAGAACAGGCAATCAGTCGTATATGAACCATCCGCATCCTGTTGCCAGGTACCACCTTCAAGATCGTAAACCTTGCGATAGGCGATATCGAGCGCGGTGTCCTTGTAATCTTTGCACGCCATCACGCATGTCTTGCATCCCGTACAACGGGAGTTGTCGTAATAAAAACCGTACTGAATCATGATGCACCTCCCTAAGCCTTAGTAACTTCAGCGATGATGGAATTGGAAGGGCCATTACCATGAGCAAGTGGCGAGGGCACATAGGTGGTAAGCGTGTTGATGCAGCCACCCTTGTCGAGCTTATTGCCCGTCATATCAGCATCGTGCCAGAAGCCTTGCGGCATTGCCACGACAGATGGAACGATCCTGCTCGTAACATGTGCCTCAATCTCAACTTCACCTGCAGGGCTCTTGACGCGAACCTTGTCCCCATCGTTGATGCCGCGTGGTTGCGCATCGATCGGATTGATCCATAGACGATGACGGTTGTAGTCTTTGAGCACTTCAAGTGAACCAAAAGATGAATGAGTGCGTGCTTTATCGTGCCAACCTGACATGTAAAGCGGATATTCGTCGGTCACCGAACCATAACCTTCCACACCTGGGTCGAAGATCGGAATAGGTGAGATGACCTGACCTTCCGTAAGCTGGCCTGCCAATCTGCGATCTTCGGCGATCTTGTCAAGCACCTCGGAGTAGATCTCGATCTTGCCTGAAGGTGTGTTCCATGGATGACCGACCGGATCGGCTACATTCGCCTCGAAAGCGATCGCTGTCGGCAGCTTGCGCTTATAGACGCCCTGCTCGAGGATTCCTTCCCAGCTCGGAAGCTCAGGGTCGGCTGCGGCTCCCGCTTTGTAGAGCTCCTCAATCCATTCGTCTTGGGTCCTACCCAGCGTGAACTTATCGCGCACACCAAGCTTCTCAGCAATATCGGCATGCACATCATAGATCGGGCGACATTCAAAGGGCGGCTCTTGCGCCGGACCACCAACGGTGACACCCCAGTAGTATTCGGAATAGCCATTGGTCGACATATTGAGCTGCTCAGCACGCATCGCATCAGGCAACAGAATATCAGCGTACTTCATTGAATCGGTCATGAAGGTATCGCAACCCACGATGAATTCGCACTTCGATTCATCAGAGAGCACTTCGTAGACCTTGTTGATGTCGCCATGCTGATTAGTGATGCAGTTTCCGGCATAATTCCAAAGCAGCTTGATGCCATTCTTCGGCGCTTCGATCTTCGCTGCAGCCTCTGCCATCTCGGGATTCTGCGCGCCCATGAACAGCGCGATCTCATCAGTAGCGTCCAATTCCTTTTGGAAATCAGAGCCCTCATCGATGCACTTGAGCCACGAATAGCACGATATCTTGGCATTCACCATGTTCATCGGGGCACCATTTGGATCATCGTCAGAAGCAGGCAAACTGCCTACAGGAGCTCCTGGAGGTTCTGCCTCACGCATGCCAGAATTCGTACCTGGTTTACCAAGGTTGCCCGTAAGAAGCGCGAGCATACAGACTGCACGCGTCGCTGACTCACCGTTAGAATGGCGCTGAAGACCCCAGCCTTGCACAACGAAGACCGCTTTGGCGTTGTGGATCTTCGCCGCTAGCTCACGGATCTTCTCCGCAGGAACAAGCGTTATCTCTGCAGCCCATTCGGGTGTCTTTTCGACCTTGTCATAGCCAAGACCCATGATGTAATCGTAGTAGGACTTATTCTGTCCCTTTGCCGATTCTGGCATGGTCTGTTCATCGTAGCCCTGGCAATACGTATGCAAGAAGTCCAGATCGACCCAGTCACGCGAAATGAGTTCGTGAGCGATACCAGCGACTAGTGCAGCATCCGTACCAGTACGGATCGGCAGCCATTCAGATGGATAACCCGCAGCCGTTTCGTTCAGACGATAGTCGATGTGGATGATCTCGGGACCTGCTTCGCGCACCGCGTTATAGTCCCACACCACATTCGCGCCACCCATGCGGTTGTCGGCCGGAGAGTTGCCAAACATCAAGACCAAATCTGCGTTTTGCGCCTGGTCAACCGAGGATGCTGAGATGTTCTCGTATGGCGAAGTGCCAACGCCGTACATGAAGGGCATGACATATTGATGCATGCCTGTCGAGTAGTCGCCGTACATGGGTAGATAGCCGCCAACACAATTGAGCAAACGCTCAACACTGCGCCCTGTTGCAGAATACATACCCGTTGCGTAATTGACATAGATAGAATCGTTTCCGTAAGTATCGATGGTATAGCGGATCTTATCTGCGATAGTCTGGATCGCTTCGTCCCAGCTGATCCGCTCGAACTTCCCCTCGCCACGCTTTCCTACACGTTTCATCGGATACTGGAGGCGATCTGGATTGTTGACCCACTGACGCATGACGCGACCACGCAAGCATGCACGAGCCTGAAAATCATTCTCGCCCAGATCATCTGTGGTCATGTATTGGATCTTGCCATCTTTGGTATGCCAATGAAAAATACAGCGTCCGCCACAGTTGACGTTACACTGGCTCCAGACGAGCTTTTCAGGCTCATCAGCATACGCAGGTGTGGTATTGCCAAAAACAGCTTCCGATGCTGCCATGGTTCCGCCCGCAGCGGCCAATGCCCCCAAAGCTCCGGTGGCCTTCACGAACGTACGACGTGAAACAGCCGGTAGCATATCAGACATAGCTCTCCCCTTTCTTCCCTTGCATACAACCGAGCACCCTATCCCCATCGGTGCATCGCTTGCCCTCTTCTCATTCAAGTTTGCTCGATATGCGCCAGCACGCATCATGAACAGAACATGCCCTGAAACGCAGATCGCTCAAACCTGAATTCTCTTCACGCCTCATACAAGGTCGTAACATGTTCATTTTACTGCCGTTGGCATACGCACTTTCAGCCCGCAAGGTAACTATTTACCCACATACGCCCATTTCATTATTCTATTTTGAGGATAACTCGATCGACCGAGCGCTTTTCGGCCTCAAGACGCTTAGACTACATAATCAGCGACAATGATATGAGAGAGCACTGGTGTTTCGCAAGATCTCGCTTCTCGAAGCTCTGGTGCTTTTCCCTCACGAACTCTGGTGATGCCATGCCTTCTCTTCTTGATGCTGCGGATGCTTTTTCAAAACTCGAGAAGAGCTCCGTCGAAATTCACGAAGCAGCATGCGTACGCGTGCGTCACCGCCATGCGAGCTGTTGGGCCTGTATGCATGTTTGCGCACATGATGCGATCACGATCGAGAACAATAACCTTACCGTGGATAGCGCTCTTTGCACGGGCTGCGGTGCATGCACGAGCGTCTGTCCGACCGAAGCGCTCGTGCTGACCAACGATGCGAATGATCTTGTACGAAGCGCGATCGATCGATCAGAACCACAGAGCACGCTTTCGCTCTTCTGCGAGCGTGCACACTCCAAACAGATGCTGCATGCAGCTGATCCAAACATGCGAAACATACTCGAACGGTCGATCACACTGCCCTGTCTTGCCGCACTCGATGAGTCGAGTTTGATCCATGCTGCTTGCGCAGAAGTCGAGCTTCATTATTTCAGCGCCGATTGCGCTCAATGTCCTGATCAGAATTGTGCTTTGATCGAGGATATCGCTCTTCAGGCAACCAAGCTGCTCGCTGGCGCTACAGCCTCATGCACAGAAGCACCACTCGCTGTTTGTATGCCGCACTGGAGCATGCTTTGCGATCGTAGCTCTGCCCAAGACGACGATGTTTCTCCTGAGATGTCACGTCGGGGCATGTTCAATCATTTCATAGCACGTACGACCGATTCTGTAGCAGAAGCAGCGGTAGGAAGTTTCTATGCTATGCAGCACACAGGCGAGCAGCCTCTCTCGCTTGCTGAAAGCCTGAAGGGCTCGCAAGGGGGCTTGAAGAAGGTCGAGGTGAGGCGCAACGCCGCTATCCTTGATGATCTTTATCGCGTCGATCGACCCACTGCACAAGACACATCGGACTCACCAGAAGAGTGCGAGCCAACAACACAGGATGCGCGCATTCCAACACGGCTATTCGGTGAAGCGATACTCGATGCGCAGCGCTGCGATCTCTGTGGAATTTGCATGACCTTCTGCCCTACGCAAGCTCTGAGGGGGGATGCGGCATCTCCTGTCAATCCGCTCGTTGCAGCAACACGCGAGATCGCACCAGAAGGCAAGCTCTCATTTCGTGCGAATGACTGCGTGAATTGCAGTTTATGTGTCGCTATCTGCCCTCATAATGCGATCGAAATCAAGCCAGAGATCGCAAGATCAGACTTGTTTGCCCTCGAACCGCGCACGTTGCTCGTTAGGTGAGCATGTCCTTGAGCACCATCGCTGCATCTTCATCAAGCTGCTTTTGAAGCTCTTCATAGATCATGATGACCTGACGCGCTTCGGGCGTAAGCTCTGAGCCTTTGCTCCCTTTGCGCCTGAGCAGCTGAAATCCGAAAGCTTCTTCGGTGTGCTTGATGATGCTCCACGCCTTCGAATACGCCATGCCCATCTCTTTCGCAGCTCTATTGAGCGATCCTGTCTCATCGACCAAACGACACAAGCTCACGATGCCGCGTCCCATCGCCGCAGCATGCGGATCAGCATTCTTGTTCTTGATGATCAATTTCACTTCGACTTCGAATTCGATCGGATCCATGGCCGCCCTCCCTGTCTTGCTGTAATCATATCGTAAAGCTAACGGAGCGATGGCTCTAAGTGCTTTATAGTATTATTCTCAGTCGAAGATATATTCTCATTCGAGAATAGCCACATCATTATCGTATGGAGGGAAATAATGGAAACAACGAATCGGACCATGAAGATGGCGATCGCGGCATTTGTTGCCGCAATCGGACTGGTGCTCGCATGTGCTCTGACTGGATGCAGCAACAACGATTCGAACTCTGCCGAGACGGTCGAGCTCGAGATCTATGCCGCTAATTCGCTCACCGACGCCATGACCGAAGCACAGGAGGCTTACACAAAAGAACATCCTGAAGTGACCTTTGCAGATACTCAGTTCGAGGCTTCTGGAACACTTGTCCAGAAGATGGAAGCTGGCGCAAAACCTGACATCTTCATCTCTGCGAACAAGAAGAACATGGATACCGTCGTTGAAGATGG
Organism: uncultured Eggerthella sp.; assembly: GCA_900540345.1. Taxonomy (GTDB): domain Bacteria; phylum Actinomycetota; class Coriobacteriia; order Coriobacteriales; family Eggerthellaceae; genus Anaerotardibacter. The sequence continues at coordinate 329,442 of UQFK01000002.1, forward strand.
CCTTGTTGCATCCGATGCTCCCTTTGATATCTTTTCGAACGATCTCGTCATCGTCGCATCCGATGCCTCTGACATCGATGAGATTACCCTGCAAGAAGCTTGCGACGGTAATTACACGGTCTCTGTCGGTGACAAGAACGTTCCTGCAGGCACCTATGCGAAACAAGCACTCTACACCGTTGGCTGCTACACCAATGAAAGCGGCGCTGATGGCGAGATCACCGGTCCTTTGAAGGGCAACGTGACCGAGGCTGACAAGGTCGGTTCTGTTTGCTCGTATGCTCAATCGGGCGAAGTCGATCTTGGTTTTGTCTATAGCTCAGATGTTATGCGCTATGGTGGGGTCAAGGTCGTCTGCATTGTTCCTGGCGATGCTCATCAACCAATCATCTACCCTGCAGCGGTCACAAAAGATTCTGAAAACGCAGATGCAGCTGCAGCCTTCTTGACCTGGTGTCAGGAAGATCCTGAGGCGCAGAAGATCTGGCAAAAATGGGGCTTTGAGCTTGCAGAATAATGGGGAGGCATCTTAGACAACGTCTCTTTTTTCTTGCGAGCATCTTCGTCGCATCGATCCTAGCGGGCATCTTCCTCTTTTTGGGAAGCATGCCCGCTTCTGCATTCGGCGACGAAACAAAAACCGTCTCTCAAACTTCTTCTACCGATATGCACATCGAAGCTGTCGAAGTCTCTTCAGAGGGCAGCGCCGCTCGCATCGAAGGCGCTTGCTTCGCGCTCGCAGATTTCTCACGCGTTGAGAAAGGATCGAACCGTCCGATCGATGGGATATATCGCGGCTATAGCTATTTGATGGATGCTCCAGAAGATTCGCTTTGTGTCGTCGATATGACAAGCTTTGTCGTGGTCTATCTTCCCGAAGAGCTCGCAATGGCAAACGATATCGACCTGTCGAGTGAGCAGGATCGCGCTGATCTAAAAATGCTCATCTGCGCGCTTGACTCCTACAGCGCCGAAGGCAATCAGGTCGTTAAAGATTCCGTACCGTGGTATTTCACCAATCAGCAGATCTACGCGCAAGATTCGATCGAATTCGCTTTCTCTCAAGCGTATAAGACCGATTATTGGTATACCTCGATTCGCGCAGTAGATGGCTCGGATGTGACCTTGATGCCAGATTCCGAATGGCGCATCTCTCATGTTGATTATGCAAGCGTACAACGAAGCGATGCGGTAGCCATCGCAGCGACACCGAGCGCTTTTGATCAAATCGGCACGTTTTTCGCAACGCTCGACTGGTCACCTCTCTGGGTAACACTCAAAACCACAGGCACCGCGCTTATCTTCATCTTCATCCTTGGCCTTTTGGCTGCTTGGTGGGCGCTCCGACTCAGCCCACGCGTACAGAGCGTAGTTGATGCCATCCTAACCATCCCCATGGTCTTGCCACCTACGGTTTGCGGATTCTTGCTATTGCTCTGCCTTGGTCGCAACACTCCGATCGGCGCATGGTTCGACCAGATAGGCTTTCCTCTTGTTTTCAGTTGGCAAGCAACGGTCATCGCTGCAGTAGTAGTGGCTTTTCCGCTCATGTATCGTTCCGCACGCGGAGCATTCGAGGCGATCGATGCCGATATGCTTGATGCAGCCCGTACGCTTGGCTGGAGCGAAGGGCGCATCTTCTTTCGACTGATGCTGCCACTCGCATGGTCATCAATCGCAGCGGGCACCATGCTTTCTTTTGCACGAGCACTCGGTGAATTCGGCGCCACCTTGTTCTTAGCCGGTAATTATGTTGGCATCACCCGCACGATCCCCATTGCGATCTACTTCGAATGGATGGGTGGTAATATCGAAGCCGCACTCTTCTGGACCATCGTGGTCATCATCGTGTCCTTCATCGTTATCTTCGTGCTCAATCTCTGGAGCAAACGAACAACGAAATATCGTCGAAACGAGGTGGATGCATGAGTCTTTCGGTCGATATCCATAAGCATTACGATTCTTTCGATCTTTCTATCGCCTTTGAAGCTGCTCATGAGACACTGGGGTTCTTGGGTGCATCAGGGTGCGGCAAATCGCTTACCTTGCGCTCGATCGCCGGCATCGTATCCCCTGATGAGGGGAAGATCGTTGTGAACGGGAAGGTCTATTTCGATAAAGTGGCGGGCAAGAAGGCTTGCGTTGATCTTTCTCCTCAAGAACGCAAGAGTGCGCTGCTATTCCAAAACTACCAGCTCTTCCCTAATCTTACGGTTGAAGCAAATATCGCCGCAGGCATACCCCGCGATGTGCTCAAACAAAAAGGAAGTAAGCTCATAGCTCAACAACTCTGCCGTTTCGGTCTTGAAGGACTTGAGAAGCGCTATCCTCTTCAGCTTTCAGGCGGGCAGCAACAACGTGTGGCGCTTGCACGTATGCTCGCTGCAACTCCTGATATCCTGATGCTCGACGAGCCATTCTCGGCACTCGACGCGCATCTGAAAAGCGAGCTTGAACAAAGCCTGCTCGAACTGTTCTCCTCATATGAAGGGACGATCCTCTACGTATCGCATGACATCGATGAAGCGTTTCGTTTTTGCGATCGAATCGCTGTGGTAGACGCTGGAGCAATCGATGAGATATCTCCCAAAGCAGATTTGGTCAGAAACCCCCAAAGCTTAGCGGCGATCCGTCTTTCAGGCTGCAAGAACACCACTCCTGCCGAGTATCGTGAAGAGCATCTTGTATATCTGCCGGAATGGGGTGTGGAGATGAAGACGCAGCGCAGCGTCCCACGCGATGTTGCATGGCTTGGCGTGCGTGCTTATCACCTCTCCCAGGTTGATGCCAACGATCCTGCAGCCGGCCTCTCTCAAACAAGCGAGAACACCTTCTTGATGCGCTGCGATCAAGTGAGCGATTCACGCTTTGAGCGCGCTGTTATGGCAAGCTTCATCGACGAGCAGGGCACGATGCTTCTCAATTCGCTCAACGCTTCGGTTACGAACACCGCACGTGAAGGCATAGTCGAGCAAGCATTCTTTAAGACTCATGTACGATGGAACATAGATAAGCATATGACACCTGAAAACGCACTTCCCCAGAAAGGAGATCGCGTTCGCTTGCATTTCCCTCCTGATGCGCTCTATTTAGTGACTCATTAGGTCAAAGGATGTACCGTACGCCCATGACGCCATGCAGGATCGTTTCGGACGAACCATAGACTATTTACGCATATCGCTGACCGATCGGTGCAACTTACGCTGTGTCTATTGCATGCCGGAAGAAGGCGTGGTGCCACGCTCTCACGACGAGATCCTCTCCTTTGAAGAGATCGTGCGCGTGGTCAAAGTAGCTGCAGCTGGCGGCATCGAACACCTGCGCTTTACCGGGGGCGAACCGCTCGTACGCAAAGGCATTACTGATCTCATAAGTGCCTGTCAGGAAGTTTCGGGCATCAAAGATATTGCACTCACCACAAACGGTATCTTGCTGCCGCATTTCGTCAAAGAGCTCAAAGATGCGGGTCTTTCCCGCGTGAACATCTCGCTCGATACGCTCGACGCAGACGCCTATCGTCGCATCACGCGTGGAGGCAACGTCGAAGAAGCACTATCGGGAATCAAATCGGCACTCGCAGCAGGACTCGATCCTGTTAAGATCAACACCGTGGTCATCCGAAGCATGGAACAAGACCTTGGTGCGTTCGCGCGGCTCACTTGCGATCTGCCCCTTCATGTACGCTTCATCGAGTACATGCCGCTTGGGTCATCGTGCTCGGATCGACTTGTGCACTGGAGCGAGCAGGAGGTCATAAGACTTCCTGAGATGATCGAGACCATCAACGATTCATGCAAGCACAGCGGCATTGGAGAGCTCATTCCGCTCGACCCTCATAAGCCTGAAACGAATGAGCACATCCCTGTTGGATGGGGGCCTGCGCGTTATTGGAAATTACCAAGCGCGATCGGAACCATCGGATTTATCACCTCAGTCTCCGAACATTTTTGCTCTTCGTGCAATCGCTTACGCCTGACCGCTGATGGCAAACTTCGTCTCTGCCTTTTCTCAGACCAAGAACTGGACGTACGTCGCGCATTGCGAGAAGGCAAAGACGGTGAGCTTGAGACGCTCTTTGCTCGTGCACTCGAACAAAAGCCAGAGAGCCACGAAAGCCGCCAGGGCACGATGCGAGAAATGGTCCAAGTCGGTGGCTAGAGCTCTCCATCGTCACAAATATCGATAATGCCCGAACAAGCGCATATCGCACTTCCCCGCCGCATTTGCGACCAAAGAAGTCCAGGGTTTGCCAATCGCAAGCTTCTCTTTACGAACAACCGCTAGAATAGGTCGAAAGACGACTGCCTATCGAGACCGAAAAGAGCACCATGAGCGCGGATATGAAGTTGACCCATCTTACTGAACAGGGCAATGCCCATATGGTCGATGTCTCCGAAAAAGCCGAGACGAAGCGTACAGCCATCGCAGAAGGCTTCATCACCATGCAAGCACCCACGCTCGCTACTATCCTTTCGCACCGCGCAAAAAAAGGCGACGTGATCGCAACCGCCCGCATCGCAGGCATTATGGCTGCAAAAAAAACAAGTGATCTGATTCCGCTGTGTCATCCGCTCATGCTCACGAATGTGACGATTGATCTGTTACCCATCTGGGGAGACGATGCTCCTTCGACACAAACGCGCCCGAATCACTCCAACGGTGAACATCCGTGCGGGATCCATGTAGTTGCACGCGCTTCTCTTGTTGGCAAAACAGGCGTAGAGATGGAGGCGCTCACTGCTGCATCCATCGCATGCTTGACCATCTACGATATGTGTAAGGCGATCGATCGAGGCATGGAGATCGGCGAGATCCGTCTCGTGCGCAAAGAAGGCGGCAAGAGCGGCACCTGGACGCGCAAAGACGCTCAGTGACCAGCGCCTGCTATCATCTTGAGTGCATGTTCAAGAACGCCTGACACCGCTTCCCAATTCTCACGAACTGCTTTTTCACTTCCTGGAAAATTGATAACGAGCGCATTGCCGCGCTGCATACACACTGCACGCGAGAGCATCGCGCGATCGGTGAACTTCATACTGTAAGCGCGCATTCCCTCGGCAATACCCGGAACCATGCGCTCGCATACATCTTGCGTTGCTTCCGGAGTGACATCGCGCGGAGAAAGACCGGTTCCTCCACACGTGATGACGATATCGGCACACAAATGATCGCACGCATCCTCGATTGCGTGCGCGATGGCAGTGCGCTCATCAGCAACGACCGTACGTGACACAGACTGCCAACCGGCATCACCGATCAAACTCTCGAGCGCAATGCCTGCGGTATCTTGCGCGAGAGTGCGCGTATCCGAACATACGATGACGGCGAATTTCATGCGATCACGGTCCCTTCTTCAACATCAAGCAAGATGCAATCGACTTGTGTGCCCGCAAGAACGCGACCACCTTCAGGCACTCCTGCAGGAAGAAGGGCAAGGCAAGTTCCACGCTGAAGCGTGCTAAACAATCCTGAATTCTGATTCTTCGCAGGCACAACCCGCAAACGCTCATCCGGTCCTTCTTCAAGGCTTGCGCGCAAGAGCAAACAACGCGCATCTTTCTTCTTGCGATCACTCGCAAGAGCCGCTCGTAAGGTGGGTCTTGCAAACGTGCTGAACCCTTGCATCTTGCGAAGTGCAGGGCGAACGAACATCTCGAAACCGCAATAGGCTGCTGCCGGATTGCCTGAAAGTCCGAGCACTGCAACACCCTCCACAAGACCAAATGCTTGTGCTTTACCGGGGCGCATGTTCACAAGCGTCATCTTCAATTCCCCCATCTGCTCGATAACGTCCTTGATGAAGTCATAATCTCCATTAGATGCACCGCCAGACGAAACGACGAAATCGTGGTTTTGCAATGCTAATACGACCGCGTCGTGGATCGCAACGAAGTCGTCTTTGACGATCGGGTAGATCGTGGGAATAGCACCTGCTTCCTTGACGCAGGCAGCCAGCGCATAAGCATTACCATCACGGATCTGCCCCGGGCCTGGTTTCACCTCTGGATCAACCAGCTCGCTTCCGATCGAAATGATCGCCACCTTTGGACGGCGATAAACTGGCACTTCTGTGATGCCGCAACTTGCAAGAAAGCCGACTCCCGCTGCACGAATGACCTCGCCTGCATGAATGGCGACCTCCCCACACGCGATCTCTTCACCAGCCTCACGCACGTTGCTGCGCTTCTTGGTCGGCTCAGAAAACGCGACCTGAGATCCTTGGCGCCCATCGCCACCACGATAATCCACGAGTTCGTATTTCACGACTGAATCGGCACATGCAGGAAGCGGTGCGCCGGTCATGATGCGGACACATTCATCTGGCGCGATATTGCCTTCATACGTACTTCCTGCGGGCACTTCTGCGATCACTTTCAAGACAACTGGCTCTTCGGTACATGCAGCTGAGATCTGATCGGCCTTGAGCGCAAAGCCGTCCATGGCCGCATGCGCAAATGGCGTTATATCGATATCGCTCACCAGGTCGTGTGCCGCTACACGCCCAAGCGCATCAACAAGCGTCACCTGCTCGCTCTCAAGTACTTCAACCGCATCGAGCACGATCGTTCGGCCCTCTTCGATGCTCACCATCGGTAGATCTTCCATGAATCCCCCTCGTCTCTCTTCCCGCTGTAGTACGCACGCAAGGCGCACAAGAATATCGACGCTCTCACTACAGGATGGCGTCCTGTGCTTTGATGTAGGTCTGCATCGAATAGAGCGTCACGTCGCTTCGATTCACCATGCCCACGATCTTGCCCTTATCAAGCACGGGCACCTTCTTCAGATGATTATCCCCAAGCACACGACACACCTCTGGCAGCTTCGCATAAAGGCTCACTCCGATGATGCCCTTAGTCGCAACATCCATCACATTCATGCGCATGAGCGCAGAGAGCTTGTCGTCAAAACTCGTATCATCGTTGGCTGCTTGCATGATCATGACGACCGGATCGGTGTAGTAGTGACTACGCTTCGAAAGGAAACGCATGATGTCTCCATCTGAAATGAAGCCGACCGCCCGCCCATCCTCGCTGATAACAGGAACTGCGCTGATCTTCTTTTCCACGAGTACGCGCATAACATCGAGCACCGAGGAGGTAGAAGGAACGGTGAAGACATCGGTCTTCATGATCGAGGCGAGCACACTATGCTCGTGATGCGGAAGTTCGATATCTGTTTCGGCTCGACCATTCTTCACAAAAAGGAGCACAAGAACAAAACCAATGAGACAGAACACCGCTGAAACGCCAAAAGCCACATCGACGCCATGCACTCCTGCAAGTGTTTCACCTTCAGAAGGAATGAGCGCAGCAGAGACCATCGCAAAGACCGAGGTGAGAATTGCAGTGCCAAGCGATCCTGATACCTGACGAAACGTATTGTTCACCGAAGTGCCATGGTTGATGAGATCATCCGAAAGCGCATTCATCGCCCACGTGGTAAGAGTCATATTGATAAGCGACATACCGAACAGACGGATCGCCATGATCACTGCAACATAAACAAGACTTACCTCAGGCCCAAGGAACGCGAGCATGACCGTGCCGACCATGAGCAAAAGAGAGCCTGTGACCGCGAGCACGCGCGGACCATGTCGGTCGAACCAACGACCTGCGATAGGACCCATGATCCCCATGAGCAATGCACCAGGCAGAATGACCAAACCTGACTCGGTCGCACTATATCCGAGCAGTGACTGGAGATAGATGGGCAATAAAATGCCGACCGAAAGGAGCGCTGCCTGCACCACCATGCCGATGATCGTACCAATAAGAAACGTTCGATTTTCGAGCACGCGCACGCGCAACATCGGCTGCTTCATCTTCAACTGTCGTCTGAAGAAGAGCACCACGACTACTGCGCCGATCGCAAACGAGACAAAGAACTCTATCCCGAATCCGCTATTACCGATCGCAGAAAAGCTATAGAGCAGCGAACCGAAGCCGATGGTCGAGAGGACGACCGAGAGAATATCGATCTTTGCTTCAGGGTTCTTCGGCTCAACACGATCCATCGTGAACGGCGTGATGATAGCTACCGCAGCAGCTGCTACCGTGACCACGTAGAAAATAATGTGCCAATCAGCCATATCGATGACGATACCGGCTGCTGTTGGACCAACAGCAGGACCGCATGCCATAACAATACCGAACAACCCCATCGCAAAACCACGCTTCTCGATAGGGAAGGTAAGCATGAGCACGGTCATAACCATAGGCATAAGCACACCAGCGCCAATAGCTTGCACGATACGGCCTGTGAGCAGGAGAGGGAAATTCGGTCCCCATGCAGCACAGAGCGAACCGAGCGCGAATACCGCCATAGAGAAAAGAAACAAATTACGAATAGGAAAACGATCGATCAAGAATGCCGTTACTGGGATCATGATGGCATTCACCAGCGTGAAGCCCGTGGTGAGCCATTGCCCCGTTGCAGCATTGATGCTCATGTCGTTCATGATGGAAGGAAGAGCTGGCGCCACGACCGTTTGGTTGAGCACTGTGATGAACGTGCCGATAAGCAACAAAACGATCATGACCGTTTGCCTGTGGGTTATGCCAAGACGGTTGACCTTTGTATTCGTCGTTTCCGTCTCCATAGATTATTCCTCTTCGCCCTTTTCTTCAGGCTCTGGCTTGAATTCCACACCGATCTTATCGATGCGTAGTGCATCCATGGCATCGATCTTAAGCATGATGGAGCGACCATCGTGACGTAATTCGACCGAATCGCCTTCGGTCGGGATCTTATCGAGCAAGTCAAGCATGAGGCCACCTGCGGTCTCATAATCGTAGATAGGCACCGGTTCATAGCCAATAAACTCGACGAATTGATCAACCGGCAGCGAGCCGTCAACCACATAGGAATCTTCGCCGATCTTCAATATCTCGTCTTGGTCGTCATGAAGGTATTCGTCTTCTACGCTGCCTATGATCTGCGCGATGATATCTGACATAGTGACGATACCCGACGTGCCACCATGCTCATCGACCACGACTGCGATCTTAGTATGGTTGTCTTGCAGCATCTGCAAAAGCTTATCGATGCCCAAGCTCTCTGGCACCGGATTGATAGGACGGATGATAAGATCATTCTTCGTCGCGTCTGGGGGCAGACGATAGGCGTCCTTGATATGGATAAAACCGATGATGTTATCCTTGTTGTCCTTGAACACTGGATAGCGCGTGAATTTGTTCTTTCCCATGATGTCAAGAATCGTATCGAGATCGTCGTCGATATCGATAGCCACCAGTTCCGTACGTGGTGTCATGATGGCTTTGGCATCCTTATCATCGAGATCGAAAACGTTATCGAGGATCTCGTACTGGTCAGTAGCAAGCTCGCCGCTCTCTGCGCTTTCCTCGAGCAAGATCTTGATCTCTTCTTCGGTATAGGCCTGATGCTCACTGGTCACATCATGACCAGTCAGGCGCATGATCCCATTCGTAGTGGTATTGAAAAGCCACATGATGGGATAGGTGATGCGATAGAACCAGTAGAGCGGCGTTGCCGTGAACAGCGCATACTTTTCTGTGCTGAGGATCGCAAGCGATTTGGGCACAAGCTCGCCGATGACGATATGCAATGCCGTGATGATAATGAAGCCGATCGCCACTGCGATGGCAGAAACCGCCGCATCAGGCAGACCAATGCTCGCGAGCGGTTCATGAATGACGCTCGAGACAGCAGGTTCGCCTAACCAGCCCAAGGCCAGCGATGCGAGCGTAATGCCTAATTGGCAGGCAGAAAGATAGGCGTTGACGTTTTCAGAGATGACTTGCGCACGCTTAGCGCCACGCACGCCTTCCTCCATCATGACATCGATCTGTGTTTTTCTGATACGTACTAAGGAAAATTCAGCAATGACGAAAAAAGCGTTCATGAGCAGAAAGAAAACTACCAGAACTATGCTTATGCCAACCGACATGATGTCATCTACTCCTTTTAAGCCTTGCTTCCAATTCTCTCGTAACCTTCTCTACGGTTAAGCAGTAAAGAAAAATATACATCAAAACGTAACTAATATATGCAGCATGAAACCTCTTGTCCGATTATTCTAGAGTTTCATCTGGTTTACTGAACGAATCTCACCCGTTCAATATACAAAAATGAGTACAATTCAGAACATGACGACATTCTTCGAAAAGCTGTTCTCTATCGTGCGAACTGTCGCCCATTATCTCTGGATCGTCCTCAAAGCGATAGGGCGTGGTCTCCTATGGCTTGGATCGATGATCCTTCGGCTTTTAAGCAATCTCATCACCTGGGCACGCTATAACCTATCGCCGCGTGTTCAGATGATACTCATCGCTATCATCGTTGCGCTCATGATCGTTGGTGTCGCACTGGTATTCACGGGGCACGGATGCTCGACGGATACGCACTCCGAGCAAACCACCGCCGAAGAAGAAGCCCCCCCTGAGGTTTCCTATACCCCTGATGAGCATAATGTCCAAGAACTTGCCTATACGCCAAATACCATTGAATCATTCTCGCTCGTGGAAAGTGGTAACCAGATGTTCGCCACGCTCTCCGAAGACGATAATCGCGAGATAACCAACGCGCTCTCTTGGCTTCAAGCCGACAATAAGGATGTTGGATTTTTGATCATGAATCTGAATACTGGAAGCGGATTCTGCTACAACATCGACACCAAGATCTATGGTGCCAGCACCTACAAAGCACCTATGAGCGTCTTTCTGTGCGAAGAATACATCGATGGTGGAACACTACAAAAGTCTGCTGTGAGCACGCGCATCGAGAATGCCATCATCTGGTCGGACAACCAATCCTATCGTTCACTTAAACACAGCTTCGATGGATCAAATCACAACGCATGGCTCCAATCGATGGGCATCGATCCGTCAGGCTATTCTTCAACGTTCCCTACCTACACTGTGCGTGATTCCGCAACTATCTGGATGCACACCTGGGAATACCTGAATTCCGGCAGCTCCACCGCCGAGTGGCTCGGCGATCTGCTCTCGCGTACCGAAACTTCATTCTTGCGCAACGGTGCAGAACAAGTCGGCATGAACAACGCTACGATCTACAACAAAGCGGGCTGGTGCGTCTCAAACAGTGGCGTTGAAGACTCAGTGAGTGATGCAGGCATCGTTGTAGAAGGCGACAATGTCTATCTTGTGGTCGCCTTCACGAGCAGACCTGATAACCCTACTGCTGAAGCGAATCTCTCGAACCTCTTCGAGGCGCTGCTTTCCGTGCGTCATTCGCTTGATGCGTCAAGTGCGACCTGGGATAACGTTGAGTACGTTGAAGCTCCCGCTGAGGGCAATGCCGAAGAGGGCCAGGTGCTGATCGAATCAAGTGAGGGGCAAGAATACGAGATTGCCATCGCGCCTTCAGATGATGCGAATAGCGGCAATAGCCAGATGGCACAAAAAAGCGCTGTCGATTTCGTGATCGTCTACCCTTCTGATGAGCGCTTCACAGGCAGCGGTTCGCTGCTCATATCCGAGGCTTTATGATGAGTATCGATGCGACCTGCGCGCTCGAGTCGCGCACGAACGCCACTGAATCCCCGAAGCGTTTTTCAACGCTTCTCATGCTCACTTGGGTCTTCACGCTCATGTCGATCGTCGGACTTCTATTCGAAACCTTCCAGCATTTCTTCGCATTCGATGGCGAATGGGAGAGCCGTGCGGGTTTTATCTGGGGCCCCTTCTCCCCGATTTATGGTTCCGCAGCGGGGCTTTTGACCTTGCTTGCGATGAAGCTCGATAAGGAAGGCATCCGCTCGAGCCTCGCCATCTTCGGCATCGCAGCCTTAGTAGGAGGCGTGCTCGAATACTTCGCCAGCTGGGCTATGGAGACCTTTTGGGGCATCGTTGCCTGGAGTTATCTTGAGGCCCCGCTCAACTTCAACGGACGTACTGATATCTTCCATATGATCGTCTGGGGGTTGCTCGGCCTTGCCTGGGTAAAGCTTGGTTGGCCTTTCGTCAAACGGATGCTCGCACGCGTGAATACAGCGGGGCTCGCATACCGCATCATCACATGGGCGCTCTGCGTGTTCATGATCTGCGACGCTTGCATGACCATCGCTGTGATGTTGCGCGCTGATGCACGCACACATGGGATCGCCGCAACAACGCCGATCGAGCAGCTGCTCGACACCTATTACCCCAATGAAGTCCTTCAGGCTCGCTTTGAGAATATGGGCGGCATCGGTCGAGCTGATTAAGCCTTGAGTGATCCTCTCACAAAAGCAAAGGCTCGCTACCATGCGAGCCTTTCAAGCGTTTTGTCTTTACTTTGCGTGAGCTATGCCTGAGCGCCATATTGAGCATAGTAGCGATCGATCGCTGCTTTGAGCGTTTCATCGATGCGCACCTTGCCCTGCACTTCTCGGTTGAAAAGATATTCAACCACTTCATCCATCGTGACGATGGCAGCCGTTGAAAACCCATAGCGCTCCGAGACTTCATCGAGTGCGCACTTTGAACCGCCTTTGCCCACTTCCTGGCGATTGAGCGAGACCATAAGGCCAACTACCTCGACATCTGCCTGACCCGTGATAATAGGATAGGTCTCTTCGATGGACTTGCCCGAGGTCGTAACATCCTCGACCATCAGCACGCGATCGCCATCTTTCAGATCGCTACCGAGCAGAATACCTGTATCACCATGATCCTTCACTTCTTTACGATTTGAGCAATAGCGTACCTGTTTACCATAGAGCTCGTTGATAGCCATTGCCGTAACGACCGATAGTGGGATTCCTTTGTATGCAGGACCGAAGACGACATCGAAATCGAGCCCGAAGTTCTCATTGATGGCACGCGCATAGTAGAGCCCAAGGCGATGAAGCTGATCCCCTGTCACATACGCACCTGCATTCATGAAAAAAGGAGACTTGCGCCCGCTCTTGAGCGTGAATTCTCCGAACTTGAGCACATCGCTCTCTACCATGAATTCAATGAATTCCTGCTTGTATGCCTCCATCGAAGCTCCCTTCGGAATGTCTATCTTGATCAGCTGTGTCTATCTTAGCGGATACGAAGCGGTTTCTTGCCCCAATAGAAGAAGACGAAGATGTTACGCAGGCGCCTGACCTTGCCGATCTTATCGAGCGTAGCTAATGCAACACTCTGCGCGGAATCGGGCTTGCGCAAGTCTTTGCCACCCTCGATCATAGCTTGGAGCTCTTCAGGGTGATCTTGCAGGCGCTTCACTTCTTCAAGGAGCTCTGTTGCGCTCAATACTTGACGCGCAGCTCCTGAACGCGTGACCGTGGTGGTATTCGCTCGTTCTTGACCAAACGATCGGCCTACGATGATGAGTGGCAGGCGAGCACATAAACACTCTGTTACGGCAAGACCTCCTGATTTTGCAATAGCAAGATCACATGCGTTCATGAGCTCGGAGATGTTCTCTACATAATTGAACACCGATACATTGTCGAGGCGGTTCTGTTCGCATTCTTTACGTAAATGGTCCGCGTATTCTTCATCGCTGCCCGAAAGGAAAGAAAAATGCATATCTTTCAGTTGTGGCAGGTCATTCAAGATCTCGTCCATGACCTCGCGAAAAAGCACATAAGGCTGACGCAAACGCGCACCTGCGATAACAAGCACATTGGTCTTATCGGTGGGTAGACCATATTTCTTTAGTACCTCATCACGATCATACTCACGATCGAAGCTAGGTTTGACCGGAATACCTGTTACCACGATATCCTCAGGCTTGACCTTACGCGGATAGAGCTCTTCTTTCATAAGATCATCCGCAACGCAGAAAAGGTCGCTATAACGATGCGGCCAAAGGCCCTCTACGCCATAGTCGGTAGGTACGCACACAACGGGAAACTCTTGCTTGGTGATCATGCGTGCTGCCACTGCGGCATTTGCTGCCACGATGTGCGTTGCAACGATAGCAAGCGGCTTGCGCTTGCGCACATAGCGCGTGAAAGGTGCATACATAAAATACGACCACGCGCTCCCGCCTCCCCACAAAATGCGGCCTGTGAGCACGTAATACCAGGTGATATCGTAAATATAACGCGTCGGTCCGGTGAAGAGCGTGGTCGTTTTTTCGCCATCGAACTTCATGCGTCCAAAATCGAGAATATCGAGCAGCTCGATATCGACATCTTCAGGGACAAGCGGATGCTTACCTCGCAGCTGAGCGAACGCTGCAGCCGTCGAAGCAGCCGCACTACGATGGCCCGACCCCACCGAAGAATAAAGCGCGATGATGAGCGGTCGAGTCGAATCTGGATCGGGAACCGTGCTGACCGAAAAGAGACTCGAAGCGCCTTCCATGCCTTCCTCAGGCAATGAAAGCTTACTTAGCTCGTCTTGTCCTTGGATCTCGGGCATGATCATAGACGCCTCCTTTCTACTCCTTCGATCCCCTCAATGATACTGGGGTTATCGCTCCTAGAGAACGATACGCAACAATCTCAATAGTAAAAGCAAAGGCCAGCGACACCACAACCAGTATGGACGAGCGGTACAGAACAAAACCCACCTTGCCGATGTCGTCTGCAAGGTGGGTTCAGGAACAGCTGGTTTAAATCTGTTTATGGCTTATCCGTTAATCGAGCTGCGTTTTACGCTCGTTGTCCTTTTCAGCCATCGCTTTGATGCTGACGATATTGGCCATGGTCGAACGGATGACGTCTGCACGCGAGAGCGAGCCAACCAATACCCCATCTTCGATGACCGGTACCTTCTTAATACGCTTTTCCGAAAGGATGCGGCAAGCATCCTCAAGAGAAGACTCTGCCTTCACCGCAACCACGTTCTTGGTAGCGATCTTCATCACGTTCATGTCGATCAGTTCGCTGACGCGTTGAGGGAACGTTTGCGGATCGGGAACCTGGTAGAGCATGTAAGTCGAATCAAGGATGCCATCATCGCGACCAATATATTTCATGATGTCGCCATCAGAGATGAAGCCGACCGCCTTATGATCCTCGTCGACAATGGTAACACCGCCCGATTTCTTCTCAACCATGATCTGCGCAACCTCGCGAATAGTAGCATCGCTCGTGACGAAATAGGGATCGTGATTCATCGCACGGCTGACTGGGATCTTCTCTGCGTCCTCGGTCGGATCGAATTGCTGCATAGCCTCAGGAGCAAGATGCTCGGCTTTTCTCTTTCTCTCACGTACGAAGAATATAACGATAACAAATGCGATCGCTGCCAGAACAACAGACGCAGCAAAGGCCAGATGATCGCCTTCATAAAGCTGTATCTCAGGACTTGCGTTCGGAGCAACCACATAACCGAGTGCAGAGATCGACACGATAAGCGCGGTCATGAAAGCAGCCGAAACTTGGTTCATGGTGTTGGTCACCGCATTCGCATGCTGAATGACACTATTGTCAAGCGAATTGATACCCCACGTGTTCATAGGAGTAGAAAGGAACTGGATACCCAGTGCAACGATCGTATAGATCGCGCAAATGACCACCAAATCGGTATTCAGATCAAAGAACAAGAAACCGATCGCACCGAAGAAGAAGAGGCACACACCGGGCACAACGCACTTACGCACTCCCAAACGGTCGAACAGACGGCCAGCAAAGAAGCCGATGAATGCGCCGATGAGCGCACCCGGCAACATGGTGAGACCCGTTTCGAGCGCCGTGAATCCACGAAGCGTCTGCAGATAAAGGGGCAGGATCGTACCGAGACCGATGAGCACGCCAAAATTGATGATAGAGACGATGATCGCAATACGATAGTTTCGCGTCTTTAAGACCGTAACCTTCAAAAGCGGGTTCTCAAGCTTGAGCTGGCGACGAACGAAGATCGCAACGACCACGACGCCAACGATGATGAATGCAGCAGTAAGCAAATAGTTCGTCGTAGACGAGAAGGTTGAAAGACCATAGAGCAGACTGACCAGGCCGATCGTAGAGAGCACCACCGAGGGTTTATCGAAGGTCGTGCGCTCGAAATCGCCATAATTCTTCAAAGTCTTCACTGATACCAAGAGCAGAATAGCACCCGCTACGGTTACCACCACGAAGAGCATACGCCATCCGATGCTGTCGACCAGCACACCTGAGAGCGTTGGGCCAACTGCAGGTGCAAAGCCAATAACGAGCGAGACAAGACCCATCGCAGAACCACGCTTTTCGCGGGGAAAGATGAGCAGCAAGACCGTAAAGATCATAGGCATGAAGATACCTGCAGCGATCGCCTGACATACACGACCGGCTAACAGGAAGATGAAATCTGGCGAGAGCGCACAGAACAAACTTCCCACCGTAAAGACACTCAAGCCCGTGATGAAAAGCTGACGAGTGGTGAAGCGCCCAATAAGGAACGCCGAGAGAGGAATGATCACCGCTTCGACCAATGAATAGATGGACATGACCCACTGAACCGTAGGGGCATCGATCGCAAGGTCGCGCATGATCGATGCAAGCGCTGGCGAAAGCAGCGTTTGATTGAGTACGACCACGAACGTACCGATCAAAAGGACGGCAACATTGACCGCTTGTTCACGTGTAAGACCCATGAAAGCGTTCCTTTCCATAAGAGATATGCTCTGATGTAGCGTGAAAAAAGGACGGGGCAACCGTCCTTTTATGCGAGATGTTCTCTAGCAATGAGAGCGATTCATCGCAATACTATTTCTCTTGTAGTGTAGCGATATTTAGATTATCTAAGTTTCAATCAAAGCGATTCTTCATGGTATGCGTGGAGAATCAGCGGTTAACGGTTCTCTATCGGCACGTATGCTTGTGGCTTCACTGCTGTCTTGTAGGCAGGGCGGATGATGCGCTTGCCAGATACTAATTCTTCTATACGATGAGCAGCCCATCCTGACATGCGCGAACAAGCGAACAAGGGAGTGATGAGATCTGCTGGGATCCCCATCATGGAATAGACGAACCCAGAATACATGTCGACATTGGCGCACATATCCTTATCAGTTCCCTTTTCGCGCAAGATGACCTCTGGTGCCAACTTCTCGATGGACTTCAACAGATTCAGTTCTGCTTCATATTCCGTGCCCTGTGCAAGACGCGTCGCAAAATCCTTGCAGACGATCGCACGAGGATCGGAAAGCGTATAGACCGCATGACCCATACCATAGATGAGACCCGTCTTATCGTAGGCTTCTTTGTTCACGATCTTTGCGATATAGGATGCGACCTCGTCTTCATCATCCCAATTCTTCACGTTTTCCTTGATCTCTTTCTGCATAGCGAGCACTTGATGATTCGCTCCACCATGCTTCGATCCCTTCAAGGAACCGATCGCACCTGCATAGGCAGAATAGGGATCGGTGTCGGAAGATGAGAGCACGCGACAGGTAAACGTCGAATTGTTGCCACCACCGTGCTCGGCGTGCAAGCACATCATGATATCGAGCATGCGCGCTTCCTCGGCAGTGAACTCACGATCGGGACGCAACATGGAAAGAATAGTCTCAGACGAGCTTTGGCCCGGAACAAAACGATGCATGATCATCGAATCGCCATTGAAGAATGCCTGCTTGGCATAATAAGCGAGCACCATGATGCGTGGCAGACGCGAGATAAGCGAGATAGCAGTCTTAAGCTCGTGTTCATACGAACGGTCTTCAGCTTCAGCATCATCGGCATAGAGTGAAAGAACCGAACGCGAAAGAACGTTCATAAGATTCGAGGAAGGATGGCGCATGATGCGATCAGCTGTGAAGCCGTCGGGTAGCTCGCGCTGCTCATCTATAGCAGCAACAAACTGATCGAGCTGGTCTTGCGTAGGCAAGCTACCGAGCATGAGCAGGTAAGCGACCTCTTCAAAACCAAAGCGCTTTTCAGGGCTCGCATCATTGAGTAGATCATAGATATCGTAACCGCGGAACGTCAGCTGACCTTCCACTGGCACCTTATCGCCTTCGTTCATCATGTAGCCATGAACGTTTGAGATGTTCGTGATGCCCGCGATAACGCCTGACCCGTCGTTGTTGCGCAGACCGCGCTTAACGGGGTACATATCATAAAGGGCAGGATCGATGGAATTAACCGCTACAATATCTTGATAAAGAGCACTGCTTTTTTCTTCGCTCATACTGCTTCCTTTCAACCGTAAAGTTGTATTGTAGCGCGAATCGAAGCACGGACTCACGAAACTCATTGCTGAACCAGACGACAGGGGCGCCCTATGGCAGAAAAGACCACCACAACGCTCGAGCATGAACTCGAAGGTGCCCAGATGCACAGTGACGGCAATGGCGAAGAAGAACAGGGTGCACCAGATGCAATGCGCTATCTCAAAAATGCATGGCATCATCTTGCTACGGTCTCGCTGCATAAGTGGCTCGTCTTCGAATTATGCCTGCGATGCGGGATCCCGCTACAAGGAATCGTGCATGACCTCTCGAAGTTTTCGCCCGATGAATTCTTAGTGGGCATCCACTACTACCAAGGAACTCGTTCGCCCAATGCAGCAGAACGTCATGAGAAGGGATTTTCGCGCGCGTGGATCCATCACAAAGGACGCAACAAGCATCATTATGAATACTGGACCGACATGCGTGAAGGCGGCGATGGAACGTTATATGGCAATCTCATCCCGACCCGCTATGTGGTCGAGATGTTCTGTGATCGTATCGCTGCATCGAAGGTCTACTCGAAAGATGCGTATTGCGATTCATCGCCACTCGAGTATTTCCAGCGCGAGCTTTCTGCGGGAAACTTGCCCTTTCATCCTGATTCAGCTGCGTTTCTCTACGTGCTATTAGAACATCTTGCAAAGCACGGAGAAGATGAAACGCTCGATTATATTCGCACGACCATCATCGATACGCACTTTGTTTATGCACCGGGTGCCACCTTCGGTTGATCGAGCTGCAAAGATAAAAGGAGGCGCGACCGAACAGACACTCAAGGGTTACGCGGTCGTGTGGCTATGAAACAAAGATAAGGAATCTTACATGGAAGGCTTTGTCTTACTGGATACGGGAGCATGGTCGCTCGTTCCGCCGCTTCTGGCGCTTGCGCTCGCGCTTCTCACCAAAGAAGTGTATTCTTCGCTGATCGTCGGCATTGTCGCGGGGTTGCTGATCTATCAGTTCAACCTTTCAGGCGTTGGAGTCGAGCAGACCATCGAGGGATTGAGCTTGTTACCGGCCCTGTTCATCGAGCAGATAGCATCCAATGCAGGGCTCATCTTATTCCTTGCATTATTGGGTGCGCTCACGATGCTCATCACAAAAGCAGGTGGATCGCTGGCCTATGCGAAATGGGCGGTGAAGCGCATCAAGAATCCACGTGTTGCGCAGATCGCAACTGCTGTGCTGGGTGTGATCATCTTCGTGGATGACTACTTCAACTGTCTCACCGTCGGCAGCGTGATGCGCCCCGTCACCGATCGTTTTAAGATCTGTCGTGAGAAGCTTGCATGGATCATTGACTCGACCGCTGCTCCGATCTGCATCATCGTGCCTGTTTCTTCGTGGGCAGTAGCAGTAGGCGGCTACCTTGGAGAAGACGGCTTCAACACTTTTGTTGCCTCCATCCCCTACAACTTCTATGCGCTTCTTACCATCGTATTCGTATTCACAATGTGCGCATGCGGACGAGATTGGGGACCGATGAAGCGCGCTCAGCAGGCGTTCGAGACACGTTTCACCCATCCGCGCAAAGGTATCAAGCATGCGGCAGAAGAATCACTTGCACCTACTTCGGAAGCTGTGCGCGAAGATATCGATGAGGCGCTCGAAGAGAATGTGCGTCTACAGGATATGGCAGGCGATGCGCTCAAGTCCTACGACGAAGTGCATATCGCACGCAATGGCCATGTTTACGATCTGATCGTGCCGATCCTTATCCTCATTATCTTTGCGATCCTGGGAATGATGTACATGGGTGGCTTCTTTAGCGGTGTTGATTTTGCCACCGCGATGGGCAAAGATCCCATCGCAGGGCTCTGCATCGGGTCGATCGTAGCATTGGTGGTAGCGGCACTGCTCTACTTGCCCCGAAAGCTCCTCGATCTCTCGAGCTTCATCACTGGTGCCTCTGAAGGCATGCGATCGATGGTCGAAGCGATCATGATCTTGGTGCTTGCCTGGTCTTTGGGTAGTTGCTGCCGCTACATGCTCGGTACCGGAACCTTTATCGCAGGATGTCTCGATTCTGCTGGCTTTGCACTGCAATTCCTTCCTGCGGTCATCTTCATCGCTTCAGCCTTCATTGGTTTTGCCATGGGAACCTCATGGGGCACGATCGCACTGGTCATCCCTATCGTAATTGGCGTATTCACGCCTGATGACCCCCTGTTCTTGCTCACTATTGGTGCGACACTCGCAGGAGCGGTCTATGGTGATCATATCTCGCCCATATCGGATACGACGATCCTCTCATCTGCTGGTGCAAGCTGCAATCATCTTGCACACGTCACAACACAGCTACCCTATGCGAGCTTTGTAGCCGCGATCTGCTTCATCGGCTACATCGTAGCGGGCCTGAGCGCATCCCCCTGGCCTTCACTCATCGGAGGTCTTGTTCTGCTCGCGCTCTTCTTCTGTGTGCTTGTCTTGAAGAGTAAGCCCGATATCGAACGATCCTGACCAAACTTCGATGACAACGTGAGCATCAGCCGTATCGAACTTCAAGCCCTCTTTTCCACGAGATCGAGAAAAAGCTGATAGATCGTATCGTCATCATCAAGCTCAGGATGAAACGTGATACCGAGCTGGTTAGCGTATAGAACAGCAACGATCGCATCATCGATTGTTGCAAGCACTTCTACCCCGTCGCCAACCTCATCGATCAGAGGAGCACGAATGAAGGTCATCGGGATACAGGGAGCGTCTTCGTACGTGCTTGTAGCGCTCTCTCGAAATGGCGCGACTGCATGAAAACTGGCAAGCTGTCTGCCATAAGCGTTGCGTCGTACACACACCGGCAACGTGGCGATCGTTCCTCTTGTCTGCTCGATCCGTGCATCATTGCCTTGCTCGCCATTGGTATAGGAAACCTCTTGCGCTAGCAGCACCAGACCTGCGCAGGTAGCAAAAACCGGAATTCCTTCGGTGATCATCTTTTGCATTGGCTCGAGCATCTCGAATTCAGCGAGCAATGCTGCTTGAACGGTCGATTCTCCACCAGGCAGCACGAGCGCATCGAATACATGATCCAGATCGGCTGCGCAGCGAAGCTCGATCGTCTCGCAGCCTAATCCTTGCAAACGTTGCGCATGCTCTTCGAAGTCGCCTTGCAGCGCCAAAACGCCGACCTTCGTCATCATCGACCACGCTCTTCCATGATGATCTCTATCTCGTTTTCGTTCACACCAACCATTGCTTCGCCCAGATCCTCAGAAAGCGCAGCAACTAATTCTGCGTCTTCATAATTTGCCACGCTGCGGACGATGGCAGCTGCACGCTTTGCAGGATCACCCGATTTGAAGATACCCGATCCAACGAACACTCCTTCAGCACCCAGCTGCATCATCAACGACGCATCGGCCGGTGTCGCAATACCGCCTGCTGCGAAATTAACAACCGGCAAACGGCCCATATCGTGAACTTCAAGCAGCAGGTCATACGGCACCGCAAGCTCTTTCGCTGCCTCGAACAACTCGTCTTCTCGCATGGAAGCGACGCGGCGTATCTCGGCGTTCACCTTGCGCATATGACGCACTGCTTGCACAACATCGCCGGTACCTGGCTCGCCCTTCGTGCGGATCATGGACGCACCTTCTGCGATGCGACGTAATGCCTCGCCGAGATCACGTGCGCCACAAACAAACGGTGCGCTGAACTTTGTCTTATCGATATGGTATGTGTCGTCTGCAGGTGAGAGCACCTCAGACTCATCGATGTAGTCAATGTCAATAGCCTGGAGGATCTGCGCCTCGGCAAAATGACCGATACGGCATTTTGCCATGACCGGAATACTGACTGCATCTTGGATCCCTTTGATCATCTTTGGGTCGCTCATGCGAGAGATGCCGCCTGCTAGCCTGATATCAGCAGGGATACGCTCGAGTGCCATAACTGCACATGCGCCCGCCTTCTCCGCAATGCGAGCTTGTTCTGGCGTGGTCACATCCATGATGACACCGCCTTTGAGCATCTGCGCGAGCTGTCTGTTGAGCTTCGCGCGTGTTTGCTGATCCTCTGTCTCTGTCTGCATCGTATTCGTCTCTGGCATATCAAGCCTTCTTTCTTGTTCGTTATTCTTTCAAGCGATGAGCAACGCCACCGCTTTTTCGTACATGCTAGAGTTATAGTGGGTATATCAAAATGTTCAGTTTCGAAGTTTTTAATAAGACCAGATTGGAAATAGGCTCATGTTGACCTATCAACTCCATCAAAAAGGCGATCGATCGCTCTACGAGCAACTCTATCGAGCGATCCGTGATGATATTGAATGTCAACGTTTGCCTGCTGGCTACAAACTGCCCTCAA
This sequence comes from uncultured Eggerthella sp., assembly GCA_900540345.1. Lineage (GTDB taxonomy): Bacteria > Actinomycetota > Coriobacteriia > Coriobacteriales > Eggerthellaceae > Anaerotardibacter. The sequence continues at coordinate 351,834 of UQFK01000002.1, forward strand.
AACGTCTATTCGCTGCTCATTTAGGCGTAAGCGTCATCACGATCGAGAATGCGTATCGCCAGCTTGTTGCTGAAGGGTATGTCGAGTCACGTGAGCGAAAAGGATACTTCGTAAACGAGCTTCCTTCGATGCCGCAAAAACCCAAAACACGCAAAGTTTCCTCGCGCAAAAACATGAGAGCACTTGATGATGGAGCGCTTTTAGCGACAAAGCTCGATCGCGCCACTCCTCTACTTGCAGACTTCTCTGGCACCCATCGCTCAGGAAGCATCTTTCCTTTTCCTGTCTGGGCGAAGACAGTCAGACGCACCCTGAACGAGGCATCAAAGGGTCACTTGTTGCAAACCGCACACGACAATTGCGGAGCAGAAGAATTACGTGTGGCTATCGCCGATCATCTTGCAGGATTTAGGGGGTTGAACATCTCTCCCGAGCAAATCATTATTGGTGCAGGTGCTCAAGACCTCTATGGCATCCTTGTGCAGCTGCTCGGTCGCAACCGAACGTTCGCGATTGAAGATCCAGGCTATCCCACCTTACGCGCACACTACGAACTGAATGACGTCTCACTCGCCACCATCGCAGTCGACGATGAGGGGATGAGCGTTGCTGATCTTGAAATGAGCCAAGCGAGCATCGCGCATTGCACGCCTGCCCACCAATTCCCAACCGGGGTCGTGATGAGCGCCCCGCGTCGTCGTGAATTGCTTGACTGGGCCGACCGTGGATCTGCAGCAGGTCGATGTTACATTGTCGAAGACGACTACGATAGCGAATTTCGCATGCATGGCAGGCCGATCCCTCCTTTGCTCGCAAGCGATGCCCATGAGTCAGTGATCTACCTCAATACTTTCACTCGAAGCCTGGGAAGCGTCTTTCGTATCGCCTACATGGTGCTGCCGCCGCATCTGATGCGTGAGTTCAGGCTCCGCTTTGCATCGAGAAGCTGTATGGTCGGCGCACTCGAACAATTGGAACTTGCCCACTTCATCGTCGCAGGTGACTACGAGCGACACGTGAATAGACAGCGCGCAACTTATCGACGGCTACAAGATGATCTGGTCGCTCGCTTAAGCACGAGCGCCGCTGGCCCTTATCTGCATTTTCGTGGAGTTGACGCGGGGCTGCATTTTCTCATGGATATAGATCTTGCCGCACTATCGAATGATGCCCCCGAACGCGATCAAAACCTCTGCACAAGCACACTCGAACAACGAGCGCTCGGTCTTGGCATTCGTCTTGCGAACATCGAGTCATACCGTTTTTCAAATCAAGCGCGATCGGATGCTCTAAGCACAAAAGCAACCTACGTGATGAACGTAGCCGGTCTCGACAGAGAACAAGCCCAAGAAATAACCGAAGCCCTCATCTGTGCCTTATTGCAGCGCTAAAAGAAAAAGGTCGGAACAAAACGTTCTGACCTGGTGTTTTAAGTGGTGCGCCGTGAGGGATTCGAACCCCCGACGTACTGATTCGTAGTCAGTCCCTCTATCCAGCTGAGGTAACGGCGCATATGTTTGTGCTTTGCAGCATTGGTTATTTTCTCAATAGATGCTGCTTGTGTCAATAATCAAAACAAACGCAGCTGTTCGGCGGTCGCTATTCAACAGCTTTCGCCTGATCCCAGAGTGCTTGCATGTCGCTCATGGGAAGGTCTTCTAGCTTAACGCCTTGTTGATAGGCCGCTTCTTCCATGGAGGCCCAACGCTTGCGGAATTTCATACAGGTCGCACGCAGCGCGCCTTCAGCATCGATGCCCATCTTGCGAGCAACATTGACGAGCGAGAAGAGCACATCTCCCATCTCAAGCTGCGCTTCTGCAAATTCTGGTGTATCTTTCAGCATCTTGCCATTCTCTGACTTAGGAGCTTTGGCATATGCAGCCTGAAGCTCTTGCGCTTCTTCATGAACCTTTTCCCACACATGCGCGACCGAATCCCACTCGAACCCAGCAGAAACCGCCTTACGAGAGATCTTCTGAGCTTGCAGGAGAGCGGGAAACGAAACCGGGACGCTCTCAAGGATGCTCTCGGGCCGTTGGTTCGTCTCGTCTTCTGACAAAGCCTGATCTCGTTCCGCGAGCTTGATCTGATCCCACATATCAAGAACGCTGTTCGCATCTCCCGCTTCGGCTTCACCGAAAACATGCGGATGGCGACGGATAATCTTTGCATTCACCTCGCGGCATACATCATCAATAGTGAATTCACCCGCATCAGCCGCAATCTGACTTTGCAAAACGACCTGTAAGAGCACATCACCAAGTTCTTCGCGCATATGAGCGATATCGTTCTTCTCGATCGTATCGAGCGCCTCATACGCCTCTTCGAGCATGTTCGAAGCAATAGAAGCATGCGTTTGCTCGCGATCCCACGGACAGCCATCCGGACGACGGAGCGCCGCAATGGTATCAACGAAATCGGCAAATGATCTTGCTGCTGCTTGTGAATGAGAAACGCCCATTTCAATGGGCGTTTCGCTGGTGTTATCTACGTTCATCTTCATCCTGATCGGAGGTCTTTGCAGAATCTTGTTCTGCCTCCTCGGTTCCTTCGGCGTCGTCTCGGTCCTCTTCTTCTGACCCAGGCTCTTGCTCGTCGTCATCATCTTCTTCCCAGTCTTCGTCATCTTCCTCAGGATCACGAAAATCGCCCGGGATGAAAGCTTTGTATTCTTCGGGTGCTTCTTTTGCTGGCTCTGGCTTTTCCATCTCTTTTACCTTTTCGCTATTGAGCGAAAGAAGTTCAGCGATAGCCGATATCTCATCAGCAGTCAGACAGACTTCGTCTTGCCACTTTTCGATGAAGGGAAGAACCCCCGTTACCAGCCCAACAAAGGCCGTGTCAGTTGGGTTTTGCAGCTCGATCTCTGCAACAGTCGGAAATGCGACCATGGGATAACACTTCAAACCAGGTTTGTCGCCAATCAGCTCTTGAATACAATGCAGGTGAATCTTCGACTGATAGAGCGGACTTGTGAAAGGCTTGCCCTTGATGCCAGGAGCATACGTCCAGCGGCTTGCCTCTTCATCGGCGCGAATATATACATAGAACTGGCGATATTCGAGCGCAAAGATGCCATAGGGGCACAAAATGACAAAGTCAGCACGGGAGCGTCCGACCTTTGTGAGCAGATATACATCGGTAAGAACGGTATAGCCCTCAGGAAGTTTCGATTGCAGATTCTCGGTTAGTTCAACCTCTTCACGCTGGGCAACCTTCAAACGATTGCGTTTCTTGCGCACATCCCAGAACAACGTTGCAGCAATGACCACCAAGACTGCGATGAAGAGAACATTGATAACGGTCTCTTGCATATTGCCTGTATCCACTTTGATCCCCTATCTCGATGCACTGCCAACAATGCAGCGCTCCTTCTTCCTTTGGCGCAACCGTTTGCCAAAACGAGTGCGCGTGTGCCCAGCATTTAGATCTTGTACATGAACTGAAAAAGATCTTCACGTTGCAGGATGATCTGCACACCAAGATCCTCGGCCACCGCTTCGAGCGCCGTTTGCACTGTGTTAAAGTCTGCAACAGCAGTATCAAGACGCACGAGCATGGTCATCGAAAAGATATCGTCCAAAATAGTCTGACTGATGTCGTCAATATTGGCACCCTTTTCAGCGAGTACGCCTGAAACCGCCGCGACGATTCCTGAACGGTCCTTACCAAGAACAGATATTACACAGCGCATAGCGCATCCTTTCGATGATTCCCTTGTTGCTCTTTGTAGCGCAACTATAGGTATAGTAACGTATGAGCTTCACTCAAGCCTCCACGCTTGTACTTCTGCAGAACTTACGCACCTTCACTACTGGTTCATGAGCGCAAGCGCATCGCGGCGCGCAGCCTCGTCTTTCTCGAACGATCCACGTACTGCGCGCGTGATCGTTTTCGATCCAGGTTTCTTCACGCCACGCATATTCATACACATATGCTCAGCCTCGATAACGACCACCACGCCTTGGGGATTTAATTCATTCATAAGCGTATCGGCGATCTGAGAGGTGAGACGTTCCTGAACTTGTGGGCGGCGTGCGAACACTTCAACCAAACGAGCGAGCTTCGAAAGACCACAAATGCGACCGTCAGCTGCTGGGATATAGGCGATGTTCGCCTTTCCATAGAAGGGAGCGAGGTGATGTTCGCACATCGAGAAAAAAGGAATATCCCGAAGGATGATGAGCTCCTGTGAATGCTCGTCGAATGTGGTCTCGAAGTGCTGAGCTGGGTCTTCTTCAAGGCCCGCAAAACATTCTGCATACATACGCGCAACTCGTTCAGGTGTTTTGAGCAAACCTTCGCGATCGGGATCCTCTCCGATGCCTTCGAGAATGAGTCGAACGCCCTCTTCAATCTTTTCAAGATCCATTGCCATGATGTTCTTCCTTGTGTCCTTATCTTTGATGAATAAAGTGCCTCATCAGCACTTTTACATGCTTTCGATATCGAGCTCGATCGAAACGGGACAATGATCGCTGCCCATAATCTCTGGCCAGATGCAAGCCATGACCACGTTATCTCGGATGGACGTGCTCACGATGAAATAGTCGATCCGCCATCCTGCATTATTTGCCCGTGCGTTAAAACGATAACTCCACCAGCTATATGCCCCTTCAGTGGTGGGATGCAAACTGCGATAGGTATCCACGAAACCCGCATCCAGCAATTCAGTGAATTTAGCGCGTTCCTCATCGGAAAAGCCTGGGTTGCCCACATTCGTACGAGGGTTCTTCAAGTCAATAGGCTGATGCGCGACATTAAAATCGCCACAAGAGATCACCGGCTTTGCATTGCCTTTCGAGCCATCAGGCAAGACGCCTTGTTCAAGACCCACGCACATCTCACGAAATACATCATCCCAATGCATACGGTGATCGATGCGGGCTAGTTCACTCTGCGCGTTTGGAGTGTAGACATTCACGAACCAGAATTTCTCGAATTCGCAAATGACCACACGGCCTTCGGTATCAAGTTCGGGTACACCCACTTCATGAATGACCTGAAGAGGTTCCTCTTTGGAAAAGACCGCTGTGCCTGAATAGCCTTTGCGCTCGGCATAGCTCCAATTCTGCGTATAGCCAGGCAGATCGAGTTCGATCTGCCCTTCTTGCAGTTTAGTCTCCTGCAAGGCAAATACGTCTGCGTTCAGCTCAGTGAACACATCGAGAAAGCCCTTTTTCATGATGGCTCGTAGGCCATTCACGTTCCACGAAACGAGACGCATTGGAACTAGGAACGCTTTCGTGATGCCTTTTTAGCAGCCTTCGCTTCTTCTTTTGCGATGGCTTCCTTCTTAGCCTGTTTGCGTGCAGCAGTCGCTTCTTTGGAGCGATCCTCTTTGATGCTGCCGCCACGTGCAGCCTTACGCAAAGGACGAATCTTGATCGCATCGATGGCGACTGCGGCAATAAGGAACGCATAGCCCAAGCCAAAGAAGACCATGGACATGGTAGCGTTGTCGACGAAATACTGAGGAGCAAGCACAGGCGGAATGAGCGAGATAACGCCGCAAGCGATAACGATCCACCAGATCGTACGCCATCTCTTGTATTCCTTAGTACCAGGATTGAGATATTTCTTACGGGCAGCTTTCTTCGTTTCTTCAGAAAGACCTTCTGTCGACTCCATCTTCTCGGAGCCTTCCATGTCGTTGAGCGTCCATTTGCCCTTCTTCTTGCCCTGTTGATCAGCAGCTTCAGCAGCCTTCTTCTGCTGAGACTTGCTCATCTTCACTGGCTCTTCTTGCTTCTTGAAGCGATCCAAGAAACTCTTCTTCGGTTTGGCATTCGGATCGGCGATGTAGACCGTAGAAGCCGCCTTCGTGGCTGGCTTTGCAGAAGCAGCGGATTTGCGAGTTTTGCCGCCTTCACGCTGCTGATATCGCTCGTTCAAGGGATTGCGCTGTGACATGCCTTGTGGTCTCCTTTATATTCTTCGTTCGTGATCGGTGCGGGTCAAAGACCTACTGGGCGACAAAGGTCTTGCCCGTGATCTTCTCATACGCTTGGATGTACTTTTCGCTCGTTGCTTGGATGACGTCTTTGGGAAGGTGCGGCGGTTCGCCCGTTCGATCCCAATTCGCGTTAAGCCAATTGCGTACGAACTGCTTATCGAAACTTGGCTGTTCAACCCCTTCAATATAAGTATCCACTGCCCAAAAACGCGAAGAATCTGGCGTGAGCACCTCGTCACCTAAGATGATCGTATCGCCCACTTTGCCGAATTCAAGCTTCGTATCAGCGATGATGATGCCGCGCTCACGCGCATGCTCGGCTGCGCGATCGTAGATAGAAAGCGTAAGATCCTTGATGGCTTTCGCGTCATCGAAGCCGATCAGATCGACAGTCTGATCAAAGCTGATATTCTCGTCGTGATCGCCGATCTCTGCCTTTGTCGAAGGCGTGAAGATGGGATTGGGCAAGCGCGAGGAGTTGACAAGCCCTGCGGGAAGCTCGATGCCACAAAGCGTACCTGTTGCCTGATAGTCTTTAAGGCCCGAACCCGTAAGATAGCCGCGCACGATACATTCAACGGGGAACATCTCGGCTTTCCTCACCAGCATGAAACGACCTGCCAGGTAGTCGGCATATGGTTTGAACTGCTCGGGAAGATCTGCCACGTCTGCTGAGATCAAGTGGTTTTCCACTACATCTGAGAGAAGATCGAACCAGAAGCACGAAAGCTGCGTGAGCACTTGCCCTTTGTAGGGAATATCGTCTTTCAAGATGTAATCAAATGCAGAAATGCGATCGGTCGCGACAAGGAGCAACTTGTCTCCTAGATCATATAGATCGCGAACTTTACCCTGTGCGTCGGGCTTGATATCGATTCCTGACATAGCGGTCCTTTCTGACCCGTGCTCTCTTTCAGCCTCTTCATGCGAAAAGCATCTTTTCGTAAGCCTTTATTATGAAACATTTCATGCGCAATGAGGAGCGAAAGGGCGATTTTCTCACACTAATTCTTACGAAAGCCTCAGGGAGAGACCTCGTGTGCGTCACAACGCGTTTGCAAGAGGAGCAAAGCGAAGATCCTTGAGGCGTTAGCCTGTAATGCCAAGACGCTTCGATTTGCCTTTGCGCAATACGGTTCTGCTGTAGAGAGGAATGTAGATGGTAAAGCGTGCGCCTTCATTAGGACGTCCTTCGGCGCGCACCCATCCGTTATGACGATCGGCGATCTCTTTCACGACTGAAAGACCAATGCCTAAGCCACCTGATTCACGCGTGCGACCTGCATCAGCCCGCCAGAAACGCGCAAAGACATTCTTTGCTTCTTCGGCGGTGAATCCGATGCCTGTATCTTGAACCATGATCTTGCCCATCAGGTCTCCCTGTGTAACCGAGACCCTGATCGAACCACCTTCTGGTGTATATCGCACCGCATTCGAGATAAGATTTGCAGTAGCTTGTCGCAGCATGTCAGCATTGCCATAGACATAGACATGTGGGTCATGCTGATAGGTAAACGAAAGACCCGATTCCTCTACATACGCCTGATGCGCAGTGACCACCGTATCTACCATCTCGACCAGATCGACCTTCGCAAATTCAACAGGATTCGCGCGATTTTCCAAGCGAGAGAGCTTAAGCAGCGCATCCACCAGACGACTGAGACGACGCACTTCGGAATTGAGCGTCTCAAGGCGCTCTTCATCCGCTTCGAATACACCATCGATCATTGCCTCGACCGTTGACTGGATAGCCATGAGCGGGGTGCGCAGTTCATGCGCAACGTCTGTGACCAAACGGCGCTCCATATCGCGATTCGCTTCGACCGCATCGGCCATCTGGTCGAAGGTCTTGCCCAGACGCGCGATCTCGTCTTCACCTGCCATGTTCGTACGCGCTGAATAATTACCTTCCTTCAGCGCACGCGCTGCATTGGTGATGCTGTTGATAGGACGCGAGAGCAATCGTGCCAGAATGAAGCCGGCCAAGACAGCAACGAGCACTGAAAAGAGCGATGCGAAGATCATGGCCTGGTAAGACTTGTTCCTGAAATCTTGATCTGCTTGCGTAAGCAACGTCTCGGAGCCGAACACACGCACATAGACCGTACCAACCTGCTGATCTCCAACGACGATAGGAGCAGAAGCTGTATTGCGCTCATTCTCTGGAAGTGATGGGCCGAAGTTAGAATGAACGCCGCTGTTATATACAACCGAGCCATCAGAAGAAACGATCTGAATGCTTACCGTATCGTAGAGCGCAGCTGCGGAGTTCGCTGCAGCGAGCGCACCACTATACCAATCGTTGGGCGCGGTCTCGAAGCTTTGTGCGACCGAATCTGCCACGGATTCAGCAAGATTCACCATATTCTCGCGCGTATAACTTTGAAAATATTGTTCCCAAACGAATGAGAGCATCCCGACTGCCACCAGCGCAGTCATGAGCGCTATGGCAGCAAAAGATACGGTAATGCGTGCGGTAAAGGTAAAGCCTCGTTTCGACTTATCCTTATCCTCTTCGTCGTATTCAACGTCCTCTTCTACCATGCATCCTACCTTGAAGGGAACCTATCTATGAGACGGGCGCGTTATTGATTTGCTTTAGTAGGATCTTCAAAACGGTAACCCACACCATGAACCGTATGGAGCCACTTAGGATTGCGAGGATTGTCGCCGATCTTGGCACGCAAGTTCTTCACATGTGAATCGATGGTACGCTCGTAGCCTTCGAAGTCATAGCCGAGCACCTTTTCGACCAGCTCCATACGCGAATACACGCGACCTGGATAACGGCACAACGTGGTGAGCAGCTTAAATTCGCTCGCAGTAAGATCGACAACCTCGTCATTCACCAAGATCTTATGTCCTGAGATATCGATGGTAAGCTCTCCGAATTCGAGCACTTCGCGCTGTGGCTCTGAATCAGAATGGACACGACGCAAGAGTGCGCGAACGCGTGCAACCAGCTCACGCGGACTGAAAGGCTTCACCAAATAGTCGTCTGCGCCCAACTCAAGACCGATGATGCGATCTTCAACTTCGCCTTTTGCGGTAAGCATGATGATTGGGGTGTCTGAATTATCGCGAATAACTCGACATACGCGCTCGCCCGGAACGCGCGGAAGCATAAGATCGAGGATGACAAGATCGAAGTGGTGACGAGAGAATTCTTCGAGTGCCTCTTGTCCGTCGCCCACAGCGACGACCTGATAATTCTCACGCTGCAGATAAGCGGCTACCGCATCGCGGATCGCCTTTTCGTCTTCGACCAAAAGAATGCGTCGGGTATCGTTAGTCATGGTTCACTCCTTACCCAAAGGATATGTTCAAAATCTCACAAAGAACCATTAAGGTAATCTGCGAGTGCACTAGTCTGTGTTTGGGTTTATTGTAGCAATTAGCATCTCATCTCGATGCTTTGACACTCAAATGTCACAATAACCCTGCGCATTCACACAGCCTTCATAGGCTTTGATGAAGCGTGATCGAACACAAACAGGAAGAAGCATCGTGCCACAGAAACGCACCTCGAAAACGCCCGCAACAAAAGCACGCCCGACCAAACGCAATGGCAAGGCAAGCCATGCGCGCTCGAGCTCTTCTTCGTTTACGCGCATTCGCCCTCCGCGTACGGCAAGAAAAAGCGCATTCAGCTCACAAAACCGTCAAGCAGAATCGTCAACAAAGACAAGCGCCTCTCCTGTGAGAGGAGCAGGCCTTCTTTCTCCTGAGGTGTTGCTCACCCGCCGCAACCTGCTCATCGGCGCAGGTGTAGTAGGCGGCATGATCGCTGTTGGGGGTATCAGTAGCGCCGCTTCGAGCGCATTCTCTTCCGCAGAGAACATCGAGACACTCTCTGTTCCTGCAGATTCCGTGACCGAGTTGGCCAACCTCTCAGAAATCCCTTATGGCGATTACGTTAAGCTTTCCATTTCGAAGACCCTCCCTTTCGGCAGTTTAGTCTGGGCTGATAATGACACGGTAGCAGCATGTCTGTGCCCTACCGAACAATCCCACCCCTTGAACACCATTCGGTTGTTCTACTTTGCATCGGCTAATCTTGTCGAAGTGCTCAAAGAACCCCAAGGCATGGACGAGGGATTTGATATCTATGATGTTCGCTGCAGCACTGAAGGAGTCATCTGGACCGAATGCAATATCTATGAGAATACTTGGCGTGTCTATACTGCCAGACTCAATAACGCTCAGCTTGAAAATATCCTCATGGTAGACGAAGGCGATGAGAACTGGATCACTCCATCTATCGCAGCCTGTGATAATGCCGCGTTTTGGCAGGTGACCCCTGAACCAGATGGGCAGTTCGCCAAAGAGAAGGCGGTGTTGCGCGGGGTGCACTTCGGAGAAAGTTCTTACCAGCAAGTATGCGAGGCGCTCCAGTCATTTGCTTGTCGTCTTGTTGCGACCTCTGATGGCGTCGTAGCCGCTCCACGCCTAAATTCTTCAACGCGCTACTATCAGCTGACTAAATTCCTTGCCTCTGATTTCAGTATTGCCGATGAGCTCATCTTGCCCCACGGCATGACTCCTTGCAACATCGGATACGGGAAAAGCGGCTTCTCGTTTGCTTTCGACAATATCTATAACTACGGGGATGGTATTTCAAATCTTGGAACCTACACGCCCATGAAAGCAGTCACACCTTATGAGTATGAAGGACTTCCCTGGTTTCGCTTCGGTCGCACGCCTTCAGCCACTCCGGGCTGGTGCGATGAGTGGTTCATCGTAAAATCAACGCGTGCGATCTGCGGTGTTCATTTCGCGAGCGAGAGCTTTTTCATGATCGATATACCTAACGATACCGATTCGTACGGGGAATACCTCGTCTCTTCAGGATCGTGCAACAATATCGTTGGCTTATGTCAGATCACAAGCACTACTGAAGGCAGCGAGGATCACGCACTCTTGCGCGTCTTCGTGCCGACCTCAAAAAGCCTTGGAGACGCCTTTTCGCAGTAAGGCGCCTAGCGTGAATTGATCGACGCGGTGCCGAACGACACGCGCTCAGTCAAACACGAAAATAAGCTGACAAACAATCTTAGGTGGAGCGCTCTTTAAGATTAGAACGTAAGCTCTTCAAGGCGCTCGAAGACTACGTCCTTGCGAGTGAGAAAATCCCATGGATCGAAGATCTCGTCGAGCACTTCTTTTGTCAGGTGTGCATCAGGATCTGCTTCGAGACGCTCACGATAAGTGGGGCCGTCAATAGCGTTCTGGATATCTTCCCACACCTTCATAGCGTTACGCTGTACGATAACATACGCATCTTCGCGAGAAATACCCGTATCAACCAGCGCCAAAAGCACCTTCGAAGAGAAGATGAGACCTTTGGTACGCCAAAGGTTATGCTCCATCTTCGCAGGATAGGTCTGCAACCCTTCGAGCATCCACTGCATCTTGGCAAACATATAATCGAGCGCGATAAAGCTATCGGCTAGCGCAACACGCTCTGCCCCTGAATGCGAGATGTCTCGTTCATACCACAGTGCAACATCGTCGTAGGCTACTTGCGCATTCGCTTTCACGACACGCGCCAGACCACAAACGCGCTCTGCGGTGATGGGATTACGTTTATGAGGCATAGCCGAAGAGCCCTTCTGACCTTTCGTGAATGGTTCCTCAGCTTCGATCACATCGGATTGCTGCAACAATCGGACTTGCATCGCAATAGACTCGAGTGTCGAGGCCGTTACTGCAAGAGCGGACATGACCTGTGCATGACGATCGCGGGCAAGCACTTGAGTAGAAAGCGGATCGGGCGAAAGACCCAGTTTTTCACATACATACTCTTCAACAAATGGATCGATGCTCGAATACGTGCCGACCGCACCAGAGATCGCCCCTGTTGCAGCAACTTCGCGGGCCTGCTCCATACGCGTAAGCGCACGCTTGAGCGCCCATGCCCAGCTGCCAAACTTCATACCGAAGGTCATCGGCTCTGCATGGATTCCATGCGTTCGGCCGACGCACAACACATTTTGAAATTCGAATGCTCGACGCTTACATGTCTCACCGAGCTGCTTGATGTCTTCGATGATGATGTCGCATGCCTGTACGATCTGATAGGAAAGCGCCGTATCGCCCAGATCGGATGAGGTCATGCCATAATGCACCCATCGCGAAGGAGGCTCGCTTCCCTCAGGGATACCCGCATCGATATATTCAGCCATGCACGTAGTGAACGCAATGACATCGTGATTGGTCACCTTTTCGATCTCATCGATACGCTCAACCGTGAAATCGGCGTGATCGCGAATCCACTGGGCTTCTTCTTTGGTGATGCCAGACTTACCGAGCTGCGCCTGCGCTTCGCAAGCCAGCACCTCGATCTCTTTCCAAATGGCGAATTTATTCTCAAGTTCCCAAATCTTGCCCATTTCAGGACGAGTATAGCGACCGATCATCGAAAATCCTTTCGAGTGTTGCGCGTTTGGAGCGCCTCTACCAATATCGATATTCTACCTGAAGCGTCGTACACAAAGTGAAACGAGTTCGCAGGTTCATAGGATCTTGAGTGGACGAAGAGCAAGACGCAAACGAGATATCACACCCTAAAGGGTATGATCTTTAGCACTTACAACGAACGAATGACGCGGCGAGCCTCATCAATAAGATCGGTGTCAGCAGCGACGATGACCTGATCGCCTGGATAGATGCGCGTACTGCTTCGAACGACCTGAATATCGTCATTATGAGAGACTGCAACCATGCGGATACCATCACTGAAATCGATATCGAAAGCGCGAACGCCTTCTTCAGCATCATGATTTCGCATAGGAGGCACCGTGATATCGATAAGGCCGACCTGGTCGTTGGTAAGCGTAACTGCTACCGACATCGAACCGAGCATCGCTTCTTCCTGGATCATGCGTGCGATGAGCGCCGTGGACGAGATGCTTTCGATCCCAAGACGACGGAAGATGCGCAGATTCTTCGGATCGTTCACGCGCGCAAGCGCACGGGAGATACCGAAAACACGACTTGCAATCTCGCATGCAGCAAGATTATCTTCATCTTGACCAGCGGTCGCGACAAAAATATCTGCTTGTGGAACACCCGCGTCCTCTTGCCGCGCGACTTCACACCCGTCACCTTGGATGATCAACGCAGGACCTTCCAATGTTTCTGAAAGATAGGTGGCAGTCTGGGGATCCTCTTCGATGATGGCAACCTCGTTACCCTCACCAAGCAACGTGCGGGCAAGGTATTCGCCGATCTTTCCTCCACCAACGATCACGCAATACATAACGACTCCTAATTCTGCATGTATTTCGAAATCTCGGAGATCATGCCATGGCGAAGCGCCACCAAAACGGTATCTCCGTGATAAAGGACGCTACTTGGCGTAGGGATAGAGCTGACCACGCCATCAGCACGCTCGAAAGCGCACACGCGAATCTTGTGGCGTCTCTCTAAGTCGCTCACCTTGATATAGTCGCTGCGGTTCTGCGAAAGATCGAGAGCGAACTGCACAACCTCGCAATCGCCAAGCGTAGTGATATGATCGCCTAGGCCTGAAGTGATCTTCGAGAAGATCTCTTCGGCAACCAATGCAGTGCCACACACATAGTCGATGCCGAGTTGCAAATATGCACGCTCGTGGCCCGTGTTGTAAAGACGAGCAACCGCGTTAGGAACATCGTAGAGACGACGAGCGATCTCTACCACCATAAGGTTCACATTGTCACTCTGAGTGACCGCTGCAAGAAAATCGCACTCTTCGATACCTGCTTTTACGAGCAAGTCTTCGTCATAACCAGCACCAGCATAGGTAGCGCCATTAAAATCGCGACCGAGTGTTACAAATGCACGCGGATCCTTATCGATCACGCACACGTTGTTATCGTAATTGGAAAGCATGAGCGCAAGACGAGAACCAACACGACCACAACCGACAACAATGATGTTGCTCATACGTGTTCTTGCCTCCTTCTCATGCCCGTTTATACAGCATATGAATCATACAACAGAAAACGCCCGGAGCGGGCGTTCATCTGAAAATGATGCGTGCTTTGCTTAGAGGAAACGGTAATGAATCGTGCGCGTTCCCCAGTCGCTCGGAGAATCTGCGCCGAGCGCATGATACACACCAGGAGCCAAATCAAGGCAGCGCCCATACTTGCCAAACCCACCCGTGTCCGTAACCGTAGCAACAACGACCTTATCGCCATAACAGATCTCGACAACTCGACCGAGCAAATAAGACTGGCTCGAAGGAACAGCGACCGTAACGCTTCCGTCGTTCAGCGCACGACCAGAAGCGGTAGTGGATACGCCAAAGGTCCCTTTGCCATCGTCATTAGTGGCAACGTTATAAGCAGATGCAACACCTGAAGACCAAGTGCCATCAGAGAAATCAGGAATGAGGCGTGGTGCCGTGGGAAGCGGATCGATGGTGCAGACCTGCTTGGCCTTCTCGACTGCTTCAGGATTCGAGTAATCAACGGCAACGGCAGCGATAACTGGATCTGGATCTTTCACCGTGATGGAACGCTGCGCACCATCTGAAGGATTAAGAGCCTCAGAGGGAGTCGAATCATCGCTTGCTTGTTGAGGCGTGATGCCCAAACGCGCTTCAGGACCGATGGCAGGAGCGGAGTTAGAAGACTGAGCTTGCCCGATACCGATCGTAGAAGAATCGACCTCTCCGTAACCTTGCGCCTGAGTTGCGGCAAAGAAAGAAATAATGCCGGCAACTGCGAGCATTATCAAACCGAAAAGGACGAAACGGGAAAGAAAATTCCCATTCCTTCTATGTGTTTTGGCTGCTGCCAAAAAGCCTCCAATGGACACAACAGGTCCTTAACCTGCAGGAGCGAGAACGCTTGCAAGAAACCCGTTTACCTATGCAGTTGAATGGGATTGGAGTGCGATTACTGCATGTAACGCTTAAGAGCGTAGATGAATTATACCCTTATGCGAGCCAAAGAACAAACCGAGCAGAGGGGTGAACGGTCACAAGAACATGGATCATTCATAGAATCCAGGCATAACGCACTTTGGGATCGGAAGCTCACGATGAAATACCTGAAACCGACACCACGGTCGTGAAAAATCCGAAATCGTAGAACGACACGATGATCGCCATGAAGATGAGAGCGATCGAGAGAAGATAGCATGCAATGTTGCCGAATACGAGCGCTGCTATAAGAGCGATGAAAGCGATGAGCCAGATCAAAAAGGTGATGCCACCAAGAAGGCCCATGCTCTCGTAGCTCACGATACCCATAGTGAAGGGAAGCAAGATCGCGCACGCTTCGAAACATAAGACCATAAAGCACGCACGCACTACGAGTGAGTGAGTCGAATTGGGCACCATGAACAGAAAGACGCCAAGCGGAATGAGATAAAGCGGTATAAATGATACGAAACCGTTACTTTCTGCGATCCCTGCAGCAACCATTCCGATCAACGTGACCAAAATGCATAGCAAGATGCATGATATAAGAGGGATCTGAAGCTCATTTACGATCTTGGCCAGTCTTCGAGAGCGAGCAGAAGGGATCGGCTCTTCTTCGTTTGCTGGATCTTCTGAGCGCTCAGTTCTCGCCGCACCATCATCGAGCGTGATGACTTTGTCGAAATACTCCGAGCGAACGCGACTTGGCTCGACATCGATAAAGCCGCTTTGCGAAACCCTGACAGGCAAGACGGTCCAGAGCACAAGATAGACAAACGATACAAGACCAAGCGTCATGACAAATGCGACAAGAGCCGCAACGCGCACCAAGAGCGCATCGACATCGAGGCGTTGTGCGATACCTGCACACACGCCACTGATGATCGCATGCTTCGAATCTCGATAAAGGGTCTTCTTATATGCCTCGTTCACCATGATCTTATCGCTACCACATCGATACGTGCACGCTATCCCAAAACAAAACGCTAGAGGATGAACAAGTAGATCGAGAAGAACTGAAATACTGAACCAGCAAGCACCCATAGGTGAAAGACCGAGTGCATATATTTCTTCTTCCTGGTAAAGACATAGAATGCTGCGCCGATCGTATAGCAAAGGCCGCCAACCACGAGCAACCAGAACCCAACTGGATCGAGAAGAGCCCAGAGGGCCGGAATGCACACAATGACCGCCCACCCTTGCAAGAGATAGAGCACTGCAGATATCCAGCGCGGTCGGTCTACCCAAAATGCTTCGGCAACGATACCTGCGAGTGTGACCGCCCACACGAAGATGCACAGCGCAATGCCATTATTATCGATGAGCGTGACCAAACAAAAGGGAGTATACGTGCCCGCAATATAAAGGTAGATGCCGCAATGATCGAGCACCTTGAATACCTTCTTCGCTCGTGGAGCTGCGAGAGCATGATAGAGCGTGGACATAAGGTATTCGACCAACATCGTGATCGAGTAGATAAGCGCTGCTGCTAAGAGCATGCCAGCCCCATCACAGACCAAACGCACGACGCAAAGCGGGATCGCTGCAATAGCGAGCAACGCACCCACACCATGAGTGACCGCATTGAAGATCTCTTCGCCGAGCGTGTAATCCTTCTTCGGCCTCGTTGAAACAGGACTCATCACTGCGCTTGCCATGGCGTTCCTCACTTCGAAGATTCTCGGACAGAACATACGCGAGCGAAGCCTGGAATCGTCGCTTGCATCCCTCTCATTCTACTGTATCGTACGCCCTTATTCAGAAAGCGTTTTATTGCCTCCTGGATGGCACCATTCGAACCAGTCTTTTGCTGCATCTTGCTCGACATCGATGAGCTTGAGTGTTGATGAACCTACTCCTGCTGCGGTAAGCGCGATGATGGTGACAAGCTTCTTATGTCGTTGCAGCGGATTTGTCTGCATGGTTGCAAGTTGTACTTTGTTACGCGGCGTGATGATGCGATTCGTGCTGAATCCGCTGTTCATAATCGTGATATACGCACGGTCATAGCCAAATCCCGACCCGCGCTGCCACAACAACGCTGAGATGACATCGACGATGAAGATAAGCGCTGCGAGTACATAGAGTACGCGCGCGATGATATCAAAGAGCACATAGAGGCTCAAATAGTCCATCAGCTCACCGTATGACATCGTATCGAAGTGCAGAGGCAAACTGAGAAAGAGCATGGTCACAAACGTACAAAGAGCAAGCCAAAAGCCTCCGCCCTGCAAAAGAGAACGACGCACGATAGCACGGCGAAGCGCCCGCTTCGGAATAGGCTTTGATGCCTGAGGTAGTCCTTCCCATTCAGGAAGCAGCTGGCCAAGAACATCTTCAACTTGATCGAGTTTTATGAAGGGATGGATAACGAGGCTCGACTGGCGAGCGCTAGCACGCGCATCAGAAGAAGCATCTTTAGCTGCGCTCGCAACGCGCGCGAGCGAAAGCGTGCACGACTTCAAAAGACGTTGGAAGAACGACTGGCTGATCTCGATCGACTGGATACGGTCGATGTCAATGCCATTGAAATTGTGATTGATGATGCCATATTCGGTCTCGATGCGCGAGCCACGACGACGCGCATGGAAACCTCCATATGAGATGCATGTTCCTATCACCGTCAAAAGCCAAATGACCAGCATGATAGCAAGCACGAATCCTACGATACTCGCGATGGCACCGATGATCCACGAAGACGGAATGAGATTCACTAAACTTGAAAGCGAAGTGAAGAGCTGGTCTTCTGATGCGCCGAACATAAAACCGATGCTGGAAATAAGAGAAGCAATACCTGCAATGAGGGAAAAGAAGACCATCGTAAACGAGTTCTTGCCTGTGATAGCTCCTAATATAAGCTGCTTATTAGAAAGACCGTATTCTGCACTGATCTGACCCGTATCGATCGCTTCTCCACCGAACACACCGCGAAAATCATTTGCAAGGCGGGCAGGCGCATCAAGCGCGTTACCTTGTGAGGCTGCTGAAAGATTTTGCGCTCTTAGGCCATCAGGAGCAGGGATACCAGAGATTGGATTTCCCTGCGGAATGGGCATTTGGACGGCTGTGTCTTCAGGAATCTGGATGCCTGCCGCTCTCATCTGAGCGAGTTGTTTACGCTCGAAGAGCTCTTTGCGCAAAGCTTCAGCGGCAGATCGCTCAATATAAGGAAGCAGGACCGCCTTATTCTCGGCACCGCCCGCTGTCTCGATGCTGACCGTACATACGCCCGCGATACGCTGGAAAAGGCTCGCTCGCTGATTGACCGATTGGATGCGCTGATAAGGGATGTGCACGCGCTTCTTTGAGAAGATGCCCGAAAAATAGCTGAACTCATCGCCAGCATATTCGTACCAGATATAGCGATAGCTCACAAAACGAATGAGCATGACGATGCCCGTTATCACTATGAGCCCAATCACACTCAATATGAGCACGACAAGCACATAACCATCCGAGAGCGAATCGTCTATGAGCTCGAATATCAGATTCGAAAGCGACGCGAACATCGCGATGAGGATATACGGCACCGCACGAAGCGCACCAAGCCATATATAGCTGTGATTAAGCTTATGCTTGAGTGGCTCTGCGGTAGGGCTACTGTGCTCCATCGCCTACACATCCTCTTTGGCGATACGCGCAAATTCCGCAGCTTGATCACGCAAGGTTTCTGCTTCTTTAGCGGGAAGGCCAGGAATCTCCATAGAGCCTGCCGCCGTCGAAACCGTAACAGAAGCAAGTCCCATCATGCGCAAGAGCGGACCTTGGCGCGTATCGGTATTCTGCACACGAATAAACGGCACGACCGTATGTTTATGCACGATGATGCCACGTGAGATATTAAGAAAATCTTGCGAGAGTTCGTAGCGCCAACGGATGTAGCGAAGCGGCGTGATAATAAACCAGAAGAGCAGCAATAGCACGACAAATATGATCACCGTGATAAGACAATACGGCTCTGCCCACCAAGCGGTATCCTCATCGATCAAAAGCGCAATGCCACCAACCGCGATCACGCAAAGGAAGATAAGCACAAGCGCGATCGTATCGCTCAGACGCCAGACATTCTTCATGCGAGGATCGAGCTTTTGTCCTTGCAATGCTTCCATGTGAGCCTCCCTGCCTCATCGGCGACCTACCGTATCGATCGTAGCAGATTAGCTCTATAGCGAGTAGCAAACAAACGCGACAAAATATCCGCTTTAATACATGGCTCGAGAAACCATTCCAATAGATGATGAATATACGAATAGAGCGCTATTCACAGCGTTCGCGATCAGTAGTAGCGATAGTATGCCGCACAAGATCCTTCGGAAGAAACCATGCAAGGACCCACAGGGTTTTCAGGTGTACAGACCGTACGGAAGAGCGGGCATTGATCGGGGGCCATGATGCCGCGCAAGACATCCCCGCACCGACAACCTTTCGGATCCTGCGTCGGTTCCACCTGGGGTTCAAAACGCTTCACTGCATCGAACTGCTCGAATTCCTTACGAATTGTATAGCCAGATCCTTCGATGACGCCAAGCCCGCGCCACGTCGCATCAACCGTATCGAACACTTCATCGATAGCGGCCAGCGCAACGGGGTTGCCCTCGCGCATGACACCGCGCGAATAGGCGATCTCGATCTCAGCACGACCTTCATGTAATTGACGCATGATCATGGCAACGCCTTGCAATACATCAACAGGCTCGAATCCGGTCACAACACCAGGAATACCATATTTCTCTGCTAAAAACTCATAAGGCTTCGTGCCGATAATAGTGCTAACATGACCTGGCAAGATGAGCGCATCGATCTTCAATTCAGGATCAGAAACGATCACGTCGAGCGCGTTGGGCATATTCTTGTGCGCAGCAAATACAGAAAAATTCGCAAGCCCCAGATCCTTCGCGCGCTTGATAGCCATTGCCACAAGGGGCGTAGTCGTCTCAAACCCAACGCCCACGAACACAACTTCCTTATCAGGATTATCTTGTGCGAGCTTGAGCGCATCGAGCGGCGAATAGACGATATTGATCGAACGACCTTCGGCTTGCTCTTTGAGCAAGCTTGAGGTCGATCCAGGCACACGCGTCATATCGCCGAACGTAGCGATCATGACATTGGGAACGCGTGAGAGCGCGATGACCGTATCGATGTCTTTATTGGCTGTGACGCATACAGGGCAACCTGGTCCAGAAACGAGCCTGGTATCACCTGGCATCATCGCCCGAAGTCCATTGCGTGCGATGGCGACCGTGTGGGTACCGCACACTTCCATGAGCGTAGCGTGCTCGGGTGCCCATGCTTCGATAGAGTGGACAAGGCCTTTAGCAAGCGCCGGGTCTTTGAAAGCCGACAGATCCATAAGCTAGATCCCTTCGAGATCAGCAAGTTCAGGGAATTGCTTGATGAGATCGAGTGTCTCTTGAGCGAATTGCTCGTCCACCACTTCGATGGCAAAACCTGCATGGACCAGCACGAAGCTTCCAACTTCTGCCTGCGGGGTCAGATCGAGGGAGATCTCGCGCGTTACGCCGAGGATATCGACGGTTGCGAGCTTATTATCGTTGATCGCTCTTACTTGAGCGGGAATAGCCAAGCACATATCACTGACCCTCCTTTTTCGAGTGCAATCCTACCACAGCCTGCCCATAGGAGACTGAAGCATCGTTAGGCGGCAACTCTCGATTAAGGGCAACGGTAAATCCAGCCTCTTGTAATTCATGCAAAGCGCGTTCCATAAGGTAGCGGTTCATGAAAACTCCACCTGAAAGCGTGACAATATTGATGTCGTAGAGCGCACGAACTGTTTCGGCCGCGGTCAGGATTGCCCGCACAACCGCCTCATGGAAGCGGCGAGCAATAATCGGCTTATCTACCCCTGCCTCGAGGTCATCGAGCAACGCTTCGAATACAGCGGCTGGATCGAACAAGAGCACCGAAGTATCCTGGGCTGTACTCTGCTCGGTAGCAGTGTTCTTGATGAGGCCGAATTGATAGCGCTCACGCGCATCAAGTTCAGCGGTTGGATCTACGCCTTCCTGCGCAAGCGACGACGTTGTCTGCTCAGCTTTAGCAAGGAGCGTTTTTAGTTCGACTGCTGCATTGGTGCCAAGACCTTTCGTGATCTCCGCCTCGAGCAGAATCGCGCCTTCGCCTTCATAACGCGGCTCACTGCAGATACCCAAGAGCGCTGAAGCTGCATCGAAGAGCCTGCCCATCGAGGAGGTGAAGGGGGTATTGATACCGCCTTCGATCATCTTGGTCATAAGCTCTGTCTCTTGCTGTTTGTCTGCGAAGAAAGTCTGCGCAAATGGATGATCGAGCAGGTCGAACGCCCATAGCACGCCATACGCACAGCGCTCCGTATGATGGATCGCTTGCACACCGCCTGGCAAGGGGAAATAGGCAACATTAGCAAAACGTTCGAACGCAGTGAGGTTCGAGAGCAGCACTTCGCCGCCCCAAATCGCGCCGTCGACCCCATATCCTGTGCCGTCAAACGCAATACCGCAAACAGGGCCTTCGAGCTCGTTTTCTGCCATTGCGGCGACTACATGGGCATGATGATGTTGCACTTCGACAAGCGGCAAGGCTTGCTCGTGAGCTCGAGCACGAGCCCATTTGCTGAGTACGTATTCTGGATGCAGATCACATACGAGCATTTCTGGTGCGAGATGGAAGAGTTTTTTATAAAGATCCTTCGTCTCAAGCCAGGCATCGAACGAAGCCACATGCTCCATATCTCCCAAATGTTGCGAGACGAACGCCTCATCAGCACGTGTGAGCGTGAAAGTGTTCTTGAGCTCAGAGCCGACCGCAAGCATCTGTGGTACTTTCGCATCCGACTTGTCGAGAGCTGGAAGCTTGAGCGGAGCGGGAGCAAATCCGCGTGCACGACGAATAACCTGTACAACAGGTTCGACATCGAGCGGTTCGAGCACGCGCACGACAGAGTCGTCAAAGCGCTCGATGATGGCACGATTGTTCACCAAAAACGCATCTGCGATGCCCGCAAGCTTTTGAAACGCTTCGTGTTCTTCGATAACGATAGGATCATCGTGGACATTGCCTGATGTCATCACAAGCAGGCCATCGAATGCGCGCGAGAGCAGATGCTGAAGGGGTGTTGCAGGAAGCATGATGCCTATTTCAGGCAGATCATCCGTAAGGTCGAGCGGGAGCATAACACCTGGTTTTTTGCGCAACAGCACGATAGGACGAACGCTCGATTCGAGCTGCTTTGCTTCTGCTTCGCTAACTTGCGCATATTCGCGTGCTTGATCTGTCGATGCCGCCATGACCGCAAATGCCTTGCCGTAGCGGCGCTTGCGCTCGCGCAAAGTAGAAAGTGCTGTCGAATTCGACGCGTCGCATACCAGGTGATAGCCTCCTAAGCTTTTCACCGCAACGATCTTGCCAGCTTTCAGCATAGCTACGCACTCGTTGATGAAACCATCGGAATCTTCCGAAGTGAATGCCCACTCCACATCGTCCATCGTCAAAGACTCGACCTCATTAGGAAGCATCCCTTCCACATCGATCCAACCCAAGCGCGGGCCACAATTAAAGCATGCGTTAGGCTGAGCGTGAAAGCGGCGGTCCATCGGGTCGTCGTATTCGGTTTGACAGGGTTCATCCATGGTGAACTCCTTCATCGAAGTATGAGCTCGATCGTAGGGGAGATCGTTGATGATAGTGAAGCGCGGGCCGCAATTCGTACAATTGATGAACGGGTAATGATAGCGGCGATCCTGAGGATCGAAAAGCTCATGCACACAGGCATCGCAGGTGGCAAGGTCGGGCGAGACGAACGTGGTCTGGCTTGCCTCGCTTTCATCAGAAAAGCGGATGTCAAAGGTCTCGAAGCCTTCCACTCGTGCCTCATGGAGTTCAAGCTCTTTCACATTCGCTGCTTCAGGGGCATCCTCGACCAGCTTGATCGCGAACAAGTCGAGTGCGCGTTCGCTTCCTTCGACATGAATGCTCACCCCATCAATAGCATTCAAGACCCAGCCGGTAAGTCCGAATTCTTGAGCACAACGATAGACAAAGGGCCGAAAGCCGACCCCTTGCACAACACCCTTTACTCGTATGTCGAGCGCCTCGCGCTTCTCAGTACCATCCTTGTGCATCATTCTGCAATCCGTTCGACCACATAGCGCAAACCTTTCGAGAGCAAGCGCAGCGTTACTGAAGAGTTGTCAGGCAGATGAATATGCACACATCTTCTCCCCCGTGAAGAGAGGATGGCGAAATCTCCCATCGCCTGCGCCTTCTCAAGCTTGCCTAAGCTGGCAGCCTTTGCGTTATCAACCTCGATATCGCGTGGTTCATTAGCAGAAAGGATCAAGAACACACCATTGTTCTGACCACCCTTATGCAACTGGCCTGTGGAATGCAAATAGCGCGGGCCGATCTCCAGACACGATGGCACACCGTACTTTTCAGCAACACAATGGCGAATCTCTTCGAGCGCTTCGCGGCGTCCTTCACCCGTAAAAGGCAAGAATGCATTGAGCGAGAAATAATCCCCCGGTTCAATACTGCGGCACAGCACGCTAAGCGCGCCTGATAC
This sequence comes from uncultured Eggerthella sp., assembly GCA_900540345.1. GTDB lineage: Bacteria > Actinomycetota > Coriobacteriia > Coriobacteriales > Eggerthellaceae > Anaerotardibacter. The sequence continues at coordinate 375,272 of UQFK01000002.1, forward strand.
TGTTTCATCGAGCAGATCATCGGCAAGAGCATCTGAAACATAGACCTCGATCTCTCCGATCGGCACTCCTGCAAGACCATTCTGTACGAAACTCGGAGTCTCGCCGCCTTCTTTTAAGATGCGCAAGACTTCTGTCTTGGCTACTTGAACGTCAGGCTGATCGAACGGGCAGATCTTCATGAGATGGCCCACCATGGCGATAGCGTATTCCCACATGACAAAATGCCCTGCGAGATCGATGACGTTCTCGACCTTGAAGGTGATCTTGGGAATATCTTGGCTCAGGTATTCGAGCGATTGGAAATAGTTCGCGCGTTCATCCCATAAGTCGGTCTTGGTCTCATATACCACGACCGTACGATCCTTCGCATCTTCAGAGAGCGTGAGCGAGTCAGTCTCGATATTAGGAAGGATACCTTCGCCTTCCTTTCCTAAGCTCTCGGCAACCAACTGCTCTATCCAAAGACCCAAAACGCGTCCACGTTTAGGAGAAAGGAACGAGAACTTGTTTCGCCCATCCACGTAGTTGTCATAAAGAAATGATGCGAGCACGAGCGCAGGATTATCCATGCTGTCGGTGCTGCAAAGCTCTTCAGCTTGAGCTGCACTTTTCATGAGTGCATTGAGATTGATACCTGCCAAAGCAGCTGGCAAAAGGCCAAACACCGAAAGCGCCGAATAACGACCGCCAACGCTCGGTTCTCCTGAAAAGACACGCAGCCATCCTTCTTCCTTGGCGCGTTTTTCTAGATCAGAACCAGGGTCGGTAATAGCAACCAGGTGATTATACACTTCCTCTTCAGAGAGCTTTTCTCGCATGATATCGAGCACCGCTTGCATGATGGTATGAGGCTCGATGGTGCCACCTGACTTGGAGGAATGGATGATGAGCGTAGTGCGTGGATCACATTCTGACATGATGGCGCGAACGCGCACCGGCGAGACTGAGTCGATGGTCTTAAACGAAATGAGCGATGAATCTGCTTTGTTATATTTCGTCATGGTCATCGGAGCTTGGGTCGAACCACCCTGACCGACCAATACGACCGTTTTAAGGCCACGAGCGATGAGTGCATCAGCGAAATTCTGTATCTCTGCAAGCGGCAAGGGCGGCTCGCTTGCAAGCGTGGTCCAGCCCATAAAATCACGCGCAAAAAGCTGCGCGTTCTCGGAAAAGTCGTAGAGCTTGCTATCCTTATCGCGCACACGACTTGCTGCCTTGTTATCGATGAGCACCTGAGCGGAGGCACCTGGTGCGTCTGCTTCGAAATTGATCATACGTTCCTACTTCGATCGTCGTTTGGCTTGCCTCATTTTACCGAAGAGCGTGCAGGCGCGCTATGCGATAGCGGCCACGATGTCTTTCAGCCACGAAGAATCCACCTCGTCGACCTGCCCTGCATCGCAACATGCGGCAATAGCGGGATCAGTCGGGATCTGCGCTGTAGCAGCGATACCGTATTCTTCTGCCAGGATATCCACTTGGCTCTCGCCGAAGATGAAATGCTTCTCGTTGCAATGAGGGCACACGAAATAGGCCATGTTCTCAACAAGACCCACTACAGGTATCTCAAGCGAGCCGGCCATCTTGACCGCTTTTGCTACGATCATCCCCACCAGCTCTTGAGGAGAGGTGACCACCACGATGCCGTCAACTGGCAAAGACTGAAAGACCGTAAGCGCAACATCACCTGTTCCTGGAGGCATATCAACAAACAAATAATCGATGTCGCCCCACGCCACATCACTCCAAAATTGCCTGACCGCACCTGCGATCATGGGACCACGCCAGACAACTGGATCGGTTACATCGTCTAAGAGCAAATTGGTCGAGATCACTTTCGTGCCATCCATCGCAACCGAGGGTAGCAAGCCATCCGAGCAACTTGTTGCCTTGCCTTCAATGCCGAACATACGTGGAATAGAGGGGCCTGTTATATCTGCATCAAGAACACCAACGCGCTTACCTTGTTTTGCGAAAGATGCCGCCAAAAGAGAGGTGACGAGCGATTTTCCCACGCCGCCTTTGCCGGATACGATGCCGATCACTTTCTTAATGTTCGAGGCCGGATTCGGTGCTGCGAGCATGCTCTGAGGCTCACGGCGATCGGTACACGACTGCCCACAGGTCTTGCAATTATCACTACATGATTCGCTCATCGTACTTCCTTATCTCGAACTATGCATGCTTTCGAGAAGCTGTCCTGCTCGATGCTACAACTTTCATCCCAACGCATCAATAGACGCGCTACTTAGGGCACACGCACAGGAGCCCTGCACGTCTTTATCAGCACGCAGGGCTCCTTAGGGAGGGATGATCATGATTTATCGATCTATATTCTGTTCACCTGATCAATGACGCATGCGCGCATTCTTATTCTTACGCATGCGACAAGCCGCCGCTACCAACGCGAACAGGGCGATAAGTGCAAGCGCTACAATACCTGCGATCTTCAGGAAGTCGCCCGTCTTAGCGAGAAGGCCTCCTTCCTCTTCGGATATTTCGCGATATTCGCTCACCACTTCTTCACCGTCAAGCATCGTGTCATAGAGCGTGATGGTCGAATCTTGGATCTCAGCATTTCCATTGCTCGTTCCCGAAATGATCCTCACTGCGCCATATTGATCGATTGTAAATTCGACCTCTTCAGCTTTGGCATAGCCTTCAGGCGCTGAGTTCTCTCGCAGAATATAGGTAGTATCCACATTGAGTTTGCCTTCCAGCTTCTCAACCGCCTGGCCTGATATCCAGCGATTCACTTCTTTGCCGGTATCCTTTTCGATGATCGAAAGGTTGGCTCCTTCCACCCATTCATGGGTACGCGTGTCGAGTTTGGCGAACTCTACAAGCGTCGCCTCATCATGAACACCACCATCGCGCGTGAAGGTGAAGAGCAAATCACCATCATCTGAACGCAGAACCTCGGAAGTTTGCTCATCGAGCGCAGTGGGCATATCATCGTTCTCCGCCATCGCCGTGAGTGCGGCTGGCTCGGGTAGGGCTTCGGCGCTTCCCAGCTGTGTCTTGCTATCGGTATAGTGCAACGCATACCCATTTGGTGCGGTGCTGTCCTTCACCAGATAGAAGTACGCACTACGAAATTCACTAACCGTATGACCTGCTGGCGCGAGGCGCTCTTTGAAATAGTAGAGCGTACCTTCAGTCAAGCTCACATCTTCGAAGATGATCCAGCCATCAGCATCAGAGATGGCTTCTTGAAGGAAGATATCTGCTTGTTCTGCATTGTTGAGCGCATAGAGACCATATGTTGCACCTTCAAGCCCCTGGTCACGATCAAGATCGCTCGTCTTGCGAACCTGCAAGTCCATACCGCGAGCTGTGTTGGTCATGGTCGGATGCCACTGCGGATCCTCAGACTCGGCATAGCGAACATTCTCGCCATCTTCAACATGTCCGTAGTACATATCGGTGCATTCAAGTTGACCTTGTGCATTGAGCTCGATCACCGTGGTGAACGTGATGATCTGCTGCGAATAGTTAACCGAAGGATCGGTGCTGTCATTGGCCTCGACCACGCGATAGTAGTAGGTACCCGGCGCAGTGTAGGCCAGACAGCTTGGATTCTCCCAATCGCCACTCACGTTGTTCGCCTTGTCGAAGTCAACCATGCCATAGCGGTCGTTGCTCGTCTCGGAAATAGTCGGACCTTGCGTGTTCGCCCAATCAACTGCGCCATCAGCGCCTGACGTGAGCTCAATCAGTTTGAAGTTGAATTCGCCTTCCGTAAGGGAGCGGCCATCTAAATTCTTGATGATCTTCGGGTCGACGAAGCACTCTTGGTCGATCGGTTCATTGGAGGCCGCATTGATCGCATACCCATAGAGACTCATAGTCTGCAACCCATTGTCGAAATTCGCGAATTCGATGGTGGGCAGCTTGCCATTCACCTCATTGATACGCGTGAGCTCGAGCGTGCTCGTTGAACCGAAGATTCCTGGCGTTTCAGTGATGCCTTCTGCATAATAGAGCTCGGTCACATGCGGCACGAGGGTCATGCCGTCACTTGCGAAATCGACCACAACACGAATCACGTAGACACGCGGATCGATCGATACCCCCGAGGCCTCATCTTCAGAAATCATGAACCAATAATCGTCGCCCGTCATCGTAAAGGGAATGTCTTCGAAGATCACTTCGGCACTCGTCGCATCCTCCGCGAATGCCTCGTTGCCTGCGTGGTAGACCAAAAGATCGCGCGGCGACTCATTCAAATTCACTACCCCATCTTCTGGCGCAAGAATGTTCACCATCGTAAAGCCAAACGCATCCTTATCAGGTGCAGTATTGCCATAGAAATACTTCGTCGCCACAAGATCGAGGGTTCCTTCAGGATGATAGATATTTACAAACGTACTGCCTTCTTGCTTCTCGAAGCTGCCCTTACCATCCGCTGGCTCAGTCTCTTTCAAGTACTCGATCGCCATCACGCTTGAAGTGTATACATCCACCTGCTTTGGTGTGAGCGAATCAGGATCATCCATACGCTGGCTCTTCTTCGTCCCGACGGTCACCGAGACCTTATGCCAAAGCGCTTCGTAATCGATCGCAGGATGACGATCTGTATCTGCAACCGACTCCTTCACGAAGAAGGTATAGGTTTGCTCTCCTTCTTTCTCGGAGCGATATTTCTTTGCGTCGACCATGCCCTCGTTATTGCCAAGCACGATCGAGTCGTTGTCGAGGAACTGGAAGGTCACCTTACCTTGTCCATCATTGGTTGTTGTGGCGAGCTTCTCATCAAGGTTTGGTATGAGCATCTCTTTTCCGTCGACCGTTTCGGTCTTGGCACCATAGAGCTCGAAGGTGAACGTTCTGTCGATACCCATGCTCGCAAGCTTGTCAGCATCGATCTCGAAGAGGTTCTGATCGTTTAAACTTTTGAACGATTTAGTGAATTCAAGCGTCCAAGGATCAGTGATGAAATCCTCGCCTGAACTCGGATTTACCTGATTTGTGAATACCTTGCCTTCACCCTTGCTCTCATCGCCATACGTGATGCCGTTCTCGACCACAAGCGAGTTGTTCGTGGTCACCGAATAACCGTCAACGACTGCCGTACTGGTCGTCTTGACGATCTGCACGGTCACCTTGTGATAGCGCTCATCGAGCGTAATATCTCCTGGCAGATCGGTCCCATGCCGTCCGATTTCTTTAGCGAAGAAGGTATAGGTTCCACTTTCGACATATGCTTTGTCTCGCACCTCGAAAACGATCTTGCCGTTCTCGTCGCTGGTCGCTGTTGCGACCACTTTGCTCTCATCGACCGTTCCTTGGGCATCAGCTCCATACAGAGCGAAATCGAATCTTGCGCCCGTCTGAGTCAGAATGTCATTGCCATTTACGCCTTTGAGCTTCTTTTCGAATTCGAGCGTGAAGCCATAGTTGCTCACTGTCTTGCTCTCGAGCGAACCGATAACAAGCTGACCATTGCAACCAATACCGCCACCATGGGTATAGCTCGTATTTCCTGTGATCATGAGCGCACGCTGCGGAACGCTCGAAGGATTCGCTGTTGCGCTCAAGCCCAAAGTGTAGTCTTTCTCAGACCATACGGAGCCTTCGGTTATTTCGACTTCGGCACCCTTTTTCGCATCAGGGCCAGCATAGACCCCTACCCACGCGTTCTTCGTAGGGTCTACCATTCCAGAGACGGTTTGTCCAAATACGATGCTCGAACGCGTACAGTAAAAGTCCTGAGCTTTCGCAGCATTATTCTGCTCGAACGCCTCGCGCGCAAAAGTAGAGCTAAAAGCATACACGTCGCCCGAAACGGTCAAGCCGTTTTTCGGATACGTAGCAACCTCGTTTGCAACACGCGCTTCATTGGTCGTTCCAATTTTGTCTGCAATGGTCCTATTGTCGCTTGCAAGTGCATAGAGCGCTTGATTGTCAGGATTGCGCTGCATGGTGGCATGATTGCCATAGATCGCTGCGCCCTGCGTGAATGAACCGATACCCACAAACGCATGAGGACACCCCGAAACACCGCCGCCTAGTCCTTGCGCGGTATTGTCATAGATAGTGACCGTGTTAATGGTGAGCTTGCCTTGCACCTCAACGAAGATGCCACCGCCACCCCAGTCAGTCGTGGTCTTTGTCGTATTGTCATGGATGTTGCCTGCCGAAATAGAAGTGTTCGGACCTGCGATATAGAGGCCACCGCCCTCATGCACATTGGCAATGTTGTGAGCGATCTCGCCGCCCTTCATCTCAAACTGACAATACCGATCGATGAAAATACCGCCACCTGCGTCTGCGGTATTCCCCGTAATCCTGCCACCTTCCATATAAAGCTTCGCATTCTCAGAGACCGTCTGCTCTGATGCATCTGCGCGTGAAACATGGATGGCTCCGCCTGCTTTATCGCCTTTAGCGAGCGGGTATCGGATATTCGTCGGTGTTCCTTTGCCTCCTGTGATAGTTAGGTTGTTCTGCTCGCCTGCTGCGTTCTTATCGTCCTTGTTCAGATTGAGCAAAGCTTGCTTGCCGCGCACCAGAACAACGCTTCTGTCGCCCGTACCCGTAAGAGACCCTGCGCCCTTCAAGTTCAGGGTTGTCTTCGCACCCACATCGATCGTGCCTTTTACGTTGCCATTGATCGTAAGCGTGTAGGTATTGCCTTTATCCTTTTCGAGGTCAACGACAATTGCGCCATTGCCTGTAACTGTTGCGCTCTTGTCGCTTTGGAATGTGACCGTAGCTCCGTTGCTCGCAGTGACCCATGTGGGGTCTGCTGCAGTTGTGATCATTGCAGCTGCAGCTAGAGCGCTCTGGTCAAGATCTGTGCCCGAGCCTTGTTCATCGCTCCCGTTTTCCTCATTGGATGCCTCAACCTCAGACCCATCATTTGTATCGACAGATTCGTCATTTGTCTCTTCCTGATCAGGCGAGACCAACTCAGGTATCGTCTGCTCCTGGTATGAGACGGCTGGCCTCTCGATCTCGCTATCTTCACCATAGGCGTTGCTCATGATGGGAAAGAGCGAGACAGCCAGCACGAATGCCACAAACGCATTGAACCAGCGTTTTGTCTTCTTTTGCTCAAAGATCTTCATCATCTCATTCGCCTCCCTATGCGCTCAACTCATCATGTGCTCTTTTGCGACGGCGAATGAGCACGAAAGTCAGTATGCCAACAACAAGCAGTGCACCGATCGCACCTACGATCACAAGCGGATCGGGGCCATGGTTTCCTGAAGCAAGTGGGTTTTCGTTATCTTCTATCGTTCGTTCGGTTGAAGTGTCTTGACCATTAAAATTCGCAAGAGGATTGTCGTCGTCATTGATAAGGACTGTGCCATCTCCTGCCCCTACACCCGCATCCACATCAGGATCATCTGTGGCAGCGTCTATAGGAGTCATAGCTGCACTCAAGCCTCCACCTGTGCCAGGAAGCGTAGTTTCGATGATCTGCGTACGCGTCACTACTGTATTCGCGTTGATCGCGTCATCGATATCGCGATAGTAGATAGTGTAGGTTCGATCTGGCGAGAAGAAAGCATGGCGAATACCTGATTCCTGGCCTGCTAAACGAACATATTCGTTCCCATCTTGCACGAAGCGTTCATCTCCAACGACCTGAACATAGTCAGTGTTCTCGGGATCGATCGTGATGGTCTGCGTGCGCAAGAGTGCACCATTTGCGATATTCATATACTGAACCGTGATGTCATACGGCTCTCCTGGAACATAGTCTTCGGGAACGTAGTAGACATATTGGAGCAGATCGACGCTCTGCCCGAGGCTTTCCCAGGAATAGGCGATCTTGTCGGTATTCCCTGCCCAGGGCACATAGATCTTGCCGTCAACGAGCTTGCGCTCAGGAGTATAGTCAAAGCTTGCATCGGGAGTGACCGTCTTGGTCATACGCCCGATCTCTTCACCAGTTTCGCCGTCAATCTCGACTAACGTGAAGTCAACCGCTTTTGTTGCCTCTTGTGATCGGTAGAGTGCTTTTACCGTGCGAGCGCCGTTCTCATCGAGAACAAAATCGGCATCTACCATATCCTTGGTCAGATTCACAGCTGTACCGTTCGCATCGCTCGCGCTCGCGATTTCAAAAGAGGTCGTGGCCTTTAGATCTGCGCTTGCTGCATCTAGAGTTGAAGCAGCATTCACGACCTTGCCACCCATTACCTTATCGAGACGATAGAAATTCACCCCATCTGCGCTATCGATTTGAGAATCTTTATTCATAGAGAACGAATTGGGTAAGGTATAGCGATAGCCATAGCCCTTCACATCGACGCTATCACTCCAAAGAAGCATGTCATTCTCGTCAACATATTCGATGGTCACGCTATAGGAGCTTTCGTCCATTCCCTTCACGGGCATGACGCGCACCGTGTAAGACGCATTCGCCAAGTTAAGAGCAACCTGCGTTCCTGCCAAACCAGATATACTGCGATAATAATTGGTCTTTGATTCGTCGTCTGGATCGCTCGCAACAAACGATTTTTTGATAGAGACCATTTTGTCGCCCTCACCGATGCCAGTAAATCTCTCGGTCATGACGATCTTGCCCGTTTCAGCATCAACGTAATTGATAGCGCCTTCAATGCTGCTCTCGGGATTCTCTACATAGGTAACGAAATACGCATTGGAGTCGAAGCGATTATCGATACCGTTCGACCGCGTAAGACTATAGCTCGTTGGATGATCATCTCCAGTCGTGCTCTGCTTATAATACGTCTCGCCCACTCCAAGATTTTTCATGGTCGTTTTCTCGGCATCGCTTGCAGTACGGATACCGATCAAGACTACATCCGTGTGCGCTTCTTCTCTATCTTGTACTTTGGCATAAACCGGATAGATAGTTCCCTCATAGAGGGTGTTGCCTTGCATCAGAGCATCACTCACCCTGACCGTGTAGGTTGATCGCGCATTCGGATCACCCAAAAGCTCATAGGCGGTCTTACCTTTAGTAGAGGTGCTATCGCCAAGGATCTGAGCAGCGACGATCTGTGCGATCTGGTCGCCCGAACCTACATGCTCACCGCCAGCATTTTCAGCTGCAGTGAACTTCATCGGGTTGCTCAAAGCTCTCCCGTCTTTCTCGATCGTGATATAGATTGCACGATCTCCAAGATTATCCACTTTTAGCAGCTCCCATCCTTCTGCAGATGGTTGCATAAAGTCGATGCCGCTGATAGAGATCGGCTTTCCTTGATCAGAGGCACTCTCGCCTTGCGCCGCAAGCGCAGAAGCGGGTACTCCGGTAAAGCTGGATGCAAAGATGAACGCCATGATCGCTGCAACGATCATGTTCATCTTGCGCTTGATTGCTGCTCGCATACTTCCCCCTTGCAGGGACACGTTCCAAGACACACGTACCCCTGTACTACTTCACTTCCTCCGATGCCACAAAATGCTATCTATGTGGTAACAATTGGAGCCCGAACAATACATTCATCAGGTGCTTTAAAGCAATACATTTACGCGCAATACTGATCTCGTTCACAGATATTTCATTATTGGAATGGAAATCTTTTTGCGGGTCACCGATGGTTCTTAGGGCGTTTATCCTATCTGGCCTATGAGAGCCGCGCTGTGGTGACTTCGTCTTGTATTCGTTCAAGCGTTAGACGACATCGGAATAATACCATGCACAAATCATAAAATTCCAGTTCAAATGCTGTTTTTGGCATCGTTATAGATTATGCGTCCTTGCAAAAACTATCGTCTCATCCTATGGATCGATACCGTTTTCTGTATAAAACAACAAAAAAGGGAGCCTTTTGGCTCCCTTAAGGATTCATGGTGGTCGGAGGGGGATTCGAACCCTCGACACACGGATTTTCAGTCCGTTGCTCTACCAACTGAGCTATCCGACCAGAACTGATTGTGTGTCATGGCGCAATGACACGATTTGTTATTGTACTCACTAACGGTTTTTCGGTCAAGCAGCGTCTCACAATTGGACGGTGAATGTTTCCAATTGCCACTTGAGGTGCATAATCGTCTCTCTTCGCAAGTCCTTCACAACTATCTTATACCAGGTTGTTAGGACTTTGCTTGCTCGAAAGCTCCTCGATGAACGCAGGCACGACCTCGAACACATCACCAACAATGCAATAGTCCGCCACTTCAAAGATTGGAGCGTTTGGATCTTGATTAATCGCAACAATCGCATCTGATCGGTCTATACCTGCCACATGCTGAACTGCTCCCGAGATGCCGCAAGCAAAATAGATACGCGGCGATACTGACGAGCCAGTCTGCCCGACCTGTCTGCTAGCCGGAAGCCATCCTTCCTCAACCACCGATCGCGAGCACGCAACGCTTCCGCCAAGCAACACTGCGAGTTCTTCGAGCATTGCAAAGTTCTCAGGTCCTTTCATACCTCGCCCGCCTGAAACGATGATCTCGGCATCTTGCAATGAAATACCCTGATCGCTTACCTCTTTGATGAACTCCTTGACTTTCACGCGCGCTTGCTTAGGCGCATACGCTTCGTAGATGATTTCCATGTTTTCGTTTACGCACGGCTCAGGTACGGGCATCGCCCCGGGGCGCACGGTGCCCATTTGTGGATGTGTGTTCGCTTGGATTCGCGCATATAGATTACCGCCAAATGCCGGACGCTCCCATGCCACAACCGCGGTTTCGGGATCGATATCGAGTGCAGTGCAATCGGCGGTCAGCCCTGCCTCGAGTTTCACCGCAAGATGAGAGGCAAGCTCCCGACCATTTGCGGTTGCACCCATCAAGATGACCTCCGGCTTATAGCACGCACACAAATGTTCGAATACTTCGCTATACGCATCAGTGGTGAAACGACGATAGGCCTCCCCTTCCACGACATAGGCACAATCAGCCCCGTAAGTGCGCGCCATGTCGATCGAAGCGGTTGCATCCTGCGCGATGATGACCGCACCAACCTTTTGACCGATCGCATTTGCAAGACGACGAGCCTGCCCCAGAAGCTCGCTTCCTACTCGCTTCGGTTCACCTTCAAACCCCTCCAGGAACACCCAGATATCACTATGATCGTTCATCTCTTCTGTCATGAGATTCCCCCTTGATCAAATGAGCAATTTTGCTTCGGCGAGCGCACAGGCTAATTTCTGTGCTTTTTCTTTCGGTGAGCCTTCGATGAATACCCCTTCTGCGCAGCGCTCGGGAACAAATGATCGCTGAACCCTGGTAGGAGACCCTTTCAAGCCAATCTTCGTCTCATCAAGGTATATCTTGATGTCCTCGAATGTGATCTGGCGCACCTTGTGCGACAGTGAATCGATCGTAGACTGGATGCTGGCATAGCGCGGTTTGTTGCTTTCTTTCATGACCGTACCTACCAGCGGCAAGGCCGCTTCAAGAACTTCTATGCCCTCATCGGTTTTGCGCTTGATGATTGCATATTCAGCTGTACTATGACCAATCTGGTTTGACGTCTGTTCAAGATGAAGATCGAGCACTTGATTGACGCATGCGCATTTCATATGCTGAGCGAGCGAAGAGATGGTTTGGCCCGTATCACCATCGATCGCTTGCTTTCCCCCGAGCACCATATCGAATGGCCCCAGATAGCTGATGGCTGCGCAGAGAATATAACTGGTCGCAAAGGTGTCCGAGCCGCCGAATTTACGATCGGTCACCAGATAAACCTCATCTGCACCCATGGCATACGCCTCTTGAAGGATCGCTTCAGCTTGACTCGGCCCCATCGTTATCGCCAGCACCTCAGCGCCCATCGAATCCTTCATTCGCAATGCCATCTCGAGCGCATGACGGTCGTATGGATTCATGATACTGGGCACACCTTTACGGATAAGCGTGTTCTTAACTGGATCGATCTTAATTTCGGTCGTATCCGGAACTTGTTTCATGCATACGGCGATTCTCATAATTCCTTCTTCGGTCGTGATAGACTGATCTTGCTGCTTGCTTTGTGTATGGATTATGCGCTTGTCAGCTGTTTTGCGATAGTGATGCGCTGGATCTGATTCGTCCCTTCGAAGATCTGAAACACCTTTGCATCCCTCATGAGTTTCTCAACCGGATATTCACGACTATAGCCGTACCCACCCATGATCTGAACCGCATTCGAGACCACCTCTTGCATCGAGTCAGTGACAAAAGTCTTACAGATAGCCCCTTCAGTCTGCACAAGGTCACCCGTGTCCATCAAGCGCATGGCATTATTCACAACACAACGTGATACTTCAGTTTTGATAGCCATATCGGCAAGTAACCCTTGCACAAGCTGAAAGCTCGTGAGTGGTTTGCCAAACTGTTTACGCTCTTTAGCATAGGCAAGCGCCTCGTCAAGTGCACGCTGCATGATTCCTACGCCCATCGCGCAAACAAACGCGCGTGAAAGGTTGAGTGCATTGAGTGCAAGCTTGAAACCCTCGCCTATCTTACCGAGCACACGGTCCTTAGGAACGAACACGTCATCGAGTATAAGCTCGGTCGTATTCGAAAGGCGCAGGCCCATCTTGTCCTCTTCGGCACCAACGCGCACACCCGGCATATCCCTATCAACAATGAAGGCGGTCACTCCATTAGCGCCCGCCTTCAAATTTGTCTTACAAAATACAATGTAGATAGATGAGATACCACCATTAGTGATGAAAGTTTTCGACGCATTGAGGATGAACCCCTCTTTGGTCTCCACTGCAGTTGAATGCAGACTTGCAACGTCTGATCCAGCATTGGGCTCAGTGAGTGCGAACGCAGCGAATTTACGCTGCTTGACCACGTCTGCGAAGTATTGTGCCTGTTCAGGCGTCCCTGCCAAAATGACGTTTCGCAACGCAACGAAGGTAGTAACAAAGGTGATGGCATAGCCTGCATCAACTTTCGCGAGTTCTTCGAAGATCATTGCGGTAGTTTCGTAATCGAGACCGGTACCGCCATATTCTTTAGGTACTTCGACCAAATGAAGGCCAAGATCGAAGCCAAACTCGTACAATTCTTTAGGGCATTTGCCAATACGGTCGGCCTCGGCAACGAAAGGCTTGAGTTCTTGTTCAGCCACATCGCGAACGAGCGATGTGAGCGCTTTCTGCTCTTTGGTGTACAGTAGCGTCATGCTAAGCTTCCTACTTTCAAATAAGGTACTTGACGACCAGACAGATGCGGGAACGCCACAAGGTTCTTACTTGATATATAGGTTATACCATATAAATTATTAGTTATTTATTCGATTTTTCCTATGCTTAAGGTAACAGGTGCTCTTTTCTACTGTTTAGTAGTGCCGCAGCTTACTCTCTTGTGGACGAGTTTTTTCTTTGAGATAGAAAACGTTAAGATCGGATGGCGTTTAAGCATACACCGTTCGGCATATGCCATGATCGCACGGATTACTGAGTGCTGCTCGGGTTGGTAGCAATGGATCGTGCAGTCTTCGTCTCGCGATTAAAACGCTTTTCCTCGCTTTGCTTATCTGCCCAACGTTCAGAAGTGAACACGGGTGATTATTCCCAAGCACTGCGGCCTTCGAGCGCCTTCTTGCCGATGTCGTTGCGGAATTGCTTTCCTTCAAAGCTGATGCGCTTGATAGCCTCATAAGCACGATGACGCGCAGATTCGAACGAGGATCCGAGACCCACCACATTAAGAACACGGCCACCTGCAGTGATCAACTCGCCATCTGCATTACGCCCTGTTCCTGCATGAAAGACGATAACCTTATCGAGGTCTTCTGCATCCTCGACACCGAGGATCACTTTGCCCTTCTCATAGCTTCCCGGATATCCCTCTGAAGCCAAAACGACACTAAGCGCCCAATCGTCTGCCCAATCAAGAGCAATATCAGCATCGCGGCCTTGAGCAACCGCCATCATCACATCAACCAGGTCGCTTTCCAAGCGCGGTAAGATGACCTGCGTTTCCGGATCGCCGAAACGCGCATTGAACTCGAGGACTTTCGGTCCTTCAGGGGTGAGCATAAAGCCGCCATAGAGCACGCCACGATAATCATGCTCGAACGGCTCTTTTGCAGTAGCAGCCGCTGCAACTTCCATAATGTGAACCATCTCGGCCATCTCTTCATCGGTAACGATAGGCACAGGAGAATAAACACCCATGCCACCCGTGTTCGGACCGAGATCGCCATCGTAGGCGCGTTTGTGATCCTGCGCTGGTGCCATACAAAATGCCTTGCCATTTGTGACGAAAGCGAGCAACGAACACTCTGGGCCTGTGAGCATCTCTTCGACAACTACCGTATTGCCTGCCGAGCCGAACTCGCCCGAGAAGCATGCATCAACACCCGCAAGCGCAGCCTCGAGCGTTTCTGCAACAATGACACCTTTGCCTGCTGCAAGACCGTCAGCTTTCACAACCAGCGGTGCACCAAGCTCTTCGCAATATGCACGGGCCTCATCCTTATCGGTAAAGCTCTTATAACGAGCGGTAGGGATGCCGTTTGCTTCCATGAATTCTTTACTATACGTCTTCGACCCTTCGAGCTGCGCGCCTTGCGCATCAGGGCCAAACACTGCGATGCCTGCCTCACGCAACACATCGGCAACGCCTTTCACAAGAGGAGCTTCCGGTCCAATGACCACAAGCTCGACATCGTTTTGCTTAACAAATTCGAGTACTGCATTGCCATCTTCGATGTTCAAGGATTTAATGTTCGTGCCAAGCAAGTCCGTGCCACCATTGCCAGGGGCGATATAGATCTCACTGCACCGAGGGCTTTTCGAGAGCGCCCAGGTAAGAGCATGTTCTCTGCCGCCACTACCCAGAACCAGAATGTTCATGAAAGACCTTTCGTGCGAATGGGAAAGCTCTTGGCTTTCCTTGTTGTTCACGGAAGAAGCGCTTTGCTAGCGCTTTTCCCAGCCATTGAAGATCGTTTGATCTCGATCGGGGCCGACTGCAATGATCGAAGCCGGGACGCCCGTGATCTCTTCCAGATATTTAACGTAGCTTTGTGCGTTTTGAGGCAGATCCTCGAAACGCTTGCAGCTTGAAATATCGATGCCTTCCCAACCAGGAAGCTCTTCGTAGATAGGCTTGAGCGTTTCTGAGCCGATGAGCGCTTGATCCATCGGGAAATAATCATAACGCTTGCCCTCGATCTCATAGGCAACGCAAACCTTGATGCGCGGCATGGAGGAGAGAACATCAAGCTTGGTAAGCGCCATATCGGTCATAGAGTTGACCTGAGCTGCATAGCGACCGACCACCGCATCGAACCAACCACAGCGACGCTTGCGCCCTGTCGTAACGCCGTATTCGCCACCCACTTCACACAATGTTTCGCCCACTTCATCAAAGAGCTCGGTCGGGAACGGGCCTGAACCAACGCGCGTGATGTATGCCTTTGCAATACCCAGCACACGATCGATTGCTTTCGGGCCAACACCCGTGCCGATAGGGGCACCGCCTGCACTACAGGAAGAAGAGGTGACGAACGGATACGTACCATGATCGATATCGAGCATGGTTCCTTGCGCACCCTCGAAGAGCACGCTCTTGCCATCGGCGAGAGCTGTGTTGAGCAGGTGCGTGGTCTCAGCCATATGAGGACGAATGATCTCTGCTAAGGGAAGATAAGCTTCACAAATCTGATCGACTGTGTATGTTGGCAGATCATAGACCTTCGAGAGGATCTGATTCTTGTATTCGAGCGCTGCGCCCACCTTTTCTCGGAACGCTGCTTCGTTAAGCAAGTCTTGGATGCGGATACCGCGACGCGCAACCTTATCTTCGTAAGCTGGACCAATACCGCGTTTCGTAGTACCGATGAGATTGGTGCCAAGCTTCTTCTCGTTCGCCCCATCAAGGTCGATATGGTAAGGCATGATGACATGCGCATCGCAAGAAACAAGCAGGTTGTCAGTAGAAAAACCAGCTTCATTGATGGTCTTCATCTCGTCGATGAGCACGCGAGGGTCAATCACGCAGCCATTGCCGATGACCGGCGTGACATTATCGTACATGACACCAGAAGGAACCAGATGCAACGCAAGCTTCACCTTGCCTGCA
This sequence comes from uncultured Eggerthella sp., assembly GCA_900540345.1. Lineage (GTDB taxonomy): Bacteria > Actinomycetota > Coriobacteriia > Coriobacteriales > Eggerthellaceae > Anaerotardibacter. The sequence goes on from UQFK01000002.1 coordinate 391,239, forward strand.
ATAACCGTATGCCCAGCATTGTTCCCTCCTTGATAGCGTACAACGTAATCGTAATCATTCGAGATCAAGTCGGTGATTTTGCCCTTGCCTTCATCGCCCCATTGGGCGCCTAGAAGAACAGTGCTCGGCATGATTCGTCCTTTCGACAGTTCAATCTACCGTAAAAATATATCACAGTTCAAAGAAATTACCGGCGCGATCATACTCGCGGACAAGGGCAGCGACACTCGGGTGACAGGTGAAAAGAATGACCTGACGATAACGGGAAAGTTCAACGATCACCTTTACCGCTTCGCGGCGTCTTTCGTCATCAAAATTGACCAAGATATCATCACAGAGTATGGGTAGCGAACGACCTACATTCTCTGCAGTGATGAGCAGCGCAATGCGCAATGCAAGATAGAGCTGTTGGCGCGTACCAAGCGAAAGAAGCTGTGGTGAACAAGCTGTCTTCACATTATCGACCACCTCGATCTCGCCTTCTGCATTCATGCGCACTTTCTGCCATGCCCCACGCGTCATCTGGGCAAACAGACGTGATGCTTGCAAATAGACTTCTGGCTGGCTCTTGCGTTCCCATTCTGCAATGGAAACTTCAAGCGTGCGCTCGGCAAGCAAGAGAACTGCTAAATTGCGATACTGCTCTTCGAGCTGCGCATCAATGAGCTCTTTGCGCTGCTTTGCTTCATCAAAGGAAGTTTCATATTTCGCGCGAGCAAGCTCGGAAGAGATCTCGCCATATTGCAAGTCGGTCTCTGAGATGAGCTGCATAGTTTTCTTTCGTTCACTATCTTTGCGTGCGATGATCGCTTCGATCTCTGAAAGCTCTGCTTGTGCATCAAGGTTCATGGAGAGGCACAGTTCTCGACGCTGTTCGGCAAGCGTCTTCAAAAGCGACTCGAGCGAGGATCGTTGGAGTGAGAGCGCCTGAAGATTCTGTTTCGTCACTTCTTCGGTATTGCGAGCATCGTGCGCTAGTTCGAGCAAATGACGTGCTTGGCGGATCGAGCCTTGCGCCGCAGCGAGACCATGATTGTCCAGATACCACTTGACCTTGAGCTTGTGTTCTTGCAGATCACGTTCGCATAATTCAAGATGTTTGCTATCTTGCTGCATGATCCACTCACAGTTGCGCCTCTTTTCCTCGAATGCCTCTTCTGTCTTCGATGGATGGATATTAGCTATGATGCCTGCTGCTGCAACCATGAGCGCACCTAGGCACAAGATGACGCCAAACGCTGAATAGGAAAGCGAGCCAATCGCACGCCCTTGCCCGAACAGCCATAATCCAACAACTCCCATGCATGCAGTAATGACAAGCGCCACCACAAGACGAATAAGTCGTTGTTTCTTCGCTCTCTCTTGCTCAGCCTGATAATCATGGTCGTTAATCATGGTCTCGTATGAGGCGCTTGACTTTGAAGCCTCGCGCTTAGCGTTATCAAAGGCATGCTCGTACTTCATGCGCTCATCATCAAGATCGTCGAGCACCGATCTTACTTGGTACTCTTCTGAAGAAGAGAGCTTGCTCAATGCCTCAAGTTCCTGATCGAGCACTTCCTGTGACATTTTGGACGTTTGCTCATGAGTCACGATGGCCTCTTCGAGCAGGGCGTTATTCTGCTCGATTGAAGCATCGATTCCTTCAAGGCGCGCGAGGTTGCTCTTGAGGTGTTCTATCTCGGCGTTGAGCCCACTCTGCGCTTCACTTAATGCTTCTTTGCGCGCAAGCAAAGAAGAGAGCTTTTTCTCTTGCTCGCGATAGCTCTCTGTCTTATCCAATAAGGCTTGAACGGCACTACGAGCTTTGGCTTGCTCCTCGCGCAAAAGACCGATCGAACGAGGATTTTGAGCCGATCGCGACACCATCGCGCGAAGCTTCTCTTGAATGGTTGATAAAGCGCTTGCTGGAGAAGCTGCAGTTCCCGAGCCTGCCGTGAGCAGTCGCGCCGTTACCTCGTTATGGCGATCGAGCTTCAGCAGCTCATCGCTATCAAGCGCAAACATAGTCTCGTAGGTTTCTCGATCGATGTCATCAAGCACATGAAGCGTATCGAGAACACCTTCGCTATTCTTCGATCGCTTCAGCTCTTCTACATCGCCCGTCTTCATGTCTTTGAAGAATAAGCTGCCGATGCGATCTGCATTCTCTGGTTTATAGCTATTCGTCCCTTTGCGCGAAGCACGCCATCCAAACATTACCCCTTTGATAAGCTCGCTGATGGTCGTCTTGCCTGCCTCGTTCGCTCCATATACGACATTGAGCCCAGGCTTGAAGGGCCCCACGATCATGTTGGCGAATTTGCCAAAATTCGTGAGCTTAACGTATTCCAGATATGCTGAAGCAAGATACGTCTGCTTGGGTGATGTGTGCTTATCGGTCTTCTTTCCCATCATGCGATCCTTAGTCATTTGAGCTCTCGCTCAAAAGATCGAGCACCAGCATCTCTGCTTCGTCGCAAAGCGCATCGAAATGCTTTTGCAGATGAGGAAGTGGCAGATCGCGTGCGCTGAACTGCTGCTCTAGATAGGTGAGCCCGTCGTGCACTTCTTCTTGTTGTGTGCGCATAGTTGCAAGATAGACTGCAGGGAACAGCGCTTCTTTCTCGATAGCCTCTTTATCGATCTCGGGACGCGTAGTATCCACGATATCGTCGATGAAGAAGAATGGATAGCGATCATTGATGATCGAACGCAGGTCTTCGAGTACACGACGAGAAAGATCGTAATGCAACGGCGTTGTCCCTGTTAGCGTGATGCGACAAAGCATATTCTGGCATTGAGAATCCGCGTTACACTCGAACTGCTTTGTGGTTATTGCCTCTTGGATATCTGAGATGGTAACGCAAGAAGACACATCCACCGTGATGCGCTCCCATACCACTTGCGCAGTAGGAAGAAACACGATTTCGGTCGGGAGGTTTTCCTTCAAGACCACCTTCAAGATGCCATGAGGGCCTGTCTCATGGATATCGCGCCCTTGAATGCACCCTGAAAATGCGATGAGCGGAGCATCCTTGGGCACGAAATGAGGATGATGGATATGCCCACATGCCCAATAGTCCATATTGCGTGCCATCAGGTCCTTCGGTTTCACCGGGCTCCTTGTCGGATCGATGTTAAGGCCGGTATGGATGACGCCTACGCAAAATGGCGCCTGTTCATTTATGCGCAATGCTGCTTCACGCGATATACCCTCGGCGATATTCTCGGATGCTGGCCACGTTTGATTGTAGTAGCTTCGACCTCCTAGGATGACCAGTGGATCTCCGTTCTTCTCGAAGACGAAGAACTCTGCCTCATTAGGATCGAACATGAAAACATTCTCGGGCAGTTCGCCATAATCGTGCGACCACATCGTAAAAGGATCATGATTGCCTGTACAGAAATAAACAGGAATGCCGGCTTTGCCTAATTGCTCGAGTCCTGAGCGAAAGAGACAGAAATCGGCATATGAAGGATGTGAGCTATCGAACACGTCCCCTGCGATGATAACAAAATCAACCTGCTCAGAAAGCGCATGATCAATAAGCTGCCGATAAGCATCAGGAATAGATCTCACAAGCCGATCGGCCCACACAGGCGAGAGCTCGCGCACACCTCTAAATGGTGCACCGAGGTGCAGATCCGCTGCATGGATGAATGTAGTCGATCGAGCCATGCTTCGAGTTTACCTGATATACGCAAGATTCAAGAGTCCGTTAGCAGGTTGTTGCACGGTCTTCATGCCTATCTGCTCGACTCAGTGATCAAGGCACCCTGGCTTTCTACTGCATATGACCTAGTAGGTCGAATCATCGAAAAAGTCGGTGAATTTCGTACGCTCAGCCAACCAGGTGAGCTTGATTTCACGTGTCGGACCGTTTCGATGCTTAGCAACCAACAAGTCTGCCGTGCCCCAATCAGGGCGCTTGTCTGATTCTGCTTCAGATTCATTGAGCGAGCGATCGATGAACATGACAATGTCAGCGTCCTGTTCGATTGAGCCTGATTCACGCAGGTCAGAGAGCATCGGTCGTTTATCGTTACGCGTTTCAACTGCGCGCGATAGCTGTGCGAGTGCAAGGATGGGCACGTTGAGCTCTTTAGCGAGCATCTTAAGGCCACGCGAAATCTCGGCAACTTCTTGAGTACGATTATTCGGATGTGGGATAACAGGGTTCATGAGCTGCAGATAGTCCACGATAATAAGACCTCGATCAACATCACGCATGATACGTCGAGCTTTCGTACGGAGCTCCACAAGCGAAAGACCAGGCGCATCATCGATGTAAAGATCGATATTGCTCAGTCGCTCTGAAGCATCGAAAAGCGGCGCCCAAGCATTATCGTCGATGCGGCCATTCGTGAGCGTCGTGAGTCCGATCCCTGCTTCTGAAGAGAGCAGGCGTTTCGAGATCTCGATCGAAGACATCTCCAAGCTGAAGAATGCAACCGTCGAATTCATCTTCGCCGCATTCACGGCTAGATTCATCGCGAAGGATGATTTGCCAACACCAGGACGAGCTGCCAAGATGAGCAACTGGCCACCACGCAGTCCATTGAACAGCGTGTCGACGTCTTTAAAACCAGTCGGCACCCCTTGTAGAACGCCACCGCGACTTGCGATCTCGTTCAGTTCTTCTGTTGCTTCAAGAATAAGCTCTTTGATGTTCTTGAATGAGGCATTGACTTCTTTTTCGGTCACATTGAACAGCGATGCTTCCGCTTGAGAGATCAGTTCTTTGCCATCAGCAGGAGAGTCATAGGCAAGCGATGCGATATTGGCAGAAGCGAGCAAAAGCTGACGACGCATCGAGTCGCGGTGAACGATGCTGCTGTGGTGCTGCCAGCTTGTGAGTGCGAAGGTATTATTCGCAAGATCGAGTAAGTAGGGACGACCACCTACTGCTTCAAGCTGTGAAGCAGCTTCGAGATTATCAGCAACCGAAATAACGTCAATAGGAATCGAACGCGCATTCATGTCGCGCATCGTTTCGAAGATGATGCGATGTGCTGGTCGAAAGAAATCTTCGGGATTGAGCCGAAGCGAGATTTCCTCGAATACGCCCATCGAGAGCAAGCAAGCTGCCAATACAGTCTGTTCTGCCTCAATGTTCTGAGGTAACATCTTGTTCTTCTGCGTAAGTGGCGATTGAGCCAATTGGTCGGTTGAAGTGGTGGCAGGCATGGGATTCCTTTGATTTGCTCGTCTTGACCTTATATGCTGCTGCGAATCTGTTGTACGATAAAAAACTTCCCGGTGCCGCACGGGCATCGGGAAGTCTAGTTTAGCAGGCAATCGCGCACAAAGGCACTGCGTGCAAAAATAATGCTTATTCGGCGTCCGCTTCTGCTGCCTCTGCAGTGGCTTCTTCAGCAACTGCGTCAGAGGTGCTGAAATCATCTTCTGCAACAGCTTCTGCCTCTGCTGCACCCTCAGTAGCCACGAAGGTCTCTTCGTTGCCAACCAAGATGGTGAGATTGGACTTGATATCACGATAAATGGACACGACCACCTCGTGAGTACCAGCATTCTTAATAGGGTTCTTCAGGTCGATGCGGCGACGATCGAGCTCAATGCCCTCTGCTTCCATGAGCGCATCAGCGATCATAGCCGCAGTGACAGAGCCAAACAGAACGCCTTCTTCACCTACACGAGCTTCGACTTTGACCGTAAGCTCGTCAAGAGCAGCCTTGAGCTTTTCTGCTTCTTCGATGCGCGTAGCTTCACGAGAAGCGATGTTGTGCTTGCGCTGTTCGAGCTGCTTTAGGTTGCCTTTGGTTGCAGGAACCGCAATCTTCTGAGGGAACAGGTAGTTGTTGGCATGGCCATCGGCAACTTCAACGATGTCGCCTTCTCCGCCTTTGCCTTTAAGTTCAGTTAAAAGGATAACCTTCATGTAAGCCTCCTCTTAACGATCGCGACGATTGCTACGACCGCTGATAGCGGGCACTGCGTATGGCATGAGAGCCATTTCGCGAGCGCGCTTAACAGCATTAGCAATATCGCGCTGGTGCTGGGTGCAAGCGCCGGTCACACGACGGGGCTTGATCTTCCCACGGTCAGTTACATATTTACGCAGCATCTGAGTATCTTTGTAGTCGATGTATTCTGCCTTATCCTTGCAGAACTGGCAGTACTTACGACGAGGCTGCTTATTGTATTCGGCCATTAGTTAACCTCTTTCGTTCGTGATTAGAACGGGATATCTTCATCGTATACGGAGGCATCGACCACAGGCGTTGCCACAGGAGCGGCACTTGGTGCTGCAGCTGGCATCGCTGGGGCGGATGCGGCAGGCTGCATCGGTGCAGCGCTACGCATGCCAGAATCATTGCGAGATGTCATAAATTCGATCTCGTCCACGATCACTTCGATCTTCGATCGCTTCTGCCCTTCACGTTCCCACTGGCTCCAACGAAGTTTTCCTTCGATAGCAACCTTGCTCCCCTTAGAGAGGAAGCGAGAAACGCTCTCGGCACGAGCGCCGAACATGGTGCAATCAATAAAGTTCGGATAGTCTTCCCATTCTCCTGTCTGCTGATTGCGACGACGGTCGTTTACCGCAACGCCAAAGCCCAAAACAGGCATGCCACTTGCAGTGGAGCGCAATTCAGGATCGCGCGTCAGATTACCACTGATGATCACTCTATTGATGCTCATTTCAAAACCTCTTTCAACGGGCAAATGATATCCCATTTGCCTTTGATTTCCTTATTTGAACAGCCATCTCGAAACGGCTGCATCGATCATGGATTAATCGCGATCGGTACGCTTGACGATCATGAAGCGCTCAACAGCGTCGGTGATGCGCAAAACGCGATCCAACTCTGCGATGCTCTCAGGATTTGCGTGGAAATCAATAAGGGTGTAATCACCGTCGGTCAAGCCGTTTACCTCGTAAGCGAGCTTACGCTTACCCCAGTTATCAACGTTGTCGATCGTGCCTTTATCTGCAGTGATGGCAGTCTCGATGCGCTTCATAACAGCTAAACGGGTTTCTTCGTCGATTGACGGAGCTACAAAAAACAACAATTCATAAGCCTTCATATGGTCACCTCCTCTGGACTTACGGTTTCGGGACATGAAGGCAAGCCCGAAACAGGAATAGCCGAATTATCTTAACAAATAGGCCACCCTGTGACAAACCGCGATTCCCGCTCACCCGTGTTTTCCACACAACTCAAGAGCATTTGATTCTCTTCATTGCGCGCAACGGACGCTCAGCGTTTGTTCGTCTCCCCTTCGCTTAGGACCGTTGCGCACTCTTATCCTATCGAGTGCATCTAAACTTTTTTTGACGTTTATCTAAACCTTGGCTCATCAATGATCTTACGTTTTATTAAAACCACTCGCGGGGCTCGAAAGATCAATGGTTTTATTCCTTAGTTTTTTACCATTAATGCTGTTGTGGGCTTTATAATGGGAAGGTATTCAACCCCGTAATCCGTTCGAGACCATCAAAGGGAGATCATGGCTTCAACTAATTCTACGGCTACGGCCAAAACGCATGTCTCATTAAGGCTTCCCACCTATATTTTAGAGAGCATCGATGCTCATGCTGAGCGCGAGAGCATCTCGCGTACCGAGGCGTTCGTTTTCTACCTTCAAACCGGTCTCGATATCGCAGACACCAAAGCAAAAGAGCCAAGCAAAGACGAAAGCATGCTTATGAGCATTCAGGAAGATCTTGCTGAGATCAAAGCATTGCTCCAACAAGGTGCTGGTCAAGCAGTCTCTGCTCAGGCTGTTACTGAAGCTGTTGTGCCTGCTATCGAAGCAACATCTTCTATGACCGCAGAAGAAGCGGCCAACTCTGAAGCATATGCTGAAGAGAATTTCTCAGGATCTGATGCGGTTTTCGAAGAAACGTCTGAAGAGGAGTTCGAAGAAGTGGCTTCACCAAGCGCTTTCTCTGTCGAAGAGCGCACCTGGGCTGAAGCTGAAGCTGAAGGAAATTACACCACCTCTGATGCCGTATCGGAAGAGACTTTTTCTTCTCACGAAGCAAACAACGACCTTGAAGATGAGAATATGGCTAGCGAGAACGCTCCGAGCGAACGTGCAGAAGAAATGAGCATGTTCTCGACATCTGACGCAGTTGAAGAAGAGCCTTCAAGCTCCGCGTTTTCGCTTTACGCAACTGGAGACTCTGAAGGATATACCGAGATCAAGCCTGTTGAGAGCATGGACAGCTTCGCCACATCCGATGCGGTCGCGCTCGAAGAGGTCGAGATCGACGATGAAGACGACAATGAACTTGAAGAAGATATGTTCACCACTTCCGATGCTGTTGAAGAAGAGCCTCAGAAAATGAACAGCTTCTACTCCTTTACCACAGATAACGATGCTGAAGATGATATCGTTGCACAAGATCTCGATGAAGACGAAGGCATCGATGATGGCGATGATGAAGCCTCTGAAGATGAGGCGATCGAAGAGGCCTACGACTTCGAGACCTCCGATGCTCCCGATTACGAAGATCTCGAAGACGAGGTCGATCCAGCAGACGAGGCGCTCTCTTACAAGAAGCTCGAAAAAGCTGTTGCCAAGGCATCAAAACAGATCGACTTCATCGAGAAAGTATGGCTCTTCGGCCCTGCTGCAAACGAAGAAGAGATCACCACACCTGTGCTCGATTTGTGCGTGAAGACTGAAGACGACAAGAAGCTCAAGTCGAAACATCTCGACCCCTATGTTGCCGCCATCGAAGAGAAGACTGGCAAGATCGTGAATATCGTGCTTCGTCACGAAGTCGAAGACAAATCTGAGCTTCAAAACAGGATCGAGCTTTACAAGAAATAGGCTCGCTGCTGAAGCTTTATAGAACAAAAGCGCCCGCTCATCGAACGGGCGCTTTTTTATTCTTAGGACATATTTCGTTCTTTTCCTGACAAAAAAAGATGCTGGCAGTTGCCAGCATCCAAAAACCCTTCTGCATGTTTTCAATTATTTCTCGGCAACTGCATCAGAGGTGCTGAAATCCGTCTCTGCGATCTCGGCCGCTTTAGAGTCGTCTTCGCTCCACTCACCTTTGAGCGCCGCAGCAGGGTCAAGCGTACCTTCGATATCAAGCTCGAGCTTCAATCCCTCCATGAAATTTGGAGCGGGGCCGATATAGACGATATCTTTATTGATCCCGCTTTCGTCATAGAGATATCCAAACGCATAGGCCTCAGAAGCGCCTGGCAATCCGCCTTCGGCGATGATGCAATCCTTCACGCCCTCTGCGGTATCGAGATATCCGTCATAACAGAACGCATATGCCGTCGCACCGCGCGCACCTTCTACTTCACGGCGTGCCAGCATAAAACAAGTTTCAGCATCGTCGCCAGGATGTGTTTCGATAAAGAGGTTCTCTTTGACGGCTAAGCCTGTGAACGGAACAACTTCTTCTCCAGCCTCCATCTTAGAGGCCGCCTCGTTCAGCGCCGCTTGGATAACAGCCTTCAGTTCGTCAGTGATATCGCCTTGAGGCTCGTTGTTGGTAGGATCGATCATTCTGTCTGCCATAGCGAGAACCTTTCTTCTTCCTTTTATCAGAAGTGTAACGCTCTCAAGCCACATAATGGATCAAACATGAGTCTATGGCTTGATGAGCAGGATGAAGAACCTTGCACGCGATCAGCGCAAGACAACACTCGGATAACGACGAGGCGCCGTACGAGCATAGGTCCTCGCTTGATATCCAAGCAGCATGCAGACATTCAAACCTCGTTCATCGCTCATATCGAAATATGCACGTGCAGCAGGGCAAGAATCGACCACGCGACGCAAATATCCATTATAAAGAACCCCGATTCCTAGCGTTTGAGCCACCATCTCGATCGCACTTGCAGCAAGCCCTGCATCAAGTGGGTCGGGGGTTTCAATGAACAAAACCGCTGACGCATTACGGAAAAGATAGTCATCTTCAGGATTGCTTCGGCGTCGATCAATAAAACGGCCGAGCGTTTCGGCGGGAATCGGCATGACACGATCTGCTTCGTAGGTATCCTCCAGATACGACCAGATCAACTCTTTGAATTCTGGCAGGCTATCCTGGACAAGATCGAAACGACACATCTGTGTGTTCTTCGCGGTCGGTGTATGCCCGCCTGCTTCCATGAGCAACCGAAGATGCTCCATCGAGATCGGTGTGCTTTTGAAATCGCGAATGCTCCGACGAAATTTGATAGCATTGATAAGATTTTCTGTGGGAAGCTCGAACGTCTTTGCATCATAGTCGACCGGATTATCGGCATAGCAGGGCAAGCAAGGTGCCCCTTCGGGACAAATCGCCACGCAATGCCCGCATTTCATGCACGTTGTGCGCGGATATGCTTTTCCGTGAATCAAAGAAAGATTGTGCTGTACGCAATCGGATATACATGCGCCACAGCCCGTGCAAGCATCTTGGTCGATGACAACATCGGTCGTAATAGCCATAGGATCATCCAACTCTCGTCGTATGCTTTTTCGTCAACTAGATCTAGTATCGCCCGAGGTTCGTGAATCTGCGGCAAAAAGAACAGTTCATACCAAAATGCAATGAGCTAATGAAACAGAGCGAACCGAAGCCGGCACTCCCCGGCCCGCTCTAGTCTCCAAAAGCCATCTCGAGAATAAAAAGAAGTTCGAGCACGCTCTTGAACGTTGCTTGTTTTTGCCCCGAGTCCCAACGGATGCGGCCCTGCCATGAATGATTGTGGCGGAAGAGCACTTCGAGCTCTATCGTAGGAGCAAACGACGGATCGATATGCCGAAGGATGGGCTGTAATGATTCTTCCTGCTGGTCAAGAATGGCATCGATCGTAAGGATGAGGCTCGGCAAACTGTTGAAGCGCACAGGAGCTTTCATTCCTACGCTATCGAGCACACCTCGCATCGCACCATCGTCAAAAGAATCGACTGCGATAAGAAACGTATCGGTTCCAGGTGTTGAGATGTGAGGCTGGCGCATTTTTTCTCCTTTTTCCTCTCGTATAACCACTATAACCCAAATCACTATGATTTCGCTATGAGTTTACTTCACAGCCTGGAAACAAAAGACCGTGGCGCACACGTGCACACCACGGTCTTTTTCTTGTCTCGATCATATTCCTGATCAAACTATTGATCGTCCTCGACTTCGTTCAAGAACGATGTTGCCTCTTCGAGCAGTTCAGCTGCTCCATCAGGCAGTGCTGCGTCTTTGCCGTTGTTGTCGACATCAGCAACATAATCACCGTCTGCATCAAGATCGATCGTGACCGTTGAACCATCGAATATCTTTCCTTCGATGATGCCTGTTGCAATACGATCGACTACCTGGCGCTGAATGAGTCGCTTGAGCGGACGGGCACCATATACAGGATCATACCCATCAATAGCCAAACGCTCTTTTGCAGCAGGTGTTACTACCAACGTCATATGACGATCCTTCAAACGCGCTGATACATCAGCAAGCTGCAGATCAACGATCGGCTCGATGCTCGCGATATTAAGCTCGTTGAACGTGATGATGTCATCAATACGGTTCAAGAACTCAGGCCTGAAGGTATTTCGCAGTGCGTCTTGCATGCGGTTGGCAAACTCTGCCATACGCTTTGCTGCTGCTTCTGGGGTCATCTTCTGCATATCCTCAACCATATCACCCACAGTCTCTTCCGCATCGCGCTCGCGAATAAGCTGGCTTCCGATATTGGATGTCATGATAATGATGGCATTCTTGAAGCTGACCACGCGGCCTTGACCATCGGTCAAACGACCATCATCGAGCACTTGCAGCAACACGTTGAAAACATCGGGATGAGCTTTTTCTACCTCGTCGAGCAAGATGACGCTGTAGGGTTTGCGGCGAACCGCTTCAGTCAGTTGACCGCCCTCATCATAGCCCACGTATCCTGGAGGGGCTCCGATCAGGCGCTGCACGCTGAACTTTTCCATGTACTCCGACATATCGATGCGGATCATAGCTTTTTCATCATCAAAGAGGCATTCTGCCAATGCCTTAGCAAGCTCGGTCTTGCCGACGCCCGTAGGCCCTAAGAACAAGAAGCTGCCAATGGGCTGTTCTGGATCGGAAAGACCTGCGCGGCTTCGACGGATCGCACCCGCTACAGCAGCTACTGCATCGTCTTGTCCGACCACGCGCTCATGTAAACGATCTTCCAGATCGATGAGCTTTTCCATCTCTCCTTGCATCATCTTCGTAATAGGAATACCCGTCCACGAAGAAACAACTTCAGCGATCTCGTCTTCGGTCACTTCCTCTTTCAGAATGGTTCCGTCAGCCTGGCGTGCCTCGAGTGCTGCGGTTGCTTGCTTCAGTTGTTCTTGCAGCTCAGGAATACGGCCGAATCGCAACTCAGACGCGCGGGCCAGGTCACCCTCGCGCGTAGCTCGTTCTTCTTCGAGCTGAGCGGCTTCGATGTCGGCTTTCAAGTTCTGCACCGAAACAATGGAATCCTTTTCGTTCTTCCATTCGGCTTTACGCTTGTCGAGCGACTCTTGCGCTGCAGCGATATCCTTGCGCAGCTGCTCGAGACGTTCTTTGCTCGGCTCATCAGATTCCTTCATAAGCGCCTGCTCTTCGATCTGCATCTGCGTGAGCTTGCGCTCTGCCAGATCGACCTCTTCAGGCATCGAATCGATCTCGATACGAAGGCGAGATGCCGCCTCGTCCATAAGATCGATCGCCTTATCCGGCAGGAAGCGATCAGAGATATAGCGATTCGACAGCTCAGCTGCAGCCACGATGGCAGGGTCGGTCACACGAACGCCATGGTGGATCTCGTACTTCTCCTTAAGACCACGAAGAATGGCGATAGTATCTTCCACAGAAGGCTCGCCCACCATGACTGGTTGGAACCTGCGTTCCAACGCCGCATCCTTCTCGATGTACTTGCGGTACTCGTCGAGCGTAGTCGCGCCAATGGCATGCAACTCGCCTCGCGCAAGCGCTGGTTTGAGCATGTTGCCCGCATCCATGGACGAATCGCCTGAAGAGCCTGCACCAACGATGGTATGCAACTCATCAATGAACAGAATGATCTGCCCGTCGGATTCCTTTACTTCACGAAGCACCGCCTTTAAACGATCTTCGAACTCGCCGCGATATTTCGCGCCTGCCAACATGGAAGGCAGGTCGAGTGCAATAAGCTCGCGATCCTGTAGCGACGAGGGAACATCGCCAGCCACAATACGCTGCGCTAATCCCTCTACGATCGCTGTCTTGCCTGTACCTGGCTCGCCAATGAGCACAGGGTTGTTCTTCGTACGACGCGAAAGCACTTGAATAGTGCGGCGAATCTCTTCGTTTCGTCCAATGACTGGATCGAGCTTACCTTCGCGCGCAGCCTTGGTAAGGTTGTTGCCGTATTGGTCCAGTACCTCGAATTCTGTTTTTGATTGTTGATCAGTCACGCGCGTATCACCTCGCAATTCCTCATACGCTTCTTCAATATCATTTCTATTAATTCCTGCATTATTCAAAAGCTTACCTGCCGCATCATTCTCTTCCGAGAGGGCGATGAGCAGGTGCTCGCTCGTGGCGTAAGAATCTCCCAATTTCTCTGCGATCTTCACTGCTTTATCGAGCAGTTGGACGAGCGCCATAGAAGGTGCGGTCATACCCATGATGCCGCCCCCTTCGACCTTCGGCATACGAGCGATCTCTGCATCGACCTCTTCGCGTAGCATATTTGGCTCTGCGCCAATGCGTTTGATGATCGAACTGATATTGTGCTCGCCTGACGAAAGCAACGCCGCCAGCATATGTATTGGCTCCACCATGGCCGACTTTGCATCGCCTGCAATGCTCATGGCGGACTGCAGAGCTTCTTGGGCAGAAAGCGCCAGTTTTTCTAACATCTTCTGTAAATCCATGAAGCTTTTCCTTTCGTTGTTGTGCAAGCCTGTTCACAGGCTTGCATTATGATGAGCGGAGCATCGAGAGACACACCGCCCAGAAGGGCATGTGTTAACGAATGCGCCTAAGCTCCAATGAGGTAGAATGAGCCACTAGAGTGCTCACTTGCTCATAGGTCTCCAATTCATGAACACGATCTGCTAGACGTCGTACCCGTTTATGCAGATCATCTATCTCTGAATCGCGCTCGTCTAAGCGACCTTGCAGATCCAAGATACGGATGACACCTGCAAGGTTGATACCCTCACTTGTCAATTCATTGATAAGTTGCAGTCGTTCGATATCCGCCTGTGAATACATGCGCGTATTTCCACGCGTACGCTGCGGATTGACCAAGCCCTTCTGCTCGTAGATACGCAAGGTCTGTGGGTGAACGCCTGCAAGCTCTGCCGCGACACCGATCATGTAGAGCGGTCGATTCCGATCGTTCATCACGCCTACCCCCTTACGCTTTCAGTCGTTGCTTGCTTGAAAGCCTCGAGTGCCGCTTTTTGCTCATCATTGAGCTCGGTCGGGATCTTCACTTCGATCTCGACTTTAAGATCACCCGTTCCTGAAGCGTTCTTGCCCAAACGAGGTGCGCCTTGACCCTTCAAGGTAAGCACCGCTCCATCCTGTGTTCCAGCGGGGATGCGCAAACGTACTTTCTTGCCCTCAGGGGTAGGTACAACCACCTGCGCGCCTAATGCTGCCTCGTCGATGCTGACAGGCAACTTCATGACCACATCGGCCCCATCGCGGCGGAAAGTGTCATCGGGGGCGATTTTGATAGTGACCAAAAGGTCTCCCGCTTTTCCACCATTCACACCAGCTTGGCCCTTGCCCTTCAAGCGGACGCGACCGCCCTCCATAGCTCCCGCAGGAACCTTGATGGTGAGCGTTTCCTTCTCCTGTGTATCAGGATTGGCGATACGTACCTTCTTCTCTGCGCCCTTGAACGCTTCGTCAAATGTAACGGTAAGATTTACCTTTTTATCTGCACCATTCTGGGGCTGCGGCTGGCGACTTGCTCCGCCGCCGAAATTCCAATCAGTCCCAAATGCGCCTTCTCCATGACGCAGACTTTCCAAGATATCGGCCCAATCGATACCGCCACCACCAAAGGGGTTGCCGCCACCTGTAGTGGTATAGGTATACTGGCCGCCACCAAAGGGATTACCTCCAGCGAAGGGGTTGCCGCCCTGGAACGGAATTTGGTTTTCATTCGCGGTGCCGTACTGGTCGTACATCTCGCGTTTCTTATCATCAGAGAGCACTTCGTAAGCTTCGTTGATTTCTTTAAACTTCGACTCATCACCACCAGCATCGGGATGATGTTCGCGCGCGAGCTTGCGATAGGCCTTCTTGATCTCACTAGCAGTTGCGCTTCGTGGAACGCCTAGCGTCTTATAATAATCAGGTGTGGATGCCATTCGTTCCACCTCTCTTTCTTTTTCTTATTGACGTGAAACAGGCGGACCTGTGTGACCCGCCTGTTGTAAGAACTCATCTATTCGTTCTTGTCGTCTTCGTCGGTTTCACGTTTTGGTCCACCAACAGCTACCGTTACCATGGCTGGCCTAATGACCTTATTGCCCATGCGGTATCCCTTTTGGTAAACCTGCTCCACAGTCTCATCCGGGACTGCAGGATTGTCGACCGTTGCAACGGCCTGAGCTTCGAGTGCTTCGTAGGGTTGCCCCACGGGATCGATAACCTCAACCCCTTCTTTCACGAGCACTTCGTTGAGTTTGCTATGTACGGCTGTAACACCGCCGAGCAAACCTTCTTCACCATTTTCGGTAGCGTAATTGATGGTTCGCTCGAAGTCATCGAGTACCGGGATGATGTCCTCGACAAGCTTTTCCGTTGCGCGAAGCTTTTCTTCTTCGCGCTGCTCTTTCATGCGACGGCGGTAAGTATCCCATTCCGCATGAAGCCTGAGGTATTTATTCTGCCATTCAGCCGCTTCAGCTTTTGCGGCTGCGATCTCGTCCTCAGCTGAAAGTTCTTCAGAGACCTCCCCCCCCTGATCGGAGGAGTCGGTCTCTTCTACGATCTCCGCATCGACGACTTCAGCCTCTGGATCTGTTGCAGCGGCAGGAACTTCTACCTCTTCATCAGATGCAGCATTCGTCATGACTAGTTATCCTTGTTCTCGTCTTCGTCGACTACCTCGAAATCCGCTTCGATGGTATCGTCCGCAGGGGTGCTCTCTGCTGTTTCTGCAGCTGCACCTGCCTGAGCTCCTTCAGTGCTGTAGACCACTTCTGCCAGCTTATAACCAACTTGCTGGAGGTTCTCGGTCTCGGACTTAATAGCCTCAAGATCGGTGCCCTCGAGTGCAGTTCGTGCTGCAGCGATAGCATCTTCAGCCTGCTTCTTCATGTCGTCCCCGACCTTGTCAGAGATTTCTGCAAGCGTGGTTTCAGTCGCGTTGATCAACGAATCGCAGTTGTTGCGAATCTCGACCTCTTGCTTACGCGCAGCATCTTCTTCTGCATGGATCTCTGCATCTTTCACCATACGATCGACTTCATCGTCGGTAAGCGCAGTCGAGCCTGAGATAGTGATCTGCTGCTGTTTGCCCGTGCCCAAATCCTTCGCGGAAACATTCACGATGCCGTTAGCGTCGATGTCAAACGTGACCTCGATCTGTGGCATACCACGACGTGCTGCAGGAATGCCGGTCAGCTGGAACTTACCGAGCGTCTTGTTGCCTGCTGCCATCTCGCGCTCGCCCTGAAGAACATGAATCTCGACCGACGTCTGATTATCAGCTGCGGTGGAGTAGATCTCTGTCTTGCGCGTTGGGATAGTGGTGTTACGCTCGATCATCTTGGTCATGACTCCACCCATGGTCTCAACACCCAGTGAGAGCGGAGTAACATCGAGCAGCAAAATGCCTTCGACATCGCCAGCCAGAACGCCGCCCTGAACAGCTGCGCCCATTGCGACGACCTCGTCCGGATTCACGGACATGTTCGGCTTCTTGCCCGTCATCTTCTCGACCAGTTCCTGCACAGCAGGCATACGAGTCGAACCACCGACCAAGATAACCTCATCCACGTCGCCCGTCTTCAGGTCTGCATCCTTCAGCGCCTGCTCAACAGGCTTCTTACAGCGATCGAGCAGATCCTTCGTGATGCGCTCGAACTCTGCACGAGTAAGCGTGTAGTCAAGGTGCAATGGACCAGCTTCGCCTGCAGAAATGAACGGCAGGTTGATATTGGTCTGCGTGGTGGAAGAAAGTTCCATCTTCGCTTTTTCAGCAGCTTCCTTCAGACGCTGCATCGCCATCTTATCCTTGCGAAGATCGATGCCATTGTCTGCCTGGAACTTGTCTGCGATCCAGTCGATGATACGCTGATCCCAGTCGTCACCACCAAGATGGTTGTCGCCTGCGGTCGAGCAAACTTCAAACACACCGTCGCCGAGTTCAAGAACGGAAACGTCGAAGGTACCGCCACCAAGGTCGAATACTAGGACCTTTTCGTCTTTGTTCGTCTTGTCCAAGCCATAAGCAAGCGCTGCTGCCGTAGGCTCGTTGATGATACGCATGACTTCAAGACCTGCGATCTTGCCTGCGTCCTTCGTTGCTTGACGCTGCGCATCGTTGAAGTAAGCCGGAACGGTAATGACCGCTTGCGTAATAGGCTCGCCTACACGTTTTTCCGCATCAGACTTGATCTTCTGCAAGACCATAGCGGAAATTTCTTCTGGCATGTAGTCGTGGCCATCGATGTCCACGACTGCACGGCCGCCATTTCCGTTCTTTACGTTGTAAGCAACAGTCTTCTGCTCTTCGTCCGTCTCGCCATAAGAACGGCCGATAAAGCGCTTTACTGAAGCAACTGTATTTTCTGGATTGGTGACCGCCTTATTCTTGGCAGCTTTGCCAACCGTACGTTCCCCATCTTTACCAAAACCAACGACTGAAGGAGTCGTGCGATCGCCTTCAGCATTCACCAAGATCTCGGGCTCCGAACCTTCCATGACCGCCATAGCGGAATTGGTTGTGCCCAAGTCGATACCGATAATCTTTGACATTTGCATATCCTTTCAATTGAGACCCGTTTTACCGAACCCTGTATTACCCATAAATAAGTGGAGCAATAGTATGAAAACTCCAACGATTGACATAATATAATCTAAGTGTGTCTTTGTAAAGTTTTATGCGTTTCAAACTTAGATATTTAAATCCTATTCGCATTTCTGCAGTTCAAAGGGAAATAAAAAGGAGACGAACTAATGTTCGCCTCCATAATTCACACATAATTAATTCGATTATGCTGAGATATCAGAACCTAATACCTCACCCTTTGAACGAGCCGCACAGCTTCTCAGTCCACACACGCTCGATTCACCATGTCAAACGAACTCAATCCATAGTAGAGCTGCTTGTTCAGCACTCAGAGGTTTTGTTGAACGTTTGAAAAGTTACTTGCCAAAAGGTTACTTAGTCCTCAACGATCTCAGGGATTGCACCCATCGGGCAGCTTTCAACGCAATCGCCACATGCGATGCAAGAGTCCTCATTGATAACCGCCACAACACCGTCTACAACCTCGAGCACCTCTTGAGGGCAATCGTCAAC
The DNA here is from genome assembly GCA_900540345.1 of uncultured Eggerthella sp. Taxonomy (GTDB): domain Bacteria; phylum Actinomycetota; class Coriobacteriia; order Coriobacteriales; family Eggerthellaceae; genus Anaerotardibacter. Next base: position 409,689 of record UQFK01000002.1, read on the forward strand.
GCAAATGCCGCAGCCAATACATTCTTCTTCCAGAATAACTGGATGTGCCATCGTGTACCTCTTCTCCTCGGTTTTAGTTAAAAAACTAGATCGGGGCGAAAACCCCTCTGTAGGAAAATACCACGGATAGCTTTCGATGCAACCCGCTTACACATTCTTTCTGTAAGCGGTTTTCGCTTTTTGAAGCCTAAACAGCGTCTTCAGGAACAGAAGAGATGTTTGAGTGAGGTTCAGGGGTAGTACCTACCTGACCGATACCCAGGTGAACTTCCCAGCCATTGTCGATATCATGCACTTCCATGAAGCTATCTGAGTTATTCGCATAACTGGTCAGATCTTCTAATGTGTCTTTATTATCTGTTGTTACGACAATATCTTTATCGCCTGTGCCGACAATCGCTTCGATGCTCGTGATAAGCTCTGCGCTCGGCATGCCGAATGCGTCAATACGTGCCATTGCTCTTCCTTTCTCGCTCCAATGCCTCTATGAGTTCATTATCGTAGTTTTTCTGCATCGTCCAGCGTGTTTGACGAGAAAGTCAACTAATCGTTACGACCTTACGGAGAAGCGTTTTTCATCGATCCAACCGAAGATCTAATATGAAAGATGATTCGCTACAGAGCACAAGTTGCACTTGCAAAGTTAGCAGATGCGTGGAAGTTGTTCGCCCACCAGCATATCCATGATACGCAGGGAGCCAAAGCTCGTACGCAGCGATACGCGCACATCGCGATCCGCTGGCTTTTCGACCACATCACCAATGATGGCTGCGTCTTTCCCATACTTGTTCGCCTGCATGGCACTGAGCGCTGCATTGGCCTGATCGGCGGGAACCACACACACCATCTTGCCTTCGTTAGCAACTTGGAAGATGTCATACCCGAGCATCTCGCACGCGCCACGCACCGCATCCTTTACCGGCACCGATTCCTCTTCGATGACGAAATCAACTTGTGACTGATCTGCAAGTTCGTTCAGAGTGGAAGCAAGACCGCCTCGTGTCGGGTCGCGGAAACAGCGAGTATCGGGTGCTGCTGTCAGTACCTCCTGAATAAGATGGTTGAGTGGAGCTGCGTCTGTTTGCAAGTCGGCTTGGAAGCCAAGCTCTTCGCGACAGCTCATGATGGTGATACCATGATCGCCAAGCGTACCGCTCACAAGGATCTTATCGCCTGGCTTGCAATGAGCGCCTGATAGATCGATGCCTTCGGAAATAAAGCCAATACCTGAAGTGTTGATAAAAACACCATCGCCATGGCCACGATTGACCACTTTGGTATCGCCCGTCACAATACGCACGCCTGCCTCTTTGGCTACTTCTGCCATACTGACGCAAATACGTTTGAGGTCTTTTATCGGGTAGCCCTCTTCCAGGATGAAACCACAACTGAGATACTGCGGGATCGCACCACTGGTCGCCACATCATTCACCGTACCGCATACAGCCAGACGACCGATATCGCCACCAGGAAAGAATTGAGGAGTAACCACGAAGCTATCAGTCGAGAAAGCAATACGCCCATTGTTAGGAGCAAGAAGTCGTGCAGCATCGTCGCCCGTTAGCAATTCCTCGCCTGCATACGCCTCGAAGAAGACCTGATCGATAATGCGTTTCATCATCGATCCACCGCTGCCATGTCCAAGAAGTACCGTTTCGTCCATGATCGTTTCCTAGATGAATGCGCCCGTAGTGGTCATGACCAGACGTCCGGTTTTGACGCCTTTTGTTCCTAAAATGAGATTCGCTACATCTTGAACCTCGCCCGTCTCCCCTTTCAGGATGATGACCTCAAGGCAATTATCCTCGTCAACATGCACATGAGTCGAAGTAATGATATGTTCAAGATAGTGATGCTGAATATAGTGCAGCTTTTCCTGCAGATCGCTTGCGTGGTGGTCGTAGACGATCGTAAGCGTTCCCATTACGATACGGCCAGGAGTCGCGCATTCACCTTCGACCAATGCATCGCGCACCAGATCGCGAATAACCTCACTGCGATTCTTTGCTAGGCCGCGGCGTGCGACCAAATGATCGAATTTTATAAGAAGGTCTTCCGGCATCGCTACCGAAAAACGCATCAGATCGCTGCTCATCGAGTCCCCCTCCGTTCGAATTAAACGAGGTTGACCGTAACGCCAGGTGCAGCGCTCGCATCCTTGTCGAGTGCATCTTGCGCATCTGTCAAAAGCGCACGAGCTTCATCCATCAGACCCTGCACTTCTTTGAGCACGGCAGCAGTCTTTTCATATCCATTATCGTCGGCCTTATGATAGAGCTTGTGAGTCCAGCGGCGATTGAGCGCAATTTGGTCGTCCATCTGCTCGAGCATCATTTTGAATTGATCAGTGTTCACTCCATTAGTACACATAGCTTAGTTCCTATCTCTTGATGAAGAGTCGCATGAGGTATAAATCCCTGCGGCTGTGCTGATGTGTGGTGAAGCTTTGAAAGCTGTCTGTATTATGAGCCTGCAAATGAGAGGCGCGGGGTCTCATTTTTACTAGCGGTGTGAATTTCACTGTAATTAGTGTTAACGAACACAAGAACGACACATCCCAAAGTGCTCATTTGGGATATCAAAGACTACGCATTATAACCGTTCGGATTCTGGCTCTGCCAATTCCAAGCATCTGCGCACATACGTGCGAGATCATACTGCGCGACCCAGCTGAGCTCTTCGGCGGCTTTATCGCATGCCGCATAGTTCTCAGCAATATCTCCCGGTCTACGATCAACGATCTTGTAGGCAAGCTCTTTTCCGCACGCCTGCTCAAAAGCTTTGATAACATCGAGCACACTCGAGCCTGTGCCCGTGCCTAAGTTGAATACCGCGACACCGCTGCGCGTGCCATCTGCAGCAACAGGGCCTTCAATGCTGCCAAGGCCAATTGCTTTACCTGTGCCGACCTTGCCACCCATGAAGTCGAGCGCCTTCACATGGCCGCGTGCAAGATCGACCACATGAATGTAATCACGCACGCCCGTGCCGTCGGGGGTAGGATAATCGTCACCGAACACCTGGATGCACTCGAGCTTACCCGTTGCAACCTGCGCCACATACGGGAGCAAGTTGTTCGGGATGCCTTTCGGGTCTTCGCCGATCATGCCGCTTTCGTGTGCGCCGATCGGGTTAAAGTAGCGCAATAATACGATGTTCCATTCGTTATCTGCGCGATGAAGATCGGTAAGGATGCGCTCGAGCATGGCCTTGGTTTCACCATAAGGATTTGTTGCTTCATGCAAAGGACATTCCTCGGTGATGGGAATCATTTCTGGATCGCCATATACCGTCGCGCTAGACGAGAAGATGATGTTCTTCACTCCGTGGTTGCGCGCCACATCGAAAAGAACGAGTGATCCTGTCACATTATTCCAGTAATATTCGAGCGGCTTTTGAGTACTCTCGCCTACAGCTTTATATCCCGCAAAATGAATGATGGCATCGATATCATGCGCGGCAAAGACCTTCTCAAGCTCTTCGCGATCGAGGATGTTCACCTGATAGAACGTGAGGTGATCGGCCTTTCCCGTGATCTGGCCAATACGGCGGATCGCCTCTTCGCTGGAATTTGAAAGGTCGTCTACCACGATTACGTCATAACCTTTATTGAGTAGCTCAACACACGTATGACTACCAATGAATCCCGCGCCACCTGTTACGAGAATGGTCTGCTGATCGGGTGTGGTCGCTAGAGACTTGTTCGCCATGGGGTACCTTTCGTTCGATTCGTTTCTATTATAGTGACTCGAAATATCAATGCGTCTAGAGGTCGTTCACGTGTGCGAGCAATTCCTTGAAAAGCGCCCATGCTCTTTGCTTGCGTTCATCGGTCTGGAGGGTTCGTGCGAAATCAACGAACGCACAACAAGGGCGGCCGAGGATCGAGTCGCAGGCTTCAAGCTTTACTGGCTGGTTGTATGCCCTCGAGAGCGCTTCAGCTGCACGTTGATCGAGCACGACCAGGCATAGAGGATCGACTGCTTCGACAAGCCGCATGAGATCGGCTGAATCGAGTGTAGTATTCGAACTTTCGCTTGCACCTTCACGCGATACGTTCGTAGTGACCCAGATCATCTGCTGAGAGGCGAAACTGCCGCGTTGCGCAGTAGCCTCAAGCGCTTTTTGCTCGCGCTCGGTCGGCTGTATGCTCGATATAACGCAAAACAGCGCATTCAAGCTGCCTTCGTAGAATTTGGTAAGGTCGGCGCATTCAATAGCACATTGACGCTCGTAGATCGATGCTACATTGGCAGCGGGGTTCGCGATCAGCTGGTCGGTCATAGCTCGCGCGTCCTAAAGCCCTGCAAGCGAAAGCATATCTGCAGGAACATCGATGACATATTCGGGCTGCGCGCCTAACAATCGTTCATGAGGCTGATAGCCCCACATGACCGCAACGCCTTTCATGCCTGCATTATGCGCTGCTTGAATGTCGCTTGCTGAATCGCCGAAGAAAAGTGCTTCGCTCGGATCGACACCGAGCTCTTTTGCACACAGAAGCAACCCAGTTGGATCGGGCTTGCGAGGAATAGCTTCAGATTCGCCATGCGCAACCTCGATCAGATCTGAAAAGAATCGGTCGCGCACGTCGATAACGCCCTGTTCAAACTTGTTGGACATGATGGCAAGTCCCACTCCCGCATCCTTCACCTTCTGCAAAACATCTTTCATGCCATCGAATTCAGTAGTGTAGAGAATGCCAAAATCGCGATAGTTCTCTTTGAAACGCTTGAAGGTGCGCTCGAACTGTTCTTGGGTTGCATCTGCTGGAACTGCTTGGCTAATGAGCGATGCCGCACCGTCGCCGATATAGGTAAGGATCTGCTCGGGCGTATGCGTCGGGAAGCCCTCTTCTTCAAGAGCTTTGTTGGTTACGTTCACTAGATCGGGAAGCGTGTTGAGAAGCGTACCATCCAGATCAAAGATGAATGCTTTGTAGGCGTGCTGTTCGTTCATAGATTTCATTCTAGCAGCCTTTAGGACACCCTTTGGAGCTCGTAAACTCAGCTTCACATCATGAGCTTACCGCGCACATCCTTGCGAACCACCTATCTTCCGCACGATCGCGCTTGCATGGAAAGACGATGCGAGTGTACCTATTGCCAGCAGGCGTTTTATGGATATGGTGGCGAAAATGCATGCTGATCGAGCTTGACAGGAACTTCCTGTCAAGTCTTGGAAATTCTTCACTTTCTACAGGTTCCTGCAAAAAATTCTTGCATTTTCTACAGGACCCGTTTATAGTTCAATTCATGATCGACAGGACCCTGTAGAAAGGATGTTCATGCACTTAAAAGGGAGAATCACCCACGACCTTGTAATGCTGTGGTTTCTCATAGGTCAGCATAGGGGACGAGTACGTGGCGGAGACTTTGGGCATCCAGCACCTCTCGATCCAACACGCGGTCGCGGACGCATCATCGCCATGCTGAAAATAAAAGATGGCTTGAGCGCCAAAGAGCTTGCACAAGTTCTGGGAATACGCGTATCTTCGCTCAACGAGACCCTTGCCAAAATGGAGAAAGACGGCCTTATAGAGCGCAAGCCATCTGATGCTGACAAACGAGTCGTTCTTATCTATCTCACTGAGGCCGGTTGCAATATCGAAATTGAACAAAGAGATGAGGTAGATATGCTAGATGGTTTTTCGGATGATGAGCTCACACAACTCTCAGACTACATCTCTCGCATGCTAAAAAACGTCGAAGAAGATTTTGATGAGAACTTTGTAGCAGATATGCATGCCGAATGGGATGCACGTGAACGTCTCTTTTCATCTGCGGGGGCTGAGTTCGACAGAGGAACTAGACCGCCCTGGGGAGCTATGCCAGGCAGCTTCGATCCCCGCATGGGGATGATGCGATAAGAACCCCTTTAACTAACCGAGAACAATAAGCGCTGATACGAATCCTGCATCTGACAGGGGTTAGATACGTGCGCTCTCAATTAAACAAGGAGATAAAAAAATGAAAGATGAAATGAGCTGCCAACAGACAGAAAACGATATGAGGCAAGCGCGCTACTGGATGACAGAGGCACCTGCCTTCAGAGCGATCGCCCACATGGCCATCCCTATGATATTAGGAATGGCTGCAATGGCTGTCTATAACTTTACAGACACGCTTTTCATGGGAATGCTGGGTGACACTAATTCGCTCGCTGCGCTGCCTTTGAGCATGCCAGTCATGTCATTGATGCTAGCTGTTTCCATGTTCTTTGAAATGGGTGCAGGAACGTTTGTCTCTCGCTCAATAGGCTCGTCTGACGAGCGTGCATCGAAATCTGGCAGTAGTTTTGCCATCATAGGCTCCGTTGTCGCGGGGATCATACTCGCAATGCTCCTCTCCTTTTTCATGGATCCCTTGATCAGGCTTCTCGGAGCAACTGATGGGCTCGCTACTTCTGCTCAAAGCTATCTATCTATATGCTGTCTTGGTGCGCCCTTTTTCGTATTGAACATGGTAGGATCCCAACTTGCGCGGTCTATCGCAAAATCCAAAGAAGCTTCCTTGGGAATTGCGGGAAGCGCTATCATCAACATCGTGCTTGATCCAGTCTTTATATTCACGTTTGGACTTGGTATCGAAGGAGCTGCGTTAGCAACCGTCCTCTCCAACGCACTGGGAGCTGCTTACTTCGTTGTTATCGCAGCCAAAAGCGAAGTCCTTTCTGTGCGTATCTCTGATATTCACCTATCTCGATATCAGCTCACAGAGATAGCCAAAATTGGCTCATCTGCCATGCTAATGGCGCTTCTTATGGGTCTAGCCAGTCTCGTGTTCAATAACGTCGCAGTTCTCTATGGTGTTGGGATGGTAGCTGCATTCGGCATCTCTCAGAGTGTGGTTCAGCTTCTTGAGCTTGTTACCATGGGACTCTACGAAGGTATTGTTCCACTCATCGGCGGTGCTTGGGGTGCTCACAATACACGAAGGATGCATGAGATAATCAAAAAGACAGCACTGTGCCTTGGAGTCTTCTGTAGCATCACCTGTGTTGTCATCGTCGCATTCGCAAACGTGATCGTAGGTTGGTTCAGCGAAGACCCGACCGTCCTGAACCTTGGACCTTGCATTCTTATTATGCAAGTTCTCGCCGTCCCCTTTGCAGCTGGGTCTGGCTTGATGATGGGGGTCATACAAGCCTGTGGTAAAGGAGCTGCGGCGAACATCCTATCGATAGTCAAAGGGCTTGCTTTCTTGCCATGCGTACTTATTGGCAGCATTCTCTTCGCAGCTGACGGTGTAATTGCATCGCTTTTGGCTGCTGAAGTACTATCGTTCCTTGTTGCTGGTCTATTGATGGCTCTTTCATTTAGAAAAGATTCTGACGAAACTCCCGCCAATAAGATCATCGTTAGCTGCGAATAGTCGATACCTAAACGAAGCAAGATTGCACCCTTGCTCCATACACATAAACAAAAACACCTAGGCAGATACTTGGATGCACGAGCGCCGCCCACAAAGGACGGCGCTCGATTTGTTTTTTGGAGCGGGCGACGGGAATCGAACCCGCGTGTTCAGCTTGGGAAGCTGACATTCTGCCATTGAACTACTCACGCATCTTCATAATTCAGTAATACT
>UQFK01000003.1 GCA_900540345.1 uncultured Eggerthella sp.
TATTGATCATTTACATGAATTGATAGAGTGCGGAAAGTATGATGATATTGCTTCACGCATTGTTCTGGTTCGATATGACCATACAAGTGATGCTAATGCTTATTTTTCTTCTCTTACTGATGACTATGATGATCCTTGTGCTGTTGTACAGCGTTCTCATTCGACGAACAGACCAGAGTCGCAAGCGTGTTTAGTCCTTTGCTGAGAATCCCTTGATTAGCAGAGCAGCGATTCCGCAAAGCAGACCACCGATAGGCCAGGGCAACCAGAAGTAAGCGATTAAGCCAGAAGAATAGCTTACATCATTGCCTCCTAGGAGCGGAATGAATAGCATCAAAAGACCGATGATGGTTGCTATGATCATGATCGTTCCGCAGACTGCACCAATGCGTTTATCTTCCTTCCTTGTCTCGATAAGGTCGTTCTTTTTTGACCCTGGGATCGCAGTTATCGTCTCGATCTCGGATGCATCGAGTAATTCTGCGGAATTGCGGTTGTATTGAGCTATATTGATTCGCCCCAAGTTCATTGCCCCATGAACGATGAAGAAGACGCCAAGCGCAGTGAAAGAGAGCATAAGAGTGACACCGAAAACGTTTTCAGAGTCCTCACCAAAGAGCATGATCGAGCAAATACCCGCAAAGATACAAGCGATTCCACCGACAAGCTGAATGCTAAAGGCATTTCGTGCTTGGATCTTATCTTCTTCGTTATAGAAGTCTTCAATGTAGGGGTGTTTGCGCATGAAGTGGTTATGCATGATCGCTGCAGGAACAATGAGGGCAAGACCGATCAGTATTCCTAGGAAGAGAGGGATCATACCAAGCGCTGCTGCTATGTTTTCAGGGAGTGTGAATAACGGGTTAGTGTTTGGGTCTGTTGCATTGAAGAATGGTAGAGAGAGCGCGGTGCCGAAGATGATCATTGCAACGCCAAGCGATATCTTCCAGTTGAAGCGGCGCATGGTTGTATCGTAATCGAATACATCTACTGGTGGGGTAGAGGTTTTTGAAGACGGAAGCGGCCCTGTTGCTGGTTTGTGCGAGAAGCTTTCTTCTGTAAGATCGCCCTGAACGAGATCATCTAGGGTACAATTGAAAATCTGACACAGCTTCAAAAGCTTATCCATTTCTGGGTAGGATTTTTCAGACTCCCATTTTGTTACTGCCTGACGGCTCACGCCGAGCAGCATCGCGAGCTGCTCTTGTGTCATGTTGTGCGTAGCACGCAAATGTATGAGGTTATCTCGAAAGCTCATTGCTGCCACCTTTCATGGTTCATTGTCGTAGTTTCTCGTGTGGCCGGCAATGAACAGATTATGAGAGTTGATGGTTTCACACTACCAACTTCCGGCAGCAATTTAAAGAAAAACTTGGCAACCACTGGTTGCGAACCCCAGGTCATTGGTTTGTTTGTCAAAATATCATTTTAAAGATCGCAATTTTGCTCAAGCAGTAACGATGTTGGGGGAGTAAGGCTGTAATATGAACGATTACGAGCATAGCTAAAATAGCAAGGCAAAAGAAAAGCACCCTTATGGGTGCTTTTGAATTCTTATGGCTCCCCGGGTAGGACTCGAACCTACAACCCTTCGGTTAACAGCCGAATGCTCTGCCATTGAGCTACCGAGGAATATTCGCCTCATCTCTGACGCTTGATAAATTATAGAACAAAGGGAAATCTTTGCAATATAAAACGCAAACTTTTCCAGGTGAGGTTATGCAAATCCAAATTACGCCTCGTTAGGTAAAATCTTTTGAGAAAATGCTTGCTCATGACGCAACGTGATGTTGTAGAAACAACATCAAGGAGGTGAAAACCATGGCTAATAATCAACTCTATACATCTGGAGAGCTCGCATCCGCCTGTGATGTGACCGTGCGCACCGTGCAGTACTACGACAACAAGGGTCTCCTTGTGCCTTCGGGGTATTCTGAGGGAGGACGTAGGCTTTATACCGAAGAAGACGCCGACCAGTTGCGCTTCATCGTGCTGTTGAAATCGCTTGGGCTTGGTCTTACCACCATCAAGGGGGTGCTCGACAGCCCGAATCGCGAGGCAATTCTTAAGACGCTTCTTGACGAACAGGCGAGCCGTATCCAGTTTGAGCTTGAGGACCGTAAGCAGCAACTTGATGCTATCAAGCTGACGCGAAACGACCTTGAGCGCTATGGAAAAGTAATCACAACAACGAAAAGCGCCATGGTTGATCGTATGGATAGCGAAAAAGCTCGGTATCGATGGTGGGCAACGATGATTGTTGTCGGTGTCCTCATGGATATTGCTTGGATCGGTACGCTTGTTTTAGGGATTCTGACAGGAATCTGGTGGCCATTCCCGGTGGCACTCGTGTTCGTCGTGATCGCAGGTTGTTGGGTAGTGCGACGCTATTTCTATCATTCAACATATCTTTGTCCGATATGTGGGGCAGAGTTTTTGCCAAGGATGCGAGCATTCTTCTTTTCGGGGCATACGCCACGCACGCGTAAGCTCGTTTGTCCTTGTTGTGGAGAGAAAGATTGGTGCATCGAGCGCTATCATATCGAGGCGGTCGATCTTGCACCAGGGGAGTGTGTTGCTGGTACTTGTACCTGCAAGAAGTAAGAAAAAGGCTGGTTGATCTTTTTCAGCCAGCCTTTTTCTATTAATCCTTTTGAAAAACGAGCGAGATCACCAACGTCTTACCAGTAGGGCCAAACTTTTCGGGCACGTATCCACAGAAGCGAAACCCTTTGTTGCCATAATCGGTGATGATCGGTTTGAACCCTTCAAGCTCAGCATTCCATGCGGGGTTGTTCTCGAGATCCATTGTAACGAATTCAGTCTGCATATCAGTTCCTTTCACGACCAGCTTGTGCGAGAGAGGCATTGACGGCACGACCATAAGCCTCGAGCATCGCCTCGGCATCCTCGATCCGCTGCAGCGCAATACCTTGCGATTCGTCCCCGAGAATAAGAAGCTCGCTACCAACGTTGAGCCCGAAGATATCACGAGCCTTTTTAGGGATCACGATCTGCCCGCGTTCCCCAACGCGGGCGATGCCGAAGATGTGCAAGCCTGCAGGGGGAAGGGGGTAGCCCTCGCGCTTTTCGTGATAGTTGACCAGGTCATCAAGACGAACACCAAAGAGGTTCGCCAAGGCCTGAGCATTCACTAGGTCGGGCGTTGTTTCTCCAGACTCCCACTTCGCCACGGTTTGACGTGAGACATTGAGCTTGGCAGCGAGTGCCTCTTGGGTGAGAGCTGATCGGTTGCGGAGCGAAGCGATGTTCTGAGCGATCATACTATTCATACCTCCTATAGGTATTTTCTGCTTCACGGTCAGGTCAATCTACCAACTTAAATGGACAAGATCGCCTTTGTTGCGTTAAGTCAGCTTTACAAAAACGCCACCCATTGGGGTGGCGTTTTGGATTGTTTTGTCATTGCACGTTGCTTTGGTTCTTCGGCAGCGCAGAGTCGCAGAGCTCTCGGCAAAGAGGCAAACTAAGGCGTGCTATTTGATGCGGGCATGAATCTCTTGCAGAGATGAGATGCCATGGTCTTCGCTTGCTTCTACAGTAGAGATACCCTTCGCCGATGCGATCGCAGCTGCCATAGTGGTGAAGTAGGGCGTATGCGCCTTGATGGCTGCCTTGCGGATATATGAGTCGTCTTCCGCCGATTCGCTCGTGGCACGTGGTGTGTTGATGACCAGGTCCATCTCGCCATTGGTGATAAGATCGACCAGGTTTGGACGGCCTTCGTGGAGCTTCTTTACTGTTTCGACCGCGATGCCTTCATCTGCAATGATCTTCGCGCTACCTTCAGTCGCGTAAATGTCAAAGTTAGCTTCCTTCAGTGCACGTGCGAGTTCAGGAAGTTCAGGCTTGTCGTTGTTGGAGATGGAGATGAGTACCTTGCCACCCTTCGGAAGCACGGTTTGCGTGGCTTCCTGCGCCTTGAAGAACGCTTCGCCAAAGGTCTTTGCAAGACCAAGCACTTCGCCTGTAGAGCGCATCTCAGGCCCGAGGATTGGGTCTACTTCAGGGAACATATTGAAGGGCAATACTGCTTCCTTCACGCCATAGTATTCGTAGCTCTTCTCTTTCAGTTCAGGAATAGGAGAAGGGCGACCCGTGAGTGGCATAGTGATGACCTCGGTAGCGATGGGCACCATCTGGATGTTGCAGATCTTCGAGACTAACGGCACCGTACGTGAAGCGCGGGGGTTCGCTTCAAGCACATAGACCACGTCGTTCTCGATTGCATATTGCATGTTCATAAGGCCGCGTACATGCATCGCCTCGGCGATGCGCTTGGTGTAATCGCGGATGGTGGCGAGATGTTCGTCCGAGATATTCACGGAAGGCAGCACACAGGCAGAGTCGCCAGAATGCACGCCTGCAAGTTCGATATGTTCCATAACGGCAGGGATATAAGCCTCTTCGCCATCGCAGATCGCATCCGCTTCGCACTCGAGCGCATGGCTCAAGAAGCGATCGACCAGGATCGGGCGATCGGGCGTAACGCCTACTGCAGCATTCATGTAGCTGACGAGATTCTCGTCGTCGTAGACCACTTCCATGCCGCGTCCACCTAGTACGTAGGAGGGGCGTACCATGACCGGGTATCCAATGCGATGTGCGATCGCAAGCGCGTCATCCACGGTAACAGCCATGTCGGATTCAGGCATCGGGATGCCTAGCTCGTCCATCATGGCACGGAAACGATCGCGATCTTCTGCCAGGTCGATGATTTCGGGGCTAGTGCCCAGGATATTCACCCCTGCAGCTTTTAGCTCTGCTGAAAGGTTCAGCGGAGTCTGGCCGCCAAACTGTGCGATAACGCCTAGTGGTTTTTCTTTTTCATAGATCGACAACACATCTTCTGCGGTAAGTGGCTCGAAGTAGAGCTTGTCGGATGTATCGTAGTCGGTTGAGACTGTCTCAGGATTGCAGTTCACAATGATGGTTTCGAAGCCTAGTTTGCGCAGTGCAATGGAGGCGTGTACGCAGCAGTAGTCGAATTCGATACCCTGACCGATGCGGTTGGGGCCACCGCCCAAGATCATGACTTTCGGTGCATCAGTAGTGGTGGAGCGGTCAGGCGCATTGTAAGTCGAATAATAGTATGCGGAGCCTTCCGTCGAGCTTACATGCACACCCTCCCAGGCTTCAGTGATGCCAAGGCTCGTGCGCTGTTCGCGGATGTCCTTTTCAGGTATATCCATGATCATCGAGAGGTAGCGATCGGCGAAGCCATCTTTCTTGGCTTGTTCCAGCATGTCTGCAGGAAGCAACTTGCCAGGGTTCTCGTTCGCGTAGGTGATGATCTTGTTCTCTTCTTCGACCAGCTCGAGCATTTGTTCAAGGAAGTAGGTCTTGATCTTCGTGCGTTCGTGTACTTCGTCGATGGTGGCGCCTTTACGGAATGCTTCATACATGATGAATTGGCGCTTCGATGAAGGTGTGCTGATCTGGCGCAGCAGCTCATCTTTGCTCTGCTCATGGAAGTCGCCCACGAAACCAAGGCCGTAGCAGCCCTGTTCGAGCGAGCGGATCGCTTTTTGGAAGGCTTCCTTGTAGGTCTTACCGATGCTCATAACTTCGCCAACTGCGCGCATCTGGGTGCCTAGTTCGTCCTTGACGCCCTTGAACTTCTCGAATGCCCAGCGTGCAAACTTCAGAACGACATAGTCGCCACTTGCAACATACTTATCGAGCGTGCCGTGTTTGCCGCAGGGAATCTCATCCAAGTTGAGGCCAGAGGCGAGCATCGCTGAGATGAGTGCGATGGGAAAGCCCGTTGCTTTTGAGGCGAGTGCAGAAGAGCGCGAAGTGCGCGGATTGATCTCGATGATGATGTCTCGATCGGACACAGGGTCGTGTGCCCACTGTACATTCGTACCGCCGACCACCTGAACGGCTTCGACGATGCGATGTGACTTCTCTTCGAGACGCTTGATGACCTCTTCAGAGATGGTCTGCATAGGTGCTGCACAAAACGAATCGCCCGTATGAACGCCCATCGGGTCGATATTTTCGATGGTGCAGATGGTGATCATGTTGCCCTTCGAATCGCGAACGACTTCGTACTCGAGCTCTTCCCAGCCGATAACGGATTCCTCGACCAAGACTTCGTTTACAGGAGATGCCTGAAGGCCGCGTGCGACCACGGTGCGCAGCTCATCGATGTTGTAGACGATGCCGCCACCTGTGCCGCCCATGGTGTAGGCGGGGCGCAACACGCAAGGGTATCCGAGACGATCTGCGATCTCGACCGCGCCTTCTACGGTATAGGCCACCTCGGAACGCGCCATCTCGATGCCGAGCGATTCCATGGTCTTCTTGAACTCGTTGCGGTCTTCGCCGCGCTCGATTGCATCGACCTGAACGCCGATCACCTTCACGCCGTACTTGTCGAGAATGCCCTTGTTGGCAAGTTCTGCACACAGATTGAGGGCTGATTGTCCGCCGAGATTAGGCAAGAGCGCATCGGGGCGTTCCTTGGCGATGATCTGCTCGAGGCGCTCGCAGTTGAGCGGCTCGATATAGGTAACGTCGGCCGTGTCTGGATCGGTCATGATGGTTGCTGGATTGGAATTAACTAGCACGATCTCGTATCCAAGAGCTCGGAGAGCTTTGCAGGCTTGTGTGCCCGAGTAATCGAATTCGCATGCTTGCCCGATAATGATAGGTCCAGAGCCAATGATTAGTACCTTGTGGATATCGGTGCGTTTTCCCATGTTCGCTCCTTTATGCGTGCGAGATCTCTTGGTCGCGCTGTTACGTGAGACGTAAATGGAAGATGCAGAGCGCAAGAGTGCCAGTATTTCTTTTTCAAGGCTTCATTATAAACCGATAACGGCATGCATGTTACGGGCGAGTTGTGTTTTTCCGATTGGAAACAGGCGCGTGTCAAAATCACACCCAGCAAACTCCTGAAATGCGGGAAAGCTACAATGAACTCAAGAAACGAATCCAATGCAAGGAGGGGGATCGCTATGAAGTTAGATGCAGGCCTTGAGGCTATGGAAGATGGCTTTGTAACAGAGGCTGAACAGACCGATCAAGAGACCGAGATCGAAGATATGCAGTCCTTGCTCGATGACGATATCATGGATCCCGATAGCTTCGATAGCGATATGGAAGAGGCCTATCGCGGTTTTTATGACAACAAGGGCTTTGAGGGTATCCCGGTCGGTGGTTATACTGCATCGCAACTTGAAGATATCGTTCGCGATGCAACAGGACTTGATATGCCCGAAGATGGTCTTCATGTTGAAGACGGATTTGGCCGCGCTGTCGCTTCAGATGATATTCCCAGTGCTGGTCGTATCAGCGATTTTGATGCCGAAGAGCTGTCTAACGATGTTTCTGAGGTTACGCTCGATGAAGCTGAGCCGATCGATTACGGTTTTGATGTTGCGCGCTACCAAGCAGAAGACGGCAATGGGGGCACGGTTGATACGATCATACAAGAAGCCGGTAAGGGACGCTAAAGCGTAGAGTCGTTATTCGATAGCCCTAGAGTTGAAGCAGATCTTTTAGGCTTCGTACGCCGATGCTCCAGCGCTCGAGAAGGCATGTGCGCTTGTGAAGTATTTTGCTGCCTATGTGCAAAATACGTTAGAATAACTAAACGCACAGGGGCCCATAGCTCAACGGTGGAGCAGGGGACTCATAATCCTTTGGTTCTCGGTTCGAATCCGGGTGGGCCCACCACGATGCCAGGTCAGCAGCATACTTCGTTGCTGGCCTTTTTTGTTGGAGCGGCAATGGGCAGATCATAGGGTAGATCGTTTGAGATTCCTATAGACAGCTCCCAAGCAATTGTCATATATAAGGGAAAAAGCGCGCGATCATAGTGTCGCGCATGGGCGAACAAGAGGGGATGCACGGATGGAGCAAACAAGCGATATCGCTGCGCTCATGGAGCGCATCAAGGCACAGGAAACAAAGTACGAGTTCGATCATATCGATGAAGAGCTCGCTTTGCAGATGGGTATCTATGTCGTGCGAAGAGCGAAGGAGATAGGTAAACCAGTCGCAACACGCGTCACACTCAATCACCGAACGCTCTTTGCATATTCAATGCCAGGCACGAAGCCCGAGAGCGACAATTGGATTCGCCGTAAAGAGAACATGTCGTATGCGGCTAATGGTAGTTCATACTACTGGGAATGCTGGTGCGAACTTGGAGAGCATCCTTTCGAGTGGCGCGGCATGAGCTATGCCGATTATGCGCCTGCAGGAGGTTGTTTTCCGCTCATGGTAAAAGGCGTTGGTATGGTTGGCACACTTACGATCTCGGGTATGGCGAGCCATGAAGATCACGCTCTTGCCTTCGAGACTGTTGGAAAAGCAGCTAAAGGCGAATTGGACGTCGATATTACAGGTTTGTTCTAGTCGCGCCCAGGTGCGTTCGCGGAGGTTTTCGCAGGCGATGTTAGAACACTGATATACTTTATGAATCGTATAACAATCGTCGACCTAAGTGGGAAGAGTCGTATATGAGTGTTGATAGTTTTGAAGCAAGCGTAAAGAAGAGCGATGCGCTTAAGGAAGATCTGCTGCTTCATCCGACAAAGTATATTATGCTCACCGGAGATCGTCCGACAGGACGATTGCATCTTGGCCACTATTTCGGCACCATCAAAGAGCGTGTGAACCTGCAAGACCAGGGTGTGCCGACGCGTGTGGTCATTGCTGATTATCAGGTCATCACTGACCGAGACACCACTGAACATATCCAAGATAATGTCTATAACATGGTCATCGATTATCTCGCATGTGGTCTTGATCCAGAAAAGACGCTCATCTTCACGCACTCTGCGATTCCTGCGCTCAATCAGCTTATGCTGCCGTTCCTTTCGCTTGTTACAGAGTCAGAGCTTCACCGCAATCCTACGGTGAAATCCGAGATGGAAGCTTCGGGGCATGCGCTTACAGGTCTTCTGCTCACGTATCCTATTCACCAAGCATGCGACATCTTGTTTTGCAAAGGCAATGTCGTGCCTGTTGGTAAGGATCAGTTGCCTCATATTGAGATCACACGACAGATCGCTCGTCGTTTCAATGATCGTTATGGCAAAGTATTTCCCGAGCCCGAAGGGTTGCTCAATGATGCACCTGAGATTCCTGGCCTTGATGGTCGTAAGATGTCTAAGAGCTATGGCAATGCCATTAGCCTCTGCTTTACGGAAGAGGAAACTGCGAAGCTCATCAAGAAGTCTCAGACCGATTCTGAGCGCTTTATCACGTACGATAAGGAAAATCGTCCAGGTGTTTCTGCGCTTCTCACTACAGCGGCGCTGTGTACGGGTCGTACCGAAGAAGAGATTGCTGCTGAGATTGGCAATGATGGATCGGGTGCATTGAAGAAACTCGTCACTGAAAGCGTGAACGATTATCTTGCACCAATCCGCGAACGTCGTCGAGCGCTTGAAGGCGATCTTGACTATGTGAAAGACGTTCTTCACGAAGGCAATAAGAAGGCGCGCCTTATCGCTGATGCAACACTCGATGAAGTGCGTGAAGCCATGAATATGGTGTACTAGTTTCGTACACAGCTGCCATATCAGTTTGATCGTACTAGCTGTTTTACGCATGAAGTTACAGTATTAGCTTGAACGTACTAGCTGTTATCTAGTTCGGATGTGCCGCATTGGCCCTAGATCTTCGTCATTGTGGCGGAGCATTCGACATTGCCGTGAGCGCCTGGCTGTCGCTCAATCAGTCCTCTTTTATCTGCAGGTTCGTAACGGCTTTCTCTGATCGCAACTGAATAACGTAGTCTATAAGACAGAAGTTCACTTCCGTCTTTTGTTTGGTTTGGAGCGTGATGAACGATAATGAACGACAGAGAGGCAAACAGACTGCGATAGCCGCATGGGTCTGTCGCGCATGTTTTGCATTCGTATTTATCATGAACGTGCAGTGTGCCTTCAGTTACATCTTCATGCCTGAGTCGTTTGCAGGAGGCTTTCAGCTTTCAGGTATTGAAGGCGCAGTTGCAGTGCAAGGTATCGGCGTTGCATTTCTTATGTGGAATGCAACTTATCCAGCATTTATCGCTCGTCCACAACGCTTTTGTGCACTTGGAGTCGTTATCCTTTTTCAGCAAGCGATCGGGCTGGTAGGGGAGTGTGTTATCTATCTCGGTCTTCCTGAGCCTGGTTACACGCAGCTTGCTAACAGTATTGCGCGATTCGTCGTGTTTGATGCCGTTGGTCTTGCGATCATGGTGTTGTCCTTCATTGCTCTGTGTGTTGTTGCACGAAACAAAAAGTCACATAGTTCTGAGTGATCTTTCGTATAGCGAGTGATATATAGCCAGTTATATATCACGAGTGATGTATAACGAGTGATCTTTCATGTAGCTCATGCTGCGTAAAGCCCAAGTCTTGCGATAGTTTTCGCAATTCGTGTTGTTTGATCGTTCCTCACGCAACGATTTCGGTGTTTTTTGCTTCAAAATCTCGCTTGTAAGCACAAATCCCTGACTTGTTGTCATGAGTGATGCAAGCTGAGCTGGGGTTATGTGAATGTTGACAATCTTTAGACAGCTCTCAGCCTCATTTTCCGCTATATCAGACTGAAAATGTACATATAATCGTAATTCTTTTGCAATTTATGACGCTTTTACTGCGTGAGCGAAAGGAATCGCTCCGTGAGTACGCAAGAGAAACCATGCCACGTGAGAGCGGAAGGAATCGCGCCGTGCGCGAGCATTTTCTGCTGTGCGAACAGAGACAGCTCGCAATGTGTGTGCAAGAGAAAGCGTTTCTTGTTCTTGCACACACTCTTTCTCTTACTCAGACGTATTTAGCCTATCCTAGGCTTTTGTTCAGACGCATTTTAATCTATTCAGCCTAGATGCCTGTAGTTAGAAAGCCCATGAAACTCTTAGTGTATGTCAGGGACAAAGGTTCAGATATAAAAAGAGAGGGAGCATATGCTCCCTCTCTCCGGAATCTACCAAGTGTATCTTGGTTGAATCGCCTATCGGCTTAGAGATCCATCTGGTTGAGCTCTTCAGTGGTGAAGTCGAGAGCGGTACCAGCGATCCAAGTCTGATAGTTGATGTGACCATTGTGGTCTTCGATGCCCTTAGCGATGGTGATACGCTGAACGGTAGGAGCACCTTCCTCGAGCCACATAGCGCGGCAGTCACGATAGAGGAGCTCGGTAGGACCATAAGGAGAGTCCTCGAAGTAACCGTCGCCACCGAAGATCTCGAGCATCTCGTCAGAAACGAGGCGAACCGTATCGATGGAGAAGAGCTTACAAATAGCTGCCTTCTCAGAGATGAACTCGCCCTGAGGATCCTTGTCGTAGTCATCGCAGAAGTCGATGATGGTACAACGGAGAGCATG
This sequence comes from uncultured Eggerthella sp., assembly GCA_900540345.1. GTDB lineage: Bacteria > Actinomycetota > Coriobacteriia > Coriobacteriales > Eggerthellaceae > Anaerotardibacter. The sequence continues at coordinate 11,361 of UQFK01000003.1, forward strand.
GAGCATCATCTGCATGTTAGCAAGCTTCATGCGGATAGCCTGACGCTTGATGATCGGCTTACCGAAGGTGACGCGATCGCGAGCACGAGCGATAGACATCTCGAACATGCGCTGACCAATACCGAGGTTAGAGGTAGCGATGTGTACACGAGAGATAGCGAGGGAGTGCATAGCAACTTCCATGCCTTCGCCACGATTGCCGAGCATCAGTTCTGGCTCGAGCTCAACGTTGGTGAACTTAAGACCAGTGTGACCGGATCCACGGCAGCCCATCATGTGAGGCATTGGAACGAGTTCGAAGCCTTCCTTGTCCATTGGAACGAAGAAAGCGGAAAGACGAGCGTCGCCCTCTTTGTCAGGATCGGTTACGCAGATAACGTAAGAGAACTGGGAGCAGTCGGTGTGAGAGATGAGCCACTTCTCACCATTGAGGATCCACTTGCCCTTGCCCTCGTCCCAAACAGCGGTGGAGTGCAGGTCAGCACCAGTGCCGCCAGTCTTCTCAGTGAGAGCGAAGTTGGTGAAGATGGTCTTGTCCTGGAAGAGAGGCATGTACTTCTCTTTGACTTCAGGCTGACCGAAGTCGTCAAGGATGCGCCAGTTCAGGTCAGATGCATAGTGCATGTGCATACGCATGCCCGAAGGACCACGAGAGAACTCTTCCTGAACCTGGAGGATTTCCTTCTCGTTGAGGCCCCATCCGCCGTACTCGACCGGCAGAGAGAAACGATAGATATCGTTGTCGATGTTGGACTGGTAGAACTTCTCGGGGAACTTGTTGGTTACCTCGATCTCCTTCTGCCATTCCGTGTAAGGGCCCTCGACCATTGCGCGAACTTTGCGCAGGTAGTCTTGGAACTGCTCGTCGTTGATGGTTGCATTCGGATTCATAAACCCTCCTAATCGGTTTGAGATAAAGGCATTCCTGCCTGACCCTGATGCGGCAGATTCCGGATAATCCGCTTTTGCAAGTTTATCACTGCGAGTCAGGAAGCTGTCCAATAGTTAATAGTCTGTTGATAAGTTCTGAATCATAGGCTTAGGCTATTGATGGTTATAACCCATAGGTTTTACGAGCGAATAGTTTTTATTTGATAGATTCATCACGTGAAATGGCTCAGTTCGAATTGAGTTTATAGGGAGGATCAGCTTCAATAGGCTATTGAAGGGATAACGGTATTATTTATATGTCGCGCGCGTTCCTATATATATGATGAAAACATATATTGAGATTGATAGAACGTACCTATAGGTTAAGCAGGATAAATATGTTCATTACCTATTGGACAGTTGGGTTTGGCAACCTCAAACTCTTAGTAGGAAAAAGTCCGAATTCTGGGGCCTCGTGCGCTGGAACGTTTTCGCCTGAGGGGTTTTGGGCGAAGAGTAGGAGAAGACTATGGATTTTAGCTTTAGCGAAGATCAGGAGTTGATGATTGACAGCCTCAAAGAGTTTGCTGAGCAATACTTCACTGATGAAGCGGTAAAGGAAATGTATGAGGTTCACCATGGTGTGCCTGATGAGGTTCAGGATGCATATCGTGACCTTGGTTTTGCATTCATGGGTCTGCCTGAGGAGATCGGTGGCATTCCTGCTACGTGCGTCGACCTCGGCATCCTCACTGAAACGCTCTATCGCGCAACTGGCTGCATGACTCCGTTCATGACCGGCATGCTCGCTGCTTATGACGTTGCTGAGTTCGGCTCGAAAGAGCAGTGCCAGCTTATTGTCGATCACTATGAGAAATCTGGTCGCAGCTTTGCTGCTATGTGTCTCTCCGAGCCAGGTGCTGGTTCTGACAATATGGGCATGACCACCACCACCAAGAAGCAGGCAGATGGTACGTACATCTTGAAGGGCCAGAAGACTTGGGTCACCAATGGTGCTGCAGTACCTTACCTGGTCGTCATTGCTAAGGACGAAGATCCTGCTCGCGAGAACAAGAACATGTCTCTTTGGCTCGTTCCCGCTGATACCCCTGGTGTTTCTACCGCTGCTCTGACCAAACTTGGTCAGCAGACCGTTCCGTTCGTTGACGTATTCTTCGATGATGTTGTTCTTACTGAAGCAAATCGTCTTGGCGAAGCAGGTCAGGGTTGGCTGTTGCTCATGAAGAACTTTGAGTTCGAGCGTTGCTTGGTTGTTGCTCAGGGTCTTGGTCTTGCTGAGGCTGCTCTTGACGACGCTATCGATTATGCGCTCGATCGTATCGCTTTCGGTAAGCCGATCGCTGACAATCCTCGTGTTCAGGACCTTATCACTGAGTCCAAGCGCACGATTCTCTACACGCGCATGATGCTCTATTTATGCCTCTGGATGCTCGATCAGGGTATGTCTTGCAACGCTGAGGTTGCAATGCTCAAGTCCGAGTCGACCAAGACTTGCTTGAAGGTTGCCGACAACGCTATCGAGATCTTCGGTGGCCTTGGCTACACTGAAGAAGTTCGTGTTGGCCGCATCTGGAAAGACCTTCGTGGTAATGCACTTGCTGGTGGTACATGCGAGGTCATGGACTACATCGCAGGTCGTGCTCTTGTCAACAAGTATCGTGCACGTAAAAAGTAGTTAGGTATCTAAGCACTTATAGTGACCTACGGAAGTAGGTCACTATTAATAAGTGGTTAGAATAAGTTCGATTTCAAATTTGTACTTGATACGAATGAGAAAAGGAGCAAGAAAGTTATGAAAATTGTTGTTGCTGTCAAAGTAGTGCCAGACGATCAGGACATCTTCGTTTCCGGCGATCGTTCCCTGGACTATTCCAAGGCCAAGCCAAAGATTTCTGAGTACGACAAGAATGCTATCGAAGCTGCAGCTCAGTTTGCTGCTGCAAACGACGGCTCTTCTGTTATTGCGATCAGTGCTGTTCCTGCTAAGAATGACGACACCAAGGCTAAGCAGAACATCCTCGCTCTTGGCGTCGATGAGCTCTTCATGGCAACTGATGATGCGCTCGAGACCGCTGATTCCTATGCGACCGCACAGGTTCTGAAGAATCTCGTCGAGACCAAGGTCCCCGATTATGACGTTATCATCTGTGGTGACGGTTCTGCTGACCTTTATGCAGGTCAGGTTAACATTCAGCTTGCTGCTGCGCTTGGTGTTCCTACCATCAACGAGGTTACCTCTCTTACCGCAGAGGGCGACAAGCTTGTTGTCGAGCGTACGCTCGATGAAGAGGTTGAAGAGATCGAAGTTCCGCTTCCTGCGGTCGTTTCGGTATCTCCCGACATCGCAACTCCTCGTATCGCTGGTATGCGCGACATCCTCGCTGCTAAGAAGAAGCCTCAGGACGTTGCACCTGCTGCAGTTCCTGTTGACGTTAAGGTCTCCGTTGAAGAGATCAAAGCTCCTGAACTGGCACCTCGTAAGAACCAGATCTTCGAAGAGGGCGACATCGACGCATTCGTTGCTGCTGTTGCCGAAGCACTCAAATAAGTTAGAGAAGGCGGTATAAGAATATGAAAGCATTAGTATTGGCAGAAACCATCGACGGTCAGCGTGCTCTTTGCGCTGGTGCTCGTTCCATCGCTGATGAAGTTGTTTTGGCGGTTGTCAAAGGCGCTCCTCAGGCAGGTATCGCTGATAAGGCATATGACATCGAACTTCCTGCTGGCGAGCCAGTCGAAAACGCTGCTGCTGGCGTAAAGGCAGTTTATGACGCAGAGAATCCTGACGTCGTTTTGGTTGAGCCTACTCCACGTGACAAGATCCTCGCTGGTCTGCTCGCAGCAAGCCTTGGCACTTCGGTCATCTCTGATGTCACCGCTATCGATGGCGATGTTGTTACCAACATGTACTTCGGTGGTTTGGCAGAGAACAAGCAGAAGGCAAATGGCGCAAAGATCTACACGGTCGCTGCAACTTGTTTCGATGACGCAGAGCCTACTGGCACTGATACGGTCGAGAGCATCGCATACGTTGCGCCAGAGAAGCCTCTTGTACTTCGTGGTACCAAAGAAGTTCCTCGTACGGGCGCAGACCTCACCAAGGTCGACGTTGTCGTTGGCGCAGGCCGTGGCTTTGCTGAGGAATCTGAACTTCAGCTGGCACGCGATCTGTGCGCTAAGGTCGGTGGCGAACTCGGTTGCTCTCGTCCGCTCGCAGAGAACGTTAACTGGCTGCCAAAGAACCTCTACATCGGTGTTTCTGGTCTTCAGCTCGCACCTAAGGCCTATATCGCTCTGGGCATCTCTGGACAGATGCAGCATATGGTCGGTGTGACTGGTGCAGATGTTATTATCGCGGTCAACAAGGATGCAAATGCTCCTGTCTTCAAGCAGGCTGACTATGGCATCGTTGGCGATATCAAGACTGTCGTTCCTGCTCTCATCGAGAAGCTCTAAATCGCTTTTAAAGGGCGCCTCCATCAAGGGGCGCCCTTTTAATGTTCACCTCTGAAAGGAAGAAAATGGCCGAGATTACTCTAGACGCCGATTTCGAACCCGATTTTGACGTTATCGTCGTCGGTGGCGGTTGCGCAGGTTGCGTTGCAGCTTATACGCTCGCTCAAGCTGGTAAAGCCGTTCTCGTAGTAGAGCGCGGCAACTATTCGGGTGCAAAGAATATGACCGGTGGTCGCATCTACACCCATTCGCTCGCTAAGGTTTTCCCTGACTATCTGGATGCACCTTTGCAGCGCAAGGTCGCTCATGAGCGCATTTCCCTCATGGCTCCTGACTCAAATTTCACGGTCGACTTCACTTCACGTGAGCTCACCGAACCTGGCCAGGAATCCTGGACTGTTCTGCGTGCTCCTTTCGATCAGTGGCTTGCTGAAAAGGCGGAAGAGGCAGGTGCTGAGATCATTCCAGGCATCGCTGTCGAAGATCTTCTCACTGCGAACGGAAAGATCGTAGGCATCTCTGCTGCTGGTGAAGAGATGACTGCTCAGATGGTTATCTTGGCCGATGGTGTCAACTCGCTGCTCACCTCGAAAGCTGGCCTTTCTAAGCCTGCTCCTGCGATCGATCAGGTCGCTGTAGGTGCTAAGGAGACCATCCAGCTCGATCCTGCTGTTATCGAGAGCCGCTTCCTTTGCAACCCCGGTGAAGGTGCTTCTTGGTTGTTCGCTGGTAGCCTGACCAATGGCGCTATCGGTGGTGCGTTCGTGTACACCAACGAAGACACGATCTCTATCGGTATCGTTGCAACGATGTCAGAAGTTATCAAGCAGGACATTCCTGTATACCAGATGCTCGAGAACTTCAAAGAGCGTCCTGAGATCGCACCACTCATCCGCGATGGAAAACTGGTCGAATATTCTGGCCATGTCGTTCCTGAGGGCGGCTATAAGATGATGCCAGAGCTCGTTGGCAATGGTGTTATCGTTGCGGGTGATGCAGCTATGATGTGTATGAACCTCGGCTACACTGTCCGCGGTATGGATTTGGCTATCGCTTCGGGCGAAATCGCTGGCAAAGCGGCTATCAAGGCGCTCGATGCAGGCGACACCTCGACCGCTGGTCTTCAGTGCTATAAGACCATGCTCGATGATTCCTTCATCATGCGTGATATGAAGCAGTATCAGAACTTCCCTGAGTTCATGGAAGAGTGCCCACGTATCTTCGTTGGCTATCCTGAGATGATTCGTGACATCATGAATCCGATGTTCATCGTTGATGGCAAGCCTCGTGAGAGCATGAAGAAGATGGCGATGGGTCCGGTCAAGAAGGTCGGCATGATGAAGATCGCTAAGGACGGCATGAAAGGAATTAAGGCGCTATGATAGAGAACGTTTGTGATATCACCGTCAACGTTGATGGCAAACTTTCCATCGATAAGTTCAATGTTGACGAAGAGAACGCTCATATCGTTCTGAAAGAGAATCCTTCCGATGAAGAATTCCGCAAGCTTGTTCTGTGCTGTCCTGCAGCGCTCTACAAGGTTGAAGAAGATGGTACCAAGCGTTTTGACTATGCTGGTTGCCTTGAGTGTGGCACCTGCCGTATGATTTGCGGCGATACCATCCTGGAGAAATGGGAGTATCCGCAGCCTACCATGGGCATTGAATATCGCTTCGGCTAGGATCTTATAAGAAAGGACCTGATAGGGTCCTTTCTTTTTGCTTGATATAGTTTTATGTAATGGGCCTCAGGAAGGCCCATTACTTTGTACTATCGATTCATTCAAACCTATCGGTTTCTGCTATAATTCTTTGCGAACTTGTTTTCGCATCGCTCATCGGAGATCGCATGAATCTTTCGCAACTCTATTATTTCAGTAAACTGGCAGACCTGCAGCATTACACACGCGCCGCAAAAGAACTCTTTATCACTCAGCCTACGCTCTCAGGATCGATCTCTTCGCTCGAGCAAGAGCTCGGTGTCGCTCTCTTTCAGAAGAAGGGCAGAAACGTCGAGCTGACAAAGTATGGTGCCGAGTTCCTTGGTTATGTGAATGCGTCGCTTGAACAGCTTGATAAGGGCGTTGCGGTCATGAAGAGCTACTCGGGTGAAAGCGATGGTGGTCTTATCGATCTTGGTTGTATCATCACCGTTCAGACTGATTACATTCCGCAACTGCTCAATCAATACCATCGTTCGAGCGATCATCGTTACGACTTCAATATTTCGCAGAAACCCTCGCAGGATCTTCTTGCGCGCCTTAAAGAAGGCAAGTACGATGTCGTGTTTGGTGCGCGCGATGACGACTTTGGTAACGATATCTGCTATATTCCGGTGCTGGCTCAGGAATTCAAGATTGCCATGAATGAAGATTGCCCACTCGCTGATAAGGAATTTATCGTTCCTGAAGATCTTGAGGGGGTAGAGCTGATCACCTATCGTGAGCAGATACCTTTGGGCAAAGCAGTCAAAGCAACTGTTGATGCATGGAACCTTCCGAATGTACGATATGCGTTCGATGATGAGTCGATCCTAGCTGGTTTTGCGGCAAATGGTGTCGAGGTGGCGCTCATGCTCGATACCTTTTTCTTGAAGCATGTGCAAGGCATCGTAGTTAAGCCTTTCTATAACAACGCTACAGAGAAGAAGCGATTCTTCCATACCATCTATATGGCTTACAACGAGAAGAAATACCATCCATTCTGTGTAGATGATTTCATTAAATTCGTTGATGATACGCATAGGATCGATCGTAGTGATCCGAATATGATCTTCTTCGACTGAGGATGGCGTTCAGCCCTGGATCATTTGTCTGTTTCCTGCCGTTTGCGTTTAGACGCGTGCTTACAATAGACGGCACGCTTTGAATTGCATACACTAATCCAGTACCTATGATCCTTCAACTTGAACAGATCGCGAAATCATTTGGCTCTCGAGAACTCTTTTCGGGGGTCTCTTTGCGTTTGGAAGAGTATGACCGGCTTGCGTTGGTCGGCCCGAATGGCGCCGGTAAGACAACGCTTTTGAATATCATCTCAGGTAAAGACGATCCTGATGATGGCTGTGTTGTGGTCGCGAAAGGCGCACGTGTTGGCTATTTAGAGCAGGAAGCTATCGAGATGAGGGATAGGCCTATCTTCGAAGAGGTGCTTTCTGCTCAGCACGAGGTTGTTGCTCAGGAAAAACGTCTCCGTGAATTAGAGCTTGCTTTGGGGGAGAATCCGACTGAAGCGGCGCTTGCTGCATACGGTAAAGCAAGCGATATGTATGAGTCGATGGGGGGCTATACGCTTGAATCTCGCGTTCGGGCAGTACTTTTCGGTCTTGGCTTCAAAGAAGAAGATATGCAGCGTTCCACCACGGAGTTTTCGGGTGGCTGGCAGATGCGTATCGCACTTGCAAAGTTGCTCACACGAAATCCTGAGGTCCTGCTTTTAGACGAACCGACTAATCATCTCGATCTCGAGAGTGTGAAGTGGCTCGAAGGTTTTCTCAAAAGCTATCAAGGTGCGGTGCTCATGGTTAGCCACGATCGTGAGTTTCTGGATAATACGGTCGATCGTGTGGCCGAGATCGATCTCGGTAAAGTCGTGCTCTATACCGGCAACTATTCAAGCTACTTGAAGCAGCGCGACGAGCGGCTCACTCTCTTGCGAGAGCAGGCAGCCAAGCAGCAAGAAGAGATTGCTCATATGGAGGCATTCATTGAGCGTTTCCGCTATAAGGCAACGAAGGCTAAACAGGTTCAAGATCGCGTGAAGAAACTTGAGCGCATGGAGGTTATTCAAGTTCCCGAAGAGCGCAAGAAGGTGCATTTCAGCTTTCAGCAGCCACCGCGTACTGGCGATCGCGTAGTTGCTGCGGAAGATGTGTATAAGGCCTTTGGCAACAAGACCGTCTATGAGGGTCTTGATCTTTCGCTCTATCGCGGCGAGAAAGTTGCTCTTGTCGGCCCGAATGGTGCAGGTAAATCAACCTTGCTCAAGATGCTGGCGGGCGTGCTCAAGCCTGATAGCGGCACTATTACCTATGGCGCGCATGTGACCAAGTCGTATTTTGCGCAACATCAGCTCGAAGAACTGAATCCAGGCAATACCGTCTTCGAAGAGCTCGATCGGGTCGCCCCTCAATGGACTATCTCTCAAGTACGGACATTGCTCGGATCGTTCTTGTTCGGCCCAAATGACGTAGATAAGAAGGTCGCTGTGCTCTCTGGTGGGGAGAAATGTCGACTTGCACTTGCTAAGATGCTCGTTGCGCCAACACCACTGCTTTGTCTTGATGAGCCAACGAATCATCTTGATATTGCAAGTGCGGATATCCTTGAGCAGGCACTCAAGCAATTCGAAGGAACGATCGTTTTGATCTCCCATGACCGACATCTCATTCGCTCGGTCGCTAATCGAATTATCGAGGTCAAGCCTGAAGGAGTCACCTCCTTCCCAGGCGATTACGAATACTATCTTTATAAGACGAGCCTGAGAGACCAAGAAGCAAACGCCGATGCGCGCCAGGCCTCTTCACCGAATCTTGTTTCTGATGCATTGAGTGGTGTGAGAGCGAACGAAACGGAAGTGACCGTACGTTCGCATCGCAGGCGACAGGGCGCAACGCCGCCGAAGACCAAGGAGCAGAAACGCCTAGAGGCCCAACGCCGCAATGAGCTTTATGCAGCACTTAAGACCCAGCGTAAACGCGTCGCTGAATTGGACAAGGTCATTGCGCGGGAGCAGGCGCGTATCGATGAGCTGATCGAACTCATGGCTGATCCGATCTTTTACGAAGATGAGGCGCGCTCAGGCGAAGCTATCGCTGAGCATGCGGCCTTGAAGAAGAAGCTCGCTGCCCACGAGGAAGAGTGGATGGAGCTTTCCGAAGAGATAGAAGAGGAGATGCGCAAGCAAGAAGTAGTGCAGTAGGCCTCGTGCGCCATCGGATGAGCCTTTCGATGCTTTGCTTGCTTGGATGTAATGAGATCTTTTAAGTTACATATCGTTTTATTCGAACCCGAGATTCCTCAGAATACGGGCAATATCGCACGTACGTGTGCATGCATAGGCGCAACCTTGCATCTAGTCGAGCCGATGGGGTTTCGTCCATCTGAGCGCAATCTGAAGCGTGCAGGATTGGATTATTGGGATGATGTAGAGATCGTGCATCATGCAAGTACTGCCGCGTTCCTCGAGGCATTCGGAGAGAAAAATCTGTACTTTTTCACAGGTCGAACTGAGCGTTCATATGCTGAAGTAGACTATGAGGGTGAAGTGTTTTTGGTGTTCGGTCGTGAAAGCCGCGGTATCGATCCTGATATCCTCGATCGTTATGCGAAGCGATGCGTGCGTATTCCGATGAGCAAGAATTCTCGCTCGCTCAATCTGTCAAACGCGGCAGCGATTGGGGCATATGAGGCGCTTCGCCAGAATGGATTCGAAGGCCTGGCCTAGGCACGAGGTGTTATGGATAACTATCAAGTCGTTTATATCGTATGCAGTGTTCTTGCATTCATTCCGGCTATCGTCTGTCATGAATTCATGCATGGTTTTGCGGCATATAAACTAGGGGATAATACTGCAAAGCAGAGTGGGCGACTTACGCTCAATCCGCTGAAACATATCGATCCGTTCGGTACGGTCATCTTGCCGCTCTTACTCATCTTCATGCATGCGCCAGTGTTTGGGTATGCGAAACCCGTACCCTACAACCCGAACAATTTCAAGGATAAGCGTGTGGGTGATGTGGTGGTTGGTCTTGCGGGGCCTGCTGCGAATCTTGTGCTCGCTCTTGTCGGATCGGCGCTCATGTTTGGTCTGCAGAGTATCGCTCTCGTGAATTCGAACATCGTGTTCTTCTATTTCTACTACTGGTTTCTGCCTATCTTTATCATGGTGAATCTCTACTTGATGTTCTTCAATCTGCTGCCCATCCCACCACTTGATGGATCCTCCATCATCGCATTCTTCCTGCCAGTGAAGTATCTTCCTGTCTATTACAAGATCCAGCACTATGCATTTCCAATCTTTCTAGTGGTTATTTTCGTGCTACCCTATTTCTTCCATTTCAATATCATCAGCGAGTATCTTAACGTCACGGCAGGAGCGCTTGGAACGCTGCTCATGCCTGGAGCATAGAAGGAAGGGAAGAGGCGAGCACGCTTGTCGTATAAGGTCAGAATAGAGAGCTTCGAGGGTCCTTTCGATCTATTGTTGCATCTTGTTCACCGCCAGCGCGTTGATATCGGATCGATCTCATTGGCAGATATCACCGACCAATACTTGGCCGAGATCCGTCGCATGCAGGCGCTCGATCTTGAGATCGCAAGCGACTTCATCGTTGTTGCTTCGACTTTGCTTGAGATCAAGGCCGCGAGCCTGCTTCCGCAAGAGGTTCAGGAATTCGACGAAGACATCGAGGAATACGAGCCATCTGATCTTCGTGCAATCTTGATCGAACGCCTTATCAACTACAAGAAGTTCAAGAATGCCACAGCAGCGCTTGAGCGTCGTTTTGAGACGGAGATGCGCATGCACGAGCGTCCCTTTGGGCCTGATCCGTCGCTCTACCGCCTAATGCCTGACTATCTGAAGGGCGTATCGGTTGAGCGCATCGGTCAGTTATGCGCATCGGTATTCAGTAGGCAGGACATCTTCTTGCTCGAGTCTGAGCATATCGCTAAGCGCGCTATTCCTGTTGAAGTACAGATCGATCGCATCTATGACGCGTTGCGCCATCAGCGTGTGGTGAAGTTCTCGGATTTTATTGATGAGGCAGCCGATTCTCATGTCATCGTTGTGACGTTTCTTGCGCTTCTTGAACTGTTCAAGCAAGCGAAGGTCTCGCTGCGTCAAGATGCGTTGTTTGGCGATATCGCTATCAGCTACATCGACCCGGATAAACAGCCCGATGAAGACGAGGACATCGATTACCGCAATGATCTCCGCACGTCTGAAGCGAATACGACACGCATGGCTGAAGTAGAAGACGATGATTCACTTGAGTTGGATCACGAGAGACAGTAGGACTGGGACATGGATACGTTTGAGATGAGAGACGGTCACGATCTCAAATCAGCACTTGAAGCGATGCTCTTCGTGACGAATGATCCGGTCGATAGCAAGACGCTCGCGGAATTTCTAGAGGTCGATATCGATCGTGTCGAAGAGGCGCTCATTGAACTGCAAGAGACCTACAACATGCAGGATCGTGGCATCCAATTGAATGAGCGTGCAGGCGGGTGGCGCTTTGTCACGCATCCACGCTATCACGAATTGCTCGAGCATTACGTGGTCTCATGGGATAAACGCAAGCTATCTCAGGCCGCGCTGGAGACGCTTGCCATCGTAGCGTACTGCCAACCAGTCACGCGCAACGATGTTTCAGCTATTCGCGGTGTGAGTTCGGATAGTTCGCTGAGCTCTTTGCTCGAAAAGGGTTATGTGCGTGAGGCGGGTGTGCAAGATCCTCCCTCGAATGCCACGCTTTATGCTACGAGCAAGATGTTCCTCGAGCGTTTCGGTTTGAAATCGGTTGACGAGCTGCCCGATCTTGAGTCTTTCGCACCCGATGAAGCAACGAAGAATCTTATTTCCGAGCGTTTAGGCTTGGTTAAAGAGCAAACGCAGGCATATGAGATCGATATCGAGGAAGAGGGGAGCGATCACAGCATGCTCGAAGCTCTGACTGATGCGCTCGGCGCAGTCGAGAAGATCGATTTCGATACGATACGATTCGACGAAGAATGATGGAGCCTGTGCGCTTGCAGAAATACCTCGCGCGCTCTGGTGTAGCTTCGCGTCGTGCCTCCGAAGGCATTATCACGGCAGGGCGTGTGAGCGTGAACGGTCATGTAGTAAGAGAGCTTGGTACCAAGGTTATTCCTGGTGTTGATGTGGTCAAGCTCGATGGGGAGGCGCTATCGCTTCCGTCAGAGCGTGTGGTCATCATGCTCGATAAACCGGCAGGCATTCTGAGTGCTATGTCTGATTCTCATGGCGCACATTGCGTTTCTGAGCTCATTCCAACCGATACATACGCTGGTCTGTTTCCGGTTGGACGTCTTGATAAGGACACGACAGGTCTTCTTCTTTTTACTAATGATGGCGAACTGGGAAATGCACTCATCCATCCGCGTCATCATATTCCGAAGACCTATCTTGTACAGGTTGCTGGCACGCTTGAGGATAGTGCGCTTGAGAGGTTGCGCGGAGGCGTCATGCTCGAGGATGGTATCACGCAACCAGCAGAAGTCGAAGTGCGAGAACAAGACAGGAGGACGACCTTGCTTGAGATCACGATCTATGAGGGTCGTAATCGCCAAGTCAGACGAATGTGCGCTGCTGTTGGCCATCCTGTCAAAACACTTCGTCGTGTCGCGATGGGCCCGCTTTTACTCTCAGGTCTTGAGCAAGGGCAGTGGCGTCTGTTGTCCGAACGTGAACAGGGCGCACTCCTCGCAGCGACAGGGCTTTCGCATGATAGAATGGTTGAACAGAGAGATGCCTAAGAGCATCTTGTTCGTTCGGCTTAAAAGGGGAGTCTGAAAAAAGCCATGGATCAACAGTTCGAATCCGTTGCAGTCGTAGGTCTTGGTTTGATCGGAGCATCGTTTGTGGGGGCCTATCATAAGGCGTATCCACATGCGGCTATCGTTGGGGTCGATACCTCACGCGAAGCGGTCGATGAGCTGCTCGAACGTGGTTGGATCACGGAGGGTTTCGAGCCGAGCGATAGCGCTTTAGTGGAGCGTCTTGGGTCGTGTGATCTGGTGGTGCTAGCCACACCGGTCACGGCAGCTCCTGAATACTTTCAGGTGTTGGCTGACAGTGACTATCAAGGAGTCATCACCGATACCTGCTCAACAAAGGCGCAGATCGTCGAAGAAGCGCTTGCCATTTTGCCCCACCCAAATAATTTTATTCCCGGCCATCCGATGGCGGGTTCTGAGAAGAGTGGTGTATTTGGCGCGCGTGATACGCTTTTCGAGAATGCGCATTGGGTGTTGTGCCCTGATGAGCATACCTCGCCTGATGCTTATGCTGCACTGCATGAAGTGCTTACCGCACTTGGTGCGCGTGTGGTAAGTCTGACACGCGAAGGCCATGATGAAGCTGTGGCTATCATCAGCCACGTTCCCCATTTTGTTGCCTCGTCTCTTGTGGAGCTTGCGGTTCGTCATGCAGGCGATCAAGAGGCGCTCTTCCGTCTTGCGGCAGGCGGCTTCAAGGATTCAACGCGCATCGCGGCAGGTTCGCCTGCGTTGTGGACTGGTATTGCGTTTGAGAATCCGCAAGCCATCACTCATGGACTGCATGAGATGCAGGAAATCCTTGGACAATATGCTGCAGCGCTTGAAGGAGCTGATCGTGCGGGATTCACCACGTTGCTCGATCGTGCTGCGCAGGCACGCCAGGCATTGCCTGCAAAGTGGATTCCGGCAACTGAAGATCTGCTTGAGGTGCGCATTCCGCTTACAGATCGTCCGGGCATCATCGCAGAGGTAACCACCATCGCAAGCCAAGTCGGATGCAATATCCAGTCGATCGAGATCGATCATATTACCTCATCTAGTGCGGATCTCGTACTGATCCTGACCGATGAAGGAGACGTCGGAAAACTCTCAACGCAGCTTATCAAGGCTGGTTTCAGTATTTCGTTTCGTCCCTTAAGTTCAAAGGAGTAAATACCGATGGCTGCTGAAAACATCATGCATATCGAGCCGCTCGCAGGCCCGCTCGATGGCGCCACGACGGTTCCAGGAGATAAATCGATCTCCCATCGAGCTATCTTGCTCTCAGCAATGGCACAGGGTACATCGCGCCTTACCGGCGTACTCGACTCGGCGGATGTGCGTTCCTCAATCGATGCGGTCACCGCGCTTGGAGCGCAGGTCAACTTGGAAGTCGGTGTGGATGGCTCGCTTTCGGGCGGTATCACTGGTTGGGGTGCTGAAGGCCCCAAGCAGCCTGACGCTCCGATCGACTGTGGCAACTCTGGTACGACAGCACGTTTGCTCATGGGCTTGCTTGCACCGTGGCCGATCCGTGTTGAGATCACGGGGGATGAGTCACTCAAGAAGCGGCCCATGCGCCGCATCATCGCGCCACTCATGAAGATGGGTGCACGTTTCGAGCCTGAGGCACAAGAGAATTTGCCTGTCACCGAGATTGGCAATCCGAATCTGAAGGCCATCACCTACGATGCGCCTATGGCAAGCGCTCAACTAAAGACTGCGGTGTTGCTTGCGGGCCTTGGCGCTCAGGGAGAGACGCGCGTCAATGAGCCAGCTCCCTCACGTAATCACACAGAGCTCATGCTTCCTGAATTCGGAGCAACCACCTCGGCTGCATATCGCAGCGCCATGGTAAAGGGGCCGTTTACGCTCCAGGCATCCGAAGTTGATGTGCCGGGAGATCCTTCCTCTGCTGCATTCCTCATCTGTGCAGCACTTTTGAAGCGCGGCAGTTCGATTCAGGTCGAGAACGTCAGCCTGAATGCTGCGCGCATCGGTTTCGTTCGAACCCTTGAGCGCATGGGTGCGTCCATTGAAGTTCGCCATATGGGCCAAGAGGGTAAAGAGCCCAATGGCATTATCGAGGCGACTTACACGCCTAAGCTTACGGGCTGTGAGATACCAAAGCAGCACATCGCAAGTGTCATCGACGAGATTCCGGTACTTTCGCTGGTTGCTGCGCATGCACAAGGAAGGACCGTGTTTCGTCAGGTCAATGAGCTGACGAAAAAGGAGTCGAATCGATTGGATGCCATCATCGAAGGCCTCGGCCTTCTTGGCGTTGACGCGTGGTGTGAAAATGACGATCTGTTTATCGATGGTCAGCCTGATCTGGTCATCCCGCAGGGTCTTACGTTCGACTCACGTAAGGATCACCGTCTTGCGATGACCTGGGCACTTGTTGGTCTCTGCGGCAACACGCCAGTTGATATCGTCGACTTTGATTCCGTGAAGGTCAGTTTCCCGAAATTCTTGGAAAGCTTGGAAAGGCTCGCTCAATGATCGTTGCAATAGATGGACCTTCGGGTGCAGGTAAATCGACCGTTGCCAAAGCTGTCGCGCGCAAGCTTGGCTTCTCGTGTCTTGATACGGGAGCGATGTATCGCGCGATCGCATGGAAGGCGCTCGCTGATGGCGTGGATCTGCATGATGAAGAAGCGCTTGGCAAGCTTGCAGGTGATTGTGTGATCTCGTTCGAGCACGAAAATAACGATCCTATTGCGCGTCGGGTATTCGTCGACGGATGTGATATCACTTCTGCGATTCGAACGGCAGAGATCGATAAGGCGGTCTCTCCAGTCTCTGCCACCCCTGCAGTGCGTAGTGCTCTTGTTGCGCAACAACAGCGCATCGGCTCTCAGGGCGATTATGTCGTGGAAGGCCGCGATATTGGTACGACCGTATTCCCGAATGCAGAATGCAAGGTCTTCCTCACGGCCTCAGCAGAAGAGCGCGCTCACCGTCGTGTTCGCCAGAATGTCGATCGCGATCTTGGTTCTATTGATTTTGAAGAAGTGCTCGCAGACATCATCCGTCGCGATAGCGTAGACTCCAGCAGGTCTGTTTCGCCGTTGAAGCCAGCAGAAGATGCGGTGCACATCGATTCGACGAATTGCTATATCGAAGAGATCATCGACCAAATCTGTTCGCTCGCGCGTACTTCGTAGAGAAGGGACGCACGAGATGAAGTCTTGCGAACAGTTGTGGGATATGTCGTTTGATGGAAACGACCGCTCTAACCGCGAAAGTCATGTTGTTGGCAATGTGATCTCGGTGATCGTGCTTGCACTCATGAAGATTCTCTTTCGCTTCACGGTAAAGAATCGCGATATCTTACTTCAGTTCAACGGTAAGAAGACCGGTGCAGTTGTCCTCTCGCCTCATACGTCATACATCGATGTGGTCATGATGTTTCTTGCGTCATGGCCGAAACGCTGGACACGCCTGATCGCTCGCGAAAGTCTCTTTACGGTAGCTCATGGACTTCTTGGTTTTATTATCGCGCGCGTTGGAGCGTTTCCGGTCAAGCGCGATACGGCTGATATGTCTACTGTTAAACGCGCAGCGAAATTTTTGAAGAACGGCGAGATCGTCGGCATCTTCCCAGAAG
This sequence comes from uncultured Eggerthella sp., assembly GCA_900540345.1. GTDB lineage: Bacteria > Actinomycetota > Coriobacteriia > Coriobacteriales > Eggerthellaceae > Anaerotardibacter. The sequence goes on from UQFK01000003.1 coordinate 27,824, forward strand.
GCACGCGGCGTGGTAAGGGTAACATCGTTCCTGCTATCCACGGCGGTGCTGCGCTCATCGCGAAGCTAGGCCGCGCACCTCTCATTCCGCTAGGTCTTAGGAATGTCGATAAGATCAAACGAAAGGGCGAACGTGTGCGCTTTCCAAAGCTCACCGCAGTGTATGGCGAGCCGATCGCACTCGCATCGTTTGACTTTCTTCCTAAAGAAGAGCGCATGGAAGCAGCAACCTGGTATGTGCTGCGCGAAGCCTTCGCGCTCAGTCATGACATCGCTCCAAAGGAAGTTGACATGGCGGGTCTCTTTCCTGACAACAAGGATTACAGCGCAGTGTTCGCTGAGCATCCTATTGCGCGATTTGATCCTTCCACGTTGCCTAATTACGAACCGAAAGCCAAGGAGTAACAGTGGGTACGTTTACGATCGTTCGCGCTGAATATGCAGGCGCGTGTTACGGCGTTCAGCGTGCACTCGATCTTACGCTTGAGACGGCAGATAATAACAAAGCAGCTTGCACACTCGGTCCGCTCATTCATAACCCTCAGGTGGTCGCCGATCTTGAGGCACGAGGTATACGCGTAGCGAATGGTGTGGACGATTGCACCGAAGAGGCGGTGGTCATTCGTTCGCATGGTGTTATTCCGCAGGTCATCGATATGCTTTCTGAGCGCGGACGCGAGGTTATAGATGCTACTTGTCCGCATGTGCTGCGTGCGCAACGCGCTGCCGCTAAGCTTGCGCGCGAAGGTTTTCATGTGCTTGTTGTTGGCGAAGCAGGTCATCCAGAAGTCGAAGGCATCCTCGAACATGCGCGCCAAGAAGGGAAGCGATGCACCATTGTTGGGTCGATCGAGGATATTCCGGTAGACCTTGTAGAGCCAGTTGGAATCGTTGTGCAGACCACGCAGTCTCACCAGAAGCTTGGCGAGATCGTCGATGCGCTTGAAGCGCGTGGTATCGATCCTTTGGTGAAAGATACGATCTGTTTTGCGACTATCCAGCGTCAGGATGCAGCGCGAGATCTTGCCAGCAGTGTTGATGTTATGTTGGTTATCGGCGGCAGGAATTCTTCGAACACGACCCGTTTGTATGAAATGTGCCAGCAGTGCTGCAATGCGGTTTATCATATAGAAAGCGCTGAAGAAATCGATCCTGCCTGGTTCGAGTCAGCATCCTCGGTCGGCATCAGCGCGGGAGCTTCTACTCCTGAAGATCAGATACAGGCTGTCGTTTCTTATCTGGAAACGTTGTAAGAGTGGAGATCGTTGTATGGCCTTGCCCGTTGTCGCGATAGTAGGTCGTCCCAATGTGGGGAAATCGACCCTGGTCAATCGAATCGCAGAGAATAACGAAGCTATTGTTCACGAAATGCGCGGCGTGACGCGCGATCGTTCGTATCATGAGGCCGATTGGAATGGGCGTGATTTCACCCTCATCGACACAGGCGGCATCGAGATGAACAAGGACGATACGTTTCAAGAATCTATTCGCGCTCAGGCGCTCGTGGCAGCCGATCAGGCTGATGTCATCCTTTTTCTTGTCGATAGCCAGACAGGGATCAATGCAGATGATCAGGCTGTTGCGAATATCTTGCGTCGATCGGATAAGCCAGTATTGTTAGTAGTGAATAAGCTTGATAACCCAGGCGACACGAATGCGATGTGGGAATTCATGCAGCTTGGCTTAGGCGATCCCTGGCCAGTATCGGCGCTTCATGGCACGGGTACAGGTGATCTGCTTGATGAAGTGGTAACACTGTTTCCCGAAGCGAGCGATGATGAGCAAGATATTGTCGATACTATCAATGTGGCTATAATCGGTCGTCCGAATGCGGGTAAATCCTCACTTACGAATAAGATGACCAACAATGACCGCTCGATCGTCTCTGATGTGGCAGGTACGACGCGCGATGCGATCGATACTACCATCGAGCACGACGGTCAGCATTACACCATCATCGATACAGCAGGTCTTCGTCGTAAGAGCGTCATCGATCAGGATGTTGAATACTATGGTTATGTGCGTGCGCTGCGTGCGATTGACCGCGCCGAGGTGGTGTTGTTGGTCATCGATGGCACTATTGGCCTTACTGATCAGGATCAACGCGTCGCAGGTATGGCGGCGGAACGCGGGTGTGCCATGGTGATCATCTTGAATAAGTGGGACTTGGTCGAGGGTCCGGAGGCAAAAGCAGAAGTTCGTGAGAGGATCAAAGACCGCCTCATGTTCGTTGGCTACGCTCCTGTTATTGCGATCTCGGCACTCTCGGGCAAGAATGTCCATCGTATTTGGAGTGCAGTGGATAGTGCATATCGAAACTACTGCTCTAGTATTTCGACCTCAAAGTTGAACAATTGGCTCCAAGAGATTCGCGATTTCGGTCATACGATCTCGAAGGGTAAGAAGTTGCTCAAGATCAAGTATGTTACGCAAACAGGAACTTGTCCGCCGCAGTTCACCTTCTTCTGCAATCATCCTGATATAATCGAACCTTCTTACGAGCGTTATTTGGAAAAACGGCTGCGTTCTACCTTCGACCTTGAAGGCACGCCTGTCCGTCTTCGTTTCAAGCGAAAGGATTAGTCGATGAATCTAGCTCTTTTGGCGGTCCTCCTCTTCATCATCGCTTTCCTGCTCGGATCGATACCCTTTGGGGTCATCATCTCGCGCTTGTTCTTCAAAAAAGATATCCGAAACGAGGGTTCAGGCAATATCGGTACGACAAACGCTATGCGCTCCTTGGGAAAAGTAGGGGGCGGCGCTGTCTTCTTGCTCGATTTTGGCAAGGGATTGCTCTCGGGATTCTTAGGAACTCTCTTTGCAACAATGGCTGAGCCATCGCACGGCATTGCTGCAGGCCAATTCCTTCTATCCCTTTCGTTTCTGGGATGCGTGGTTGGCCATATCTATTCACCATGGCTTAAGTTTCACGGCGGTAAGGGTATTGCGGTTGCTATCGGTGCTCTCTTCTTCGTATTGGGGGTATGGCCTTCTATTCTTGAACTTGTCATCTTCGCGCTGCTCGTGCTAACGACGCGTTATGTGTCGGTAGGTTCGATCGCTGCAGCTGCGCTCTGTCCTTTCTTCTCGCTCTATCTGTTTTGGGGCAATATTCCCGCCATCGCTGCGATGACCATCGCAGCCCTGCTCGTCATCTTTGCGCATCGTGAGAACATTGCGCGTTTGCTCGCTCACAACGAAAATCGTATCGGCTCTAAGAAAGAGAAGCTCAAATCATGAAGGTTGCAGTGATCGGCGCAGGTTCCTGGGGAACTGCGCTTGCAAATACGCTCGCCCTAAGCGGCAATGAAGTTTGCATGTGGGCGCGTAAGACTGAGGTTGCCCATGCGATCACGAATGAACATCGCAATTCACGCTACCTCTCGGACGTTGTGCTCGAACCTTCTATAGTTGCAACCACAAGCCTTGAAGAAGCGATCCATGCTGCAGGTGCGGTCGTATTGGTCACGCCCTCAAGTACGTTACGTGATTTCGCTGAACGCATGAAGGGTCTTGTCGATCCGAATACGCCGATCATTGTGTGTTCGAAAGGCGTTGAGGGTGCCACCATGTACCTGCCGATCGAAGTACTCGATGAAGTGCTGGGTAATCGCGATCGTTTAGCGGTACTTTCGGGTCCGAATCATGCAGAAGAGGTTGTCTTGCAAATGCCGTCGGGTACGGTTATCGCTGCACCATCAGAAAAGACAGCGATCTTCTTTCGCGGACTCTTCTCTGCGCCGAATTTTCGCTGCTACACATCATCTGATTACATCGGCGTTGAGTTGTGTGCAGCATTCAAGAACGTCATCGCTATCGCAGTCGGGATCTCTTATGGCATGGGCATGGGTGACAATACCGCTGCAATGCTCATGACGCGCGGCATGGCCGAGATGAGCCGTCTGGTCTATGCCCGTGGAGGAGATCCGCTCACGGTCATGGGCCTTGCGGGTGCAGGCGATCTGATCGCGACCTGTACTTCGAAGCATTCCCGCAATCGCGCGTTTGGGCAATACGTTGCTCAAGGCAAGACACTTGAGCAATATGAGAGCGAAACGCATATGGTGGTTGAAGGCGCGATCGCGTGCAAGACCATTGAGCCGCTCGCTCATTCATATGGTGTTGAGCTTCCGATCACAAAAGCGGTGCGAAGCGTTGTTTGGGATAAGGCTTCGATCGAAGAAGTAGTCATGCAATTGTTCGATCGGCCGCTTACCACGGAATTCTGGGGTCTAGAACACGAGGGATCGACCTATGCCAAGTGAGCGTAGCTTCTTTATCTATCCAACACCGATGGGTAGGATCACGATCGCAAGCGATGGTACATCTCTAACCCAGCTTGCCTTCGGGGCGGTAGAGCTTGGCGGTACCAACATACCAACAACGCTTACTAATGAGGCAGCCAATCAGGTACAGGAATATCTTGCAGGTAAGCGCAAAGAATTTGAGCTTCCTCTTGATCCGCAAGGTTCAGCTTTTCAACAACAGGTATGGAGTGCGCTATCGAACATTCCGTATGGCGAAACACGGAGCTATCAGCAGGTCGCACAGATGATAGGCAAGCCTCAGGCGATGCGTGCGGTGGGTGGCGCGAACAACAAGAATCCGCTGCCGATTATCATCCCATGTCATCGAGTCATCGGAGTAAATGGAGATTTGGTCGGTTATGTTGCAGGGCTTAAGATCAAGAAATTCTTGCTCGATCTTGAGCAGGCTCATCGGTAGAATGCGATTTCGAAGGGTAAGGCTTGGATGTTCGGTGAAGTAAAGATCGCACCTTCAATTCTGTCGGCGGATTTCATGGACATGGAGCATGATATTCGAATGCTTGAAGCAGCAGGCGCTGATTTGATCCATGTTGATGTGATGGATGGGCACTTCGTCCCGAATCTCACCATCGGCGTACCATTCATCAAGCAGCTGCGGGCCATCACGGATTTGCCGATCGATGTACACCTTATGATCTCGAATCCGCTTGATACGATCGATTGGTATCTCGATGCGGATCCAGATTTCGTGTCGGTCCATATCGAAGCGGTGCCTAACGAGGACGATCTTCATTCTCTGTTGCGTCACATTCGCGAACGTGGAGTTCGCCCAGTACTCACGTTAAAGCCCGATATGCCGATCGAGGCGCTCGATCCATTCATCGATGAGGTCGATATGATCTTGGTTATGAGTGTCTTTCCGGGTTTTTCAGGCCAGTCCTATATCGAAGGGAGCGAAGATCGCGTCTCGTATGTGGCTAAGCTCGCTAAGACACGCAACCCTGATCTTCTGATCGAAGTAGATGGCGGAATCAATGCAGCGCGTACAGCGGGTCTGGTTTGTGCAAGTGGTGCTGATGTGTTGGTAGCGGGATCAGGGGTCTTTGCAGCTGAAGATCCCGCCCAAGCGATAGAGCAGATTCGCACGGCAGGCACGCAGGCGCAGATCGCAAAGGAGCGCTAAAGAGTATGAGCGAAGCCTCGATGATCTATCTCGACTGGGCTGCAACCGCGCCACTATCTGTGTGTGCTCACGATGCGATGCGGCCATTTCTCATGGCCGGTCTTCCCGGTCTTATACAGGGCAATGGCAATGCAAACTCGCTCCATCATGCAGGCCGCGACGCCTTCAGAGTGCTCGAAGCAGCGCGTCGTGATATCGCGCGTGCTATCGGCGCTCGCCCAGATGAGATCATCTTTACTTCTGGAGCGACCGAGGCAGATAATGCTGCATTGATCGGTATCACAGAAGGCATCCTGAAAAAACGAGGGCAAAGTTTTGCGAGCCTCCAGGGTAAGGTTGCTCCAAGTATCGTGATCTCAGCGATCGAGCACGATGCGGTGCTGCAAGCAGCGAATGCGCTTGAGCGGCAAGGCATCACCGTTATTGTTGTTAAACCAAACCGAGCAGGCTTCATTACGCCTGATGCCCTGCAAGAGGCACTCGAGCATGCTCATGATCCTTTGCTCGTGTCTGTCATGGCATTGAATAATGAAGTGGGTTCGATCATGGATATCGCTGCGCTCTCGGAGATGTCCCATCGCGCGGGTGCACTCTTTCATACCGATGCGACCCAAGCGCTTGCTAAGCTGCCGATCTCGGTCAAACGATGGGGGATTGATGCGCTTTCTCTCTCTTCGCACAAGGTTGGTGGCCCAAAAGGAGTTGGAGCGCTCTATCTTAAGACACGCACGCCTTATCTGGCACAGATGGTCGGGGGAGGGCAAGAGGCGAACCGTCGTAGTGGCACGCAGAATATTGCGGGCGTAGTCGGATTTGCTGCAGCAACGCGTGATGCACTGGCACAACAAGCTGATGAGGTATCTCACATGGAACAGCTGCGCGATCGACTGTTCAATGGCCTCTGTGCATTTCCGCGGGTCAGCCCAGTGGTGGATCCGCGCGAAGGTAAATACGGACCGCACATTGTCAGCATCATGTGCGAGGGTTTCGAGAGCGAGACGCTTATCTTACAGCTCGATAAGCGTGGCATTTGTGTCTCGGGTGGTTCTGCCTGCGCGTCACAGTCGCTCGACCCTTCACATGTACTCACTGCGATGGGGATCGATCGCGCTTCAGCACTCGGTATGTTGCGTTTCTCGATCGGCCCTACTACGACCGAAGAAGAGATCGATCGATGCATTGAATCAGTTCGAGAAGTTCTGGAGACAACATGGAACTAGTCAACACGCATACGCATACTGGATTGACCGGGCATGGTCATGGCACGATCGAGGAAGTGGTTGCGGCAGCCGATGCTGCAGGTATCTCGCTTCTTGCGCTCACTGAGCATTTCCCGCTTTCGAGCGTTATAGATCCGACGAATTTCGTTTCGATGCCATGGGATAAGCTCGATCGGTATTGTGCTCAGATCATCGACCTGCGCAGGGCGTTTCCTCATATGGATATCTTGGTCGGTTGCGAACTCGATTGGCTCGGCGCCGATGAGGATCGTGATCTAGATTCTATCGATTGGAGTCGCTTCGATATTATTCTCGGGTCGGTTCATTATCTCGATCTGTGGCCCTTCGATGACCCGGAACAGGTGGGACATTGGGAAGAAGTTGGCAATGATGCTATCTGGGAGCTCTATTTCGAGCGCTTTTGTCAGGCATGCGTCGATAAGATGCCCTATACGGTCATGTCGCATCCCGATCTTGTGAAGAAGTTCGACAAGCAGCCTTCGAAATCATTCAATAAGCAACGTGCTTACCAGCAAGCAGCAGAGGCGGCGCGAGCGGGTGGACGTATGATCGAGGTCAATACTTCAGGTGCGTATTATGCCTGCAAAGAGATGTTTCCTCATATCGATTTGTTAACAGAATTCCGAAAAGCAGGTGTGCCAGCTACACTAGGTACAGATGCCCATGAACCGCGGTATGTCGATCGCGGTATCGATGCTGGCCTCAAGCTTTTATACGAAGCAGGATATCGTGAGCTCACGGCAATACTACCGGGTGGTGAGCGCAAAGCGATCCCGCTCACTTAGTCTGAAAGAAGGTAGTCATGTCAGATACCGATATCAATGCATTGTTCAAGCTTCCTACAGGATCGCTCGCTCCAGTGAAAACAGGTATGACAGTAGGAAGGCTCGAACAGCAGCTTGCGCATGTTTTTCCTAAAGAGGATGCTTGCGCGTGGGATCGTACCGGTCTTCTTGTTGGTAATCCCGGACAAGAAGTAACAGGCGTAGTAGTAGCGCTCGATCCGACCATCGCAACGCTCGAGCAAGCATATGAGCTCGGCGCAAATGTTGTTTTGACGCATCATCCTGTGTTCATCGAGCCAGTCTCATGTTTCATGCCTGAGGCGATTCAGGGCAATAAGCCTGGTGCGATCATCAATTATGCACTCTCTCATGGTATCAACTGTATGAACTTTCACACTGCTTGCGATGTTTCGCCTGAAGCACTCGCGATCTTGCCCGCTCTGTTGCGTCTGGATACGCACTATGTTCTCGACCCGATCGCAGGTAATGCAGAAAAAGGGTTTGGTATGGTCTGTTCATGCGGCAAGGAGAAGACTTCGCTCAAACATCTTGCAGCTCGGTGTGTCTCGGTGTTTGGCGCTGTTCCACGCGTATGGGGCAATCCTGATACGCTGCTTGAGACTGTGGTGACTTGTGGCGGTTCTGCAACTGACCTTGTTGAGCTTTGCTTGGAGAGCAAGGTTGATTGTCTCATATGCGGCGAAGTGAAATACCATACCGCGCTCGACGCACGTGAATCGGGCCTTGCCATCATAGAACTTGGTCATGATGTTTCGGAGCTGCCGCTTTGTGCATTGCTTGCCACTAAAGCACTTGCAGCAGGTTTGCCTGATTCCTGTGTCATGGTGGTCGATCAATCCAAGAATTGGTATACGCCTGAGAGCATTCGTCAGTAACGAGTCGAATCTATCTGATCAGAGAGGATCGTATGCAAGCAACAGAACAGGAACTTGAAGTTCTCGAGGCGCTGCAGCGCGTTGATATGGAAATTATTCGCAATACGAAGAAGCTTGAAGAGTTGCCGCAGCGTCAGGCGATTTTGCAGACTCGCCAGAAGTTGGCGGAAGTGGTCAAGAAGAAGACCCAGGTGCAAGATATGATCGATGAAGCCGAAGATGATCTTGCAGAACTAATGGCAGAAGACGAACGCCTTGCAAAGAAGCAGGCAGAGACACAAGAGGCTCTCGATCGCGTCAAAGGCGACTATCGAAGCGTTGAATCATACAGCAAAGACCTCCATGGTGTTTCCAAGCGTCGTGAAAAACTCGCAAGTGACATGGAGCGTGTTGATGCACAGATCAATCGCATCAGGCCGCTTATGGATCAGATCATGGCTGGTTGTGAGGAGCTTGAAGCACGTGAAAAGGCAGCCATTGCATCGTTTCAGGAAGAGGGCGGGGCACTTCAGCGCGCTCTTGGTCAAGCCGATATCGATCACAAGAAGTATCAAGCAGCTCTGAACCCCGAGCTCTATCGTGCGTATGAACGTGCTTGTAATGAATGTGGGGGCATAGGGATCGCGGAATTAGTGGATAGTTCTTGCAGTGCATGCCGTAGTGCGTTCGATGCGCCGAAATTGGCTAAAATCAAGCAAGACGCTCCGGTATCACGGTGCCCGTCTTGCAGAAGACTTCTACTCATCAAAGCGTAAGCAAAGGAACAGCTCTTCATGAAATTGACCACACGTGACGATCGCATCCTTCAAGAACACCAGATGCTCAGCGATCAGGCAGCCCATTCGGATCGGTCTCTTGGCCGCGATCGAATGTCAGAGGAAGATCGGTTTCGTAATGTCTATCAGAAGGATCGCGACAAGATTTTGCACACGAAGGCGTTTCGTCGTTTGTCGCACAAGACACAAGTGTTCCTTGCCCCTGTGGGAGATCACTATCGCACTCGTCTTACCCATACGCTTGAGGTGGCGCAGATCGCACGCACGATCGCCCGTGCGCTCGGTTTGAACGAAGACCTTACCGAAGCGATCGCGCTTGGTCACGATCTAGGACATACGCCTTTCGGGCATGTGGGAGAAGAATCAATCAGCCGATGCTTGGCTATTCATCGTGGTCTTGATCCTGATGCTCCTGAGAATAAGACGCTCTATCGTCATAATGTACAGAGCTTGCGAGTGGTAGAGGTGATCGAGAACGAAGGGAAGGGGCTCAACCTTACTAAAGAAGTCCGCGATGGCATCGTATGTCATACAGGATCAACACGTGCGCAAACCTATGAAGGTCGTATCGTTGCTACGGCTGATCGTATCGCATATGTGAATCACGATATCGATGACGCGCTGCGTGCTGGCACATTGCTCGAATCCGATCTACCTGAATCAACCCATCGGATCATAGGGGAAAACCATGCCGATCGTATTCAGACACTCGTGGAGGATATGATCGTCACTTCGGACGCGAAGGGCGATATTGCTATGAGTGAGCCGATCTGGAATGCCATGATGGAACTGCGCAGTTTTCTTTTCGATAAGGTTTATACCTCTGACCAGGTTATGCGTGAGGTATACAAGGCCCGCCATTTGGTCGAAGATCTGTTCAATTACTTCGTTCGCCACTACGATGAAGTTCCTGCAGAGTATCGTGCACTGGCAGGGGACGATCCACTGCGCGCAGTTACTGATCATGTCGCTGGCATGACCGATCGCTATGCAATCAACTTCTTCGAGGACATGTTCGTCCCGAAGTCTTGGAACGCGCAGCATCAGTAAGACGTGCGAGCCTGCGGTTTTTATAGGCGATCGTGAGCGGCTTATCGTCGTGCTCTTCCTTCGCGATACGCTATCCCTGTACAGATGAAGGAGCGCCGTTAGCTCATCTGCTTCTTGCTCGTTTGAAGCGTGAGAGTATACTGGTTCGGTCATGAAAAACCCGACCATCACCAAACAAGCATTCAAGATGGCCGCACCAATTATGGTGGGCTATCTTTTTCTTGGCGTACCTTGTGGCATCTTGAGTCAATCGGTCGGCATGGATGCGCTCCAAGTATTCTTACTCTCAGCGCTCTTCTATTCTGGTGCCGGTCAGTACATGATCCCTAATATGTGGTTACTTGGCTCTCCTATGGCAGCTATCGTTGCAAGCGTAACCTTGGTCAATTCTCGTCAGATGCTCTATAGCGCTTCGCTATCTCGTTTTTGCGAAAACGTGAGCAAGCCGCTCACGTTTCTCTATGGGGCGACCGTTACGGACGAATCATTTGCAGTCAACGTTGTTAAGCTCGAGCAGGGAAAGTGGAACATCAAGGGCGCAACGCTTGTTAATCTTTTCTCGCAAGGTTCATGGGCGCTCTCGAATGTTCTTGGCGTGCTATTAGGAAGCTTGCTCTCAGTACCGACCGCGCTCGCATCATTTGCGATGACAAGCATCTTTTTATGCTTGCTCTTCTCTCAACCTTCAACGAAAGGCAATATCGCTGCCGCGATCGTAGCGGCGCTTGGTGTTTATCTTGCGAAATGCGTAGGACTTGCAGGTCCTGCTATTTTGATCGGCGCATTGCTCGGTGTTGCTGCTGGCATGATCGTCGTGCGAAAGGAGCGTGTTTCTGCCCATGGGCTGGACTGACTTCGCGCTCATAGGATTTGGATGCGCTATCACCATCCTTGCATTTCGCGTGGTGCCGCTCTTTGCACTACGCGGTCGCGAGCTGCCTGCTTGGCTTGCACAAGCGCTCGCGTTCATCCCTCCTGCGGCATTTGCAGCGCTCATCGCTAACGATATTTTGAATCCAGGAATGTTCGATGCTGGTATATGGCCTGCCGCGATTCCGATTATCGCAGCCATTATCGTCATTCCGGTTGCGATCAAGACGAAATCGCTGGTCTGGAGCATCGTAGCAGGTGTTGGGTCGTATGGATTGCTGTTGCTCATCTAGTGCAAGAGCCTCCTGGTGTTGAAGAAGTGATCGCTGGGCGAAATTTTCGAATTGCGCCTTGCATCGCTATTTTCGTCAACGTATAATTAGCAGCTGTGTCTCTGACATTACGTAGTACTTATATATGAAGTAACTGGATATAGAAGGATTTTGACATGGATATCATCCGCGCAATTGAGCAGCAGCAGATCAACCCTGAGGTTGCAGAATTCAATGTTGGCGATACGGTGAAAGTTCACTATCGCATCAAGGAAGGCGATCGCGAACGTATTCAGGTGTTCCAAGGCGATGTCATCCGTCGTCATGGTGCCTCTAATCGCGAGACTTTCACAGTTCGCAAGATCAGCTTCTCTGTTGGTGTGGAGCGTACGTTCCCAGTTCATTCTCCTAAGATCGAGAAAATCGAAGTCGTTCGCCGCGGTGATGTAAGCCGTGCCAAGCTCTATTACCTTCGCGACAAGGTCGGTAAAGCTGCGAAGATCAAGGAAAAGGCATTCTAGGTTCTGCTTCAGCAAGCTGTTAATGTTTAAAAGGCACCTTTGGTGCCTTTTTTCTTATCGCGTCGATGTTTGCAAGAGCTTGATTGGAAAGAAAAGAGAAAAGATGGCCTCTATCGCAGAGATACAAGACCAATTGAGAACAGTGAACGCCCATGAGTTTTCTGCACTCGAAGAGCTTCTTGCGCAAGATGAACGCAGGGGTGTTCAAAGAGCGCTCGCATCGGCTCGTAAACGTCTGGCAAAAGAGGCTTTGGAACAGCAACGCTTGAGCGAGCTTTATCGCTTCGAGCAAGAGGTGAGTGGGGGCAAGGTTGCAGTCGGACTCGATGAAGTGGGCCGAGGCCCTCTGGCCGGTCCGCTCACTATTGGCGCTGTCGTGCTCAATCCTGCTGCTGATCCGATAGCTGGTTTAAACGATTCGAAGCAGATCAAAGAATCAGAACGACCCGCTATCGCTGAAGCGGTCAAGCAGGCTGCGCGTGCGTATGCGGTGGTTCATATTCCGCCCCAAGACATTGACGAATTCGGCATCATGGCGTGTCTGAGGCGCGCATTTTCCGAAGCGGTCGCACAAGTCGAGGCTCAGGGTGTACAGGTCGAGGCGATCTTACTTGATGGTAATCCGCTTAAGATCGATGCACGTGAGATTAATGTAGTGAAGGGTGATGCTCGTTGCGCTTCGATTGCTGCAGCCTCAGTGATCGCGAAGGTGCAGCGCGATGCGCTCATGGTGGCATATGATGCAGAATATCCTGGCTATGACTTTGCTTCTTCTAAAGGATATGGCAGCGCAGCACACCGCCGTGCGATCGAGGAAAAGGGGTTGAGCCCTATTCATCGTACGTCCTTTTGCTCGAATTTCATTCAGGAAAGATTGTTCTAGCATCTCAACAGCACTTTTAAGAAAAACATGAGTTCGCACGATATGATCGTGTGAGTTTGCCTTCAGATTTATATGAGATTTCATTCTTATCCTTGGAACCAAGGAGGTAGGAATGGAACAAACCCAGACAATCGATCAAGATGAAGTCGTTGCAGCTACACCGGCATCTTCCTCGAAAGAACTCGGCAGAAGAGGAGAAGAAGCTGCTACGAAGTTCTTGAAGCGGCGCGGTTTCGAGGTGCTCGAGCGCAACTGGACTTGCTTTGCGGGCGAGGTCGATATCGTAGCGCATGTCGATGAGACACTGTGTTTCATCGAAGTGAAGACCCGATCGAATATACAGAAAGGCTTTCCGTCAGAGGCTGTCGATGGGCGCAAACGCGAACGATACGAACGAATCGCTGCATGTTATCTGAAAGATCACGCTTGTGAGGATATGCGTGTACGCTTCGATGTGATCTCGATTCTCGTGCTTGGCGATGATCGCGCGTTTCTTCGACACCACATTAATGCCTTCGGTTCGATGTGAGGTTGCGATGGGGCAGCTCTCGTTCAAAGTGCAAAGCGCTGTCATTCATGGTGTTCAAGCGCTTCCTGTGCAGGTTGAGGTTCTCATTAGCACTGGCATCCCGTCGTTTTCGATTGTCGGGATGCCTGATATCGCGATTCAGGAGTCGCGTGAGCGCGTGCGCGCTGCGATACGCTCGGCGGGTTTTCGCGTTCCTGCAGACAAGATCGTGATCAATCTCGCACCAAGTTCGCTTAGAAAGACTGGATCGGGTTTCGATCTGCCTATCGCACTCGCACTTCTTGCAGCTACTGGACAGATTCCTGTTTCGCATCTTGAGCGGATGCTCGTAGTAGGAGAGCTTTCGTTAGAAGGAAGCGTGAGGAGTGTTGCAGGACTTATTCCGTATCAACAATGTGCGCGAGAATTAGGCTGCTCACTGCTTACTGGCAATACCGAGCATGGAGCAATCCCTGTTCCAGGAGTAGCTTGCCATGTGCTTGAGCATCTTCGCCAGATCACGCGTGATGAGCTTCCACTCATGCAGTTTGCCGCTCCCAAAGACTGCTCATATCCCTATGACTTTTCAGAGGTGGTCGGGCATGAGGCGGCAAAGCGTGCTCTTCAAGTAGCAGTAGCGGGCAATCACGGCATCATTATGATGGGATCTCCTGGCGCAGGTAAAACCTTGCTCGCACAATGCGTTCCGAGCATCCTACCTCCTTTGAGCGAAGAAGAGAAGATCCAGACCGCTATTGTTCATTCGGTGCTGGATGGCGATTTGCGCGACATTTATGGAGGCCTTCGTCCGTTTCGTATGCCTCATCATAGCGTGACCGCAGCAGGCCTTTTGGGTGGTGGGAATCCCGTCCGTCCAGGCGAAGTTTCTCTTGCTCATAACGGAGTACTCTTCATAGATGAGCTCTCTGAGATGCGCAATGATGTATTGCAGCAGCTCAGACAACCGCTCGAGGAAGGAATCGTGCATCTAACTCGGGCCGAAGGGTCGTTTGTCTTTCCGGCTCGCTTCATGTTTATTGCGGCCACGAATCTCTGCCCATGTGGCTACTATGGTGATCCTGAGCATGAATGTTCTTGTAGTCAATATCAGATTCAGCGCTATCAGGCCAAGATTGGGGGGCCTCTGCTCGATCGCATCGATATTCGTATTGATGTGGAGCGAAGTGATCTCTCCAAGCTCAAACAGGTACACCCTGGGAAGAGCTCTGTGCGCATGCGAGAAGAGATTCTTGCCGCTCGAGCGTTTCATCGCGAGCGCATGCTTGAACAAGGTGTTTCGAGAAAGGGAGTCGATGCGTCTTTTTTGCACACCGTAAGGCAAGAGAACAAACGTAAGACCTTGCTTGATCTTTTTGATGCCTGCTCGCTCAGTAAAGAAGCACATGCATTTCTCGAGCTATCTTCTCAGACGAGCGGCTTGAGTACACGCTCGGTCATAAAAATGCTCTCTTTGTCTCGCACAATAGCTGACCTAGCTCAGTCGTTTTCGGTGGAAGAGGAACATATTGCAGAGGCCTATGCGTTGCGCTTCCAAAAAAGCGATGATCGTTAACTATGAAAGGATATTCATGAGAAAACTCCAGCCCACTAAATCTCTTGACGGGAATCGTTTCGTTCTCTCATACGGGGAAGAGGGGTTTCCAGAAGCGCTCATGGACATACCCGACCCGCCACGCAAACTCTATGGTGTGGGTGATCCGCGGGTACTTGATACCGGTCTTGCGATCATCGGTGCACGAAAAGCAACACCGTATGGTCGCAATGTTGCGAAGAAGTTTGCGAAAGCTGCTGCTTGTCATGGTATTACCGTCATCTCGGGTGGTGCACTTGGATGCGACAGCGCTGCTCATGTTGGCTGTTTAGAAGGGGGAGGTGCTACCGTTGTAGTGTTAGGGGGCGGTTGTGATCGACTCTACCCTGAAGCGAATCGTGATCTGTTTCAAGAGATCGTCAACAAAGGTGGCGCTGTTATTTCCGAACAGCAGTGGCAGTTTCCGCCTATGCCCTATACGTTTCGCGCGCGCAATCGCATTATTGCAGGGCTTGCTCGTGCTACGCTTATCGTAGAAGCGGGGTTGCCTTCGGGTACTTTTTCAACTGCAGACGATGCGCTCTCTGCGAACCGTGAGGTATTGGTCGTACCAGGTGCGATCACGTCTCCTCATTCGCGGGGTGCAAATCGCCTGCTCTATCAAGGTGCAACCCCCATCGTTGATGATGAGACATTCGAAGATGTGATCAGTGATCTGTTTGGGTGTATGAAGATTCAGGACATGCGACAAGCCGAGATCGAGAGCACTTCTTTGCTCTTCCAAGCGCTTCAAGCAGAAACGCTCTCGATCGATGCGCTCATGCAGCGCAATGATATCGGCGCGCCCGATGGCAGTAAACGTCTCTCTTGGTTAATGGTAGAGCTCGCAAAACTTGAACATGAGGGTTTCATAGAGAGATTTCCAAGTGGAAGTTATGGTGCAACAGTGATGTAGTACCCTGTCATCATGGAAAAACGAGTGGATATCATTGGTGGTGGTCTTGCAGGAAGCGAGGCCGCCCTACAGCTTGCTGCTGCAGGATTTGCTGTTCGCCTCTTCGAGATGCGTCCTTTTCGCACGACAGGTGCACATAAGAGTGATCTTTGCGGCGAGCTCGTTTGCTCCAATTCCCTTAAATCGACTAAACCGGCAAGCGCTGCGGGCATGCTAAAAGCAGAGCTTTCTGTTCTCGGATCGAGATTGCTCTCATTTGCCTACGAGACAAGGGTTCCTGCTGGTGGTGCGCTCGCAGTCGACCGTGAGCGGTTTGCGTATCGTATCACTGAGGCACTTGGGGCAGCTGGCATCGAGCGCATTGCTGCTGAAGTGGTTGCCATCGAAGACGATGGTGCGCTTGTGCTCGAAGACGCTACTCATGAAGAGCCGTATTGCCTTCAAGACCCGGCGCCTTTTTGTATCATCGCTACCGGCCCGCTCACTTCAGATGCGCTCTGTGCATCGTTGCTTGATTTCACCGGTCAGGATCATCTTGCCTTTTATGATGCTGCTGCGCCTATCGTGTTTGCTGATTCGCTTGACGAAAGTGTTGTCTTTACGCAGAGTCGCTATGAAGATGGGGTGGGCGACTATCTGAATGCACCTTTCGATAAAGAAGAGTATGAGGCATTCATTAACGCGCTTGTCGATGCTCAGTGCGTCATCAAGAAGGATTTCGAGACCAAAGAGCTCTTTCAAGCATGCCAGCCAATCGAGGAGATCGCACGAAAGGGTCTCGATGCTCCGCGCTTTGGTCCGCTCAAGCCGGTCGGCCTGAAAGACCCGCGTACCGATCGCCGTCCATGGGCGGTCGTACAGCTGCGTGCGGAAGGTATCGATAAGCAGTGCTATAACCTCGTTGGTTTTCAAACAAATCTTACCTTTCCTGAACAACAACGTGTGTTTCGGATGATTCCCGGATTAGAGCAGGCTGAATTCGCTCGCTATGGGGTCATGCATCGCAACACATTCATCAATGCGCCAGCCTTGCTGGATTCAAGATTACGTCTTATATCTGATAAGGCACGCTCGCTTCCAACACAAATCTATATCGCTGGCCAATTGGGTGGTACAGAAGGATATGTCGAGGCGATCGCATCGGGTTTGCTTACGAGTCTGAGCGTGCGTGCTGCAGCGCTCGGGTTTGAGAACGATCCGTTACCGCGCGAGACAGCTCTTGGAGCACTCGTCGCGTATGCGACCGATCCTGAAACGCAAGATTATCAGCCAATGCATGTGAACTTTGGTATCTTGCCACCCTTCGAACAACGCATTCGTAACAAGCAGGAGCGCTATGAGCGGTATGCGCAACGCGGCGCTGAAGCGATGGCTGATTATCAAGCTGTCCTTGTCGATAAGGGCATCGTTCCGCTCTTCAGCGCGGATGGGCGATCGGTATGAAACGAGATGATAGAGGCACAGAAAATGAGGAATCAATCGATTGTGCGAACCTTCAGTTGATCGATAGATACCTTGATTATCTAGCCATGTTGCAACATTCTGATCAGACGATAAGAGCCTACGGGAGCGATCTTCAGTTCTTCTTGCAATGGTGTAAGACCCACCATGTTGTCTTCGATTCACCCTCACATCAGCAGATCCGCCGCTATCTTGGTTCGCTCGATATGCAGGGGCTTTCTCGTAAGACCTCGAATCGTCATCTTAGCTCGTTGAAGGGTTTCTATCAGTGGCTTATGATCTCGGGCGATTCAGCGGTGAATCCTGCGGCGGTATTGCAAGGAGCCAAACAGCCAAAGACGCTTCCGAAGACTATCGCCCAACAGGACATGGATCGCTTGCTCGGTGTATTTTCATGTGACGAGGAGATGCGACGTGATCCTGTTGTTGCCTTGCGCAACCAAGCGATCCTTGAACTCCTTTATGCATGTGGGCTTCGTGTATCTGAAGTAGCAGGTCTCACAAATTCACGCCTGTCGCTCGATAAAGGGATCGTTTCGGTTGTGGGCAAGGGCAACAAGGAGCGTCTCATACCGATCTATGCGAAGGCGATCGATGCGTTGCGGCGTTATTTGCGCGAATCGCGTCCTAAGCTTGTCGCTCATGCGAAGCAGCCAAGTGATGTATGCTTTCTTTCAACGCGCGGAAATCCGCTCTCCACAAGCGCCATTCGTTCGATCTTCAAGCAAGCTCTTGGGATCGCGGGGCTTGATCCGTCGCTTTCTCCTCATGCGATGCGCCATTCGTTTGCAAGCGATCTGCTGGTAGGGGGAGCAGACTTGCGCAGCGTGCAAGAACTACTTGGTCACTCAAGCCTTTCAACCACGCAGATCTATACGCATCTTTCTCCTGATCATTTGAAGAAAGTACAGCTTCAGGCGCATCCGAGATCAGGTAGCTCTCATACCTCTTAGTCATGCTTCGTGCATGCGTGTTTTCGATCTTGCGGGTAAATAGCAACACCCTTTAGGATCTCTTTTCAAAAAGGTGTTCTGAGGCATTCTTCGAACAAAACGTGGGGGAAACGTGAATGCGTCCATAAGAAAATTGCTCCGCATCAGAATGCGCGTTATTATGATGAGCCGAACATCAGTTCGATGATCCATCATGTAAGAGAAAGTAGTGTGTAGCTATGGCGCAACAGTCCATTGTTATCAAAGGCGCACGTGAACATAACCTTAAAGATATTGACGTTACTATTCCGCGTGACGAACTAGTGGTCATCACCGGTCTGTCTGGTTCCGGCAAGAGCTCGCTTGCGTTCGATACTATTTATGCTGAAGGTCAGCGTCGCTATGTCGAGAGTCTTTCGAGCTATGCTCGCATGTTCTTAGGTCAGATGAGCAAGCCTGATTTGGATTCGATCGATGGGCTTTCTCCCTCGGTCTCTATTGATCAGAAGACGACGAGCAAAAACCCTCGATCTACGGTGGGCACGACAACGGAGATCTATGACTATCTGCGTCTTCTCTTTGCGCGAACGGGCATTCCTCATTGTCCCGAATGCGGCCGCGAGATTCGTATGCAAACGACCGATCAGGTTACTGATGATATTCTTCGCCTTTCTGAAGACGATCAAACAAAATGCATCATCATGGCGCCTGTAGTGACAGGGCGTAAAGGAGAATTCACAAAGCTCTTCAAAGATCTTTTGAAAGAGGGTTTTTCGCGTGTTCGTATCGATGGCGAGATTACAAAGCTCGATGAAAAACCTCTCGTATTGAACAAGAAGATCAAGCATTTCATCGACGTAGTGGTCGATCGTGTTGTGCTAAAGCCATCGGCACAAAGCCGTATCGCTGAGGCAGTAGAGACGGCTACGAAGCTTGCTGATGGGCGTGTGCTTGTGCAAGTGCTCGATCAAGACGGTAAGCCACTTGGTGGTGAACGAGCGGTTTCATCGGGCGCGACTGGTGGGCTTGCTGAAGGCGAGCATATCTTCTCGCTTGCACTTGGTTGTCCTGAGCATGGCCATTCGATGGACGAACTGCAACCGCGCGATTTCTCATTCAACGCCCCTTACGGTGCGTGTCCTGACTGCTTGGGTATCGGGAGCAGGGAAGAGGTCGATCCTGATCTTGTGATCCCTGATCCAACATTGTCCCTTAATGAGGGAGCGGTCGTTCCGTTCAAGTCTGGTAACTACTATCCGCAAGTCATGCGTGCTGTTTTGAAGCATTATAAAGTGGATGCTGATACGCCTTGGCAAGACATTCCGAAGAACGTGCGCAAGAAGCTTTTCTATGGTGCGCCAGGAGAGAAGATCCGCGTCGATTACGTGACTGTAGATGGTCGTGAGACCTATTGGTTTGTAGAGTGGGAAGGTATCAGCGCAGCGGTGACCCATCGCTATAAAGAAGCGACGAGTGATCGTCAGCGTCAGAAGTACGAGCGTTATTTTTCCATCATCCCCTGTGCAACATGCGGAGGAAAGCGCTTGAATCCTTCTATTCTTGCAGTCACGGTCAATGGTTTGAATATCCACGAGGTTTGCGAGCTCTCAGCAGCTGACTCACTTCGTTTTTTTGAAGAGCTGCATTTCGAGAGCAACAAGGAAATCATCGCAGCTCCGATCGTCAAGGAGATCACTGAGCGTTTACGTTTCTTGGTCAATGTTGGGCTTGACTACCTAACGCTTGAGCGGGCAACGGCAACACTTTCTGGTGGTGAAGCGCAACGTATTCGTTTGGCTACGCAGATCGGTGCAGGGTTGATGGGCGTGCTCTATATTCTTGATGAACCCTCTATCGGTCTTCATCAGCGCGATAACGAACGCCTCATCAAGACGCTCGAGCACTTGCGTGATCTGGGCAATACGGTGCTCGTGGTAGAGCACGATGAAGATACCATTCGTTGTGCTGATCACGTGATCGATATGGGTCCGCTTGCAGGCGAGCACGGTGGAGAAGTGGTGGCGCAAGGTAGCCCCGAAGAGATCATGAAGGTTGATGAGTCACTCACCGCGCAGTATCTACGCGGTGAAAAGTGCATTCCAATCCCTGAGAAACGGCGTAATCCTAAGCGTGGTAAGCTCGTAATAAAGGGCGCGAGCGAGAATAACCTGAAGAACGTGACCGCAGAGATTCCGATCGGCACGCTCACAGTTGTAACAGGTGTTTCGGGTTCGGGTAAGAGCTCTCTTGTTACCGATACGCTCACACCGGCACTTGCCAATCGTGTTAATCATGCGCATCGGAAGGTGGGTAAGTTCAAGAAGATCGAGGGTGTCGAGCTGATCGATAAGGTCATTAGCATCGATCAGAGCCCTATTGGGCGCACACCTCGTTCTAACCCTGCCACCTACATTGGGCTTTGGGACGATATTCGTAATCTGTTCGCTTCTACACAAGAGAGCAAAGCACGCGGTTACGGGCCAGGCCGTTTTTCCTTCAATGTTGCGGGCGGTCGTTGTGAAGCATGTAAAGGCGATGGGCAAAAGAAGATCGAGATGCATTTCCTGCCTGACGTGTATGTGAATTGCGAAGTGTGCGACGGGACACGTTATAATCGCGAAACGCTCCAGGTTACGTACAAAGGCAAGAACGTTTATGAAGTGCTCGAGATGACAGTTGATGAGGCACTCGAATTCTTCGGTAAGATCCCCTCGCTTCGTCGTAAGCTCGAAACGCTTCACGATGTGGGTCTTGGCTACATCAAGCTTGGTCAGCCGGCTACTACGCTCTCGGGTGGCGAAGCGCAACGCGTAAAACTTGCAAGTGAACTGCAAAAGCGTCAAACGGGTAAGACTTTCTACATCCTCGATGAGCCGACCACGGGCCTTCATTTCGACGATGTGCGTCAGTTGCTCGAAGTGTTGCAGCGTCTCGTTGACCTAGGCAACACCGTGCTCGTGATCGAGCATAATCTCGATATCATCAAGGCAGCTGATCACCTGATCGACCTCGGTCCTGAAGGTGGTGCGAATGGTGGCACGGTTGTTGCAAAAGGAACGCCTGAAAAGGTCGCCGAAGTACCAGAGAGTCATACGGGGCGTTTCTTGAAGCGTGTGTTGTCAGAGGATCGCTGTAAGACCGCTTATGCGTGAGCTGTGCTCAGCCCATTTCAAAAGCCGAACACCTGACTTACAATAGCGACTATGAAAAAGTTATCCCGTGAAAGAATCGCGCTGCTCTTCTTTGCTGTGCTCGTAGTGTTTGGCTTGAGTGCGCTCATCTTCTATATAACGGGATTGGGTCATTCACTCAATGTGGCAGCGAGCACCATTGATGATGCAACAGGCGATCTGGACGACTACACTGCTATCTTGTACGAAGGTACGGCTGAGAAACGAAAAGCACTCAATGAGGCGGGTTTGGATAGTCTCGCGCAAGAGGGCGTTAATACGACCCTTGTATTGGGCAAGGATCAGGCCATCGAGACCTCCGAGAATGGCGATGAGGTGGTGGCATCAGATGTTATACCGCGATCGAGCGGAGATGCTCAGAGCTCTGAAGAGGAGCAGAGCGTCGCGGTCAGCGTGGCAAAGGTGCGCAGTTCCTTCTTACAAAAGAACGCTTCAGTCTACGAGCTCGACCTTTCTGATCCTACGGCTTATATCAAGCGAACCATCGTGAAGGCAGGGAAGTATCGCTTTGGCATTCTTGCTATTGATGAGGCATCTGCATTACCGCGCTATATCTCAAAGCGCATCGAAGAATACGAAGCGGCCGATGTCGATTTCATCATCGCTGTGGTCGATGATCTATCGCGTGTGTCAGATTACGAAGGCATAGACATCGTCATATCGACCCAAGAAGAAGGCTTGAAACCGGTCGGGGTCTCTTCAGATGGCGTCTTCTTCAATGACGCGGCTTTAGTCGGTGAAGTTGGCACGCTGCTTATCTCTCCGAGCAAGGTTATCTCTGCAAAGGATATTAGCGAACTCTAGCCGCTGTTCGCTTGTGCGGAGCCTTTGGTTGCCACGCGCGCCCCATGCAGTGTGCTTTTGGCGCTTCTTGCTGACGTTATGCGCATCTTTTGTTACTATAACGAATTGTCGTTCAATGCTTTGAACGGTGCCGAAAAGACGCGGGTGTGGCGGAATTGGCAGACGCGCCAGATTTAGGTTCTGGTGGGCAACCCCCGTGAAGGTTCAAGTCCTTTCACCCGCACCATCTCGGTTGAAGCAATATCCAGAAGGAGTAATGAGTGAACACTACAGTAGAGGCCCTCGAGGACAATAAGGTCAAGCTTTCTTTCGAACTCGACGCAAAAGAAGTTAATGCGCGCATCAAGCAAGCTTATAAGGATTTTGCGAAGCGCTACAACTTCCCTGGTTTTCGTCCTGGTAAAGCGCCTCGTCCTGTTGTGGACAACATGATGGGTGCAGAGACCGTGAAGGCAGCGCTCACAGAGGATCTTGTGAATGAAGTTTATCCGCTTGCGCTCGATGAACATAATCTCGTGCCGCTCTTCAAGCCTGATTTCGATATGGAGACCGAGATGGTCGAAGATGGTAAGCCCTTCGCTTTCAGCGCTACCATCGATGTGAAACCTGAATTCGAACTCACCTCGTACGATGATATCGCGGTTGAGATTCCTGAAGCGGCTGCTACCGATGCAGAGATCGATCAGCAGATCGAAGAGCTGCGCAACTATTACAACGATTTCAAGGACGCGAATGCCAACACTAAGGTCAAGCCCAAGGAATTCGTTGAGCTCACCATCAAGGTCACCGATAAGGATGGAAACGAGCTCACGCAGCTTTCTTGCGAGAATCGCCTCTACGAACTGGGCGCGAACCTCTTTCCTGCAGCATTTGATGCAGAACTCATTGGAATGAAGAAAGGCGAGGAGAAGTCTTTCGATATCGATTTTTCTGAAGACACTTCTATGCTTGGCCAGACGCTGGGTGAAGAGCGCGGCGTGCTGCATTTCGATGTGAAGGTCGATGCTATCAAGAAGAAGATCCTGCCGGAACTTTCTGATGAATGGGCTCACAATAATTTTGGATTCGAAGATTTAGCGGATATGCGCAAGCAGATCGCACAGTCCATCAAGGATCAGAAAGAGATGAACAAGAGCCGTCGTATCGAGAATGAATGCCTCGCAGCGCTCGCTTCTCGTGTGGAGGGCGAGATGCCTCCTGCCATGTGTGAGCTGCAGGAAGTAAATCTGCTCCAATCCTTCTATCAGCAGCTTTCTCAAAATGGCTATACGCTCGATCAGTATCTTGACACTATGGGTATCTCGACTGACCAGTTCAAGAAAGATATGAAACAGCAGGCAGACGATGTCGTTCGTCAAGATATGGCGCTCGATGCCTGGGCTCGTCACAACAAGATCGACGCGACTGCCGAAGAGATTACGGCTGAATTCAAGAAGGCTAATGTGGACGATCCAGTGGCTGTTGAGGCTGAATGGAAGGCTTCTGGTCGTATCCCGCTCATTCGTGAGGGCGTCATCCGCACGAAGGCACTGAACGCCATCGTGGAGAAGGCACAAGTTACCGAGGTCGCTGTTAAGGAAGAGAAGCCAAAGGCTAAGAAAGCAGCGAAACCTAAGGCTGAAAAGGCCGCTGATGAGAAATCAGCTACTAAGAAACCAGCTGCTAAGAAAGCTCCTGCGAAGAAGACCACCAAGAAGACTGAAGAAGCTAAATAGCCTTTTTCAGGGTTGCGCGATCGCGTCCGTGGAATTCGTGGACGCTCTTGAATCGCGCAACTCTTTTATTTACAACTAAATAGGTAATAAAAGCACGCATTTTGTGCAACGAATCTTGCGCAGAAGAATAGTGAGGCAGGCATGTATACGAATCCTAATCAATCCGCACTCATCCCGTATGTTATCGAGCAGTCACCTCGTGGTGAGCGCAGCTATGACATCTACTCTCGTTTGCTCAACGAGCGTATCATCTTCTTGGGCGAGCAGATCGACGATGCTGTGGCGAACACGGTCGTAGCTCAGCTGCTCCATCTCGAGTCGGCCGATCCTGATAAGGACATCTCTCTCTATATCAATTCTCCAGGTGGTGTTATCACTGCTGGTCTAGCTATTTATGACACCATGAACTACATCAAGTGCGATGTATCCACAATTTGTATGGGTATGGCGGCCTCCATGGCTGCTGTCTTGCTCGCATGCGGTGCGCCAGGTAAGCGTTTTGCGTTGCCGAATTCCCGCATTATGATCCATCAGCCCTCTGGTGGTGCTCAGGGTCAGCAGACTGAGATCGAGATCGTAGCAAAAGAGATCCTCTATAACCGTGAGCAGCTGAATAAGATCCTAGCAAACCACACCGGTCAAACCATCGAGACCATCCACCGAGACACCGAACGTGACAATTTCATGAGCGCTGACGAAGCGTGCGCCTATGGCATTGTTGACAAGGTGGTTGCGTCTCGCTTCAATTCTGAAAGCTAAGGCGATACATGTCAGACAAAACTCCTACCGGACCACACGGAGATATCTATTGTGCCTTCTGCGGGAAGGTTCCCGAGCAGGTCAATGCTATGATCTCAGGCCCAAATGGCATATTCATCTGCGATGAATGCATTTCGGTCTCGGTCGATGCGATGCTCACAGATCTTTCTATGCGAGGTCTCGAATCGGACGCACTCAATCAAGTATTGGGCAATCAATCGCTTCGTACCATCGAAGCTCAGCATGATGCGAGCCCATTCGATATGCTTACAGATCTTCCAACTCCTAAAGAGCTCTACCAGCAGCTCTCTGAGCATGTGGTAGGGCAAGAAGAAGCAAAGAAGGCGCTCTCTGTTGCGGTATACAACCACTACAAACGTATCAGCATGGGTGAAGCTGCCGATAGTGATGTCGAAGTTGCAAAGAGCAATATCATGTTGCTTGGCCCTACGGGTTCAGGTAAAACGCTTTTGGCACAGACGCTTGCGCGTACGCTGAAGGTTCCGTTCGCTATTGCTGATGCCACTACGCTGACCGAGGCTGGTTATGTGGGTGAAGATGTCGAGAACATCCTACTCAAACTCATCACAGCAGCTGATTTTGATGTATCGCGTGCGGAGATCGGTATTATCTATATCGACGAGATCGATAAGATCGCACGTAAAGCAGAGAATGTTTCGATCACTCGTGACGTATCGGGTGAAGGCGTACAGCAAGCGTTGTTGAAGATCGTGGAAGGCTGTGAGGCTAGTGTGCCTCCGCAAGGTGGGCGTAAGCATCCACAGCAGGAGCTCATCCATATCAATACAACGAACATCCTGTTTATCTTCGGTGGCGCGTTTGTTGGTCTTCCTGAGATCATCGCACAGCGCATTGGTAAGACTAACATCGGTTTTGGTTCTGATATGCCCAAGTCAAAGCAGGAAGCGGATGCGGCACTCCTTTCTCAGGTGCTACCAGAAGACCTGCATAAGTTTGGCATGATCCCTGAATTTGTTGGCCGTATTCCTGTTATCACGTCGCTCTCACAGCTCAACAAAGAAGACCTGGTGCGCATCCTCACCGAGCCCAAGAATGCCTTGGTGAAGCAGTATACTGCCATGTTCAGTTACGAGAATTCAGAGCTTACTTTTGAGCCCGAGGCTCTCGAAGCCATTGCAGAACAAGCGATTGACCACAAGACAGGCGCGCGCGGCCTTCGGACCATCTGCGAAGACGTGCTCATGGATGCAATGTATGAATTGCCCGATTATCATAAACCAACGCGTGTTGTTGTTCGTCGTAGCGATATCGAAGGCGAGACGAAACCCCAGATTGAGGTTTTGAAGAAGAACGCCACCAAGAAATAGCCAGCCCGTTCAAAAAGACCAAGGACCATTCATGACGACGGAAAAGAAACAAGAGCAACAATCATACAAGGAATGGGAGCAGCCGATCTTCGATGCGTGGAAGGGTCAAGGATTCTTCGAACGCACGCCGGGTTTTGGCAAGAATGGCTCTGAATCCTATACCGTTGTCATTCCGCCACCAAACGTTACGGGCGTTCTGCATATGGGCCATGCGCTCAATGACACCATTCAGGATGCATGTGTTCGTCGTGCACGTATGCAGGGCTATCAAACACGCTGGATCGTCGGTGTTGATCATGCAGGCATCGCTACACAGACTAAAGTAGATAAGCACTTGGCTGAACAGGGTATCGATCGTCATGAGATCGGTCGAGAGGCGTTCATCGGTGCTTGTTATGAATGGCGCGATAAGTACGGCGGCATTATCATCGATCAGATTGAGGCTATGGGATGTTCCTGCGATTACGAGCATGAACAGTTCACCATGTCTCCGTCGTTATCGCGTGCGGTACGTCAAGTATTCTGTGATTGGTATCATGACGACCTCGTTTTTCGCGGTCGACGTATTGTCAACTGGTGCCCAACTTGCACGACGGGCATTTCTGATGATGAAGCAGAATACGAAGAAGAAGATAGCCATCTTTGGCACCTTCGTTATCCGTTGACTGAGTCGGTTGACGGCATGGACTATTTAGTGGTTGCCACCACGCGCCCAGAGACTATGTTGGGTGATACGGGTATCGCGGTCAGTCCACAGGACGAACGCTACAAGGGCCTGGTAGGAAAGACGGTCATGCTACCCATCGTCGATCGCGAGATTCCTATCGTGGCAGATTTCGTGGTCGATAAGGAATTCGGTACGGGTTGTGTGAAGGTAACGCCTGCTCATGACCCCAATGACTATGCGATCGGTCAGCGCAACGACCTTGAACAGATCAATATCTTCGACGAGCACGCAGTGGTTGTCGATGGCTTTGGTAAGTTCTCGGGCATGACACGTGATGAGGCGCGTGAAGCTGTAGTTGCAGAGTTCGAAGCGCTCGGATTGCTCGATAAGATTGAAGATCACACTCATTCAGTGATGCATTGTTATCGCTGCCACACCAAGCTCGAGCCTTGGCTTTCCGAGCAGTGGTTCGTAGCAGTCGATGGACTAAAGAACGCTGCAAAAGAAGCAGTCGAAAGCGCTCAGATCCAGTTCTATCCGGCTCGCTGGAAACAGGTCTACCTCGATTGGCTCGATAACTTGAAGGATTGGTGCATCTCGCGCCAACTGTGGTGGGGTCATCGTATCCCTATGTATTATTGTGACGTGTGCGGCTGGGAAGACGCGAGCGTCGACGATATTGATGTATGCCCGAATTGCGGCGCGGCCGTGCGTCAAGATGAAGACGTGCTCGATACGTGGTTCTCATCCCAGTTATGGCCTTTCGCCACACAGGGTTGGGGTGATGCAGGCACAGAATCTCCTGAACTGCAGAAACACTATCCAACACAGATGCTCTCAACGGCGCGTGACATCATGGGTCTGTGGGTAGCTCGTATGGTCATGGCTTCTGAATACTGCACAGGTCAGATCCCGTTCGAAGACGTCATCATCCATCCTACGGTTATGGGATCAGACGGTAAGCCGATGTCGAAGAGTCGTGGCAATGGCGTCGACCCGATGAAGCTGATGGAAGATTACGGAGCTGATGCCATGCGCTTTGGCCTGCTCATGCAGGTGACCGGTTCGCAGGCC
Organism: uncultured Eggerthella sp.; assembly: GCA_900540345.1. Classification (GTDB taxonomy): domain Bacteria; phylum Actinomycetota; class Coriobacteriia; order Coriobacteriales; family Eggerthellaceae; genus Anaerotardibacter. The sequence continues at coordinate 55,535 of UQFK01000003.1, forward strand.
ATGCGTTTTGACGAGAACAAGCTCGTTAGCAGCCGTAATTTCGCGAACAAGATTCGCAATGCCGCACGCTTCGTGAATATGAATCTTGATGATTTTATATCGGGTGATCCTCAGCCTGAAACGCTGGCAGATCGTTGGATGTTCTCACGTTTAGCAGCGCTTGTTGCCAAGCTTGATGCAGCGTATGCTCAATACGATTTTGGCGCTATCACGCGTGAGCTCTATGCATTTTTCTGGAACGAATTTTGTGACTGGTATATCGAGCTTTCCAAGGCGCGTTTGCAGGCGGGTGGGGAAGACAAGCTTATCTGCCAACGTAATCTCATCTTCGTGCTGGACACGGCGCTTCGTCTGCTGCATCCTATCATGTCCTTCGTTACGGAGAAGATCTATCAGGAGCTTCCAGCTCCGAAGGAAAGCGAATATCTTATGATGGCTGCGTGGCCTGACGCGGATGATCTTGCGAAGTATCTTGATCCTGTAGCCGATAAGGCTATCGGTATGGTCACGAGTGCGGTCTCAGGCGTTCGCTCTGCACGCTCACGCTATGGTATCTCGCCCAAACAGCCACTCGAAGTCGTGGTTTCGGCGGAAAGTGAAGAGGCACTGCAGTTGTTCAAAGATCAGGAGGCGCTCATCTGTGCACTTGCGCTCATCACAGTAAAAGATGCAGCGATCGCATGCGAGAAGCCCCATGAATCTGCGCTCATCATCGCAGGAGAGACTGAGATGTATGTGCTCTTGACGGGTCTGGTTGATTTTGATCTTGAACGTAAGCGCATTGAGAAGGAAATCGCGACACTCGAGAAGGATCAGGCTAAGTTTCAGAAGAAATTGTCGAATCCAGGCTTTCTTGCAAAGGCCGCTCAGGAGATCATTGATAAGGATTCTGCGAAACTCGCCGACATCACCGAGCGTCTTGAAAAGCTTCGCGTACAATTAGCTGAGATGTAGCATTCAAAACGGACGAATCAACAGGGAGTTGTACTGACTCATGAATTCAGCCATTCAAACGCTCGCCATCATTGCAGGTGTGATCGTTGCCATTCTCTATATCCTTTCTATCGCTTATGTCATCAAGGACGCGCGTCAGCGTGGTGCGAGTTGGCAGCTATGGGGTATCATCGCGCTCATTCCGCTAGTCGGTTTCATTGCATGGTGTGTTGCCCGCCCGCCGCTCACAGCCGAAGATCGTGACGAGCAGGATCTCGAGATTGCGCTTAAACGTCGGCAGCTCATGCAGTTTGGCGAGTGTCTTCACTGCGGCTATCCTGTTGAAGCTGATTATGTCTTATGCCCTCATTGTCATACGCGCCTGAAGAATCTCTGTCCTACCTGTCGTCATGCGCTCAACCCTGAATGGTCTATTTGTCCTTATTGCACTACCCAGATCCATGGTGGCGCTCCGCACCAAAGTGCACGCAGGCGTGAACGAACGCCGGGCGACGGTTCGCGTCGTCGCGTGAATTAAACGCGCAAAACCTTTTTTCATTCACATATGTTCGTGAATATGTTTTTGAACCCCCATTGGTGCAGATGCTTGGTATGCATCCGGCGCCAGAAAGGATGTTGATATGGAAATCACGCTCCCTGATGGATCATCGCGCTCTCTTGAAGAAGGAAGCACGCTCTACGATCTGGCTGCCAGTATTGGTGCAGGTCTGGCGCGCGATGCAGTGGCTGGTAAGATCGATGGCAAGTTGGTCGATCTTACGATGGTGCTCTCGGATGGTGACACGGTCGAGATCATTACGACGAAATCTCCTGAAGCTTTGAATATCATGCGCCATTCTGCGGCGCATATCATGGCAGAGGCTGTTCAGCAGCTCTATCCTGATGTGTCCATTGCGTTTGGCCCTGCTACTGAAGATGGCTTCTTTTACGATTTCGAATTGCCCCATTCTATTTCCGAGAACGATTTTGAAATGATCGAAGCTAAGATGGCGGAGATCATCGCAGATGATGAACCGTTCGTACGTGAAGTGGTCTCTCGTGATCGCGCAAAGGAGATCTTTGCTGATCAGCGCTTCAAGGTTGAACATATCGATGAGTTGGCTCCCGATGCGGAGATCAGTATCTATCGTCATGGCGCATTCGTCGATTTGTGTGCAGGTCCTCATATCGCGAAGACTTCGCAGATCGGCGCCTTTAAGCTTATGAAGATCGCGGGTGCTTACTGGAAGGGTGATTCCGAGCGCGAAATGCTTCAGCGTCTCTATGGCACGGCATTCTTCAAGAAAAAAGAGCTCACCACTTACTTGCACAACCTCGAAGAAGCGGAGAAGCGCGATCATCGTCGTGTTGGTAAAGAACTGGGTTACTTCATGCTCGATGAAGATGCAGGTGTTGGTCTGCCGCTTTATCCGCCAAAAGGTGCACGCGTCATCCGCATCTTGCAAGAATGGCTGCGTCGCGATCTTTATGAACGCGGCTATGAAGAAGTCATCACTCCACATGTGTACAAGTCGGATGTGTGGAAGACTTCTGGACACTATGATTTCTACGGCGAGAACATGTATTTCTTCAATATCAATGAAGGTAGCGAAGAGAATCCTCGCTTGTCAGAATATGGAGTGAAGCCCATGAACTGTCCTGGTCATGTGCTCATCTATCGCAACGACATTCGATCCTATCGTGATCTGCCGCTGCGTCTTTTCGAGTTCGGTACGGTCTATCGCCATGAGCTTTCAGGTGCGGTGCATGGACTGTTGCGCGCCCGTGGATTCACACAGGATGATGCGCATGTGTTCTGCACGAAGGATCAGGTGGTTTCTGAGGTCATCGCTATTCTCGACTTGGTTGACCACATCATGTCAACTTTTGGTTTTGAGTACATGGCAGAGATATCTACTCGTCCCGAGAAGAGCATCGGTTCAGATGAGATGTGGGAACATGCGACCAATGCGCTTATCGAAGCATGCAAGCAGCATGATCTTGCATACGACATCAACGAAGGCGATGGTGCATTCTATGGTCCGAAGATCGACATCAAAGTAAAGGACGCTATCGGCCGTACGTGGCAATGCTCTACCGTTCAGGTCGACTTCAATTTCCCTGAGCGTTTTGATTTGTCGTATCGTACGGCGGAGAATACCGAGGAGCGCCCCTGGATGCTTCATCGTGCTATCTTTGGCTCGATCGAGCGTTTCTTTGGCATCCTTATCGAGCACTATGCAGGTGCATTGCCATTATGGCTTGCCCCGGTGCAGGTGGTCATGGTTCCTCTTGCTGATCGTCACCTCGATGCTTGCAAGGATATCGCTCAACAGATCAAAGCAGCAGGCGGTCGTGTTGAGGTCTACGAGCAGAATGAGCCAATGCGTGTGAAGATCGCAAAAGCGCAGAACGAGAAGATCCCGTATATGTGCGTGGTTGGCGATAAGGAAGTCGAAGAAGGCACCATTTCGGTTCGAGAGCGTCATGAAGGTGATCTCGGCTCCTGGCAGGTCGATCAGTTGCTCGAGATCATCAAGGAAGCTTCGCTGAAATAGAGCAAACAAGATCGGCTCAAGGCTGGATGTAGTCTTGTCTTATAGATGATCATATTTCGATACGCTTGAGATTTCGTAACGGCTTGTAATCAAGGACGCCCCATCGTGGGCGTCCTTATTTCATCCGCTCTACAATGAGCTTAATCGCTATAACTACGTGAGAAGAGCATGATTCGCTACGAACGTGATCTTGAGGAGTGATCATCATGGCAGAACAACTTACCGAAGAGCAATTCCAAACTAAAGTACTTGGCGCAGATGGTCCGGTCTTGGTCGACTTCTTTGCGACCTGGTGCGGCCCTTGTAAGATGATGGCACCAGTGCTTGACGAGGTAGCGGCAGAGGTGTCTGGCAAGGCTGCTGTCTATAAGGTTGACATCGATCGCGAGATCGAACTTGCACAGGCATATAACGTCATGAGCGTTCCGACGCTCATTATCTTCAATGGTGGACAGCCAGTGAAGCAATTCGTTGGCGTGCAGCCCAAGCAGGTTCTTGTCAATGCGCTCTCTTAGGATCTTATGATGACTGACGAAGCCCAAGAGACACGCGTAACTGATATTGCAGTGGTAGGAGCCGGCCCTGCTGGCATGACCGCTGCACTCTATTCCGCACGTGCGGGCTTTCGCACAGTGGTATTAGAAGAGCTCATTCCAGGAGGTCAACTCACTTCTATCGATGAGTTGGAGAATTATCCTGGTTTTGGTGGTGGTGTGAACGGGTATGAGATCGCACTTTCTATGCAGCACCAAGCCGAGCGTTTTGGCGTCGAGTTCTTAAGCGAGCAAGTACGTGCACTTTCGCGTTACGAGAAGCGCGATGTCTTTGAGCTCATCACCTCAGAAGGAAGCTTATGGGCGCGCTCGGTCATCATCGCAACAGGCGCTAAGCCTTTGCAATTACCTCAGCTTGCAGGCTTAGAACTGGAGGGTAAGGGCCTTTCGTTCTGCGCGACCTGTGATGGTAATTTTTATCGTGGCAAAGATGTCATGATCGTTGGCGGGGGAGACTCGGCGCTTGCTGAATGTATCTATCTTTCACGTATCTGTCACAAGGTCTATCTCGTTCATCGCAGGGAGGATTTCCGCGCGCATTTTTGGTATGTCGAGAAGGTCAAACATCTTCCCAATGTTGAGATCTATTGGAACAATGAAGTTCAAAATGTGATCATGAACGATCAAGACCGTATCGAGGCGGTGACTGTACGTAATTCGAAGACGACTGAAGAGCACACGATCCCAGTGGCAGGCTTGTTTATCGCAGTCGGCTCAAAGCCCGAGACTGAATGGCTCAATGGCACGGTCGAATTGGATAAGAACGGGTATGTGAAAGCGCATGCCGATTGTCACACATCGCTCAAGGGCGTTTATGTTGCAGGTGATGTGCGCACGACGCCCCTTCGTCAGGTGGTCACAGCTACCGCGGACGGTGCTCTAGCGGCGGAAGCGGCAGTAGCTTACCTGTCGGAATAACTGCCCGGTCGAAATATGATATGATTCTCACTTGTCAGTACGTGAGAATTTTCAGAGCAGGCTCCCTCTGGCGGGCCTGCTTTTTTCATCGAAAAGAATCGAGCCAACAGAGGGAATCATGCGCGAAAAGCTTGAGAAGATTGTAGCAGCATATAATGAGCTGGAAGCGAAGATGGGCGATCCTGCCATCGTTGCGAATCAGACCGAATACAACAAGCTGGCGAAGGACTACGCGAATCAGGGCGAACTGGCACGCGCGGCTAAGGAATACCTTGGGTTGCTCGATGATCTTGCGGCCGCGAAGGAGATGCTTGGCGATTCTGATATGAAAGAATTCGCGCAAGAAGAGATCTCTACGATCGAGGCCCGTCTGCCGCAACTCGAAGAAGATATCAAATTCATGCTCATTCCTTCTGATCCAGCGGACGAGAAGGACATTATTGTTGAGATTCGCGCAGGTGCCGGCGGCGATGAGGCTGCAATTTTTGCAGGAGATCTTTACAACATGTATACCCGCTTCGCATCCGACCAAGGCTGGAAGTGCGAAACCATGGACATGCATGCCTCTGAAGCAGGAGGTTTCAAAGAGATCTCCTTCAAGATGCTAGGTGATCGTGTTTATTCCATCATGAAGTTTGAGTCGGGCGTTCATCGTGTGCAACGTGTCCCTAAGACCGAAAGTCAAGGGCGTATTCACACCTCCACTGCAACGGTGGCGGTACTCCCTGAGGCTGATGAAGTCGAAGTCGAGATCAATCAAAACGATCTGCGTATCGATGTGTATCGAGCTGGTGGTCCTGGTGGTCAGTGCGTCAACACGACGGACTCCGCGGTACGTATCACACACCTTCCAACAGGGCTGGTCGTGCAATCGCAGGATCAGAAGTCGCAGCTCCAAAACAAGATCGCAGCGATGAGCGTATTGCGTGCTCGTCTCTACGAAAAGATGCTCGCCGACCAGCAAGCCGCTGAGGGTGCTGAGCGCCGCAGCCAGATCGGCACGGGCGATCGTTCTGAGAAGATCCGCACCTATAATGGACCACAGGATCGCGTGACCGATCATCGTATTGGCTACAACGGCACCTATAATGGCGTGTTGCTCGGATCAGGTGGTGCAGGTCTGCAAGACCTTATCACTGCACTTCAAGCAGCAGACCGCGCTGCGAAGCTGGAGAGCGCGGTTTAATCTGTGACTTCGTCGGATCAAACCTGGACTGTCAAAGCGATCCTTGACTGGTGCGAAGGATATCTTGCCAGTAAGGGTGATACAAATCCGCGCCTTTCTGCTCAATGGCTTCTCGGAGAAGCTATGGGCCTTTCTCGTATCGAGCTTTATACCAATCTCGACAAGCCACTCTCTGAAGAAGAGCGTACAAGGATGCGCGCGTGGGTGCAGCGCAGGGGAGCGGGCGAGCCGCTTCAGCTCATTTGCGGCACGGCTCCATTTCGCCATATGGTGCTGGAGGTTGCGCCAGGCGTGTTGATTCCACGCCCTGAGACTGAAGTGTTGATAAGTGAAGTGCTTGCAGCATTTCCCGCTCCTAAGCAAATAAGCGCTTACGCTTTTGAAGATGAGGCTGTTGTTATACCAAAGGCTGATGATAATGTAGAGGCGTCAGAGATTGGCGAGAGTGTTGAATCTAGAGACGATGTCAAGCTCGATCAGTCTATCGGGGGAGCCGAAGAAGCATCTAAAGCGATCCGCGTAGTAGATCTCTGTACTGGTTCAGGCTGTATTGCCTGTGCTCTTGCGACCGAACATCCCACTATGGAGCTTTTTGCTCTCGATATCGCTCCTGAAGCTTTGGTGCTGGCTCAGCGAAATGTTGACGTGCAAGGCGTTGCTGATCGTGTACGGGTGATCAAGAGCGATCTGCTCTCTGCCTTGGTTGCGGATCCAGTCAATAAAGGGACATTCGATGCAATCGTCTCGAACCCGCCCTATATTCCTTCTGCAGTTGTCGATGCTCTTGATGCTGAGGTGAGCGAATACGAACCGCGCCTGGCACTTGATGGCGGCTCTGACGGTCTTGATCTTTTCCGTCGCTTCATTGACGATGCTCACACCCTTCTAAAACCCGGCGGAATACTTGCTGTGGAGCTCTTTGAAGAATCTTTAGAAGAAGCTGCCCAGATCGCTCAGTCCCACAATTTCACTGAGCCTCGTATACTTTCAGATCTCTCTCAAAGGCCGAGAATCCTTCTTGCCACTCGTTAGCGGCAGTGTCCCAGCAAGTTTTATGGGGATTGGCTGCGAGGTATTCGCAAGCTACTCTAAGCGTTTTACAATACAGAGCACTGTATCTCGAATGTATCTCTCGTGGAGGTATCGATGGTCTATACAAGGTCGATTCTGGTCTCGATCGTTATGGTCTTGGCGCTTGTTTTCGGTGTTTCGTCGCTGGCGTTCGCGGATGAAAGCCTTGAAGGTGAGGTCGCTTCTGAAGTTGCTGCAGATACTCAGATCACTGCGCAAGCATCATCTTTCACGGTCGTAGACTTCAACGATCACGACGTGCAGAATACCACTATATCGATAGGCGAGCGCATGAATGTGCGGGTCAAGAATGCTTCTTCGACAAAGGTTAGCTGGACTTCGTCGGATACAAGCGTTATCAAGATCCAGAAGGGTGCAGCGGCTGGTCTTGCAAACGATGGTGAGTGCACGCTCATATCGGTAGGAGGCATTGGCTGGAGCACGATCACAGCCACCTGTGGTAATGAATCATTTACCTTTCGCATCCTTGTTCGTCAGGTCGATTTAACGTCGGGTTATTACTGGACTGCACCTGCGAACTGTACGTATAACGGCACTGCGCTCAAGCCACCTGTTGGCATCGCAGGTGCTCGGTATACGGTGGTCAATGGTAGTGTTCAGCAGAGCGAAGGTCAGCTCGTAGAAGGCGTCGATTACACGGTTGCTTATTCGAATAACACAAATGTTGGTACGGCAACCGCAGTGGTAACCGGAATTGGTTTATACCGCGGATCGCGCACCTTCACTTTCAAGATCAACCCGGCACCGAGCACTTCTTCTACTGGCTCTTCAAGCTCTTCGAGCTCAAGCGGGACAAGCCAAGCTGGCATCGCGGGTTCTGCGGGTGCGACGGTTGTTGTTCCGCAGGCTCCTCCTGCGTCAACGACGGTCGGTGGCACTTGGAAGAAGAGCAAGGGCTTATGGTGGTTTGAATATGATGCGGCTACCGCAAAGGCTCAGGGCAAAAAGTGGCCAGCGGGCGAATGGGTGACCATCAAGGGGAAGCGCTATCATTTCAACAGTAGTGGATACATGAATTCTGGTTGGTATCAGAGCGCGAATACGTGGTTCTATCTTGGTAGCGATGGCGCGATGAAGACCGGTTGGCAGAAGGTCAAAGGAAAGTGGTACTATCTCGCTTCCGATGGCATTATGCAAACAGGGAAGAAGCTCATTGACAATATCATCTATTTCCTTACCTCATCGGGCGCAATGAAGACTGGCTGGAATAAAGAAAGCGCTGGTTGGTATTACTATACGAGCTCTGGCGCGATGAAGACCGGTTGGCAAAAGGACAAAGGTGCTTGGTATTACCTTAATCCATCTAACGGTGTTATGAAGACCGGTTTCTACGATGTGGGCTCTACGCGTTACTATTCGAATTCATCGGGTAAGATGCTTACGGGCTGGCAGAAGATCAGTGGTAAATGGTATTACTTCAATGGATCGGGTGCGATGCAGAAGGGTAAGTGGATCGGCAACTATTATGTTGGTGCAGATGGCGTTATGGCAACGAGCCAGTGGATCGGTGAGTACTATGTCGACGCCAATGGTAAATGGGTAAAAGGAGCGAAGCGCTAGCACAAGAGTATAGGAACGATCCATTACAGAGCATGCGATGAATCAAAGAGAGGGGGCGTCTTACCTCCTCTCTTTCTGTGTCCGATGGTAGTTATTTCAAATGCTTTTTGTTATCTCGTGCACTATTCGATAAGATAGGAACGATATTTTCTGCAACCCCCAGACAAGGAGTATGAAATGTCACATGATTCTCTTCTCTTTATGAACGATACGCGTAAAGGGGGTGTTGCGTTCGATGAATCGAGTAAGATCTCTCTTACATCGAAGCCCTCGATCAAGTTTGGCATGTTCATTGCAGCTGCATGCTTGATGGTTGTTGCGCTCATTGCGTCCGCATCATTCTCGTTTGCTTATGCCGCCGAAGCTTCCACGGTGGAGATAGAGGGTGTAACGTATAGCTATACCGTTGATGAAAATGCGAACTGCGTGGATATTATCGGGATGACTAGTGCGACCGTACAGGATGTTAAAGTTCCGGCGACGATCACTATTCCTGGTGCAACCGAACCTGATACTTCTGCTCCTGTTGAGCCTGATCCTACCAACCCTGACGAAGGCGATGATCCTCTCACAGGTGAAGAGGGGGACGACTCGGAAGAGACCGACACCGAATCTGGCATCGAGACAGCATCTGAGCAAGTACTTCCTATTCGCAGCATCAAGATGGGCACGAATATTGGAACCATCAAGACGGTTGACGTGAGTGCGTGTGCGACGCTTGTGAGCTTCCAGGCTTCAGGTGTCGATCTTGAAGGACTTAAGGTTGCAGGTTGTGCAGAGCTCATCGATCTTACTTGCTCGTTCACCAAGATCGATACGCTCGATCTGACTGGCTGCACCGCACTTGAGACGCTTGCCCTCAACGAGGATGCGCTCACCACGCTCGATGTGTCCCCTTGCGTTAATCTTACTAATCTTACCTGTCAAAACAATCAGTTGACCGAGCTCAAGATGACAGGCTGCGTTGCGCTGAGTGATCTCGAATGCGCTAACAACAAGCTTACTTCGCTCGATCTTTCGAGTCTTTCCGCTCTCGTGTCTCTTGATTGTGCGAATAATGAACTGGCCGCGCTTGACATCAGCAAGAATTCCGCGCTTCGCTATCTTGCTTGCAATAATAATCGCATCGAAGATACGACAGCTATTGATGCTTGGCTTGCAGAAGATGGACATGAGGGATCAGCTGCCGATCAAACGCTTACCACTAAGGATCCCGAACAGGCCGGCGATGCCGGTGACGATAACACCGACAATGGCGATAACAACGCAGGTGACGGCTCCGATGCGAGCGACAATGATCCTGCTGTAGATCCTGAGCCAATCAATCCGCCTACGGGCAAATGGGTCCATAGTGCAAAGGGTTGGTGGTATGACTACGGCAACGACAAATGGGCTGTTGGTTGGCTGAAGCTTGACTCTGGTACCTATTTCTTCGATGAGAAAGGTTGGATGCAGACAGGCTGGGAGCTCGTCGATGGCAACTGGTATTACTTTAACACCTCAGGCGCTATGACTACAGGTTGGCAGAAGGTCAAGAATAAGTGGTATTACCTCAATCCTGAAGATGGCAAGATGCTCACGGGCAAGCACGTTATCAACGACAAGACCTACTTCCTCACCGATTCGGGCGCTATGGCGACCGGTTGGAATAAGGAAGGCGATCTGTGGTATTACTACGATGCGTCGGGTGCTATGAAAACTGGTTGGGTCAAGCTCAAGAGCGTCTGGTATCATCTCGCTTCTGATGGCGCGATGAGCGTCGGCTGGGTGGATGATGGTAAAGCGACCTACTATACGGATGCCTCTGGTGCGATGAAGACTGGTTGGCAGAAGATCGATAACGTATGGTATTACTTCAACACCTCAGGCGCTATGACTACAGGTTGGCAGAAGGTCAAGAATAAGTGGTATTACCTCAATCCTGAAGATGGCAAGATGCTCACGGGCAAGCACGTTATCAACGACAAGACCTACTTCCTCACCGATTCGGGCGCTATGGCGACCGGTTGGAATAAGGAAGGCGATCTGTGGTATTACTACGATGCGTCGGGTGCTATGAAGACCGATTGGATCTTCCTTAAGAATGTATGGTATTACCTGAATACCGAGAATGGCGCTATGCAGACTGGTTGGCTTGAAGATACTGATGCAAAGTATTATTTCACTGAATCGGGTGCGATGGTAACCGGCTGGAAAGAGATCGATAAGAAGTGGTATTACTTCGATGAATCTGGTGTTATGCAGGTAAGCACCTGGGTTGGAGATTACTATGTTGGGTCGAATGGCGTAATGGCTACTGATTCTTGGGTAGATAAGAACCAGTATTATGTTGGCGCTGATGGAAAGAAGGATCCTACCAAACAGCACGATGCTGCATAATCATAAACGCATAAAGCCTTGAAGAGAAACGCCCCTGCTGATCAGCAGGGGCGTTTTGCGTAGAAGAAGCGGATGCGACATTTTACGCCAAGGGTCACTTTGCCTTGAGTGCGCGCATAGCGTTCAGGATCGCGATAACCGATACTCCTACGTCAGCAAAGATCGCTTCCCACATATTTGCGAAACCGAGAGCTGCCATTATGAGTACGAGCAGTTTTACTCCGAGCGCAAAGACGATGTTCTGGTAGACGATACGCATGGTCTTGCGCGAGATAGCGATACCGTCGGCAAGACGAGAGAGCTTATCGTCCATAAATACAATATCAGCTGCTTCGATAGCAGCATCGGAGCCCATTGCGCCCATTGCGATACCTACATCAGATCGAATGAGTGCAGGAGCATCGTTGATGCCATCTCCTACGAAAGCGATCTTGTCGCCTTCGGGAGCAGCATCAAGATAACTGCGTAAAAAGTCGATCTTCCCTTCGGGCAGCAATCCTGCATGATATTCATCAAGCCCTGCTTCTTTTGCGATATGAGCTGCAACTTTTTCGCGATCACCGGTCAACATGACGGCATGTTGTATGCCTAATTCTTTGATGCGGGTAATCGCGGAGGCGGAATCTTCCTTGATCGTGTCTTCAACCTCGATCATTCCGCAATAGACCTCATCGATCGCAATATGCAGAACGGTAGTTTTTGTTTCGAAGAGCTTCGCCTCAATGCCATTTGCTTCCATCAGACGTGCATTTCCTGCGAGAACGACGCGGCCATCGATGATGCATCGTATGCCTTGACCAGGAATCTCGGTGGTATTGCTCACCAAATCGAGCTCGAGAGGAGCTTGATGCTCTTTGCGGATTGAAAGTGCGATCGGATGATTCGAATATGCTTCAGCCATAGCAGCAACGCGCAGTAGCTGTTCTTCTGCCATATCGATCGGTGATATCTTCGAGACGGAAAACGTACCTTTGGTAATGGTGCCCGTTTTGTCAAAGAGGATGGTCTTGACGTGCGAGAGCGCTTCAAGATAGTTGCTTCCTTTGATCAGGATGCCGCGTTTTGATGCGGCACCGATGCCTCCAAAGAACGACAGCGGCACTGAGATGACGAGTGCACAGGGGCATGAGACTACGAGGAAGATGAGTGCGCGCTGAACCCAGTTTGCCCAGTCGAAATCAGTGAAGAAGGGCGGAATGACAGCGATTGCAAGTGCGAGCAGACATACGATAGGTGTGTAGTAGCGCGCAAAACGCGTGATGAAGTTTTCCATCGGCGCCTTTTCTGAGGCGGCATCTTCTACGAGTTCGAGTATGCGACTTACCGTTGAATCATCAAACTCCTTGGTAGTCTCGACATAGATGGTGCTCGAGAGATTGATTGATCCGCTCGCAATAGAGTCGCCTGTGAAGACATTGTGAGGCAGTGATTCGCCTGTGAGTGCAGCAGTATCGAGCTCGGTTTCGCCCTTCACGATCACCCCGTCGAGCGGAACACGCTCTCCAGGTCGTATTACGATGGTCGTGCCGATCTCGACTTCGTTGGGATCTACGGCTTCAATCTTGCCATCATGTTCGATGAAAGCCTGTTCGGGGCAGATATCCATCATCTCTGCGATCGAGTCTCTCGATTTGTCCACCGCATAATCTTCGAAAAGATCACCGATCTGATAGAACAGCATAACAGCCACTGCTTCAGGGAATTCAGCAAGACAAAGCGCACCGATAGTGGCAACACACATGAGAAAATTTTCATCGAAGATATGTCCAGCGCGTATATTGCGCCCAGCTTTTGCGAGTACTGGAGCGCCTAATACAAGGTAGGGGACAAGAAAGAGCGCAAGTGTAGCACCAGGATAAGCGAATGCTCTTTGTAGATTATCCAGTGGCATCTCTAGGGCGGATCGTGCAATGAGGGCCGCTATGAACAGTACCGCTCCGATCGCGACGCGGAGTATCTCTTTTCCTCGTTTGGTCATGATTGATGATCCTTACTCTGTACATAAGAGAGGCTGCATCCGTGCAACCATAAGAAAATGTTTGGTGATGATAGAAAGATAGGAGGTGCAATCAGCGACCAAGGATGACACAGTCCTCTTCGTAAGACGTGATAATGCGTTGAGCTTCGTCAAGGATCGCTTCGATATCGTCGTGTGTCGTTTCGATCTTAAGTTTGGAGGTCATGAAGACAACCTGGGCTTTGTTCACGCCATCGATCTTGTTGATGTCATCTTCCATGCGTGCTGCGCAGTTTGCGCAACCGAGGTTTTCAAGCTTATATGATCTTTTCATGGGAGTTCCTTTCCTGTATCGATTCGCATTCGGTGTACAAGCCGTTCGGTTTATATGCCTTCGGCTTCCTTGCAATTACTCGCAGATATGGGTGAGGCCTTGTGAGAGCATTGCATAGACATGATCGTCTGCAAGGGAATAGGTGACGTTTTTGCCATCACGTGTGAATTTCACCAGTCGGGCTTGCTTGAGCACGCGCAGCTGATGAGATACAGCACTTTGGGAGACCCCTACGATCTCTGCAATATCATTTACATAGAGATCGCCATTCATAAGGGCATACAGGATCTTGATGCGTGTGGTGTCGCCGAAGGTCTTGAAGAGGTCAGCCAAGTCGTAGAGCAGTTCCTCATCAGGCAATGTTTCTCCCTCGCTTATTACGCTCATGAGATTGTCTGTTGTGTGCTTGTTTTCTTCCATGTTACATCCTTACATATGAGCATCTGTTCATATGTTATCAAGAAGAAGCATGCTGTCAAGCGAAAATGAAGAGGATCCTGTTAAAGGAAAGATGCGGCTTGAAAGCCGCATCTCAAATAGTCGTTCATATGATGATTCGATCTAAGTATCGCTCGGGCGTTATTAGTTTTGCTTTTTACGATAGATGAACCAATATGCGAGACCAACAAAGATCGCGCCACCAACGATATTGCCTGGTACAGTCGCAGACCAGTTATAGAGCGCACCGACCATATCTACAGTTGCGGGATCGATTCCTGCAGGAGCGATGCCACATGATGCGAGTAGTGCGCCCATCGGCAAGAAGAACATGTTGGCGACGCAGTGCTCGAAACCACAGGCTACGAATGCGGTAATAGGGAAGAGCACTGCTAGGATCTTGTCTGCAACGGTTTTCGAGGAATACGCCATCCATACCCCCAAACACACAAGGAAGTTACACATGATGCCTTTCGCAAACAGCGCAAGCCAGTTCGCATGCATCTTTCCCGCCGCAACGCTGACCATGGTTTGACCGATTTGACCGCTATTCATGGTGGGCATCTCTGACAAGAATACGAGACCGACGATGACGAGCGCTCCGATGAAGTTGCCGATGAATACAACGATCCAATTCTTCCAGACCGCACTCCATTTGATACGTTTGCTTGCTGCGGTCATGACGATCATGGTATTTCCGGTGAATAATTCAGCACCTGCTACCACAACGAGGATCAGGCCAAGACAAAAAAGGAAGCCTCCAAGCACGCGTTGGATCGCGAAGGGGAGATTCGGGTCGCCTACTACTAAACAGAAGAACATCGCACCCATTGAGATGAATGCACCTGCCATGATCGAGAGCATGAAGCTACGCGCGAATGACATTTCAGTCTTGGTTACGCCAAGGTCTTCTGCTTTTTGGGTGATCTGGGCAGGCGTGAGCGCTTCGGTGCTCGAAACATTCACGGCAATATTCTCGTTTAGTACCTCTTGTGTCACGAGTGCTCCCTTTCGCATCGGTAAACGATCGCTTCGATCATATTGTTCGTCTTGTTCTCACTATAGCGAGGCAAGAACGTCCTGAGGCGCTCTTGCACGACGATGGCATGCGCTTTTGGGGGAGCGGCATCCTTGGTATGGATTGAAGGAAAAGGGCGCTAGCTAAGAAAGTCGTCGAGGATCTCGGCTTCTGCTTCTTCTTCGGTCAAACCAAGTGTCATGAGCTTCGTGATCTGATCGCCCGCGATCTTGCCGATCGCAGCTTCATGTACGAGTTGAGCATCTTCGTGGGCCGCTTCAATGCCAGGGATCGCGGTGACAGTGGCGTTGCCCATGATGATTGCATCGCATTGCACATGCGCGTTGCAGGGTGCTTCGCCGATAACGAGTGGATTGAATGTTTGTTTCGACGTGTCTTTCGCAACGCTTCGTGAAATGACTTGTACGTTCGAGTCATCGCCTTTGAGTTCGATCTTCATGTTCGAGACTGCGAACTGGTCGTTTTCAGTTAGGAGTTTTTCGAGTAGTACCAGCTTCGAGCCTTCGCCCACCACTGCATCGGTATCACGCTGGGTCGAGGTTACACCGCCAATCTGCGAGAGTTCCATCTCGCAATAGGAACCGCTTCCCATGTATACCTTCGTTACAGGATTCAACACGCGCTCACCGTCGCCTGAGCCTTCGCCATAATGGCGCTCGATATACTTCACGCGTGAGTTGTTGCCGATCTCGAAGGTGTGGATACCATCGTGTTCTGCTTTTTCGTGTGCGTCATTGTGGATGCCGCAGCCTGCGATGATAGTGACATCGCAATTATCGGCAATATGGAAGGTGTTGTAGACAACGTCGGTCATACCTGCCTTCGAAAGGATGACAGGAATATAGACCTTCTCGCCGCGTGTGCCTTCCTTGACAAAGATGTCTATGCCAGGATCATCGGTCTTCGTGGCAATCTCGATGTTTGCCGAAGAGCTACGGGTGAGCAGTTCACCATCCTTGCGGATGTTATATGCTCCTGCAGGAATGCCATGAACGTCAGTGAGCGTTTGCAGCAGATCTGCGTCAATAGGTGAAAGATCAACAGCCATGATTGCTCCTAACATGTAGTAGAGATCTCGGTCAGATGCAGGTCGGGTGGCTCGGTGAACGAGCAATAGGAATTCTCCTTAGCCGAAAGGCCGAGTTGGGGAAGGATCTCTTCCACGCTCCCTTGCGATTCGATCTTACCTGCGCGCAAGCAAATAATCTCGTCAGCAAGTTCGATGATGCGTTCCTGATGCGAGATGATGATGATCGATTTGCCGTTCTCTTGTTTGTAGAGTTGTTCGAAGGTTTGCGTGAGACGATCGAAGCTCCATAGGTCGATGCCTGCTTCTGGTTCGTCGTAGATAGCAAGATCGGGATTTGCAGCGAGGACTGTTGCGATCTCGATACGCTTAAGCTCGCCACCTGAAAGACTCTTGTCCACTTCGCGCGTGAGGTAATTCGCCGAGCAGAGGCCGACCTCGCCTAGGTATTCGTTACATGCAAGCATAGGAAGGCGCTTTCCTGCGGCAAGCTCAAGGAGCTTTTTCACCTTCATACCTTTGAAACGCGCAGGTTGCTGAAAGCCGTAACCGATGCCCAGTCGCGCACGATCGGTAATGGATAGATCGGTGATATCCTGCCCTTTGAAGAGGATCTTGCCTGAAGTCGGCTTCTCGATTCCCATGATTAGTTTGGCAAGCGTCGATTTGCCGCCACCATTTGGACCGGTTATAACGACGAATCTATCACTTTCGATCGAAAGTGATATATCGTCGATGATTCGTTTTGTTTTGTTCGAACCTTCTTCGATAGGGATTTCGAACACGATATTCTGCAGTTCGAGCACGTTTTCTCCTTGTAAGACATGTGATGCGGTAAGCTTCGTACGCATCAGTGCGAAGCGTACTTTTTTACGTGACCTCATCACGTATATGTTGTCACTCAAAAAACCTCATGGTCACTATAGCAGTTTCGAATTTGTCGAGCTCTGTTCTGTTGGAGCATTGACACTTACAGACGGTAGCCTGTCCATTCGATCGTTGAAATGCTACCATTTTAGTAGGAATTAAAGACGGACTTCATGAAATACATGATATTTCGTTTCATATTCGTCAAAATCGTATCTTGACGTATACTTCTTAGAAGCATGAAGGCAACCTGGGCAATCGAAGAGCAAAGAGGAATTTTACCTGTTCGGAGCCTTCATCGAATCATTTTCACAGACAGGGAAGAAGAAGGCAGGTGTCATGGATTTCCAGAGTGAATTCGCTCGTTGGCGTGATAAGGTCACAGATCCGGTTCTCACTGCGCAGCTTGCAAAGATGCAAGCGAGCGGAGATACCGCTGCTATCGAAGATGCGTTCTTCCAAGAGCTCGCATTTGGTACCGGTGGTCTTCGCGGTGTGCTAGGAGCAGGAACGAATCGTATGAATATCCATACGGTCGGAAAAGCGACTCAGGGAATCGCAGATTACATCAAGCATGAAGTTGGACCAGAGGGCACTGTGGCGATCTGCTTTGATTCGCGCATCAATTCGCGCTTGTTCGCCGAGACTGCTGCAGGGGTGCTAGCGGCAAACGGCATCAAGTCTCATCTCTATTCACGCCTTGAACCGACTCCTGCGCTTTCTTTTGCGACCCGTTACTTAGGCTGTGCGATTGGCATCAACGTGACCGCAAGTCATAACCCGAGCGCATATAACGGATATAAGGTCTATGGCCCAGACGGTTGTCAGATCACCGACGAGATCGCTGATGCCATCACGGCCGCTATAGGGCAGGTCGACGTCTTCGAAGATGTGCACATGATGGATTTCCAACTGGCGATCGAGTGTGGTCTCGTTTCGTATATCAATGAAGAAGTATTAGATGCCTACCTGGATGCAGTTTGCAAGCAAAGCCTTGAGCCTGTAGGCGAGGTGGGAGACTTGCGTGTGGTCTATACGCCACTTAACGGTACAGGTCTTGAGTGTGTCAATCGTGTTCTTGAGCGTATCAATGTGCGCGATATCTTCATCGTTGGTGAGCAAGCTTACCCTGATGGCAATTTTCCAACCTGTCCGTATCCGAATCCTGAGATCCGCGAGGCGCTTGAGCGGGGCATTGCACTCTGCGAACAGGTGAAACCTGATTTGTTATTAGCTACTGATCCAGATGCTGATCGTGTAGGTATTGCGGTGAAGGATGCGGATGACTATCAGCTGCTTACTGGTAATGAAACAGGAGCGCTCTTGCTCGATTACATCTGTCGCATGCGTCTTGAGCTAGATAAGATGCCTACGAATCCTATTGCGATTACCACTATTGTCTCGACCAGTATCGTTGATGCTATTGCAGCGGAATACGGGGTAGAGATAAAGCGAGTTTTGACAGGATTCAAATACATCGGCGGCATCCAACGAGAGCTGGAAGAGGCAGGCCAGCTCGACCGATTCATCTTCGGTTTCGAGGAGAGTTACGGATATTTGGCAGGAAGTCATGCGCGCGATAAGGATGCGATCGTCGCTTCTATGCTCATCTGTCAAATGGCGCGTTACTATCGTGTGCGTGGTAAGAATCTCTATCAGGCCATGCAAGATCTCTATAAGAAACATGGCTATCATCATAATCGTACGCTCTCTTTTTCGTTTGAGGGGGCAGCGGGCGCTGCTCGCATGGCGCAGATCATGGAGGATCTGCGCACGAACGGCATGGATGCTATCGCGCACAAGAACGTGGTCAAGACCCTCGATTATCGTGATGGTGTGGGCGATCTACCAAGCGCGAATGTGATCGAATTCGAGCTACAGGACGATTGCAAGGTCATTGTTCGTCCGAGTGGCACCGAGCCTAAGATTAAGATCTATCTCTTTACGAAGGGCGAAAGCGCCCAAGCTGCTACTGCGGTAGGTGATGAATTGGCCCGAGAGCTTTCGTTGTCATTCCAGTAGTCGCTAAGAGGTATTCGAACAAAGGTTGCATGTGGCACCAGAAAAAAAGAAATATTCATTCATCTCGGTCGATACAGGGACTGCAGAAGAAGAGTCTGGCGTGCGTACGAGGCGAGAGATCATCGACGGAGAAGAGACGATCATCGTCTCTTCAAGCGCAATGGCAAGCGAAACAGCTGATGAAGCTCAAGAAGAAGATCTGCGTGCCTGCCTCCAAACAGATCACATGCATTCTGATTCGAGTCCCGCTAGGCAAAGCGAGGTGGATCGGTCGCTTCAAGACGACGACATAAACAATGATGAGCAGATTCCGTTTCGCCGAATGCAGGGGGCTATCATCGTGTGTCTGATCGTGCTCATCGTGGCGTTTCTCGTGTACTTTAATTTCGTTAGGTAAGATAGCGATATGAAACGCTCACAGAAGAATACAACGAAGATACTTGTGGGGCTCATCATAGCTCTCGTGCTCGCTCTTGTGGGGCTCATCATAGCTCTCGTGCTGTCTCTTTTGCCGCAAGCGCAGACGGTTTCTCATTCAGCTCAAGTAGAAGCAGAAGCGCAAGAGAAGGCTTTGAAAGAGGCCGAAAAGGAAGGCTATTACGACACCGATCCTATTGAAGTGGTCGATCTGAGCGAGCTGATGGGGGTCGATCTTGATCAAGCGCTTGCCTTGATCGGGCATGGAGCCGAGATCGATGGTGATCCTATCTTGGTTGCAGGTGGATTGACTGAAGTGACGGTGCTCCTTGGCGAAGAGAGCGCTTCTATTCAGACAGGTATGGCGCTCGCTCATCTTTATCTCGACAAGAGCGGGCGAGTAGTACAGGCGAACTATCAGATCAATATCAACGATCTTTCATGTGCGAGCCTGCCGTTTGATCGTATTGTGAATGAAGCGCATTTGATCGAGCGTTTATTGCAAGGTGCTGGACTTGTAACGATCCAGCCGAATCCCATCATCGCTCCTGATAAAGAAAAATACGCTCGCTATGATTCCAGTGGTAAGACTATTGTGGAGGAGCGTTATCAGTTCGTTGGAGTGGGCAGCGATGTGCTTGACCAAGAGCTTGAGTGGAGCGTGCTGCTCGACTATGATTACGAACAAGCAATCGAGGCGAATAACCTCGCGAAGACCGTTCGCACGGTACTCGTGTCGATTAATACTCTCGTTTTGTGAGAACGACTCGCATATCTGCGTGTTGTGTGCTATGATGCACAGGCTGATGAACACAAGCAAGGCATTTGCCTTCACCTGGTTCGGCGCTTGAAGCCGATGGGTCATTTGAATAGAACGTCTTTTGATGGATATTCTTGTGACCTGCCATGTGCAGGTCTTTTGTTTGTTAGTAGAAAACGTAGTTCGGTGCATGCAACAGAGAATCATGCATCGAAAACGAAAAGGAAAAAGGAGGTGGGCGCAATAGCAGCCCAAGAACCACGGCTCAACGACGAGATTCGCGCAAAAGAGTGCCGTCTGATCGCTTACGACGGAACTCAGATGGGTATCTATCCTGTTGAGCAGGCCCAACGCATTGCAGATGACGAGGGCTACGATCTGGTGGAGATCGCGCCTCAGGCAGAGCCGCCTGTATGTCGCATCATGGACTATGGAAAGTTCAAGTACGACCAGGCAATCCGTGCTAAGCAGGCTCGTAAGAACCAGAGCAAGGTCGAAACCAAGGAAATGAAGTTCCGCCCAAAGATCGATGTGGGCGACTACACCACCAAAAAGAAGCATGTTCTACGCTTTCTTGAGGCGGGTTCCAAGGTCAAGATCACCATTATGTTCCGCGGACGCGAGATGTCTCATCCTGAACAAGGCTTGAGTATCCTTGAGCGCTTGGCGGACGATCTGAAGGATGTTGCGGTCATTGAGAACCAACCGAAGATGGAAGGTCGCAACATGCACATGCTTATCTCGCCGTTGCCAACAACGGTCAAGAAGAAGAAAGATGAAAAAGGAAAGGATGAATAATGCCTAAGATGAAGACTCATTCCGGCACTGCGAAGCGCTTTCGCGTTACCGGATCTGGCAAGATCATGCGTGCTAAGGCTTACAAGTCTCACATCATGACCAAAAAGAGCCAAAAACGTAAGCGTAACTTCCGTCATGAGACTGAAGTTTCTGCTGCGGATCAAAAAGTAATCGCACGTAATCTTGGTCTTCGATAAGTAAGGGAGGATACAAATATGCCTCGTGTAAAACGCGCAGTTTCAGCGCATAAAAAGCGCCGCACCGTTCTCAATCGCGCAAAGGGCTATTACGGTGCCAAGTCTCGTTCCTATCGCGCTGCTAAAGAGCAAGTCCAGCATTCTCTCCAGTACGCATATCGCGATCGTCGCACTAAGAAGCGCGAGATCCGTCGTTTGTGGATCACTCGTATCAATGCGGCTGCTCGTATGAATGGTCTTTCTTACTCGGTGTTCATGGATGGTCTGAAGAAGGCTGGTGTGGAGCTCGATCGTAAGGTTCTCTCTGATATGGCGATCAATGATCCGCAGGCTTTCGCTGCGCTCGTTGAGGTCGCTAAGGCGGCTCGCTAATGAAGGTCGAAAAGATCAATGAAGTCGATGGCGAGGTAGAGCTTGCCATTACTGCGACGCCTGAAGAGGTCGATAAGGCATTCGTGGACGGTCTTGATGTGTTTATCGATCAGTTCCAGTTGCGCGGCCTTGAAGGCGAGACTTCGCTCCAAAAGATCTATAATGCGATGAGCCCTGAAGAGGCACGCGATGCAGTCTCTTCTGCGGTCATCAGCTACCTTATTCCATTCGCACTCGATCAAGCGAACATCATCCCGATGACGTCTTCAGATGTGAATGCGGAATCTGACCCACAAGAGGGCAAGGAATTTTCCTTCAATGTGAAGATCTTAGCGAAGCCCGAATACGAACTTACCAGCTATGAGCCAGTCGAGGTCTCTGTGCTCGCTCCACTCGATGTTACCGAGCAAGATATCGACCTGCAGCTTCACATGTTGGCAAGCCAGTTCGCAACGGTCAAAGTCGATCCCGAGACAGGCGAGGAAGAGACCATCATCCCTGAAGTGACAGACGAATGGGTCGTCGCTAACCTGAAGGGTATGGGCGTGGAGAATGTCGAGCAGTTGCGCGAGCAGTTCCGCGCCACATCCGAAAAGGTGAAGGAAGAGCAGCTTGATTCTGCGAAGACCAACGCAGTCATGGCTGAATATGCCAAGCGTTTCGATGGGCAGATCGCTCCGAAGATGATTGATGCAATGACCACTGATATGCTTGAAGGCTTCAAGATGGAGCTTGCGCAGCAGGGTCGCACGCTTATGGACTTCATGCTTGAGCAGAAGACTGACGAAAAGCAGATTCGTGCATCGCTCGCTAATCAGGCACAAGCTCAGCTCATTCAAGGCTTCGTGCTCGATTCGATCTTTCGCCATGAAGGCCTCGAGGTGACGGTTGAAGACCTAAAGCGTACGCTCACTGCTATGGCACCTGGTCAGGAAGAAGAGATTTTCGACCAGATGCAAGCATCTGGTCGCGCATTCTTGCTTAAAGAAGCGGCGAGCCGTATGAAGGCGGGTGATTGGGTCTTGGATAATGCGAAGATCACGATCACGTCGCGTGAAGCATAGCACTGATCGCGCATTTTGATCTTTTAAAAAGAAGGAAGCTGCCTATGTGGTGGCTTCCTTTTGTTTTATTCATCAAGATGCGCCGCAGGGCCTGCACCCGGTAGAAAAGCCGCGGAAGGGTATTGTAGAATAAGGCGGTCGTTCGAACAAAAGAGCGGCCCAAGAGGGTCTAAGGACCGAACGAGGAAAGAAGCGAACTATCCGGTATGCTCTTTCGAGCGGGATCTTTCGAACTAAAGGAGTTTCCTGTATGTGTGGAATTGTTGGTTATACGGGATCGCAACAAGCAAAAGGTATTCTTATCGACGGCTTGCAGCATCTTGAATACCGAGGTTACGATTCAGCAGGTATTGCCGTATACGACGGGTCCGAGATCGAAGTTGTGCGTAGGCAAGGCAAGGTCGTTGAACTAGTTGGCGCTTTGGGTGATTCTGATTGTCTAGGTACTTGCGGAATCGGTCATACGCGTTGGGCGACGCACGGTGCGCCGAGCGAGCGCAATGCTCATCCACATACGAGCTGTTCAGACAATATCGCCGTTGTTCATAACGGCATCATTGAGAACTTCAACGAGTTGCGCGAAGACCTTATTGTGAAAGGGCATGTTTTCTCGTCGGATACTGATACTGAAGTGGTCGCACATTTGATCGAGGATCTCTATCGTGGTGACCTGCTCGAAGCCGTGCAACAAGCATCTTCGCAGCTTGTTGGCGCTTATGGTATTGCGGTCATGTGCACAGACGAGCCAGGCAAGCTGGTTATCACACGCAAAGACTCACCGATCGTCATCGGCAAAGACGACACAGGTTCTTATGTGGCATCAGACATTGTTGCGCTCGTACAGGCAACGCGTGATGTAGTCATATTGGAAGACAACCAGTTTGCGGTCGCAACGCCAGAAGGCATCTCGTATCACGATCGCTTCGGCAAGGCCATTGAGCCCGAAGTGACGCATATCGATTGGGATGTCGATGTGGCAGAGCGCGGTGGTTATCCTGATTTCATGCTGAAAGAGATCCATGAACAGCCTCGAGTCGTGCGAGACACGCTTGCAGGGCGTCTCTCGGACCAAGAGATCGTGATCGATGAGCTTTCTTTGTCTCGCCAAGAGCTCAACTATGTCGATCGTGTCTATATCATCGGGTGTGGTACGAGCTACCATGCTGGCCTTATTGCAAAGAATCTCATCGAAACATGGGCACGCATCCCAACTGAGGTGGAGGTTGCTTCGGAGTTTCGGTATCGTAATCCGATCATCACGCCTACTACTTTGGTGGTTGCAGTATCACAGTCAGGAGAGACTGCTGATACGCTCGCTGCGATTCGTGATGCGCGTATTCGGGGTGCTAAGGTCTTCGGCATTACGAACGTGATCGGATCTCCTGTCGCGCGTGAGTCGGATGGTGTCATCTATACGAAGGCGAATAAAGAGATCGCAGTTGCCTCCACGAAGTCTTTTATCGGCCAGGTGGTGAGCCTTACACTCATGGCTCTCATGCTTGGTCGCGTGAAGGGAAAGCTCACCCTTCCTCAGACACGCCTGTTGTTCACTGAGCTTGCTGATACTGCTGAACATATCGAAGAGATATTGCAGAATACCCAAGCTATCGAAGAGGCGGCAGAGCTCTTTGAAGGGAAGACTTCTGCGTTCTATATCGGACGTGATCTTGCTGCTGTCACCTGCCATGAAGGCGCGCTGAAGATGAAGGAGATCAGCTATGTGCATGCAGAATCTTATCCTGCTGGCGAGATGAAGCATGGCCCGATCGCGCTGATCGAAGAAGGCTTTCCGGTTGTTGCTGTGGCTACGCAGAGCCCAACCTATGATAAGACCATTTCGAATTTGGAAGAATCGAAGACGCGTGGTGCGACCATCATTGCTATTGCGACCGAAGGCGATAGCGACATTAAGAAGATCGCCGATAAGGTCATCTACATTCCTCGGGTGCGCGATTCATTCATGCCCATTACCGCGAGCGTGCCACTCCAGCTTCTTGCGCGTGCTGTTGCGATCAATCGTGGCTGTGATGTTGATCAACCGCGTAATCTCGCGAAGTCGGTCACGGTGGAATAGGATCGTCTTATGGCCGACCAACAATCAGCACAAGAATCAACGCAAGAGAATGCTGCAGTCGCTCGTGCGATCGCGCAAAATTTTGATAGTAGCATCAGCCTCGAGAGTCCGCATTCGATTGGGGTGGATATCGTCGAGATTGAACGTATGCGCTCCATTCTTGAGCGAACACCTCGCTTTAAGGTACGCGTGTTTTCAGAAGAGGAACGCGCCTATTGTGAGCGAACCGCTCGCCCTGAATGCCATTATGCAGCGCGTTTTGCGGCAAAAGAAGCGGTCCTCAAAGCGCTCGGTACAGGATTTAGCGAAGGTATCGGCGTACGCGATGTCGAGGTGGTGCTCAACGCGAAGGGTAAACCCCAGGTAAAGCTTTTCAATCGGGCTGCTGAAAAGGCACGTGAACTCGAAATACGCGATATTCCTATCTCGCTTTCCTATACGCAAGATGATGCAGTCGCATGCGTGCTTGCACTGGTTGGCGAGCCTAAAGAGCAGCCCAAACAAGAAGATCCGCTCCAAGACCTCCATCGTCAGTTCAAAGAGGTTCGTTCGATGCTCGATGAACTATAATCTTCTGTGTCGTCTTAGACGAGAGGAAGACCTATGTTCATCAAATCGGATCTTGCGCGGGCAATCCCGCTTCCCGATCCTCAAGCAAATAAGTATTCGCGCGGAAAATGCGTGGTAGTGGCGGGCTCCGAGCCTTATCCTGGAGCGGCTTGTCTTTCAGCTTGGGCATCTCAATATATGGGCGCTGGTTACACTGAAGTGTTCACTGCACCGCGAAATCGAAACATCTTGCAGATTCGCAGACCCTCGCTTGTGGTTCGTTCGTTTAGGGAATGCAGGGCAAAACGTCTCATGTCGCCTGATCATCCAGGTGCGGTTGTATGTGGTCCAGGTATTGATGTGGATGACAAGCACGCCTTTGATCTGTGTGAGAGTCTTATTGCCAAAGTAAAACACCCCCTTTTGTTGGACGGGGGAGCACTCTCTTTCATCGCTACGAAAGAAGGGCGAAAAGCGTTGCGTAGACGAGCAACGAAGAAGCGCTCTACCGTGCTTACGCCCCATGAAGGGGAGGCAGCGCGTCTCGCAAAGCCTATAGGCATCTTGCCTGACGACATTCAAAAAGCGGCTGAGAAGCTCGCGCGCTCTTATAAGACGATCGTGGTTCTGAAAGGTCCTGAAACTGTCATTTCTGATGGGACGCGTACCGAGATATTCACGCACGGCACACCTGCGCTTGCAAAAGCAGGGACGGGTGATGTGCTCTCGGGTGTGATCGGCGGTCTTCTGGCGCAAGGAGTTGATCCCTTCACGGCAGCATACTTGGGCGTTGCGCTTCATGCGCGTGCAGGCTCGATCGCGGCAGAGTGTATGACAGAAGTGAGCGTGTGCGCTGAAGACGTGATCGATGCACTCCCCGAAGCGCTTTGTGAATATTTAGATTCGATCGATGATGAAGGATTGTTGCGATGACCAGTGGCATGAGTCAGGACGATGCTTTTCAGCGCATCCAAAAGCTGCGTGAAGAGATCGAACATCATAGCTATCTCTATTATGTGAAGGATGCGCCTGAGATATCAGATGCAGCATTCGATTCGTTGTTGCGCGATCTAGATAAGCTCGAAAAGAAATACCCGCAATTTCTTGACCCTTCATCGCCAACACAGCGCGTGGGTGGTGCTGTTGCCACTCAATTCAACCCCGTGCATCATGCAAGTCGCATGTTCTCACTTGATAATGCGCTCGATACCGATGAGCTTGAGGCGTGGATGGATCGCGTGGAGGCTCATTTCGGGCGATTTGTCCCAGTCGTATGTGAGCTCAAGATCGATGGTTCTTCGATTGCGCTTACGTATGATCAGGGCTCGCTTGTCATTGCGGCAACGCGCGGCGATGGTACTACGGGCGAAGACGTGACGGTGAATGTGCGCACGGTTCGCGATATTCCGCTGCAGCTTACGAAAGCGGGTATAGCGGGTATTGTCGATGCTGATGAGCCTATTGAGGTGCGTGGCGAGATCTACATGTCGAAAGCAAGCTTCGAGAAGCTGAATCGCCAGGCTGAACAAGAAGGCAAGGCGCTCTTTGCGAATCCACGTAATGCCGCAGCGGGTAGTATGCGTCAGAAAGATTATCACGTGACAGCAAAGCGCGATCTCTCGACATTCATCTATGCGATCGGTGACGATGCGCGAATCACTGCAACTTCGCAGTGGGAGTTGCTTGAGTGGCTGCGCGCTTGTGGCTTTCACGTGAACCCCGATGTGAAGCGGTGTGAATCCCGCAAAGAAGCACTCGATTTTTGTAAGCATTGTCTCGAGATGCGTGATGAGCTCGCTTATGATATCGATGGTGTAGTCGTGAAGATCGACTCGTTTGCCGAGCAGCGCGAGCTTGGTTATACCGCGCGAGCACCACGTTGGGCTATTGCCTATAAATTCCCACCGGAAGAGAAGACGACACTTCTGCGCGACATCACGATTCAGGTTGGTCGCACAGGTGCGCAGACGCCAGTTGCAGAGCTCGAACCCGTACGCGTTGCCGGTTCGGTCGTCGCGCGTGCGACGCTTCATAATAGCGATGAGATCAAGCGCAAGAACCTGCGTATCGGCGATACCGTCGTAGTGCGTAAGGCGGGTGATGTTATTCCTGAAGTGCTGGGTCCTATTCTTTCGTTGCGTCCTCTCGATTCGGTGCCGTGGCAGATGCCTACTACTTGTCCGAGTTGTGGCTCTCCAGTTGTGCGTGAGGAAGGCGAGGCGGTCTATCGCTGTGTTTCGCTCGATTGTCCTGCGCAGGCAAAGGAGCGTTTGCTCCACTGGGCAAGTCGTGGTGCACTTGATATCGAAGGTATGGGGGACGAGATCATCGGTCGCTTGCTTGCGACGAACAAGGTAAAGGATGTTGCAGATTATTACCAGCTCACTGAAGCACAGCTGGCTTCGCTCGATATGAATCGCGTGAACAAGGATGGTGAGCCGATCATGCTCGGCGAGACGGTGGCACAGAAGCTCATCGCTGCTCTCGCGGAGTCGAAAACGCGTCCACTGGCACGTCTTGTCTTTGGTCTGGGCATTCGTCATGTAGGGAAGACTACGGCAGAGATGCTCGTACAAGCTTATCCGTCTATCGCTGCACTTTCGCAGGCAAGTGTAGAAGAGCTTTCGGCTATACCGGGCATCGGCCTTGTTATCGCAGAGAGCGTGCATTCGTTCTTGGCGAATGAGGTGAACCAGGCTGTGTTGGCACGCTTAGAATCGGAAGGTTTTGTACTTGCTGAAGAAGTTACCGAAAAAGGTGACCAACCGCTCGATGGCTTGACGTTCGTTCTGACGGGAAGCCTGGTCGAATCAGGTATGACACGTGATGAGGCGGGTGAGCGCTTGAAGGCGTTAGGTGCGAAGGTTGCAGGCAGTGTCTCGAAGAGGACGAGCTATGTGATCTGCGGACAAGATGCTGGTTCGAAGCGCACGAAGGCAGAGACGCTGGGTGTGCCGATCCTGACGGAGCGACAATTCCTGCGTATTCTCGATGAAGGCGCTATCCCTGACGACTTGAGTGCATAGTACGATGGATGCTTGAAACGCTTGCTCGACGCACTATGGCATGATCGATCCAGATAGAATATGACAAAGAAGCGAAGACTTGATGAAATACTCGTTGAGCAGGGATATTTCCCTGATGCGGATGCAGTGCTTCGTGCGGTGATCGCGCGTGAGGTGCGCGTCGATGACGTGTATGTCACGAGTGCTGCTATCAAGGTTTTGCCTGATGCTGACATCTTCATCAGGTCGAAGAATCGCAAGAATCCTTCAGATATAAAGGGTCGTGTATTCGTCTCGCGTGGTGGTCATAAGCTGCAAGGTGCACTCGATGCGTTTGCGGTTGATGTCTCTGGCAAGCGCTGCATCGATATCGGTTCGTCGACGGGCGGTTTTACTGATTGCCTCTTGCAGGCTGGAGCAGCTGAGGTAGCCTGTGTTGATGTGAATTATGGACAGCTTGCCTGGAAGATCAGGCAGGATGTGCGTGTAAGCGTGTTCGAGCGCACCAATATCCGTCTTGTGTCGCCCGAAAGCCTCGGTGCGCCATTCGATGTGATCGTATGTGATCTCTCATTCATCGGAATGGCGTCGCTTGTATCTGTGTTCGCTGCGCTCGCACACGAGCAAAGTATGTTCTTCGGGCTCATCAAGCCCCAATTTGAGAGCAGACATGATGAGACTGAAGGTGGCATCGTCACCGATGAAGCGGTTCGTAAGCGTGTGGTAGCCGAAGTCGAATCCGCGCTCGAAGCAGTTGGCTTCAGCGTTGAAGGCGTGATCGAGTCGCCCATCAAGGGCGCTGAAGGTAACATCGAGTATCTTGTCTACGCGATCTATGCGTAAGTTTATATGTTCAGTACTCAACAAAATGAGCACCCGAAGGTGCTCAAAAAAACGCTGTTTTCCCTGCTCTAATTCTTGAGCGAATTGAGTGGGGCAGGCATGCGACCGCCACGATGAGCAAACACCGTTCCTGCGAACTGATTCACCGGCATGACCGGAGCATAGCCGAGCAAACCTCCAAAATCGAGTTGATCGCCTACGCTGTGTCCAATAGCAGGGATAAGGCGTACTGCGGTGGTCTTGTTGTTGATCATACCGATCGCGCATTCATCTGCGATGATGCCGAAGATGGTTTCTACGCTGGTGTCTCCTGGAACCGCGATCATGTCGAGACCGACCGAGCACACGCACGTCATTGCTTCGAGCTTCTCGATAGAGAGTGCACCATCTTCTGCTGCTTTGATCATGCCAGCATCTTCTGAGACGGGGATGAATGCACCTGACAGACCGCCCACAGAAGAAGAAGCCATGACACCGCCTTTCTTTACGGCATCATTGAGCATTGCAAGCGCTGCTGTGGTACCCGGACCGCCACACTGTCCAACACCGATCGCTTCGATGATCTCGGCGACCGAATCACTTTCAGCAGGTGTAGGCGCAAGAGACAGGTCAAGGATGCCTTTTTCAACACCAAGTCGTTTGCTGGCTTCACGCGAAATGAGCTCACCGGCGCGCGTGATCTTGAACGCTGTCGCTTTGATGGCTTCTGCGATGCTCGTAAGGTCGGCTTCTGGTGAGATGCCGCGGAGAACTGCATTCACTACACCAGGTCCAGATACGCCTACATTCACAACAGAATCTGCCTCGCCTGAGCCATGAAACGCGCCTGCCATGAAAGGATTATCTTCTACAGCATTGCAGAAAACGACCAGCTTACCAGCGCCGATGCACTGGCGATCAGCCGTGAGTTCAGCTGCCTTGCGCACGATGCCTGCCATCTTGAAAACGGCATCCATATTGATACCGGCACGGGTTGAGCCAACATTTACAGATGCACATACGCGCTCAGTGGTGGCAAGCGCTTCAGGGATGGAATCCATGAGCTTATGATCGGCTGCAGATGCACCTTTATGCACGAGAGCAGAAAAGCCACCGATGAAATCGACACCCACTTCGGCACCGGCTTTGTCCATAGCGCGAGCGATGGGAGAGAGGTCACTTGATGTAGCTGCTGCGCAAATCTCTGCAATCGGGGTGACTGAGATGCGCTTGTTCACAATAGGGATACCATACTCACGCTCGAGCTGGTCTGCCGTTGGCACCAGGTTCTCTGCCGCTATAGTAAGGCGATCATAGACCTTGCGTGCAATCGTATCGACATCTTCATGACTGCAACCGCGTAGGTTGAGGCCGAGCGTAATCGTGCGAATATCCAGGTGTTGTTTGCTCACCATCGCGAGCGTTTCGGCGATCTCTTCAGGTGTAATTTGCATGGTATTCCTTCGAAAAAGGGCTGTTGACTGTTTAAGGATAAATAATGTTCAGTAAAATAGCCATATGAATGATTCAACTACCTTACCAAATCTGCACCTCGGTGTAGATGTCGGTTCTACCACCGTGAAAGCCGCGGTGTTGAACGACCAAAATGAGATCGTCTTTGCGGTCTATAAACGCCACCACGCCGATGTGCGTGCTACTGTCCTTGAAGTGCTGAAAGAGGCGGCACAGCAATTTCCTGATCAAGAGGTTACGGTAGCTATCACAGGATCTGGTGGTCTATTGCTCTCTCAATGGCTCGGCATTGAATTCGTGCAGGAGGTTATCGCGTCAAAAACGGCGGTAGAAACCTTCATTCCGAAGACCGATGTTGCCATTGAGCTTGGTGGCGAAGATGCAAAGATCATCTATTTCGACGATGGTATCGAACAGCGCATGAACGGCACCTGCGCAGGCGGTACAGGTGCATTCATCGATCAGATGGCAGCGCTGCTTGATACGGATGCTACGGGTCTCAATGAGCTAGCAGAAAGCCATACGATCCTCTATCCCATTGCTTCACGCTGCGGTGTTTTCGCCAAGACCGATGTACAGCCGCTTCTTAACGAAGGCGCGAAGAAGCAAGATATCGCTGCATCGATCTTCCAATCAGTTGTTACGCAGACCATTTCTGGCCTTGCGTGTGGTCGTCCTATACGTGGCAATGTTGCTTTTTTGGGTGGCCCACTGCAATATCTGCCGCAACTGCGCGAGCGCTTCTATGAAACGCTCGAACTTGACGACGATCATATCATCGTACCTGATAATGCACATCTTTTCGTTGCGAGTGGATGCGCGATCGCAGGCGCGAAGACACGGGATGTAAAACCCGAGAGACTCTCTGATCTGGTCACGCGTCTTGAGAATCTGGGCGATGTGCAAGGCTCCGAGGTCGTGCGCTTGGCGCCACTGTTCGCAAACGATGAAGAGCTACAGGAGTTCAAAGCGCGCCACGATGCGGAAACGGTACGTCGCAGCGCGCTCGAAAGCTATCGTGGAACGGCGTTTCTTGGTATCGATGCTGGCTCGACTACCTTCAAAGCGGCACTTATTGCTGAAGATGGTGCGCTTTTATGGTCGAGTTACGCGAACAACAAGGGCGATGTGCTTGGATGCGCGAAGGCACGCATGGCAGAACTCTATCAGGCACTGCCGCGCGATCCTGAAACAGGCGAAGCGCTGATCACTATCGGTCATGCTACGGTAACCGGTTATGGCGAAGGCCTTTTGCTTGAGGCGTTGCGTCTCGATTCAGGCGAGATCGAGACTGTTGCGCATCTCCGCGGTGCCCAAGAGATGCTGCCTGGTGTCGAATTCATCTTGGATATCGGTGGGCAGGATATGAAGTGCTTGCGCGTGAAGGATGGGGTCATCGATCACATCATGCTCAACGAAGCGTGCTCTTCTGGTTGCGGAAGCTTCATTGAGAGCTTCGCAAGTGGACTTAATCTGGATGTTTCTGAATTCGCACAGAGTGCGATCGGCGCAGAGAATCCTGTTGATCTGGGAAGTCGTTGCACGGTCTTTATGAATTCGCGTGTGAAGCAAGCTCAGAAGGAAGGCGCTACGGTTGGCGATATCGCGGCAGGTCTTGCGATCTCGGTAATCAAGAATGCGCTGTTCAAGGTCATCAAGATCCGCGATCCTCACGATGTGGGTACGAAGGTTATCGTGCAGGGTGGCACATTTTTAAACGATGCGGTCTTGCGCGCATTCGAGCAGCTTGCTGGCGTGGATGCGGTCCGTCCAGATATTGCAGGTAATATGGGTGCTTATGGCGCTGCGCTCTTGGCGCGCGATCGTTTCCATGGCGCCATCGATCCGATCGCCTCTAATATGCTTTCGCTTGATGCGATCGAGGCATTGGACCCAAGTCATAAAACGCTTCGTTGCAAAGGATGCTCGAACAGTTGCATGCTCACGGTGAACGATTTCGGCCTCGATGAGGAGACGGGCAAACGTCGCCGTTTCATAACGGGCAATCGCTGCGAAAAAGGGGAGAGTCTTGGCTCTGGTAAAGAAAAGAGTACGGTCCCAAATCTCTTCGAGTGGAAGACCAAGCGCTTGTTCGACGATTACGAACCGCTCGCTATCGAGCATGCTCCACGCGGTACGGTAGGTATGCCTCGTGCGCTCAACATGTACGAGAACTATCCGTTCTGGTTCACGTTCTTTACCAAGCTCGGCTATCGTGTGGTACTCTCTGATCCCTCTACGAAGAAGACCTACGAAGCGGGTATCGAATCGATGCCGTCTGAATCGGTCTGTTATCCTGCGAAGCTCTCGCATGGTCACATCATGAATCTGCTTGCGAAAGAGCCCGATCTCATCTGGATGCCCTGTTCGAAATGGGAACGCCAGGAAGACGAGACTGCGGGTAATCACTTCAATTGTCCAATCGTTGCGAGCTATCCAGAGGCATTGCGTCTGAACATCGATGAATTGCAAGATTCCGATACCGCTTTTGTTTCACCATGGCTTCCGTACCACGATAAAGAGAAGCTGAAGAAGCGCCTGCACGATACGTTTGCGGGTGAATATGCTGAAGCGCTCAGTAAACGTGCAGCACTTCCTACACAAGCCGAGATCGACGCTGCGGTCGATGCGGCCTGGGAAGAGGATGAATCGTTCAAGCGCGATATCCGCCGTAAGGGCACCGAGACGCTTGCTTGGATGGAAGAGACGGGCACGCACGGTATTGTGCTCGCAGGTAGGCCATATCATCAAGACCCCGAGATCAACCATGCTATTCCCGAGCTTCTTACAAGCTTTGGATTGGCAGTGCTCACGGAAGACTCGATCGCCCACTTAGGTCAGCTCGAGCGTCCGATTCGCGTGGTCGATCAATGGATGTACCATACGCGTCTTTATGCGGCCGCAAAGGTGGTTACGCAGCGTGATGATCTCGATCTCATTCAATTGAACTCATTTGGTTGCGGTCTCGATGCGCTTACCACCGATCAGGTGCAAGAAGTGCTCGAAGCAGCTGACAAGGTCTATACCGTTCTCAAGATCGATGAAGTTTCAAATCTGGGCGCTGCACGTATTCGCGTACGCAGTTTGCTCGCTGCACTCAAGGATCGTCAAGACCAGATCAGCGAAGAGCTTGCGGATAAACGCGCTGAACAGCTCGGTTGTCCTGCAGCTAATATCTGCATCGAAGATATCGATTCGCTCGTACCAGATTCGTTCACCGAGAAGGCCGATGGTGTTCGCACGCACGAGCAGGTTGAGCAGCGCGAAGGTGCTTCGACCGAATTCGAGCGTCCGCAATTCACTGAGCAGATGAAGGAAGAGGGCTATACCATCCTTGCTCCGCAGATGGCGCCATATCATTTCGAGTTGCTCGTCCCGATCTTCAAACGCAATGGATACAATGTTGAACTGCTACCGAGTGTCGATCATGGTGCAGTCGATGCAGGTCTCAAATACGTTAATAATGATATTTGTTATCCGTCGATCCTCGTTACTGGCCAGATCATGGAAGCGGTGATGAGCGGTAAGTACGATACAGACAAGCTGGCGGTACTCATCACGCAGACAGGTGGCGGTTGCCGTGCGACGAATTATATCTCGCTCATACGAAAGGCCTTGAAGTCGGTTGGACTGGGACATATTCCCGTCATCGCGATCTCGTTCAAAGACTTGGGTGAGGTAAACCCTGGTTTCAAGATCACGCCTTCTATGCTCTATCAGGCGGTCTATGCGCTGCAATATGGTGACTTGTTGATGATGTGTCTATATCGCACTCGTCCTTACGAGATCGAGCCGGGTAGTGCTGAGCGGCTCTTCGATTACTGGATGGCAAAATGCAAAGAGCAGCTGATGCGTGGCGTGAAAATGTCCGAATTCAAAAAGACCGTGAACCGGATCGTTGAAGATTTCGACACGCTTCCGCTTCAGGGCGAAGGTACGAAACCGAAGGTCGGTGTGGTAGGCGAGATCTTGGTGAAGTTCCATCCAACTGCCAATAACCAGGTGGTCGATCAGATCGAGGCCGAAGGCTGCGAAGTTGTGGTGCCGGGGCTGATCGAGTTCTTCTTATTTGGTATCGCAGGAGGTATCTTCCAGCGTGATATCGGTAAATCAGCCAAGAGTGCGTTTGGAAGTCGTATCGGCCTTGAGGCTATTCGCCGGCTGAGACTTCCTGTTACTAAGGCTCTTGAAAAGAGCCAGCGATTCGAGCCACCAGCGAACATTTATGAGATTGCAGAGTATGCCAAGGAGATCTTGAGCCTGTGTAATTCCATGGGTGAAGGATGGCTTCTTACGGGCGAGATGGTCGAGCTTATTCGCTCGGGTGCACCGAACATAGTGTGTGCCCAGCCTTTTGCCTGTTTACCAAATCACGTGGTGGGCAAAGCGACCATCAAGGAGCTGCGCCGTCGTTATCCAGGTACGAACATCGTTGCGGTCGATTACGATCCAGGTGCTTCTGAGGTTAACCAGCTCAACCGTATCAAGCTTATGATCTCGGTCGCGAAAGCGAATCTGGCAGAACAGCAAGCGCAGAAAAAGGACGCCGAGCTCTCGGAGAACACGCAGGTTCTTTTCTCGAAATCGTTGAAGAAGGAATCCGAGCCGAATAAGGTCGAAGATTTTGAAGTGACCGACGTTGCTCGCAACACGAAGGAGTAGATGCTCATGCGTTGTCCGCACTGCGGAGCCAGACATCAAGAAGATGGATTCACGTGTAGTGAATGCGGTGTTGCGATCAAGGTCGTTCCTAAGACCACCTGGCGTCAGATCGTTATTGGCGGCATCGTTCTCATAGTCTTAGGTATCCTTGGTTTTGCATTCATCTATATGGCGAGCAACCATGTTGGCCTGTTTGCAGAAGATGAGCCGCAATCCTTTAACGATTATACGTGGGAAGAGCTTGCGACCATCTCAAGTGATATGACACTCGCGGGCAATGTGGATGGCGCAATGCGTGAAGCGAAGAAACATGGTTTTGTTGCCGATGACGGATCGTTGCGTAGCGATCTGGTTAAGGAATTCGAGCTCACCGATGGCACGAAAGCGCAAGCGCAGTTGATTGACGTCTATCATGATCCGCGCAGCAATAATTCAGGTAATGCGGGCATGACCTTCATCGTCACTGTTCCAGTGAGCGAGGCAGCCATGAATGCGACTGCCACCAATGCTGGTGGATGGGAGAGTGCAGCGCTTCGTGCATCACTCAATGAAGATCTCTTCTCGTCGCTTCCTGATGATTTACAGAACTATATTGTTGAAGTGAAGAAACCTACCAATAATATCGGTAGTACTGAATCGCCTGATGCGGTTACTATCACCAATGACAAGCTGTTTGCTCCTTCCTTCGTTGAGCTGATGGGCGTCTCAGAAGGTGACATTGGGTATGCTAAAGTGCTGAATGCTGAAGGTTCGCAATATCTCTTACTTGAGAGCGATTCGTTCAAGGCTGGTCTTGAAAAGGAGCTCGCAGCATACTCTTCGCTCGATTGGTGGCTTCGCAGTCCCGATCCTGAGACGAATTCGCAGTTCTTCGCTCAGGGAACAGGTTATGACACTGAGCAGGAAGAGCCACTTTCGATGTCTGCGGGCGACAAGCTCTCGGTCGTCATCTGCTTCTGCATCTGATCGTTTTGGATCGCCAAAGTAGAGCGATTGGGGGCTAGAGATGGGCTTGGATCAGTTGTGGGGAATAGCCTGCTTCTTGAAGCGCATGGACGATGCGACCTTTATGATCAGTACCGAAGGCTTCGATTGTGACACGCAACTCCACAGCAGCACTGCGATTTGCAGTGACAAACTGATTGTGGTCGAGTCGGATGACATTGCCATTCTGTTCAGCAACGATAGAGGCTACGTTCACCAATTCACCAGGACGATCGGGTAGAAGTACTGAGACAGTGAAGATGCGGTCGCGCTGGATAAGGCCATGCTGTACGACAGTAGCCATGGTGATAACATCCATATTGCCGCCTGAGAGGATTGAGACGACCTTCTTATCAAGCATATTCAGGTGCTTCAGTGCAGCGATAGTGAGTAGACCAGAATTCTCGACGACCATCTTGTGATTCTCGACCATGTCTAAGAAAGCGACGATGAGCTCGTCGTCGCTCACGGTGATGATCTCATCGATATTATCTTGGATGTATGGAAAGACCTTATCACCTGGCTCGAGTACCGCAGTGCCATCGGCGATCGTGCTGACATTTGGTAATTTTACGACATGACCCGCTTCGAGCGAAGCTTTCATGCAGGCAGCGCCTTCAGGCTCCACGCCGATCACTTTGATGCGCGGATTGAGCAGCTTTGCGAGCGTTGAAACACCTGATGCAAGACCACCACCGCCAATGGGAACGAGGATCGCGTCAACTAAGGGAAGCTCTTGTACGATCTCCATTGCGATCGATCCCTGACCTGCAGCGACCTGTAGATCGTTGAAGGGATGAATGAACGTAAGACCTTTTTCTTCAGCCAATTTCATTGCGTGTTCGTAGGATTCATCGTAGACCTCACCGGCAAGCACTACTTCAGCACCATGCGCTTTGGTGCGCTCAACCTTGATGTAGGGTGTGGTAGTGGGCATGACGATGGTGGCGGGTACGCCGAATTTCTTGGCAGCGTAAGCTACGCCTTGTGCATGATTGCCTGCTGATGCGGTGATGAGCCCGCGCGAGCGTTCTTCGTCGGAGAGCGTCGAGATCTTGTAATAAGCACCGCGCACTTTATATGCACCAGTTCTCTGCATGTTTTCTGGCTTTAGGTAGATATCGTTTCCGGTTTCTTTGCTGAAGTGAGGACTATAGATGAGCTTCGTTTCCTGAGTAACCTCTTTGACTCGTTTGGAAGCATCTTCGAACGTATCGATCGTGAGCATGGTGCGTCGCATCCTTCGTGTGTTGTCGTTTCGGGCATTTCTCATGCCGGGACGGGGTTTTCGTGGAATAATGAAAACGTCTTTTCTATTGTAAATAAGTAAAGCGCAATTGAAAGCATTAGTTGGTAAGAGTGAAAGAGCGAGGTATGAAGGTAGTTCGTACGGATAACGCGCCAGCAGCGATCGGTCCCTATTCGCAGGGAATCGTCGTGAATGGGATGCTATTTGCATCTGGTCAGATCGCACTTGATCCGAAAAGCGGTGAGATGGTAGGAGATAGCATTCAAGAGCAGACAGAGCAGGTCATGAAGAACGTGGTGGGCCTGCTGGAGGCGGCAGGAACTGATCTCAATCACGTGGTGAAGACCACCTGCTTTTTAGATGACATCAATGATTTTGTTGCATTCAATGAGGTATATGCGCGTTACTTTGATGCGAATCTACCTGCACGCTCAGCAGTCGGTGTAGCTGCGCTTCCTAAGGGCGCACTTGTCGAAGTCGAAGTGGTGGCTGTTGTCGAATAACGTTGGCAAGCTCATCATCTGTCCAACACCGCTTGGAAACTTGGGAGATATGACGCTTCGTGCACGCGAGGCGCTCGAAGCGTGCGATATGGTCTGTTGTGAGGATACGCGCGTGACCGGTAAGTTGCTCTCTGCGCTTGGTATCTCAAAACGTCTTGAGCGCTTGGATGAAGCCAGTATTGCTCAAAAGGCTGATGTGGTGCTCGATCGGGTTGAGATTGGGCAGCGCGTGTGTTATTGCTCGGATGCCGGTATGCCCGGTATTTCCGATCCCGGTCAGCGCTTGATCGATCGTGCTTATGAACGCGATCTTCCTATCGAGGTTCTACCAGGTGCTACGGCGGTCGCGACCGCATATGTTGCGAGCGGTTTTACGGCTTCGAATTTCTATTTTGGCTCGTTCTTTCCTCGTAAGGCGGGGGAGCGTCGAGCAGTGCTCAAGTCGCTCTCCGGGCTTGATGCCGTGCTCGTGTTCTATGAAAGTCCGCAGCGGATCGCTTCAGCGCTCGAGGTGGTGACTGAAGTGCTTCCGCAGCGTCGCGTCGCGGTCTGTCGTGAGCTTACGAAGCTCCATGAGGAAGTGGTACGCGGAAGCGCGGCTGAAGTTGCCACCATCTTTGCGCTGCGTGCGATGGAGTCTTCTATTAAAGGCGAGATAGTATTGGTGATCGATGCGCCTAGCGATGCAGAAGTTCGTTTGCGTGCAGATTCAAGCAAGGGTGATGCGGCCTTAGAGGCTGCGAACCTATTGGCTCAAGGAGAACTTTCTAAAAAGGAGATCGTGTCGTATCTTCGCGAAGCGTACGGTCTTTCACGAAACGATGCTTACGAGATCGTACATGGCGTTTGAGTCAAAGATGCTCGTATGGCCGAAAGGATTCTCGCATGACCGCGATCCTCTTTCTTTGTCATGGAAATATTTGTCGTTCTCCTATGGCGGAATTCATCATGAAAGACAAGCTTGATCAGGCATCGTTGGGGGATAGGGTGCAGGTCGAGTCTGCAGCGCTTCACACCGATGAGATCGGCTCTGACATTCATTGTGGCACGCGCGGAATACTTGAGTGCTACGGCATCCCATTCACGCCTCGCGCTGCGCATCTTGCTTCTCGCGAAGACTATGAACGTTTTGACTATATCGTTGGTATGGATCAGTACAATCATCGTGACATGATGCGTTTGTTTAAGAATGATCCTGAAGGAAAGTGCAGCTTGTTGCTCGAGTGGGTTGGGCTCTCGCGCGATGTTGCTGATCCCTGGTATACCGGAGATTTCGAAGCAACATTCGATGATATAGATGCTGGTTGCACTGCGCTTATCGAACACCTCAAGCGATCGATCCACTAACGTCTGCGAAATTCGCCCTTGAAAAACCCAGATACCGTGATTATCATGGTTCTAAACCGATGACGGGGAAGACGGCAGTAACGCGCTTCAAGCGAGTCAGGGATGGTGGAAGCCTGATAGCAAACGAGCTTACCAATGGGCCTCGGAGGGTCTTTGCGAACGAGTGATTCAAGTAGTGAAGAACGGAAGCTCCCGTAATAGAGCAGAGGTGTTCGCATGTTGTGCGAGCAGCTCATGAGAGGATGCATGTGCATCAAGCAGTGGTGGCACCGCAGGAGTTCGCTCTTGTCCCTGCACGGAAACGTGGAAGGAGACAGGGCGTTTTTTTATGTCCGGTCTTCGGAAAGGAGAACATATGACAAATCGCACCAGCACCGAGTACAAGACCTATCTCGCAGAAGATGAGCTTCCAAAGGAATGGCTCAACATCCGTGCGTTTATGAGCACGGATCATGCGCCCATGCTCAATCCTGCAACGCTCGAGCCAATGACGGTTGCTGATCTCGAGCCGGTATTCTGTACAGAGCTTGCAAAGCAAGAACTCAATGCGACCGATAAATTCATTCCGATCCCAGATGAGGTACGCGAGTTCTATCGTATGTATCGTCCTTCACCGCTTATTCATGCGAAGTTTTTGGAAGAAGTACTCGATACGCCTGCGAAGATCTACTACAAGTTTGAGGGCAACAACACATCAGGCTCTCATAAGCTAAATTCTGCCATCGCACAAGCGTATTATGCCAAGCAGCAAGGTTTGAGTTGTCTTACCACTGAGACCGGTGCTGGTCAGTGGGGCACCGCACTTTCGATGGCGACCGGTTTCTTTGGTCTTGATCTGCATGTTTTCATGGTCAAGTGCTCAGCGATGCAGAAGCCCTTCCGTAAGGCTGTCATGGAAACCTATAATGCACGTGTCACGCCTTCTCCCTCTATGGAGACCAATGTCGGTCGTGTGATTCTTGAAAAGGATCCCGACAATACCGGATCGTTGGGCACGGCGATCTCTGAGGCGGTCGAAGAGGCAGTATCTACTGAAGGATGTCGTTATACGCTTGGCTCGGTGCTCAACCAGGTATTGCTCCATCAGTCAATCATTGGTCTTGAGACGAAAGCGGCGCTTGAAAAGATTGATGTGAAGCCTGATATCTTGATTGGATGCGCGGGTGGCGGCTCGAACCTCGGTGGTCTTATGGCGCCATTTATGGCAGATAAGCTTGAAGGCAAGGATGCTCCGTATTTCATCGCAGTCGAACCAGCTAGCTGTCCTACTATGACGCGAGGTAAGTTTGCCTACGACTTCTGTGATGTGGGTAAGGTCACTCCGCTTGCCAAGATGTATACGCTTGGTTCTGGATTCATTCCGAGCCCTAATCATGCTGGTGGTTTGCGCTATCACGGTATGAGCCCGATCCTTTCGCAGCTGTATCACGATGGTTTCATCGACGAAGCGCGCAGCGTTGAACAAACAAAGGTGTTCGAGGCTGCGACCCTTTTCGCGCGTGTCGAAGGTACGCTTCCTGCTCCTGAGTCCTCTCATGCGATCCGTGTTGCGATCGATGAAGCGCTCAAGTGCAAGGAAACAGGCGAGGAGAAGACTATCGTTTTCGGCCTTACGGGTACAGGCTACTTCGACTTGATGGCCTATCAGGCTTATCGCGATGGTACGATGACCGACTATATCCCAACTGATGCTGACCTAGAAGAAGGCTTCAGGCACATCCCGAAGCTCGAGGGCATCCAGTAGTCCTTGCGCAGCTCTTCTGCGATTTTCTTGCGCTCCATGCCCTTAGGCCGCTTGGTCTGTTCAGCATGGAGCGTTCTTTTGCAGCTAAAGTGCTGATTTTTGCAGGAGAAATGCGGTTGTATGCACAAAATCGAGTGATTTGAGGCGATTTGGGAGCGTACATCATTCTTTTTGCAGCAGAGAATGGAAAAAGCCTAGGTTAGATTTCTTCAT
Organism: uncultured Eggerthella sp.; assembly: GCA_900540345.1. GTDB lineage: Bacteria > Actinomycetota > Coriobacteriia > Coriobacteriales > Eggerthellaceae > Anaerotardibacter. The sequence continues at coordinate 96,632 of UQFK01000003.1, forward strand.
AATCAAGCGTGTGTGCGTACAAACGAAAAACTCAAGCAAAAAATCGCGTTTCGACTGCAAAGCCTCGACCGAAACAAGAACAGCTCTGGAAGATCCAGAGCTGTTTGGTTCCATGGTGGAGACGATGGGGATCGAACCCACGACCTCAGCATTGCGAACGCTGCGCTCTCCCAACTGAGCTACGTCCCCATGATTTAAGTGAAATGCAAGACAAGAACCCTCGTATTACATCCTTCAACATTGTACGCAAGCAAAGTTTCTTGTCAAACGATTGCGCCAGGATGATCGATCCCTATCTTGTAGAAAACTCTTGTTACGTGAGTTCTTGTCGTATCATTGCGCTGTGTTTCTTTAGGCATATCGCGTAAGCTATAATGACACGAATCATTACTCCACGTTAAAAGGCAGTATTCATGGCAGACATCCAAATAAGATTCGGTAAGGATATGCTTGTGCTCTCAACGGGCTTTGCGCGTATCTTTGAAGCACAAGGTTTCGACCTTAAGAGCGAAGAGGCATATGTCGATCTTTGCGAGCCGGAGCTTATCGAACAAGCCTACCAAATGGAGAAGATGATCGACACGCCGTGTCTTTGCACTGCTACTGAATGCATTACCAATGCGCGCCTTGCACACGAAAAGTTCGAGGGTCGCGGTGCTGAGATCGCCCAGGGAGCTTGGGAGATGGTCAACTCCTTTACACCGCAGCATAGCCTTGCTGTGGTCGGGCCGACAGGGCTGCCGCTCGATGAGTCGAGTGCTTCTTCGCTTAAAGCTTCTCGCAAGCAGTATCAAGATGCAGTGAAGGTGCTGATCGAGTACCCTTTCGACGCGATCTATTTTAGTGGGTTTACTAACGGCTACGATGCTCAGTGCGCTCTCATCGCTGCGCGCGCGATCTATGATGGCCCGATCTTTCTTTCTTATGAGCTTACCGATGAAGCCACGCTACCTTCGGCATCTCATTCGTTTGAAGATGCTGTTCGTTTAGCTGATGAATATGGCGCTGATGTGATCGGCTTTACGTCAGGCGCACGTCTAGAGAAGCTTGAGGGCGTGGTGGCGATACTACGTGAAGCGACCGCAAAGCCGATCGTTGTCGAATTAGTGGTGCGCGAGTTGATCGAGCGCGCACTTAATCCTGATGCAGATAACCCATATTATTCGCCTGACACCATGGTCGAAGCTGCGTTGAAGCTGCATGCTTGGGGTGTCCAGTTCGTGCGTGCATCTGGTATGGCAAGTCCCGCCTATACCGGCGCGCTCGTTGCAACACTTTCGGGTCTTGATGTCGTGGTGTAGGGGAGGCTGGCATGGGTAAGCTTGAGAAGAGTCCTGATTTTGGTGTTCTGCAAGAGTTTGTTGATAGTTTGTTCGCTGATGCAGAGGAGCTTTTGCGACTCGATATCGTAGTACAGGCTGAGTCTCTTGATCTGAATCCTGATCTGCAAGAGATCGTTTCACTCTTGCCACCGGGCAGCTATACAAGAGATAAGCTTTGCGATCAATTCAACTCATCGCTCTCATCGCATGGATGGGGGTATTATTACGGGGCCGTTCATTAAGAGCGGCCTTTTCTTTCCGTGTCCTTAGGTCTTGTTCGTCAACTCTTATGAGCCATTGTATTGGGATGTTATTCATTGGTTTTTTTGAGCCATATGGCAATAAATATCTATGTCAAGACTTGTATCCAATATTTTCTCTTCATACTATATCTATACTGACTTGTGCGAATAGACCACAAGATGTTGTGCATAACATGAGCAAAAGTCGTGGAAAACTAGAGGAAAAGAATAAAAGCCTCGTCATGCTCGACGGGCGCAAACGCAGATAAAACATAGAATAATTAGGAGAGAAGCTGCATGATTACATCGATTATCAAACGTGATGGTAGAGAGACGGCCTTCGATCAGACCAAGATCGTCGACGCGATCGAAAAAGCTTTCCAGGCTTCTGGTGCTATGCAGGATCGTGCAGTCGCTGAACAGATCACGGACGCAGTTATCGCCAAGCTCGAGCATGGGGCGATCGAAGGAACGCCTACGGTCGAAGGCGTGCAGGATCTTGTTGAAGAAGCGCTCATCGAGGCGAACTTCAGTCAGACCGCAAAGGCTTATATCTTGTATCGTGCTGAGCGCAACCGCGTGCGCGATGTGAATAGCCGTCTTGTCCAGACTTTGAAAGATATCACGTTCTCGAAGGCAAGCGATTCGGACATGAAGCGTGAAAACGCTAACATCGATGCTGATACCGCTATGGGTACCATGCTCAAGTATGGCTCCGAATCAGCTAAGCAATTCTATGAGATGTGCGTCATCGATCCTCGTTTTGCTCGCGCGCATCGCGAAGGCGATATCCATATCCACGATATGGATTTCTACACGCTTACCACCACCTGTTGCCAGATCGATCTGCGCCGTTTGTTCAAAGGTGGCTTTTCTACTGGTCATGGCGTGCTGCGCGAGCCGAATGACATCGCGAGCTACTCTGCGCTTGCTTGTATCGCCATCCAATCCAATCAGAACGACCAGCACGGCGGTCAGTCCATCTGCGACTTCGATTATGGTCTTGCGCTTGGCGTGAAGAAGACCTTCAAGCGCCTCTATAAGAAGCATCTGTTCGAGGCGCTCAGTTTGCTTACCGATCTCGAGAATCCAAAAGAGACCGCTGAGATGATCATTGGTCGCGTCGAAGGGGAGACGGGTAAGGTTGCAAGCCTTGTCATGGATGCCACCTTCGAAGGAGCGATTGAATCTGAGCTTTCTGATCTGGGTATCGAGTCTGCTGTTGCTAAGCGCGCGATGAACTATGCTGAGTCATGCGCGAAGCAGGATACCGACCGAACTACTTTCCAGGCAATGGAGGCGCTCGTCCATAATCTCAATACCATGCATTCACGCGCAGGTGCTCAAACACCTTTCTCTTCGATTAACTATGGTATGGATACTTCTGCTGAGGGCCGTATGGTCATCAAGAATATCCTGCTTGCGACCGAAGAGGGTCTTGGTAGTGGGGAGACTCCGATCTTCCCGGTTCAGATCTTCCGCGTGAAGGAAGGCATTAACTACAATCCGGGCGATCCGAACTATGATCTATTCAAGCTCGCCATGCGCTGTTCGGCCAAGCGCCTGTTCCCGAATTTCAGTTTCGTTGATGCCCCCTTTAATCTTCAGTATTACAAGGGTACGCCTGAAACCGAGATCTCGTATATGGGTTGTCGCACCCGCGTCATGGGCAATGTTTACGATCCTGAACGAGAGATCACCACAGGACGTGGCAATCTTAGTTTCACTTCTATCAATCTACCGCGTCTTGCGATTCGCTCGAAGGGCGATCGCGAGCTTTTCTTCGATCTGCTCGATGCAAAGCTCTCGCTCGTTGTTGGTCAGCTTGATGAGCGCTTTGCCATTCAGGCTAGCAAGCATGTCTACAATGCTCCGTTCTTGATGGGGCAGGGCGTATGGATCGATTCAGAGAAGCTCTCCACTAACGATACGCAAGAAGAAGTGCTCAAGCATGGTACGCTCACCGTTGGCTTCATTGGTCTTGCCGAAGCACTCGTTGCACTTACGGGCAGTCATCACGCTCAGGATCCTGAATCCCAAAAGTTAGGTCTCGAGATCGTTGGTCATATGCGCGGATATCTTGATCGTTTGAGTCAAGAGCGCAAGATGAACTATTCGCTTATCGCAACGCCTGCTGAAGGCTTGTCAGGTCGTTTTGTTCGCATGGATCGTGAGCGCTATGGCTCGATTCCGGGCGTTACCGATCGCGACTATTACACCAATGGTTTCCACGTGCCGGTCTACTTTGACATCAATGCCTTCGATAAGATCTCGCTCGAAGCTCCCTATCATGCGCTCACCAACGGCGGTCATATCTCCTATGTCGAGCTCGATGGCGATCCTACTAACAATCTCGAGGCATTTGAGTCTATCATTCGCCACATGAAAGAATCTGGCATTGGTTATGGCTCGGTCAATCACCCAGTCGATCGCGATCCAGTATGTGGTTTTAATGGCATCATTGGTGATCGCTGTCCGAAGTGTGGTCGTACGGAAGATGATAACGTTCGTTTCGAGCGCATTCGTCGTATCACCGGCTACTTGGTGGGCACCCTCGATCGCTTCAACGATGCGAAGCGCGCTGAAGAATCCGATCGCGTTAAGCACTCGGTCGAGTAATGACCACTCTTAGGATGTATGGAACCGCACCTGAGTCTATCGTTGATGGGCCCGGGCTGCGGTTCTCTGTTTTCGTGCAAGGGTGTTCGCATCACTGTCCAGGATGTCACAATCCAGAGTCTCAGCCAGTAGAAGGCGGTTATTCGTGCGAACCTGCGGATTTGGTGCGTGAGATTCATAAGAATAAGCTCATTCGTGGCGTTACTTTGACGGGTGGCGAACCATTCGATCAGACTGAAGGCATGTTTGAACTCGCTCGGTTGCTGCGCGCAGAAGGGTACGATCTCTGGATCTATTCAGGGTATCTGTTCGAGGATCTGATGGAGGGGCATCCACACAAGATGGCACCTGATCTCCTTGCGTTATGCGATGTGTTGGTGGACGGTCCGTTTGTTCAATCGCTCACCAGCTACGAGTTGCGGTGGAAAGGCTCATCGAATCAGCGCGTTATTGACCTTCCTGCAACATTGAAGCAGGGAAGCGTGGTTATCTGGCAACCTGAAACACTTGATTTCAGTGCGCCAAGTTCGTGGTGATGGGAGAGAAACGACGAGCTGTAAGAAAGTCACCCTCCTAGGATGAACCCACCTAAGGAAATTTACCTATTTGCGTCCATTACGAACATTACGAACATTACGAAAACAAAAACGCCTGATAAATAGCGATTTTCAAAAAAACCGCAGGTCAGCTTTCGCGACCGAAGCGCGACCTTTTGTCCCTAAATTCGTCCCTAACCTAATTGGAATTCGTCCCTAAAACGGAGTCGAAAACGCTATCCAATGCGCGGGCTTTGTTCTCTGTATTCGTGTGGGTATAGATCTTCAAAGCGGTATCAGGTGAAGCGTGCCCCATGAGTTCTTGGATGTCCTTCGGCGAGACACCAGAAGAGCCAAGAAGGGAAGAGAAGCTATGGCGTAGCTCATGGAGCGTTAGGCTCACTCCGAAACGCTCTCTATTCTCTTGCCACCACTTCCCGAAGTGATGAGGTGTGACAGATCTACCCGATTCGTCAGCCATGAGATGAATGTCTTTGCTCATTGGCTTATCAAAGAATGCTAAATCGCTCCCAATCTGTTCTATACGTTGCTTAGTTGCTTCTAGAGCAAATGCAACGAGAGGGATAACTCTGATACCGTTATCAGTCTTAGAATCGAGTATTTCGAGCGTAGCATCATCTATAGAGACATTATCAACTAGAGCATCAGTGCATTCGCTACGCCTAAGACCACAACAGATAATGAGGATTATCCCATACTCGAACCTGTTTCTTGGGTCGAGCTGGGGGAGTAGTGAAGCTATTTCAGAGCGTTTCAACGCTCTTTTAGGCTTTGTGTCCGCACTCGGCCTTTCTACGTCTAAGACGGGATTGTGCTCGATGTCACCCTGCTTGTACGCGTAGGCGAAAAAGGCTTTGAGCGATGAATAGATCCCGCTAAGATATGTCCCTGATGCTGGTTTACCGCTCGGTGTATTTCCAACCCTCATTTCCTCGAATATCTTCTCAATATCTCTAGCTTTAATGCTCGCAACAGGCTTCTCTTCGCCTATCGCACGAGCGAAAGCCTTAAGATTCCAAATCTCTTTCTTTAAGCTACTCTGCTTGACCTTCCCGCTATTCTTCCTAGATACAGTGTATGGCTCGATATATGCGAGAATGCCCATATTTGAGCCGTCCCCGATAACCATTGACAAGCCCGACAATTCTGCGATGAAGTCACGCATAGCTAATTGGGCTTGCTGATAAGTCCCCGTAAAGTTGCGTGCCTTGGTTTGGTATTTTCCAGTTTTGGGGTTCTTGCCAACTGAGACGCGAAGCTGCCATTTTCGGCAATACTTGCGTGGCTTCTTCTCACGCCTGGCAATAGAGCCTTTTCCGTTCGTTCTCATGTTAAAATGTAGCTGCCTTTCAATTCGTCCGAAGGGCATCCAGAACCCCGTTACTCGCCAAAGTTCGACGGGGTTCATTCATTCCTTGCTTCTATGAATCAGTTATCTGTTTTCCACTGTAATTTCACATGTTTTTGTTACAATCATCAACACGAAGTCAACTTGTGACGGATCAGTGCTGGGTTCCCGAATGGGAGTAGGCTTTACGGCTTAGAATCCTTTGCCCCTGGGGTTGGCTTCGCCCCTTTTTTGTAGAGCTTTTTTTAACTCTTCTATAATCCCATCTGGCTTTTCCGATATTGTTTGAACGATAAAATCAATAGCTTTCGTTGAATAAGTGTATTGATGCGAGTGTGTTGATTGTCCAATTTCATGCCGATATGAATATTCTGGTTTGTTTTTCATGTCATAGAACTTGATAAACAAATCTCTATCAGCTGTCGTAAACGTTTTTGGCGCACTCTTATATTTTAGAATGATGCCCTTTTTCTTCAGGCGGTTGTTTACTTGATCAACAATTTTTCCTGCTGAAAACGGATGTGTTCTGCTTGGATCTTGAAACACTTTTGCGGTACGAATCGCTTTATCAGAATCAGTATCGTACACTACTGCGAAATCGGCATTCTTTGGGTTTTTGACAACTGCTAACTCGGTAACCATAACTGAGTAGTATCTCTGGTTTGCCTGAATAGTTATCTCCTGTTCAATCTCGGCTTCGTCAAAGAGAAACTTTTCTGCAACATCGGGCGGGTATTTCGCTCGTATCTTTTCTGGTGTTGCGGGATCTGCGGTCATCGAGAGAGTAAGGAAATGAGGAGGTATGACATCACCCATACGCCTCTCATGAAATTCAAACATTTTGTCATCGAAATTCGTCACACACGATTGAAATAAGCCGACATAAATCTGCTCGTATTCTTCAACAATAAAATGAGTGCTTGTGTTTCGGAGCTTAATGATCCCTTCAAGATTCCTCCGCAAAGGATCTTTGGCGTTTGTGAACACTCTAGCAACGCAAAGCTCAAGCGTGATAGTTCGATCAGGATTGTCTTTGTAATAGATCGACGAGAGGCCCTGATCTTTAATCAGCTTTGCCTTTAGCATCAGCTCCCAAGCATTACACACAAAGAAAGAGAAACCTTCTACTCGATATTTGATGCTTGGTCGATTGTATATCTCGATCGCCAGAACGAAAGATTCGCTTGCTTTGTCAAGCAGACGTTCGTATGTTTTTAGTTCTTCTTCGTTCATCTTTACCCCTAAAACTCCCAATCAAACGGCAGCACATAATAAACCACTCTGCCTATGACTGTGATGGCCTCAGTGCCCTCAACGCCATAGTCATACACTTGAGTCTTATAAGTGGGGTCAGTCGAGTCAGGTACCAGCTCAAAGCCATTAGCGAGCTTTCTCACTCTCTTTACTGTGGCATCGTAGCCATTCACGCAGACCGCATAGGGTTGATTATCACGCTCTACATCGTTGCAGGGGTCTACTAGAGCATAGCATCCATCGGGGAGGATCTTGTCCATGGAACGACCTTTTACCTTGAGCAAGAAAGCATCAGGGTATTGTTCTATCTTCTTAGCAGCAACGGGGTAGGCTTCTTCAATCTCTATCATCTCTATAGGAGTCCCTGCTGCGATAGACCCATATAATGGCACGTCTACGAAGTCAGAAGAAGACGAATGAGTCTTTTTCTCAGTATCAACAAGCTCAGAAATTGAGATATTGAAGATTTCAGCGAGCTTTTGAACCTTACCCATTCGAGGCTGTGACCAGCCAGACTCCCATTGGGTAACGGTTGCTCTTGTGACACCAAGCCTTTCAGCAAGTTCAGCCTGGGTCATATCTGCTGCAAGGCGCAGTGTTTTTATTTGGTTTGAAATGCCCATCTCTCTCACCTCTTGGAAACTTTATTTAACATTCTAGGAAATTTTACTTGACATCACAATGTTATTTTAATTAACATTTAGTTGTCGAAAGGAATCCAATGGAGAATCTAAAATCCATACGCGAGGCAAAAGGGGTTAAGCTCTCTGCCGTTGCTGACTATCTTGGAGTTTCGCGTCAGACATACTCAAAGTACGAAGAAAACCAAGGTGCAATGAGTATCGATCAAGCTGTCGCGGTATGTGAGTTTCTAGGCGTTTCGGTAAATGAAATTTTTTTTGACCAACAAGGTTAAATAAACTAACCAATACGACCCATTAGAAGGAATTACCATGAAACGCTTTTACAGAGCAGGAATCTTTCCTGACCGATCGTTTAAATACGATGTCGTTTGGCTCGATTACCCCGCAGCTGATATCGAAGATGCTAGGAAGAAGGCTGGGGAGTTCTGCGCAGAGCATAGCTTCTGGTGGGTATTCATGATCAAGGAACTACCCAAGAAGAAAAACGAAAAGCCATGCGAAGAACCCGCCGAATATGGCTGCGATTACGATACCCGCGGCGGTCTTGACCGACTGCTTGACCATTTCAGAGGGGTGCGCCAATGACCACGAAAGCCAAAGGCGCGATCTGCGCCGAATCCAAACCACAAGCCAAGCCGATGAAGAACATCCCGGCATATAACTACTTCATCAAACGCTATCGCGAATGGGCGGAAGCCGGGCGCCCCCAGCTTCGCTAGAAAGAAGGAAGAGATGTGCAACACACCTGAAGAGCTGCCCATGTCGGCTGAAGCCTTCGAACGAAAGTATCCTGGCATGGTCTCGGCGATGGAGGTAGCCGCTCACAGAGCGTTGGCAACTGCGCAAGCGAGCGGCAAACCTTTAGCGAATGTTCAGTGTCTGTTTGATCTTAGCGAGGTCGCTTTTGATCTGCCCTTGGTAAAAGGCAATGCCTGCGATCGCATCAGCCAAAGCAACAATAGCTTGGTTAATGTCTCCCCGAGTTGCGGAAAGCTTTGCGTCGTTAGCGGAATCAATCGGCTCTCTTCTCATGCGCTCACCTCCTTTCTTACGGCTGGTGGAATCATTCTCGCATCACTTGCCATCGTAGGGAACCTTAAAGGGAAAGGATAGCCATGATCCTAACGCCACAAGAAGCAGCACAGAGAGTAAAGGTCTCAGAGCAGACCATACGCCGCCTGTGTCGTAATGGCTCCTTACGTTGCAGGAAGGTAGGGAAGCAGTGGCGTATAGCCTCTGCTGACCTACTGAGGTTCTACGAAGCCAAGTAGTTACACAGGGAGCATCAGCATCTCCTCTGACTTCTTCCATGAATCACTCATAAAACGCTGATGCTCCCTTTGTGCCTACTGGCACAAAGGATATGCGAGTGCCTTCATATCGAGTGGGCATTCGGATTCACCCGCATATCCGCACCTTGAAAGTTGAATAGGCATAAAAACGCCCCAGTAACGTCTGGGGCAGACGGCTGCCTAATGCTTAGCAGCTTTGTGGTTGGCAAGAGTGGTGCCAGCTTTTGACTTGCTTCCTTTTGATGATGAATGGGAAGCCAGAGTCTTAGCAGCTTTACCGACTTTGCCGCCATGGTGTACGGCCATGGAGCCACCTCCTTTCCAATCTTGGATGGTTGAGGGTTTATGAAAGAAGTCCGAATGCAACTTGTAACTTCTTTCATGGCATAAGCATACCACATATTGTGGGTACAGATGTTCGACACACAAAAAGGAGTACGAATGAATTTCAATGTTGCTGAGCTCTGCAAGTTAAGAGGCATATCGATTGCTGAAGCTGCTAGACGAGCGAAGGTGTCTCGTCGTGTGGTTAGTAAATGGCAACTTCACGGAGTTGAGAAAGCACAACTGGGTTGCATCAAGCGACTTGCTGATGCGCTTGAATGCTCCATCGAGGATCTGATCAAGTAGCTGTCCTTATGCCTATTCAGCGCACCTTGAAAGCAGAATAACCCCGCCAACCTCGTTAGCGACCAAGCCATGTGAGAGCGGTAGTGCGCGATGACCACGGTACGCCATGAAGAGGGCGGTGGGGTATTCAGTTTTTAAGGAGGAAATGAATGAATGAATCTACAAACAGCAACGCCCCCAAGAAGGGGGCGAAGCACAAAACACACTCTGATTATATCAACTTTTTGGGCTTTGGGTATATCCCGAAGAAAGAGGCAGTAAAAGACATTGCTTATGGCGCTATCTTCGCTGTCCTTCTCCTTATTCTCTTAGCCCTTATGTTCGCAGGATTGGTGGTGTAAGTATGAACTCGCGAAAGACCATCGATTCACCGCATGTCCGCAAGAAGACCATCTCTCAGCTCAATATCAATGCAGGGCGCAAGCAGGCAGAAGCAGTGAAAACGTGGATGGAGGCGCATAGAGGCGCGTTCTTTTTCATCCTGAACATCATGCAGCATGAGAAGGTCGTGCCGCGTCCACGTGATTACTTCGCCAATGAGCTATCTCGTAGACATCTTTGTAACGATAAACCACTCGCGTTTAACAACAACTATTGGGCTGGCATTGCTCGTTATCTCGTATTAGTTGATCCATCGCTTGAAGCGAAGCTCAACATGCGAGATTCGGACATCGACTGCTGGGGACTCTACCCAGTCACGTATTTGGAGGAGATGATCTAATGGAGCTAACCCAAGACGAGAAGCTTGTTCTTGCAGACATACTGCAAAAGCAGCTTAACGTTCTTCTAAAGGACCTCAAAGGCGAAGCGAAAGATGAGCTTTTCACTCTCAATGAAACATACGGTGTTGATAGACGCGAGATAAAAGTAGACGGGTCGAAGGTTGGAACCGTGTCTCTGACTTACACCAAACCATCTTTCGAGATCAAACCTGGTGCAGAGTTTCACGCTGTCAAATATCTTGACTCGTGCGGCCTTACTAAGACCGTGCCAGCTGATGATTGGCGAGAGTCATTCACGCTTGCTGATAACGGAGACATCATCTGCCTTGAGACAGGAGAGATCGCCAATGAGCTATTTGAGTACAAGGGATCAGTTCCTAAAACAACCATGGTAAGGATCAACCAGAACGACGCTATCAAAGCACTGCGTCCTGCTCTTCAGGGCGTATCCGTTACTAACCTTTTGGAGGCATGATGGAAAACGTATACGAGGCGCTGGCTTACATCCAGCAGAACCTCGAAGTTGCAAAAGACCGCCGTAACGATTTCGGTGGTTTTAACTACCGCAGCGCAGAGGACATTCTGGAGGCGCTCAAACCTCTTGTTAAACAGACTGACTGCGTTCTCATAATGTCGGATAGCCTCGTAAGTGAAGGCGACCGATTTTATATCGTTTCGCGTATATGTCTTCGCCACTACGGCACAAACGGGGAAGTCTGGGCGTTAGGCTACGCAAGAGAGCCTGAGCACAAGACAAAGAGCGATGATATGCAGGTAACCGGTATGGCTTCTTCCTATGCGAAGAAGTACGCGCTTTGCAACCTTTTCGCGATCGACAACGGGACACCTGACGTTGACTCACAGGACAATACTTCGATCATCGCTGAATGCACAGCTTGCGGAATGCAATATCAATTCGAGTCTCAAGTGCAGATTGCTCAGTGCCAATGTGAATGCGGCAATCACCACTTTACGGTCGTGTCATGATCGGCTCCCTGTCTGAATGTGTCGCGTTCATGGCTGAATGCGGCGCAGAGAAGCAGTTTGAATGCAAAGAGCATAAGAAGAGGCGAAGCCTTACGCAAAACGCTTACTACTGGGCAATGCTTAACCAACTAGCGCGGACAATGCGCACCTCGGACTCTGATCTCCACAAACAAATGCTTCGTGATTACGGAGTCTGTGAGGTAATGAGCCTGTCTCTAAGCGTTCCTTTAGATGATTACTTCACTTACTTCGATGTCATAGGTATGGACTACGTAGAGGGCGAAGAGAGGTGCGTTGTGAAGGTTTACAAAGGCTCGTCTCGTATGGACTCAGCAGAATTCACTCGTCTTATAGAAGGTATGCGCTATGAGTGCGAGCAACAAGGCATTCAAGTAATGACCCCAGAAGAAATGTCGAGGCTCCGTTTCGTAGAGCCTGGAAAGGATAATCAATGAGTATCAATCGTGTAAATATCAGCGGAAACCTTACCCGCGATCCTGAGCTGAGGGCAACCGCGTCAGGTACGCCTGTCTTGTCGTTTGGCGTTGCGGTAAACGACCGTCGGCGCAATCAGCAGACAGGAGAATGGGAAGACTATCCGAACTTTATTGATTGCACCATGTTCGGCGCTCGTGCCGAGAGCGTTTCTCGCTTCCTCTCTAAGGGGAGCAAGGTTGCTATCGAAGGAAAACTTCGTTGGAGCCAGTGGGAACGTGAAGGGCAGAAGCGATCGAAGATCGATGTCACTGTGGATGAGATCGAATTCTTCAAGACTCAGCAACAGACTACACAGTCTGCTCCTCAATACGCGCAACCTGCGCCACAGCCTGTTGTTCAGCCAGCGCAGCAAGCTATTCCCGTGCAGCAGCCACAAATGGTTCAGCCGTCAGTTTATGACGAAAATATCCCGTTCTAGGAGTTGCTATGGAGAGACAGGAACTGAACAGCATCCTGGAGTTACATCGCAAGTGGCTCTATAACGAAGAGGGCGGCAAATGTGCAGATTTGAGTTTCAAAAACCTGAGCAGTGCCAACCTGTACGGTGCCAACCTGTACGGTGCCGACCTGCGCGGTGCCAACCTGTACGGTGCCAACCTGCGCGGTGCCGAGAATGCCGAGCTTATTCAAGCGCAAACGGTCATTTGCCCAGAGGGTACGATTATCGGCTGGAAGAAAGCGCGACTTTCATCAGCGGAAAGAGTGATTGTCAAATTGCTTATCCCTGATGATGCGAAGCGGTCAAATGCAAGCGGTCGCAAATGCCGCTGTTCTTACGCGAAAGTGCTCGATATTCAGCACTTAGACGGCACTTCGATAGATCACGGTGAGTGTGTTTTTTCTGATCATGATCGTAACTTCTGTTATGAAGTAGGCAAGACTGTTTATCCGACTTTGCCATTTGATGAAAACCGATGGAATGAATGCGCTCCTGGTATTCATTTCTACATCACTAGAGAAGAGGCGGTGGATTACTGATGCAGATATTCGATTCGTATATCGAAGCTGGTCAGGAGTTGAGTGCAAAGGATAAGCGCGAGTATTACACCGCGCTTATCGAGTTTCTTTACTATGGTGTTGAGCCGAAACTAAAAGGGGCTGCAAATGCCGTGTTTGTCGCGATTCGACCATCTCTCATGCTAAGCAAACAGCGGTCAGACAATGGCAAGAAGGGCGCGGCAAAAACAAATTTAGCCGCCAAGCAAAACGGAGATTTGCCGAGCGGCAAAACGAAAAACACCCCATCGTCTAATAGTAAGAGTAATAGTAAAGAAGATATACCTAACGGTATATCTAAGAAAAACTCGACATTTTCACCTCCGACCATTGATGAGGTTCGCTCTTATGCGATTGCATATGCAACTGAAAAGGGAGTCACCCCAATCGACGCTGAACGCTTCTGCGACTTCTATGCATCGAAGGGGTGGATGGTAGGCAAGAACAAAATGAAGGATTGGCGAGCATCTGTTCGCTCATGGTCGCGCAACTCAGAGCCTAAGGAAGGGGTGAACATTGATGACTTCGCTGAGTACCTGTGAGTTTTGCGGATCTGCCTTAGAGCCAAGAGTGTTCACACTGCAAGGAATTGAGCGAACGTGTGGTTATAAGCCATGTGACTGTGAGGGCGCACGAGCTGAGCGCCTTAGACGTGAAGCCGAGGCCGAACAGTCACGCCTCGAAGAAGAGCGCAAAAGGGCAATCAAACGATACACCCGCGTTGGCGTACCTATGAAGTTCGCAGAGATGGACAAGATGGACACTGAAGCTATCATCGTAAGTGACGCGATCAATGACGGTCTCTACCTGTGGGGAAAATCGGGCAGAGGGAAGACATATCTCGCCTCTGCGATTGCAAAGGCCGCAGTTGATAAGCGTGTCGATACTAGGTTTGCATCAGCGGTTGACATGTTTACCGATCTTACCAATTTCGATACCGATACGCTTTACCGCTACACCGAACCTGACTTGCTCATCATTGATGATCTTGGAGCCGAAAAAGCAAGTGAGTTTCGCCTTGAGAAGCTTGTGCAGATTATGAGCGCACGAGAATACGAGAGCAAGCCGACAGTTGTTACCTCGAACTTAGAACTCGTCTCACGTACTGGGGAATGCCTTGCTGCGATGTGGCAACCAATCGGTTCTATTGCTGCTACAAGACTTGTTTCAAGGCTATCCGCTCTCCCTAAATTCAACCTTAGAGGAGTTGATAGGAGGCTGCATGTTCAGACCGCAAGCTAGCCAACTTGGCGGTCTGTCCTATCCCGTTGCTGAACTATACGGCAAACCACACATCCAAGCTCATTACAAAAACGCGGACGCGAAATCTAACACGCTCGAAGAAGACGCATGTTGCGTTATCTGTGGCATGCGAGCAACCAACTCGCATCACACTCCACCTCTTAGCAAGGGAAGGACATTCCTTCTGCGAACTAAGTGGGGACAGTTCGTATTGAAACCCGCACTCTTTGCGGTGTGTGGATCAGGAACAACGGGCTGTCATAACGACTTCCATGGTGGAGCACGTTATCGCCCCGAATGGGTTTGGTATGAGGATGAATATGCTGAAATGTGGTGGGATGGAACATTCTTACACAAGGATGCCCCTCATGGGGATTGGCTCTACAACTACGGGTTCTGGCGAATCCACGATCTAGATACTGGACGAAAGATAGAGGTGAAAAATTGAACCCTGGAAAACGGTTCGAAGGCAAGTTCCATGAATCGATAAAACACCTTCCTGGTGCGTCTATGCGCATCGAGGATGGTGGCAAGTACGCATTCACGAGGCAGTGGGGAGATTTCTTCTTCTTCGCTGATTCGGGTGATACGTTCCTATTCGAGTGCAAGGCTACACAGCGAACGAGCTTCGAACATCGAAAGATCGCAGACCATCAGATCGAAACGCTCAAACGATTCAATGGCTCGCACAAGCTTCGGCATGGAGTGATCGCGCTCAACTTCTACGGTGAGAATATCCGCGAGAAGAACGAGTGCATCCTCATCGATATCGAAACTTATCTCGAACACCTTGAGAGCACGGATAGGGAGTCTCTTTCGCAAGTAGAGGCTTTAAGGCTCGGTGCTCTCATGCCACATGCTCCAGGCAACATCTGGAGCGTTGACCCCTGGGCGGTGATCTAATTGGACTTCAAGAGCATCTGGTGCAAGGTCACAGATAGGCCAGAGAACGAACGTTGGCACAACTGCCAAGAATTTAAGGAGAAACATGAAACAAAGAATTTCCGATTTTTTCTGCTGGCTTGCTGCTGGACTCGTTTACCTGTTGTTGGTTGGTCTCGCACTTGCTATCACGTGGGCTGTAGTTACGTTCTTCGTTTGGCTTATATGCCTATGTTTTGACCTGCCATTCAATCTGCTTTACGCAACAGGGATTTGGCTAGTGATCGTGCTCATCAAGATTCTTTTTCGCAAAGCAAGGGGTGAATGATGACTTTGATTACCTGCCCCTACTGCTACGAGGTGATCGAGGTATCCGAAGACCTCTGCGATTACAGATGGGGCAATACTACGGCAACAGTTAGCCTTAACTGTCCAGACTGTGACCGCAAGTTAGAAATCGAGGTAACAGGGTACATCGACACCGTGACATGCCTCACTGAGGACGACAGGTTATCTGTTCAGGAAGCATACGAGCAGTACTGCGAAATGAAATACGACGCAGCAAAAGAGGAGGCGTGATGGCATACGGCATACCGCCAAATCGCCCTGTAGCGAAGATCAATCGCTTGGGACTCGCTGATTACTATTGCGGCATGTGCGGAGGGGTGCTGCTTAGGATCGTATCCGTTACTGATCTTGATACGCCCCTACCAAAGCAATGTCCTCATTGCCATGGATTAGTTGATCGAGTGGGGCGCCAGAAAAAGCTGAATGTCAGGCTACACGCTGCTCGTCCTACGAAGAATGCAAATCGAGCAAAAGCGACACGCGAAAAGAGGCTTGAGGCGTTAGTAGAAAACCCACACGACCCGAAACACGGAACACCAACAGGGTATTCATACGGCTGCCGCTGCGATGAGTGCAGGCAGGCTGCCAGTGAATACCAACGAGACAGAAAGAAGATGAACAAGTGAAGAAAAAACTACTGCATGAGAGGTTGAGAGATTGGGAGTATTCTAACGAAACTGCAATCACTGTTTTAACAAGTAAAGAAGCCGAAGCATTTGCAGACGAAATCGAGAAATACTATATCCCACGACCACGCTATGAGGATGGTAGACCTGTTCAGTTCAAGAACGAGTTCGTAGATCACAATGGGCATAACCAAACTCTCAGTAGCCTGACATACACGAAGGGCAGCCATGATTACGTTTCACTCAACGGCCGGACTAAGCAACGACTAGACGAGCCAGTCAACCGCAAAATCAAGGTACTAGACGCAGACGGCGTTGAGATCATGGCGGGTGATACAGTGTGGTTAGTTGGCGGAAGCATCAGCAACGAAGTTAAGTTCGTAACGAAAGAGACTAATAGAGTCTGCATTGCTAACGAAAACGGCCAGACATGGGTTGATGCGTTTGAACTTACCCACATCGAACCCGACAGCTTAGAGAAGCTGCGAGACGATATGCGAAACAACCACGAGAATTGGGAGACCGACCCGAACGCGTGGCTCGATTACGCAGACCGCCTAACCGCACTCATGGAGCGTGATAAGTGATGGCTGGCAAATACAGCATAGCGTCGGTCTCCTGGGGGAAAGATAGCCTTGCAATGCTTCTTATCCTTCTTAGGGATTGCTACCAGCTCAACGAGGTTGTGTTTTTCGACACAGGCATGGAATTCGATGCGATCTACGATATTCGCGACCAGGTTGCACCACTGCTTAAAGAGCACGGGGTCAAATATACCGAACTACGACCAAAAGACCCTATGTGGTGGTCGATGTTCGCACGGCCAGTAAAGAAGCGCGGCACTAATGAGGTTCACAAGCACGGCTACGGCTGGTGCGGCGGCGTATGCCGATGGGGCACGACTGAAAAGCTCCGAGCACTCGATAAGTACTACCGAAAGTCTTTCGAGACCAGGTCGAAGAGTTAGGAGTAGGGCTATGACAGAGCATATCATCAGCGACGAATGCCTTGACTATATCCGAGCAAGATCATACGAGGCTGGACAGCGGGGACAAGAAGTATATACCGTTCGTGGCGCAGACGGCGAAGAAGTCGTGAGGTGCCAGGATTGCAGGAAATCTGACCCAAAAGCATATGACTACTGCGAGTTCTTCCATGCAAATGGACGAAACCCTAACGGTTTCTGCGCATGGGGTGAGCGTGACACTTAGGAATTTCGGAACCTAAGCCTTCCCAATCTTGAGACCCGTCCTTAGTGGCGGGTCTTTTTGTGTTTGAACTGGGAAAACTTTTAGAAATTGTTTGAAATAATACTTGATTATATATACCTTATAATGTATAATAGAGACATAAGGAAAAGCAATCGACATGAGAAAGGAAACGGTAAGAAATGAGAGGAGGAAACAGTGAGACCATTAAAGCTCCGGGTTGAGCTAACATTTCGCAAGTTGGTTATTTGGCTGGTAATCAAAAAGCGATAGACAAGGAAACCGACAACTCGCCCCCTCTCACAAAGGGGGCGGGAAAGGAGGAATCCCCCGGAGCTTTATGGTTCGATAATTATACCAAGAAAGGAGATACCATGCCAGTAAGCGATGCGCAGAAACGCGCCTCGGCAAAGTACGATAAAGAGAACATCAAGCGCGCCACTGTCATATTCAGCCCGCAAGAATTAGAGCTTTACGAGCATCTTGTAAGCCAACCTAACAAATCGGGATACATTAAGGATCTCATCCGCCAAGACATGGAGCATAACAGCTAATCGAAATTTTCGTAACCTAAACCGTTTCGTAAGCTTCAACAAGAATTCATAGTTGTAAGTTATAATCCATTACCAAGAGGGAACAAAAGGAGGAGGTTGTGAGCAATGACAACTTTGGAGTTACTGACAATCCCTGGGCTGACGACCAACAAGAAGTTGGAGAAGGCATACAAGGAATCCCACAAGCGCATGATGAAAAGCATGATTGCTCAGAGACGAGCAGCAGCGATGATGAGCGCCAGGCAGTTGCGCGAAAAATCATAGAGTCTATCCCCGAAGAAGAACTTGGAATCCTCTTTGCTCAGTTAGAGCAGAGTCAGATAACGCAGTGGCAGGGTGAACTTCCTGATCCCGACTCATACAATAAGTATCCTGATTTTGCTCAACACGCAATGGTTGATTGGAACAACGCTAGAACGGTCGATGAATCTAAGAGATTGACCATGTTGGCTGAATCGATCAAAAAGGGCGTTGTTCGGGATCAGTGGCTTTCTTTCGCGCTTAATGTGTCATTTGCGTTAATGTCTTTTGCTGCTCTGCTTGCTACAGGAAGCGCCTTGTCCTTCGGATTCTTAGCGATTCCTGCGGTTTCGGTCGCGGTAAATATTGTCAACGACAAAAGGGAACCAGACAAAGAAAACATCGACTACAAGGGATAACCGTTGATGAAAGCACCCCATCGTTGGGGTGCTTTCTATATATACGAACGGATGTTTGGTATACTGATAAATGCAATTTGAAAGCAGAATAGAGAGCGAGACACATGGAGCACCATCCAGATGTTAAGAAACATTGCGCAAAAGCATATCTCGATTACGTTCGCTCTCTGAGCCAAAGAATCCAATCACTCCAAGAGAATATCGAATGTCAGAAAACATTGATGTTGCCATCGGGGATTAACTACACCGAGTCGGTGTCTCAAAGCACATCAAGAGACAATCTCGAAAATGGAGTAATTAAGCTCCATGAACTCATAGCAGAATACTGTACAGAGCTATCAGAATACGTAGAGCAGCAACATATCGCCCATGGCGTATTCAAAGCCCTCTCTAAGCCTGAATATAATTCAGCTCTAACTCGTTATTACCTTCTTGGTAAATCATGGGAACAGGTATGTGTTGAGATGGGTTACTCATGGCAAGGCATGATGTCCCTTAGAAAGAAAGCAATTCAAGAGGTGTATGACCTCATGCCCGAAGAGTGGAGAAGGTATACGATTCCGAAAGCAGAGGTGGTCTGATGGCAAAAGACGAATCAACTGCCCTTCTGTAAACTGCATACACAAACATACATGAATCTTTGATAAGCTGTAAGCAGTTAGAAGTGACCAAGAGCCGTTCCGATAAGGGGCGGCTTTTTTCATTGGAGAGAGTAATGGGCGGAAGAGGGACATGGTCAAGAACTGCATTGGCCATGCCAAACTTGAATCGCGCTATCATCAGGAGAGCAAAAGTCAGCGACTATCTGCTGAATCCCAAGAAATCAAAAGGCAAGCAGAAGTTCTTCAAATCGCTTGGATATAATATGAAGAACCAAGCAAGGATGCAGTCTGATATACGAGATGCGATGAAAACGGCCAAGGTTCGGATTTCAGAGCCAAATAAATATGGGACGGTACATATTCAGGCAAACATCGAGATTGGCATCAACAAAAAGAAGAAGGTAGTTGCAGGATGGATAATTCCAAAAGGAAAGAAATATCCTGAATTATCAACAGTGAGACCACATCGTGGTAAGCGAGATGATTTCTAGTGTTTGATCTATATGACAGAGTGTTGCATAAGCCAACTGGAAAGCCTTCTTTTGTGATTTGGATTGACGAAGGAGTTGACCCAGACACAGGCATAGAAGGCGTTATATATGGAATAGAAGCGGAAGACCAATACGATGAGGATTGGTTCTATTGGGCAGAAGAGAATGAGCTAGAGAAGCTTCAAGAACACGAATAGAATAACGGGAAATGATTGTGGAAGCCGTCCTTTGGGGCGGCTTTTTTTATTGGGGGGGGAACATGACGATTGATGAGCTTAGGAGGGTAGTGGTATCAAGGCAGTATGCTACCACGGTAGCAAGGGCCTTTAGGATAGCCCTAGGGTTGCCTTTGCTTCCTTCACCCAAAGGAAAGGTTATTCGTAGGACCTCATACCGTGGAATCGGAGAGTGCTTTAGGAATGCCGATAGCCCCATGAACCGTATGTGAGCTTGCAGAATGAGCAACAAGAAGAGTAACCCGCGCCGATCCAACGGAACAAGGCGTAATCGTATCAGGGAGAGATGGAGGGCGATAGGGGACCCCTGCGCCCTCTGTGGTCAAGCGATAGACTATTCGCTTCCTGCTTGTCATCCAATGAGCTTTGAGGTTGATGAGATAGTTCCTGTTAGTCGAGGCGGCAATCCGCTCGACTTTGACAACACGCAACCAGCGCATCGCATTTGTAACCAGAAAAAGGGCAACAAGATGACCCCATCGGGGGATCGTCCAGCTTTGCTGCCAAAATCACGCGATTGGTAGATAGTAAGGGCGCGGGAGTACCTATAGGAGCTAGTGGGGGCACTTGTAAGTCTTTGTTTGATAGGGGGGGTATACCTCTCCCCCTAGGTAGCGGCCACCCCTCTGGCATAGGGCTATATCCCCCCGAATTGAATTTTTTTCTATAAGGGGTATTGAGCTGCGGTTTTACTCCATACACAAGCAAAGGAGCTCATTTTGTTAATCGCGGACATAATCCCGTATGAAAAGAACGCTCGAGACAATTCGGCCTCGGTCCCAGCGATTGCTGAATCAATCAAGCAATTTGGCTTTCGTGGACAGATCAAATTGCGCAGCCATGACGAGCCGGTCATCGTAGCCGGACACCACCGTGTAGAGGCTTGTAAGCAGCTTGGCTGGACGGAGATACCCGAAGAAAACATCTGCTGGTGCGATGACCTCACCGATGATGAAGTGAAGGCGCTTCGCCTGGCTGATAACCGAACTGGCGAGGGTGGCAAGTGGAATCGCGCGTTGCTCCGTGAAGAGGTGCGCTCGATCAAGGGCATCGACATGGCCAAGCTTAACTTCGATTTCAAGAGCAAGGTCAAACCATACGGCGCGGAACGCTTGCGCACTGATGATTATTACAATCTAAGCCTCGTTAATAGCTCGCACACGTCGGGCGCGCTCGATATGCCGACATTGAAACGATGCAACTTTGTCCCGACTGACCTGTTGGCGTTCAATTACGCGAAAACAGCGGTCGACGCCAACCAGACGTTGCACTTCTTCATTGATGATTACCAGTTCGAGAGGTT
The DNA here is from genome assembly GCA_900540345.1 of uncultured Eggerthella sp. Classification (GTDB taxonomy): domain Bacteria; phylum Actinomycetota; class Coriobacteriia; order Coriobacteriales; family Eggerthellaceae; genus Anaerotardibacter. Next base: position 117,894 of record UQFK01000003.1, read on the forward strand.
GTGGAACAACCCCGAGAAATACCTCGATCTGATTAAGCAGTTCGAGGCTGTCCTTACGCCCGATTTTTCGTTATATATGGACATGCCGCTGCCGATGCAGCAGTGGAACGAGTATCGACGGCGCGCATTGGGTAACCTGTGGCAGCGAAACGGATGCAAGGTCATCCCAACGCTCTCATGGTCTGATAAGCGTTCTTACGGCTTCTGCTTCGGTGGTCTTCCCAAGAAAAGCACCTATGCTGTTTCGACCGTGGGTATCAAAGAAGACGAACTGGCAGCGAAGATCTACCAAGAAGGTCTTACTGCTGCCATCAAAGCACTGTCGCCTAAACGATTGCTGGTCTACGGCGGTATGGGTGGCTTCGATTATGGCGACGTTGAGGTCGTTGAATATAGCAACAGCGCAGCATTTGGAGGTAAGTGATGGGTGGACGCGGAGCGGTTAGCAGGTCTATGCTCATGAAATTGGCTGCCCAAGGTGGTGGTGGCGAACCATCTGAAAAGCTGCTGAATGCTCCTTGGCAGAAATATGAAGACGGAAACAGAGTTTCGGTAGGAGCGACCCTTGAGCAAGCTGAGAGCAGAATAGCCTCAAACAATTACGAAACTGGGGTATTGGTCGATTCTAATGGGTTCGTTGTTGCGGCGTACAAAGGCGGCGCTCATAGCGTCAACTTTGGAAACGAACCAGCATCGCTCTTCCAGAACGCAACGCTGACCCATAACCATCCTAGCGGGCTGCCAGCGTTTTCTGTTGCAGATATTGCTACACCGGGAATCTATGCCCTTGATGGTGGTAAAATTAAAACAGTTAGAGCCACGTCCGTGAATGGAACGTTTTCGCTTTCGGCTGTGAGCCAAAGTGCCGATTGGGGCAAACTGGCAACCAAATACTCAAATGCCGAAAAGAAAATCCGCTCCAAAGCTGTTGATGCGATGACTTCAGCGATTTCGCAGGCTAAACGTCAGGGGAAATCGCACAGAGAAGTCTTGCGAGCTGGTAACAAAGCTGGCGCAAAGGTTTATGCTAGCTGGTTCAAGCGAGCAGCAACCAAGAAAAGTGGCTTCAAGTTCGAGTATGAGGAGTAGGCCATGGAAGCAATAAAGCTGTCAAAAGGCGCTTATTTCGATGACGAAGAGATGCTCCACGATGTCGATGGCACTCTTCTTCCTGATGGCGTTTATGACATTGAAGGCGTTGGGGTAGTGTCCTATGAAGGCAATTTCGCCAACATGGTAAACGATGCGCTTAGCCGCGCAGAATAATCGAGCTACCTGCTCTTTTGGCCGTCTCTTCGGAGACGGCTTTTTTATTGCTAGGAGGAACCAATGAAACGAGATATGGACTTAGTGCGTGAAATCCTTATCACGCTCGGCGATTCCGACAATTCCATTCAGGCAGGAACCTTCGTTGACGAGAGGAATGACTTTCAAGTAGTTGCTTACCACTTCGACATCATGCAACAGGCGGGTCTCGTGGAAGGAACGGTCAAGAGGGGTTTTTCTGGCAATTACCTTTGTGCCGAGATCAACCGCATGACATGGGAGGGGAACGAGTTCCTTGATTCGGTGCAGAACAATAAGGTATGGATGCACGTTAAGGCCGAGATCGCTAAGAGCGCCATTGGAGCACCTTTTGAGGTGGTCAAGAATCTTGCAATTAGTGCCTGCAATGATTTGTTAGGCGGGTTGTGAAGATGATCGAGAAACCGCGCTCCATCGAGAAAAGCGCATTCAAATCTCAGAAATGGGATGAGATAACAAAAGGGCGCAGCTTCCAAGCCTCCGACATCCCTGCGATAACCCTTCTTTGCCAGTGGTATGAGGTTGTTGAGACTTGCATAGATGACATCACGGTAGACGATGGTATCCAGGTCGCTTATGCGAACAACATAGGAGACGTGAAAGCACTTCCTCAACTCTCGACGATGAAGCAAGCATCAGCCGAGATCCGTGCGCTCAATAAGCAACTTGGTATCAATGATGAAGTAACGAGCGAACAACCGAAGAAACGGGAGACCCCATTAAATGTCATCCAAACGAGTAGGTTCTCAAGAGCCAAGAATTCACGTACTGCCTAAACGTGATGATTGGGAAGGACTCTATTCAGATGGCCCTGATGCATGCTACCTCGCTGAATCTTACGGCTTGACCCCAGACCCCTGGCAGCAGCTGGTTCTGAACGACTGGCTGAAGCGAGACGAGAATGACAAGTTCGCGGTCACTTCGTGTGGCTTGTCGCTGCCGCGCCAGAATGGCAAGAATGCCGTTATCGAGATGCGTGAGCTATACGGCCTCGTCGCCTGCGGTGAGAAGATCCTTCATACCGCACATCGCGTAGACACTGCTCGAAAAGCATTCTTGCGCCTAGCCACCTTCTTCGAAAACGATACCTACCCAGAGTTAAAAGAGATGGTCGTATCTATTCGAAGGACGAATGGTCAAGAGGCTATCGTTCTTAACAATGGTGCATCCATTGAGTTTTCTTCGCGTGTTAATGGCGGTGCTCGTGGTTCGACCTATGACGTAGTGGTTTTTGACGAAGCGCAAGAGCTGACCAATGACCAGATGGAATCAATCATGTCCACCCTGGCGGCTGCTCCATCGGGAAACAGACAGATGATCTTCGCGGGCACGCCACCATCGCTCGTAAGTCCAGGAACAGTGTTTAGAAAGCGTCGCAAGGGTGCGGTTAGCGGTTCGGACACGAAGATAGTGTGGCATGAGTGGTCAGTCGCCGAGATTGGCGATGTATCCGATTGCGGCAGGGGGTATGACACTAACCCCGCACTCGGCATTCGTATCGATGAGGGCTTTGTCGAAGAGGAATTCAACACGCTCACTGAGGATGGTTTTGCCCGTGAGCGTCTTGGTTGGTGGGACAACCGTGAGGGTGGCAATGCAGTATTCACAAAAGAGCAGTGGGAAAGCTGCCAGGTCGAGAAAGCGCCTAAAGAAACAGACAAAGAGAAGCTGGCCTATGGTGTGAAATTCTCAATCGATGGTAAGCATGTAGCCTTATCCGTTGCTTCAAAACCACAAGAGGGTAAACGGTTTATTGAGTGCATCGAATACCGTCCGACCGATGGTGGTATTGCTTGGCTTGCTGATTGGCTCTATGAGCGTAGGCAGAAATGTGCCATTTGCGTAATCGATGGCAAAAGTTATACAGCTGCGCTTGAACGAAAGTTGCTCGATAGGGGCTTTCCAAAGCGCGGTATTTATATTGCAGCCCCAAAAGATGTTTGTTCGGCGGCAACCATGCTTTACAACGCTATCGATGAAACAGAGCTCACCCATGCAGGACAGCCAGCATTGAGCGAGTCGGCAATCGCTGCTCAAAAACGAGTCATCGGAAAAGACGGAGGTTGGGGCTTTGGCTCTGGCACGTTCGATTGCTCGCTTGTTGAAAGTGCCTCTCTTGCTCACTGGGGAGTCATGACCACTAAAAGAAACCCGAACAGGAAAATGAGGATTGGATAAATGAATCTCGATTCACTTCGCCAAGTAAAGGGACTAAGCGATTACGAGCGCAACAAGCTTGATACCTTGTTAAGGGTTTGGAAAGCTAAGCTTCCACGCAATCAGCTGCGTACTTGCCACTATGAGGCCAAAGAGGGCGTGAAGAACCTCGGCATTGCTATCCCTAAAGATTTCGCCGAACTTGAACTTGCCCTTGGATGGTCTGCAAAGGCTGTGGATTGCCTTGCTGAACGTTCTATCTTTGATGGGTTTGTCTATAACGGGCAAGACATCGAAGCAGCAGAGCGTATCATGCAGGAAAACAGGCTCATTTTAGCCTACGAACAGGCAACGCAGAGCGAGCTTATCAACTGTTGTGCTTTCGGGGTTGTGATGCGTGGTGAAAAAGACGAACCGAAGGTTGTTATCAACTTCCATACCGCCGAGAATGCAACAGGTCTGTGGAACTATCGGAAGAAGCGTATTGACTGGGGTCTTGTCATCACTGATATGGAGATCGGAAAGAATTCAGGCAAGCCTGAACCATCTTGCGTGATGATGCACTCCGACAAAATGGTTTATGTGTTCACCAAAGATGTTGGTGGGAATTGGCGTGTAAACAAGCAAAAACATATCATGGGCCGTCCACTTATGGTGCCCATGGCCTACAAGCCATCGCTTAAACGGCCTTTTGGCAAATCGAGGATCACACGGTCTGTCATGAGCCTTTCTGCTTGTGCGATCCGTGCGAGCTTGCGCGGTGAGCTTAGCAGCGAGTTTTTCACAGTTCCTCAAAAATATCTTTTGGGAGCCAGTGAGGAGGACTTCGATAGAGATAAATGGTCAACCTATATTGGCTCGATCTTCACAGCTGGCAAGGATGAGGACGGAGATATTCCGAAGTACGGACAGCTTCCACAAGTAAGCATGCAGCCGCATACGGAGTATATGCGAGACCTTGCAGCACGCTTCTCTGGTGAGACCTCGATACCTATTTCAAGCCTTGGCGTTATTCACGATAACCCTGCATCAGCTGAAGCAATATACGCTGCAAAAGAAGATTTGGTCATCAAGGCGCAAAGCCTCAATAGCACTAACGGTGATGCGTTGTGCGAACTTATGAAGATGGCTCTTTGTATTGACCAGAACAAGCCTTATTCGGAGTTAACGGATGCAGAGAAGAGCATTCAGGCTCATTTCAAGAATCCAGCGTTGCCCTCGATTGTTTCGCAAGCTGACGCGATGGTCAAAGTGGCTGCAGCTGCACCTTGGATTGCTGAAACCGAGGTATTTCTTGAAGAGGTCGGTTTCGATGATGCAACACGCAAGCGCCTAATGAGCGAGAAGAACAAGATTCAAGCCCGTCAGATGCTCATGAATGAGATGGCTCAGGTGAGAAGCGATGATAGCTAGAGAGGTCATCGATTCTTATACGCGTAAGCTCAACGGTTTATCTGTATCCGCTAGGCGCATCGTTGCTCAAAGCCTTGCAAATATCGAGTTCGACAGCGTCGCTGATCTCCGTGAAAAGCTCATAGAGACACTCGATCCTATCTATGGCGTGTCGACCGACATGGCGGCGGCCTATGCAGCAGACTTCTATGACGAGATACGCGAGCTTTCTGTAGGTGAGCGTTTAGGGGCTACTGCTGATTCTGGGAGAAAACCCGAAGCAACAGAGGGGTTCATCCGTGCCTTTGTTGACGGTGTAGCAGGCAAGGGAATAGTTGATTCTCTTGCGCTTTTCACCGACCGCGCAGACTATGAGATCAAACGCGCCGCTGGTGAGTGTGTCTACCTTAATAGTGAAATCGACCCTCTGGACGTGCGGTTTGCACGAGTCCCTTCAGGAGCTGAGACGTGCATGTTTTGTATCATGCTCGCTTCTCGTGGGTTCGTGTACCGCAGCAAGACGAGCGCAGGTGCAGATGGCCATTATCACCCTCATTGTGATTGCCGAATCGTCCCGAACTTTGGCGAAGAAGAGATAGAAGGGTATGACCCTGATTCTCTCTATGAACAATGGCGAGATGCTACTGATCGAAAGAATGTCGCTAAAACATTGAAACAGAGATAAAAGCTCTCAAAAAATAAAGGAGCTTCCCATTGCCCTCCTTATTCAGGCGGGGGGTGGCTCCTTCAACACATATTTTACCACATACGTCTTTGCTGATAAAACAGCGACAAATGGAATTAGGCCGTCCTTCGGGGCGGCTTTTTTCGTGCCTTGGAAGTGGATTCTTTCGGGGCTTTTTCACGCGGCGCGAGCGGGAAAATCGCGCATTCTATTACGCCATTTGGCGGGAAAGGGGCTATCTATGCCTAATCAAAACCAAGTTGATGACTCAACTCAGGTTGAACCTCCCGTGGATTCGGGAGCAGCCAGCCAGCAGAACCCACCCGCGGGAGGTTCTGATGATGTGCTGACCAAAGAGCAAGCCGACGCGATTATCAAAGCTCGCATCGACAAGCAGAACGCCAAGCATGCTAAAGAGACGGATGCGCTCGCAAAGCAGCTGGCTGATGAGCAGGCAGCAAAAGCAGAGCTTGAAGAGAAGGTCGCTACGTTCGAGCACGAAAAAGAGCTTTCCGAGTGGAAAGCCCAGGCAAGCAAAGAAACGGGCGTACCTGCTGAGGTCTTGAAAGGGGAAACCCTCGAAGAGATCCAGGCGCACGCAGCGCAAATCAAAGAAGCGATGCCAATGTATCCAACGCTCCCTAATGACACGGGCGCGGCTAATCCGCCTGCTGTCACCAAAGAAGAAATCTACCAGATCAAGAACAGAGAAGAGCGTGTCCGCGCGATGGCTCTTCATCCCGAGCTGTTCTAAGAAAGGAGCTAGCAAATGCCAGCACCAACTAACACCATTACCACCGAACAGATGTGTACTGGTCTTGACCGCGAGATGATCCGCAACTTCGATCAGGAAACCGATCGATTGATGGAGATTCTCGGCATCACCTCTGTTGAGGTTATGCATGCCGGTGAGACGATGTTCCAGTATAAGGTCACTGGTGAGCTGACATCTGAAACCCGCGCAGAGGGCGAAGATGTTCCTCTGTCGCAGTACAAGGTCGATAAGGTGCCGATCGGTACGTTTACGCCGAAGCCTTATCGTAAGGCAACTACCGCTGAAGCAATTCTCAAGAGCGGTTTTTCTATCGCTGTTGGTAAGACCGACGACAAAATGGTCAAGCAGATTCGCGCAGAGCGCATCACGGAGTTTTTCAAGCACCTTGGCAACGCTGCTACCTTTGCGGTAGGAGCTAAGCTTCAGGCTGCTCTTGCTTACGGCGAGGCTGCTTTGCAGAACAAGCTTGAGGATAACGGCGATTCGGCTGATGACATCGTGCATTTCATTAACCGCAACGATATTGCTGATCTGCTCGCAAACGCTCAGGTGACCACCCAGACCCTTTATGGCATGGAGTACATCCAGAATTTCTTGGGCGTTCGCAATCTTTTTGTCACAAACAAGATTCCTCAGGGTGTCGTGTATATCACTCCTGCGGAGAACATCCATATCTATGGCACTGATTTCGCCGAGCTAGATAAGGCGGGTATTTCTTACGAGGTATCTGCAAATGGCATCCTTGGTGTTGCTCATGAGCCAGCTTATAAGAACGTGTCTGCTGAAACTCATGCAATGTCGGGCATGATGATCCTCGCTGAGCATCAGGACTTCATCGTGAGCGCACGCATCGGTAAGGCTATCGCCGATATGACCACCGATGAACTCAAGGAGTTCTGTGCTGCGCAAGGCATCGAGCTTGACAGCGCCGACACCACCAAGGCAGCGATCACTTCTAAGATCGAGGCCAAGTTCCCTGGCATCGTTTAAGAGGTGAGCCATGGAACCATTCGCAACCGTAAAAGAACTTGAACTGCGCTATAGGTTGCTGGATGAATCGGAGAAGGAGCGTGCAGAAACGCTCCTCTCCGACGCTTCGGCGATCTTGCGATCAGAGTTTAGTCGGGCAGGGGAGACGATCGATGAAAGCGATGAGATCCAATCTGCGAACTTAGTGCGCGTGTGCTGTTCCATGGCTAGGCGCGTTTTATCGAGCGGTCCACTTGATGATGTTTCAAGTGTTAATCGTATGGCGGGTAGTTATTCAGAGCAGCGCACCTTCGCGAATCCGACAGGGGATATGTATATCACGAAGAACGAGAGACGTTCTCTTGGGCTTCCTTTGCGTAAACAACGTATCGCGTGCTTTAACCCTCCGATTTTTGGAGATAAATCATGAGGGGCGAGAGGGTCACGGTGCTAAAGCCTGCCGTAGATAGCATCGACCCGTTCGGTAATCCTGTCAAAAACTGGGACGAAGAACAGGTAGATAACGTTCTTGTTGATCCTTATGTCTCTCTTGAAAAGGTCAGAGAGTTCGGCGCTGAACGCCCCAACAGCTCGCGTACCACGGTGCGCTTTCATTTTCCAAAAGGATACGAAGATCAGTTGCGTGGATGCTTTATCTGTTGGAGAGGACGCAAGTATCGCGTTATTGGCGATCCTGTCCCGCTCCCTGAATACAACACTCCTGGTGAATGGAACTATCCCGTAGATGCGGAGGTGTGCGATGGCTAGCTTTGTCTTAAATCCAGAAGGGCTTATCGAGATTTGCAAGGCTGCACCAATGCAACAAGCTCTTTTGCAAGAGGCGCGAAAGATGGCAAGTGCGGCAAATGCGTGTGCTCATGCGCATGCAAGCAACTCTGGCATGAAGATTGAGCCTTATGGCTCACGAGTCGATGTGCTCGACCGTACCGCTGTTGGGGTTGCCTATGTCAGAACGAGCATCGGAGCACGAAACGAAGCGAAGCATAAATCGCTTTCGATCCAATGCCACTAGGAGGTAGCCATGAAAGACGTAGTGAGCGACCTCATAGATCGGCTCGGCTTAATTCTCGATGTCCCTGTCGCAACTGACAGACCTGTTGGCGTTGACACATGCGTAACGCTCAACCGCCAAGGGGGACGCTATCAGAACGCGCTCCTGGATAAAGCAGGTATCGGCATCTATTGCTGGGCGACAAGCGAATATGAGGCATCTTCTCTCGCTAGAGAGGTTGCCGACATCGTAGGTCGCCTGAACTTTTCTGATGGATACGCAAGCGTAGAGATGGAATCGATGAGGTCAGATCCTGATCCCGACTTGCGCACTCCGCGCTGGTATCTGTCTTACACAATTACCAACTATTAGTAAGGACTTGAATTATGGAAAACAACGGAATCGACCCTACGCTTGTTACAGTGGGTCAACCCTGCGAAGGTGGATGTGTCTACGTTACTTTTGATGAAAACGCGACTATTCCTACGGATGCGGCTACGACTCTTGATGAAGAATGGGAGTCTGTCGGAGAGATTTCTGAAAATGGATTCACTGATTCCGAAAACATTTCTTCGATTACCCATAAAGGCTGGCATGGTACTCCAATGCTCACTACAGTGGACAGTGAGGAAAGCACCTTTAAGCTTGAGATGCTTGAAGTCTCTCGTCCGACTGCTGCGAAAGTGCGCTATGGAGCCAACAATGTTGAGGTTGATGAAAATGGAGACATCAAGCACATCTCAAAGAGGGCTAATCAGCGTAAGCCTATTCCTGTTGTAGTTGAGGAGCTTGAGTCAAACGGGGTTAAGCGTCGTACTGTCTTTAAAAAAGCAATGGTCAGTTCCCTCGATGATATTGCACACAAGAAGGGCGATCTTATGGTGTATGGCATGACCTTCACTGCTCTTGATGACGGTGAGACCCCCTATGACATCTATCGTGCGAAGCCAGCTACAGATAGTAAAGAACCCACAGAAACGAATAGTTATCCCGAAGGTACGCCAGATGATTCTTGGACGGTACTTCAGATAGAGGCTTATGCAACTGATAAGGGTATCGATCTTACAGGATGTACCAACAAAGCTGAAAAACTTGCAGCAGTTACTGCAACTGAGTAAAAGATCTTATAGGCGGCTGGGAAACCAGCCGCTTTTTCATTTAGGAGAGACATGAACCCAGATTATCTCGCGCGTATGAATGCGCAACAGCTTGATGAGTACGGCAAGGTTCTTGGCATTGACATGAGGGGTGCTAGAACCATCGACGACAAGGTAGAGCTTATCGAAAAGAGACGGAATAACGAAGCTACGGTATCTGTTCTCGGTCTTGAGCTTCGTGTTCCAAAAAAACGGATGACCGACAAACGCATCACTGATTTTCTAGAGAAATCCATGAGCGATGCTGAGGCAGAAGAGTGTATGACTCTTCTGCTTGGTGAAAATCAGATGGCTCAAGTGGTCGATGCGTGTACTGATGCAGACGGATCAGTTGACACTATCGCTATGGGCATCGTTTTTACCACGGTATTCACTTGTGAAGAACTAAAAAACTTCTAACGCTCGCACGCCTTGAAGCTGGGTATGTGAGCGAGCTTCGGCACGACTTTAGGCACTACTATCATGTCTCTTTTGATGAGGTGGAGACAGAAGAGGCAATCGACCTTATAAAGATGCTCCCACCACACCTGTGCTATAGGACCGCCTTATATCGCGATCTTGAAAAGGCCGAACAAATCAAAGCTTCCATTCAATCGAAAAAAACAACTCAAAAACTGCAACACGGTAAATGGGTGGAGGTATAGCATGGCTGAACTTGGGAAAGGCTATATCAACGTTATCCCTAAGTTCCCTGGCTTATCTAGCTCTATCACAAGTGCCTTGAATGGGGTTAATACTTCTCAAGTTGGCGCTAAATGGGGCACGAGTATCGGTCAAGGAATGAGCGGTAGCCTGGTCAAATCAGGCGCAGTGGTAGGTGTCTTTTCGTCACTAACCAATAAAGCGATCAGTGCTGTCACTACGAATCTAGGTGCTGCCATCTCGCGTTTCGACACGCTCAACAACTATCCGCGTGTTATGGAATCGCTTAGCTTTTCTGCTGATGCAGCAAACGAGTCAGTCACGAAGATGAGCGACCATCTGACAGGTTTACCAACTGCGCTCAATGATATGACATCGACCGTTCAGGGTCTTTCTGTCATTACTAAGGATCTTGATCTAGCAACGAATGCTGGTCTTGCTTTGAATGACATGCTTCTTGCCAGTGGCTCATCACAGCAACTCGCTTCTGCTGCCATGGAACAGTTTAGGCAGATGCTTTCTAAGGGTAAGCCAGATATGCAAGACTGGAAGAGTCTAGTCCAGGCTATGCCAGGGCAACTTGACCAGCTTGCAAAATCAATGCTTGGCTCCACTGCTGATGCTAATGCTCTTTATGCTGCTCTTGGTGGCGGTAAGAACAAAGCAACGATTTCTATGACCGACCTCCTCAATGCAATGGTCAAGCTCGACAAAGAAGGTGGAGAGAGCTTCGCTAGCTTTGAAGAGCAGGCTCGTAATGCAACGGACGGTATTGAGACTTCCGCAGCAAACATGGGTACCGCTATGGCGCGTGGCATTGCTGGTGTTTTTGATGCTGTAGGTAAAGACAATATATCGGGCGGTTTCAAAGATATTACCAGTGGCATTAATGCTGCATTTTCTGTCATCCAAGATGTTGTTCGTGACGCTGCTCCTCAAATAAAAGAGGTCGCTTCGGCTTTGACGGACATAGCACCAGCAGCTCTTGCAGCTGGTGGTGGCATCATGGCTCTGCAAGGTGCCGGGAATGTTTTAGGGGTGGTCGCTTCCAAAGGTAAGCAGTTCGCTGAAGCCTCTAGGCTTGCTGCGGGAGGTGCAGGGACTCTTTCTGAATCTTTGAAGGCTACGGGTGCTATCGCTAATCCTGCAGGCCTTGCACTCGGGATTGCGGGCGCTGCAGCTGGTTTCCTTGCTTTGCAGGCATACGAAGCTTATCAACGGCAACAAAACCTAGAGATGGCAACAAAGGGGCTTTCTCAGGCTGTCTCGGATACGGCTGCTCTCTCAGATTATGCTGGAACCATTGACGGCCTAGGCTCGTCATCTTCTAAATCATCTGAGAGCATAGATGAGCTCAATGCATCTATTGCCTCTCATGCAAAAGCGATGCAGGATAACGTCAAGGAAGCTCAAGCGCAGATCGCAGAGCTGAACACGTATCAAGATGTTATCGAGAAATGTGCAGGACGTACAGACCTTAGCGTACAAGAGCAAGGCGAGCTTGAATATGCTATCAGGCAGGTCAATGAACAATTTGGGCTGAACATCTCTGCCGCTGATGTTGCAGCAGGAAAATACACTGACCAGAATGGCAAAGTTCAGAATCTGATCTCCTCTCTCGATGCGCTTATCCAGAAGAAAAAAGAAGAAGTCGAGGCTGATGTCCAGGCTGCGAATTACAAAGAGGCGCTAGAGGCTAAATCTGAGGCTGAAAAAGCATACGCCAAGGCGGTTAAAGAACGCGACGAAGCGCAAAAGGTTGCAGCCGATACCGAAGGAAAGTCTGCTGAAACGATATGGGCGAACAACAAAGCCGTTGAAGATGCCAACAAGAAAGTTGAGGACGCAACGAAGGTCCGTGATGAAGCGACCGACTCAGCTGATCGAGCTGCTGAAGCTTTGGGTGATGTAGGCAAGTCCGTATCTGATTCAGCAGATAAGTATGACGAGTGGGGAAACAAAACAAGTGGCGCATTTCGTGCAATCCTCGAAGAGGGGGGCACAAGCGTAACGATGCTTAAAGACGACCTGCGCACACTTGGTGTCGATACAGCAAGTCTCTCCCGTCTTACAGAAAGCGAGCTTGAGCAGCTCGCTCTTTCTTATGATGGGTCGATCTCTTCTATTTTCCCGCTGCTCTCAGAGTATGACGTGAAGATGGACGGTGCCGCCAAGAATACCGCGCAGAATGCTCAAGAAATTGCTTCAGCTTTTGACGGGTTCAAAAGCGAAGTTCAAGGTGCGCTTGATGGCATTGATACCAACGCATTCTCTGACAAGCTCGCTTCTGCGGGGGTGTCTTCTGAGTCCTTTAAGAACCTATCAGCGCAAAACATCGCCGATCTTGCCAGCCAATGTAACTATGACATTGACACAATCGTAGCTACCATCAAGAAGTACAACGATCTACCAGTTGAAGAAAAAAATGGAAAGATCCTTATAGAAGACGGATCGATTGTAGTTTCGCAAGAGCACGTAAACGAATGGAACGATACCGAGCCTAAGAGCTATGAAGCGTCTGCGAAGGTGGATGGAAATCTGCCTGAAGCGAACAACCAAAAGAACGCCTGGAATTCTGGCGGTTTGAAAAACTGGCAAGGCTCTGCCGTAATAAACATAACGCGGTCCATCAATGATGTTGTCGCGAGCGTATTCCCTGTGAAGAACGCATCAGGCGGTATTCGTTTGAATGCTGAGGGTGGTTATCGCTTTCATGCGGATGGTGCGATCGCAACCAAGGCAACTCCGCTCGACATCGTAGGGGAGGATGGTGCTGAAGCTATTGTCCCTCTTACGAACAGGAAATACTCGCAGCCATTTATTGATCTTCTTGCCGAAGGGATTGATGAAAAGTTCGGTGATGGTGGACGAGGTGGCAACACCTACGTGACCATCCATCTTGCTGTCGGCGCAGACTCAAGCGCCAAAGACATTACTCGCGCTATTGCTCGCGAGATCAAACTTCACGGACTAATGAGGTAAATATGGCCATTAAGATCACCGATCTAATCGCACCAACGCTCCAAGCATCAGATTCGAGCATTGAATTCAAGTCTCAGTGGGCGTTTTGGAAAGGTCTATCTAAAGACTCTTGGGATCACCTTGATATTTGGTGGGAGATTTATCGACCTGGCTACAAGGAAGCTGGCAAAAAGCCCTGGGATCTTAAGCACTACGGAGTAGGAGGCAGTAGCACCTCTGATAGCTGTACATTTTTGCGAAATGATCCGCGCGCATCATGGAAGATATATCCGATTGGGTCTTGGCAGATCGGGCGGGTAAATGTTTGGATCAAGGGTAAAACCGACAAGGACAAGGACGCGAGCGGTTGGTACTACTCGCGCGATTTGGTGATTCGTGAACCGCACTACCCAGAGATTGAAGTAAGTATCGAACAAGGTGATGATGAATGGATCGAGTGGGGCGATAATGGTTTCTGGTCTGACCAGGATATGGCTATCACGGTGCGCAAAGGAAAATATGACAGTGCGCATATGAATGCTGAGACCGACAACTACGACACTGTCGTAAAGATCGAAAAGACTTCCAATGCATCACCGACAAGGGTTCTCCAAAATTGGAAATCTTACACCGAGGATGAAGTAAAAATCCCTATCGATTCGGGAGATATTGATAAGGGGCTTAAGTATGACGAATGGGTAGCTATTACGACTTGGGCGTACTCTCGCGGGTGTGCTGGTGATAGCGATACGGTAGCTATGAGGTATGTGTTGGCTTGGCCTGCGATCCCTCAGATCACTAACATTGCCATTGATAATTCAAACAAGATTGTGCTCATCGGTATCAACACAAGACACGATACCTATCATCCTGTCGATAACGTAAAACTTCAGCGCCTGAAAGACAGCGAGTGCGAGACCGCGTCAGCTGCCGAGAATGCTACCGGCTGGACTGATGTCCCTGATATGGTTGACGGGTGCGACTGTAAGGGTCTGTCAGACAACCTTGTTGACGCACGGCCTGCTAAGGGTAAGCGAACCTGGTACCGCGTGGTTGCAAGGCGCAACGAATACGTTACCTATTCAGCACCAGTTGATTCTGGCCTCTATCAGCCAGCAGTCGAGGCTCAAGCTGGCGCAGCTTCCATCAAAAATGCGATTAGTGGTGATGACGGTAAGTCGGTTGTTCTTGATGTGGCGTGGGACGATGATACATTCTTGAATGTCACTGATCCGTCTGAGATTGCGAACTATAAAGGATCGACCCAGGTTACATGGGCATCGACTGAATATGCTTGGCAGTCTACCCAAAACGTTAACGAATTCGACCTTGAGTGGGAGGATGACGAACCTCGGTTTGAGGATTTCGATCATTCAGCGAAGGTGTATGTTGGCGGTCTTACTGAGGGCGAGGACGTGTTCCTTCGTGTGCGGCGTACTCTTGCGAATGATAGCGATACGGTGTATGGCCCCTGGTCTGAAATTGTCGCAGTGAAGCCTGTCACATCGCCGGCATGGGTGGAGTTAACAGCTCCAAGTTATATCGCTCGCGGCGAATCCCTTCCACTCTCTTGGACGTATGGCTCTGAGGCTGTGCAAACAGGCTGGTCTATCATTGATGATGCTGGTAAGATTTGGGAGCATGGCGAAGATTCAGACGGCTATTGTGTGATTTCCGCAGATGAACTTGCTGACGTTAGTGAGTTGTCTCTTTATGTAACGCTAACCACAGGCGGCGAGTGGAAACGATCGATTGGTGCGGTGAAAGTAAGAATCGTCGAAGCTCCTACCTGCGCTGTACGTGCTTCGTCGAATGTAACGGCGCTTCCTATCGAGATTGAAGGTCAGTCTGAAGCGCCTGTGATTACCTATTATCTTACCTCCCGTGGTATCACCTATGAGACTCCCGAAGGGCAGCAGATTCAGTATGCAAATGACATCGTTTGGTCGGGTCAAGCGCAACCCGGTACACTCTCTATTAATGATGCACCTCTTGTGAATGGCTGCACCTATGATTTTCGCGCTCAAGCAGTGAACGAAGAAACAGGGCTATATTCCGATGTGGTTTCAGCAACCTTCAAGGTTGAGTGGGATCGACGCGCTCCTGCTCCTGATGCGACGCTTGATGTAGATACTGAAGCACTTAGCGTTACCATTACCACGATTAAAACCAAAGAGATGGTAGATGGCGATACCTATGAGATATACCGCATGACCAAAGACGGGATATATCTCATCGCTGAAGATATTGAGCCTGGGTCGGTCGTTACTGATCGGTTCGCCCCTTATTCAGTTGAGGGGAGCGCCTATCGTCTTGCGGTAAGAACCGCAGACGGTGATTGCATGTGGGCCGACTATCCATACACCCTTGGACATAATGCCCTTAGGCTCGATTGGGAAGATTCATCCGTTGAGTTTCACTACGATCTCGCGATTTCTGAAGGTATCTCGAAATCATTTGAATCGAGAGAACATCTTGATGGAACGATTAACGGCTACTGGGATAAGGCAGTGTCTCATCAGGCTTCATTTTCAACGAACATTATTCGCTTTGACTCACTAGAGACACAGCAGCTACTACGTGAGGTTGCTCGCTTTGCTGGTGCGGTATTTGTTCGCACGGGGAGCGGTCTCGCGTTCGATGCCAACGTGAATATTGATGGGATTGAGGAATCATGTACCCAAGGCGCTATTGGGGTGTCTCTATCGGTTGAAGAGATCGAACTGACTCCCGATCATGCTTGCGCCCTCTCTGACATCGTGAAACCTGATGAGCTGGCAAGCAAAGAGGAAGAGGTGCAAGGTGGCTAGTTGGCGTGTGAGACGCATCAACCCTGAACTATGGCTACCTACAGAAGAGGTGCCTGGCATCCGATCGGCATCAATTAAATGCTCTACCAACGATAATGCTCCGCTGCTCGAGTCGGGGGAGTTGGAGGTATCGGGTGAGATCGAAGAAGGATACTACCGCATCGAAGAACTTGCTTCGTCGGGTGAGCTTATAGAGATAGCCACACTGCTATTCGTGCCTGATGATGCTGAATGGTCTCATGGTGGCTGGGGTGGTAATGCATCAGGAAAGTCTGTTCTCGCCCCTGCCTCAGAGCGCAAGTTCAAGCCAGGGGAATATGCACCTAAAGGTATAGATGGGGCTTCTTGGTGCGCGTCTCGCTTGCGTGAGGTCATCAAGGCTCCTGTTGTTGTTGAAGGTGGCTTCAAGCTCGGTGAGCATGTGGTGTTTGATCTTGGGTCGTCTTATCTTGAGGGCATTTGGAATGTGCTCGGTGTTGGCGCATTCTGCATGCAGATAGCAGGAGACGGCACGGTTACCATCTGTTCAAAGGACATGGAGCCATCCCTTATCATCACTTCTGATGGCAAGGGGCTCATACCCCCTATCAAGCGCGGTCTACCAATCGATGACATACCAAATGTACTCAAGGTCTATGATGGTGCCGACGAAGCGATAGCCAGAAACGACGACCCTAGATCTCCGACATCAACTGTGGCGCGAGCTCGTGAAATTGAAGAGGTAGAAGATTCTCCTACCCGAAAAGAAGGGGAATCGCTTCAAGGCTATGCGAACAGAAAGCTCGCAGAACTCTCGGAGATATACGAAACCTATGATGTTGAACGCGAATACCAACGAGGTGTGATGCCGTATTCGATAGTCCGCGTGAACCTGCCAGAGCAGGGCATTGTGGGTGATTTTCGTGTCATGAGTCAATCTGCAGAGTGCGAAAAAGAAATCAAGATCGGCGAGACTTGGGGGAGGTTGGTAGATGGATCACTCTGATAGCCGTGCTCTTATAGATGCGTTATTCGGCGGCTCGTCTGCGCAGTCACAAGAGCGAACTTCTGGTGTTGTCGCCAAAGTTGACCCTGATGGCACCGCCTGGGTACGTCTTACGGGGTCTGAAACACTCACGCCTTGCACACGTACTACTGCAATCGTGAAACCTGGTGATAGTGTATCGGTTATTGTAAAAAACTCTCGCGCCTCGATCGAGGGGAATTATACTGCTCCTGCAACCGATAACACGGTCGCTTCTAGCGCACTCGAACGTGTAATAGTTGCTCAAAAGGCAGCTCTATCAGCTGATACTCTTGCGGCAAATGCGTTCAAATCGGCAGCAGCTACTAAGGCTCTTGCTTCATCGGCGCAAAAGGCGGCACAGGATGCCGCTGAGGCGGTAACTCCTGTGCTAGGTGCTCTTGAAGAGATCAAGGGTGAAGAAGAGACATTCATTGCTGGACTTGAGAAGAAGATCAACACGATGACGGCGAGTTTCGCATCAGAGAACGATCTTGCTGCGGTGCAGAAAGAACTTGAGACAAGCATTTCGCAAACAGCTGAGAAGATTCAAATGATTGCAAGCTCTGACACGGCTCTGCAGCTAAGTGAAGATGCTCAGGCAAAGCTTCAGCAAGCAAACGAAGAGTTGGCTGTAGCTAATGTGCGTCTTGATGCGGCGAGAGAGGCATATGCTGATGCGCAAGCGAGCTATAACGACCTCATCACAAGCAAAGATGCTACTGAGGAGCAAATAGCTGAAGCAGCTCAAGCAGTTACAGACGCGCTGAATGCATTAGACCTTGCGCAAGCGACCCACGATAACGTCATGAAGATCATCGCTGGTATCAAGTCCAATTACACCTCCAAGACTGAATTCGAACTTTTAGCTGAGGGACTAAGACTTCTATTTTCAAGCGAATCAGACGACCGCGACTCCTATATCACCATGA
Organism: uncultured Eggerthella sp.; assembly: GCA_900540345.1. GTDB lineage: Bacteria > Actinomycetota > Coriobacteriia > Coriobacteriales > Eggerthellaceae > Anaerotardibacter. The sequence continues at coordinate 135,694 of UQFK01000003.1, forward strand.
CAAGCGGCGGTATTAGGCTTGGAGATGTAAGTAATGCAGACGCGTATCTGAATATCGCGAGTGACAAGATCGCATTTATCCAGAATGCCCAGGAGGTCGCGGCGATTGAGGATGATGTGATGCGCATCACGCGCGTCAAGACAACCGATGAGCTCGCGGTTAACGACTGGCGATGGAAGCAGCGCGAAAACGGCAACATCTCGTTTAAGTGGAGGAGGGAGAGAATAGATGACTAGGTTAAGCGTATCATCTGGTGATATCTGGGCGAATGTTGACTTTCCCGACCTAATAGAGCTTGGTAAACAGATCTCTTTTACAAAGGCATCGAACAGGCCAGATGCTATAGCCATTGCACTGAGCATCTATTCACCTGATATCTATCTGTCGCCAGAAGTGGCTGGCCCTGGAGTTGATAGGCATAAGATGACGCTGCAGATCGGCTTGTCCGAGACAAGTACGAGTTTTTCAATCCCGCTATCCTCGTGGGCAGAAGTACCAAACAAAAATACGATCACTTTCCGGGTTGAGGCGGTTGCGATCACCACGTCTGGCATAGGCACAACCGCTAACGCGACGGTTTACGCTGTAGCAGATCAATCGTTAGCACCAACATTCGCCCTGGATATCTCTCCTTCTTCTGATGCGATCCAGGGCGTAACGCCTGTGAGCATTTCAATTAGTGGAGAATCGCTCAAATATGGGGCCTCGGTAGCATCGCGATCCATCAATGCAGACGGTAGATCTTCAGCCGACACATCTCTGGCTATTACCCCAACATCCAGTGGGGCCATATCGGTATCTGCTACCGTGAAAGATTCTCGTGGGCTTTCCGCAACAAAGACTGCGACGTTTAACGTTACAGCGTATTCGCCGCCTGCCTTACGTTCATTTGTCGTATCGCGCGTTGATTCTAACGGCTCTCCTGATGCGGAGGGTACATCAGTAAAGTTCGTCGTGGTATGGGAGAGCGGCTCTGGAGATACCGGAGATAACTCATGTACGGTTAAATATCGCCAAGCAGGACTTGAAGCTTACATCGATTGTGGTGAGGTGGTTTCTGGTCAAGAGTATGTCATTACAAGCGATGTATTCTCTACCGACTTCGAATACGAATTTGTTGCTGCGGTGTCAGATAAGCACAAGCCGCTCGAAAAAACGGCCATCCTCGAAATGGCGTTTTTCACGCTAGACTTTTTGACAGGTGGGCGCGGTATGGCTGTTGGCTGCGCGTCAACCAAAGAGGGTTTTGAGTGCGCCATGCCTGCGCGTTTTGTCGACAGCGTAGAGTTTGCCAAGCGCGGCGAAGTCTTTGGTCATATGTCGAGCCTTGGAGCCAATATTACAGGTGGAGCAGCAAATGACACCCGCGATTTTTGGGCGGCGCAGGGCAACGGCGTTGCCTATTTTAGTCAGACGGGCATGCTTAACGGGCAACCTGCCCAATATGGGTTTCTAATTAACATTGTGTCAAACAACGGAATCAACGGCAGTATCGTCGCTCAAGAGTTCTGGTGGCTTACTGAAGGGTATCACTACAAGCGAGGGATGAACGTCGCGGGGGCTATGCCCTCATGGATCCGTATCTTTGATCTTGGTTCAGGCGCTCTCCCTGTTGCTAATGGTGGTACGGGTGTCACATCGGATGCCGCTATTGGCCTCAAAGCCTATCCAGTTGGTGCTGTATATATCAGCTATAACTCAACAAGCCCAGCATCTTTATTTGGCGGAAGTTGGACGGCAATTACGGGTAGATTCCCGTACTTTAATGCGGGGACGGGTACGGGTGGTAGCAACACCCACACTCTTACCACGACAGAGATGCCATCACATAGTCATACGCTTGCAGGATACGGATATGCATGGGTTGCTGCAGGTGCAGCAAACGTCAACGCAAATTCATCGAGCAAAGTGGGAACTATCAGCTGCGCTAGCACAGGCGGCGGAGGATCACACAACAATATGCCTGCTTATCAGACGCTTTATGCCTGGCGACGTACTGGATAGGAGAACGCAATGAAGATCTATGACGAGTGCATGAATGAGATCAAAGAGCCAGATATTGAGCTTGGCAGAATCGAAGAGCGCAGCAAGCCAATTGTTTACCGTTACATTGTGGATGTTGAAGAACAAACTCATGAAGTTGTAATCGCCGAATATCCCAATGGCGGCAAAGACATTGAATACGTGGTCGACATACCCGAAGAGGGTCACTGGGAAGCAAGCGATGAAGATGGGGAAATCATTGAGACCGACTATGAGATGCCTGATGATTACCCACACGAGCTAACCTTCGCGACCGAGCATCGATGGCTTGTCTATGTGCCTTATACCGCTGAAGAGCTAGAAGATATTGAGACAGAAAGAAGATTAGCACTTGAAGAACGACTGCGCGTAGAAGAGAGGGAGGCTTTTCTTCTTGCCGCTCCCGTTGTTCAAGCCGAGCAAGATGCAGCGATCTGTGAATTATACGAACAGAACCTCTCAATGCAGGCTGAATCAGACCGAGCAATAACCGACCTCTACGAGATGCTATTGGAGGTGTGTAATGGCTAGCCAAGCGATCATCAATGCATACGTCCGGCGCATTCGGCGTGAAGAGATCACCTTAGAGGATGTCCCTACGATCATTCGTGATGCCGTTAAAGAGGCTCTTTAGCCACCGATTTATAAGCTTTCTAAGCACCTTACGGGGTGTTTTTTTTATGCCCGGATACAGGAGTAAAGCATTGGATGAATTCATCAGAGTCGTATTTCAGGCTCTCCCCACTATCGCGTCAGGCGCGGTTATAGGCGTGTGCGGCTTTGCATATAAGAAGCTCAAGGGCTTTCGTGGGGAGCATAGCGATCTCGTGCAGCATCTCGAAGAATATGAAGCACATCGTGAAGAAGAAGACAGCCTACGAGCTATGCAGGAGGGGCAGAACTTCGCCTTGCGAGAGATCCTTGGAGACATTCTCGACAAGGAACATGCTCGACTTGTGGAACAAGGTTTTGCGCCGCCCGATGACAAGAAGAAATTTGAGCGCAAGTACACTGCCTATCACGGTCTTGGCGGTAATGGAACCCGCACCGCCCTTTATAAGGACGTACTAAAAATGAAGTCATACAAAAGTTAGGAGCGAAAAAATGAAAATCAACTGGAAGCTGCGATTGCAGAACAAATTTACTCTATCTGCGCTTATTTCCGCGCTGGTAGTGTTTGGTTACGAAGTGGCGGGGACGCTTGGCTTTGTCTTACCGATTAGCCAAGAGCAGGTACTATCAGGTGTTGCGGCACTTATCACGGTTCTGGTGGCGCTTGGTATCGTCGTAGACCCAACCACAGATGGAGCTAGCGACTCTGATCGCGCCTTGGGGTACGAAGAGCCTGCGCCAAACGTAAAGGATGATACGGTCGAAAACGAGCTTGCCAACATGGTGAGCGACGAGGCGACCGACCCCGATATTCCCAACCAAACGCCTGAAGCTGATACCGAGGGGGAGCAATAATGGCAACCGCAAATGAATTGATTAGTCTAGCTGCTTCGCAGATTGGCGTTAAAGAGAGTCCTTCTGGCTCGAATAAAGTGAAGTACTGGGATTACTATAAGCAGCATTGCGGTAAGAACTATAACGGTTCCCCGTGGTGTGCAGCTTTCGTGACTTGGTGCATGAGTGAGGTCGGTGCGTGGAAGTTCACATCTGACGAGGGACGCTTCCGCTACTGCCCATCGTTAGTTTCGTGGGCTAAGTCTAATGGTCAATGGGTAGATCGCTCTAAGGGCGCTAAAGCTGGCGACATCGTTCTGTTCGGAAACGGTAGCCGAGCATGCCACGTCGGTATCGTGGAAAAGGTTATCAACTCAACCACGTTGCAGACCATCGAGGGCAACACATCTACGACCTCTAACGATAATGGCGGGTCTGTCATGCGACGTACTCGCGCCTACGGCACTGCTGGTTCGTCATGGTACGTTATGGGATTCGTTCGCACGCCGTGGGATGCGTGGGTCAGGAACTATAAGGGTTGGTGGTATCGCTACGCTGACGGCTCGTGGCCTAGTTCTAAGTGGCTCAAGCTCGATGCTTGGTACTACTTCGATGACGGGGGATATGCCGTAACAGGGTGGCGTAAGATCAACGGCTACTGGTACTACTTCGGTAGCGACTGCCGTATGCAGACAGGCTGGAAGAAGATCAAGAATAAGTGGTACTACCTGCACCCGCAGAAGGAAAAAGATCATAAAGGCGCGGAATGGCCTGAAGGATCAGCGCATATCGGTTGGATCAAGACGAATGGCAAATGGTACTACTGCAACAAGGCTAGTGAGGGCACCGAGTGCGCTATGCGTGAAGGCTGGCTCGATTGGGAAGGTGGTCGGTACTACCTGAAGCCTGGTAATGGCGATATGGCATGCAACGAGACCATGACCATCGATGGCAAGAGTTACACATTCGATAATAGCGGCGCGATGAAGTAGTTGCGGAGTAAATGCGGAGTAAATGCGGAGTAGGGGCACCCCGAAGGGTGCCCCTCTTTTTTTGTGTTTGCATTATGGAGATTAAACGCGACCCGTGGGTGGGTGCATCGCGACCCTGGCTTAGACGATTCGTCCCTAATTCGTCCCTAATTCGTCGAACAGATGTTCAAAAATAGCATCTGACCTGGCATAAGAAAGTCACCCTCCTAGGATGAACCCACCTAAGGAAGGTGGGTGTTCGCAGCGAGCTTCCTGGCTTTCGTATCAACGGACACGAATCCCCATTCCACACGCAATGTAGAACTCCCTAGTATTAGTCATCGGTCCATCGCGTTATAGAGGGTGACTACCCACAGTATATAAGGTTTGGGATAAAATAAAAAGCCAAACCAACCCGTAAGAAAGCGTTTGTTTGCTAGCTGATACCATCATATTATTTTCGACTCAGGATGAAGCCATACGCTATCGCAAGCGCATGGCTTCTACCTGTGCTGATGCATCTCTTGGGATAACAGTCACCACGCCCGAGGCGCTGATCGAAGAGCTGTGGGATGTGTGGGGGAGTTGTGAGCGACTCGTGAATGCGACCCAACGAAGCATGATAGTGAATGCTCTGCTCGAGCAACAGGATTCATGGGTTTGTTCTGCGGGAACAGTGTCGCTGCTCACGAACTTCTTACGTGATTTCATCGTGTATCTGGGACCAGAATTTTGCGAGCTTCACCAGGAGGCTTTCACGCCAAGCGATAAGGAGATCATCTCATTTGTGCGAGCCTATGAAGATGCACTTGCCAAGGCGCAGCTCATCGAAGCAGCGCAGGCGGTTTGCCAGCTTGCTGAGGTTGTGCGTCTTCCTGAAGTGATCGTGCGCACCCGGCGAGCTCTTCCTGCGTTCTTGTGTGATTTTCTGCAAGCCATCGCTGAGGCTTATCGTATAGAAGAGGCTCAGTCGCGTGAGCTGACGCGAGCAGAAAAGGACGCGTGTTCGTTCGTAGTGCCGCAAGATCGAAGGTATCTACTGCTCAAGCCTAAAGGGCAAACTGCTGCAGCATCTCTGGTCGACGAGGTTCTTGCAGAGCTCGTCGAACGCGGAACAGCACTTGTGAGCACACCTGAGCCTTTGGCACTCTTTGAGCTCATGAAGGGCGCGCTTACTGAACAGGGTTTTGCGGTTTCGGTAAAGGCGCTTCGATCGTTTCCTGATACGCTCTTTGGACGGGCATTTAACGCGGTTGCATTTCTTTGTGATCCTGTTCAAGATGCATCGCTTGAGGCATTGTTTCAGGCAGCAGCTACTTACATCGAGTCGCCCTATGCACAGCTTTCTTCTGTTCAGCGCAGTCGTCTACTTCAGGCGATCCGGGCCGATCGTACGCTTACTGCGCTTGAGATCGGCGATGCACTCCGCAACGCTTCACGCACCTTTGAATACTTCGAGGCACTCGTGCAAGACAGCGATGCTGATATCTTATTCGGCCTGTTCGATGATCTTGTGCATCGTTTATCGCTCGAGGATTTTGAAATCGCTTGCGAACTGGCTATTCTTACGCGCATGAAAGGTCTTTATCGCGAGGCGCGCAAGCTAGGACAGCAACCGGGTTCGTTTTTCAATCTGATCGATGCGCTCACGGTCCCCTTCGAGTGCGCGTTTGCCTCTCAGGACAGTGATGGGGTAGCCTCACTTGCTTCTTTTGGTGAAACGACCAGGGATAACGCTAAGCGCGTACATTTCACTACTCTTGAGGATGCATCATCGTATCCTGAAGAGTGCTGCGATATGGTAGTGATGACTTCGCTCGATAGCATGAATTACAGCGGCGCCGAGCACCGCTCTACGCTGACAGAATTCTTGAATCGATATAGCTTGCCTTATCAAGACGATACTCTTGGAGACATGGAGCGGGCGTTTGTACGTGCAGCGCGAGTGTCGCGTGATCGTGTGGTCTTCGAGTATGCTCGGCAAGATCTCGCAGGCGATGAACGCTATCCTGCTTTCTTTTTGGAGTCGTTTCTGAACGAGCGTAAGATCGCCAACGATCCGCTCGAAAAGCGCGAGCGGGGTGAAGATGAGTTCGATCGAACCGCACGCATCTTGCCACTTGATCAAACCGCGATCTTATGGGTAGCCCCTGCTATTTCTGGGAATCTTACTGAAGCAGAACGAGCGCAGCTGCTTACCTATGTTAGTGACGCGCAAGGCATAAAGCGCCCGGTGCTCTCACCTTCGGCAATCGAGCTTTATCGTAAGTGTCCTTACCGTTGGTTTGTCGAGCGCAAGTTACATCTTGATGATGTGGGCGAGCAGTTCGGTCCGCGCGAGAAGGGGCAATTTGCTCACAGCGTATACCAAGCTTTCTATGAGCAATGGGCTGATCGAGGATATGATCGTGTTTCCCCTGAGAATCTCAACGAGGCGCAAGAGCTGTTCGGCGAGGTGTTCGATCGTGTGATGGATGCGCAAGTGGATGCGGATCTCGGAGAACGTTACGTAGCTATAAGTGAGCTCGAACACGAAGAGGTAGCGCATTTGAAGCGCCAGCTGCTTTGCTGTCTTTCATTCCAGCAATACCTATTCCCACACTATCACGTGCGTGGACACGAGATTGCGATCGTGCCTGATGATAAGATCGTCTATGCAGGTGCGATCCTGCAGGGTCGCGTGGATCGTATCGACGTGAATGACCAGGGCGATCTTGTTGTTATCGATTATAAGGGCTCAACGCTTCACCATGAAGCTGGTTTTATCATGCCTGATAAGGACGAGCCATATGGAGCACCCGATAAGGTGCAAGCACTCATGTATGCTCAGGCACTCCGCCGTTTGTACCCTCATTTACATCCTAAAGCGGCAGTGTATTTGAGCTATCGTGCGAACATGCCGAAAGAGGTGCTCGCCGGATCGATCGTTGAGACGTTAGCAGAAAGTTCGGCGTATTCCAAGAAAGCAAATGTGGTCGAAGGAAACTTCGAGTTGTTTCTCGATTGCGTTGAAAGCGACCTTGTAGCAACGGTCGAACGAATGAAATCGGGCGACATTGCACCCGACCCGCGCAATGTTCACGCGTGCGATCATTGCCCGGTGCTCTATTGCGAAAAGAGGATCAATGGATCTTAGTCGCGCAACGCAAGGCCAGCAACAGATCATCACCACGCTCGATGCTCCGCTTTCAGTCGCTGCGGGTGCCGGCAGTGGTAAGACCTTCACGCTCACGAATCGTATCGCGTATGCATTATTGGGCGGAGAAGATAGCGCTCCGTATATCAAGAGCGTGGATGAAGTGCTCGCTATCACGTTTAGTCGCTCGGGTGCGGCAGAGCTGAAATCACGCATCCGTGTGTTATTGCAGGAAGAAGGGCTTGAAGACGAGGCGCGCGCGGTCGAGAATGCCTGGATCACCACAATTCATGGCATGTGCTCACGCATCTTGCGTGAGCATGCGCTCGAGTTGGGAATCGATCCTGCCTTCGAGGTGGTTGAAGATGCTGAATCCGAGGAATTATGGCTTTGCGCGCTCGAAGCTGTGCTCGAGCGCTGGCGCGATGAAGATTCTGCGCCGCGCCTGAAGCGGTTGATCGAATGGTTCCCGCCCATGCAGGGTCCACGCTCGGGCATCGGTGCATACCTCACGGCGCTTTGGGAAAAGACACTCAGTATGCCCGATGGTTTCGAGAGTGTGTATCTTCCTCAGGTGAAGAGCGAGATCGGCGTGTCCTTTCGCGCGCTCATATCGCTTGGAGAAGAATATCAGGCTCTTGCGAAGAGCTGGGAGAAGCTCGGCAAGCGCGACCAAGGCTATCTTGAAGAGCTCGAAGCAGCGCTTGGACAAGCAAAAAGCTACTTGCAGCGTGTCGATCTTAGCTCTGCTGCCTTCAATTCTGATATGTTTGACTTGCAAGAATTCTTTGAGGTGCTGCTCGCATTCCCGAAGACCTCCGCGACATATCGCGCGAATAAGCCCGATGCTGACTTTTTCTTGAACTATCGTGAAACCTATGCGCAGATCGCACAGACTTTCATGCAGGAAGCAGCGGTCGTACTCTCACGTGACTTGCTTGAATTGTTGAAGCTGGTCGACTATGAATATCAGCAGCTCAAGGGTGCAGATCGTCTCGACAATACCGACTTGCTCAGAAACTGTTGTGAAGCACTCGAGACACATCCGAGCTTGCGTTTGGCCTATCAACAGCAATTCAAACTGATCATGGTTGATGAATTTCAAGATACCGACTTGCTTCAGGTGGCCATCATCAACAATCTCTCGCGCGATCGCGGTGCAAACGTGATGACAGTAGGCGATGCTCAGCAGAGCATCTATCGCTTCCGCGGTGCTGATGTCGAGGTGTTCTTCCGTCATCGAAACGAGCAGCAAAGCACTCACGAAAATCATCGAGCATGTTCGCTGCCTGATAACTTCCGCAGTCATGGGGACATTTTGAAGTTTGTAGATGCGATCTTCTCGCGACAAGCTTTCTTTGGCGATGAGTTTCTTTCACTGCAAGCAAAAGGCAAGGTCAATAGCGAGCATGATCCTCTATTCGATGAGATTCCCCGCGTGCAGGTGGAGGTGCTCGAGAATCGTTCGCGCATCACGACCGCGGCGGATGTGCGCCAGCGAACTGCGGTTGCGATCGCGGACCATTTCGCGCAGCTGCGCAGTGCTGGTGCTTCGCCAGGAAAGATGGTCATTCTGCTGGGCAGCATGTCGAATGTGGCTACGTACTCACGTGCGCTTGCTGAAGCGGGGTTCGAGAGCATTATCACGGCTGGTTCGGTCTTTGCTCAGATGACAGAGGTTCGACTGATCGAATCGTTACTCTTAGCGTTTGCCAATCAAGGGAATTCAACAGCGCTTTACCAGGTGCTCGAATCTCCGCTCTTCAATTTGTCAGATGCGGCATTCTATGCGATCGGCCACGCGTATCCTGATCCAGATGATGGTCGGAAAGGCGCTTCGTTCGCACAGCGCTTTTGGGCATTGTGCGACTTGTATGTTAACGAAGATGAACAAGCGGTCGTCACCTGTCTTGATAAGTTTTGCCTGAGCGATGTGGATATGCGAGAGCTGCTGCGTGCGCTTGCTTTGCTTAAGAGCGCTCGCGAGCGACTCAAGAGAGAAAGCGTTCATGCTGCGCTTCATGCATTGCTCGTTGATTCAGGGTGGTTGTATCGCTTGCAAGAGGCTGGGGCCGACGGTCTCTCAACGGCAGCCAATCTATTCAAAGCTCTCGGATTCATAGCGGATTGGGAAGCAGAACATCGCACGCTCTATCAGATTGCGGATGATTTTGCGGCATTTCTGCAAATTTCGAATCAAACTCCCGGCGTGCTTGCAACGCCCGAGAGCGAATATGTGCACATCATGACCATGCATGCGAGCAAAGGTCTTGAGTTTGATCATGTGGCGCTCGCAGAGATTCGCAACGGTCTTCCAAAGCAGAGCGCTCTACGTATCGATACATGCGGCGATAATGTGCTCTTCTCGTTACATCCTGATATCTCTAAAGCGGCAGAGGGTACCTATAAAGCACTCGTGGGCTTTCAGGATGAAGAAGAGCTGCTTTCGTGCTCTCGCACAAACGCGATTCGCGACATGGACGCTGCAGAACTCTCTCATTTCCTTGATGAGCACATTCGTCGTGGCGAGCTTGATGACGCACAGCGCCTGCTCTATGTTGGTCTGACGCGCGCAGTGAAGTCGCTGTATCTTTGTCTAGGATTTATGGGTGATAAGGAATTCGCTTACAAGAATAAGGGCATATTCGGCTTGCTTTATGAGGTGTTGAGTTGGGACAAGACTCCTGACCCGAAGACTTATACGTTTGACTTCGGTGGCATCCAGCCAGCTATTGTGCATCATGAGGTGTTGCTCGATGCGATCGAGGCGCAAGAAGAGTCTGAAACAGGAGAGCGCCAGTTTGCGATAACACCCGCTGAGGATATGCGTGCGTGCGCGATGGGTGTAAGTTCGCTGCGATCCGACGTCGTGTCTTATACTTCGATCTCGTCAGAGCACGGAGAAGAGGTTTTGGTCGAGCATGATGAAGTATCTGAGTGCGAACAGTCTTGCGCTGATGGAGAGCTGTTTGTTGAGGATTGCTCAATGCTACTTAGAGATGAAAGTGCGACGGCACTTGGAACTGCATTCCACCGGCTTGCCCAGCGCGCGATAGAATCACGCTTTCTTGTTGAGGCTTCTACTGGATCATTTGCCGAAGCACTTGAAGTTCAAGCAGCCTCATGCGATCTTTCTTCGGAGCAGGTACAACGCTTGCGCACTGCACTTGAGCGTTGGTTCTCGAGCAATCTCTATGCTCGTTTCATGACAGGTGCACAGGTACGCGCCGAGATTCCCTTCATGCTCGAGATCGAACAAGGAGGTGAGCATATCTTCCTTGAAGGAGAGATCGACGGGCTCGCTTTCGATCCGGATGATCCCGTGAAGCGCGCACTTCTCGTTGATTACAAGACGGGAGGCAATGAGCAAGAATCGGATGCTCGGCTCTATGAAAAACACCTGCTTCAGGCGCAATGCTATTCGCTTGCGCTCATTGCGGCTGGATTCGAAGAAGTCGAGGCGTATTTCATTCGTGTTGAGCTCACTTGTTCGAACGATCCTGCACAACCGCAGGTGGTACCATATACGTTCGTTCAGAGCGACCGAGATGCGCTCGAAGAAGCGGTCATGGCGGCATACCGCGCAACGAAGGGGTAGATGATGGATACGCTCTTTTCAGATATGGAAGATGAAGCGCGCCTCGAGCACGCACCGCTTGCAGTGCGCATGCGCCCTCGTACGCTCGATGAAGTAGTGGGGCAATCTGACGCGCTTGGTGAAGGTACCTGGTTGCGTGGTGCTATAGAAAACGACACGCTTTCTTCCATTATTCTGTATGGTCCTGCGGGAACAGGAAAGACCTCGCTTGCACGTGTCATCGCTCGAAGTACGAACGCCACTTTCGTCGAGGTCTCTGCTATCGGAGGTACGGTCTCAGACTTGCGTAAAGTCATCGCAGAAGCAGACAAGCGTCTTATCCATCGCAATCTTCGCACCATCCTTTTTATCGATGAGATTCATCGTTTCAACCGCGCTCAGCAAGATGCGTTGCTTCATGCGGTCGAGGATGGCATCGTGGTGCTGATCGGAGCGACCACGGAAAATCCTTTCTTTGAAGTGAACTCTGCACTCATCTCGCGTTCTCGTTTGATCGAGCTTCATAGCCTCTCAGATGACAACATCCGCGAGATCCTCTCTCGTGCTGTTGCAGACGATCGTGGGCTTGCGGGTGGCTACGAGCTTGACGATGCGGCAACTGAGGCAATCCTTGCACTTTCTGCTGGCGATGCGCGCGCGGCACTCACTACGCTTTCGCTTGCAGCTGATGTGGCAACAGCGCAGGAATCGACGCTTATTACTCGAGAGATGGTCTCTGTCGCGATGCCTCATCATAATCTGCCTTATGACAAAGATCGCGATATGCACTATGACATCATCTCAGCTTTCATTAAATCGATGCGGGGATCAGATCCGGATGCGGCGCTTTACTGGCTCGCGCGTATGGTTGATGGGGGAGAAGATCCGAAGTTTATTGCGAGGCGTATATTCATCCTTGCTTCAGAAGATATCGGCAATGCTGATCCTCAAGCAATCCTGGTGGCAGAAGCGGCATTCAAGGCTGCAGAGGTGATCGGCTACCCTGAATGCGGCATCAATCTTGCACAGGCTGCGATCTATATGGCACTCGCTCCGAAATCAAACGCTTCCTCCCAGGCCTATTTCAAGGCTCTCTCTGAGGTGAAAAAGGGTCCAGCACGTGCGGTACCTAATCATCTACGCGATCGCCATCGACCCGGCAGCAACGAATATGGTCCTTATCTGTATCCTCACAATTACCCTGGCGGGCGTATCGAGCAACAGTATTTACCTGATGGTCTTGAGCGCGGTTGCTTCTATGAGCCGAGTGATCGTGGCTGGGAACGTTACCGTATTGATTACTCTGCGAAAGACTTCTCGGACCTATAAAAGGGTATAATCGAGGAAATTTGGTTTGGAAGGAAGGGTGTCGTTATGGAGAATCTGGTTCCTATCGGACTTTTTATCCTCTGTTTGGCAGGTGCGCTCGCACTCGTTGCGCTCGCGTATTTTCTGTATATCCTGGTCAAGATCATCCGTAATTGCGTCTTCGAGAAGGTCAATCCGTTACTCGACGATGCAAAGGATATGATGACAACAGCAAAGCCTATTGTTGGACGCGTCGAGCCGATGATGGATCGCATTACGCTCACCATCGATGCAGCCAATCTCGAGATCATGCGTGTTGATCAGATCATGGAAGACGTGAATAACATCACGGGTAATGTCGCAAAGGCGACCAGCTCTGTTGATAAGGTCACCCAGGCACCACTGAGCCTCATTGCCAAGGCTACTGCTGCTATTCGTGAGCGTATCAATCCTGTGAAGGATACTGCGGAGGGAACTGCTGGCGTTGTGCTCAACAATGTCGACAGCGGACTTGAAGCTGTTGGCGATAAGGTTGCAGCTATGCAGCAGGACAACATCGAGCGCAAGGCTGACCGTGAAGCGGCACGCACGCTTCGTGACGAGGCGATGGCTCAAACGAACAGCACCGCTGCCAATTTGAAGGAAGCGATGTATATCAAGGCGAACGCTGATTCTGCAGGTGTGAAGTAATCGAGTTCAAGGAATTGCAAGCATGAAGCATGTCGATCCTTCGGATCGCGATTCATTATCCGAAGATACGGAGTATCGCGAAATAGCGACTAAGACGATGAAAGCGGGGCGATGGTTCTTCATTGCCGCGCTCGTCGTTTTGCTCGGCATCATCGTCTACTATACAGGCATCGTCCTTAATGTCCTTTCCATTCCTGTCGGCATTATCTTGTGGTCGATGGTCATCGTTTTTTGTCTGCGCGGCATCGTCGATGGACTTGAAAAGCGCGGTGTAAAACGTATCTTTGGTACACTCATCGCGTATCTTGTTATGCTCTTGGTGTTGGCAGGGTGTATCATCTTGGCGTTCTCTCCGCTCTTTGGTGTGGGCACGCAGTTCGATTCGCTTGTGCAGAGTATTCCTGCTTATGTCAATCAGGTGCGCGATTGGAGCAACCATCTCTACAGTCAGTATGCTGAGCTCTTCCAAGATGCAACCATCCAGGAATATCTCAATAGCGCTTTCGCTTCGCTTTCAAGTTGGGCCTCTTCGCTCGCTTCTCAAAGCGCGCAAGGTGTTGCTGCTTTTGGATCAGGTGTCGCCAATACGTTACTCGTTATCGGTTTCGCGCTTGTTGTTGCGTTCTGGATCTTGCTCGAGTTGCCCGCGATCGGCAATGAGGTATCCCGTTTGCTTGGATCTCGCTATGGCGAGGATTTGATGATGTTCGAGCTTACGCTCACACGTGTGATGGGCGGCTATATCAAAGCGACGATCATTCAGTGCGGTATCATTGCTCTTTGTTGTGGTATCGGCTTTACGATCATGGATCTACCAAGTGCAGCGGCTCTTGCGCTTATCGTGGGCATCTTGAATATCATTCCTGTTATCGGTCCTTGGATCGCGGCAGCGCTCGTTGTTGTTGTTGGTATCTTCGTAAGTCCGCTCGTTGCTCTTATCGCGCTTGTCTTTACGATCATTGTCCAGCAAGTCGTCTATACCTTTATCTCTCCAAAGCTCATGTCCAATTCAGTCGACATCCATCCTGCTCTTGTCATCCTTGCATTGATGGTCGGTTCTGCGATCGGTTTTGCAATGAGTGGGTTTATCGGCAGCTTCATTGGCATGTTGCTCTCGATTCCGCTTGCTGCAGCGGCTAAGTCGATCTTTGTGTACTATTTCGAAAAGAAGACAGGTCGTGCGATTCTTGCACCTGAAGGCATCTTCTTTAAAGGCGAGACTCGAGGTGAAGTGAACCCACTTGCCGATGCGACGGGTGAAATGCCCAAGATCACTCCCGATCACATGGACAAATAGCTTCATTCTTCTGTGCATTGTTGGTATGATGCATAGAATCGAATGACGTTGCGACCAAGCTCGATAGAAAGTTTGTACATGGAATACATGACCACGGCGGAGATCCGCGAAAAGTACTTGAAATTCTTTGAGGAGAAGGGATGCAAGCGCATGCCTTCTTCTTCGCTTATTCCTGACGACCCGTCGCTTTTACTCACGGCTGCAGGTATGGTGCAGTTCAAACCATACTTCTTACAGCAAAAGCAGCTCGAAGCACCCTATATCGGCACTACAACGGTGCAGAAGTGCGTTCGTACCAACGATATCGATATCATTGGTACGACGGGTAGACATTTGAGCTTCTTTGAGATGCTCGGAAATTTCTCTTTTGGTGAATACTTCAAAGAAGAGATGTGTAAATGGGCGCTTGAATTCTCAACTGAGGTACTTGGTCTTCCTATGGAACGACTGTATTTCACGGTCTTCGAGGACGATGATGAGACCATCGAGATATGGAAGGCGCTCGGTGTCGATCAAAGCCATATCTCTAAGCTTGGCGAAGATGATAATTTCTGGCGAGCTGGCCCTACGGGTCCATGTGGTCCTTGCTCAGAGCTCTATTATGATCAGGGTCCTGAAGTGGGTTGTGGTTCTCCTGATTGTGCGCCTGGTTGCGACTGCGATCGCTTCCTTGAATACTGGAACTGCGTATTCACACAGTACGATGCTCAAGAGGATGGCACGCTTGTTGCGCTCCCGAAGAAGAATATTGACACAGGCATGGGTCTCGAGCGTATCGCGGCGATCATGCAGGGTGTGGACAATAATTACGATACCGATGTGTTGCGCGATCTAATCGCGGTAGGCGAGGATCTTTCGCATACCACCTACAAGCAGGATCCCTCGACTGATCTTGCTCTGCGCATCATCGCTGATCATAGTCGCGCGGTCACTTTCATGATCGCCGATGGCATCCTTCCATCGAATGAGGGTCGCGGATATGTGTTGCGACGTTTGTTGCGCCGTGCGGTCATGAAGGCGCATTCGATCGGCATCGAGGGTGCGTTCCTTGGACATTACATTGAAAAGATCATTGAATTAATGGGTTCGGTCTATCCAGAGATCGTCGAGAACAAAGCACTCATCGAGCGCATCGTCCTTTCGGAAGAAGAGAGGTTTGGTGAGACCCTCAAGCAAGGTCAGGCTTATCTGGAAGAGACCCTTGACGATCTTGAGGGCGCCATACTTCCAGGTGATAGAGCTTTCGTCTTGCATGACACCTATGGTTTTCCGATCGAAGTCACGCAAGAGATCTGCGCTGATCGTGGTATAAAGGTCGATCAAGAAGGCTTTGCTCGTGCTATGGAGGAGCAACGTGCCCGTGCACGTGCTGCAAACGTGGATGATGCGGATGCGGCGTGGTCAACATTTGGTGGTATCTATGCTGAAGTGCTCGCAAAAGTTGGCCCCACCATGTTCGTTGGCTATGATCAACTTGAATCGTCTGCGACTATCGAGGCTCTTGTGCAAGATGGCCAGTTAGTCGAAGAGCTTGAACAGGGCGTTGAAGGCGATATCATCCTCAACACCACGCCTTTTTATGCTGAAATGGGCGGCGAAGTCGGAGATACTGGTGTGATCTTCGATGCTACAAGCTCTGCTCAAGTCCTCGATACGAAAACTCCTGAAGCAGGCTTGAGCGTTCATAAGGTGAAAGTCGCAACAGGTTCGTTCAAGGTTGGACAGAACATCACAGCAGCGGTTGATGCAAAACGTCGTGCATCTATTGCACGGAATCATACGTGCACGCATATTCTCCATGCAGCGCTTCGTGAAGTTTTGGGTGCTCATGTTAAGCAGGCAGGCAGTTATGTTGGCCCCGATCGCCTGCGTTTTGACTTCACGCACTTTGAGGCGCTCACTCCTGAGCAGATCTCAGAGGTTGAATCGCTTGCAAACTCTTATATCATGCAAGCTATTCCAACCACACGTTATGAGACCACGCTCGATGAAGCTCGTAATTCAGGTGTTACAGCGCTCTTTGGTGAGAAATATGGTGAAACAGTACGCGTGGTCGAGGTCGATCAGTTCTCTCGTGAATTGTGCGGCGGTTGCCACGTGAACAATACGGCCGAGATCGGGTTGGTAAAGATCACGAGCGAGGGTAGTGTTGGTGCGAGCTTGCGTCGAATCGAGGCAGTTACGAGCTATGGCGCACTTGATTACCTCAATGGTATCGAAGCTGAGTTGCGCAAAACGGCCCAGGTTCTTTCCGTGCCGATTTTCGATGCTGCAGAACGCGCCGCTTCCAATCTTGCAGCATACAAGGAATTGCAAACACGCTTTAAGCGCTCCCAGAATGCCGCTGCTGATAATGATGTTACGTCACTTGTTGAATGCGCGCTCAACACGCCAGCTGGATATCCAGTCATCATTGCACAAGTCGATGTTCGCGATCCAGGCATGATGCGTAATCTTTGGGATGTTGTGCGTTCGCGAATGTCCGCTCCGGGTGCTGCAGTACTTATTGGCGTGAAGGATGATCGTCCGATCTTGTTGGCTGCAGGTACCGATGAAGCAGTGAGCGCAGGCTTTGATGCGGGTAGCATCATTAAAAGCATCGCGCCGCTTGTTTCAGGTGGCGGTGGAGGTAAGCCTTCCATGGCTCAAGCTGGTGGCAAAGACATTTCTGGTATTCCTGCAGCACTCGATAAAGCTCGCAGCGAATTAGGCATTGCTTAAAGCTTAGGCGAGTCCATTTTCGAGCATGAGGGTAATGGCTCTTGATATTGGCGAAGTGCGTTGTGGTATTGCTATCAGCGATCCTGCAATGCGCGTTGCATCTCCTGTCTGTGTGCTTCCTTCCTCTGAGGTGCTTGCAAACGCTCGTTCTTTTAGGCGGATCATTGAAGATTGGGAGCCCGAGCTTCTTCTTTCTGGGCTGCCGCTCACACTTGGTGGTGAACAGGGCCCCCAAGCGATGCGAATCCAAGAGCAAGCACGCGCTATCGCTTCCATGCTTGATTTGCCGTTGGAATTTTGCGATGAGCGCTTGAGCTCCACCGAGGCTAAACGCTCGTTGCGCGAAGCGGGAATGAACGAAAAAGCTATGCGTGGTAAAGTTGATAGCGTCGCTGCGGCGATCTTTCTTCAAGCGTGGCTCGACGCGCGTCAATGATCGTAGAACGAAAGGTTCATCGTGTTCAATCGTAAGGTCACGTATTCAAGTAAATCCAATCATGCTGCTCGTGCTGCGCATGCACGTGGCGAGCGAGAATTCAGCAAATACGACACCTCGCTCATCAAACCTAAACGTCCTAAGACGCCACTCTATATTGGTATCGGGGTTGCTATTCTTGCTATCATCGCGCTCGTTTTCGTAATGGTGAATTGCATGGGCTCTTGCGATAAGAACCCGAACATGTTGCCGGATGGGGAAGAGGTTCGTATCGAAATCCCTGATGGATCGACGACGCCGCAGATTGCAGAGATTCTCTATGATGCGGGCATCATAGAGAATAAAAAGGCCTTTAGTGATGAAGTCTCAAAACGCGGATATGCTTCTTCGCTTAAGTCGGGTATTTATATCTTTTCGGGTGGCACACCGCTTTCAGAGATCGTCGAGCACCTGAACTCTGGTCCGAATGCCGCTGACAACAGTTTTGTGATCCCCGAAGGGTATACCATTGAACGTACGGCAAAGGCGGTATCTGAGGCCTATGGCGGTTCGATCAGTGAAGCAGATTTCCTGGCTGCAGCACGTGATGCATCTCGGTTTCAAGATCGCTTCCCCTTTGTGAAAGATGCCTACAATAACTCCCTTGAGGGTTTTCTCTTCCCGAAGACCTATGAGATCATCGCGGGAAGTAGTGCTGATGACGTTATCGCCCAGATGCTTTCCCAATATCAGATCGAAGTGAAAGAACTCGATTATTCCTATCCGCATGAACAAGGGTTGAGTGATTATGAGACGCTCATCCTTGCCTCTATCATCGAGCGTGAAGCGGCTCACGATAACAAGGCTAAGGTAGCATCGGTCTTCTATAATCGTCTCGCGATCGACATGGCGCTCCAATCGGATGCGACCACTGCGTATGCTATCGGAGGGGATCCTACGCCAGATGATCTGAAGATCGAAGGCCCGTTCAATACCTATCTCAACATCGGCTTGCCTCCTGGTCCTATCTGCTCGCCAGGCATGGATTCGCTCGAAGCAGCGTGTCATCCCGAAACCACCGATTATTTCTATTTCTATTTCAAAGATAATGGTCAAGGTGGTTTGGACTACTTCTTTAGCAAGACCTACGAAGAGCATCAGGCTGCCATCAACGGGTAAGGGATTCGATCCCGAAGGGATGCGTGCATGGGTCTTTTCGAGCCAGATAGATACTTCTCCTCTCTTACTCGCATTGATGTAGACTGGGATCTTGCGCGCTTAGGCCTGACGCATGTCTTTCTTGATGTAGACAACACTATCCGTCGACGTGATAACGATGAAGTGCCTCGCGCAGTGCGCGTTTGGCTTGCAAAGGCGCGCGAGAAGGGGATATCTCTTTGTCTGCTCAGTAACAACTTTCATGATGATATCTATGATCTTGCGTGCCAGCTCGATCTTCCGGTCGTCGCAAAGGCGATGAAACCGTTACCTTTCGGATTTAGGCGCGCGATGAAGATGCTCGGCGCAACGTCTGTGTCGAGTGTTATGGTAGGCGATCAGCTGTTCACCGATATCGTTGGAGCTCACGTGGTGGGCATGAAGGCATTTCTTGTTCGCCCGCTTGTGGATGTCGATCTCAAGCATACTATGGTGATGCGTCGTATTGAACGGAGTCTTTTGCGCGAGAAAATCCCACAGGCAGATCCGCTTTCTGATCCAGGCATCTGCGCGGTCTCTGAAGAGATGAGCGCGCCTGATGTCCGGCAGGATTAACGCTGCATTAATTACCTTCGTTCATATTGGAGTTTTTGCTAGACTGGATCGTGTGAAACACTAGAATAGGTCTAGGAAAACTTCTGATTTTTGCGCCCATGTCTTGGCGCACGTTCCAATAAGGATGGTTATGGAATACGTATCTGCTGGCGAAAGCCATGGTCCTACATTAACAGCCATCGTTTCAGGCGTTCCAGCCGGCCTTTCGATCTCGGAGAAGAATATCAATTCCGACCTTGCTCGTCGTCAGGGTGGATATGGTCGAGGTGGCAGGCAGAAGATCGAGAAGGATCGCGTACAGGTTCTCTCGGGTGTTCGTTTCGGACGTACGCTCGGTTCTCCGGTCGCGCTCATGATCCAAAACGACGACTGGGTAAACTGGACAGATCGCATGGCGATCTTTGGTGATGCGCCAAAAGATCTCGTCCGCGAAGTTACGCCGCGTCCTGGCCATGCTGATCTGCTTGGCGTTTTGAAGAATGACGTGACGGATTGCCGCAATATTCTTGAGCGTTCGAGTGCTCGTGAGACTGCGATTCGCGTGGCTGCATCTGGCATTGCGCGTGAATTCTTGGCAGAGGTTGGTGTAGAGCTCTATTCTTATGTAGTATCGATCGGCGGCGTTGGCATGGATGAAGAAGACCCTATGCGCGATGCAGCAGACTATCGCCCGCTCGCTATCGAGATGAGTGAGTTGCGTTGCCCTGACGAAGCGGCTACGGAGGCCATGAAAGCGCGCATCGACGAGGCCAAGGAGCTCGGGCAGAGCCTGGGTGGCACCTTCCGTGTGGTCGTAAATGGGCTGCTGCCCGCCCTCGGTGGATTCGAAGAGGCGCATGATCGCTTAAGCTCTAAGCTTGGTGCTGCGATCTTTTCCATTCCTGCGATCAAAGGTGTTGAATTCGGGATTGGCTTTAAGAATGCTGATTTGCTTGGTCGTGAAGCGCATGATGAGATCTACCTTGATCAGAAAAAGGGATTCATGCGCTCGACTAATCGTGCGGGAGGTCTTGAAGGTGGCATGACCACAGGCATGCCGCTCATCATAACAGCAGCAATGAAGCCCATACCAACCCAACTCGATCCGCTTAATACTATAAACATCGATACGCTTGAAGTCGATAAGGCATCCACAGAACGAAGTGATGTATGCGCAGTGCCCGCCGCTGCGGTGGTGGCAGAGGCGGAGGTTGCGTTTGTTCTTGCTCAAGCATATCTCGACAAGTTCGGCTCTGACAACATGACCGATATCAAAGCCAACATCGAATCTTTCAAAAAACGAATCAAGACCATGTCACGATAGACCAGCAACAAGGAGGGGCAGATGACAGACCAAACCATGCATGCAGGAGGCTACAGCCTTACCAAGCCAGTATTCTTCATCGGTTTTATGGGGGCAGGTAAGACGAGCGTTTCCCAGCAGCTCGCAGTTCAATATGGACTCGCATCAATCGATGCGGATGAATATTTGGAGCTACGCGAAGATCGCATCATCGCCGATATCTTCGCCGAAGATGGGGAAGAGGTATTTCGCGATATCGAGACTGACGTGCTGCGCGATCTTGCTGCACGCTCACCGCGTTTGATTGGTTGCGGTGGTGGTGTAGTCACCAAGCGAGCAGAGAACGCCGAAATCATGCGTGAAAATGGGTATGTGGTCTATTTGCAGGTCACGGCTGATGAAGCTGCGCGTCGTATTCCGAATACTGACTCACGTCCTATGTTTAAGAACCTTGATACTGCTCGTAAGACCATCATCGAGCGTATCCCGCAATATGAAGCCGCTGCGCATTATTCCATCGATACAGAAGGCCGAGCGGTCACTGATATTGCCAAAGAGATCGCTGATCATCTGCTCGCTATTGGTGTCATGGTCGAAGAAGAACGATAATGAGCAAGGTTGTCGTTGATATAGTAGGACATGCGCCCTATGAGGTGCGCGTTGCACCTGGAGCTATTGCTAAGCTCGGTACTGCACTTCGCGCTCTGGATACGAATCCGCAAGCACTCATCATCACCGATAGCGAGGTCGCTTCGCGCTACCTTGATCCCTTGCGCTCTTCGCTTGAAGCAGCTGATTATCATTGTTCGGTCATCACCGTTGCCTCAGGAGAAGAGGCGAAATCGATCGCCTGTGCTGCTGAGATATGGAATGCGATGGCGGAATGCAAGCTCAATCGCGATTCGCTTGTGGTAGCGCTTGGTGGAGGGGTCGTTGGCGATCTGGCAGGTTTTACCGGCTCGACTTTCATGAGAGGCCTCCCGATCGTTCAGGTGCCCACCACGCTTCTTTCGATGGTGGATTCCTCTGTAGGAGGAAAGACGGCCATCAATCTTGATGCAGGGAAGAATTTGGTCGGGACTTTTGCTCAACCACTCTTCGTATGTGCCGATATTGACACGCTTGTAACCTTGCCTGAACGTGAATGGGCATGTGGTTGTGCCGAGATCGCTAAATCTGCTCTCATCGATTCAGATGATTTCTTCTTCTGGCTCTGTGCGCATGCGCAGGAATTAGCTGATCGAGATATGCATGTCACGCAAGAAGCGGTGGTACGCAGCATCGTTTTCAAAGCTCAAGTCGTTGCTGCTGATGAACAAGAGACCAAAGGCGTGCGTGAGTGCCTCAATTATGGACATACACTTGCTCATGCGATCGAGACCTGTGCAGGTTATGGGCATTTTTCTCATGGCGCAGCTGTTGCAGAAGGCATGCGTTTTGCAGCACGTCTTGCGGCGGCTCATCTAGGAACCTCTATCGATCTTGTGCGATCGCAGGATGAATTACTCGACACGCTTGGGCTTCCAGCGCTCGATTTCCATGCCGATCCGGATCGTTTGCTCGAGCTGATGTTCTCTGATAAGAAGGTTCGTTCGAACACGCTTCGTTTCGTACTGCCACGCGATGTAGGGGAGTGGGAAGTAACTACGCTCGATCCTGACTTCGTACTCGACCATCTCGTTGCTTGGCAACAGAGCCTCGATTAGGAGTTAAGAGCACTCTCATGCTGACTGGTCCTGAACTCGAACACGCCCGTCTCGAAGCTTCTCATGCGCGTTTGGCGCGCATCCGTGAGCTGCTCGCAGAGCAAGATCTTGACGCGATCTATCTGCGTGATTTGACCAATATCACTTGGGCGAGTGCTTTCGATGGGGTATTCGACGACGAGCCGGCTCATGCTCTTTTCATTACGCAAGACAGGGCGTGCCTCCACTCGGATTCACGTTATGTTCAAGCACTTGAAGAAGCGGCGGTGAGAAGCGAAATAGAGATCTCGATCGAGCCTGGAGGGCATGAAAAATGGCTATCTTCACTGATCGAACCTTCCTTTCGTATAGGTATTGAGGATACGATGACGCTGCGTGAATTCGGCGTGCTTGAAGATTTGCTCGCTGATATGGAAAGCCCGATCGTACTCATTCGAACTACTGACCTTATCGAAGGATTGCGCAGCGTGAAGGACGATCTTGAGATTGCACTCATGCGAGAGGCGCAACGCATCACCGATGCAAGCTTTGAGTATATTGTCAACTTCATCAAAGTAGGTATGACCGAAGTCCAGGTTCAGCGTGCTCTCGATGCGTTCATGCTTGAGCAAGGTGCGACCGGTCTCGCATTCGCGACCATCGTTGCAGCAGGCGAACATGCTGCGAGCCCTCATGCTATTCCGAGCGATCGAGCTATTGAAGCGGGAGATGCGGTGGTCATGGACTTCGGAGCGCGGTTTGGCGGCTATTGTTCGGATATGACGCGCACGGTATTCATCGGAGAACCGACTGAGACAATGCGTCGTGCATGGGATACGATGTGTATGGCAAACAAACGCTGCGAAGAGGCGATCTGTGCTGGCAAGACAGGCGCAGAGATCCATGCGCTTGCTGAAGAAATCCTTGCCCAGGGTGGATTTGCAAAGAAGATGGGGCACGGTCTTGGTCATAGTTTAGGGCTGTTCATTCATGAAAGACCGACGCTATCTTTGGGCAATAGCGACCCGCTGCCTGCAGGTGCAGTGCTCACAGTAGAACCAGGTATCTATCTGCCAGGAGAATTCGGTATGAGACTTGAAGATTTCGGTGTCGTTACCGAAACTGGCTTCGAGGTTATTACCCAAAGTACGCATGAGATGGTTATAATAGACCCACTATCACGCTGAATAACGAGTCAAGAAACGAGGAATACTGGTGGCAATCTCTACAGCAGACTTCCGTAATGGAATGTGTATCGAATACAAGGACAAGCTTTGGGTCATTATCGAGTTCCAGCATGTCAAGCCTGGTAAGGGCGGTGCGTTTGTTCGTACTAAATTGCGCGACATTCGTTCGGGTCGTGTGGTCGACTATACGTTCAACTCGGGCACGAAGTTCGATTCGCTTCGTCTTGAAAAGAAGGTCATGCAGTATCTCTACAACGACGGTGCAGACTTCCATTTCATGGATCCCAATACCTATGATCAGATCGCGCTTGCAGCTGATATCGTTGGCGAGACCGAACAGTGGCTCAAAGAAAACGATGAGGTCACGCTACTCTATGCGGGCGATGAGCTGATCGGCCTTGAGCCTCAGATGTTCGTCGAGCTTGAAGTTACCGATACCGAACCTGGTTTCAAGGGCGATACTGTGCAGGGTGGTACGAAGCCAGCAACACTGGAAACTGGTGCGACCATCCAAGTTCCTATGTTCATCGACAATGGCGATATCCTGCGTATCGACACGCGCGATGGTCGTTATGTCACCCGCGTCTGATCTTTAGCGTCACTCTGACCTAAAATACCGACTTTTGCGAGGCGCGATAGGCGCCTCGTGTCGTATAATAATCGTTCATCATCAAGCCACTCATGTACGGGTGTACTTTGACAAGGAGGTGCGAGTCACTTTGGCAAAACTTCAACTTATGGACACTACGATTCGCGACGGACAGCAGAGCCTCTGGGCAACGCGTATGTCTATCGGCGACATGCTGCCCATTTTGCCCAAGATGGATCGCGTTGGATACTGGGCCATCGAGGCATGGGGTGGAGCGACATTCGATACCTGTTTGCGATTCCTCGACGAAAATCCATGGGATCGTTTAAGGCTCATCAAGTCGAAAACGCCCAACACTCGTCTTTCCATGCTTTCACGTGGTCAGAACTTGGTTGGTTACAAGCATTATTCACGTGAAGTCTGCTTCCGCTTCATCGAAGCTGCGCACCGTAATGGCATCGATGTTTTCCGCGTATTCGATGCGCTGAATGACATTCGAAATGTGGTCGATAATGCAGAAGCAATCAAAGAATGTGGCGGACACTTCGAAGGAGCTATTTCTTATACGGTATCTCCTGTTCACACGCTTGACAGCTTCTTGGAATATGGTCAGCAGTTGAAAGATCTGGGTGCAGATTCTATCGCTATCAAGGATATGGCGGGCATGCTTACGCCCTATCGCACTGAGCGAATCGTGAAGGCTTTTAATGCCGAGATTGGCCTACCAGTTCATGTTCATTGCCATTACGTTGGTGGTATGGCACCGGCAAATATCATCAAATCCGCTGAAGCAGGCGCTGCTATCGCTGATACAGCAAGTGCGCCGCTTGCGTTTGGTAATTCTCACCCTGCGGTCGAGATGATCGTAGCCGCTCTTGAAGAGAGTCGCTACGACACGGGTCTTGATCTGGGTCTGCTCTTCGAGATTTCTGAATACTGGGAAGAAGTGCGCAAGCGCGGTCACTACAAGCGTGGCGTTTCATCTCTGACGCATATGAAGGTCTATTCGCATCAGGTCCCTGGCGGCATGATGTCAAATCTCGTCAGTCAGCTCGAGATCCAAAATGCGCTTGATCGCTTGGATGAGGTCATGGAAGAGATTCCGCGCGTTCGTGCTGAAGTCGGTTATCCACCACTCGTTACACCGATGTCACAGATCGTTGGCACGCAGGCTGTGTTCAATGTTCTTACTGGTAAACGCTGGAGTGTCGTTTCTAAGGAAATGAAAGACTATATTTGCGGCTATTATGGCAAGGCCCCTGGTCCTATGGATCAAGAGATCGTTGCTAAGGTGGTGGGAGATTCTCAGGTGCTCGACCCAGATATAGCTCCAGGTTCGCTCGTTACCACTACGTTCGCTGAGCTCGAAGAAGAGATCGGCGATCTCGCAAAATCTGAAGAAGACGTTCTCATGTACGCTTTGTTCCCGAACGAAGCTCGTACGTATTTGAGCAAACATCGCACATCTGAAAAGGTTGATTTCCTCCTGGAAGAGGAGTCAAGCCAGACCAAAGAGGAGGATTACGTGGATATCAATCAAATTCGAGAGCTCGTACGCGTAGCTGAAGAGAGCGGCGTGGGCGAGATCGTCGTCGAAGAAGAAGGCTGCCGTATCGCAGTCCGCATGCCCGGTGCTCCTTCTGCTGCTCCTGCAGTCGCAGCTCCCGCTGCTGAGGCTGCACCTACTGCACAGGTTGCGCCTGCTACTGAAGCTGCACCCGCTGCGCAAACCGAAAGCACCACACGTCCTGCATCTTGGCATTGCGTCAAAGCGCCTATGGTGGGTACCTTCTATGCAGCTCCCGCTCCTGGCGAGCCTCCCTTTGTCAAGGTGGGCGATGAAGTTTCTGCTAACCAAACGCTTTGCATCGTCGAGGCGATGAAGCTCATGAACGAGATCGCTTCCGAGGAAATGGGCACGGTTCGCGAAGTTTGCCTCGAAGATGCAACGCCGGTCGAATTTGGCACGCCGTTGTTCTATATCGAGCCACACACCTCCCATGATGCTATCGGACCGGAGAGTGCCTAAATGTTCAACAAGGTCCTAGTCGCAAATAGAGGCGAAGTTGCTTTGCGCATTATGCGCGCTTGTAGGGAACTGGGCGTGAAGACTGTTGCGGTCTATTCGACCGAAGATGCAAACACAGCCCCTGTTCACTATGCTGATGAGGCGGTCTGTATTGGTCCAGCCCCCGCAAATCAGAGTTATCTTATTATCCCGTCCATCATCGCTGCTGCGGTGAATACGGGTGCAGATGCTATTCATCCAGGCTATGGCTTCTTGGCAGAGAACGCTGATTTTGCTCGTGCTTGTGCAGATAACGACATCGTTTTTATCGGTCCGTCGCCCGAGAGCATTGAAGCTATGGGTAACAAAGCTCAGGCGCGCGAGACCATGAAGAGCTGTGGTGTGCCTACGGTTCCTGGCTCCGATGGCGTAGTTGAAACCGTTGAAGAGGCGCGTGCATTCGCGGAATCTGCGGGTTATCCTGTGCTCGTAAAGGCGAGTGCAGGTGGCGGCGGTAAGGGCATGCGTGAGGTGCATAGCCCTGAGGAGCTGGAAAGTCAGTTTACTGCTGCGAAGACC
This sequence comes from uncultured Eggerthella sp., assembly GCA_900540345.1. Taxonomy (GTDB): domain Bacteria; phylum Actinomycetota; class Coriobacteriia; order Coriobacteriales; family Eggerthellaceae; genus Anaerotardibacter. The sequence goes on from UQFK01000003.1 coordinate 162,380, forward strand.
GAAGCATTGGCTGCGTTTGGCAATGGTGATGTCTACTTGGAGAAACTGGTCCTTCGTCCGCGTCATGTAGAAGTGCAGATCCTAGCCGATAAATACGATAACCGTATCTCATTGTGCGAACGCGACTGTTCGTTACAGCGTCGTCATCAGAAGCTACTCGAAGAAGCACCTTCTCCTGCGCTCGATGGTGAAACGCGCCGCGCGATGGGCGTGGCTGCGATCAAGGCAGTGCGCGCAACAGGTTACGAAAACGCGGGCACGATCGAATTCCTACTCGATCAAGACGGACGTTTCTACTTTATGGAGATGAACACGCGTGTTCAGGTTGAACATCCTGTCTCTGAAGCCATCACGGGAACCGACATCATCAAAGAGCAGTTGCGCATCGCTTCTGGTGAGCCGATTTCATGTGCAGAAAATGCTCCGTTTACACCAAATGGTCATGCGATCGAGTTTCGCATCAATGCAGAGGACCCTGATTACGATTTTCGTCCTTGCCCTGGCACGATCACGAAGTTCAAGGTTCCCGGCGGCCCTGGTGTGCGCGTAGATACCTATATCTCTCAAGGCGATCGCATCTCGCCTTATTACGACTCCATGGTGGCGAAGGTCATCGTGTGGGGTTCGACTCGTGAAGAAGCTATTGCACGCGGCAAGCGTGCGCTGCAGGAATTCGAGATCGAGGGTATCAAGACCACGATCCCGTTCCATCTTCAGGTGCTCGAGAATCCTGCCTTCATAGAGGGTCGAGTCTTTACCGACTTTATCGAAACCGAAATGGGTGATGAATAAATGTCAGATATGCAGACAAGTGGGATGGCTATCGCGCCAGATGTACTCGATACCATCATCGCGCTCGCGCTGAAAGATGTTGCGGGTATTGCCCATGTTGGACAGGCGTCTTCTAAGCTCTTCTCGTTTTTCACTTCAAAGCAAGACCAGCAAGGGGTGACGGTCAGCCAAGTAACCGAGGATACTATCGATGTAAGCGTGGTTATCACCGTGCTCAATGGATACTCACTTGATAAGATCGCAAGCGATGCCCGTAAGGCCATTGCTGATGCGATCCTTTCTCAAACCGGATATACGGTCAACCGAGTCGACATTCATGTCGATGGCATCCTTTTTCAGGATTAGCGCAGACCATGGCGGAAAAGCAGCAACATGAGCGCACAGAAGCACGGCGTCTTGCAACGCAGGTGCTCTATCAAGGTGATATCCTCGAGATCGATCCTGTTACGATCATCTCTGATGAGAGATTGGTCGACGAAACACAACTTTTGAGCAACTATGCCAAGCGCTTGATCGAAGGCACCTCTGCCAATATGGATATGATCGATGACGATATTGCTTCTGCCAGCGAGAATTGGGCGCTTGATCGTATGCCTATCGTCGATCGCTCGCTCTTGCGGATGGCTGCATACGAGATGCGCTATGTTGATGAGGTACCTATCTCGGTTACGATCAATGAAGCAGTCAACCTTGCTAAGGAATTCGGTGGAGACGATTCGCCGCGCTTTGTGAATGGCATCCTTGGTCGAATTGCCATCAAGCTGGAGGAGGAATCCCATGACACTGAATAGCGCTGAGAACTTTGAGGATGTGAAAGCGCGCCTTGACGAGATCGTCGAGGCAGTTAGTAGTGACGATATTTCACTTGATGATGCACTTAAGCTCTATGAAGAAGCGGTCGAGCTGGGTTTGGTCGCCTCGTCGCTTTTAGAAGAGAATCTTGAAGCGAAGAATGCAGCCTACGATGAAGATCAGGCTTCGGATCACTCGCTCGAAGAGGCTACTTCTGATGCTACTATTCAGGATCAAGCAGATCTCCCGTCAGAGTCTGTCAATACTGTTCTCGCAGATGAATCTGAGTAATTCATACGGAATTCGCATTCGTTTCGTATACTAGAGGGCAAAAGTAAGGGGGAGTTATGGCAGATCGAATACTCGACTCGATCGAATCACCTGATATGCTTAAGCTCCTTACTAATGATGAGCTCTCTATTCTCGCATCTGAGATCCGAGATGAAATCTTGAATACCACTTCAAAAACAGGTGGCCATGTTGCATCAAGCCTTGGTGCAGTTGAGATCATCCTCGCGGTGCATAGCCTTATCGATTCGCCTCACGATCGCTTTATTTTCGATGTTGGCCATCAATCTTATGCTCATATGCTGCTTACGGGGCGTCGTGAAGAATTTGGGACGTTGCGCCAATATGGAGGCCTTTCGGGTTTTCCTAAGCCTCACTCAAATCCGCATGATGTGCATCCTTCGGGTCACGCTTCGGATTCTCTTTCGGTTGCCTGTGGTATTGCGCGTGCGCGCGATCTGTCAGGTGGTGATCAAAAGGTAGTCGCACTTATTGGCGATGCCTCGCTTGCGGGTGGTATGGCATTCGAAGCGCTCAATGACATTGGACAGGCACAAACTCCCCTCGTTATCATCTTGAACGATAACGAAATGGCTATCTCGCGCAATGTTGGCGCAATGGCCTACCATTTGGGTGCGATTCGCGTGAGTTCGAATTACCGCAAGAGCCGAGATTCTATTCAAGAACATCTTGAGAATTTTGGTGCAGCTGGCAAGGCTCTTGTGAAGATGGGTAAGACTGCGAAGGAGTCGGTCAAGCAGTTCGTGTTGCCAGAGTCGATGATGTTCGAGCAACTTGGTATCATTTGCACACCTCCTATCGATGGTCATAATATCCCCGCGCTCAAAGCTGCCATCAAGAAAGCATTTGATGCAAACGCCCCTGTTCTTGTCCATGTCATTACCAAGAAGGGCAAAGGTTATGAACCAGCAGAGGAAAATCCTTCCAAGTTCCACGGCATTGGTCCTTTTGACCTTGCAACAGGGGAGACGAAGAAGGGTCAAGGTGGCTCTCTAACGTATACGCAAGCCTTCACAAAAGCGTTGAAGGCAGAGGCAGCGACTGATGACGATGTGGTTGTTGTCACTGCTGCGATGACTGATGGAACAGGATTGGCCGATTTTGCAGAGTCCTATCCTGAGCGTTTCTTCGATGTAGGTATTGCAGAAGAACATGCAGTCGCTATGGCAAGTGGGCTTGCACTTGGTGGCAAGAAGCCGATCGTTGCGCTTTATTCAACTTTTATGCAGCGTTCGATCGATCAGCTCATCATCAATACGGCACTTCCAAAGACGCATGTGGTCTTCGCGATCGATCGTGCTGGTCTGGTCGGAGATGATGGCCCAACGCATCATGGGGTCTTCGATCTGGTCTATGCGCGTATGGTTCCGAATGTGAAGATCCTTGCACCTTCAGATGAGGCAGAGGTTGCTTGCGCTCTTCATACTGCGCTTGCGCTCGACGGGCCGGTTGTCGTGCGCTACCCGCGCGGAGAGGCGCCAGGAGCTGCTATTCCCGATACTCCTGAGGCCTTTGAATTGGCAGTCTCAAAAGAGGTGAGGTCCGGCTCTGATGTTGCGATTCTTGCCTTTGGTCGCATGGTCACCTATGCGCTCTCTGCTGCAGATCTGCTTGAACGTGAAGGAATTTCAGCTCGTGTTGTTGATATGCGGTGGGTAAAGCCGATCGACAAGGAAGCCATCAAGCGTGCCGCAGAGACAACGAAGCTTGTTGTCACGCTCGAAGATGGCGTTATCATCGGTGGTGCCGGTGAAGCGGTGGGAGAGGTGCTGGCCGAAGAGGGATTGCAAGTCTCTGCACTCACGCTTGGTTTGCCTGATAAGTTTATCGAGCAAGGCAAGGTCGATCTGCTCTTTGCTGATCTTGGACTTGATGCAGAGGGAATCGCTCGTCAGATCAAACAAAAGCTTCTCTAGAGTGCCTTCATCTTCGATCGCATTGGGCTATACCGCGCAAGCCATGATGTAGTCGTCCATCACGAATCCCTCGCCAATATCCGCCATTAGCGATTCAATGATCTCGAACCCGTTACCTTTATAAGCGCGAATTCCGAGTTCGTTGGCTTTATTCACCGTCAGATACATGCCTGAAAGACCGCTCTTTCGCGCAAGATTGCTCAGATGCGCGATTATCTCGCTTGCATAATGCTTGCCACGTTCCTCGGCGAGCAGGTAGATCTTCGAGATGAACAAACGATCAGCATGCAGCTTTGAGATAGCAGCACCGTGCTCTTTGGCGCGCGGATCACTCGGGTCATTGGCGAAGTATTCGCGCAGAATGCCTACATACCCTACTTTTTTGCCTGCCTCATCGAGCACGAAAAAGTACTCGTAGCCTTTTTCGGTTATGTCTCGCTTGAGCGCTTCAGAGGATTGGAATCGCTCAACCATGTAGCGCGTCTGATCCTCTCCGATGAGCCCAGGCCAGTATTCGAACCAGATGTCATGAGCCATCTGCGCGAGTGATTCAATGTCGTGAACGGGTTCAACTATTCTGAGCGCGATCATGTGATTATCCTATCCACCTGGAGTTATTTCGGCTGTGTAACGTAAGCGATTCTTGCATGTTTCGACTTATTTCCACCGTTGTTAACAATGGCTGCTCATGAAATATTACTCCAAATCACGTGACAAGATGAAGAGGTCGGTTCGTTCCTAATTACGCAAGGAGGCTACATTATGTTTGATACAGGGTCGACATCATTCATGCTCATCTGTACCATGCTCGTGTTGTTGATGACACCGGGCGTCGCTTTTTTCTATGGAGGGTTGGCAAGGCGCAAGAACGTCGTGAACACCATGTTCATGTCGATGGCGATCATCGGCGTGGTCGGCGTGCTCTGGATCGTTGCTGGCTGGAGTTTTGCTTATGGCGGAGATGGCTCAAATCCCTTCTTTGGAGGTTTTGATCAGCTTGGATGCGCAACGCTTGTCCAAGATATGCTCGTTGAAGCCGCCATCGTTCCTGAAGGGGCGGTCTATCCAGCTGTCATCGATGTAGTCTTTCAGGCTGCATTCGCAATGATCACCTGCGCCATTATTTGGGGTGCGGTCGCAGGACGTATGAAGTTTGGTGCAATGATAGCCTTCGTGAGCGTATGGGTGCTTCTTATCTATTGTCCGCTTGCGCATATGGTGTGGGGCGGTGAAGGAAGCTTCATCGGTGATATGATCGGCGCCCTCGACTTCGCAGGTGGCGATGTCGTTCATATTAGTTCTGGTCTTGCAGGTCTTGTACTTTGCTTGCTGCTTGGTCGCCGTAAGGAATTCGGCACCATCGCGCATCGACCACATAACATTCCACTCGTCGTGCTTGGCGTTACGCTTCTCTGGTTCGGTTGGTTTGGCTTTAATGGTGGCTCCGAATTCGCTGCTGACGGTATCGCAGCATTGGCGATCTTGAACACGGTTGTTGCTTCTGGTGCAGCACTGCTTTCTTGGATGGTGGTCGAGAAGATCAAGGTCGGGAAGCCCACTTTGGTTGGTGCAGTAACTGGTCTAGTGGCAGGACTTGTTGTTATCACGCCTGCAGCTGGCTTCGTAGAGCCCTGGGCTGCTATCGTGATGGGTATCATTGTTTCTCCTATTTGCTATTTTGCGATGTCGTTTCTTAAGACCAAGATCGGATACGATGACGCGCTCGATGCATTTGGCTGCCATGCAGTCGGCGGTATGGTAGGCGGTGTGCTTACAGGTATATTTTGTGTGCCAGAGCTTTCTTGGACGGAGTTTGGTGGACTTCTGTACACAGGTGATGCTACTTTGCTTGGTGCACAGTGCTTAGGTATCTTGGTCACGCTCGTCTTTGTTGGTATCGGTTCGCTCGTGATCGGGCTCATCGTGAAGGTATGTTTTCACGGTAGTCTGCGTGTTTCCAAGGAACAGGAAGCAGCTGGTATGGATATCAGCGAGCATAGCGAGTCCGCGTATCCTGCCTTCAATGGCTTGGACTAACAGGTTTATAAGGGAAAGGAAACAACTATGAAGCGAATCAGTGCAGTTGTGCGGCCGACTATGCTTGAGCCGCTGAAGGAGGCGCTCTTTCAGGCTAATGTGTCCGGTATGACCATCTCGCAGGTGCATGGATGCGGCAATCAGCATGGATGGAGCGAGTATTTCCGTGGTAACGAAGTTATCTTGAACATGGTGCCTAAGATTAAATTCGAGATCATTGCCGATGATGCCCGTGTGGACGAGATCGTCGATGTAATCGTTTCGACCACGCGCACCGGTGAAGTTGGAGATGGCAAGATCTTCGTCTCGAATATCGAGCGCGTTGTGCGCATTCGTACAGGAGAGGAAAACGATGAAGCCCTGTAGATTTCGCATGATACCTGCAGAAAGATGGTATGATTATTCTCATTACTGAATGTGAGAAAGGAACGCGTGATGACTCGCAAGATTGCTATTTTCGATACCACCTTGCGCGATGGCGAGCAGTCGCCAGGCGCCTCGATGAATTCCGAAGAGAAATTGGTCATCACGCGTCAACTATTGCGTCTTAATGTTGATGTTATAGAGGCGGGTTTTCCGGTATCGTCCCCAGGTGATTTCAAGAGCGTTCAGCAGATTGCTGCAGAAGTGGGCGACAAGGCGATCGTGTGCGCTCTTACGCGTGCGGTAGAGAAGGACATCGATTCTGCGGCTGAAGCCCTTGCGGAATGTGCACGTCCGCGTATTCATACGGGTATCGGCGTTTCGCATAGCCATATCTACGACAAGCTTCGTACTACGCCTGAGGTCATCCTCGAGCGTGCAATCCATGCAACCAAGTACGCGAAGAAGTTCGTCGAAGATGTTGAATTTTATTGCGAGGATGCTGGTCGTTCTGATTATGAGTTTCTTGCAAAAGTGGTCGAGGCGGTCATTGATGCGGGCGCTACGGTCGTCAATATTCCTGATACCACGGGTTATTCGTTGCCAGAAGAATACGGTCGCCGTATTAAGTTCTTGATGGAAAACGTTAAAAATGTCGATAAAGCTTCCATTTCTGTCCATTGCCATAACGATCTTGGCATGGCTACTGCGCTCTCTCTTGCTGGTGTAGAGAATGGCGCGACTCAGATCGAATGTACCATCAACGGCTTGGGCGAGCGCGCAGGCAATACGGCCATGGAAGAAGTGGTCATGGCGATCAAGATGCATGGGGAAGAGCTTGATGCCCATACTGATATCAATAGCCGTGAATTCATCCGTGCATCTCGCTTGGTTTCATCGATTACAGGCTTTGTCGTTCAACCGAATAAGGCCATTGTTGGTGCGAACGCTTTTGCGCATTCTTCAGGCATCCACCAAGATGGTGTTATTAAAGAGCGTACCACCTATGAGATCATCGATCCTACAGAGGTTGGCGCAGGTCAAAGCTCGATCGTGCTTTCGGCTCGTTCAGGTCGCGCGGCATTGCGTCATCGTCTCGAGGCATTGGGTTATCACATTGAAGGTCAAGAGTTCGAAGACCTGCATACAGCCTTTCTCGATCTTGCTGACAAGAAAAAGGAAGTCTACGATGAAGATCTCGAATCGCTCGTAGGGGAACAGGGTCGCACGCAAGAAGCTTCCTATACGCTCAAGGGTGTTCAGATCTCTTGCGGTCAGCCGCTCACTCCTACCGCGACGGTCACGCTTATCGATAAGAATGGCAATGAATTCTGCGCCTGCTCGATCGGCACTGGTCCGATTGATGCGCTCTATCGTGCTGTGAACGAGATCGTGGATATCGAGAACGATCTTTCAGAATTCGCCGTCCAAAGCGTTACACGAGGTATCGATGCGCTCGGCGAAGTGACCATACGTGTCACTTCTTCGGATGGCTCGGTCTATACAGGTCGCGGCTCCGATGGCGATATCATCGTCTCCTCTGCGAAGGCGTATCTCAATGCGCTCAATCGTCTTATAGCTGATAAGCAATAGCCAGCAAGGAGTAAGCTGATCGGTGTTCTGCCTCGACTGTGGACAAAAGATCGAAGATGGCCAAACTGCATGCCCAAATTGCGGCATGCCAGTTGACGATATCAAGTCGCGTATTGCAGAGGCGCAGGAGAAAGTAACTTATGCAGAGACTGTAGGGCCTGCAGAGACAACAAAGCTCCCGCCTGTGCCAGAGCGCGTCTATCACGATAAAGATGGTAATATCATCGATCCCAAAGAAGAGATCGACACCTCATCAGCTGATAAAAAGATGCTTGACGATTTGCCTATTATTGGCGATGAGGAAGATCCGCTCATCACTGTTCCTATTCAGAAGATCGTCTCAGACGATGGTGAGGTGATCGCTGAGAAGAATGATGATGTGAAGACATTCATCCAGCCCCCTAAGAAGAAAAAGGGGCTCTCAGCTCGGAATAAAGCTATTATCGCTCTTGTTGCGATCTTTGCCATCATTGCTATTACGGCAGCATTTTTGAATTCGGCTGGGTTGCTTTCGCAGGACGAAATCGTAGCAACTGATCAGGTTGAAGAGGTAAACGATCAAGACTCTGATGTTCAGCAGTCTGATTCCGAGGTTCGACAGGATAGTATCTTCAAGTCCCTTTCAAGCAACTATCAAACATTGGGCGATTATCGTGGGCAGATCAATACGGTCGTTTCGAATTTCAATAATTATCACCTTGCGAGTGATAAGGCAAAACGTCAGCAATATGCCGATGAATGCTCAACGCTCATCACTTCTATTTCAGATTCAAAGGCTCAGCTGATCGAAGAGATGAACGAGCTTGGGCTTACCGAAGATAATCCTCTGTTCGATACGTATGATCAGATCAAACAGCTCTATGATCTGCTCATCACGCGCTTAGATGTCATCAAGGAGTGTTGGGATGTGAGCTTGAGTGTTGACAAGCCTAAAGATCACGCACAAGAGATTCTCGCTCCACTTGCAAAAGACATTAAGAAGGGCAAATCTACTTCAATAGCTGATTTTGATTCGCTCTATCCTCAAGTTGATTTCTCCTAAGTGATAACTGATTGACGATGACAAAAGTTCGTTCGTGTGCATTGTGATACATGCTTTTTTTGCCTATCATTATGTTTGCTACGGGTTTTGATAGATGAGTTGGGTGATCGCTATGTCTTCAGATCGTCTTCTAATTCGAACAAGGGCATTTTTTATTAGTATGGCATTCTGCTTTTGCGCCCTTTTTGCTCTCTGCTCGATGCCTGCAAATGCGCTAGCTCAAACAGACGTGCATATCGATGAAAATGGCGTTAAGTATACCTATACTTCTGCTTCAGGCAAACCTACTGCAACCATCACGGGTATCTATAGCGATAGCGTTACAAAAGCTTTTGTTCCTGAAACGGTCAACGGACTGACGGTGAATGCGCTCAATATTACAGGCGATATGGGAACGATCAATCAGCTCGACTTGACCTCGTGCAGTGCATTGGCTCATTTCACATGTACGGATATCCAATTGCAGTCCTTGGATCTTGAAGGATGTCAGAATCTTACCGGTCTTCGTTGTACGAATAGCCAGCTTGAAGAGTTGAATGTGTCGAAGTGCCTAAGCTTAAGCTCGCTTGATTGTTCAGGAAATGATCTTGTATCACTGAACCTTTCATCTTGTCCTGCTCTTACCAAGGTGGCGTGCCAAGATAACGCGCTCACTTCGTTGAATATTTCAGGTTGTTCAAATCTCACCGACCTGAACTGCAGCGGCAACGATCTACGCTCTCTTGATCTTTCCAATTGTCCTGCACTTGCGCTCTTTGATTGTTCGAATAACCAGCTCCAGAATCTTGATCTTTCTCAGACGGTGAATCTTGCTGAGTTGAAATGCGCCAACAACGACCTATCTTCTCTAGATCTTTCAAGTTGCGCCAAGATGAAGAATCTCTATTGCGAGGGAAACGACCTCACGTCGCTTGACCTTTCCTCTTGCAATCAACTGAGGATCCTCGATTGTTCCAATAACTCGCTCGAGTCGCTTGATATCTCCCAAACGAGGTATCTTAGTAATCTGAATTGCGCACATAATGAACTTACCTCGCTTGATGTGTCTCAGAGCAACTATCTGACAAAGCTCGACTGTAACAACAATAAGATCGCTGATACGTCAGATCTTGAAGAATTCCTATCTCGACCAGGTGTTTCGGGGTCTATTTCCTCGCAGTTTGGCAAAGATGACCCAGAACCTGAAGATCCTAAGCCAGAAGATCCTCAGCCAAGCAATCCCACTCCAGCAGATCCTCAACCGTCAAATCCGCAACCCTCGAACCCCAAGCCTTCTGACCCTCAACCGTCAAATCCACAGCCTTCGAACCCCAAGCCAGATGACTCTGCGCTTGGTACCTGGCGTCATGGTTCGAAAGGATGGTGGTACGATTACGGCAACAACAGCTATGCGATTGGTTGGCTGAAGTTGAGCTCTGGAACGTATCATTTCGATAGTAAAGGCTGGATGCAAACAGGCTGGAAGAAGATCGATGGTTCGTGGTACTACTTTAAAGCCTCAGGTGCTATGGCTGATGGTTGGGTGAAGAGCAAGGGTAAGTGGTATTATCTCGATCCCTACAGCGGCAAGATGCTTACAGGAAAACAGACCATATCAGGTAAGACCTACTATCTTAATACTGCGACAGGGGCAATGAAGACAGGCTGGAACAAGGAGTCTTCCACCTGGTTTTTCTATAAATCTTCTGGTGAGATGGCTAAGGGCTGGCAAAAGGTAAAAGGCACCTGGTATTACCTGGATGGACAAGGCGCCATGAAGACGGGTTGGCTCAACGATAGAAATTCGAAATACTACCTGAAGGCTTCGGGGGCCATGAGCAAAGGCTGGCAGAAGATCTCTGGAAACTGGTACTATTTCACAAATTCTGGTGCAATGAAGACTGGCTGGCAGAAGATCGCCGATAGGTGGTATTACTTTAGCAAGTCGGGTGCCATGCAGAAGAATACCTGGATCAGTGGTGTCTATTGGGTTGGTTCTGACGGCGTTATGGCAACCAACGCGTGGGTCGATGCCGACCAGTATTATGTCGACAGCGCTGGCAGGTGGGTCAAGAGTTAGAGCCATAAGATCACTCTGACTCTTTTTATGTACGATCCTTTGATTCGTACATAAAACTAAGGTACGACCTTTCAGCTATATAAATGGCACGTCTTCGGGCGTGCCTATTTGTTTTTGTTGGACGAGTATGATATAAATATCCAGGTACTTGGTACGAATACTTTCGATTTTTGAGGAAGTGGGCTTTGTCCCGCTTCTTTTGTTTCTGAGAGGAGTTGAAGAGAAAACGTGCTCACTGCCAAAGAACAACAGCTGCTCGACGCGCTTTCTCCGAAAGCTGCCGAAGAGGGGATCGAGATCGTAACAATCGATATTGTTGGTTCGAAAAAAGCTCCTACCATCAGGGTCTATATTGACTGTGAAGGAGGAGTGGGTTTCGATGAGCTTTCGAGCGCACAGGCATGGATCAATGATCTTATGGATCAGATCGATCCTTTTCCGGGTGCTTATACGCTTGAAGTTTCATCACCTGGTATCGACCGTCCGTTGCGTACCATGGAACATTTCAAGCGTTTTGCGGGAGAGAAAGCGCATCTCGTGCTCTCGAAGCCTTTTGATTCCCGTAGCAAATACACTGGCAAACTCGTTGGTATCGATGAGGATAAAGTGCTCATCGAGCTCGACGGTATCACCGAAGCGATCCCGTATGAGCTCATTAAAAAGGCACATATCATCGCAACGATAGATTTTAATGTAAAGAAGGGATAGGCAATGGCAACCTCAGAATTGATAGACGCTTTGCAGGCGCTCGCTCACGAACGTAAGATCGACGAGTTTTATCTTATCGAACGCCTTGAGGCATCGCTTGCGAAGAGCTATCAGAATATTCTCGACCTCGAATGGGATGCGCGCGTTACGATCGATCGCCAAACAGGGAAGATCTATGTCTATGAGATGGTTCCTGTTGGCGAGCCCGACGAGGAAACAGGCGAATATACCGAGTTCGAAGAACGCGATGTCACGCCTGATGATGTGAGCCGTATCGCGGCTCAGAACGCGAAGAATGTCATCAGTTCAATCGTACGTGAAGCTGGTCGCCAATCGATCTACGAAGAGTTCTCTGATCGCGTAGGCGATCTGGTAACTGGCACGGTGCTGCAGGGTACACCCGAATTTACCATCATCAAGATCCGCGAAGGCGTCGAGGCTGAGCTGCCTCATTACGACCTTAAGCGTAATCCAAACGAGCGCAATGAACGTCCGCGCAATGAGCACTATCGTCATAATCAGCGCTTGAAGTTGCTTATTGTCGATGTGCGCGATCCTAATGCTGAGACTCCGAAGACTCGCGGCGAGCATGCTCGACCTTCTATCGTTGTCTCGCGTACTCATCCTGATCTTATTCGTCGCCTGTTTGAGATCGAGGTGCCTGAGATCTATGATGGCCTGGTCGAGATCAAGAGCATCGCGCGTGAGCCAGGCGAGCGTTCCAAGATCGCCGTTGCATCTCGTGAGCCAAACCTCGATCCTGTGGGCGCATGTGTTGGTCCTAAGGGTTCTCGCGTTCGTATGGTGGTCGAAGGATTGCGCAACGAGCGTGTTGATGTCATTCAATGGGACGAAGATCCAGCGATCTATGTTTCAAATGCGCTTTCTCCTGCAAAGGTGAACCGTGTCATCATTGATGAAGAGAACAACTATGCCACTATTATTGTTCCCGATGATCAGCTCTCGCTTGCGATCGGTAAAGAAGGCCAGAATGCTCGTTTGGCAGCGCGTTTGACCGGTTGGCATATCGACATCAAGTCTTCTTCGTTTGCAGGCGAACCTATGGTTGCTGAAGATGACGATCTGATCGATGTGGTCGAGGAAGAAGAAGTAAGCGATGGGATCTGCGCTTATGTTGACGCAGATGGCATTCGTTGCCGCAACCATGTTCGTCCTGGCAGCATGTATTGTGGTATCCACTCCGACCAAGAGAATTAAGGTCAATAGTGGAAAAGCGCACAAAACAGAGGACCTGTATCGAATGTAGGAAGACGGATTCCAAACAGGAATTCATCCGCATTGTGCGCACTCCCGAAGGAGCGATCGAATACGATCCGACGGGCAAGGCCAATGGCAGGGGTGCTTATCTATGCAGTCTTGCGTGCCTTGAGAAAGCACTGCAAACTCGTAAGCTCGATCGAGCTTTGCGAGTGAGCGTGGATAAGGAAAAGTGTGAACAACTCGCTCAGGATATCGTGAGCGATGTTTTGAACTAGGTAGTAGACGAGGAGACTACATGGCCGGTATGCGTGTACATGAATTGGCTAAAGAGTTCGACATGACCAGTAAGGATCTCTTGGCTCGTCTTGCGGAAATGAAGATACCCGCTAAGAGCCACGCCAGCATCTTGCAAGAAGCCTATGTGGAGAAGATTCGCAAGAATCTTGAGCCAGAGATCAAGCAACGTGCAGGACAGCTCGAAGAAGAAGAAGCGAAAAAGCTTGCTGAAGAGCAGGCTAAGATCGAAGCGCAGAAAGAAGAAGAAGCTGCTGCGCGTCGTGCTGCGGTGGAGAAGGAGCGTCAGGCGCGTGAAGCTGAACGTGCACGGCGAGAAAGCCAGCAGAAAGAAGGCTTTGCGGGCCCGAAGAAAGAAGATGCTGACTCCGATGCTCAAAAGAAGGTATCCTCGTCACCTTTCGAGAGCTTGAGTGAGCAGATCGAGCGCGAGCGCGAGCGTGTGGAACGCGAGGCTCACGAAGCCAAGGTCAAGGCAGAAGCAGAAGCACGCGCTGCGGATGTCGCTAAGAAGCAGGCTGTCGAAGAGGCTTTACAATCGCGCATGAATAAGGGCTCGAAGGCATCAAAGCCTGCCAAGAAGGCAGCTCCCACTGCTGCGCCGAGCAGCTTCTCCTCTTTGCTCGACCAGATCAATAACGAACGTGAGCGTCTAAGCAATCAGGCTTCCGATACAACCACCCAAGGTCGTGCTGCTCGCGGTAAGAAGGGGGACAAGCGCAAGGGCTTCGAGCCGGTCGTTCCTGAACTGGAGAACAACGCTGCTGAAGGCGAAGACCGCTATGCGCAGATGGCTGTTCAGGCCGAGAAATTCCAGCGTGATAAGGTGCTTGCTGAAGCGCGTGCTGCGGTAGAAGCCGCATCTCATGAAGGCCAGGGTCGTCGTAAGAAGCGTAAAGAGAAGCGCGAAGCAGAAGCGCGTGAGCGCGCCGAGTTGGAGGCTTTAGAAAAAGGTCTCGATCCGACGCTCGTTCTCGACGATTCGGTGGTCGAGGTTGCTCAAGGTTCTACAGTCGCACAGTTTGCCGAGCTTTTGGATGTATCTCCTAACGACATCATCAAGCGTTTGTTCTTGCTTGGTTCAGCGCTTACGCTCACACAGACCATGAGTGATGATCTTATCGAGCTGATCGCTGACGACTTGGGCCGCAAGGTGCGCGTTGTTTCTCCCGAAGAAGAATTCGCGGTCGTCTATAACGATTCTGAAGCCGATCTTGAACCGCGTCCTCCGGTAGTCACGGTCATGGGTCATGTCGATCACGGCAAGACTTCGTTGCTCGACGCGATCCGCTCTACAGGTGTCGCAGATAAAGAAGCGGGTGGCATCACGCAGCATATCGGCGCATCGGTAGTTAATATCGATGGTCGCCAGATTACGTTTATCGACACTCCAGGTCACGAAGCCTTTACGGCAATGCGTGCTCGTGGTGCAAAGGTGACTGACGTGGTCGTGCTCGTTGTTGCGGCAGACGATGGTGTTATGCCACAGACCATTGAGGCTATCAATCATGCGAATGCAGCGAATGTGCCTATTGTTGTTGCGGTTAATAAGATCGATAAGCCAGGTGCAACGCCGGAGCGTGTCCGTACTGAGCTCACCGAACATGGCATCATCCCTGAGGAATGGGGAGGCCAGAATATGTTCGTCGATGTTTCTGCGCGTCAGAATCTTCATATCGACGACTTGCTTGAAACCATTCTTCTACAAGCAGATGTGCTCGAGTTGCGTGCGAATCCTAATGCGTTGGCATCAGGCTTTGTTATCGAGGCAAACCTCGATAAGGGACGTGGTTCGGTAGCTACGGTGCTTGTTGATCGTGGTACGCTCAAGACAGGTGATGTGGTCGTAGCAGGCACGTCGTATGGTAAGGTGCGCGCACTTGTTAATCCTCGCGGTGTACATGTTGATGAAGCGCGACCAGCCGATCCAGTTGAGATCCTTGGTTTGAATTCCGTTCCGACCGCAGGTGATGAATTCCGCGTCTTCGAGGATGAACGTGATGCGCGCCGTCTGGCTGAGCAGCGTGCTTTGCGTGAGCGCTTAGCGAAGCAAGAGGCACGTTCACATATGAACCTCGATGATTTGTTCGCACGCATCGAGGAAGGCAAGACCACTGATCTGAACTTGGTCGTTAAAGCTGACGTGGCTGGTTCGATCGAGGCATTGCGCGATGCTTTCGACAAGATGGATCAGTCCGAGGTCAAAATCAATATCATCCATGCGGCGGTCGGCGGTATTACCGAGACTGATGTTACGCTCGCAGCGGCGTCTGATGCGATCATCATCGGCTTCAACGTACGTCCAACAGGCAAGACTCGTGATGTAGCTACGCGCGAGAAGGTCGATATTCGCCTCTACCGTGTCATTTATCAAGCAATCGAAGATATCAATGCAGCTCGCGTTGGTCTGCTTTCTCCCGATATCGTTGAAGAAGATACCGGTATCGCAGAGGTGCGCGAGACCTTCAAGGTGCCCAAGATCGGTGTTGTTGCTGGTTGTTACATCTTGGAAGGCGAGATTAGCCGTGATGATCAGGTACGTATCGTTCGCGATGGTACGGTCGTCTACGAAGGCGAGATCGAGAGCTTGCGCCGCTTTAAAGATGATGTCAAGAGCGTCGCTCGCGGTTATGAATGCGGTATTGGTATCGCAGGTTATCAGGATATCAAGATTGGCGATCATATCGAAGGCTATCGCGTAGTTGAGGTTGAGAGGACTGAGTAGGCATGAAGCAAGGTTCTTCTAACAGGCGCGTGAACGAGCAAGCGCGAGAAGTGATTTCTGAGATCCTGCTCTTTGAGATCTCTGACCCGCGTTTGGATATGGTTACTATCACTGGTGTTGAAGTGAGTTATGACCGTTCGGTTGCAAACGTGTACTATTCGACCGAGCCCGCTCGGTATACCGAGGTTGCGCAAGCATTTGCGGCAGCTTCTGGTCGCATCCGCTCTCTTATGGCAAAGAAGCTTTCCTGGCGCGTAGCGCCCGAGCTGCGTTTCCATTTAGATGAGAGCGTAGATAATGCAGAGCGCATCGCACATGCGCTCAATGCCGACCTTCAGCGTAATACTGCTTCGCCCGAGCGTGAAAACTAGGGATCTATCATGCTTACGCCGCAGTCCAACACGACGCTCGAGGCTATCGCTCGATTTATCGAGAAGCACGAAACGTTTGCTATTTGCGGGCACGTGAACCCTGATGGCGACTGTCTCGGCTCGCAGCTTGCACTCGAGCGGGGTTTGCGTGTGCTTGGTAAGCGCGTGACAGGGCTTCTTGCCACCGATCAGCCTATTGAGGCAAAGCTTGGTTTTTTGCCCGGATCGAAAGATCTCGTTCCTGCGAAGGATTTCGACGAAGACATCGAAGTTTTTATTGCAGTGGATGTTCCTAATACTGATCGACTGAAAGATGCGGCGGCGGTGCATGATCGTGCACAGTATCGCATCACTATCGACCACCATGCCTCTGATACATCAATGGCGGATCTGAATTACGTTGATCCTGCTTCACCTTCGGCCTGTGATCTGGTTTGGGAACTCTTGAAGTTGCTCGACTGTGTCGATGAGGCGCAGGCGCTTTGTATCCTTACGGGTATCATGACTGATACGGGTCGTTTTTCTTATCAGAACACTACGCCGCTGTGTCTTATTCACGCTGCAGAGACGCTAGATGCTGGCGCAGAACCGAATCTTATTGCACGTGAGTTCTTTCAGAGCAGGTCGCTTCCATCGCTTCGCCTTGAACAGCTCACGCTTGAGCGCATGATGTTTTTCTGTGATGGTGCGTTTGTCTTCTCTTATTTGAAAGAATCTGATTTCGATGTAACAGGTGCGATCCGTGATGATGCCGAGATCCTCATCGATGTCTTGCGTAATATCGCAGGCGTTCATATTGCGCTTATCTTAAAAGAAAACGGTGAAGGTGTTGTTCGTGGCAGCCTTCGCGCAAAGGACGATAGTGATGTTGCAGCCATTGCACGGGTATTCGGTGGTGGTGGCCACAAGGCTGCAGCAGGGCTTACCTTCCAAGGTACGCTCTTTGAAGCATGCAAAGCGATACCTACTGAGGTGATAGAAAGGCGCTTTGCCTCGTTTGCCCCTGAAGAAGTTGAGCGTTTGAGTGCGCTTCTCGCATCTCAGAGAGCTGAGATTGATGGCTAAGCGAGGCTCTTCGGGCCTTTCGTTTCTTCTTGCGATCGATAAACCAAAAGGCCTTACTTCTCACGATGTGGTCAATCGATGTCGAAGACTCTTCGGAGAAAAGCGCATCGGTCATACTGGCACGCTCGATCCGCTTGCCTCGGGTATCCTCTGTGTAGCAGTTGGACCTGCGGCACGACTCGATGCGTTTTTGTCCAGCCACAATAAGACCTACACGATGGATGTGGCGTTTGGTTGCGCTACAGCAACCGACGATGCTGAGGGGGAAGTGGTCGCGAGTGGCAATATCCCGCCTGAAGTTTTTGAAGAAACTTATGCGCGTACCATCGTTGCATCACTGGTGGGCGCGGGTAAGCAGCTTCCTCCTGTCTATTCAGCGGTGAAAGTGGGTGGCCAGAAGTCCTATGCCGCTGCTCGTGCAGGCAATGTGATCGAGCTTAGACCTCGTGATTTCGAAGTCTATGAGGCAACGCTCGATTCTATCTTTGAGATGCGTCTTGGCGATCTGTTGGACCAGACTTTAGATGAAGACCGAACAGTGCCTGTTTGGCGTGTGACCATGAAGGTTTCAGGGGGCACGTACATGCGCTCGATCGCTCGCGATCTTGGCAAACGATTCGGTTGCGGAGCCTTTGTCTCCGAGCTGCGCCGCATTGCGCTCGATTCGCTTGATCTGAGCGATTGCGTAACGCTTGAAGAGCTTGAAGTGAGTCCGCATCATTCTAAGATCGATCCCTTACGTTTGCTCGCGATGCGCTATGCGTTTGTACGCGATCCCCGAATCATCGGGCAGATCGAGAATGGCGCTATGCTTGCTTGCGATGCACTGAGCCTCAATGTTGCGCTCCCAGAGTGTACTTTTGATGAGTATTGTTGTACCACTCAGGTATTTCCTTCGGCTGATCCTTGTTTTGATGGGGAAATGGTGGCCGTTGTTGTTGATAATCGTATCAAGGCTTTATATAAGTTTGATGAAACGAAACAGCGCTTTTGCGCTCGATGTGTCTTTCCGGTAGGTGTTGAACGTGGCTCAAATCTATAACGTCGATAGCTCATTTGATTACTCGCTTTTCGAGAACGCTTCATGTGCGTTTGGTGTCTTTGATGGCGTGCATCGTGGTCATCGCTATTTACTCGAATGTGCCATAGAGACAGCGCGGCACGATGGGGGTAGAAGCATCGCGCTCACCTTCGACATCGATCCCGATGAGCTCTTTCATGCTGATCGCTTGAGGAAGCTCATGAGCAACGAGCAGCGTATTGAGATGCTTTCCCGCAGCGGCGTTGATGCGGTGGTCGTGTTGCATTTCACACCTGAGTTCGCAGCGCTCTCTCCGCTTGATTTTTTGAACAAGACCTTCAAGGGTTATGTGCCAGCTCACCTGCATGTTGGTCTTGATTTCCACTTTGGCGCACGTGCAGCAGGGAGTGTTGCAGATCTAGGAGAGTGGGCGGCGACGAACGTCTGCCATATTGATGCACATAATCTCCAGAGCGAAGAGGGACTCCCTATCACTGCAACGCGTATTCGAAACTACCTTGCAGATCATGATCTTGAAGAGGCTGAACGCCTGCTCGGACGTCCTTTTTCAATCACTGATGAAGTACAGCCTGGACGTGGTGAAGGTATGGACATGGGATTTTCTACCGCAAATCTCATCGTGCCTGCGAATAGGCAGACGCTTTCTGAGGGAGTATATGGCGGCTATGCGTATGTGAATGGGATCAAGTATCGTGCTGCCATTGCGGTAGGCGTATCGCCCGTCTTTGAGGATAAGACCAAGGCAACGATGGAAGTCCATATTCTCGACTTCAATCAGGATATCTATGGGGATGAGATCACCGCTGAATTCATCGAGTATATTCGTCCGATGATCAAGTTTGATTCAGTCGACGAGCTGATCAAGACCATCCTTGCGAATATTGAGCATGTTCGCACCACGCTTCCTTTGGAGTGATAACTATGCTGACTCTGTTGAGTCGGGGTTCCAGCGGCAAAACGGCGCATAGTCCAGTCCGAGAAGCGAGAAGATCTTGCCGATGACGTGGTCTTCCATGTCTGCGACCGTGGTCTGTCCGCTATAGTATGCAAGCATCGGAGGCACGATCGAGACGGTTGGTAGCGTCGAAAGATAGCCGAGGTTCTTCAGATGGATGGGCGAGAGTGGACTTTCGCGTGCAACCAAGATGAGCGGCCGCTTTTCTTTGATGGTCACATCTGCCACGCGTAAGAGCAGGTTATCGGTGTATCCGCTGGTGATACCTGCGACTGTCTTCATGCTGCAAGGGATCACGACCATCGCATCGATGGGAAACGATCCGCTCGAGATGGTAGCATCAAGTGACGCTGGATCGTGTATCTTATCCGCATAGGCCGCGAAAGGGTTGGTTCGTAAATCTTGTCTCTCGACGCTCTTTTGCAGTCCGTCAGGTAATTCATATGAAGCAGTGAGCAAGGCTGAGTCGGTCACGACCAGATGTACTTCTACGTCATCGATGGCGTGAAGTGCGTGCAGAAACCGAAGCGCGAGCGGACTTCCGCTTGCTCCGCTTATACCGACCACGATCCTCTTCATATACGCACCTTGTCCTTTGCTGCAACCTTCATTAGTATTCATCGACCCAATGGAGCGGATCAACATCCTTGAATTGCGCACGGGTGAATCGATCCTTCTGGTCATAGGGGACCGTGCAGTCGAAGATGACCTTGCATGCGATACCGTGATCGCGAATGGAAGGTGACATGGTCGGGTCGTTCGATGGATCGAGCGGGTGTGTGCGTACGCCGGGAATGGTGATGATATCGGCATCGCCCTGAAAACGTGTGTTCATTGCCCAAAGGACATCGTTCATATCGAAGGGGTCAACGTCCTCATCGACCAAAAAGACATGTTTGAGTTCACTGAAGGCAGAGAATGCTAAAAGTGCCATCTGGCGCTGGCGACCTTCGTCGGAAGGTTCACGCTTGTGCACCTGCAGTACTGCCATAAACTTGCCACCACCGGGGCTTGCGCAATAGACATTCTTCAGGCGTCCTGGCATCGCGGCTTCGATCAGCTGGATGATGCTCGCCTCGGTAGGGATGCCTGCAAGCGATACATGCTCTTCGGATGGACCAATGCAGGTTTGCATGATGGGATCCTTGCGGGTGGTGACCGCTTTCACCTTGATGATGGGAAGCGAAGGGTTTGCAGGGCCCGTGTAGCCAGGAAATTCGGGCATAGCTTTGCCCGTGTGAGTGTTCTGGTCTTCCTCGACGCGTTTGCCGGGCAATAGCTCGCCTTCGATTACGTATTCAGCGTGTCCGATGCAGTGTTCGTCGATAGTGAGACAGGGAACGAGTCCGACACCTTCACCGCGCAGCGCACCTGCAACGGTCAGCTCGTCATAACCGAGTGGTGTGGTGGGTGGTTCGAAGCAGGTCGCCAATTCGATGGCGGGGTCAACACCGATGCTGATCGATATTGGAAGCGGCTTGCCGAGCTTTTCGGCTTTTTCGTAAAAGGCGCCGATATGGCGTGCGCCTGGCACCATGTAGATGGATATCTCATCAGGGCTTTGCAAACACAGCCGATGGATGGTGACATCATGCGTGCCTGTTTCTGGGTCGGTCGCATAGCAGAGACCGAAGGTGATATAGGGGCCAGCATCTTCGGGAGTATTCGTGGGCGCAGGAACAAGATCGCGCACATCAAAACCTTCTTCGGTGGCAAGGTGGACGATCTCTTGGCATTTTGCTTCTGATGCATCGAGATAGCGCGGATCAATGGGGTGATTTACAGCATCATTGAGCGCGTAGGCAACACGATCAGGCTCGACACCGATCAGGTCTGCAGCACGTTCACGGCTCGCTAAGAGTCCGATGAGTACTTTCGCATCCGGATGACCCTTTACGTTGTTGAAGATCATGGCAGGGCCGGTCTTGGTGGGGCGCTGTACCGTGCCTCCTGCACCGATATGGCGATAGACGCCGCAAAGTTCTGCCATAGGATCGATCTCGACATCAGTTTCGATCAGTTGGCCAGGTTTTTCACGTAGATGGTCAATGGCGGTCCTGAGGTCTTCGATCTTAGTCATGACTATGCCTTTCGTTAAGGTCTATCGATCTTTTATACTTGTTTGGAAACGGCGAGCTTGTCTAGCAGGAAGGTTGCGATATCGCTGCCAAGTGTTTCGCAAGAAGCGATATCTTCGGGACTTGCGTCATCGATATGGATGCCGCAAATGCAGCATACTGTGGTATCAAGTTGTGCCGCGAGCATCTCTGCGAGGGGTCGACCGACTGCCTCATCCTTATGTCCGATAAGATTGAGCACTGAGGAAGTTGCGCTCGTACCTGTTCCAGTGAGCGAGGGACGAGGGGAGGCGAGTGTTACGCTGCCGATGTGAGGGGCACTTCCACCTGAAACGCAAATGACGAGCTGCGTGCCAAGCTGCTCGATGACAAGATCGAGCGTTGCGATGGTATGTTCATACACCCAGCTCTGTGGCATAACCGTACCTTTCGTGCGTTCGTGCGATCGTGCGAGGCGCAAGGCTTCAGGATGCACTAGAATATATACGGTCTACGTGCCATCATACTGTATTCAGCAAGAGAGTGAAATAGATTCATGCCGTCATTTTCCGAAGAAGATATTCGCCAGATCCGCGAAGCGAACGATCTTGTCGAGCTCTTCAGTGAGCGCACACGTGTGCAGCGAAAAGGGCGTGATTTCTGGTGCTGCTGTCCTTTTCATCAAGAAAAAACCCCTTCGTGCAAGATCGATCCCTCAACGCAAACATGGCATTGCTTTGGATGTGGCGAAGGTGGTGACATCATCTCGTACATTGAGAAGATCGATGGGGTTGGGTTTGTCGATGCCCTGCGATTCTTGGCACGTCGTGCGAATATTGAGCTCAAAGAGAGCCCTGCTGATCGCAAGTCACAGTCAAAGCGCGCTCGTTTGCGCGATATCTGCCGCGAGACAGCTTCGTTCTATCACTTGCTTTTGATGCGTGATAAGACACCTGAAGCCCAAGCGGCACGCGATTATCTTTCGGGTCGCGACTTGGGCGGTGATATTCCTAAGCGTTGGGATCTTGGGTTTGCTCCTGGCAGACGCAAGCTTATCACGCACCTTCAGTCGCTTGGCTTCACAGACGATGAGATGATTGCTGCAAATGTGGCAGTGAAGAGTCGTCAGGGATCAGGTGTGCACGATCGCTTCTATGATCGTGTCATGTTTCCGATCAATGATGTGAAAGGCGAATGTATCGCATTTGGTGGTCGTGTGATCGGGAGCGGTGAGCCAAAGTATCTGAATACGGGTGAAACACCGATCTTTCATAAATCCGAAGTACTCTATGGGCTCGACAAAGCAAAAAAGGCGATGGCATCCACGGGCATTGCGCTTATTGTGGAGGGTTATACCGATGTGATCGCATTGCACGAAGCGGGTTTTACGAATGCAGTGGCCACACTTGGCACATCGCTCACGCGTCAGCATATTCGCATCCTCTCGCATCATGCAAAGTCGAAGATCATCTATCTTTTCGATGGGGATGAAGCAGGTCAGCGTGCAGCTGACCGTGCACTCGAGTTTATTGATTCAAGCATGACTCCAGAGGCAGGTATCATGCGAATCGACCTGTATGCGGCTACCATCCCTCATAACATGGACCCGGCAGAATATGTGAAGGATGCTGGTGTAGAGGCGATGCAGGAACTGCTTGATGATGCGCAACCGCTTTTGAGATATGGGATCGATCGTCGTATCGCGCGTTACGATCTTACCCGTCCTGAGAACAAAGCGCGCGCGATCCAGGATGCAGTACAAGTACTCGCACCTATCAAAGATTCAATCCTAGCAAGCGAATATGCGGTCTATATTGCAAGCGCTGTTCATGTAGCAGAACAAACGGTGGTCGATCAGCTTGCAGGTTTGAAGGCACAGCGTACCTATGATGAAGGACGAGTAAATGATGCTCCCGTGCGCCCGCAGCGTCAGATAAGCGTATCTGAGCGCAATCGTTTGCGCAGTGAGCGGGAGTTTTTGAGTCTCATTGCCCAAAATCCAGCCATGGCGCCAGAATTCTACAGCACGCTCATGCAGACCAACTGGCATGAGAGCGTGCATGAGCAGTTAGCAATGGTGCTCGTCGATATCTTGGCAGAGAATCCCACTATCACCGTGTCAGACTTGATTTTTGTTGCTCAGCAAAAAAATGCGTATGCACCACGAGTGCTCACCTCATCGATCGTTCAGGGAACGACAAGTGCTTTCGATTCGCTCGGTTATCTCGCGCGTGAACTTGCGATCGGCGATTTGGAGCAGACCATCGAGGAGATGACCATTCAGCTGAAAGCATCTGAGAAGATGAACAAGCAAGAGCGTGACGAGCTTTTCAAGACCATCGTTGCTATTCAGAACGATCTAAATACTCTGCGCGCTCATCATGGCGATCCAAAGATCACACAATAGCGATAACTTATTGCTATACTTCTAGCCAATGCGCGATCAAGCCTGCGATAAGCTTTGTTGCGTTAATGATGATACGAATTAGTTTCGATTCGAATTTGAGGTTAGAGCTTTGAGAACATTAAAGATCGTTACTGCTCCTGATCCTGGTTTGCAAACTGTTTGCGAACCGTGTGATCTAGAGGATGCATCTCTTACGAAGCTTGCTAATCGCATGGCTGCAACCATGTATAAGAATAACGGGTGTGGATTGGCTGCACCGCAGGTTGGTATTTTGAAGCGCCTCGTTGTCATCGATTGTGGTGATCCTGAGGAACAGCCCGATCCGATCTTTCTTGTCAATCCCGAGATCATTGCGCTCGAAGGTGATCCGATAGAGGAGCCTGAAGGCTGCTTATCGCTTCCTGGTATCCAGGTTATGATCGCTCGTGCGCCTTTTGCGCGTGTGCGTTATTTCGATCTTGAAGGAAACGAATGCGAGATCGAAGGCGACGGACTTCTTGGTCGTTGCTTACAGCACGAGATCGATCATCTCGATGGTAAGACCATGTTTGAGTCTTGCAGCCCTATCAACAAGGTGAAGGCGCTACGCGATTATCAAGATGCGCTTGCACGTGGCGCGAAGCCTGGTCAGGTCGATTAGCGCTCTACAAAAGAGAGAAGGGACGAATTCGTGCGTATTGTTTTCATGGGTACGCCCCAGTTTGCTGCAAGTATTCTTGAGAAGTTGGCTGATGCCAATCAGGTGGTCGGTGTCTTTACGCAGCCTGACGCTATTCGCTCTCGTGGGAAGAAGCTCGAACCGAGTCCTGTCAAGAAAGTTGCGCGCTCACGCGAGATCCCGACCTTCGAATATGCTACTTTCAAAGATAACGATGCTTACGATGCGCTTGCAGCGCTCATGCCCGATGTAGTTTGTGTTGCTGCCTATGGTGTGCTGCTACCTGCGCGTGTCATCGATCTTCCGCGTTTTGGATGTCTTAACGTACATGGCTCACTTTTACCACGCTGGCGTGGGGCGGCTCCGATCGAACGTGCGATCCTTGCAGGCGACAACGAAGTTGGTGTCTGTATCATGCAGATGGAACCAGGTCTCGATACGGGAACTTATTGTTTGACCCGCTCGATTCCTCAAGAGGATCGCTCAGCCTCTGAGCTTACCGAGGTCTTGGCGAGTCTAGGAGCAGAGGCACTCATCGAAGCGCTCTCGATGCTTGACGCCGGAGAGCTCGAGTGGAACGTTCAAGACGAATCGCTTGTTACCTATGCTCACAAGATCGAGAAGGGTGAGCTTGATATTGCTCCGTCGCAGACTATCGATGATGCACTTCGCGCGATCCGTGCTTCAAGCGAGAATCATCCTTCGAAGGTGATAATCGGCGGCAAGGATGTGACGCTTGTGTCTGCTGTTTCTGCCCAGGATCAGTTTGAGGTGGGACCTGGCCAGGTTGCCTTCATTGCAAAAAAGCTCTATTTGGGTCTTTCTGATGGAGCGATTGAGCTACTTGAAGTTCATCCCAGCGGCAAGAAGCGCATGTCTGCTCGCGATTTCGCTTCTGGTCTTCAGGGAGTGAAGCAAGGACAGGTCTCTTGGAGTGCGTATGAGCACTAAACGTAGAGCGTCACATGCGACATCTTCAGCTACTCCTGCGCGTAAGGCGGCATTTGAGCTTGTTTCTCGCACGCGTGAGCAAGAGGTCTATCTTTCGAGCATTGCAGAGGAAGTGCTCAAACCATATGCCCTCGATCCGTCAGATAAGGCCTTCGCACGCTTGATCGCGCAAGGAGCGATCTCGCTCCAGACGACACTTGATGCGCTCATCGATCGATCGCTACGCTCTCCTCGCGATATCAAAGCTGATGTGCGCGATGCATTACGCATTTCTGCTTATGAGATCCTTTATTTGCGTAAAGAAGAGCATGCGGCGGTCGATCAAGGTGTTGAGCTTGTTCGTCATTTTGCACCACGCGCGACCGGCGTGGCGAATTATGTACTCCATCGTATCGTTGAGGAAAAAGAGAGATTTCCCTATGGGGATCCGCGTGAATCGCTTGATGCCGCTGCGCTGTTCTATGGCTTTCCGCAGTGGCTTGCCCGTGCGGTGAAGAAGGATATTGGTACACGCAACGCGCTTGCGTTCATGGCTGAATCGATCGAGGCAGCGCCTGTATGGTTTACGAATACGACGGGAATCTCGCATGATGATCTCGCACATGTTCTTGACAAGACGGGCATTGAATATGATACCTGTCGGCCGATAGCTTCTGCCTTCGAGGATGAAGACTCGATCTTTCAACTGGCTCATCGCGGTGATGTGGGTGAAGCTGGGTTTGCTACACTGCTTCGAGATGATCGCATCGTGGTCTCGGATCTTTCCGCGCAGAGCATCGTTGCCCGTGCGGTGAGCGTGCTTCCTGCAACGGATGGTCGTTTGCTTGAGATTGGTGCAGGTCGTGGTACAAAGAGCTTGCTTTTGCAGAGCGCTTGCGAGCGCAAGGGTGTGCGACTCTGCGTTCATGATGCGATGGATATCAGCGCGAAGAAATTGCGCGCGCTCAAGAATCGTATCGAAGCTGCCGGTGGCAACATCACTTCTACGATTGCTCATGACGCACTCAAGGCTGTAGAGCTTTCGAATGCACCCTATGATCTGGTTTTCATTGATGCGCCTTGTACGGGGATCGGTACGTTGCGTCGCCATCCCGAGATCAAAGGGCGTCTCAAACAAGATGATTCTCGAGCACTTGCGAAGATGGGTCAAGCGATGCT
This sequence comes from uncultured Eggerthella sp., assembly GCA_900540345.1. Taxonomy (GTDB): domain Bacteria; phylum Actinomycetota; class Coriobacteriia; order Coriobacteriales; family Eggerthellaceae; genus Anaerotardibacter. The sequence goes on from UQFK01000003.1 coordinate 188,895, forward strand.
CGAGCATGCCGCTGCTCAAGTGGCGCCACAAGGCTACCTTCTCTATGCGACCTGCACGGTCTTCAAAGAAGAGAACGACAAGGTTATCATGCGTTTTCTTGCCTCTGCGAAAGGGAAGGGGTTCGAAGTGGTGCCGATCGGAGCAAAAGGTACTCCGTTTTTCAAGACGCCACTTGTCACAAACGGCCCCGATCTTCATTTCGCTTGCTTGCTTCAGTGTAAATGACGTGCTTTAATTGATGCAGTCCTTTAATGGCGGTACAGAGAGACCGACAAGGCGAAAGAGAACTTTCTTTTTTACTTCTGACACCTACAAGGTGTCGGTCTTCTGTGCGCACTCGACGTGATAAGGAGTGTGTATGCAACGAAGCGAATCAGAACAGGCCTGCGTAATGGACGAGAGCGAGATCGATCGAACGCTCATCCGCATGGCCCATCAGATCCTCGAGCAAAACAAAGGGTGCGAGAACCTCGCGTTGGTGGGAATCCTTACGCGTGGCGATATCCTTGCACGAAGGCTTGCAGAGATCATCTATGACATCGAAGGGGTACATGTGCCCGTCGGGTCGCTTGACATCAGTCTCTACCGCGATGATGCCCATATTGGGAATCTACCGCAACTGCGTGGAACCGATATCCTCTTTAACATCGACAATAAGACCATCGTCCTTGTTGACGACGTGCTCTTCACAGGGCGCACTATCCGTGCTGCACTTGATGCGCTCATGGATTTCGGACCCCCGGCGCGCATCCATCTAGCCATTCTGGTCGATCGGGGTCATCGTGAACTGCCGATCCGTGCCGATTTTGTCGGGAAGAATGTGCCTTCGGCGGCAAACGAGAGCGTCCGACTTCATCTGAAGGACATCGATGGTTATTCTTGCGTCACGATCACGCGTCTCAAAGAAGGGGAGCGTATCGGATCGGCGCCGATCGGGGGTGAATAGTCGTGTTTGATCATAAGAATCTGCTCTCTATCGACGAGCTTTCTGCTGAAGATATCATGACCGTGCTCGAGTATGCCAAAACCTTCGAAGAGGTGAACGAGCGCCCCATTAAGAAGGTGCCAGCACTACGCGGTAAAACCATCTGTAATCTATTTCTTGAGCCTTCTACTCGTACGCGTGGATCGTTCGAGCTTGCTGAAAAGCGACTTTCGTGTGATTCGATGAACGCAGGCGGTTCGGCATCATCGACCGTGAAGGGTGAGAGCTTGGTCGATACGATAAAGACACTCGATTCGATGAAGGTCGACATGTTCGTGGTACGTCATAAGTACGCAGGAACACCCTATATCGTTTCACAGCATACCAATGCATCGGTTATTGATGCGGGCGATGGTAAACATCAGCACCCTACTCAAGCATTGCTCGATCTCTATACCATCTGGAAAGAGAAGGGCTCCTTTGAAGGTCTTGAGGTGGGCATCGTGGGCGATATCCTTCATTCGCGTGTATGCGGCTCGCTTATACCAGCACTCACGAAGCTTGGCGCACATGTCACGCTCGTTGCGCCTGCTACTATGCTGCCAGCAGACCCTGCGGCGCTCGGCGCTGCGTGTGTCATGTCGAATCTTGATGAGGCGCTGCCAAAGCTTGATGTGGTCTATATGCTACGCATCCAAATGGAACGTTTGGAAGGCGCACCATTTCCTAGCCTGCGCGAATATCATTTGCTCTACGGACTCACCAAAGAGCGTGAGCCGCTCATGAAAGCCGATGCGATCATCTGCCATCCTGGCCCGATCAACCGTGGCGTGGAGCTTGATAGCTATATGGCAGACGGAAGCCATTCGGTTATCACCGAGCAGGTCTTTGCGGGCGTATGTGTTCGCATGGCGCTGATCTATCTCTTATTAGGAGGGGCAAGCGATGAATTATCTGATTAAAGGAGTGCGTGCGATCGATCCGGCTATCGGTCTTGATGCAACACGTGATATCGCGATCATCGATGGCCTCATCGCGCGAATCGATTCTGTTATCGAGCCGACAGAGGATATGATTGTGCTCGATCGCAGTGGTAAGATCGCCATTCCGGGGCTTGTGGACGTTCATGTTCATCTGCGTGATCCTGGCTTCGAATACAAAGAAACTATCGAAACCGGCACTGCTGCGGCAGCTCATGGCGGATTCACGGACATTTGCTCAATGGCGAATACTAATCCGACCACTGATGAAGCAGCGCTCATCGATTATGTTATCGATAAAGCGCGAGAGGTGGGGCATTGCACGGTTCATCCATCGGGGGCCTGCACGAAGGGTCTCAAAGGCGAGGTTCTTGCAGAGATGGGAGATATGGTGGCACATGGCGCCGCTGCGTTCACTGATGATGGGCGCGGTATCCAGGATGCTGGCATGATGCGTCGCGTGATGGATTATGCGAAGATGTTTGATAGGGCCATCATGAGTCACTGCCAAGATGAAAGCCTGGTTGGCGGTGGGCAGGTGAACGAAGGTACTGCCTCGACGCGTCTTGGACTTGCAGGTTGGCCTGCAGCGGGTGAAGAAGTGCAGATCCAGCGCGATATTGCACTTTCAGAATTGACAGGGTGTCCGATTCATATTCAGCATCTCACCACCGCTCGAGGAATAGATCTGGTGCGCGCAGGAAAGCAGCGCGGTGTCAAAGTCACGTGCGAGGCGACACCTCATCATCTTGTTTTGAGCGATGAAGATATCACTGCTACATACGATACGAACTTAAAGATGAATCCACCGCTGCGCAGTAAGACTGATAATGCTGCGCTTATCGAAGCGGTGAAGGATGGTACCGTTGATGTGATTGCGACCGATCATGCGCCGCATGCTGCCTTCGAGAAACAGCGAGAATTTGAACTTGCACCCTTTGGCATCACTGGCCTTGAGACATCGTTTGGTTTGGTGAATACCTACCTTGTTAAGCCTGGTCATATCGACTATGGTCGCCTGGTTGAGCTCATGTGCATCAACCCTCGCGATATCTTACGCATTCCGCAGATAACGCTGGAAGTAGGAAGTGGCGCTGATATTACGCTTTTTGATCCAGACGAGCCATGGACAGTCAAGGAAGAAGACATGTATTCGAAGTCGCAGAATAGCCCCTTCATCGGTTATGAATTAACAGGAAAGCCGACTGATGTGTTCTGTAAGGGCGCTCTTACGCTTGAAGATGGCTTGGTCATCCAACGCTAGAGTGACTGCGGTGGATATAGTTTAGAAGTATCACGCTTGAGGAGCTGATATGTGCAAGACACTTCAACGAAGTGGTGTGGTAAGGGCGAATCGAAAGCTTGCCGATACGCTCTTTCTGCTCGAGATCGAGTCGAGCGATATCACCAACGATCTAGGACCAGGACAGTTCATCCATATACGGATCCCTGGCATGGATGCGCATATCTTGCGTCGTCCGTTTTCGGTCTATCAAGTTGATCGTGCGAAGGGGACAATGAGCGTCCTCTATCAGGTAGTAGGTGAGGGAACGCGCCATCTCGCAACGATCTCGGCACCTTTTTTGGTCGATATTCTCGGTCCTATTGGGAACTGTTGGCAAGCTCCTGTTTCTGCGCAGCATATTCTGCTTGTCGCTGGTGGTGTTGGTGCCGCGCCGCTCTACATCTTTGCTGAACAGTTAATGGCTGCCGGTAAAGAAGTTGATGTGGTGTTGGGTGCGCAAACAAAAGATGCACTTACCACACTTGATGCGTATGAGTCGCTGCTCGGACGCGCGCCTTATTGTGCGACCGATGATGGTTCGTGGGGATACCATGGGTTTTGCACGGGTGTAGTGAGCGAGTTGCTCGAATCGAAGAGTTATGACTGGGTCGCTTGTTGTGGTCCAGAGCCTATGATGAAAACGGTTGCCGCCCTTACGCTCGCTCAACAGATCCCAACCTCCATCTCGCTCGAGCGACGCATGGCTTGCGGTATTGGCGCTTGTCTCTCTTGTGTAGTCATGACCACAGATGGCTACAAACGTTCATGTGTCGATGGTCCGATCTTTGATGCTTCTGAGGTGGTGTGGTGATGAATATCAATACCCAGGTTTCGCTTGGTGGTCTTGTCATGAAAAATCCCGTCACGACTGCTTCGGGAACATTTGCTTCTGGTCGCGAGTACGCCCAGTTCTTTGATGTGGGACGTTTGGGAGCTATCACAACAAAGGGAGTATCGCTTGATGGCTGGCAAGGAAACGATACGCCGCGTATCGCAGAGACTCCTTCAGGCATGCTCAATTCGATTGGCCTGCAAAATCCTGGCGTTGCAGCATTTGTACAAAAAGATCTTCCTTGGCTTAAAGCGCAGGATACAAAGGTCATCGTGAATGTCTCAGGTCACAGCCTTGAGGAATATCGTGCTGTTGTTGAAGCGCTCGAGGCCCATGTGGGTATCGATGCGTATGAGATCAATATCTCGTGTCCAAATGTTGATCGTGGCGGCCTTACCTTCGGTACCGATCCAAAGGTGGCAGCAGAAGTAGTTGGCGCATGTCGCGCTCAAACGAAACGCCCGCTGATCGTGAAGCTCACCCCAAACGTCACCGATATCACCGAGATTGCCCGGGCGGTTGAATCGGCAGGTGCTGATGCGGTTTCGCTCATCAATACACTGCTCGGTATGGCGATCGACCCGTATAAGCGCAAGCCTATCCTTGCACGGGTGGTCGGTGGGCTTTCGGGTCCTGCGGTAAAACCGGTTGCATTGCGTATGGTTTGGCAGGTCTATCAGTCGGTTTCTATCCCGCTTCTGGGAATGGGAGGTATCACCACTGGCCTTGATGCGGTAGAATTCATGCTCGCTGGCGCAAGTGCAGTTGCGGTCGGTACGGCTAATTTCATCGATCCTCAAGCAGCGCTTGCGGTTGCAAGTGGCATCGAACAATATTGTATTGACCAGGGTGTAAGCGATGTGAACGAGCTGATAGGAGCATTGAATTGTTAGATTTTCTTTCCATCCCCGAACGTGAGCGCATCATTGTAGCGCTCGATTGCGGAGGCGATGTAGCGCTCGAGATCGCACGTTCTCTCAAAGAGAGAGCTTCCTGGCTTAAGGTCGGTATGACACTCTATTATCAGGAAGGACCGCGTATCGTCGAGGAATTGAAGGACATGGGCTTCAATGTGTTTGTTGACCTGAAGTTTCACGATATTCCGCATCAGATCTATGGTGCTGCGCAAAGCGTTGTGCGCTCAGGTGCGGATATGATCACCATGCATACAATCGGCGGTCTTGAGATGATGCGCAGTGCCATCGATGCTCTTATCGAGCTGCAGCGTCCTGATGTCGTCACGCTTGGTATTACCGTTCTTACCTCCATGAGCGCAGAGGATCTGGAGCTTACAGGTGTGACGCGCGGTCTTACTGATCAGGTTAAGACGCTTGCACTGCAGGCTAAGCAAGCCGGTCTGAGCGGCGTTGTTGCCTCTCCAAAGGAGGCTGCCCTGCTCAGGCACACGCTTGGCTCCGAAGCATATATCGTTACGCCTGGTGTTCGTCCTGCTGGGGCAAGTTTGGACGATCAGAGCCGCGTTGCGACTCCTCGTCAAGCATTCGATAATGGTGCTTCTCATCTGGTCATCGGTCGCCCGATTACGGCTGCCGCCGATCCCGCAGAAGCATTCGAAACCATTGTGAAAGGATTGTAAAGTAATGGAACGCTCTGAAATCATCGATATCCTTGCGCGCATGAATGCGCTTCCTGCAGATGCAGATTCGCTCGCATCCGAGCAAATCGAATTCGATATCTATCGTCTTGTGGAAGACCCGATCATTACCAATCGTCTCGCGGTCGAGGCGATCCAGCAGTTGCCGCGCAACTATAAGTTCGATGTGGTGTTAGCAACGGATGAGGCATCGCAGCTCTTCGCATATGCGCTTGCGATGGCAGCTTGGGCTCGTTTTGCCTATGCTGACGGGCAAGAGGGTCTTGTAAATGATTACCGCATCAATAAGGACGAAAAGGTTTTGATCGTTAGGGCGACAGTAGATGAAGGTACCTCACTTGAAGATGCGGTCGATCTTATCGCTGATGCGAAAGCGAAGAATGCAGGAGCGATCTCGCTTATCGCTCTTGGCGATGCAGCTCCGCTTCCAGAGAACTTCTATCCTCTTCTTCGGTTCAATAAATAGTCGTTCAAGCGCTGTTTGTTCCTGTATTTCCTAAAGCATTTTTTCAATAGGGCATTGAAAAAATGCCTATTATTGAAATTTTTTTCGAGTATTGCATTTTTGAGCATGTTGGAGAACACCAGTTCAAAACTTATTTCTTTGAAAATAAAGCTTTGATGGTCAAATAAAAGTTTATATGGAGTTTTGCTGTATAAAAGCTATACTATTCGTACAAGGAAGAACGGTATTCCTTCCTGCATAGCACTGTTCGTCTGAACAAGAATAAAGGAGAATGAAGATGCCCGTACCACAGCTTACCCCTGAAGAACGGCAAGCAGCTCTCGAGAAGGCCAAGATCGCTCGCGCTAAGCGTGCTGAGGTCCGCGAGAAATTGAAGCAAGGTTCCCTTACGCTCGAGCAGGTTCTCGATATGCGTGACGATCCGATCATCGGTCGTATGAAGGTCTCTGCACTGATCGAAACACTGCCTGGTTATGGTAAGACGAAAGCAGAGAAGGCTATGGCAGAGCTCGAGATCGCAGAGTCTCGTCGCCTGAAGGGTCTTGGCGAGCGCCAGAGGCAGGCTCTTATCGAGCGCTTCGCATAAGTTATGCCTCAAGGAAACCTTTTCGTCATATCAGGACCTTCTGGTGCAGGCAAGGGAACGCTCATCTCTTTGCTCACGCAACGATTTCCTGGTGTTTGGGTTTCTGTTTCGGCAACTACTCGCGTTCCTCGTCCTGGCGAGAAAGATGGTATTGACTACCGTTTTCTCACTGAAGACGAATTCAAGCAAATCTTGGATGACGGTGGATTCCTTGAGCATGCGCTTGTGCATGGAAAACACTATGGGACGCTCAAGAAGTATGTTGATGAACATATCGCTCGTGGCGAACAGGTCATACTTGAAGTAGATGTTCAAGGTGCGCGTCAGGTGAAGACTATCATGCCTGACGCGCATTATATTTTCATCGAGCCCCCTTCGCTTGAAGAGCTCGAACGCAGGCTGCGTGGTCGCAATACTGAGACCGAAGAGCAGATAAACAAGCGCCTTGACACCGCTTCTCTGGAGCTTTCTTCAAAAATGGAGTATGATGTTCAGCTGGTAAATGAAGACATCGAGGATGCCTATGCGCAACTCGAAGCTTATATCAAAAGCTGCAACGAACGATAGAGGAAACTGATGAGTATCATTGAACCAAAGATCGATGTTTTATTGAACGAGACCGATAACGACCGTTTCTTGCTTTGCGCTGTTGCATCGAAGCGTGCGCAAGATATCAATGAAATGATGCGCGGTCAGCGCAATCGCGCTATTCAGTTGCAAACTGCAGTCGATATTGCGCGTGCAGCGAATCGTCGTCCGCTCTCTCTTGCATTTGATGAAATCGCAAGCGGTGATGTTTCTTATACGGAAGATTCGATCGATACGCGTAACCACTAAACGCGATCACATCTTATTGATAAGCTTGGGCTTTGGCATTGCGCCACACCCAAGCTTTTTTATATTCTCACCTAAGCAAGCGAAGGGGTCATAATGTCCTTACAGCGAGTATGTCTTGTTCACTACCATGAGATCGGACTTAAAGGAAAGAATCGTTCTCATTTTGAAAAACAGCTGGTCACAAATATTAAGTCGGTGCTCGGTGATGCGCCTATTGCGCGTATCAAGCGAATCTCGGGTCGAATATGTCTTTTTGTGGATATGGATGTCACGTATGAGCGTTCATGCGAATTGGTCGATCTCGTAGCAGGCATTCCGGGTGTTGCACGCGTGTCTTGCGGTTATCGTTGCGAACAGAGTCTCAAGACGATGTACGACACCGCCATACAGGCGCTTTCCGATGTTCCGGCATTCGAGACATTCAAAGTGCAAGCGCGTCGCAATCATACCGATTTTGAGATCGACTCAATGCAACTCAATCAGCTCGTAGGTGCTGCGCTTTGTCGCGCTTTTCAGGACAAAAAAGTTCTGATGAAGAATCCTGATGTTGAGGTGCGAGTTGAGGTCATCGAAGGCCATTGTTATATCTATGCCCACAGCATCGTAGGCGTAGGAGGTCTTCCTGTTGGTACGGCCGGCAAGGTTGTTACTCTTATGTCCTCAGGAATAGATTCTCCTGTTGCGACGTGGCGCATCGCGCGTCGTGGAGCGATACCTATCGGCGTTCACTTCTCTGGAAGGCCTGAGACGGTGGATACAAGCGAGTTCTTAGTGGACGATATTGCTCATGTTCTTGAACGGACAGGCTGTTTTGCACGGCTCTATGTTGTTCCTATCGGTGAATATCAACGCAGGATCGCCGAATCTGCTCCGGCGTCGCTGCGTATCGTATTGTATCGTCGTTTCATGTATGCCATCGCGCAGCGCATTGCAGAGCGAGAGGGCGCAAAAGCTCTTGTGACTGGCGAGAGCCTTGGTCAGGTTGCTTCTCAGACGCTCGATAATATCCAATGTACGAATGCAGCGGTTTCGCTTCCTGTGTTGCGTCCGCTTATCGGGTCAGACAAAGTCGAGATTATCGCTGAGGCAGAGCGTATCGGCACTTTTGAGATCTCTTCGCAGGATGCTCCTGATTGCTGTACGCTCTATATGCCACGAAATCCAGAGACCCACGCAAAACTGCCAGTGGTCTTGAAAGCAGAGCAAGATCTTCCGATCGATACCTGGATCGAAGAGGCCATGGAGTCTCTTGAGGTTCATGATTATCGATGCCCCTCCTATCGGAAGAATTCAGAAAAACGATAGCTTGGTCTCAAGACCTGATCAGATAAATATCAAATAAAGATAAGACGTGACCCCTATGCTTTTTAGCAAGGAGGTTGCACCGTGTCGTTTCTCGATGATGTGGATAGTCTTAAATCAAAGCTGCATTTACGTGAAATGCCAGCACCTTTGCGCATCGGACTCGTCATTTTGTGTGCGATCGTCCTTTTCATCCTTTTCCAGGGACTCTGGCAACTTGGAGCGAGCGATACGCACCTCATCGAAGCTTCAAATCAGAGTTCTTGGCAAAAGGATGGCGAATCGGATGGGATCGATATCGAGCATGGACAAGGCTCTGAAGGCGAAGACGAACAAGAAGGTATAGATAGCAAGGGTCAAGCAAGCAAACTTTCGGTGCACGTGGTTGGCGCTGTTGCTTCACCGGGTCTCTATGAACTTGCTGAAGGGAGTCGCATTAAGGATGCGATTGATGCGGCAGGTGGTATGAGTGATGATGCAGAGCAGGGCAGTGTGAACCTTGCGCGTGTGCTCTCAGATGGCGAACAGATCGTAGTTGCTTCAAAAAACGACACATCAGCTTCTGCAGTGAATTCTTCTGGAGATAACTCTGGAGGTGTCGGTTCTGTTGGTCTTGTAAACATCAATACTGCCGATGTAGGCGCGCTTACAAGTCTGTCTGGTATAGGGGAGGCAACTGCGCAAAAGATCATCGCTGATCGAGAGAAGAATGGTCCCTTCAAAACGAAGAAGGATATTACTCGTGTCTCGGGTATTGGCGATAAAAAATATGAAGCGATAAAAGACTCGATCACGGTCTAAGATATGCTTAAACACCGCTTTCGCAAGCGTTCGATACAAGCGAGCAGGCCATCTATCCCGATTCCGTGTACATTGGCTATAGCTTGCGCATTTGGAATCTTTTTGGGTGAATCGAGCATTGAGCGCATAAACAGCCAAATGGTGTTCATTGTGCTCGCCGCTGCTTTATGCGTGTTGCTCCTCTTACTACTTATTCTGTTCAAATCGAAAAAAGCGATCATATTCAGCGCACTGTTTTTTATCATTGCTGGCATCGTGCTTGGTACTTTGCAACCTGCACATCTATCTCAAGAGCGAACAGAAGCCCCATTAGGAACCGATATGTATCGATTCTGCTTGAGCAGTGATTCGCGCGAGACGCTCTATGGCTCTCAAGCGCAAGCGACCATTGTTGAGGGACGCTTTGCTGGTCAAAAGGTTTTGCTTTTCATGTCCGATAAAAAGCTGTTCTATGCTGGAGATCTGATCGAAGCAGAAACGCATCTAGCTGTTCCAAAAGATGAATATCTTGCGTACTACGATCAAAGAGCGATCGCATTTTCTGCGGATATCGAGACTTACCAAAGCGCCGATAATCAAACCTGGCTCAGCCCCGTCTATCAGCTCCGCAAGCGCCTGCTGAATATCATTGGATCTGGAAGCGACGAGCAAACACTTCTTCGTGCGATATTGCTTGGAGAGCGCAGTGCCTTATTTGATGCGGAGTTCTATCACAGCATTAAGGTGGCAGGGCTTGCTCATCTTGTAGCAGTATCGGGAGCTCATCTTGTTATTGTGGTAGGATTCCTTTCGCTTATCTTGCGTGCCCTGCACGCTCCTGTGCGCGCAAGTGTGGCACTTCAAACGCTTTTCCTCCTGACGTATTTGATCTTGGTAGGGTTTCCGATATCCTGCATTCGCGCAGCATTGATGAGCGCGATTGCTCTTGTTGCGCTTATGGCGAAGCGTCGTACATCATCGCTCACTGCTTTAGGCATCGTATGTATCGCGATGATGGTGTTCGATCCGTGCGTTGTTTATCAGCTTTCCTTCCAATTATCAGTGACAGCAACCCTGGGTATCGTGCTCTTTATGCCGTTGTTCGTCGAATGGTGTGCCTCACTTATGCCTAAAATGCCTGAGTTCGTCCGTGAATCTATCAGTATGACCCTTGCAGCTCTGATCTTCTCTCTTCCAATCACGGCAGCGCAATTCTCGTTAATCCCGATTTTCTCACCGCTTGCTAACCTCGTAGCAACACCATATCTTACGGTTTTGCTGATGTTTGGATTTGCGGCACTCCTCTTTAGCTCGGTTGTGCCTGTATTGTTGAGTGTTCTTGGTGTTGTAACAAAAGGTCTTCTTGCGTTCTTTGCGGCCCTTGAGGCGATACCGGGGGCGGCGCTTGCAGTGTCGACTTCGGTTGCTTTTGCGCTTCCTGTTGCATCTGCGGCTGCGATCATACTGTGGTTGTGGTGGCCAACACCGTCAAGAGGTAAGATCGATATCGCCTCAGGAGAAGACGCGCGAATAGGTTTTATGCGTAGACAGCGCAATAAACGTCGCTTACTCGGTATATCTTCGCTTTTGCTTATCTCGGCCTTTCTATTATTCTGCTCGATTCGTTTCATGCCTGGAGATGATCGGATCGTCATGCTCGACGTCGGACAGGGCGATAGCTTTGCTTTTATGAGCGAAGGTAAAACGGTTCTGGTAGATACCGGAAACGAGCCTGAGATGCTCTATTCTGCAATCGCGCGTAGTGCTATCACGGATATCGATGCAGTGATTATCACCCATCCAGATGACGACCATTGTGGGAGCCTCTTTGCTCTTGGCGGGGTGGTGAATGTGGGGTGCGTTATCGTTGCAGAAGGTCTCGATGAGGTTGATAGTGACAAGGTCGAAGTGTTTATCGAACGTGCGCGGCAATTGGTGGGGGAAGATCGTCTTATCGAAGTAGGTACAGGAGATAGCCTCCATTTCGGTGCTTTTACCTTTGATATCGTTGCACCGAGTGCGATCGAGCATGAAGGAGGCAATGAAGATAGCATTTGTTTTTATGCGCGCATTGATTGCGATCGAGATGGTGCTCCAGATTGGAATGCATTTTTCTGCGGTGATGCGGAAGCTGAGGTGCTCGAACAATTGGACCTCGAACAACATCTTGAGCCAGTTGACCTGTATAAGGTTGGACATCATGGATCACGCAAGGCGCTTACGCCTGAGCTCGCAGAGAAGCTTTCTCCAAAAGCTTCTCTGATCGGTGTCGGAAAGAATACTTATGGACATCCTACGCAAGAGACGCTCTCAAATCTTGAGGCAGTTGGGTCTCAGATATATCGCAGCGATCTTTGCGGGAATGTGGCCTGCACGTTCGCTTTAGACGCGATGGAGATATCGAGCGATCGCTAGAGAGCGCAGTGCGCTACAATACCTCTATGACAAATGCGAAGAACAATGCATTACTTCCTGTTTACTTGATCAGTGGCGAAGATGAGCTCAAGCGAGAGACGGTCATCAAGCGCTTACGTAAGCGTATCTCGTCTTACGGCGACCTGTCGTTTAATTCTGATGTTTTCAATGGCGAAAAAGCAACAGGTGAAGAGATTGTATCAGCGGCTAACACCCTTCCGTTTGCGAGCGAAGTTCGTCTTGTTCAGGTCGATAATGTTGAAAAGCTTCGTAAGGCTGATGCAGAAGCGATCATCGATTATCTTGCTACTCCTTCGCAAACTACCGTGCTCGCACTCGTTGCGCAGAAGCTTGCGAAGAATACCCGTCTTTATAAGGCGGTCGGAGCTTATGGAAAGACCGCTTATATCGATTGTGTGCCATTTCAAGCAAAGGATCTCAATGCTGCGGTGCGCTCGATGGCGATAACTCATGGTGTCACGTTCACTGAGGGTGCCGCAGCGTCGCTCATCGACCTCGCTGGTACGAATACGGTCACGCTCGATAACGAGATCAAGAAGCTTGCGCTTGCTCATCGGGGCGATGATCCAGTGAATCAAAACGAGGTCATTGCTCTTGTTGCGCATACCGCCGAGATCAAACCTTGGGAATTCCTCGATGCATTTGGCATGAAGAATCTGGCCCGTTGCATCTATCTTTACAATCGCATGGAGAAAACCTCGCCTTACCAATTGATCGCACTTTGTGTTTCACGCGTGCGTGATTTGATCAGCGTACGTGCCCTTAATGCGCGAGGTGTCGGAGATGTTGCTGCAGTCATGAAGATGCCACCGTGGCGTTTGAAGACGCTCAACAAACAGGCAGCGCGTTATTCAATGGCACAGCTTGTCGCTGCATTGAAAACAGCCCAAGAAACCGAACTCGCCATGAAGAGCGGTGCGGATCCTCGGGCTGAATTTCTCGATTGGCTTGTTTTGACGCTTGGTCGTTAGCCCCTCGACTCCTTTGATCTTTCTACATAGTCTGAGCTTGCACGCAGGTAATGGCGATCACGCCCACAACGTCTTCTGCAACGCAACCGCGAGACAGGTCGTTCACAGGCGCGGCGAGACCTTGCAAGATTGGTCCGTATGCCATCGCGCCGCCCAAACGCTGAACGAGTTTATAACCGATATTCGCTGCGTCGAGGTCGGGGAAGATGAGCACGTTTGCCTTGCCAGCAACAGGAGAAGAGGGAGCTTTCGAAGCGCCCAGTTCGGGAACAATCGCAGCATCAAGCTGCAATTCGCCATCAGCGATGATCGTGGGGTAGTTCTCGCGAATATACTCAACAGCTTTTACGACTTTCGTTGAATCATCGTTAACGGCACTTCCATGTGAGGAATGGGAAAGTAGTGCGATACGCGGTTCGTCGCCAATAAGACGCTTGAATGAATCGTCGGTTTGATTGGCGATATGCGCAAGTTTTTCTGAGGTTGGTTGCACTTCGAGGGCACAGTCGGCGAACAGGAAGATGCCATCTTCGCCCATCTTGCATCCTGGAACATCCATGATAAAGAAAGAGCTTACCATAGGTTGACCAGGTGCTGTCTTGATGATCTTCAGCGCAGGAGAGAGGATCTTGATAGTGGCATGGCAAGCGCCGCCGACCAAGCCATCGCACAAGCCGCTCTTTACCATGAGCACAGCGAAATGAATAGGATCCTTTACGAGTTCCCTTGCCTCCTCGATGGTCATTCCTTTTGCTTTGCGCAGCTCGAAGAGAAGGTTGGCGAATTCTTCTGCCTTATCGGAAGAGAGAGGATCGATGATGGTCGCACCTTCAAGATTGAAGCCTTTTGAGGCTATTTCATCGGCATTGCCCAAGATGATGAGGTTCGCGATGTCTTGTGCAAGCACTTCTTGTGCGGCTTCAAGGATGCGCTCATCGTTGCCTTCAGGCAAGACGATGGTCTTCTTGTCAGCTTTTGCACGGTCGATCAGCGAGTCAATGAACGAAGCCATACGTGATCCTTTCAAAGAGGTTTTCTACTGGGTTCATGATACCAATCGAATATCCTGTGGTTGAGGTAATAATGGACACTCGGTAGAATTAGCCCTATCAAATGAGTCACTATCGCGGTGTTGCGAGAAAGTAAGTCGTAGATGAAGACAATCAGCTTTGCCGTGCCTTGTTTCAATTCGGCAGATTATATGGAAAAGTGCGTGTATTCGTTGCTTCCTCTCGGTGAGGACATCGAGATCATTCTCGTGGATGACGGATCGACCAAGGATGACACAGCGCAGATCTGCGATCGTCTTGCTGCAGAGCATCCTACTATCATCCGTGCCATTCATCAGGAAAACGCTGGTCATGGGGGAGCGGTCAATGCTGGCCTTGCTGCAGCAACGGGTCTGTATTTCAAAGTGGTTGATTCGGATGATTGGCTTGATGATCATGCGATGGAACCCATCATGGAGTTCATTCGCATGCAAGCAAACAGTGCTGAGCCGATCGATCTTATCATTTCGAATTACGTGTATGAAAAGGTCTACGAGAGTAAGCGCATCTCTATGGGATACCGAAATGTTTTTCCCGAGAACGAAGTGTTCACGTGGGATGATATCGGACATTTTCGTCTTTCCCAGTATTTACTCATGCATTCGGTCATCTACCGTACCGATTTGCTCACAACGATCGGCCTCGAACTTCCTAAGCACTGCTTCTATGTCGATAACATCTTCGTTTACGTGCCGCTCGCTCATGTGAAGACCATGGTGTATTTCGATGTAGATGCATACCGATACTTCATCGGTCGTGAGGATCAGTCAGTTAATGAGAAGGTCATGCTCTCGCGCATTGACCAGCAATTACGCGTCACAAGAGAGATGATCGATGCGGTCGATCTTGATTCGATCGAGAATAAGAAACTTCAGCACTACCTCTATAACTATCTTTCTATGATGTTGTGTATCTGTACGGTCTTCTTGCGCATGGAAGACACTCCCGACAACGAACACAAGCGCAAGGAGCTTTGGCGTTACTTGCGAGAGTCGGATCCACATTCTTATAGACAATTGCGCAAAACCTTTTTGAATCTTTCAACGAATCTTCCAACAGAGCTGGGGCGTTATGTGGCGCTGCGGGGCTATCGTCTTGCCCAGCGTGTCTTCAAGTTCAATTAATCGCGATAATCTTCAGGATTCTTAGAGGAGCTATTGGTTGTTTGTTCGAGCGAGGAAAGCTCGTGTCCAAAGTGAAGCGAGTGCTCACCAAACTTTTCTGCGATCAGGTCCTTCGCATCGAGCAAGGCTGCTTTCTCGTCAGGGTTGGTGAGCAAAGGGGAGTCTTTGCGCTCGGGTGAGAATCCCTCATTGAAGAGGCGCTCTTGTATCGTCTCTGACTCAAATCCGCTCACACCCACTCCGACCAGGCGTACTAGCACACCTGGGCTCCACAGTTCATTAAGCATGTCGTAGAGATGTGGCAACCATACCAGTTCGTTGGTTCCGAGCTCTGCGATCTTGCGCTGGCAGGTGCGAATCTTGAGGTTCTCGTAACGAATCTTAAGATGCAGTGTCGTGCCTTTCAGTTCTTTTTTGCGTAGACGTCTGCCTACCTTGTGAGCCATCGTTGCGATGAGTGATTCGATGCTATGGCGATCGTCTACACTCTCAGCTACGCTGATCTCGTTCGATACTGATTTTACGGGCTCTCGTTCGTCAGATACGGCAGAGTCGATACCAAGAGCTCTTTCGCGCATCTTCTGAGCATTCTTGCCGAATACCTTTCTCAAGAGTCCTTGGTCTGCTTCAGTAAGGTCTCCGAGCGTGTGGATGCCGTAGGTCTTGAGCTGCTTTTGGGCAACTGGACCAATACCACTCATGACCCCTGCGGGGAGCGGAAAAAGAAACTCCTGTTCCTGTCCTGGATAGACCACTGTAAGTCCATGAGGTTTATTCTGATCGGACGCGATCTTTGCGACAGACTTCGAAGTTCCAAGTCCGATCGAACAGGTGATACCAAGCTCATCAACCTCTTTTTGGATGCGCTTTGCAATGATGACAGGGTGCGTTCGGTTCACTCGTGTAGGACTGATGTCGAGAAAGGCCTCATCGATGCTAACTTGCATCAGATGAGGAGAATAGCTGTTGAGGATCTCCATTACCTGTTGAGATACTTGTTTGTAGCGAGCATGGTTTCCGCGTGCCCAAATAGCCTGCGGACAGAGTCGCGCCGCTGTGCTTGAGGGCATCGCAGAGCGTACGCCAAACGTGCGTGCTTCGTATGAAGCAGTCGATACCACACCGCGTTTTGTTGGGTCGCCGCCGACGATGACCGGTTTCCCACGCCATTCAGGATGATCGAGCTGTTCGACTGAAGCGAAGAAGGCATCGAGGTCGAGCAGCAGGATCGCGCGCCCCTTCCATTCTGAAAATAAGTCTGTTGACGAAAAATTTCCCATAAAGTCAGTCTAACATGCCAACAAAAACACAATTTATGTGTTAGGGTATATCTTCCCGCGTGTTTCGAGGTATTCAAATGTAGTTGCGCACTTGGGGTTTTATTCTTGTGTTCAGTACGAGAAAGTTTGGATGCATGCCAAGTTTCAACGTTTTGACAGATGTTATAGCGGGGCATAACCGTTCTTCAAATGAAGGCGCGACGCTTCCTTATGATATTCGCGCAGAAATCGATTGGCTTGATTTCTCATGCACTGCTAATCCTCTAGGCACTCCTGAACCGATCAAGAGCGCGATCGCAAAAGCAATTGCTGAAGGTGCGATGACCTTCACGCCTGACAAGGCAGGCGTTCATCTGAGCAACAATCTTGCTCGTTATTACGAGATATCTTCCGATTGTTTTTTGGTAGGAACAAGTCCTTCGGCGCTTATCTCTGATATCGCTCAAGCGTATCGTCCTTGCAATGTGGGCATTCCTACGCCTGCACCTACCGAATACTATCTTGCCGTTGCTAATGTTGGGCACAATCCAGTCAAGCTTCTGAATTCTTACTCGCTTTCTGCTGTTGAACCACAGGTCGCGCTGCAAAGTGGCGCGCGCTTCGAAGCGGCGGTTTTGGGCAATCCGAGCTTTCCCTGTGCTCGTTTGCTCAATGAGCGCACCTTAGAGCGGTATCTCGATCATTGCAATTGGGTCGTCATCGATGAGAGCAATATCACTTTGACCATGGGCGGTGATTCGTATACCTCACTGGCGTACAAGTACGAGAACCTGCTTGTTATTCGTAACCTCTCGGAAGAACTAGGTATGCCAGGTATTCCTGTGAGCTACGCGATCGGGCATCCTGACACCATCAAGCTCATTCGTCAGTTCAGCGATGGCACCTCGATCGGCATGTTCCATGAGATCATCGCGCGCGAACTTCCGAATCTGGATGATTATCAAGAACGCACCAACACGCTCATCGACAAAGAGATCCCTTGGGTGCAATGCATGCTCAGCCTTATTCCAGGTATTCGCGTCTTTCCTTCTGAGGCGAATTTCGTCATGTGTGCGCTCGAGGAGCGTTCTGCACGTGATTTTGGTATAACCGATGCAACCGATCTGGTCGTGCGCCTACAGACAGCAGGTTTTGCACTGCGCGACCTGACTGGCATTCCAGGGATCGAGGCGAATCGTTACTTCCTGGTGTGCATTCGTTCGCATGAAGAGAATGAGAAGCTCATCTCGACGCTGCGCAACATCATCGTTGAACGCCCGTATTAGTCCTTGATGCTTTGTTGCATCAAGCCGGGAATCAGGCTAGATTTCTTTTTCTGTCTAAAAAATTCGTTCTTATGCAAGATTTCCAGCAAAAACCGGCACTCAGTTTCGCCAAGGCGTTGAGCATGAGGAAATCTTGCGAATAATCCCAGTTCACATTGCTTGATGAAAACGTGCAAATGCTAAAAGCGCAATTTATTTCCGGGATTTCAAAATCAGCCTGTTATGCGTCGAGCAGGAAGTCAGTCGCAAGGGGCTATATCAAGCAGAGGCCAGTCGCAAGAGAGCTATGCAGAAGTGAAGCTGATCGAGAAAAAGTGAGTTTCTAGATCGATCAGCGTTGATCGCCAAGGAAGAACAGGGCAAGTGTGCCTGGACCAGAATGTGCACCGATTACCGGATCAACATAATTGATGATCCACCGTTGTGGGCCATAAGCGTCATCAACCATTTTCTTGAGTGCGAGAGCGTCGTCAAGGCAGTCACCGTGCGATATAGCAAGCATTTGATCGTCGAGAGGGGAGAAGTGTGTTTTCTTGAGATGATCGAAGAGAAGATGGATGCTCTTCTTTCTGCCACGTGTTTTTTCGACGGGGATGAGATGACCCTCGTCGTCGACATGGAGTACGGGTTTGATGCTCAGTAAGCTTCCTGCAAAAGCAGCTGTTTTCGAAACACGGCCACCGCGATAGAGAAACATCAGGTCGTCGACGGTGAACCAGTGGCACATGTGTAGTATGTTCTCCCTTACCCAAGCAACGACCTCGTTGAGGCTTTTGCCGCGCTCTTTCATCTTCGCTGCATAGTAGACCAGTAATCCCTGACCAAGCGAAGCAGCAAGTGTATCGATAGTGATGATGGTTCTCTCAGGAAAACGCTGCTGCAAATCTTTTCCTAAGAGACTGATAGCTTCAAATGTTCCTGAAAGACCGCTCGAAAAACCGAGATAGAGTACATCGTTGCCTGCCTCGAGAAGAGCAGTGAGCTCTCGTTCGGCATCAGCGATATTAGGAAGCGAGGTGGTGAACACTTTTCCTTCGCGCATATGATCATAGAACTGCTTGAGATCAGTGTGATGGCCTTTGAGATAGCTTTGGTGTTGAACACCATCAACCATGAAGACAAGCGGCAATACGGTAAGATCAAGTGCGTCGATCTGCTCTTCTGGTAGATTGCAGCAAGAATCCGTTACGATCTTGAATGACATGCGTTCATCTCCCTTGAACGTTTGAGCATTATAGTGCGAGCAGGTGTTTCGCGTTCATCCGCCTCTTTGCCCGAACCCCGTCATTATAGTAGTTATACATAGGGATAAGAGCTATAATCAGATAGTTTATTCAACTTGTTACCCTCGTAAGATGGTCGAAGAAAGGTCATGTCGTGACGAATAGTTACAAAGACACTATGAATTTGCCCGAAACCGATTTCCCAATGCGCGGCAATCTTCCTAAGAACGAACCTGCGCGACTGGATTTCTGGAACGACATTGACATTTACCATAAGGTATTGGAAAAGAACAAAGACGGTCGTCCATTTATCTTGCACGATGGTCCTCCTTATGCGAATGGCCCGATCCATCTTGGGCATTCTTTCAACAAAATCTTGAAGGATTTCGTAGTGAAGAGCCATGCTCAGCGTGGCTATTTCTCACCCTATATCCCTGGTTGGGACTGCCATGGTCAACCTATTGAGCACATGGTGGAAGTGACACTTGGCCCAGAGAAGATGGCAAAGATCGATCAGCCTACACTTCGCAGGCTTTGCCGTGAATGGGCAGAGAAATACGTCAACATCCAACGAGATGGCTTCAAGCGCCTCGGCGTAAACGCCGACTGGGATCATCCGTATCTCACGTTCACGCATGATTATGAAGCGGGCAATGTCGAAATCTTCAAGGATATGTACTTGAATGGTTCTGTCTATCGTGGTCGCAAGCCCATCCATTGGTGTAAGAACTGCCATACTGCTCTTGCCGAAGCAGAGATCGAATACGGTGATGAAGTTTCGCCTTCGATCTTTGTGAACTTCAAGCTCGATACGGTGCCCCCTGCATTCGAAGCTGCAGGTGTCACCGCTCCGGTAAACGTGCTTATTTGGACCACAACGCCTTGGACGTTGCCGGCAAATGCTGCGGTTTGTCTGGCTCCCGATGCGGACTACATCATGGTTCGCACATCCGATTTCACTACCATCCTCGCATACGATCTGCTTGAAGATGTGGCCGAGACAGCAGGTTGGCAAGACTACGATCTCATTCGCGACCAAAGCGGGGAAGTAGTCGTGGTGAAGGGTAAGGAGCTTTGTGGTGTCACGTATACTTGTCCGATCCGCCAGGACCTGAAAGGCATGATCATCTATGGTGACCATGTAACCCTCGATTCTGGTACGGGCGCGGTTCATACCGCTCCTGGTCATGGTCAGGATGACTACCTTGTTGGTCTTGAATTCGATATTCCGATCCTCATGCCTGTCGATGATAACGGTGTTCTCACAGATGAGGCAGGTCCTTTTGCTGGCCTTGATGTTGATGAAGCGAATCCGCAGATCATCGAATGGCTGCGTGAGCAGGGAGTGTTGGTTGCTCATGTAGATATTACGCATAGCTATCCACATTGTTGGCGCTGTCATCAACCAGTCATCTTCCGAGCCACCGATCAGTGGTTCGTCTCGATGGATAAGAATGATCTACGCACCGAAGCGCTCAAAGCTATCGATCAAGATGTGCAATGGGTGCCTGAATGGGCGAAGAACCGTATCGGATCGATGGTGGCTGAGCGTCCTGACTGGTGCATCTCGCGTCAGCGCTCATGGGGTGTTCCTATCCCGGTCTTCAAGTGTTCAAAATGCGGCAATACGGTCGCGACTGCTGAAACCTTTGATGCGGTCATCAAGCTCTTCGAAGAGAAGGGTTCTGATGCTTGGTTTACTGAAAGCCCTGCTGAATATCTTCCAGCGGGTACGGCTTGTGAGGTATGCGGCTGTACAGAGCTCATCCCTGAATCCGATATCTTGGATGTCTGGTGGGAGAGCGGTGTATCCCATACGTCGGTCTGTAAGAAGCGCCCTGGTCTTCATTTTCCAGCGGATCTATATCTTGAAGGCTCTGATCAGCACCGCGGTTGGTTTCAGTCTTCCTTGCTCACCTCGATCGGCGCCTACGATCAAGCGCCGTACAAGGCGGTCATGCATTGTGGTTTCACCGTGGATGAAAACGGTCACAAGATGTCGAAGTCGCTTGGCAATGGTATCGATCCGGCTGAGGTCATGGATAAGTATGGTGCCGATGTATTGCGTCTGTGGGTTGCGAGTGTCGATTATTCGCAAGATGTGAGCATTTCAGAAGAGATCCTCAAGCGCACTTCTGACACCTATCGCCGCTTCCGCAATACTTTCCGCTTCTTGCTTGGAGTCTTGAATGATTTCTCGAATGAGGATGCGGTTGTCGAGTGGGATCAGCTTGAACCTCTCGATCAATGGGCGCTTGTTCGTTTGGCCCGTTTGCTCGAAGAGGTGAATGAGGCTTACGACAATTATAAATTCCATCATGTTTATCGTCTCATCTACGATTATGTAGTTGGCGATCTTTCGGCTGTTTATATGGATGCACTGAAGGACCGTCTTTACTCCGATGCGCCTAACGCACGGAGTCGCCGCAGTGCCCAGACAGTGCTTTGCAACGTGCTTGAGGTGCTGGTACGCTTGCTCACGCCGCTTATCAGCTTCACCACCGAAGAAGTATGGCAAAACTATCCGACTGGTCTAGCGAACCAGACCGATCGACCGGTCAGCGTGCAGCTGGCAGGCTGGCCTGAGCGTGGCGATTTCTTGCCACGCATTCCTGAACATGAAGCAGAACGTGTTGAGAAGCGTTTCGAGACGGTGCTTGCATTTAGGGACGAGGTCACCAAAGCGCTCGAAGATAAGCGTACAGAGAAGGTCATCAACAAAAGCCAAGAGGCAATCGTTTGTGCGAGCGTTGTTCAAGCAGAATATGACGTGCTTACCGATTTTGATCCAGCCTTCTTTGAGGAGCTGCTTATCGTGAGTGCTGTTGAGTTTGCGTGCGGCGATGAGACCAAGATCGATATTAAAGTGTCAGATCAAGAGAAGTGTCCTCGTTGCTGGAACTTCCGTGCCCTCGGTGGCAATCCGCATCATCCTGATGTGTGCGAGCGCTGCGGTGATGCGCTCGATGCGATGTAATAGTTTTTCTGCTCAAGACCAATGAATACAGGAGCAGAACGGAAAAGAGCATTACGCAACAGGGTTGTCTTCTGTGTTGTTGTAGTGCTCTGGTTCCTTCTTGATCGCGTGACCAAGCTCTTTGTAGAAGCGCACCCTGCCGATGGGCTTTCAAGTCTTCAAATCGATGGCATCGTAGGATTAAGTCTTGTTCACAATTATGGTGCTGCATGGGGTTCTTTTTCGGGCATGGTCTCTGTGCTTGTAGTGCTTACAGCTCTTCTCTGTCTCGTTATTTTTGTATATGCGCTGTTTGTATCAAAAGAGGCATCACTTCTTTTGATGATCGGCTTATCGCTTGTGTTTGCGGGTGGTATCGGTAATCTTTTTGATCGCCTCGTTAACGGATACGTGATAGATTTCATAGCCCCCTTGTTCATCGATTTTCCTACCTTTAATATTGCAGATATTGGAATTACCTGCGGTATCATCTGTGTTGTGGTCGCGATGGCGATCAAGCTCTTCGCTTCTTATGCGAGTACCGACGTATGATCGGTTCATATAATTGCGCGTACGCAGATAGAGGCTTAAAGAGGGGAGCAAGCATGGCACGAAGCTTATCGAATACTGTTGCCGATCTTTACGCAGGGATGCGTCTAGATTCGTATCTATTCGAGGCGGGACTGTATCCGACAAGAAGCAAGGCGGTAAAGCAGATTGAAGCTGGCAAGGTTTTCTTAAATGGAGAAGTCCCCACAAAGAAGAGTATCGTGGATGCGGGTGACCATATCGTTTATGAGGAGTTTGAGGAGCAACAGCGTCTCTATCTAGAGCCAGAAGATATTCCACTCGAGGTCTATTATGAGGACGATGATCTGTTAGTCATCAACAAACAGCCAGGGCTTATTTGTCATCCTTCTCCTGGTCATCCGTCTGGCACGCTCTCCAATGCGCTCATCCATCATTTTGGACGAGAGAATCTCGCGCACATCCAGGGCGACGATCGTCCAGGTATCGTACATCGTCTTGATGGGGATACGAGCGGACTGATGCTCTGTGCTAAGAATGACGAGATCGGTTATATCCTTCAAGATGAGATTCGCCGTCGAAGCGTCGATCGCAAGTATCTGTGTCTCGTTCATGGCAACATCGCGAGTGATACAGGACTTATCGATGCACCGATCTTTAGAAGTGATAAGAATCGTTTGCGTATGCAGGTCTCAGACAAGCCGCAAGCGCGTTCATCGGTTACTACGTTCAATGTGCTCGAGCGCTTTGAGTCGGGGCTGAAAGACAATGGGTATACCTTGGTCGAATGCAAACTTTATTCAGGTCGCACGCACCAAATTCGTGTTCACATGGAATATATCAAGCATTGGGTAGTAGGAGATCAAACCTACGGTACGCCAGGGAAGAGCGATAATCTCGGTTTATGTCGGCAGTTTCTTCATTCCTATTTCATCGAATTCCAACACCCGCGCATCGATGATCAGTTGAGCTTCATGGCACCGTTGCCCGATGATTTGATCAACGCACTCTCAAGGTTAGCCGATCGTCGCATTGGGCTTACCGAACGGGGTAAAGAAGTGCTGTTCTTGTATCAGGAAAACTGTGGTATCACTGATGAGCTTGAAACATTCGCTCGTGTATAGAAAGACCTATTCGTGATAGGCTATCGACATACGATCGTTCTCTCGGAGCTCTCGAATGATAACAATGCGTGCTACTTCGAGCCGACTTCGCTTGAAACGGTCATGTTCTCGAAACGCTGCTGTAGCCATTCGTCGGTGAAGGTGTCGTCAAGCCATACGTCTATGGTGCTTGCAGGAGCGAAGTTCTCTGTGCGCTGTCCTTCTCGGTGAAGCGCAAGGATCGTGACTGTGATATCAACAGTCATGAAGACGATTAGTGCGCCAGAGACGATGCGTACAGCTAGGCTTTTGAAATCGATATGCTTGAACAAGCTTTTGATGCACGGCATGATGATGCGTACCCAAGCAAGCCCAAGCGTTCCCCACATCACGCCAAAAAAGAAGTTTGTTCGCCCATCGATCGAGCCAAAGGTTCCTGTGTAATCCCACGCGATGGCATGCCAGAACACTTCCATCATGAAGCTTGCGAGGTACTCCATTATCGAGCCTAATATCATCGCGATGATGAAGATGATGAGGTTGTGCGTGTAATAGAAGCGGTTAAGAAAGACCGTTAAAACAACCGCACCTACACCGTAGAGCGGAGAGAAGGGGCCCCATACGAGACCTGCGCGACTTTCCCATTCATGGTAGACGATGAGATGAAAGATATCTTCGATAACAAGACCAAAAAACGACCCAAGTACGAAGATCCAGAACAACTTTATGAAGGTAAGGTTAAGATAGCGCGGAGAGACCATGGATGTCACTGCATGTACGACCTGTTTTGCAGGCTGTTGAGGCTCTTCCACGTTCATCTCCTTCCTTGCGCTCGCCTTACGGTCGTATTAAGTTTTGATGAAGTTAAGCTTGCATGCGCTGCATGCTCCATCTTGTCCTACAATAACAAAGATATCTTGAAGCAAGGAGAAGAATATGGCCTCTGACCAACAGAAGACGGTTCTCATCGGCGTCACTGGTTGTATCGCAGCCTATAAGGCATGCGAGGTAGTGCGTGGTTTGCAGAAGGCAGGCATACGTGTAAAAGTGGTCATGACCGAACATGCGACGCATTTTGTCGATCCGCTCACATTCCGTGCGCTCACCAATGAGCCAGTTGGTATTGGGCTTTTCGACGATCCTCAAGATCCAATCCATCATATTTCACTTGCGCAAGAGGCTGATGTATTTCTTATTGCTCCATGCACCGCAAACGTCATGGCAAAGATTGCTCATGGATTAGCTGATGATCTGCTCACAACGACTGCGCTTGCGACCTCTGCGCCCTTGATGATCGCACCTGCGATGAACGTTCATATGTATGAGAACGTACTTACTCAAGAGAACATCGAGCGTTTGAAAGCACGCGGGGTCTCGTTCATCGAGCCTGATGCAGGCTATTTGGCTTGCGGAGAAGTCGGGAAGGGGCGCTTGCCCGAACCAGGCGAGATCGTTGATGCTGTGCTTGCCATGCTTGACGGTTCGCATGCATCAACGAATGCGACAGGCCTTCAGAATCACTCGCTTGCAGGTAAACATATCATGATCACTGCTGGACCGACCGTTGAAGCGATCGATCCTGTTCGTTATATCACCAATCGCTCTTCAGGGAAATTCGGCTATGCGATCGCCGAGGCAGCAATTGCGCGTGGTGCTAAGGTCACGCTCATTTCTGGCCCTGTGGCGCTTCGCGCTCCTGCTGGCGTGGAGGTGCTTTATGTTGAGTCGGCACGAGAGATGCTTGACGCTGCAGCTCCTGTCTTCGAGCAGTGCGATGTGGGCATCTTCGCTGCAGCGGTTGCCGACGTACGTCCTGCTCGACAATTGGATAAAAAACTCAAAAAAGGGGTCAACGATAGCGAGTTGCATAATATCGCTCTTGTTGAGAACCCTGATGTGCTTGCTACGCTTGGGGCTTCCAAGACAGATCAGCTCGTCATCGGTTTTGCAGCTGAAACAGATGATGTCATCGATAATGCACGCAAAAAGCTCATCAAGAAACATGCTGATATGATCGTTGCGAACGAAGTGGGAAGCGATAAGGTCTTCG
Organism: uncultured Eggerthella sp.; assembly: GCA_900540345.1. Classification (GTDB taxonomy): domain Bacteria; phylum Actinomycetota; class Coriobacteriia; order Coriobacteriales; family Eggerthellaceae; genus Anaerotardibacter. Next base: position 214,489 of record UQFK01000003.1, read on the forward strand.
GAAAAGACGATGATGAGATATGGCTTGTGACGTCTGCTGGAGAGGATCATCTTCCACGTGCGACAAAGAAAGAGCTGGCAGGCATCATTCTCGATAAAATCCAAGCGATGGAGTCTTAGACCATGCTGAAGAGGAGTCGTGCAAACGAACAAGACTCTCAGCAAGAGGAAAGATCCGTTCGGCTGTTCGGAAAAGAGGTAAGAAGATCAGACCTCTTCAGATTCTTAGGGCTGATCGGTTTTCTTGTCCTATGCGTTGTTATCGTGGTGGTCATGGCACCACTGTTCAAAGGCATCTTCTCGCCCGATGGCGTTGATATGGTCATCGAGCGTATTCGAGACAAAGGCGCCTTTGGCGTGGTCATCTTGTTGGCGCTCCAGTTCATTCAGATCGTTGTCGCCTTTATTCCTGGCGAAGTTACACAAATGGCTGCCGGCATGCTCTATGGCCCGCTTTGGGGTTCACTTCTCATCTTATTAGGCTGTGCGGTCTCAAGCTCATTTGTTTATGTTGTTGTCCATAAGCTTGGAGCTCCATTTGTGAAAGATATGGTGCCGGAGAAGTTTCTGAGTAAATTCGAGGATTTTGAACGTACAGGACGTTTGAACATCATCGTTTTCATACTCTTTCTTATTCCGGGGCTTCCGAAAGATACCTTTACTTATCTTGTTCCTCTTACCGATATGAAGATGAGATCGTTCGTCATCATCACGACCATTGCACGCACGCCAGGCATCTTCTTATCTGCGTATGCAGCAGACGGGCTGGTCGAAGGTCAAATATGGCAAAGTATTGCGATCTTTGGCGTTCTTATCCTCCTTGCTATCCTTGCCCTGATCTTTAGCGATCGCATCATGGGTTTCCTTTCGCGCCATCGGATCGGCTCAGGAGCTTCAAACAAGGGTACAGACGATCGATCTCAGCAAAAATAACACGCTGGTCACTCTTCGTATTCTCTCTTACCTTCTTCTTTTCGTGTTGATACACTATAGAAGGTTTATTCAATCGCCCTTAGGAGGGGGAGTCAATGATGTTTTGCGGTCGAGCGAGTGTGTCGTTTGAGCATTCTCAGGTTCGAGAGTCCTCTGAAGCTTTAATGGATCAACGATCAACACGGGGTTATTTTGCTCGAATAGCTATCGCGATCATTGTTCTGTTTATGTGCGGAGCTGTTGCGTCTTTTTCCTCTGTTCGTACAGCTCATGCCGATGAGCTCATTGATGGCGGTGTTATATACACCTATGAGGTCAGAAATGGCGAAACGTTCGTTACCGGAATCACCAGTAGTACTGCAACATCGGTATCGGTTCCTGCAACTTTGGGAGAGAGCCCCGTTACTCGTGTTCTTATCTTCGGAAACATGGACTCGATCACCTCTCTTGACGTTTCTTCGTGCACAAATCTCACGGCACTTGAGTGCAGTGAATTAGACCTTACCTCCCTTACGGTCGCTGGTTGCGCGAATCTTGAATCTTTGGTTTGTACGGGCAACAACCTCAGTACGCTCGATCTTTCAGGATGCGAAAGCCTCGAGACCCTCGAAGTTGGCAATAATGCACTTACACGACTCAATCTTTCTACGTGTCCTGCGATAGAGACCCTTGGTTGTAATGATTGTGCGATAAGGTACATCACCCTTGCTGGGTGCACGAAGCTCAATACGATCGACTGCTCGGGTAATGCATTGATATCGCTCGATCTGGCAAGTTGTGCGGCGCTCACAAGCTTGACCTGTAATGACAATAACCTTACTACGCTGAATGTCTCGACTTGTCCTGCGCTTTCATTTTTGCAGTGCGCGAATAATGACCTTACAACACTCGATATCAGCAAGAATACTAAGCTCACCTCGTTAGATTGCAGCAACAACAAGATCTCTGATCTTTCAGCTTTGAAAACATGGCTGAATCAGTCTGGCCACCAAGGTACCATTGAGCCGCAAGATGCCACCGCAGTCGATCCAGAGCCTTCGAACCCTGGCACGACAACCCCTACAACGCCGTCTAATCCATCGACTGGCGATGATGACCAGGGAGAATCTGGTACTTACAATCCTCCTACGGGAACCTGGGAGCATAGCTCTCTTGGATGGTGGTATGAGTATGAGGATGGATCATATGCGGTGGGATGGCTCGAGCTTCCTACTGCAACGTATTACTTTGATAAGAATGGCTGGATGAAGACCAGTTGGCAGAAGATAGATGGAGAGTGGTATTTCTTTGACCGATCGGGTGCGATGCAGACAGGCTGGATCAAATCGAGCGGTAAGTGGTACTACTTGAACTCTGATGGAATCCGCATGACCGGTTGGATCAATGACAATGGAAACAGCTACCATCTTTCCAGTCTCGGCGTCATGAACACCGGCTGGCAGAAGATTGATGGGTATTGGTACTATTTCAGGTCCTCGGGCGCTATGGCAACTGGCTGGGTGAAAGTGAAGAATTCCTGGTATTACCTGCGTAATAATGGGCAGATGATGACTGGTTGGCTCAACGATAGTGGCACAAGCTATTACCTTTCTAGCTCTGGGGCTATGGTCAAAGGTTGGCAGAAGATCGGAGGCATTTGGTATCACTTCGAGACTTCAGGAGCCATGTCTAAGGGCTGGGTAAAATCGAAGAACAAATGGTACTATCTCGATCCACTCGATGGGCAGATGGTCACTGGTAAGCGAGGTATCGGGGGACAGACCTATTATCTCAACTCGCCGAATGGAGACATGAAGACCGGTTGGAACAAAGAGGATGGAACATGGTATTACTATGCCTCCTCTGGCGCGATGGTCACTGGTTGGCAAAAGATCAAAGGATCATGGTATTACTTCAATGCAGAAGGCAAGATGATGACCGGTTGGCTCAACGATAGTGGCACAAGCTATTACCTTTCTAGCTCTGGGGCTATGG
>UQFK01000004.1 GCA_900540345.1 uncultured Eggerthella sp.
TTTCATCAGGCACACCGGCGCAATCGCTCTCTCTGCGTTTGCCACTAAAGGTACGCTTAAGAAGCCTGTCACGATCATCCAACATCTCGGGCAGGGGACACCACGCAAAAAGGATGATCCTCATTTTGGTCGCCAGAGTGCACCTCATGTTCATACACTCAGCTTCGTGCCGAGATCGACCCTACTTGCTGCCGTCGATTTGGGCCTCGACCTCATTGCCATCTATAAGACCGATACAGCAGGCAACATCATCGATGCAGACGAAGATCCCGTCCTCAATATCTGGCCTCGACATCTGGGCTTTCCTGAAGACGAGAACGATTCTCCTTTCTATCGTACTCATGCATCCTCTGTTGAAACCATCTATTTCGAATCGCCTGACGCTGAAAATCCAGAGCACCACCTATACTGCCTTGAACGCTCGATTTCGGGCGAAGCAACAAGGGCGATCGCTAAGCTTCCGATCCGTCCTGCCGCGATCATAGAAGCGCCTCTCTTCTCGGGCCCCCGCATCATTGCTTACCATCCCAGTGGCGAGTACGCTGCACTTATTTGCGAGCTTGCTTGCGAACTGATTATCTTTCACCTTGAAGCAGATGGTCTTGTCTGGCATCCGATCTGCCGCTGGGACTTGCTGAAAGAAGCACCCGCACCTATCAAGGGATCTACTCCTCCGCTCGCTGCTCATTGCGAATTCTCCAATGATGGTCGGTTCTTGTACGCATCAGTACGTGGAAGCGACCAGATCATCGCTTTCGAGCTCGGACAGAACTGCGAACTCAAGGCAATGCACGCTTACTTGAGCAACGGTAAAATACCACGCCATTTCGCGATGAGTCCTGATCAAAAGCTCATGGCTGTCGCCAACCAAGCAGAGAACAATGTAGCGCTCTTCCAGCGAAACACCTCAACAGGAGCATTGAAAGCGACAACGACCGCTCCCTGCCCTGCGCCAAGCTGCATCATCTGGAGGTAGCCACACTACGCCCCAAGGTGCTCACGGTAGAATGCTTCGATGTCGTCAAATGGAATGATATCGAGCTGATCGTAAAGGTCGCAATGGCTTGCACCTGGCACGATGATTAAGCCCTTGTTCGCATTCTGATAGTCTCCCTTGCGCTGATCAAGACGTGCGAATGCGTCTTTCCCGAAATAACTCGAATGTGCCTTTTCGCCGTGTACGATCAACACCGCACTTTCGATCTCTTCAAGATACGAGAGAAACGCTAGATTCAAGAAGGGCAGATTCGAAGTGATATTCCAGCCCTCATTTGAATTGAGCGAACGCGGATGATAACCACGACTCGTCTTATAGTAGGCGTGATAGTCTTTGAGGAACTGCGGTGCGTCAGCTGGAAGCGGGTCGACCACGCCACCAGCGCGTTCATAAACGCCTGACGCATAGTCTTTCGTACGTTGCTCGCTGAGCTGACGACGTAATTCATTACGCACCTCCTTCGTATCAGCTTCGTCGAAATACCCCTTCGCGTTCACGCGGGCCATATCGTACATGGTCGATGCCACGGTCGCTTTGATGCGCGTGTCGTTTTCCGCCGCTGAAAGCGCAAGACCGCCCCAGCCGCAGATACCACAGATGCCGATACGATCCGCATCAACATCATCACGACAGCAAAGATAATCGACAGCCGCGGAAAAATCTTCGGTGTTGATGTCAGGCGACGCAACAAAGCGAGGCTGGCCACCACTCTCGCCTGTGAACGATGGGTCGAATGCGATCGTGAGGAACCCTCTCTCAGCCAGCTGCTGCGCGTAAAGCCCACTGGATTGCTCTTTCACCGCCCCGAAAGGACCCGACACGGCAATAGCAGCAAATGGACCTGTCTGGCCTTTCGGCTTGTACAAATCAGCGGCTAAGGTGATACCGTATCTGTTATGGAACGTGATCTTGTCGTGGTCTACTTTGTCGCTTTGCGGAAAGACTTTATCCCACTCTTGCGTAAGTTCGAGAATCTCTTCTTGCATCTTTGCTCCCTTCATCGTGTCTTGACATAAAGACACCTTGCGTTCACACTAAGGACTATAAAAGTTAAAGCTAACTTTAAGTCAAGCGTAAGGAGAGAGACTATGAGCTATAGCGTTGGTGAAGCCGCAAAAATGCTCGATCTACCAGCATCAACACTTCGCTATTACGAGTCACAAGGGTTGCTGCCCACCCTCTCCCGAAGCGAAGGCGGGCAGCGCAGATTCCAAGAACGCGACATCGAAGCATGCCGCGTGATCGAATGCCTGAAAACATCTGGTCTCTCCATCAAAGAGATCAAGAGATTCATGGATCTGGTCATGGAAGGGGATGCCACGATCGAACAAAGGCTCGCGCTCTTCGAAAAGCGTCGCGAAGCAGTGATGGCCGAGATCGAACAGCTCAAGCAAACGCTCTCGGTACTCGATTTCAAACGTTGGTATTACACGCAAGCAAAGGAAGCTGGCACAGAAGCATCCTTGAAGAACTTGAGCCTTGATCAAATCCCCGCGCAGCATCGGGCCGCAAAAGCGCTTCTTGAAGGGCATAAAGTACCGCAAAACTGAAGCGCGAACAAATCGATCTCTGCATCACACGAGCTTGCTAAAAGAGAGACGACACCTCGGAAGGCTTAACGATACCGCGCTCGGTCACGATAGCGGTGATGAATTCAGCGGGCGTGACATCGAATGCCGGATTGTAAACCTCCACCCCTGGGATAGCAGGATCGATCACCTCTGAAGCATCACGCTCTTCGATCGGGATATCGGCAGCGCTACGCGCATCTAGATCGATCGTTGATGTTGGCGCGATCACATAGACAGGGATGCCAAAATGGGCAGCCGAAAGCGCAACTCCAAACGTGCCGATCTTGTTAGCAGTATCACCATTTGCTGCGATCCGATCCGCACCCACGACCACCGCATCGATAAGCCCTTGTGACATGAGCGTCGTTGCCATGTTGTCGCAAATCAACGTCACAGGAACATGTGCTTTTGAAAGTTCATAGGCGCTCAAGCGCGCCCCTTGCCGAAGCGGTCTTGTCTCATCGGCATACACCATCTCGACCTTGCCTTGAGCAGCCGCTGAATAGATGACTCCAAGTGCCGTGCCAAAAAATGCGGTTGCGAGACTTCCCGCATTACAGTGAGTGAGCACACGCACGCCCTCTTTTAAGAGGGATGCCCCCTGCTCGCCCATCTTGCGGTTCGCATCTTCGTCCTCGACAATCAACTGTTTGGTGAACTCATAAAGCTTCTCTGCGATCACCTCGGGCGCTGTTTTCGTTGCGACTTCCTCTGCAACAAGCTGCATTGCCGCATCGACCATATGCTGCAGATTCACCGCAGTAGGACGCGCTGTTGCGATGAGATGCGCATCTTCGCGCATCTTCTCATAAAAACGAGCGAAAACCGTTTGATCGCTCTCATCTGCCTCTTCGCGCGCATCCTCGTCGATACAGAATTCAGCTGCGCTCAGCGCAACGGCTGCTGCACCCGCAATTCCGATCGCTGGTGCACCCCTCACGCGAAGCGCCTTGATCGCCTCGATCACCTCGCGCCAATCACTCAGATGAAGATATTGCTCCACATAAGGCAGTTTGGTCTGATCGATGATGCGCAAGACGGGACGACCTTCAGAAAAGACCTGTGTCTGGCTCATCTCGCGTACCAGATCTATCGTGCGTGGGATGTTGTCGATATCGACGCTCACGTTGCTCCTCCTTCAGTTGCGCTCTTGCAAATGATCGCTCTTCTCCTCTTCAATATACCCTTCATAAGGAAGGGACGCACACCTCGCAAAAAACACCTTGATCGTCTATAAAACACACCGATAAACCACTGATTAAAACGCCTGAAAGATGGTATACTTTTTTGGATTGCAGGATTCTGCCTATTTTCTGGCCAAAACGCACGAAGAAACGCAGGTTCCTCTACGAAAAGAACACTCCGGAATCCGTATCGAAGGACAGCATGCAGAACATGTGGATCAGTGTCGTACTGATCGTCTTGGTCATAGTCATTGGTTTGATCGCTGGTGCGCGTTTGAGTACCCCTGGCCCTCAACGCCGCGCGGTCTTCTCAGCTTTCGGTGCGCTTAGTGTTCTTGCTATCTGGTTTTTCGTATTCATCGCGTTCTTTCCTGCCGACTGGATCGTTCCTTTCTTCACGGTTGCATGCATCGTCATCCCTATTTGCATCTACATGGGAGTCGCGCGAGGCAAGCACGATAAATCGATGAAGATCCCGAAAGCAAAATCTGTCGATACGATCAAGGCTGCACAGCCACAAGGTCCGAAGCCGCCCACGCCTGAACAGAGTGCTGTAAAGCCCGCCAAGCAAACAACGGCTCCTGTTGCAGTTTCTCAACCTGCAAAGACACAAAGCCCCGATACCTTAAGGCCCATCTCTCAACCTGTGCGTACTGCAGCATCCACGCTTCAGCAATCGCCTTCTTCAAAGCAGGCTGTTGCGCCTTCTGCAACTACACCTAAGAAAACAGCTGAGACACCAAAGGCGAAACCTGACACGAAGCCTGAAGTGCAACAAAAGGCTGCTCCTACAACAACTGAAACGAAACCCGCTACATCGGATCTCTCCACACGTACTTCTGCCGATAAGCCTATTGCAAACGATCTCGAAAAAGACCTCGTCTCTCATACTGGCTCCCCAGCCCCTGAAGCGCCCGATCCAAAGATCGCAGCTGCAGCAGATATGGATATATTGCTCAACGATGCTGCCGATAAACCAAGCGAACTCGAAGCGTCAACGAAGTCCTTCGAGCGCGCTTCCCAAACCGATGGTCCCGATCTTCATGTCGGCTCGCCACTCAAAGAGGCTGAATCTTCCTCGGAATCTGTCGAGGCAACCGAGCCTGCAGCTCCGTCACCCACGCCACAGCCAGCACCTACTCCGAAGAAGGAAGCGAAACCAAAATCGACTGCCGAAGCATTTGCAGAGTTCAACGCTCGCGCTTCAGCACTGCGCGACCAGGGAGCCTATGCCATCGCTGCGCTTCTCTACGAAGAAGCTGCAGCTATCGCGCCTAACGCAAGTGCTTCCCGCGAGGCTCAATTCGATGAGCTTTCCTGTTATGTGAAAGCAGGCGATGCCAAAAAGGCGAAAAGTATTGCTGCCAAACTACGTCAATCAAGCGTTTTGACACGCTTCGAACGCATCAAGCTCGATGCCGTTGAGAGGATGGGCTGATGGCTGCCTCTCGCAAAACACGTGTTCCCCACAACGCCAAGCGCTCGCACCAGTCGCAACGCGCACCCATCTTGGTCATGGGCTGCTCGTTGCTCATCGCGTGCTGTATCGCGTTCGGTGGTGCAAACTGGCTCGCATCCCCTGTTCCCGTCGAAGCCGACCCTATCGAGCAAGATCATGTGGTCGAACCGGGCTACTACCAAGAGACCATCGGAAGCTATGAGGCTATCTCACAAAGCGAAGATGCTGCTCGTGCAGAAAACCTCCGGCTCGCTGCTGAAGCAGTGAACGGATATGTCATCGAACCAGGGGCGACCTTCTCTTTCAACGAGGTGGTCGGTGAAACATCTGCGGAGCGCGGTTATAAATCAGCTGCTGTGCTCTATAGCAGTGGCCTGAGTCAAGACGACGGTGGCGGCATCTGCCAAGTTTCGACCGCTATCTATATTGCAGCAGTAAAGGCAGACCTTGAGATCATCGAGCGTCATCCTCATTCAGTCCCTTCAGACTATGCGCCTATCGGCCTTGATGCGACCATCGTCTATGGCCAGCGTGACCTTCAGATCAAGAACAATACAGACTATCCTGTTACCATCTATGCAAAAGCAGTTGGACAAACGGTCACTGTGAACCTGCTCGGCAAACCGCGTACGGACGGCATCACTATCGACGCCACCTCTCGTGTGGTCGATCGCTATGAAGAGACCGCCAAGGATGGCACTACTAAGCAATACTACGTCTCTGAAGCATTCCGCGTATACTATCGCGATGGCGTTCGCACCACACGCGATCTGCTATCGAGCGATATCTACCAAGTACCGAAGGGCGCTACGGTCGCGCTCGCTGAAGGCAGCGTTGAGCCTAATAAATAGAACATCTTTGCGCTTATCAACGAAACGGTAAATTAGTAGGGATTAAAGTGTGAGTTTTTCTCATATCTCAGCTAGTTTCATATACAATGGGTCTATTGTTAGAACGCAAGGCGGGCACTAAAACGCCCTGCTGATTCAAGAAGCTATCTCAAGAAAGGGTCAGTATGGAGACCAACGAATCGATTCTTACACGCAGCATCGTCGGCTTGGATGAGCGAAAGGTTCTCGGCAAGATGAGCAGCCTTCGTGTCGATTATGATACGCAGGCAGTCAGCCACTACATCGTTCTGAACGCTTCGACGAACAACGCTATCGCACTTCCTTTTGAGAATGCGATCGCAACGGGCGACACCTTCATCACGGTTCAGTCCTACGGCTCTTTCGTTGACGCTAATTCACCTGCTGCAAAGGAACTCGTTTCCGATAGCAACAAGCTCATCGGCGTTGAGGTCTACTCTCGCACAGGTAATACACTCGGTACGGTAGCTGGCTTCGATTTCGATCCTGTTTTTGGCGCTATCAAATCCATCTCTCTCGAGAATGGTCAGGAATTCCAGTCTGAAGCATTTTTGTTCTTCGCCCCTGATTTCGTCTTTGTTGATGATGGTAGCCAGTCTGCTGAAGATCTGCGTCAGTCCGCTGACGACGCTCCTGCGAAGAAAGAGTCTGCTGCTGCACCTGCAACCCCAGCCGCTGCTGCCCCTGCAACTCCAGCTGCTGCTGAAGCTCCTGCTGCAAACGCCGACGGCCTTTCTAACGAAGATGCCCTGCTCGTCGATTTCCTTGTTGGCAAGATCTTGAATGACGATGTCACGAATTCTGACGACACGTTCGCACTGCCTAAGGGCACTGAGATCACGCGTGAGATCGCACTCGATGCAAAGAAGCATGATGCGCTCTTGCTGCTTACCATGAGCGTCGACTAATTCGCTCGCAAGACTCCGAACACGCACGAAGCGAGTTCACGTATTGACAAAAGCGGCGTGCCCCGAGCGCGTCGCTTTTTTATATCCCTTCACGAATCAAAGGATCGCCACCATGGATTACCAAACTCTTCAAGACGAGATCAAAGCTGCGATGAAAGCACACGATAACCACCGTCGCGACATCTTGCGTCAAGTTCATACCGAATTGAAAGCGATCGAAGTGGACCAACGACGTGACATCGTGGAAGCCGATGTCGATGCTATGCTCAAACGCGTCATCAAGCAGACCAAAGAAACACTCGACGGTTCGATCAAAGCAGGAAACGACCAAGAGCGCACCGACACCCTCACCGAACAAGTTGCGATCTTAGAAGAATATCTACCACAACAGGTCGAGGGTGAAGAGCTTATGGCGCTCATTGATGAGGTGCTCACAGAAACGGGAGCATCGACCAAGAAAGATATGGGCAAGGTCATGGGTGCACTCACGCAACGCACAGGTGGTAATTTCGACAAAGCCGCTGCTGCAGCTGAGCTTGGTAAGCGCTTGAGCTAAATCTCTTCATACCTATTCCGATACATATACGAAAAGTCGAGCTATAGCTCGACTTTTCTCTCTTCGATACTTCGGCTGATGTTTTCGTAAAAATGGCTGCTCTACTATGTCTTCTCACATTACACTGGTACCTGTGTAATGTGAAGTTTTTATGGCTCTGCATTACGTGTCGTCTATTTGTACTTGTACCTGTGTAATATTGAGCTAGCCCGTTTCCGGCTTAGGATCGGGTGTTCGGCGCGATTCGCTCGAACCTGTCGTATAACGCAAACGCATCAAGGATGTGTCTTCTATGAACATTCACTACCCCATGAATCTCTCCGCGGACTTCGAGAGCATCGACGACATCGATCATCGATTGTGGCATCGTTTCCAACATCTGCAAATGCTCAACAGTCGCTACATGCGGATGGGAAGCGCGGGTCGCTTTTCACGTGGGCGCGATAGATCTCGCGGTCAAGGTCGCGTTTTGCAAACTCTCATGTTTACGAGCGATATCAGCCAGAAAGATCTTGCCCAACTCCTCGACATGCGTCAGCAGTCATTGGCTGAACTTCTAGCGAAATTAGAGGCAAAAGGGCTCATAACACGCGAGCAAGATCCTGATGATCGGCGCAGGCAGCTCATACGGCTCACCGATGAAGGACGCACTGCGGCAGAAGAGATGCAACCTGCTGAAGAAGATCGAGGCGACTTTGCTCTCTTCGATTGCTTGAGCGATGAAGAAAAAGGGCAGCTCGATATTCTTCTTGCTCGCATAACCGAAGGATTGGAAACAAATATGCATAAACACTTTGAACATCCACTGTCAGCTCGCAGTGGGCGCCATAATCACCACGGACAGAGCCGACATCATTGTCGCGATGTTGCAGGCGAGCGCCCTAGTAGAAACAGAAAACACCATACCTCTACCGGACATGAAACATCTGATGAGAATATGAGATTCGGTGAATCATTCCAAAGGGGCCATCGCCGACGCGGCGCCGCGGCGAAAGATTCGATCGGCGGTCCCCATCTTAAACATCAACTACAACGATCGGTTATTCTCGAAGAAGAATCGATCGGCGTTGGTGATGCTGGATCGGTATGCGACCATAATTGTCGTCAGTGTCCGCTACGGGCAACGACCTCTTGTGTCAAACGGCGCTAAAAGCCAGGAAACGACTCACTCTCACAAGCACGAACCATTTGTAGGTATTCCTCAGTCGTGAATTCGCGACTGCTCACTTTACTAACCGCATCAACGATCGCCTTGTCACTAGGAATCGTGCCGAGCTCCCCTAACGTGGTCGGCAGACCACCTGAGCGAAGAAGCTCCATGCACCGATCAAACGCGTGGCGGGCTGCATCTTCGATGGGTGCATCTGCAGACGCACCCATCACATTGATAGCGAAATCACGTACCTCATCAGGATGGTGGCGCGCCGCAAAGATCAGCCAGCGAGGAAACACCATCGCAAGATTCTGACGATATACGGTTCCCATAGAGAAACGCAGCAGACCTGCAGCAGAGAAGATGCTGTATGTCCATTTGTCTTCTGTCTCGAGGCCAAGCAAACCGCTTGTTTCAAGAAAACTCGCCCACAACATGGTAGTACGCGCGTCATAGTTCTTGGGGTCGGTTAACAGAACCTCATACGCCTCAAGTACGCTACGAAGTGATGCTGCAGTAAAACGACGTGAGATAGCATTTCGATCACCAAAATAGCGATAGCCCGTCTGCGCAAGCATCACCATCGTCGAATAGGTGGTATTACATGCATCGAGCGAAAACGTGAAGGGAGGGTAAAGCAGTGCATAATCAGCATAGACTCCCTGTATGCCGCCCTTATATCCCATAATGTCACTTACACCATTAGCCTCAGAGCCAGTAGAAGGATAGGTCGGAATGAGCACGAGCGTGAGCTTTTCATCGTTCGATTGCTCTCTCAATCCGAGCAAAAAATCGTCGTAAGCATCATGCACAGCGCAAAACGCAATTGCTTTCGCAGTATCCATTGCAGACGCGCCTCCCAATCCGACCACCACTTCTGCATCGCACGATCGGGCAAGCTCGACTCCTTCTGCGATACGTTCGTAGGTACACTGTGAGACCCCGTCGAAATCGATAAGAACTGCATCTTCAGCGTCCAAAATATGGGCAAGTGTATCAAACGTGCCGTTCGCTTTTGCAGAAGCAGACCCACTCACCAACAACACGCGTTTGCCATGCGAAACAGTAGCGAGCGTCTCAAGCACAGCTTCGCCGCAAACCGCCTTCACAGGATTATGAAAGCTAAAACTACTCACTTGCTCTCTCCTTCACTACGGTGCCTCCATATACTTCCAGATCGCCCATCAATGCAAGAGCAGAATCAATGTGGTCGATCTCTCTTTGAGAAAGCACCACGTCTGCTGCGCCAAGATTCTCTTCAAGTCGTGCTCGCTTACGCGTACCAGGAATCGGAACAATAAAGGGCTCTTTCGCGAGCATCCATGCAAGCGAGATCTGCGCCACGGTGGCATCATGCTCTTGGGCAAGATCCTCGAGCATCAAAAGAAGTTTCTCGTTCTTCTCTAGCGCTCGCTCAGAGAATTGCGGCATCTCGACACGATAATCCTCCCCATTCTGCTCGAATGCGCGGCGATCACGATACTTCCCCGACAAAAAGCCATTCGCGAGCGGGCTGAATGCCATATAGCCAACCCCCAATTCAGCACACACTTTGAAGAGGGGTTCATACCAACGCGCCATCATGGAATAACGATTTTGGATCGTCGTGACAGGGCAAATGGCATGCGCACGACGGATCGTCTCCTCATCAACCTCGGAAAGGCCCCATCCTAAGATCTTTCCCTCTTTGATGAGCTCAGACATAACACCAGCAACCTCTTCAACTGCAACGCACGTATCTTGCCGATGCTGCAGATAGATATCGATATGGTCGGTTCGCAGGCGCTTGAGCGATCCTTCGATCGACTTACGAATGGTCTCAGGTCGTGAATCAGCAAACACCGAATGGTTGATACGTCCGTCATTCCAATCGAACGACAATCCGAATTTCGTGGTAATGCGCACCTTATCACGATAAGGCGCGAGTGCCTCTCCTACTAGCTCCTCGTTCTCGTGCGGATCGCGCTGTGTCCCATAACATTCTGCAGTGTCAAAGAGCGTACATCCCAGATCGACCGCATGAGCTATCAACTCGCGCATTTCTTTCTTGTCAGCTGGCTTACCGTATGCATGGCTCATCCCCATACAACCAAGTCCGATGTCAGAAACTTCAAGAGCTCCAAGCTTTCTATACCTCATTCTTAACTCCATTTGTACCTACTAGAGCGCAACCGCGCCTTCGACCTAACCCTGTGCTGGCATGTCTTGTTTTATATCAATCCCCTGATCAAAACTCGGATATCCAGGTCGTAGCAACTACTCAACTAGAGCGTTTGAGCGAGCTTCCGAGCTTCGCGTGCATTGGTGGCCATCCCCATATACCTCGCCCCATAGAGGTTTGCGAATCGGCCCATCGTATAGTTGCCGCGCTCAAGCATCTCTTGTGTGGGTGCTGCTCCTTGGAACAAGAAATAGACCTTCTTGTTCGCAAAACCGCCTTCGGGCACCGGACCATAACAACGATCAAGTAGATTGCGCAGCATACCGGAAAGATCGTGCCAATAAACAGGCGATCCAAAAACCAATACATCGGCGGCCTTCATCTTGGCTAACACCTCGTCGAACTGGTCGTCATCAAAGTGCTGGCCATAGTCATAGACCTTCATATCACCAAGCTGTACAACCTCGTAGCTATGACCATCGAGCAACATCGATGCGAGTTGCGCGGTATTACCCTCATGTTCTGCACTTCCATTGATGAATAATATGGACATCTCCGTCCCCTTCTTTCTTCTTCATGTTCTGCATAGCTCTTTCAACTGTGCTCCTGGTGTTGAAAAAGCTCAAACTAACTGCTTTTATAGATCAAGGCTTTCCACCCATTCGCGTACTTCCTCTTCACGAGGATGGCTCGCAAATCGCATGCCGTCTTCCCAATTGCCAGAATCTGCCGCATGGGCAAGATTAGTTGCACTATTCCCAAGACCCGATGAAGTCGAGGTGCAGAATGGAATGATCGTCTTGCCCGTAAAGTCGTTGCCCTCAACAAAACCATCCACGGGCCATGCAGCTATAGCCCACCAGATGGGATAACCGATCAGTACGGTGTCATAGCGATCGAACTCATCAGGTGTCACCTGCACAAGAGAAACCGAGCGCTTTGACTCATCTTCGTGTTCGATATTCACACGACTATCATCAACCGTCCAATCAAGATCATCGACCGTGTAAGGGTCACGCGGTGTGATCTCGAATAGATCTGCATTCAATTCCTGTGCGATCTCTTCTGCCACCGCCCGCGTATTACCTGAAGCAGAATAAAATGCCACAAGTATCTTCGTTCCCTCTTCGACAGACTCAGACCCTGATGCTGTTTCGCTTGCTGTTTTGCTCTGCGTCGAACAACCTGTCAGCAATGCTGCTCCGCTCAACCCTGCAATAAGAGCAGCGCGCAAGAAGCTACGACGCGTAAGTGAATAGTCTAGAGGCGTGTTCACAACAGCCCTCCTAGTTCTTGCCCATGTCTGCAAGATATTGCACGGTCTTCGGGTCATAGTGACTGAAGAATTGGCTCTTTTCCTCATTGAGTGCATGGATCGCATCCATATCAGATGCATCGAGCGCAAAATCAAATACATCAAAATTCTGTTCCATGCGCTCAATATGGGTCGACTTTGGAATGACAACCACTCCCGACTGGATAAGGAAACGCAATGCGACCTGTGCAGATGATTTGCCGTGTTTAGCGCCTATAGCTACAAGCACAGGATTTGAGAACAGATCGTTTCTTCCTTCAGCAAAAGGCGCCCACGCCTCGTGCACAACATGATATTCCTCCATCACCTTGTGGTCTTCTTCGCGCTGCATGAACACATGCGTTTCGATCTGATCGACCATAGGTGGAACCTTCGCGAAATTGCACAGGTCGACCAGACGATCCGGATAGAAGTTCGACACGCCGATCGCACGGAGCTTGCCTTCCTCATACGCACGCTCCATCGCACGATACGTTCCGTAATAGTCACTAAGAGGCTGGTGGATCAACATCAAGTCGATATAATCAGTGCCAAGCTTTCTGAGCGATTCATCGATCGATGCAGCCGCCTTCTCTTCACCCGCATTCGAGATCCATATCTTTGAGGTGATGAACAGCTCCTCACGGGCAACATCGCTCTTCGCGATCGCAGCGCCTACCCCTTCTTCATTGCCATATGCCTGTGCGGTGTCGATCAGGCGATAACCTACCGATAATGCATCGCTCACACAGCGTTCTGTCTCGTTGTTCGGGACCTGAAAGACACCATACCCAAGCATCGGCATCTTCACACCATTATTAAGCTCTACATATTCCATTTTCATTCACTCCTTTTCGAGCGTTCGTTTTTTGATTCCGACAGCTTATAGATTTTCGTTAAAGAACTCGACGAGCTTTGCCACCACTTGATCGACATATTCAGGCTTCCAATACGTCTCGATATGCTGGGCACCCTCGATCTCGAAAAGCTCTTTTTTCGGCGCGCCCGTTGCTTTTGCGAACACATCGACCGTCATATAGAACGTGTCGGCTTCCTTGCCCGCCATCATCAACAATGGGACAGAGATAAGGTGCGCTTGTGCAGCTGCATCGAATGCCGCGAGCTCAATCAGACTAGAAACGGTATAAGAGAAGCTCGATCCTGGATGCGCATGGGTCTTGCCATAATAGTAATAACCGTCACGGTAGAGAGGAAAAGGAAGCTTATCAGCTTCTTCAGGGGTAAGGGTTTCACACATATTCGGGGTGTAGAGAACTTCTCCGCCCTCAGCTTCCTGTTGACGCGCAGCCGCTGCTTGCTCTAGGCGCTCGACGATGGAATCAGTTTGACTTGCACGAAAGCCATCGCGACGAACGATGCCAGAGTTGAAAAGAGAAAGCGTGGCAACAGCTTTGAAGCGCTTGTCCGTCTGTGCTGCCGCAGCAGTATAACCGCCACCACCACAGATACCAAGAACACCAAGACGACTTGGATCGACGCCGGGATATACCGAAAGAATGTCGGCAGCACGATGGATGTCCTCGATACGATTCGCAGGGATGTCGGTGTTGCGTGGTTTTCCTGAACTTTCACCCTGATACGAAGCATCAAAAGCAAGCGTGATATAGCCCGCAGCTGCAAGACGCTGCGCATAAAGACCCGCGACCTGTTCCTTCACGCCGCCATTAGGATGTGCGACCACGGCAGCTGGATAGCTTTTCGCTGCATCGTAATCTGCGGGAGTATACACATTAGCTGCTACAGTAATGTCACGCAGCGGATAGCTGATCGCATGAATATTGACCGCGCCTTCTCTGTTTTCACTGAGCGCTCCTTCATATACCAGACCGAACGGATTTCCCTTGAAAGGCGTGAATTCTCTTGCGTTGAAAAGTCCTTTGTTCATGATCGTCTCTTTTCTTCTTAAGATTTCCTGCTTTATTTCTTAGTTTGGAACCGCTTCGAAGAGAAGTACAATGTTCATTGGTCAATTTAGATTGCGCTAGACGCATAGTGAAAGGGAGAACAATGGAGTTGGAGCAGTTAAGACAGCTTGATTCTATTGCGTCAAATGGGACGCTCTCGCGTGCTGCAGAAGAACTTCATCTCTCGCAATCTGCTCTCTCGCGCTCGATCCAAAAACTCGAGAATGAACTAGGCGCTCAGCTTTTCGATCGCACGAAAAACCGTATGCGCTTAAACGATGCGGGGCAACTTGTACTTCGGCATGCACGCATCGTCCTTTCAGAAGCGGCGCGGCTCGAAGAGGCGCTGGCCGAGCATGTTCGCAAGCAATCGACACTACGCATCGGCACGTGTGCGCCAGCTCCACTATGGCGCATGGTTCCCGCCATTGCAGAGAAAAAGCCCGAGCTCATAGTTGTTCCGAAGCTCACGCCGCTGAGCGACATCGAATCCGATCTGTTATCAGGAATCATCGATCTTGCGATCTTGCCCTATCGCATGGATCTTCCGAATGTGATCGCCATTCCTTTCATGGAAGAGCATTTATACGCCGCTCTGCCACCAGAACATCCTCTCGCAAAACAAGAAGAGATATCTCTAAGCGCCCTTGATGGCGAAACATTTCTCCTCTACCAGCGTGTCGGTTTTTGGCGCGAGATCTGCGAACGGCACATGCCGCATGCACACTACGTCGTACAAGATGACTATCTCATCTTCTGTCAGCTTTCGCAGACATCTCCCTTACCGGGGTTTGTAACCAACGCTTCTGAGACCGAACGTTTCATGGGTGATCGTGCCATCATCCCCATCACTGATGATGATGCGCATGCACGCTATCACTTGACCGTGTTGAAGAGCACTGAAGAGCATTGGGGGGAACTTGTCGGCTGGCTCGAAAAGCGACTTGCAACGCAAGATGTTTGATCGCCACCCGAACGAAACGCGATCAGTAAGCTTCTTCCAACCGCGAGCACCGCTTACATTTTGATAGCGAAGCTCTTTTACACTTCGCTCGCGGACAAGTTCGTACTATGATCAATCAAGATCACGCGCAAAACGCGTCGCTAGAGAGGATTCGGGCATGCCCCCGCTACAAGACACCACCACAACGCTCGATCCGAAGCTCCGTGAACGTAAGATTATCTTCACGAGCGTTATCGGCATAATCGGGAATGTGGTATTGACCGTCTTCAAGCTCATTGTTGGCTTGCTTGCAAATTCGATCGCAGTCATCTTAGACGCGGTGAACAGCCTCACCGATGCCTTCTCTTCCATCATCACCATCATCGGCACAAAGCTCTCGAATCGCCGTCCAAACCGCGAACATCCTTATGGCTATGGGCGTCTCGAATACATCACTTCCATGGCTATCGCTGTCATGATTCTATATGCCGGCATCGCTTCATTGGTCGAATCGGTCAAGAAGATCATCTGGCCCGAAACGCTCAGCTACTCCGCCCTTACCATCATCGTTATCGTAGCTTCAGTTCTCATCAAGATCGCGATGGGAATCTATTTCAAACATGCAGGTAATGCAACAAATTCATCTCCGCTCATCGCTTCGGGAAAAGACAACATGTTCGATGCGGTGCTGTCTGCAGGCACATTGCTCAGCGCAATTTTAAGCCTTGTATGCAATCTGAATATCGATGGGTTCATTGGTGCTTGCATCTCGCTGTTCATCGTCAAATCTGGCTTCGATATCCTGCGCGATTCAGTCGACTCCGTCATTGGCAGACGCATCGACACCGACTACGCTCACCAGCTCGAAGCGTACATCGATAGTTTCGAAGGTGTTCATGGTGTCTACGATCTTTCGATCGACACATATGGTCCTAACGAACGCGTTGGCTCTGCTCATATCGAAGTAGATGACGACATGCGCGCAAGTCAGATCCATGAGCTCACGCGAAAGATCACCATTGCGGTATACCAGAAGTTCGACTGCTTTATGACCATCGGCATCTATGCGCAGAACGCCAAGGGCGAATTCGCAGGCATGAAAGAGACGCTTCGAAAGATCGTGCTGGACCATCCCGAGGTAGTGCAAGTGCACGGCTTCTACGTGGATGCTGAAACCAAGACTTGCTATTTCGATCTGGTCATCGACTTTGACCATGATGCAAAGAAGACCTCAAACGAGATCATCACGGAGATGAAGCATCATTATCCATCATTCTCGTTCGCTACGGTACTCGATCACGACATTAGCGGCTAATACGTTCGCATATCTGCAAGAAAGCAGCCGCACGAATTCTTGCTCTATTTCACCTGTTCAATGCGTTCGCAACCAATATTTGCGTCAGTTTCAAACTAGAATTGGTCGAATCAAAACTTGTTCTCACGTACGCTTGCTTTGCTCTATGATCGAAGCAGCGAACTAAGAAAGGGAATTCTATGAATGTCGACATGGCAAAAAGACTCGCAGACCGCAGACGTAATGCAGGGCTCACCCAAGAAGGCCTTGCAGAAAAGCTCGGGGTGTCACGTCAGGCTGTGTCTAAATGGGAGTGCTCGGAATCCTCTCCCGACACTGATAACCTGATCGCACTTGCAAAACTCTATGGTGTCTCACTTGACGAACTGCTCTATGCAGAAGTCACTCCACAAAACACATCTCCCGCCGATGAAGCGAGCAAGTCTGCAACAAACGAAGAACAAATGCGCGGAAGTGCCAAACAGGCTGAGACAGAACACCTCAATACCGCACAACCAAAAGCCGATCGCTCTGAAAACGAGCAGGAGCAAAACGAGAACGAACAACCTGAAGCTGAAGAGCAAAAAGGGGCAGAAGGCGGCATTGGCTTTGATTCGAACGATGGCTCATTTCATCTTGGTCCCGATGGCATTCGCGCCCACGACGGTAAAGACCACGTGCATATCAACTGGCGCGATGGGGTTCACGTTGACTCGAAAAACGGCGATTCGGTTCATGTAGGATGGAACGGTATACGCATTAACTCACAGGACTACGATAGCTTAGATGCAGCAAACGCCGCATTTCGATCAAAACACCCCGGCTCATCCTCAAGATCACCCTTTATGCGTGCCTGGCATCGATTTCCGTTTCCGCTTCTTGTGATCCTCATCTACATTTTAGGAGGAGTATTCACTGCTCAATGGGGACTCGGTCTTTTCATCTTTGCTGCCATCCCGCTTTATTACATGGTGGGCAATCTGATCGCGAACAAACGGTTCGGCATGTTCTTAGCTGGCTTCTATCCGCTCGCCGTCATTTGTTGGTTTCTGTATATGGCCTTCGTCTTGAATGAGCCGCATCCTGCTTGGGTCATGTTTCTGACCATTCCGCTGTTCGAAGCTATCATCGGACCGTTCTCGCATTGGTACCACAAGCGAAAGCTCGATCGCCATTAATAGGACAGCACGAGCTCGCTGCCGCTGATAGAATGGAGTCAAACGAACATTCCAAACAAAGGAACCACCGTGAGCGAGATCATTTGTCCCCATTGCAAGACCCCTTTCACTGTTGATGAAAGCGGCTATGCAGCGATTCTCAGCCAAGTACGCGACCAAGAATTGCAACGCGAAGTGAATGCGCGCGTTACCATGCTCGAAGACGCCCGCGAAAAAGAGGTCGCGCTAGCGGTATCTGAAGCAAAGACCGAGCTGGAAAAGCAGCTTGAAGCAACGCGAGCTCAACTAACTGCTGCACGAAGCGAAGCCGAAGCAGCAAAGCAGCTCGCTGTATCAGATGCGGTGGCGATCGAAGTCGAGCGTTTGCGTGCGGTAGAGAAAGAGCGTGACGCTCTCGCACAACAACTCGAATCACAACGTCAACAAGCTTCCATGGAAACGCAGCTTGCCATCTCGAAAGTAGAGGCAGCCGCAAAAGAAGCTCAAACTTCGATCGAGCGCGAACGCGATGAGCTGCGCGCGCAGCTCGCACGCGATGCCGAAACGCTTACCCGCGTCGAAGCCGAACACAAGGCAGCTCTTGCCGAAAAGCTCGCTGCTAAAGATGAGCTCATCGCTGATCGCGATCGAGAGATCGAGCGTATCCGCGACATGAAGGCAAAGCTCTCCACTAAGATGCTGGGCGAAAGTCTGGAAGTTCACTGCGAAACCGAATTCAACCGCTTACGCGCCACCGCGTTTCCTCGCGCATACTTCGAAAAGGACAATGAAGTAGTTGAAGGAACAAAGGGCGACTTCGTCTTCCGTGATTTTGACGATGTCGGCAATGAAGTCGTCTCCATCATGTTCGAAATGAAAAACGAAGCGGACGATTCAGTGAGCCGCAAGAAAAATGAAGATCACTTCAAGAAGCTCGATTCCGATCGTAAGAAGAAGGGGTGTGAATACGCCGTACTCGTCTCCTTGCTTGAACCAGAAAGCGAACTCTACAACGCAGGTATCGTCGATGTCTCTTGGAAATACGAAAAGATGTATGTCATTCGTCCGCAATTCTTCATCCCGCTCATCACCCTCTTGCGCAACGCTGCCCTTTCTTCGTTGGAATACCGCAAAGAATTGGCGCTGGTAAAGCAGCAAAACATCGATGTAACGAACTTCGAAGATCAGCTAGCGGATTTCAAAGATAAGTTCGGTCGCAATTATCGCATCGCAAGCGAGAAATTCCAGAAAGCCATCGAAGAGATCGACAAATCCATCAGCCATCTGCAAAAGATCAAAGATAACTTGATCGGCAGCGAAAACCAATTGCGCCTAGCAAACGACAAAGCTGAAGACCTCACCATCAAGCGCCTCACCCGCAAGAATCCCACCATGAAAGCACTGTTCGACGAGGCGCGAGAAGAACAAGGCAACAACGCGGGCGTAAGCGAAGTCGAGTTTTTGAATGAAGAATAAGACGATCCTCGAAACAGTGATGCTAAAATAGGGACAGTATTTCCCTTCCTGCGAACAGGAGGAACGATGAATTCTCTTCCCCATTTGCCAAGCGTCAAGCTACCCACGTTATCGAAGAATCCAAAGCGCTCGCTCGACCTTGCTCATCTTGTATTCGCAAGCCTGTGGCTCGGTGGTTTTATGATCATGTTCTGCCTCTCGATCATGATAATGAATGGATCGATCACTGAAGCCTTCGGGGCTGCCGCTATCGGTCTTATAAAAAGTGTCATCACGATCTGCATCCCTGCTCTTATGCTCACAGGTCTTATCTATAGCCTCTTCACAAAGTGGGGCTTCAAGAAGCACGGCTGGGTCGTTGCGAAATGGCTACTCTCTATCGCGGTCGTCGCTTGCACCGCACTCGCCCCTGCAAAACCTGCCTGTCTGGCAGGTGTTATAGCCGGAATGCTCATCCTTTTCGCGATCTCAGTATTCAAACCACGCAAGAAGGCTAAAATAACAGCTGCACATTAGAACTCCTTCATCTCGGATCCCCTTGGGGCCGCAGAAAGCGATACTGTGAACGACGCTCTAACCGTAACTGATCTAACCTGGATACCTATCGTAGGGATCATCTCGCTTGTTGTGCTCTTAGCACTCGGTCTTGTTGTTGTATGGCGCGCTGGATCACAAAACCTTTCAAGAAAGATCCTGCGTACCCTCTCCACTGTTGCATGGACAGCCCTGTTCGTCGCTATCGAAGCTGCCCTGGTCTCCTTTGCAAACAATGATGCCGTAACGGGCTCGGTGCCTCTCTTCGGTATAGCTGCGGCCACGAGTGCACTTGCAGGAATCGCTACGATCGCTGCAAAGACAAGGTCGTTTGCAAAAAGGCATCGAAGCATGCTCCGCAGCGCTTCGCCAAGCGATACCAGCCAGAACGCCAGTCGCTCTTTCAGAGCGACCCTTCTCGTGAAAAAGATCTTGCGTATCATCACAAGCTGGCTAATTCCGCTCTTTGCCATCGCACCCATAACACTCGTCTGTTTCGTCTGCTTAGAACTGCCTTCCAATCCACGCTTTCTCTCGATCGATGATGTGTATCTCACAAGTGAGCTGGCCATTCTTGCTGGTTTTGTTGCAGGATGCTGGCTCATACTCCAGCGCAAACCAATCGGCTTCGTAGTACCTGTCATTGTTTCGTTCATATATGGCATGTGCGAATTCTTCGTAGAAGCGTTCAAGGCTGCTGCCATCATGCCAGGCGATCTACGTAGTGCTACGACGGGCATGAATGTTGCTGGTGGCTACGATTACGAACTCACGAGCGGGATCCTCTTCTGTCTCGTGCTCGCTGCCATCGTCATCGCTGCTGTCATGTTCATGCGCGACCCCTTGTCTCGTTTCCTTGCAAAAAAAGATCTCTCCCATGCAACGCATGCGAACATCGAAGCACAAGACGATCTGCTCACCAAAGAAGCGCAACGAAAAGAAAGCTTATTACACCTCGCAAAAAACGCGATCGCGGTTGTGCTCTCAATACTGCTCGGAGCTTATGCCTTATGGGTGCCCATCAATCAAGCCCTTTCGGTTGACTGGGAAGAAGAAGGCATCGTCTTCGACTATTGGCAAACGCAAAACAGTATCGATGAATTCGGCATCATCCCCTCTTTTATCGCCGCGCTCCAACTCGAACAGCTTGATCCGCCTTCCGGCTATACGACCGAAAAAGCCGAGGAGCTCCAATCAGGCATGGCTGGTCTCTACGACCAGTATGTTGAAAATACGCCGCAGCGCACTGCAGCAAAAGATCAGTTCGATCAAACCAAGCCAAACGTCATCCTTGTCATGAACGAATCTTTTGCCGACCTTTCAGTTTTGGGAGGTTTGGGAGTTGGATATCCTGGCCCCGAATACCTGCAAACCATGCATACGATCGCAAAGGGACAGACGAGCGTTTCGGTATATGGAGGCGGTACCTGCAATTCAGAATTTGAATCGCTGACCAACATTGCTCTTGGATACGTTGCTGGCGGCATCGATCCTTACGCGGTCTACGATCTATCAAACCTCGATACCATTCCCAAACAATTCAAAGCACTTGGTTACACCACCACCGCTATTCATCCTGAAGACCCCAATAATTGGGGTCGAAACCAGGTCTATCCTGCCATTGGCATCGACACCTTCATCTCACGCGACAGTTTTACGGATGCCGAAACGAGCCGTGATCATACCACCGACAAGGCGACTTATGAGATGGTGCTCGAGCAACTGAAAAGTTCTGATAGCCCCCAGTTCATCTTCGATCTGACCATGCAAGGCCACGGCGGGTATGAAACGGGGCTGATTCCTGAGCAAGACAATGTCGGCTACGATTTCACAGGGATCGTTGACGAGAATGCAGGCGCAGCAACAAATGAGTATCTCTCCTCGGTCAAGCTAAGCGATCAGGACCTTCAGTATCTCATCACCGAACTTGAGCAGCTCGATGAGCCAGTTGTAGTCGCGTTCTTCGGCGATCATCATCCAGGGTTTTCATGGTGGTTCCAAGAACGCTTTGCCGATACCTCAACAGAGATATCGGCCCAAGAAGCCATGTATCAAACTGATTATTTCGTCTGGGCGAATTACGATATTGCTGGCAGCGACTGGACAGGTGGAAAGACTTCATCAACCTACACAGGATCAATGGCGCCCGCATCGCTAATGAGCTGGACTATGTCTTTCATAGGCGCGCCACTCACGAGTTATCAAAAGGCAGATTACGTGAGTCGTTGGTGGATTGAGTCAAGCAATCTCTTCGGCTATCTCGATGCCGCTTCAGAGGAATGGTTGCCCATAAATGAAGCGCAAGCAGTTGCCGAACAAGATGATATCTACGAACAAGGAATGGCGATCATTCGAGCTGCATCGGCGCTTGGCCATATACCCGAACCTGGTGAAGTGCTTGAGACAACCATCGCTCCATCATCCAACGCCGATTCAAAAGACGAGGATGAAAGAACAAACGAGCAAACCTCTGCGGCTAGCGAAGAAGACGAATCGGTTGCTCCCGAAGAAGGCACGCCAGCCTATCAAGATGCCATCATCGACAATGTCATGCGCTGGCTTGCTTATCTGAACTTCGCTGAACGCCTTCGTTAATCTGGCCTATTTCTTTGCACGGCGAACAGCCTTCACATAAATGAGGCTAATAAGAAACGATGCGATCAAAAGGCCGATCGCGATAAATGAAGTTAGATCGAATCCTGAGCCATATGCTGCAGCTTTTGTAGCGCCCTCTGCCATGAGATGATCTACTTGCCCTGACATTATGCCGACGAACAATGCAGAGCTGACCGATCCAGCGATCTGAACGAGTGTCGAATGGATCGCCGAGCCATTCGACGATATCTTGCGCGGGAGAGCTTCGAGATCAACGCTTTTGATAGCAGGATAGACGATGCCGATTCCTCCATACGAGATCGCAACGCATACCAAGAAGAAGGGTAAGATCTCGAGATGCCCAGCAAGCGCCATGAAGCAATAACCTGCTACTACAACACCAAGGCCAACGGGTACAAGTGGGAAGATGCCACGCTTGCCTAGTATCTTGCCGCTCACGAAGCACAAACCAGCGTAGGTCAAGATCGGCACTACCAACATAAGACCTGCTTGATAGGGGGTATAGCCTTGTGCTCCTTCCAAATAGAGCGGGGTAAGGAGGCTTAAATAGAGCGATGTCATATAGGCGAGCATGATGAGCACTTCACCAAACGTAAAGACCTTCACCTTGAATGCACTCAGGTCGAGCAAGGGATGTTCGATGCGGCTCTGACGCCAGATAAATAGACCAATAAAGGCGATGCCGCCTACCATAGCCGCGATGGAAGGAAGTGCATCATGGGTCACTTCGTTGAGGCCCGACATGAACAAACCAAGCGCTGCAAAACTAAGCAAAACGCTGAGTATATCGATCGGTCTATCTTCTCGACGATACAGGTCGTGCAGGAACAGAAGACCTGCAACGAGCAACACTGCTGCCATAACAACAAGAACAAAAAAGAGCGCACGCAGACCGAATGCATCGATCACATAACCAGAAACAGGTGGCGCAAAAGCTAGTCCAATACCAATGATTCCACTGTTCATCGAAAGCAGCATTCCCGCCTTTCCTTCTGGAGAGAGCGTGAGCAGCGCCTCATTCACCAGCGGAAAGAAAAGACCTGTAGTAACTGCCTGAATCAAACGTGCGACTACCAAACTCGGAAAATCCCATGCGACAAACCCGAGGATCGAGCCGATCAAAGCGCAAATAGCACCGAAGGTCATAACCTTGCGCATGCCAAAACGCTTCAACAACGAAGCGGCCATGGTGATGGTAACCGCTGCTACGATCGCGTAGCCAAGCACCACCCAATTTGCCTCAGAAAGGCGAACCGAGAAATCCGTTGCAACCTTATCGAGTGCGACGTTCATCATAGATTGCATGAATGAAGCGAGTAGCGCGCTACCAAAGAGCACGACGATCATCGCCCAACGCTTACCACCCGATGGCAGTGTTGGTGCAACAGATCGAGCTTCAGTGTCGGTGCCCCTTTGCACGATTTCTCCTCTACGTCCGATCGCTTCTTCTCTTCACCGTAGCACCCCTTGTATAGGACAACTGAAAGCATTTCATGCCTGTAAACCAGATGTTGCTCATCTGAAAAAGGCATCTTCGTGCTCCGTTAGCTCAAATGTTCCTTGTTTTTGACGCTCGCTCAAAGTAGTTCGATCTCGCAAATGTGTACATTTGAATGTTTTTTCAACACCCAAGAAACGCCTGATGTCTCTTATTAGACTTTACGCTCTCAAATCTCTATCATAAGAAATATGAACACGTTCACTTTTTCGAACGAAAGAGGCTTTCTATGAGCGACCAGGACACCCAAGAAAAAACAAGCAAGGAACTGCTCAAAGCGTTCACTGCCCGCATCTATGAAGAGATTCGTGAAGCGAAAGCTGATGGGCAGCCGATCGGCTGGTCGACCTCGAACTTCCCGAAAGAGATCTGCGAGACATTTGGGCTCAAGATCATGTATCCGGAAAATCATGCTGCAGCCGTTGCGGCAAAACGAGGAGCGATCGACTATTGTGAGAAAGCCGAAGCAATGGGCTACTCTGGTGATCTTTGCTCTTATGCGCGTATCTCACTTGGGTTTCTGCACCGTGATGAAGAATTCGGTCATGGTCTCGATGTGCCTGCGCCTGACTTCCTTTGCGTAGCGAACAATATCTGCACTACCGTTATCAAGTGGTATGAAAATCTTGCGCGCGAACTCGATATTCCACTCATCCTTTTTGATGTGCCCTACAACACCGATGCCGATTTCACACCAAACAAGACTAAATATATGCGCGCCCAGTTACAAGGCATCATCGAGCAATTCGAGGCCATTACGCAAACTAAATTCGATTATGCGAAATTCCATGAGGTCATCGCGCGTTCAAGCTACAACTCCTCGCTCTTTAAAAAAGCACTCGACCTGATCGGATCGACAAAGCCAGCACCTGCGAACGGATTTGATGGGTACAATTTCATGGCACTCATGATCGTTGCACGTGCTCGGCCTGAAACAACAGTCATATTCGAAAAATTCATCGAAGAAATGAACGAGCGTATCGCCCGCGGTGAAACGACGTTCAAGGGCGAAGAGAAATATCGCATCCTCTATGATGGCATCACCTGCTGGCCGTATTTGAGCTATACCTCCCATTTCCTTTCCGACCATGGTGTCAACACGGTCGCAAGCGTCTATACCGACGAATACACTTCGCAGTGGACCGACCTTGATTCACTCGTGAATGCCTATGCCAGTACAAACAACGCCCAAGGTATCGAGATGGCACTCAAACGACGCAACCGCATGCTGGATGAATACCAATGCGACGGTATCTTGTGCAATGTTGCACGCAGCTGCAAACCCTGGATCGGCCTCATGTTCGAGATCGAACGCCAACTTGCAGACAAGCGCGATATTCCGTATTCGATGTTTGATGGCGATCAAGCAGACCCGCGTGTCTTCTCGAAAGCACAATACGAAACGCGCGTTCAAGGCCTTGTCGAGATCATGGAAGAGAACGCTAACACTCCTGCTTGATCTGTCGATGCAAACAATATCCTTTCCTTGATCAACCTGTCATTCCTGTTCAAGAGCGAATAGACCAGGTCTTACCGTTCGTTGTTAAAAGTGACAGATTGTTAACCACAAAATGAACGTCTGTCAAAGTTTCCTTCGATCCTCCCTTTTTTGAAAATGAAAATCGTTATCTTGTTTTCAGATCGAAAGTGGTCTTGAATTCGACCAAATACGCCAAACGAACTGGTCTAACACCACAAGACCGCGATAAATAACAAGGCACAGAAAAGGAGGGATCCCTATGACCACAACAAAACCTACAGCGCCTTTTTCTAAGATCTTCTGGAAATCACTTTGGTACGGCTTTATTGCTGGCATGATCTCAGGCATGGTGAAGATCGGCTGGGAAAAGATCTTCCCGCCACGCACGCTTGCACGCGATGCCACCAATCCGCCCCAAGAGCTTCTTCAGCAGCTTGGAGTTCCGTATGATGTCACGCACTCATTCGTGCTCTTCTCGACAGATCAACCTGTTTATCTGGTTGCATTGCTCATTCATTTCGCATTCGCCATCTTCTTCGCATTTCTCTTCATCTTGCTGACGCAGTACAAGCCAAAGATCGCGATCTTCGAAGGCGCTGTATACGGCATCGTGATCTGGATCGCATTCCATCTCATCATCATGCCGCTCATGGGAACTGTTCCGGCTCCATGGGACCAGCCTTTTGATGAGCACTTCTCCGAATTCTTCGGACACATAGTGTGGGCATGGGCGATCGCAGCCTCGGCATGGTACTTGATCGCGAAGCAGAAAGTAAAGACGCTGGTCAATCCTAAGATGCAAGGCGACGATTAGAAACCTTTATGTACTCAAGAAAATAAGCTAACTCGGTCTTGAGCTACAACATAGCACGATCAAACGAAGGTCGGCATCCTGTAAAGGCGAGCACAAGCTCGCCTTTACTTTTCCTCCCATCAAAAGTTTCTTGACAATTTACCGATCCGTCTTATATTAATTCCTATAAGGTTACTAGGAATTAATATAAGACAAGAAGGTGATCGTCTTATGAAACAGATATATCTTGATCACGCATCGACAACCCCTGTCCACACAGAGGTTTTGGAAGCGATGTTGCCCTACTTCACTAAGGAATTCGGAAACCCTTCTTCTATCTACCCTCTTGGCCAAAACGCCTCCGATGCGGTTGCTGAAGCACGCGATACGCTCGCAGCTCTTATTGGTGCAAAACCGCAGGAGATATTCTTCACGAGCGGTGGGACCGAATCTGACAACTGGGCCCTCAAAGGCTTCATGCATGCAAATGCCTCTAAGGGTAAACATCTCATCACCAGCGCGATTGAACATCATGCGGTACTCCATACTTGCGAGACGCTTGAACACGAAGGCTTCGAGGTCACCTATCTGCCTGTCGATGAACACGGGCTGGTTAGTGTTGAAGACTTCAAGGCCGCTATTCGCCCTGACACTATTCTTGCCTCGATCATGTTCGCGAACAACGAGATCGGCACTATCGAGCCGATCGCCGAGCTTGCGAGCGCAGCACATGAGGCGAACATCGTCTTCCACACTGATGCGGTTCAGGCATTTGGCCATGAGCCGATCGATGTGAACGAGCTGGGCATCGATCTGCTCTCAGCTTCATCTCATAAGATCTATGGCCCCAAAGGTGTCGGGTTGCTCTACGTGCGAAAAGGCATAAAGCTACAGAATCTCTTGGATGGCGGTCAGCAGGAACGCGGCAAGCGCGGTTCGACCGAGAACGTGCCAGGAATCATCGGATTTGCAAAAGCTGCTGAGCTCGCACAAGCAGATCTTCTGCCTGAGCGCGACCGTCAACGCGCACTGCGCGATCATGCCATCAAGCGCATCCTTTCCGAGATTCCCGATGCGAAACTGAACGGATCGTGGGAAGATCGCCTCGCCAACAATGTGAACTTCTCCTTTGAGTTCATCGAAGGAGAAGGCATGCTCTTGCAGCTAGCTGCTCGAGGTATTTGCGTTTCTTCTGGATCAGCTTGCACTTCTGGTTCGCTCGATCCAAGCCATGTGCTGCTCGCGATCGGCCTCCCTCACGAGATCGCACACGGCTCCCTGCGCCTGACCATCGGGAAATCCACTACGCAAGAAGACATCGATTTCACCGTTGACTCATTGAAGGGTACGCTTGAGAACCTCCGTATGATGAGCCCCCTCTATGAGGATTACAAACAAGGCAAAGTCGATTCTGTTATCAAGCGCTTTGCAGCAAACGGCTTTCCCTATACAAACTAACTCCCGAAAAGAAGGAGATACCGATCATGGCAATGAATTATTCAGAAAAAGTAATGGATCATTTCACCAATCCACGTAACGTTGGAGAGATTGAAGACGCAAGTGGTTGTGGAACCGTAGGCAACGCGGTATGCGGTGACATCATGCGCGTCTATCTCGACATCGACGAGAACAACGTCATCCAAGATGCAAAATTCAAAACCTTTGGTTGCGGCGCCGCTATCGCAACAAGCTCGATGGCAACTGTACTCGTAAAGGGCAAAACAGTCCAGGAAGCGCTTGAGGTCACGAACAAAGCAGTGATGGAGGCTCTCGATGGATTGCCTCCTGTGAAAGTTCACTGTTCGCTTCTTGCCGAAGAGGCGATCCATGCAGCACTGTGGGATTACGCAGAGAAAAACGGCCTTAAGATCGAAGGGCTTGAAAAACCTGTCGATGATATCTCAGAGCATCACCACTAATTCCTTTCGGAACGGGGTCAACTGATCCTTCTCTCTTCGAGGACAATGACCCCGATCTGATCCATCTCAACACCCTGATCCGCAAGATCGGTCTTGAACGTTTCGAGCGACGGCTCTTCACCCATACCTGCGATCGTCACGGTCAGATCATCGTTTTGGATCTTAATATCGCTCAGTTCGTAGTCGCTTCCTGCAAGCCATTCATGCGCAATATCGTGAACCTTGCGCTGATCGTCATTGTCTTTCACGATGCTCGCACTAGTGAGCACGAGAGGAATACTAATGATGATAAGTCCGACTACCACTGATGCATACCATGCTATACGGCTCTTCTTCTCGCTTTTCGTGCGCTCTTTCGTCGCAACGCCAAGCGCGAGAAAGATGATGAGACATGCGATCTGGATCGCAAAGTAATTCGTCATGAAAAGAAGAAATGCTCCGAGCGCGCCTTGCCAATCGCACGCATACAACGCCACCCCCACAACACTAAGCGGCGGCATCAGCGATACTGCGATCGCAACACCAGGGATTGCAGTCGGAATATCCTCGCGCACAAGCGCAATAGCTGCGATGATACCTGAAGCAAAAGCGACCACCAGATCAATAAGCCCTGGTGAAGTTCTCGTATTAACCTGAGCATTAGATGCAAGATCTATTGGGACAGGAATGAAAGCAACAACGATCAATGAAGTGCCAACCCCGACCACGATCGCCGCTAGGGTCATGAGAAGCGTGCGCAACGTAGCGAGCTTGTCACCACGCATTGCAGCGAGCATCGAACCGATAATGGGCGACATGATAGGAGAGATGAGCATCGCACCGATAACGACCGCGCTTGAGTTTGCGGCGATACCGGCTGTTGCAATGATCGCCGAGATGACAAGTGACCAAAAATATGACGAATAAGCAGCGCCATCATTAAGCGCAACATACGTTGAACGTTCTGCCTCTTCAACGTCATCGATCGAGACGGGTCCTCCTGCGATCAGTCTTTCAAATACGCCTCTCACAACATTTCTCCCTCGTTAGTTCGACTCATCATCCTAGCTGAACAACTTTAATATGAGTCGTTCTTTCGTTTGATTTACGCATGCTTCTTAGTCTACAGGTTCACGCCGCTCCGTTCATTCTTCTTGCTGCCGACAAAATCGATTCGCCGGTAGTGGAAAGAAGGCAAAACGGCTATTGTGGGGTGATATGGTCTTGATAGGATGCGAACCGTGAACCGAACGTTTTTGAATTCTCTATTGATCTTCATTGCTGGCGCAAGCTATGGATTAATTGTTCCTGTTGTTAAAGGCGCTGGTGAGATCGGTATTTATCCGAGCACATTCCTTCCGTTGCAATACCTCGTTGCCTTTCTGGTCTGCCTTGCGATCATGCTTGTACGACGCATGAAATGGGCCTCTCCGAAGCGATTGATCCCTCTAGCGCTCTTGGGTTTTTGCACCGGTGGAACCTCGATCTGCTACTATTCTGCAGTTACCCTTCTCCCCTCTTCTGCGGCACTCACGTTGCTCTTCCAATATATCTGGATAAGCGTCCTTATCGAGTGCCTTCATAAAAAAGCACTTCCCGCCCGATCGACGATCATCGCTATAGTAGTGGTGCTTATTGGAACGCTCTTTGCCACTGGGCTTCTGGATGGAAATTTGAACGCGCTCGATCCGGTTGGCGTTCTCTTCGGTTTTGGCTCGGCTCTTTTTTATGCACTCTTCCTCTATTATTCAGGCATCATCGGAGCAGGCCAATCAACGATTCTCAAAACAGCCATGCTCGCACTCGGGGGCTTGATCTTCACCTCGATCGTATCTCCAAGTGCTTTTACCACCTCACTTCCTGATCCATCTACCTGGCCTTATGCTATAGGGCTTGCGATCTTGGGAATCTTGTTCCCTGTTTCTCTCATTAATTTTGCAAGCCCAAAGCTCACCACAGGAATGGTCTCGATCATGGCCTCGAGCGAGTTGCCTGTCGGGATTCTTGCCGCTTGGGCACTCGTAGGCGATGTTCCCTCTCCACTCGTCTTGTTCGGAGCATTGCTCGTTCTTGTCGGCATCGTTATCAAGCAAATACCTGAGCTCAAGAAACAAACCCGCTGAAGAGGTAGTGTCTTTCGGCGCTTGTCAGCTCTTTGTAACGAAAAGCCAACAATCCTAACAAAATAACAACCTTCTCCCCTGTTCAAACTCAAAACAACTAGGATTTTTTCAGGCTTATGGATTCAACCCAGAGGATCTTTATCGATCTTCTGGAGTGGGATCGGGTTCATGCGAGCACATCCTGGAACGGATCACGTCTTTTGCTGTGATCGCACGAACCCTCCTGAATGATCGAGAGACAGGAGGAAGTATGTTATTCGACGTTTATGGTCCGAATGCCTTATACCAGTGGCTGGGTTTAGGTCTTGTGCTGCTTGCGCTCATCTTGCTCAATGAGTTTGCACGACGCACGAAAGCAGGCGGCATCATCATGTTCTTCGGTGTCGCAGGCGCAATGACCGTCTATTGTGTTGTAGTTACGATCAGCGCAGGTATGGGTGCAGATTGGGCGCTTACTAATCCAACCCACACCGATATGAACAGCTGGTTTCATTATGCGAAAGTCTACGCAGCACTCGCAGGCTGCATCGGCTTCATGATGCTGAAGTATAGCTGGGGCAAACTTGGACGCTCACATTGGTTCAAGGTGTTCCCCTTCGTTATCGTTGCGATCAATATCCTCATCGCTGTTGCAAGCGACTTTGAGAGCGCGATCCGAGCATTCGGAACCACCTGGGTCACCACGGAAGGCGTTACGCTTAACGGCGGCTGGCACAATGTCATCAATGGCGTTGCTGGTCTTTTGAATATCGCCTGTATGACCGGCTGGCTTGGCATCTATATTTCGAAGAAGCGCCAAGATATGATCTGGGCTGACATGACCTGGGTATTCATTATTTCCTACGACCTCTGGAACTTCTGCTACACCTACAATTGCCTCCCGACCCATTCTTGGTACTGCGGTATCGCACTACTGGTCGCGCCTACCATCGCAGGCCTCATTTGGAACAAGGGCGGATGGATTCAGAACCGTGCGTTCACCTTGGCAATATGGTGCATGTTCTGTCAGCTCGTTCCAATGTTCGCAAATGATTCCATCTTTGCGGTTCAGTCGGTAAACAATCCAAACGTGAACTTGGTCGTTTCCCTTATCGCTTTAGTTGCGAATATCGCGGCACTATCTTACATCGTATATCGCGCGAAGAAACTGCATGTCAATCCTTACAAGCAGGAAGTGTTCGTTGGTACGAAGGAATATCGCGAGGCTATGGCACGTCGTGCTTCTACCGATTACCTGCTCGAGACCATGCCAAAGAAAGCGACGGCTGGCGAGATCGCCGAGATGGTTGCATACAACGAGCTGCCCGTCGAAGGAACTGTTGGCTTCGTCTATGTTGCAAAGGACAATGCGGGCGATGTTGCGGTTGAAGTCGAAAAGACCGAAATAAACGATACGCCCAAACGGGAATAACGTTTGAAGGAACTGCGCGGAGTGCAGCGAGCAGTTCACGCAAGACGAGCGCTCAAGATACGAGCAATAGCTAAATTAGCCGTATCGAGCCGAATGGACAACATCAAGCTGGATTCGATGCGTCAAACTAACTCGGAAAGAAAGGCGGCCCTATGGTCGCCTTTCTTTTTTGGCCATCAAATATGCTTGCTTTTCTTTATTGATTACGCCTGCTCTCTGCCTTCCTTCATGCCTGATCGTCTTTATCCATCACATCTGTTCGCCTTCATCCATCACGCCTGTTCACTTCTGTCTTTCATCTCTTTTCTCCGTTTTCTTTCGCACTCTTGCAGTAGTTTCGGCATTTTTTGCAAGAGATTTTCGGATGTATGCACAATCTCGACTAAGTTCGATTCAAAAGCGCTTGTTCTGGAGGGTTTTGAATGCAAGATGTACATACGAACGCAAAAGCGAAGCACATCATGCTACGAATCGCTCGATTCGTATGATTCATCTTCTTCAAACGTGCATACAAACGCAAATTTCTAGCAAAAATTTGCGTTTTCACTGCAATAATGACAACAAGAGAAGGAAAAAGAAGAAAACCTGGCAGCAAGACCTTAGAAACAGAAAGGATCATTCATGCGCGATGTCCAAGGATTGTTGTTCGATGGCGACGGAACGCTCATCGATACCTATGATATGATCCTGCAGTCGATGCACCACACGCTAAATGATGGCGAGAAAATGAATCTCTCTGACGCTGAATTGATGATAGGCGTTGGCACGCCTCTGCCCGATCAGATGCTCCACTTCACCAAAGGTGATATTCCACGTGCAGAACGACTCGTTGATGAATATCGCGCACACAATGACTCTATCCACGACGCAGGCATCCGCGCATTCGATGGTACCGCAGCAGTGCTTGAACGTTTTCATGCGGCGCGGATTCCCCTTGGCGTTGTCACCTCGAAGCGTCATAAACTAGCTGAACGCGGCTTCAAACTAACAGGTCTTTTTGATTTCTTTAATGTATTCATCTGCTCAGATGACTGGCCTGAGCATAAACCTAAGCCAGGACCGATCCTTCACGCGAGCGAACTGCTTGGCATCGCTCCTGAACGATGCCTCTACATCGGCGATAGCCCCTACGACATTCAGGCAGGCAATGCTGCTGGCTGCCGCACCGTAGCAGTAACCTGGGGCATGTTCTCGCCTGAAACGCTTGCCGCCGAGCACCCAACATTCATGATCGATTCGCTTGCTGAACTTGCCGATATGCTGGGCGTTTAGTACGTATTCTCACCTGAAGGAAACACGATGGCCTCTTCCAAAGAACACATTGGCTACGTTATCGAACAACTGAATATCGCAACGGGCGGAAACATATCATCCCGCGCGATGATGGGAGAATGCGTGGTCTATTATCGCAACAAGGTGGCCGGCGGCATCTACGACGATCGCTTACTCGTGAAGAGGACGAAGGCTTCGCAAAACCTCCTTGCACATGCGCCGCTTGAAATTCCCTACCAGGGCGCAAAAAAGATGCTCAAAATCGAGAACTTCGAAGATCATGCATTCATCGCAAAGCTCTTCGAGATGATGTATCCCGAGCTTCCCGCTCGAAAATAGCGCGCTCTAACGCGTTGAGATATTTGTGCGTGTTTCACCCTTGCAACCAAGGTGGCAGCAAAAACCAGAGCCAAGCACGCTGTGCCTGGCCCTGGTTCGTTTGATCAGCGTATCTTGCAAGATCAAGCGCTCTTTACTTCTGGCCAGCCTGTCTCCGACGGACAACCAACGTAATGCCTGCTAGCGCAACGAATGCCGCGATCACAAAAGGAATCCATGTAAGATCGTTTGACGTTGCGTTCTCAGCAGCATCACCTGCTAGCGGATTTTCGTCATCAGTAACGAGAGAGTCAGCTGCCGTGAACGCCTCGGGGGTCGTTTCGTCGTCCGATGCCTCACTCGCTTCATCCGTCACTTCATCGATCTCATCCACTGTTTGCTGATTGGAAGCAGAACGTGTACTGTTTCCAAAAGTCGCTGCACTGGAAGCTCCCGTTGCAGGACGCACTGCACTACTTGTATTGCCCGTAGTGCCAGAACCCTCCGAGGTGCCAGCGTTATCCGATGAAGTATCAGATGGCGCTGCTGGCTGATCGATGTCGGCCGGATCGTCAGGGGCAGAAGGTACGACCGGCTCTGTCGGCTCAGTAGGATCCACTGGATCATCAGGATCTACCGGAACAGCAGGCTCTTCAACCTCATCCTCCCAGAACTGACCATCAGTGATCACATTACCTGCATCGATCAACGCCTGTCGAGCATCCAGCAAATCTTGTGCCTCAGGCTCTTCGCTTGCAAGCAGATCATTGGCAGCGCTTAACGCTTCCTGGAAAGCAGCCCAACCTTCCACCTGGCCATACGTTGTTTCATCAAGCTCTTCAGCAGCCTTGATCACCTTATCGAGCGCCAAAAGCGCTTGGAACACCTCATGCTCCTCTTCGATATCGCCGATCAATTCATCGAGCGTGTAATAACGATTGTATTCTGTCACGATGGCCTTATGATCGATTCGAATCTCTTGTGCTTGCATCGCATCGAGGAACTTGTCCAGGAGCGATTCGCTGAAACCGCACATGAGCATGAACTCAGTACTCGGAGCAGTCCCGTCCCAAGAGGCGTTCTCATCCTTTTCAAAATTGCTCAGGCCCGCCAGATATCCAATGGTCTGGTTCAGGTCTTTCGCCTCTACTGTTTCGACTGTTACTCCAAGATCTGAAAGGATGGATCGCACATGGACACCGCGCGCAGTGTCTTCACCTAAGTTGTAGAGCAACACCTTCACGGGCGCGAGCTGCTCTCCTTCTTCAAGCACAGGAATAGATGCCGACACATAATCGACCTCTTCGCCTTCCCATTCGACATGGGGTAAGCGCAATTTGATGAACAAGCGCTTACCTGGCTCAAGATCGATCCAGTCATAGAGCTTCACTTCAAGCTCGCCCCGTGTTACCTGACCAAGCGTAGAGTTCACCTGGGCAACACGACGAGTCGCATAGCTGTTCTCCCAAAGCTCTTTTTCCTCTATTTCCTCATCAGAGTAGGCCGCGGAAACCTGATAGATGCTCACATCACAATAAAAACCCTCCATGCCTTCATACTCGTCTGCATAATCGACCGAAATAGGAATACTCGTTGCTCCCACTTGAACAGCAGAGGTACCGAATGCCACATAGGGTGTTCCCCAATCAGGAGAAGCTTCAACGCTCATCACAGCCGAGCGAGCCTCAACCCCTCCAGCTTGCAAAACGATCTGGAGCTTGTCGCCTGCTGCGATCTTTCCTGTCCCCATGTAGAGAGACCAAGCGGCCTGCGAACGATAGAGCGTGCCGCTCGTAAGCTTGACCGCACTACCTGCTGCGAGCGCCTCATCAAGCGTGTCTTCCGTGAAGCGATAGAGCGTATAGGTTGCTTCATCAGCAGGATCAAAGGTAAGCGAAGCTCCAAGCGTGGTCATGCCTGCCGTCACCTTTTTCGAGGTGATAGTAGCTACTGGCTTCTGCTTCTCAGGAGGCGCTGCTACAGAAACAGCCTCTGAGATGTATTCTTGTGAACCCCCTCCGCCATACAGCGTAAGAACGGCCACGAGCTTGCCACCAGATTTGAGCTTATCATCACCAAAAACGATACGCTGACTGTTCTCCTGCGCAGTAATGATCTCAGAATAGATCTGATCTTCCGTCGTCCAACTGTCACCTTCGTAACTATAGAGGGTTAGTCGTCCGACCTTTTCCTGATCATAATTCGCTTGCACCCACACATCGCTTCGGTCAGAAGTGATCTCTGAAGTAACGATCTTCACTGTTGGCTCGACCACAACCGTGCCGGCTTGAACGATCGGAAGCTTGTTTCCTACCAGATACTGGGTAGTATCTGCCTCTGCGTCATACTTATAAAGATGGACCATCACGCTCTGGCCGACCTTAAGGCGATTATCGGGGATCTGAAGCGTATAGGTTCCTGCCCCTGTAAAGGTCGTTTGGACCAGTTGAGAACGGGTGTCGGGATCGTCTTCTGAAGCCGATCCCACAGTTGCGATCAGGCGACCCCCTTCAAAGGCTGCGCAGCCCGAAACATTAACCGTAAGCGATCCCGCATCAACAGAGACTGAGTTGCCCTCAAGGATCACCTCATCCTTCGACGCATCGGCCACCGTGATCGAGTCGCTGAAAAAATCAAGGTCGAGATCGTTATTTATGACGCGAAGGTAGAGCTTTTGACCAGCCGCGAGCGAAACATTGCTCAAATCGAATTCAATCTCACCTTGTTCTTGCATATACTTGCCAACAACAATCGAACTTAGATCCGTATCGGTCGCACCATTCGCATTCGCCTTCTTCAATTGCACCGCGTTAAGCTGCAGATCTGCAAACGCAGGATCGGTCAGGTGAACAGCCACGGTAAGCGAGGTGCTCTCAGTGGTCACGTTTGATTTGAATTCAACGCTCACTGGATCTTTCTTCACAACCACACTGACTTCGGACTGCGCAATAGAGTTTCCACCTGAAAGCACAAAGGCAACAACGCGATCCCCCTCTTCGAGCGACACGCCCGCATTGAGGTTCACGTCAGCACGACCAGCAGCCACGTTGAACGCCATCCCTATCGGCGTACCCTTGTCTGAGGCAATCTGCTCACCATCTGCAAACTTCTTCACCAGAATCAAAGCGCCACTCGGAATCTCGCCACCAAGCTCAACAGGAACGGTTTTGCTGGTAGTAACAAGCTGATCGCTAAATGCGATGTTTGGTGTTGTATCTTCATTAACCAGGATCGAATCATCAGGACGATGGAATACCGACTCATAATCGTTGCCCTTCACCAAGAAGAGATCGGTGTTTTGAGACCAATATACAACTGCCCTGACACGATATCCTGCACGAAGCGGCTCGCTCAGCTGTATCTCCTGATCTTCAATCGCGCTCGTTACGCTCTGAGGCGAACAGAGCATGATCTGATCGGTGCTTTCAAAGTCGAACTCATCCCCATCGGGATACTGAGCGATCGAAAGCATCAAGGATATCTTGCCTTCAGCTGCTGCTTGAAATAAACGCTCGTCGCCGGTTACGCTCACATGCAGAGAAGTTGCTCCTGCTTCGAGCTCTTCGTCAGTTATGAACGCATCAGGATAGATATAATCAACGAATCCTTCGCCGTTTTCGTCCGTAACAGGAATAGCTTGAGAGTTACATGCACGATAGTAGTCATCAGTAATCGGTACATTCAAGCAGGCGATCACGCTATAACCGGGCTTAAGAGGAAGCGCTGCTGCGGCAAAATCAATATCTGCTTCCCAACCATCGCTGACCGTTCCTGACCATAAACGAATGTTCTGGCTCGAATCTGGATCGAATGAAGTATTCGACGCATAAGCAAATACCGTCAAATTGCAGCGATCGACCTGATCGGAAAGACGAACGCTCACACGTGCGCCTGTATCTTCAGCCGTAAAGGAACCTTCGTGCTCGATGCTTGCCGAACAATCCTTCAAGATCGCGGACGCCTGCTCTTGTAGATCGACTGCTTGAGGAGCGATCTGGACACCATTCTGTTCGCTTGACGTTGTCGACGTCGATTGAACGTCCTGCTCAATGACATCATATTGTTCAGATGCTTGCTTTGAAGCTTCTACTTGATCGCCCTGCTCTGACACCACTGCAGGAACAGCAGGTGCTGCTTGAGCCATCTGGTCTTCCCTATTCGAAGTTGCTGCTTCTTGTGAAGCTCCTGGCTCTGTTACGAGCTCTTCCTGCGCTGATCCTGCGAAAGCCGGCGACATCGGAATAAGCGAGATCGCCAACACTGCAGCAAGCAGCGTAGTAAAGAGGCGTGAAAGAGAGTCCTTTACGACCACTTTTCTTCCTTTCTTTCAAATGGCTTTTGTTTACCATAGTTAACTTCCATCTTTGATACTAGCGTAAGTGTTAGCTTGTGTTAACTTTTTTCTCAAAGTTTTGCGCAGGCGGGCGGAAGAAAATTTATGAGCTGGGCTTTTCTCCACACACAGCGGTGGAAGTTATCCGCAAAGGGATAACTTCACGCCAGGTTTCCAGGGTTGCCGTGATACATTGATTCCTATAATTTGAATGGAAAATAAACACACCTGAAACGCATTACGAGGCTTTATGAACATCGTTGTTTACTGTGGGTCGAATCCCGGAAATAATCCCAAATACGCAGAAGCTGCCCTCAAGCTGGGTAAATGGATCGGCACATCGGGCAATAATCTGGTTTATGGGGGAAGCTCCGTTGGGCTGATGGGCCTTATCTCGCGTACCGTGCTCGACTATGGCGGAGAAGTCTATGGCGTCGAACCACAGTTCTTCATCGACGCAGGTGTCGAACAGCACGACCTTACCGCTCTTCATATCGTAGAGACCATGAGCGAGCGTAAAGCAAAGATGATCGAGCTGGGCGATGTATTTATCGCCCTTCCTGGTGGTGTGGGCACCTTAGAAGAAATCACCGAAATCATGTCACGCATTCGGCTGCACATGACTGCAGGGCCTTGCTTCTGCCTCGATATCGATGGCTTCTATACCCCGCTTGCGCAACTGATCGAGAACATGCACGAACACGATTTCATCGAGCATTGGGACAAGAACGCCTATCAGTTCCCCGCCACGGTCGAGAGCCTTATCAGCTCACTTGAGGTTTGGCAGCCTGATGGCGCCTACGATGGAAAGCCCATTGTGCCTGAAAAACAAGATATGCTCTTCTTCGGATAACTGAAAGGATCGCTATGCTTCCTTCGATGCGCCGCAGACGACAAGAGATGGATCTCGCCTGCATACAAGAACTCCTACGTGCAGGCGACTATGGCATTCTTGCCGTACAAGGAAATGACGGATATCCCTACACCATTCCGATCAATTATGTCTTCCTTGAAAAGGGGCTTGATGGTTCTGCTGCAAAAGGTGCGTTCTACTTCCATTGTGCGCTCGAAGGCCACAAAATAGAAGCGGTGCGTCGCGACCCAAAAGCAAGCTTTTGCGTAGTCGGCCAACACGATGTCATTCCAGATAAATTCGCTACTACCTTTCAAAGCGTCGTAGCCTTTGGTCAAGTGCGTATCGTTGAGGATATCGAGATGCGCGAAGCGGTCTATGCGCTCACCAAGAAATTTGACCCTAAAGCGCACGAGACCATCCTTGCCGAGATCGAGAAGGATGGTCCACTCTGTGCTGTACTCGAGCTCAAGGTCGAGCATATGACAGGTAAGCTCTCAAGCAACCTGCTCAAAAGTTAATCTTGTTCGGGTGTCTTATTCACCTGCAAACATAGGGGTGGAAAGGTAGCGCTCGCCTGTATCAGGCAGGATCACTACGATGGTCTTACCTGCATTCTCTGGGCGCTTCGCCACCTGGATAGCTGCCCAAGTTGCAGCACCAGAAGAGATGCCCACCAGCACACCTTCCTCTCGACCGATCTCTCGTCCAAGCTCGAAAGCATCTTCGTTTGCGACCGTGATCACTTCATCGTAGAGCGACGTATCGAGAACATCAGGCACGAATCCAGCACCGATACCTTGGATCTTGTGAGAGCCTGAGCGGCCTTCAGAGAGCACAGGCGAATCGGCTGGTTCGACTGCAATGGTCTTTACTGTCGGCTTCAGCTCTTTGAGATACTGACCGACACCCGTGATCGTGCCACCCGTGCCAACGCCTGCAACGACAATATCCACTTCCCCATCGGTGTCTTCCCAGATCTCAGGACCTGTGGTCGCCTTATGGATCGCAGGATTTGCCTTATTGATGAACTGTCCGGGAATGAAGCTTCCCTCGATCTCTGCGGCAAGTTCATTAGCTTTCTCAATTGCGCCAGTCATACCCTTAGCGCCATCTGTTAGGACAATCTCAGCACCATATGCCTTAATAAGGTTGCGACGCTCAACGCTCATGGTCTCAGGCATCGTCAGAATAAGCCTGTACCCACGAGCAGCCGCAAGAGAAGCAAGCCCGATGCCTGTATTGCCAGAAGTCGGCTCGATGATGGTCGCGCCCTCCTTCAGAACACCCGCATTCTCTGCTGCATCGATCATTGCTTTAGCGATTCGGTCCTTGATCGAACCAGCAGGGTTGAAATATTCAAGCTTACCTAAAATGCGCGCTTGTACTTCATGGTTCTTCTCGATGTGCTTCAGCTCGAGAAGTGGTGTATGGCCGACAAGCTGATCGATTGATTCGTATACCGTCATGACTGCTCCTTTTTTATTCCTATTATTTCTATAGGTTAATAGGATTATAACGCTGCTCGCTCTCCCGTCAACCACTTTTTTCTGAACGTACCTTCACGCATCCATTTATGAAAACAGAAACAATACTTGCTGTTGAACAAAGGAATATAGCGTCTGATCACAACATCGCTACAAGGCTGTATTACAATATTCCTAGTAATTTAGAAGGAATAAGAGGAAATTCATGCTGATCTCAACCAAAGGACGTTATGCGCTTCGCGCGGTAGTTGACATCGCCGAAAACTCTACGGCAACACGCGTCTCGCTTCGCTCGGTCGCCGAACGACAGAACATCTCAGATAAGTATCTCGAGGCTATCGTCAAACCTCTGGTTGTCGCAGGCGTACTCGTAAGCGTACGAGGCAAGAACGGCGGCTATCAGCTCGCACGAGCAGCAAACGAGATAACTGCTGGTGATGTGATCCGCGCTGTCGAAGGAGAGGTAGCTCCTGTACCCTGCACAAGCGCCGATGGACAGCGTTGCGAACGACAAACCGACTGCCGCACCGCTCAATTTTGGGTCGGATTGGAACGCGTGGTCGACCAATACCTCGATTCGATCACTATAGCTGAACTCGCGATTCCTGATCTAGCAGGAAACGATTACGTGATATAGCAATACTCACAAGCTCAGTAGCCTGAAAGTCTTGCTTATAACCTCATTTCGTCAGATTCTTTTCCATCCATTGATGCTCGACATGCTCTTCAAGCTCGATCGGACCATAAGCCACATAGCCACTCTTCTCATAAAAAGGTCGTACGCGACACTGTGCGTGCAGAGCTGTGCGTTGAGCTCCTTGACGAAGCGCCTCTGCTTCGCTTGCCTGTAAGATCTTCGTGCCTAATCCATAACTGCGATACTCGGGCAAGATCGCGAAACGACCAAGGATCCAAAGATCTTGCGCTCCTTCGATCTTCGGTTCCAGCGATGACGGGAACAAACGAGCGCAGCCCGCCAACACGCCATCACAATAAAGTGTCAGATGGATCATGCGTGGATCTTCATCGATCACATCATATTCGTCTTTGAATCCCTGTTCATTGATGAACACCTGGCGGCGCACTTCAAAGGCATCTTCTTTGT
Source organism: uncultured Eggerthella sp. (assembly GCA_900540345.1). Classification (GTDB taxonomy): domain Bacteria; phylum Actinomycetota; class Coriobacteriia; order Coriobacteriales; family Eggerthellaceae; genus Anaerotardibacter. Next base: position 40,669 of record UQFK01000004.1, read on the forward strand.
TATTCGCGAATTTGAACGTGATGTCCATACAGGCACTATCCTTATTCTCTTGATGCGATCATGCTTTTCATCTGAGGCAAGCGCCTTCTTGTTCAGGCAAGACGCGTCTTCTTCGTTATTGGACAAGTGATCATTCCTCCACGCTTAAGATAGTGCAGAGCAAAACCAATACCCGCAAGCGCGAGCGCTGCACCAATGCCCGTGTAGAGAAACGCTACGATCCATTCAGGAATGATGCCCGTCTCGCGCAGCAAGATGCCTCCGCCCATCATAATGACCATCATCACATAGCCCTTAACATCAAAGAACGCGAATGCACACGTGAGCTCATTGTTATATGCGCGAATACGAGCCGACTGCTTTCCAACAAGTTTGGTGAACATCAAATGAAAAAGAAAGAAGCTTATCGCGATACCGCAAGCAAGAAGTAGCGTGACAAGTTCAGTATCGATGATCGCACAAAGGCCAAGACGCAGGATATTGATGCCTGCAAGAAGCCATACCGCTGATGCGACAAGAAGGAGCTTTTCTGATCGTAGTTTGAGCATAAGACCCACCCCTCTATTCTCTGCTTCTCTATTGTCCTCTGCTCATATACCCTTTTCAAGCGCGTACAAGAATAATCCTTACGATACCGCGTCTCTTCTTTGCTCATACGATCTAAAAACCTAACGAAGACCTATACTTAAGAGAAGAAGCAACCATGCAGATAATTGACCTAGAAAGTGCAGGCCATGGGTACGTTGACCACCTCTCGAAAGAAAGCTTCCCTGACAACGCTTATTCTCGTTGCGCTTGTAGCCGGCATCATTTTCGGTCTGGTCGTCTCTTTCGTTGTTCCGCAAGGCAGCCCTTTCGATCTTTATGTGACCGAAGGTCTCTTCTATGTGCTTGGACAGTGGTTCATCCGTCTTATGCAAATGCTGGTCATTCCTCTGGTATTCTGCTCGATCGTCTGCGGTGCGATGAGCATGTCCGATCCAAAAATGCTCGGCAAAGTCGGTATTGGCACGATCCTTCTCTATCTCGCGACAACTGCGCTTGCTGTCTTGATCGCGCTCGGATTGGCCGAAGCGTTCAAGCCTGGTATTGGCCTTGACCTTTCATCGGTTGTCATGGCGGACACGTCAAGCGCTACTTCAGAAGTAAGCATGGCCGAAACGCTCGTAAATATCATCCCCACCAACATCGTCTCAGCAATGAATAGCGGTGCGATGCTTCAGGTCATCTTCTTCGCGCTGGTGCTTGGATTCATATTAGGGCGGCTTGGCAAGAAGGTTGAAACGGTAAGTCGTTTCTTCTCCCAGTTCAACACCGTTATGATGACCATGATCGACATCATTCTTAAAGTCGCTCCTCTTGGCATCTTCTGCTTGATCGCTCGCACCTTTGCAACGCTCGGCATCGATGGCATACTTCCGATGGCGAAGTTCATCCTAACGGTCTACGGAGGGCTTTTTGTTCAACTACTGATCGTCTACATGCTTCTTTTTGTGCTGATCACTCGATTGAACCCTCTTCGGTTCCTGCGCAAGATGCTTCCCGTCATGCTCTTTGCATTCTCTACTAGCTCCTCGAATGCCACTATCCCTTTGAATCTCGAAACGCTCGAGCGTAAATGTGGCGTGGACGAAAAGGTTGCATCCTTCACCATTCCACTAGGAGCTACCATCAATATGGATGGCACTGCCATCATGCAAGGCGTCGCGGTCATTTTCATCGCACAAGCGTTCGGCATCGATCTTTCTCTAGCCGCGCTGTTCACGGTTGTCATCACTGCTGTCACGGCGTCCATAGGAACTGCAGGTGTTCCTGGAGTAGGCACGATCATGCTCGCAATGGTATTCAGCTCGATCGGTCTTCCTGCTGAAGGAGTTGCGATGATCATGGGTGTCGACCGTATCCTCGATATGGGACGTACTGCAGTGAATGTTACCGGGGACGCCGTGGTCACGACGTGCATTGCAAGCCTCACGAAAACGCTCGATCGTGAGATATTTCGAGATGAAGCAGCATAGCCCTGCTGCCCTCCACACAGGAATATCTCATCCCAAGATAACGACTCCCCTCCATCCATCGCTTTATACGAGCGCAGCACCTAAATCTCTCTTGTTCAACCTATAAGTTCACTAAAATATCGTCGGTGCTTCGATTCTGGAGCGTTTCGATATTCGGTAACACAACACAGGAGAGCTTAAAGCATGGAAGAAGCCATACTCGATATCGTCGTGACCATCAATTCATATCTTTCGAATTATGTTTTGATCATCTTGCTTATCGGCGCTGGTCTTTATTTCTCCATCCGCACACGTTTTGTACAGATCCGCTGTTTCGGCGAAGGTTGGAAGCGTGTTTTTGGTGGTTTCAATCTGTTCGGAAAGAAAGAGAAGAGCGGCATGAGCTCTTTTCAGGCGCTCACCACTGCTATCGCAGCGCAGGTCGGAACAGGCAATATCGTCGGTGCTTGTGGAGCTATCTTGATCGGCGGTCCTGGAGCGATCTTCTGGATGTGGCTCATCGCATTTTTGGGTATGGCGACGAACTACGCTGAAGCAGTGCTTGCACAAAGAACGCGTTTGGTCGACAAAGACGGCATCGTTCATGGTGGACCTGTCTACTACATCAAGACTGCATTCCGCGGTAAGTTCGGCACGTTCTTGGCTGGCTTTTTCTCGGTCGCCATCATCCTTGCGCTCGGCTTCATGGGCTGTATGGTCCAGTCGAATTCTATCGCCTCAACCTGCGAGACCGCATTCGGTATTCCTGCGTGGGTATGGGGTGTTGCAGTCGTCGCGATCGCAGGATATGTCTTCATTGGTGGCGTTGGTCGATTGGCGATCGTCACAGAAAAGATCGTTCCGATCATGGCGATTATCTATCTCATCGGCGGGCTCATCGTACTGTTGTGCAATCTTCCTGCTGCAGGTGAAGCATTCGCACTCATTTTCTCTTGTGCATTCAATCCGCAAGCAGAGATCGGCGGTGTCACCTTCGGTATCTTAGCCGCCCTCGCGCAAGGCGCAAAACGTGGCCTGTTCTCCAATGAGGCAGGTATGGGATCTACTCCCCATGCACACGCTCAGGCGAACGTGAAGAATCCTCATGAACAGGGCGTTGTTGCGCTTATCGGCGTTTTTGTCGACACCTTCATCGTGGTCACTATCACCGCACTCGTTGTTATCAGCATGCTCTACACAGGTGACGGAGCTCTTGCACAAGGCGTCTACGAAGGTATCGATAAGACCAATATGGCCCAGCTTGCATTTGGCACGGTGTTCGGAACAATCGGAGGCAATGTCTTTGTTGCTATCTGCCTACTGTTCTTTGCCTTTTCAACCATTCTTAGCTGGAATCTCTTTGCAAAGATCAATGTTGAGTATCTTTTTGGGAAGAAGGCAGTCCCTGTTTTCACGGTGATCGCGCTTCTCTTCATCTTCTTAGGCTCCCTGCTCTCCAACGATCTGGTCTGGGAACTTGCGGATATGTTCAACCAACTCATGGTCTTGCCAAACGTCATTGGCCTTGTTGCCCTTGGCGGTGGAGTTGCCGCGTGCGCCCGCACCGCAGGAAGATCGTGGGGTAAGACTGAGGCTTTACTCGAAAAAGAACATGAAGAGGGCATCTCGAACGAAGCAAATAAGCCTGATTGGCAAGCGTAAGAATCTCATGATCACTCTCGTGATCGCGAGAACTTCTCACTACGAGATCTAAACCTTCTCAAAAGCGCACTATCGAAAAGCAAAAGGCCTACGATGATCCTCGTAGGCCTTTTTCATATCAGGTTCTTGCGATGAGAGGAGCTTGTTCGTTTTCATCGCGACTGGCTCAACCCTGAAACCACGGTCGCACGGCTCGCAAAGTAGGTTATGACCAAATAGCCACCATAGATGAGCAAGACAAAACCAACAGACAGCGCGATCGGTTGCAGCATATTCACCCCAAAGGCATCAAATAAGCTTCCCGACATAAGCCAGATCGTCCATGCAGAATGGCATGCTGCAACGACAAGCGGGAGCACGAAATATATCACGACCTGGGCTAGAAGTGAACGAGAAAGCATGCTCGTGTCACATCCAAGTCGAGAAAGCGCCCTATAGCGTCCCGCCGAATCGATCGTGAGCGAAAGAAGCTGGATGGCAAGCACTGCCGCTGTTGCTACGAGCAATACAAGACCAATATAAAGGGCCAGATATGTGATGAGCATCTTAAGCCCCATCGCTTGCTCGATCATCGAGTCACGCGTGATAAACTGGCTCACACCAGGCAGAGCATTGATCGCTTCCTCATCGAGCTCTTCGCCTTCAACGCCTGATCGATAGACAAGATTAATATACGTCCCCTGAAGCGCTCCAGCCTCTGCAAGATCAGCGATCATGCTATCAGGAACGACCATCGTCGCACCGTTGGAAGGTACGCTGTAGTCTTCGAGCTGCACCTCCTGCACCTCGGATAAAGGCATTAACGTTCCCGATGGCGTCTCGAGTGCATAGTTTTGGTCCACCATCGCACGAGCAAGGTTTTCCGAAACGCTCATGGTGTTCGTTACAATATATTCATCATCGTCAAGTGCAACTGCATCAAGGCCCTGAAGCTCGCGTGCATCGTTGTACTGTGAGATTCCAATGACGTCCAATCCCACTGAACGAATGGTCGTAGACTCGATCGTCGCTCCAGTCTTATCTATCACATCGCCATAGGTCAGATAGGGTAATTCGTAGACATCTACCTGAGCAGTATCTTCGATCAGGGAGGACCAATCTTTTATCTTCTCCGATAGAAGTTGTTCGGTCTGAGTGATGTCGAAAACAGCACCTTCATCATCGGCTTGGCTCTCGGCGATCTCTTGCGTTGAGATGATACTTGCATCATAAGGATTCGCGCGGTCGATATCACCGGAGAATAAATTCGCGAGCGCCATACCTGTACCGAAGGTCGTGATGGCAAAAAAGAGCAGAACACACACGACCCACATCGAAGCAAATGAGGTATTCACCTTCGAGGCAATCTGTCGTGTGGTAAACGGACGAAGCTTCTTCAGATAGAACCCGCACAGACGCGTAACGAGCGCGATGACAAATCCTGCAAGCGAGAAGAAGAACAAGAGCGTGCCCACCAGCATGAGCACTGTCGCGATCACGAAGCTCTCATCGCCGATAAAGGTCATCCCGTTGATCTCAAGCTGCCAATACGAAACCCCGAGAATACCAAGAGAGACGATGAACAAACACAGACACACCCACGGATTACGTATCACCACTTTTTGGCTCTTTGCATCTGCATTGATCAGATCGATCAGCTTGCAGTGACGGATCGAAACGACGTTGAAGAGCGCGACGACTACATAGATAGCAGCGAAGCAAACAAGCGTCATGATGAAAGAATGCATCGAGAATGTGAACTGATAATCGGGCATCGGGATAGCGAAGAGCGCCGCTGTAGCAAAGGAGAGCAACTGCGAAACGATCACGCCAAGCGCAAGACCGACCAAAAGTGACACTATTCCAACCATCACGGTTTCATACAGGATGATACGCGATACGTGTCCAGGGGTCATACCAAGAGTAAAGTACATGCCAAACTCGCGTTTACGGCGCCTGATGAGCAGTTGGTTTGCATAGATCACCAAAAAGCCGAGCACCAATGCAACAACGGTCGAGAAGATACCCATCATAAAACCAGTGAACTCAACGATGTTGCTCTTGCCTGAAGCGTTGACCTCTTGCATGATCTGCTGGTCACTGATCGAGTTGAACGCATAGAACACAGTGATAGCAATGAGCAAGGTGACGAAATAGATTGTATAATCCTTCACCGATCGGCGAATATTGCGCAGGGCAAGTTTAAACAGCATGACGCGCTTCGCCTCCTAAGAAGGTAACGACTTCCATGATGCGCCCAAAATACTCTTCTCGCGAAAGGGCTCCTCGACGAATCTCGTTGAAGATGCGCCCATCCGAAAGGAAGAGCACGCGATTAGTGAACGACGCAGCATACGCATCATGAGTGACCATCAAGATCGTTGCATTAAGATCTTGGTTCATATGCTCGAGCGTTTCGAGCATCACCGTAGCGTTATGCGAATCAAGCGCGCCTGTCGGCTCGTCGGCCAAGATCAGAGAAGGATCGCTCACGATCGCACGCGCAGCAGCAACACGCTGACGCTGGCCTCCTGACATCTGGTTTGGATAGTTCTGCAGCGATCGTTCAACGCCGAGTTTATGTGAGATATCGTTGATGAGCGCTGGGATCCGAGATGAAGGAGTTCCTTTGATCGTAAGCGCGAGCGCGATGTTTTCGTAACCAGTCAGCGTATCCAAAAGATTCGAGTCCTGGAAGATGAAGCCGAGCTGTTCACGACGAAATCTTGCAAGCGCACGTGAACCTAATACCGTGATGTCTTGTCCTTTGATGAGAATACGGCCATTTGAAGGACGATCAATCGTTGAAATGCAGTTGAGCAAGGTCGTTTTGCCTGAGCCTGATGGGCCCATGATGGCAACGAACTCTCCTTGCGCGACATCGAGACTCACGCCATCGAGTGCGTGCGTCAGATTGCCCTTTGTTCCAAAGACCTTTTCAATATGCTGAACGCTCAAAAGCGCAGAGCTTGCTGCCCCGCCGTTAACCTGAGCAGATGGAGTCGCTATCGTTTCAGCCATGATACTACCTTTCCAATCGCGGCAATTCGAGAGATGTGAATGCATGAAGCGCGACCATGAGCACAGTCGCAGAAAGTGCTGTTGCGCCGATGATCGTGCAGGTTCCTTTGAGAATACCGAGTGGCTTCATAACCTTACGTCCTTTCGCTGAAAATACCTGATACTACGATCATGGACGTATTCAGCGCATGAAACCATCGATTTGGCTTACACCTTACTTACGTGATTGTAAGGTTGATCGCATGAGTGCCGCTCTTCGCCGATCGTGGGGAAAAGAGATCTGAACGCGCGATCCTACGCCCTCTTCACTCGCGAACATGATGCCAAGCCCCATGCTCATGCACATGCGCGCAACCAGATAGAGGCCCATTCCTGTTGCAGAACCGTGCGCTCTACCAACCTCACCGGTGAACCCTCGATCGAAAACACGAGGAACATCACTCGCGGGAACGCCGCATCCGTCATCTTTGATCTCAAGAATCGTGCAACTTGACGAAGACTCATCCTCCAATATGAACGCATCAAAAATCACAGTTTTTGCATCATATTTTGCTGCATTGATGAGCAATTGCGTGACGATGAATTCCAGCCATATCTTATCGGCAAAGACCGTAAGTGCCGGGTCGATGCGCATCTCGAGCGCAACATCGAGCGAGGTCAGATAATGCATATGCGATTTACTTACTTCCCGCGCGATATCAAGAAGCTTCACTTCGCGGATCAGATAGTCGCGCTCAAGCGAATCAGTACGAGCTGCGAAGAGTGCTTGAGAGATCATATCGTCCATCCGCTCAAGTTCGCGGCGAAGCGTAAGCGCATCGGGACCTGTCATCCGCTTCGCAACAAGCTGGGCTGCAGAAAGTGGGGTCTTTATCTCGTGGACCCATAATTCTATGTATTCAGAATTCGCCTTGGCTTGCGCCCGCAGCTCATTTAGCTCATCATACCCTGCCCGAGAAACCGCTAATGCAGCCTCGTGCGCAACGTGTTCTGGCGTGGTGATTGGGTTGTTCACCAGATCGCCAAAATGTGTACCTCGATCAAGCAGCTCCGATGCTTCCTCTAGAGAATGCCAAAAAGGAGCTTGTCGCACATAATCATAGATCAGATATCCCGCAAAGCCGATAAGGGCAATGACGATAATGAAATAGATTCCAGCAGGTGATGCCTGCAAAACGAAGAGGACAGCCGCTAGGAACAACAAGAAAGAAACAAACAAGACGATAAGCAGTACTCTGTCTTTGAGAAAGCTCGCGGGAGAATAATGTATGTCACGTTTTTCGATCACTCGATCACATATCCAAGAGAACGACGTGTCTGGATGAAATCTTCCGGCGCCTCGATCTGGGCAAGCGTTTTACGCAAACGATTGATATTCACCGTAAGCGTATTATCGTCGATGAACGCATCGGATTCCCATAGGTCGCACATGATCTCCTGCCTGGAGATAATAGTGCCCGCATTACGCATGAGCATCGAGAGAATACGCTGCTCATTGTGGGTAAGAAGCGCCTGCTTTCCTTGGTAGGTCACTGTGCAGGTATTCAGATCGAGCACAACACCATCATGCTCGATCGTACTCGCTTGATGACTGCTTACTTCGTTTCGTGATATAAGTGCAGCAACGCGGGCGAGCAACGCCGCAGGGCGGTAGGGCTTTAACACGAAATCGTTCGCACCCAGATTGAGCGACATCACTTCATGGAATTCATCACCTGCAGAGGTAAGCACGATGATAGGCACCTCGCTCTGTTTGCGGATCTCGCGACAGATCGCATGTCCATTCGTGCCTGGAAGGGTAAGGTCGAGCAAGATACAGTCAAAACGTCCTTCCACTGCTGTTCGAGCAGCCTTCTCAAAATCATCGCAGACCTGAACGGCATAACCATTCAATTCGAGCAAGCTAGCAAGCTCGTCGCGTAAGGTTAGGTCATCTTCGACGATATAGATCGAGGGTCCCACCATTTTGCGCCTCCTCTCGCACCCAGCAACCCGCCGAGACCAGCTTCATTTTCGGAGCTCACATCGCTCTCGTCTGAACAAGCCGCGACCTAACCCCCCTCACAGATCCAACCACCCGCTTGGCTCGAACAGTCACGCAGCCTGAAGGGCACTTGGCTCGAGCAGTCACGGCGCCGAAAGCGATGCTTCGCTCAAGCAGGTCGCATAACTTAAAGCGATGCTTGAATTGAGCCGATCGCGGCACCGAAAGCGATGCTTCGTTTCGGTCGTTTTGCATGGCCTAGAGCAATCTTTGCAGTCAATTCGCGTTTTTTTGCTTAGGATTCGCGGTCGTAGTAACGTTTTGGGCCTGTTTGTATGAAAAAGCAACCTCTTCGAATCTGTTTTACCAGGTCATAAATTCTGACGTTCTAGATTCCATCCCGTTTTTGCTAAAAATGTCACTACAACCGCAAATCTCATGCATTTTTTTACCATTTCGCTGCAAAACCGTCTCCTCTCTCATTTTACAAACGCACGATAATCGTGTGAAGCAGCCTGACCAAGGTTACAAACATGTAAGCCGCCCAAGTTCTCTTTGTTAGAATGAAAGAAACGAAGCGCGCTCTTCATGTGACCATCTCGCTATATGACAAAACGCTCGAAGAAGAATCTTGGGCGCATAGCGGATAAAGCTCCGCAAACTAGAGTCTCATGAAAAGCTCAACGAAAACGAGGTTCCATGTACGACGGTCAAGCACAACCCGAACGAAACGACAGCTGCTGGTGTGGCAGCGGCAAGAAATACAAGAAATGCCATCTTCAAATTGACAATCAGCTACAACGCTTCTTTGACGAGGGATTAGAAGTTCCTGCTCGCAGCATGCTCAAGACCCAAGAGGATATCGAAGCGGTGAAAAAAAGTGCGGCGGTAAACATCGGAGTGCTCGATTATATCGCTGAGCGCATCGGACCAGGCATATCAACCGCACAGATCAATGACTGGGTGAATGAATACACCGAATCACACGGCGGCATACCGGCAGACCTCGATTTTGAAGGCTATCCCTATAGCGTATGCACATCGATCAACGAAGTCGTTTGCCATGGCATGCCTTCTCAAGACGATGTGTTGAAAGAAGGCGACATTGTCAACGTCGACTGCTCTACGATCGTAGATGGCTATTTCTCAGATTCTTCGCGTATGTTCTGCATTGGCGAAGTCTCGGAAGATCGCAAGCGACTTGTCGAAGTAACCCGAGAGGCAATGCTGAAAGGTCTTGAGCAGGTCAAGCCCTGGGGTCGTTTGGGCGATGTCGGTGCAGCGGTAAAGGCTCATGCCGAAGCAAAGGGCTATTCGGTCGTCCGCGAATTTGGCGGACACGGCATCGGCTGGGACTTTCACGAAGATCCTTTTGTAAGCCATGTCGCAGAAGCGAACAGCGGAGTTGTGCTCGCGCCAGGACTTATGTTTACCATCGAGCCGATGATCAATGCAGGCGAAGCTGATATCGACATGACCGATCCAAACGGTTGGACCGTTCGCACGGCGGACCGAAGCGACTCTGCACAATGGGAGATCCAGGTCGTTGTCACCGAAGACGGATATGAATTGCTTTCGTGGTAGCGATCAAACAAACGTGTGGAGATCGCTCCTGTCGAGATCAATCGAATCCATTGCATATGACTTGATAGCAGGATCTTCATAGAGCGACTGATAATAGATGTTCGTTGCAGAAGAGAAACCGCCTGTGTAGATCGTATATTCGTAGCTGCCATCTTCGAGTTTTCCGCCACCAAGGAATTGCTCAACCGACCCAAGCGTGCGGAAAAGACGCACCACATTAGACGACTCTCCCGATTGCATCGGATAGTGCGTATTGTAATAAGCTGCACGAACAAAGCGATCAGGCGAATAATTCGATCCTGGCATACCAACCAAGCTTTGGCCGCTTCCATATGGAGTTATCTTCGCGCCTCCCCACTCCACACTCGAAACATATTCGGAATCGAGATTCATAAAGCAACGAAGGTGCTCTACGTGCCAATCATAGGGCGGCTGATTTGCCATCACGTCAACATCATTGCGATAGATATGGATCCCATCTGCCATGTATTCCACCACGATCGAGCGTTCGGCGTCACAGATGATATAGTGCAGCTGCGCAACAGGATAAGTGTCGTTAACCTGCTTTCCTACCAGGGCGACCTTTTCGAACGCACGCTGCGCTTCATCTACCGTGGTGAAGTTACTTGCGACCCAAAGCGGAAATTCATAGACCGCAACGTTGGTCTTGCCTTCGATCGGTCCTTTCTCGAACTGCGCATAACCAGGAAAATTCAGGCCGGCAACATAGAGGCCATGCTCGTTCCCGCAGTCATAATAAAGAGGCATATCATCGACGACGATACAAGTGCCGATGATCGCAGGGCCTTTACCTGCTTGTTCGAAGGCATACTGGCGTTCGTAGTTGCGTGGCGTGATGGTCACTTTCTCGCCATATCCACACTCCCAATCAAGATTACGCCCCGCATACATATTGCCCTTATCATCGGTGAAACGAATGCTCGTGCACATTGAAAGCTCCTTTCATGGCGATCTGGCATAAGAAACCATAAATGGCAGGTAGAGCCTTAAGCTGGCTTCGAAACTACCTGCCATTATAGATTCCTTATTAAAAGGCAACTCGCGTAGCGATGAGCTGTTGCGCAGTCGTTATTGTTGCGCAGCCGTTATATAGGTTAAGACGTGGGCTTCTCTCGATCGTTTTCTGACGAATCCGCTGGCGTTTCCGAAGCACTCGAAGGGGTATCCGAAGGAACAACGGGATCTCCGGTAGGAGGAGCCGGAACGGACGGCGGAGGGGTCGGTGCTGAGCTTGCCGAGTCTCCTGCTTGCTGCTTGGCGAACGCATTTTGACGAGCCTCTATACGCTCGCGCTTACGTTCTTGATGAGATTCCCAATAGCAGTACCACAGGTATCCTGCAGTGAAGAAAATGCAGAAAAGCACGGTGACGACTGAGACAATTGGGATATAGACCAAGATGGTCAGTACAACCGTTCCAATGATCGCAGCAAGCACAGGATTCATGCGTTTGCCTAAAAGCATAAGGCCAAGCGCCGAACCTGCGAAGGGCAAAGAGAACAGCGCGATAAGAAGCATCACGATAAGCATCAATACAACGATCGGAATGGTGATCAACGGGAATACGAGAACAACGCAGAGAATCGGTGCTGCAATGAAGATGATCAAGCCAGCAAGTAACATCTTCAACAGCTTCGTGCGAGCCATATTCGCACTGCGAACAAGGGATTTGCGTATGATGAGGAAGAAGAGCCCCACCAAAACGATGTGAGCCATGCAAGCATACAAGACCATAAGAAGATCATCGAACAACACTGGCTGCGCGATCTCGAGTGGAGCACTGTAGGAAACGTTCGGAACCTGAGCTCCTTCGGCGAGCGTGATACTCGCATCTTCTGGAACAGTGAGCGTACCGCTCACTTGAGTCTTTGCGCTGATGTTGATCGTTTGCGCGCTGATGGTTAGGTCACCTTCGACCACACCATCAAGACTTACGTTCTTAGCCGAGATCATGCCACCTTTATAGGAGCCAGCAACCCTGATATCTTGAGCAGAAGCATAGAGTCCATTTGCTGTCACATCGCTTCCAAGAGAAATGGTTTGTGCCGCAATGGTGATATTGCTCGTGATCTGAGCATGCGAAATTGTAATCTCTTGCCCAGCACCACGAAGGCTTCCCTCCACGCTGATGTCTGAAAAAGTGAGATCTCTGCCTGCGGCAAGGAAGCTGCCATGCCCTGAAGTTCCTACGTTGACCTTGGTAGCATTGAGCGTCTGACCTGCCCAATAGAGATCGCCCTCAACGTCGGTGCTTGAAACAGGATGAGCAAGCGCGAAAAGGTTGCCCGCATTGCGTTGCGTACCCGATGAAAGCGCACCATTCTGTCCTCCATCATCGAAAGCTCCCGCGGCGAATGCGAATGAGGGCACGCATAGCGCGAGCGCCACCACAGCAACAAACATGACAAGCTTCGTTCTTACTCTTGTGACCATGACCATTCCTTTTCGTCCTAATTGCTCTTATTTCGTGATACGGATCTCTTCAATGGTGATCTTCTTCAGGTACTCCTTATCGAGCACGCAACCAATCCCAGCATCATGACCCGGAACGTTCAAAGCAAGCGTACCATGTTTCAACATTACCGCGGGCAATGCAACATCTTCTTTGAAATAGCACGTTGCATCCGAGATGTCGCCTGGCAGATTGACATAAGGCAACGTTTCAAACGCTGCGTAGGTTCGTTTCGAAACGCCAGTATCGAACATGCCTGCCATCCAGATCTGCTTGTCATGCTCAGCTGCCCATTCGCAGAAATCGAGCGCGGGCTGGATACCGCCGAACTTGGCGATCTTGATGGCATACACCTTGAGATTATCGATCTCCATAGCATGACGCATATCGCGTGCAGAAACCACTGATTCGTCGAGACAGATTGGTGTCTTGATCGATTCTTGCAACAACGATAAGCGCTCAAGCAGGTCTTTTGTACCAAACGATGGCGTGTAATCAGGGTCAAGAGGCTCTTCCAAACACGTGATATCAAGCGAATCGAGCTTATAGAGGATATCCATGTTCTCTTCCGTAAACGTTTGGTTCGCGTCGAGGAACAACATGAGATCGGGATATTTCTCACGCACTGCGCGCACTTTATCGAGGCAAGAATCAGGTGTTATCTTGATCTTCACGCGTTCATATCCCGCTGCCACGGCACGATCGACCTCAGCGAGCGTCTCTTCGGTGCTCATGACACCGATCACCGTTCCTCCTACAACAGGCTTACCTCGCATACCTCCGATCAATTCCCACAAAGGAGCAGCAAGCACCTTGCCATAAAGGTCCCAGATAGCAGATTCGACTGCTGCCTTTGCCATAGGATAACGCGCAAGAGCAGGAAATGTCGCAAACGAGCGGCTTACTTCACTCGGGTGAAGATAACGCTCATTCATGACCACGCTCGAGATGATGTCCTTCGTAACGGCATAATCTTCTCCGAGCGTCTCTGGTAAATACCAGTTTGTTGTGAACGAAACGCATTCGCCAATACCTGTACGACCCGCCCAATCTTCAAGTTCAACAAAGAATGATTCACGTGTATCTATCTCTCGCTTGGGAGTTTTGATCGGAACGTTATAGGGCTGGCGTGTGCGATAGAGCGTCATAGATTTGATGTCGATGCGTCGATCATACGTGCGCTTGAGCGCGATGCGGTCAACTTTCCCCACAGAAGTACGCGGGAATTCCTCCATCACCAAGATATGCTTCGGATGATGAAGGTGCGACATATGAGGCTCAAGATATTCATGGATGTTGCGCGCGAATTCTTGAGGACAGGATGCGGGTCGAATGCCCATCTCTTCTGGATCAAAACCCGACTCCTCATAATCCTTCGCAATCGCCTCTGGCGAATAATCGGCTTCGATGAAGGCAACGGGGCGATACCCCCACAACTCATCTGCAGTGCCAAATACGTACGCATCTTTTACACCAGGGATGCGCAAGAGCACATCACGTATCTCAGCTGGATAGATATTCTCACCACCCGAGATGATCAGATCTTCGAGACGCTCGTATACGTAGAGCTTGCCGTCACGCCCCATGCGAGCGCGATCGCCCGTTACGAAATAACCATCCATGCTCATCGCAGCACGTGCATTCAAATACCCGGAGAAAACACCTGGTCCTTGCACCTGCAATTGGCCAACGCCTTGTTTGTCGGGTTGGACGATATGCACAAGATAGCCCGGAAGCATATGCAGGCCACCATCAAAACCACGCGTGACAGGAGCACAGGCGATCATGCTCGATGTTTCGGTCATACCATAGCTTGCATATACGCTCGCACGAGCACGAAGCGCGTGTTTGATGGTCTTGTCGTTCAACGCTGCACCACCGAGCAAGATGCACTGATATTGTGCGATGATGCGATCGTGATCGTAAGCGAGCAGATCTTGCAAGATCTTATCCACTACAGAGATATGCGTGACCTTAAAGCTGAGCGCATCGTTAAGAAGGCGTGATGGCTGATAGCGTAAATAGAGGAGAAACGGGTTTTCATTCACAAGCGAACGAACCATGACCTCGAAACCCCCGATATGGCACATAGGCAATACAAGCTGCCATACTCCCTTGCCACGCTTACAGAGCGCTTTGGTCGCCGCCACTGCTGCACCGTGCAAAGAACGCCATGACAACTGCGTTGCTTTTGGTGTGCCTGATGAGCCAGAAGTGAACATGATAAGGCCAATATGATCGGCATCAAATGTCTGTTCTTTACGCTCTGCATATGCAAGGATGTCCATTGTGCGCGGGTTGACTGGAATCTGCCCGTTAGGCTCATGAGCAAGATCCATGATGCCCATACCTAATGAATCGATGATCATCCGTTGGATGTCTTCTTCGGTCAAGATCATGATGTTGTTTTGGTTTGAAGCGTTCTCCAGCTCGACCTTGCGCAGCAAGCGCTCTTCGTCAGAAAGACGAGGATTCAAGACCGCCAACGTCGCACCAATATAAGCGACTGCAAACGAAAGAAATACGAATTCCGGACCATTGTAGAGGTTGCATGCGATATAGCGCATGTCTGCTCCAAAGCCCTTTTTCTCAAGTTCTTGCGCGAGAGCTGCAGCGGCAAGACGCGTTTGCCGATACGAAAACACCTCTGATCCCGATTCGAGCTGAGTATAGAAGAAAGCTTTTGAGCCTTTTTGTTGCGCTAGTTGTGCGAGCGTGATGATCATGACCAATTCCTTTTATGTTCGTTAGCCTTAGTAAAACGGCCCCTCGAAAAGAGAAGCCGTCCACGTTATGCAATGCGCTCGATCACGGGAATTTCGGGAATTGTCCGAAATCTGGATCGCGATGCTCCTTGAAGGCATCGCGGCCTTCCATCGCTTCTGCTGTTGTGTAGTAAAGCAGCGTAGCATCTCCGCCAAGCTGTTGGATTCCAGCTAGACCATCTGTTGCCGCATTGAAAGAAGCTTTCATGAAACGGAGCGCTGTTGGTGAGTGCTTGAGAATCTCACGTGCCCATAAAACACATTCGGCCTCGAGCTCTTCGAACGGAACAACCTTATTTACCAAGCCCATTTCCAATGCTTCTTGTGCCGTATACTGCCGGCAAAGGTACCAGATCTCGCGCGCCTTCTTCTGACCAACGATAGCAGCAAGATAGCCCGCACCATAGCCAGCATCGAAGCTGCCAACTCGCGGACCCGTTTGGCCGAATTTTGCTGTATCAGCAGCAATCGTAAGATCGCAAAGCATGTTGAGTACGTTGCCGCCGCCGATTGAATAGCCATTCACCATCGCAATGACTGGCTTAGGGATAACACGAATAAGGCGCTGAACATCAAGTATGTTGAGACGCGGAATGTTGTCTTCACCGACATAACCACCTGTGCCACGCTTCTTCTGATCGCCGCCCGAACAGAATGCCTCATCTTCGTGGCGACCACCATGGTTCGCACCCGTGAGCAGCACCACTCCAATAGCAGCGTCATCACGCGCTTGCGTGAATGCATCATAGAGCTCTACTGCTGTAAGCGGCGTAAATGCGTTGCGTCGTTCTGGTCTGTTGATGGTGATCTTCGCGATACCATCAAGCGTTTCATAGATGATCTCTTGATATTCTTTGCCGCGCTGCCACGCGAATTCGCTCATGTTATCCTCCCTTTGTAACCTTCATCACGCCACTCATAAAGAGCGCGATAGAAACATATCCACGATACGGGCATACTCCTCTGGTGCTTCCAAATGAATGTTATGACCAGTCCGTGGAATCACGCTTACTTGGACGAATCCCTGTTCAAACGGGTTCGAGCAGGTATTGCGCTCGGCCCAAGCACGCATAAGACTTCGTGCGATTTCAGTATAAGCTACATCTCTTTCACCAACGAGATAAAGTACGGGTTTATTGAGAGCCACAAGCGCAGGCCGAAGATCATCCATTCGGTGCTGACCTGCCTGCTCAAGATTGCACCTAAGCGCTTGCGGATCGTTTGCGAGACGTTCTTCTCGAAGGCACTTGCGCACCTGTTCATCGAGATCAGACTGTGTTTCGAAAAGTGGCAAGCTTTCCCAGAATTCAACAAAATCAGCGAGGGGCGCTGCGGGATCAGCAGCGCATGAGCGCTCCAATCTCGCAACCATCGAAGCACTCTTTTCGGTACGCTTTATACGTTCTTCTTCGGTTCGAGGACCAAGTCCTGCCGACTCTAAAACGAGCGATGATATCTTTTCGGGATAGCGCGTCGCATACAATGCCGCAATACGTCCACCCATCGAGTATCCAACTAAGCTTACTTTATCTGTTTTACCAGATGAATTGCTTGTTCTTGCCCATTCGATAAGGGAATTGAGCTGCTCGATATATGCATCGAGATCGAGGGTTTTGCCCGCTTCGAATACTGTTTTTCCGTGACCAAGAAGATCGGGCGCTAGCACATGATGAGTTTTCAACAATGGCGCGATCTGCTGCCAAGAACGACCACCCTGCATGAAGCCATGCAATAGAACGACCAGGGGTTTTTCTGGTTTTCCACATTCATAGACATGACCGATGCCGTTAAGGTAAAACTCGCGCTCGAACCCTTCGCCCGTCTCGCCGTCGCCTTTCGTTCTATCTCGCATCGCTCTCCTTGTTTAAGTTTTCCACAATTCGATGCTAGCATCATACCTGGTCAAAGCTAGAATCTGTGTTACAACCTATTGAAACATACGAAATCGCTCCGATAAGCTATCGAGGCTGAATTCCACTTCTAACAGGTGTACACCGTGTGTTCCATTCCATTTTTCAAGCGTGTTACGGAAATCTTCCAGGTCAGCAGCCTTTTTGTATAGCACCTCGAAGGCTTTTGCGGCTGCTTGAAAATCAACGGCTTGCGGTGTTAAGAACAAACGTTCGAAATAGGGATCGGCAGATTTTTGCGGAAGCATGTCAAAGATACCACCGCCCCCATTGTTAAAGAGGATGATGATGATGGAAGGAATCGATTTTTCATCGGTTTCGCGAAACTTAAATTCATGCTGAAGCGCAAGAGCGTTCAAATCATGCAGAAGCGTCAAGTCACCCGTGAGAAAATATGTTTGATTGAAAGCCTGAGCTGCGCCAAGGGCAGACGACAACGTTCCATCGATGCCATTAAGCCCACGATTCGCAAGCACAGTCAACCTACGATCACCACCCACGCAATGGCGCGATCCAACAGAGCCAATGACGTTCACATCGGACAATGAAGGTTTCACGTAAAACGTATCGAGGGCGCGAATAGCCATGCTGTTCGCGCTGAATATGAGCGCACCCTCAGAAGCATGATCAAAAAGAGCTTGCACATAAGCACCTTCCAGCGCACGCTCTTCGTTGAAGCATCCATCAGGGGTGCACGTATATACAAAACTTGCATCCTCGATGCTCATGATCAGATCTCGCTCGTGGTTATTTGTTTCATTCCATGTCGCAATATTCGTATCACTGTCAGCTTTTTTATCGCAATCTTTGAAACTGCGCACAAAATCAAGCGGCGCCATCTTCACCAACGTGGTGGTCGCAGCGTTGAAATCACGTGTCTCGAGCGGATCGACAACGATCTGAAGGTGCGGCGTATCTTCAAGCGTCTTGAACACACGCTTCGACACGGGATAGCGACCAAAACGAACGACCAGATCGAACTCGGGGCGCTCAGCACGTCCAAAGATGTTGTCATAATTGTCGATGATCGCGTCATCGGAGAAATTGCGCAGTTGCGAGAGAGGGTCAGCTAAAAGAGCAATATCGAACCGATGAGCCCAGTCGATCAAGCAGTGAGCCTGCTTTGCGCGCTGCTCGAAACGATCTGAGGCGAAAGGATCGAACGCATCAAGCGTCCCCTCGCCGCAAAGAGCGATCACGCGCTTCTCTTTAAACAGCACTTCGAATCTATCACGAGTATCTTCATCAAGCATCTGGTTTGCTTCAACCAAAAGAGACAGCTCGTTGTGCACTTCACTCCTACCGCAGGTAAATGCGTTCGGATCAGTATACGCAGGCATGAGCGGCTCATCGAAGGGAAAGTTGATATGCACCGGTGCACTCGTATGTCTTCCTGGCTCGAGCGCTGCAAGCGCTTCGCGCGCGATCTGCCGTGCATACTTCACCTGATTTTCAGAACCATTCAGTTCAGGCATGTTCCAGAACTTACGAACATGATCTCCGAACAATTTCAGCTGATCGCATGTTTGTGGTGCCCCGAGCTGTTGCAAACGTGCAGGTCTATCGCCTGAAAGCACCAACAAAGGCACGCGAGAGCTCTCCGCTTCGAGCACCGCAGGATAATAATTTGCCACTGCAGTTCCCGATGTGCAGATGAGCGCTACCGCACGACCTGTCGCCTTAGCAAGACCGAGCGCAAAAAAAGCCGCTCCACGCTCATCGATATCGACATATACCTCAAGATCAGAAGCATAAGCCATCATCGAAAGCGGTGTTGAACGTGATCCTGGGCTTATGACCACATCATGTATGCCTCCACGAGCAAGTTCATCGAAGAATGAACCTATATAAGTTGCGAGCTGAAGTGAGCGATCCTGTTCATTTGTCATGATTCATTCCCCTTGAAAAGCACTCAAGATCGTTTGGAACTTCATATCTATCTCGGCAAACTCAGCTGCTGGTTCACTGCCCTCAACAACACCGCATCCCGCATAGATCCAACCTGCTTCCCCGTCGAACACTCCTGAACGGATCGCGACCGAGAATTCTCCGTCATCTTGCGAATCAACAACCCCTACTGCGCCCCCAAAGAACCCCCGATTATACGGCTCTATTTCACGCAGTGACATAAGCGCTTCTCCAACAGGCAAACCAGCAAGTGCAGGAGTAGGATGCAACTGCTCCATAAGCGAATAAAGAGAAACCCCATCCATCACACGTGCGCGAGCAGGCGTATGAAGATGTTGCACGTGTTTCAGAGCAAGAATGGAGGGGGTCTGCGGTATCTCAACCTGATAACAATTGCGATCGAATACCTCACGAATGAACCGCACTACATACTCGTGTTCGTTGCGATTCTTCGTGTCGTTCATTAAAAACTCAGCGAGATCTGCCTGTTCTTGCTCGCTAGAACCTATCGCAGCGGTTCCCGCCAGGCACATGCTCTCGACCCGATCGCCTTGTTTACGAATAAGCAGCTCGGGCGTACATCCACAGAAAAACACATCGCCATAGCGATACAGAAATACCACTCCTTGCGCCTTACCATCGATCAAATTCAACAACACATCTTTCGAAGAGAACGGCGATTTGGCATACACCGCCTGGCGGCGAGAGGCAACAAGCTTTTTCACACGACCTGAAGCGATCGCTTCAAGCGTACAGTTCATCTCTTCAGACCATGCTTCATAACTATCGGAAACGATGCGACACTCAATCGTACGACGGATGCGACAAGGCGCTTGCTTGGCGTGACGCAAGAATCGCTCTACGCGTCCTTGATATACAGGACCAAGACTATTGACCTGCAGAAAGCTCCCCTGCTCGTTTTCGATCAGCACCACTTCAGGGATCATGAAGCGAAGACGCGGGAAGGCCTGCATCATCTCATCGGCAGGTTTAGGATTGGAGGCATCAAAGCGATTGAAAGAAAACATCGCAGTAGGAATTTGTGCCTCACCTTGAAGGATAAACTCGGTTTCATCCACAGACGGAAGTGCGACACAACGACCAAGTCCCATGTAGCGATACGACACGTCCTTGCGATAATAAACGAATTGGTCAGTGAAGCCTTTTTGTAAGATGCAGTAAGCATCAACTAGGTCGCAATCGAGCGGTATCGAATAGGAATAGAGCTTCGCCACCTGCGCCCCCTTAGTAATACGATGTGTTCATCTTTATTCTATCACGGGGCATTTGTGAATGAGATTTGTGCTAATAAGCGCTTATCTACCTCGCATAATACCTGATTAACACGTTCAACCCGAAAAATAATCCGTTCGCCTTGCAAGGGTTTCAATATGGTATTGAAATGGCAATAATGCTGGTGTGGCTAATCCCCCCTCCAAGCCACCCTTTTTCCTTCAGAAGGTGATCATTTCCCCCCTTCAGATCATCTTCTAAACGGAGCTCGTGACCCTTGAGTTCCATCTCTCTTCGTGGCCCGGAAATTCCGGGCCCCACGAAGGCCCCTTCCTTTTCAATGAGCCGTCCCCCCTTGGCTCATTGTGCCTTTTTTCAACGTTCGCATACCTTTTATGAACTTTATGTACCCAAAAGAGCAGTTTCGCGTAAAATTAAAAGGCTTGATGGCGCGACGGCATATCACCACACGACCATCAGCACATTTGTTACCTACAGAAAGGACGTTACGTGAAGGTTCGAAAACCGAAACCTCACAGTAATTAGTCTTTAACCTCCCCTCGAGGGTCTCCTTCGTCGCGGTGGCTAAAGACAACTGCGATGAAAAAAGGTTCATGTTCGCTGGCATGCTCATGCCCAGAAACGATCCTGCATGAACCGCAAAGGAGATCTATGCTCTATTTGTCACAAATGCTCGGTGAGCCAGTCATCGACGCCGATGGCGAGAAGATCGGCTCGATTTCCGATCTTGCCATCCAAACAGGCGAGGTGTTCCCTCGCATCACTTCGCTCGCATTCTTGGGGCCTGGCAAGACCCCTTTTATGATCTCGTGGCGTAAATACGTAAAAGAAGCAACCGATGATGGTATCGTGTTGAAAGTCGACAAGACTGCGATTCGTTTCAGCTATCTTCAACCAGATGAAGTCTTGCTCGCACGCGACCTGCTCGATCGTCAGATCGTCGATACGCAAGGCATGAAAGTCGTTCGCGTAAACGATCTGAAGCTTTCCACATCTGGCTCTCAATTGCGTCTACTCGGTGCTGAGGTGGGCATTCGCGGTATTCTTCGTGGCCTTGCGCCATGGGTGGAACGCGCCGTGCTCAAATGCGCGCATCTTTTCCGTAAGAACATCGACGAGCGCATCATCGCCTGGAACTATATGGATCTGCTCGATCGCAACCTCTCCGATGTGCAGCTTTCGGTCACGCATACGCGCCTCGATGAGCTGCACCCCGCAGACGTTGCGGACATTCTCGAGCAGCTCGACCCTCAGCAACGCGCAAATGTCTTCAAGCATCTTGACGATGCGCGTGCAGGCGATGCCATCTCGGAAATGGAAGATGAATTCCAGGCCGATGTTATCGATGACCTGGATGAAAGACGCGCATCTCGCTTGCTTGAAGATATGGATCCAGACGATGCGGCAGACATTGTAGGAGATCTTCCTTATGAAAAGGCTGAAACGCTCTTGCGCCTGATGGGTGTAGAGAATGCAGCAGGCATTCGTCGCTTGCTCGGTTATAAGGAAGATACCGCAGGCGGTCTTATGACCACGCAATACGTGTCAATGTATGCGACCGACACCGTCGATCAGACCATCGAAGCGTTGCGCGAGCTCGATGAAGACCACCCGACGGTCAGTTATGTATATGTACTGAACGAATACGATAAGCTCATTGGCGTTCTCTCCTTGCGCACGCTCGTCCTCGCAACAAAAGACACCCTGCTCAAAGACATCATGTTCGACGATGTCATCACTGCATTTCCTGAAGAGACCGAAGAAGATGTCGCAGCTGATATCTCAAAATACGATCTTATCGCTATGCCCGTGGTCGACGAAAACGGTCGAATGCTTGGTATCGTCACGGTCGATGACGCGATGGAAGTCATCGAAGATAGCGCTGAAGAAACCACGAATAAACGCACCTGGCTTGCAGTTTTGGTCGCGATCATGTGCTTTGTCATCTTCCTCGTTCCTTATACCGTTATTGCCCTTCATTTCTTCGGTGGCGCCGCAGGATAGGAGTTGATCATGAAAAAGAATCAGATCATCCAGCCTAAAGCATCGATCGAAGAACGTAACGACGCCATACTTTCAGAAGAGATCACCGATTCTCGCAAGCGATCGAAGCTCTTGCTCGTGCTCATGGCTATGGGACCAGGTGTCGTCACTGCAATGGCAGGCAACGATGCAGGCGGTATCTCGACCTATTCAACAGTTGGGGCTAAGTTTGGCTTCTTAACACTGTGGATTATTCCTATTATGTGCATCTTGCTCATCGTGGTGCAAACGACCGCGACACGTATGGGGGCGGTCACCGGTAAAGGATTCGCTGCGCTCATTCGTGAACGCTTCGGGATTCGTCTTACTTCACTAGCCATGTTTGCCTTGCTCATCGGCAACGTTGCAACCACGTTCTCTGAATTCGCTGGCATCGCATCAGGCATGGAGATGTTTGGTGTGCCGCGATGGGTCTCGGTGCCTATTGCAGCTGGTGCTGTTTGGGGTCTTATCGTAGGTGGCAGTTTTAAACGCGTTCAGCGAGTATTTATGGTGCTCTCGTTCGTATTTGTTACCTACATCATCGCCGCCATTATCGCACAACCAAACTGGAATCTTGCACTCATGCACACGCTTGTTCCAGAAGTCTCTTCCGATTTCTCTTTCCTTTCGCTCACCGTCGCCATGGTCGGTACCACTATTGCTCCTTGGATGATGTTCTTTGCACAAAGCAATGTGGTCGAGAAAGGCGTGACCGTAAAAGACCTGTTCTATCAGCGCATTGATGCGATCACGGGAACGGTGGTTGCCTGTATTATTGCGTGGTTCATCATCGTTACGACAGGCGCGGTGCTCTATCCGCAAGGTATCGAGATCGAAAGCGCTGCTGATGCTGCGATGGCGCTCGCTCCTTTTGCAGGACCCTATGCTGAAGCACTCTTTGCGATTGGGCTGGTCGCCGCTAGTCTACTTGCAGCTTGCGTGCTTCCTCTCACTACCTCTTTTGTGATCTGTGAAGCATTCGGATGGGAAGCAGGTGTGAGTTTCAGCTGGAAAGAAGCGCCCTTGTTCAAAGGCATCTTCACCTTCACGATCGTACTCTCGGCGTTGGTCATCTTGGTTCCAGGGCTTAATCTTATGGGCATCATGCTCACAGCACAGTTCGTCAACGGAGTCATCTTGCCGATCTTGCTCGTTTTTATGGCACTCATCGCGGTGGATCGTCACATCATGAAAGAGCACACTATCGGGGCCTTCGCGCGTATCTTGCTCATACTCACTATCGTCGTTGTTGGCATACTTTCGATCATTTGCCTTGTTTTGCAAGTTCTAGGATATGCCTGATAAGGGGGTTCTGTGATCATGCGATCCGACGAGCCGATTGTATCCGTAAAAGAAGAGTCTCTCCACAGCCTCGCGGCCGATGCACAGAAAAGTGAAACGCGTGATCTTCTGCGCAAAGAGGTGCTCTCTCTTCGTGCTCAACTCCCTCGGCCTTATCGCCTGCACAAAAGCTCGGTTATCTGCGATGAGCTTGAACAAGCCCTTGAGCTTTCCTGCGCGATGCTCGATATCGATCCAGACGAATGCATCATTGCGGTCTATTCGGCATTCAATGAAGAAGTGCAACTCGACCAGTTCATCAGAGCTGCATATGAAAAAGGTGTGCGCGTTGCTTTTCCTTGCATTGTCACAGATGCATGGAGCGTCGATGAATCATTGCCGCAAACGATGGAGATGCGCATAGTCTCAAAGGAAGCCTACGATTCGAAGCGTGTTCCTTTCCTCGCTAACCCTTTGAAAAAGTACACACACCATGATAAAGAGCTTGAGGATTTCCCTTATGTTTCGGCTGAATCCATCACGATGATCGTCATCCCACTTGTTGCATTCGATGCCCAGCATAACCGCTTGGGATATGGCGGAGGTAATTATGATCGCTACCTTCCGCAACTAGATGATGCGTGTCGCCAGATCGGTGTGGCGTTCGCAGAACAAGAGGTTCCCTTTATCCCTACTGAGCCATACGATGTTGCGGTAAACGTGCTTGCCCGCTGAGTGTATCGAGATGATGCACTCCGAAAAAGCACCTAGGCAACGTGGATGTTCAGATAACGACGGCGCTCAAAGAAGCCCATGTTCGCAATACGTGCACGCTCTTCTTTCGCACCCGACTCGCGCGCGGTGGTAGCGCGATCGTCTAGGTACGTCATCGCGTCACGATAACCATCATTGCGAGCCTTATTGATAACATCTTCGAATTCATGTTGGAGCGCCTTGCGACCTTCTTGTTCTCCAAGAATGCGCGCGTCCTTGACTTGCTGCTTGAACGCAGCCATAACACTATTGAGCATGTTGAGCATGGAAAGTGCGCCTACAGGATTGTCGTCAGAGAAGGTAGTGGCATCAACATTGAGAGGCTGGATGCCGCTTGGCATCGCATTCGTGAGCTGAATGCGCGCATTCGACTCAGAAAGCTGCGCGCGCAGATCAGAGATCTGACGATCACGGTCGGCGATGATGGCATCGCGCGAGGAGATCTCTGCATCTTTAGAGGCAAGTGTACGCGCTTGGTCGTCATAGCCAACTTCCTTAGATGCCAACGCGCGAATCTTCTCTTCAAGGGTTGCGGCTTGCTTCGCGACCAATGTACGCAAGCGCTCGATCTCTTCTTCTGCCGCTTCGGAACGACTGTTGTCAAACGAAGCAGTATTGGCACTTTGCGCTTGTGCGGTAGCAAGATCGCTCACCGCATTGCGAGCTTTATCCTCAGCCGCATCGCGCTGACGGATCGCATCGCGTGCACGATCCTCAGCAGATTGTAAGGCTCGTTCTGCTTCAGAGGCGCGCTCTTCTGCTTTCCTGAGCTTTGCTCGCAAGTCTTCCAATTCAGCATCGGAAGCCCCTCCACCAGAACCGGCGCTCGTTACTGGCATTCCTCCATGACCGCTGTCATAGGAAGCCTGCATGCAATCAAGAGCGCGTGTGATGACCGTGGCTTTGGTGATGTCTTCGCGACGAGCGAAATCATCAATAAGAGCCATGTACTCAAGGGGAAGACGGAAGTTCGCTTGTTTTACTTTTGAGCTCAACTCAAACCCACCTTACAGATTCTCTCGCGGTTTTTTTCTCAGAGTTTTTCATACGAATCGATGAGCATGACCGCCAAGAGGGCCTTCAGAAGTGCATTCGTGAAGATATACACCCATATAGAACCTTACGAATTCTATAGCAAGATTGTAGCGTATATCTAGGATATGACTAGAGCAAAAACCACAAGATTTTGTGTCTCGGGCACCTTACGTAGCTGTTTTTATCAGCGCGAATTTGGCTCGATCAAGGCTTAAAAAAGCTGTGCTACGAACAGGGTGCTAGCAGCTTTTTTTCGTGTGTTCCGCTGTATTCCATTTCAAGATCATCCAGCTTGAATAGCTGTTTTCTTGAGTTGTATAGCAACCCTACCGTGTTCATGCTATCAGGCATCTAGCAGCTGTTTTAGCACCATTTTTCATTGTGGAAAACTCAATTTTGGGCGGTAAAAAAATTTTTTTGAGACGACCATTTATCAACGGGGAGTGGTTGTCTTATTCTCGCTCGGTCTTGTTGCGGGCGTCCCGATCGCATCCCTTTGTTGTTAACGATTCATCATCTGCAAACGTCTATAAGACTTGCAAAGCATAGAATAGGAGTGATCACATAGATTGAGCGGAGAGGCACGCAGCGAAAAGTCCCTTAGATACAACAAGCAACCGAAAGGATCTACCCATGAAAGACTTCAACGACTTTGCACGCATGGTCGATCAGGCCACTGATCAAGATATGGCTCGTATCTTCGCGAGCGTCATCGAGCATATGGATCTTCCTAAGGATGCCAATGGAAATGTATCGTTTTCTGTCGAGGATCTCATGCCGTTTTCAACCGCAGTATCCAACGCCCGCACCATGGCGCTTTTGCGAAAATATCATGAATGGGTAAATGCCGAAGATCGCAATATTCTCTAGCGATCCCCACCAACACTCGTAGCTGCTGTATGCAAAACTCGCACACAAAGCTTTTCATTACCAATCATTATGCAAAGGGGTATCTAAGATCAGCTAGAGAACACACACGCTCACGCTGTAAGAACACACAATGGCACGCTCTCAGCTGGCATGCTACCAAAAAAAGAACGCCAGGGAAAATCCCTGGCGTTGCTTTACGTGAGACGCAATGTTGTTTCCTATTCTTTGCTGACTTCTCCCTGTGGTTCGCTTTGAGCACGCAGCTTTTGCTGCTGCTCTATCACTTGTTGCTCGCGCAAGCCATAGATGTATTCACGGTCAATAGCACCAGATGTAGAAGGCGGCTTGACCACGAAAGGAACGGGCTTTGTAAAGAAGCTGACAATAGGCACAATGATGAGCGAAAGGATCATGGTCAACGCGCCACAATTGATCGGTGAAGCGATATAGCCAAAGATCATATTCGTAACAGTCATGCCAACACCCAACGCAAAGCTGCACCATACTGCTGGCTTCGAGATACGTCCCGAGAACAATCCCCAGAAGAAGGGGCCGAGGAACGAGCCCGAAAGCGCGCCCCAAGAATAACCCATCAACTGCGCGATAAAGACAATGGTCGAATGATACTGCACGAGCGCGATGCCCGCGGAGATCGCAACAAACACAACGATAAAGAAGCGCATATAGCGAACCTGCTTCTTCTCGTCCATCTTCTTGACGATATTGCCCTTGATAAGGTCAAGCGTAAGCGTTGAAGATGAGGTAAGAACAAGACCCGCGAGGGTAGACATAGAAGCAGAGAGAACCAGCACGACCACGATACCGAGCAAAATATCCGGCAGCCCTGCCAGCATGGTCGGCACGATAGAGTCATAGATCGGTGTTCCGTCTGCAGCATATGCAATATCGCCACCAAACAAACGGCCAAAACCACCAAGGAAATACGAACCGCCTGCAACAACGAGCGCAAAGATAGTTGAGATGATCGCTCCCTGCTTAATGGCTGGGCCTGTTTTGATCGCATAGAACTTTTGAACCATCTGCGGAAGCGCCCAGGTACCGAGCGAAGTAAGGATGATCACGCCTATTAAGTTGAAGAGATCTGGTCCGAACATCGAAATGAAGGGGCCTTGCATTGCGCTGCCTTCTGCAGGAATCTGCGAGAGGCTCACAATTGCGGTTGCAAAACCTCCTTGTCCGTTCAACACTGCAACGATGACCGCTACGATACCGATCAACATGATGGAGCCCTGGATGAAATCGTTCCAAACAGATGCAACATAGCCACCGAGCACAACATAGATGCAGGTAACAACCGCCATGCCAATCAC
This sequence comes from uncultured Eggerthella sp., assembly GCA_900540345.1. Lineage (GTDB taxonomy): Bacteria > Actinomycetota > Coriobacteriia > Coriobacteriales > Eggerthellaceae > Anaerotardibacter. The sequence continues at coordinate 68,521 of UQFK01000004.1, forward strand.
GCACCATTCGTAAGGCAAACCGAAGGCCATACCAAACAAACGCGAAAGACCGTTATAGACCGATGCGGTATAAGGAATCAAGAAAACGAAGATGATCGCAGCCGCAGCAATGCGCAGCGCCTTGCTGTTAAAGCGCTTTCCGAAAAACTCCGGCATCGTAGTAGCTTTCAAGCGCTGGGTTATCTCTCGTGTACGGGGACCGAGAACCCACCATGCCAGCAACGATCCAATCACCGCATTGCCGATACCAACCCAAAAGACAGAAAGACCATACTTCCAGCCAAATTGGCCTGCATAGCCAATGAACACGACCGCAGAGAAATAGCTCGTGCCGAAGGCGAAAGCTGAAAGCCAAGGCCCGACATTACGACCTCCCAACACGAAGCCATCAACGCTTTTCGAATGCTTACGGGCAAATATGCCCACCGCTACCGTGATCGCAACGAAGATCGCTACGATAAGGACTTTGAGAAACATACCCACTCTTTCTTCCTCGTTATTCCTATTACTGTTGTTCTTCCTCTATCCCCTTCTTTCTTTCGATACGAAGGCACGCGTAGTGGTCCCAGTGCATAAAAAAAGCACTGAGTCTAAACTCATGTGCTATCAATATCGAACGAAAGAAATTGGAATATCGAGCATATGCACGGATCCCTGAGCGAGGTGCTCGGACATCAAAGCGCATTCATTGCAAGAGCCCTGTGCCCAGTGCTCAGACATGATCGCGCATGCAGCAGCTGAGCCTTGCGCCCAATGCTGCGCACGAATCGCGCACGTTGTCATATGTACTCCAGAAAGAACCATGCAAGCACTTTATCACAACAGAGCGCTGCGTCCTGCCCTCATCATTTTGCATCCTGAAAGTTTTTCGGCAACGGTAAGATCGCTACCGAAAAGCGTCCATGATCGAATCGCATATACTCGAAGGTATAAAAAAGAAGTTTTGTGTCTCGTACTTGCTTACTTTATTAATAGCGATTGTCGAAAATACGTTTTGTCTTCTTTTCTGAACGCGGAAGCTCCCCAATCGCAACTGCTTTAGCTTTTGGAGTCATGCCGAGTTTTCCTTTGAAGATCGACTCCATGTTGCGCTCGATCCGATCGCGCGCATCACCTTGTGCCTCGGTCTCAAAGAATACCGTCATGATGTCCTTGCCTTCTAAATGATCGATCATCACTTGGTATTCAGAAGAAGCGCCATCGGTGAATTTGATGATCTCTTCGATCTGAGCAGGGAAAATATTGACGCCCTTTACCTTCACCATATCATCAGTACGCCCAATGAGCGTATCGATACGAGGAAACGGCGATCCACAAGGGCACTGACCAGGTATGATGCGAGAAAGGTCGTGGGTTCGATAGCGAATGAGCGGTGCTCCTTGCTTGCGCAGCGTCGTGATAACAAGTTCGCCGATCTCACCGTCGGGCAACACGTCTCCGCTCTTCGGATCGACGATCTCGAAATAACAATAGTCATCCCATACATGCATGCCGCATGCATGATCGCAAGAGATACCAATGCCCGGTCCATAGACCTCAGTAAGGCCATAGATATCATAGATCTTCACGCCAAGTTCGTTTGCGATACGCTCGCGCATCTTATGCCCCCAACGCTCTGATCCGATGACCGCACGTTTAAGATTGAGCTCATCGCGAACCCCTTGCTTTGCGATCTCTTCGGCCAACAAAAGAGCATACGAACTGGTAGCGCACAAAACTGTTGACTGCATGTCCTTCATGAAACGGATCTGCTTTTCGGTATTTCCAGGACCCATAGGAATGGTCATCGCGCCCAAACGCTCGGCTCCCAACTGGAAACCAATACCTGCCGTCCAAAGCCCATATCCTGGCGTAATCTGGATACGATCTTCGTTCGTGATACCCGCCATCTCGTAGCAGCGCGCGAACTGTATTGCCCAGTCGATGATATCTTGCTGCGTATAGGGAATGATAACAGGGGTTCCTGTCGTACCTGATGAAGAGTGGATACGAACGATCTCGCTTTCGGGAACTGCAGCAAGTCCAAGCGGATATGCTTCTCGAAGGTCGGCTTTTTCCGAAAAAGGCAGTGCCTCAAAGTCTTCCTGGGTCTGAACACAGGAAAGATCGATTCCTTCGAATTTCTTCGTATAGAAAGCTGATCGCTCTTTTAATGTTTTGAACTGCTCTTTTACTTGCGCGAACTGCTCTTCGGTAAGCTTCATCCCCGATTCCTCTTCCCTTTGTGGCGCCTGTTCTGCTTATATCGCTTCTTCGCTAGATGCGGGCGACCTGCTGAACGACCTTGATCGCTTTCTGGTTCGTTGAAACGAGCTTTCGTTTCACGCACAGCGGTATCGCCTGTTCGATCTCATCAAGCGTGATCGCTCCACGCAGAGCATTGTCGGCACAATCAGGCCGTTTATTCACCGCAATGATGGCATATGCAAGCATCATCACATTCAATGCTTTCGGCTCGCCCAACCTTCGAACGAGCTCATTGTCGTCAACCACGACCATCTTTATACCCGCTGTACGCATCTCGTCGATGAGTGCTTGTGGATGATAGGTCTGCCGCTTGAAGTTTGCCATAACAGGAACGATACCTGACGAAGCCACAACGAGCAGCCCGCCTTCTTTCAAGTAAGGCAGACTACGAGCAGCTTCACCTGGCTCAAGGGCTATCAGCACATCAACGCTGCCTTTTGCTGGGAGTGGCGAAAATACACGTTCTCCTTCATTTCCCATACGAACATGTGACATAACATCGCCACCGCGCTGCGCCATGCCGATCGTTTCCGCGCTTCGCACCTGCCAACCTTTTGTTTCGGCAGCTTGCGCGAGAATGCGTGCAGCAAGCACGCTACCTTGTCCGCCTATTCCGGCGATTGACACGTTAATCATTGCTGCCCCCTTCCCGTTCGGCGAGCTCTTGTGGCGTGGGGAATCGGCTAAGCGAGCCATCTTCTGCATGCAAACGCTGGGATCGCGGAGGGAGCACAGGGCGCACGCGTTTACGCGTTGGGCAGGTGATAGCGCCATATTCGCAAATATCCGTACACAACCCGCAGCCTACGCAAAGGGCACGATTGATCACGATAGAATGGCCAACTTCGCTCCAGCCAAGTGCCGGGCAGCCGATGGTGGTGACGCATTTACGGCAACCTGCACATGCGTTCGCGATGAAGTAGACTGGCGGTTTTGGCTTCGTAAGCTTCGTGCACGGCGACTCATAGATAACAGCCGATGGCCCCTCGTAATCGATGGCTTCACGCGCTGCTTCGATCGCTTTATCGGCAAACAACGGATTTGCCTTTGTGATCTTCTTTACACCAAGAGAACTGAGTACATCATAGATCGAGATGGGAGCAGTAAAACCGCCCATCAATGTAGCACCTGTACCAGGATGAGGCTGCGATCCGGTCATGGCCGTGGTCGCATTATCCAGTACCACGATCGTGATATCGTGGCGATTATAGACTGCGTTCGCAACGCCAGTCATGCCTGAGGCAAAAAAGGTTGAATCGCCTACGAAAGCAAGGGCTTTCTTATGAGGCTCAACAACATTGAAACCTTGTGCCATCGTGATCCCTGCGCCCATGTCAAGACAGGTATCGACTGCATTTAGCGGCGCTGCATTGCCAAGCGTATAGCAGCCGATATCGCCACAAAGGACTGCTTCACGGGTACGACCGAGCGCCTTTTTCACTGCATAGAACGCGCCACGATGTGGACAACCTGCGCACAAAACAGCAGGTCTGTCGGGAATCGGCTCCTGAAAGTCGATTGTGGTGGTCTTAGTAGAGGGAAGATCAAGGTCGAAGAATGCCTCGATCTGGGAAACAAGCGCATCAACGCTATTCTCGCCGCGATCGAGCGTATCCCCTGAAAGCTTCCCATATACGTCAAAATGCGCATGCGATCTGCCACAAAGCTTCAACATTTCATCTTCGATCACACAGTCGAGCTCTTCGAGCACAAGAATTTTCTCGAGTCCTTCAGCAAATTGCGCGACCGCTTCTTCGGGGAACGGATAGGGTGTACCTATCTGCATCAATCGATAACTTGGTGAAAGAACACCTGCTGACATAACTTTTTCTTCGATCTGCCGCAGAGCCTCTTGTGCATATGAATACGAGATGCCACCTGCGATGATGCCGATCTTTGCGCCCTCATCGGTGCCCGCGATCTCTTCCCATGGGTTAAAGGAAGACTCGCTGAATTCGTGTGCGATCTGCCTTAAGCGTTCGTTGATCTCTCCATGCGCGCGATAGGAACGACGTGGAAAGATGACCCATCTGCTTGCATCCTTCTCGAATCCAGTTGCTTCTTTTCCTCTGGTTTCTTCCGCAACCTCCATAAACGTGGAAGCGTGGGCGATACGCGTTGTAGGACGAAAAATAACGGGAGTATGATATTTTTCCGAGAGCTCATATGCAGCAGCGATCATCGCGCATCCCTGTTCGGGAGTTGCTGGATCGAACACCGGTACCTTTGCAAATGATGCAAATCGGCGCGTATCCTGCTCGGTCTGAGAAGAAATCGGACCTGGATCATCAGCAACGAGCAGCACGGTGCCGCCCTCAACGCCGATATAATTGAGGGACATAAGCGCATCGCTGGCAACATTGAGTCCAACCTGTTTTGCGGTAAACAAAGTGCGCGCCCCTGAAAGCGACGCGCCTGCTAGCATCTCAAGCGCAGCTTTTTCGTTCGTAGACCACTCAACATATACATCTTGCGCTGAGCCTGCCTCATGCAGCTGCGCGATGGTCTCGATCACTTCTGAAGAAGGAGTTCCTGGATAACCAGCACAAACACGAACTCCTGCCTCGAGTGCAGCATGCGCGAATGCCTGATTTCCCATCAAGAAGGATTTGCTCACATCAACCTCGTTTTCCTATGCATCGTTTCTCTTGGACGATGAAACTGCTCTTCAGGTTATGCGTTTGCCATCTCTGCCTTAAGATCGATGATCTTCTGGCGGGCTCCTTCACAACCTGTTCCCATCATTTGAACAGCCAAGATAGCCGCATTCTTCGCGCCATTGATAGCAACACATGCAACTGGAACACCGCTTGGCATCTGAACCATCGAAAGCAAAGAGTCGAGTCCTCCCAGATCGCTGGTCTTCATAGGCACTGCGATGACGGGTGCGGGAGTATACGCTGCAACAACACCACCAAGGTGAGCGGCCTTTCCTGCGGCCGCGATGATAACGCGAATTCCCCGATCGATCGCCGTAGATGCCCACTCGTGCACCTCGCTGGGCTTACGATGAGCGCTTGCGATCTTTACTTCGTACGGGACACCAAAATCATCGAGCTGTTTCATGCAAGGCTCCATGGCGGGCATGTCTGACTCGGAGCCCATGATGATACCAATGACCGGATTTTGTGCACTACATTCCATTGAATGGTCCAATCTCGAAGAACTTTTAGGACGACCTTGAATTTTACCACTCGCAGCGCACATTCCTTCGCAACGCCGCTTCTTGCGGATAGACGTAATCGGTCAACATGTACACATACGTTTTTTGCAAATACAAGCATATAAAAACGCCTCCTGAAAAGGAGGCGTTTCGGTTTCAACTATGAAAGTCAAAGATCACAAGCCAAGCGCTTTTTTGAGCGATGAGACACGACGACGTGAAACAGGAATCTTCTCTTCTACACCATCGAGCGTGAGCAAGAGCGTTCCACCAGACTGCGGCTCAACTTCTTTAACCAATGAAAGATTGACCAAATAGCCACGATGAACACGGAAGAAACCATGCCCGTCGAGTGTCTTCTCGAGCTGAGCCAAGCTGACCGTTGAGAAATAACGATCAGTATCGGTTTGCAGATAGGCATAGTCATCACGAGCCATGACAAAACGAATCTGATCGATGTTGATGAGGATTTTCTTGCCTCCCTTTTCGACCGGAATACGTTCGGCTTTTTGGGCGCGGGCGTGCAAAACAACATGCTCGCGTACGCGAGCAAGCGCATGCGCAAGACGCTCGGTCTCGACTGGCTTGACCAGATAATCGACCGCATTCACCTTGAAAGCGTCCAGCGCGAATTCGCTATAAGCAGTAACGAATACGACCGCAGGAGGGAACTTCAAATGCTGAAGCGCCTCGGCTAACTGAAGACCAGTTGCTTCAGGCATGTTGATGTCAAGAAACATTACATCGCAAGGATATTCCTTGAGCTTTTCGATAGCTTCGCGAACACTCGCTGCCTCAGAAACGACCTCGGCTTGATTGAGCTCGCCTAGTAAAAAACGTAATTCGGAGCGTGCTGGCGCTTCGTCGTCTACAATAATCGCCTTTAACAACACGACCTCCTCTGTGTAAAGTGAAAACTTACAAAATCGTGCCTATTATAGACTATTACGCAGCGATCTGCAGCGTCTTTATCGCTCAAACCGTATTCAAAACAGATAATCATGCACACATCCGTGCGGCAGTGTTCGCCAATGTATTACACCTGCTCGGAGCGTATCTATGCTTGATCGTTAGAATTGATTCGATGCACAGTCTTTCAAGTAGAGCGTGACCTGCGTACCTTTGCCCAGCTCGCTCTGATATTCCATGTATGACTCTTCGCCATAATACCCACGAATGCGATCGTTGACATTCTTGACTGCAATACCGAGACCCGTTTGGGAGCTTGGGCTCATAATGTTGCGCAGCGCATCTTCGGTCATACCCAAACCGTTATCTGCCACATAAAGATATACATCAGCAAGCTTGATCTCTCCGCTGATTGAGATGACCAACTGCCCTTCCGCAGGAAAACCGTGCTTGATAGAGTTCTCGACCAAGGGTTGGATCATGAAAGCTGGAACCATGAGCGCTTTCACATCATCACTGATCGAAACCTTCACGCACAAGCGATCTTCTCCGAATCGCGCCTGTTCAAGTGAAAGATAACGAACTGTTTGCTCGACCTCACGTGCAAGCGGAATCAGATCGGATGCATTCTCAAGAGCCTGGCGATAGAAGACCGCGAATTCGCGTAGGAGCACGCGAGCCTTCTCGGGATCAGTTCGAACAAGCGATGCCATCGTATTGATGGTATTGAACAAAAAATGAGGATTGATCTGGCTTTGTAGTGCCTTGAGCTCCATGCTGGTCGCAAGCTTTTTCTGCTCCTCGAGCTCCATTGCGGCAATCTGTGTTGAGATGAGCTGGGCGAATCCTTCTGCGATCGATACTTGCGTTTCTGTGATCCGAGAAGCAGACGGATAATAGAACTTCAACGTGCCAACGATCGTTGAGCCAATCTTGAGCGGCACGATGATCGCCGCTTTGATCCCGCGTACTTTGTTGGGAAGACCTACTTCCTCTGGAGAGTTCAGCACACGGGTCTGACCATCTTCGAGCGTTTGCCTTGTAGCAAATGTGCGGATACTGCATTCGAGCTTCCCAAGTTCTTCTTCACCGGCACCGCAATACCCTAAGATCACCTCGGTGTCGGTCACCGCTACAGCAGATGCCGACGAGGAACGATACAAGATCTCACAGGCATGCTGCGCGCTCGCCGTATTGAATCCTCCTTGGATTCCTTCGAGAAGATCGCTTGCAAGACCAAGTACGGAAAGTGATTGACGTGCGCGAATCTTATCAGGATCGAGCATGAGCGCGATGGTAATGAGCAAAAAAATCGTAAAGAAGATGCCCGCTATACCGATGAGAACGGGGTTCTTCTCTCCAAACATCGCCCACCCGAGCGCACAACCCGAAATGAGCGCAAGACACAATGACAGGATCTCTAAGAAAACATAGATGTTGTGGCGTGGGAAATTCATGTGCACCTCAGCAAAGGACGAGGTTCGCGAACTATCCCGCGAAAACGCCCAATTCATTACCTATAAGAATAATAGCGGCAAATAGCAGGAAGAACCCGAACAAAAAACGCAATTTCCGTTCGGGAATATACCTAATAAGCGAGGCGCCGATAAGAGCACCAGGAATAGAGCCAAGAGCCATCGCGATACCTGCAACATAATCGACATTGCCATGCATGCATTGGGTCACTACACCAGGAATGGCAAGCAAGACCACCGCAAAGAGACTCGTACCGGAGGCTTGCTTCATCGTAATACCGAGCAGAGATATGAAGAGGGGCACCATAATAAAACCGCCCCCTACGCCAACATATCCCGAGGCGAATCCTGCAATAAGACCAATCGCAGCACCAAGGACGCACATCTTTATCGTGACCTGTTTGCGCTCTTCACGAAGCTTTCGCTTTTGCTCAGCGAGAAGCGCCTCTTTTTTCGCTCGTTCTTGCTCGAGAGATTCAGGAGTAAGATCCTCATCTGAAAACTCTGCTCTAAAACGCTGAAGTGCCGCATGCATGGAGAGATCGGAGCGGGATCGCTTGGGCATGCTTAGCGCTTTTCTGAACATGGTCACCGCAGAGTAAACGATGATGAGCGCCGCACAAGCCATGATCGCGATATCGGGTGAATTCGTAGCTGCAAGCACGCCAAGCGGCGAGGTAAGCGCGCCGGCGATACCTGCGGTGATACCGATCTTTGCGATACATGTTCCATTTTTGAAATGAGTGATACAACCAGCGATCGAGGTGGGGACGATGGTAAAGAGCGAGGTTGCAGTAGAAGCGATCGCACTCATATTGAAACCCAAACGAAAAACGGGAACCATGAGCGTTCCACCACCGATTCCCAGCAGCCCCGAAAACAAACCGACCACCAGACCGAACAATATAGCTAGCACGAATTGCTCGAGCACAGAAGATCCTATTCCCCGTCCGCAAGATCAAGATGAATCTCGCCAGTCATGCCCGCATCAAGTCCGGGATCAGGAGCAGCAACTTCGATCTCTTCCCCAGCTTCTCGTGCGAGCGCTGCTTGGATGAGTGCCTGCTGCAGCACAGCATCATTTTCAGTTTGCGCCATGATCTGGACCCAAGCGCGTTGGAAATCAAAATACTTATCGCAATATTTTTGAGCATACATAACCGCTTCAGAGGTCGCCACCGTTGCAGCTTTTCGATATGCCGCCTTGTCAGGACGCACGAGCGATCGCAAAAGCGCCGTTTTCTTGATGCGTTTTTCGAGTCCGCGCTCGAGGAAAGGTCCAGGGTAAGGCTCGAGCGACGAAGGTTTGATCTGCAACAGATCGATCTGCGATTGGCTGAACTCGATCTTGTAGTACTCATAGATCCAACGAAAGATATCTTTACGGAATCGATGACCTTCGTGTCGTTCTTGCGGGGGAAGATGAAGCAAATACCATTGGTTGTCGAACCATACATCCGAGCCGTACATACGAAGGTTGATAAGATAGTCGAGATCTTCACCACGCGGTATCCACGGATCGAAGCAAACACGCATATATGCTTGCTTGTGTAGCGCAAGACAGCCACCGCACACATGATTCGAACGAGAAAGTCGCGGACCCGACATCGCTTTCGTGATCCAGTTATTGAAGGCAGATCCTTGTTGCCAATAGCGGTTATACCACTTGTTCTGGCTCATCGAAAGATAGCTACCCTTCGCATTTAGATAGTATCCTGATTTTGCAAGGATCGGTATCTCGCGACGGGTCAGTTTTCCAAGACCATACATCGCTTTGGCGAGAAACGCAGGATCCTCGATCACCTCATCATCATCAAGGAAGACCACCGCATCGAATCCCAAGATGTTCGAGACTACGATACCGAGATTACGAACCGCTGAATAGCCACGCACACCGATCTTCTCTGATGTATCTCCAAAACCGAGCTGCTCCAAACGTTGCTGGATAATAGCTGCTTCGCTCTCGCTGATAACAAGCGTATGCATCTGAGGGAACTGGTCGACAATCGCTTTGACCTTCTCGACAGCTTCATTGTGCGAAACCGTAATGATAACCTGCCCAAGTCCTTGAACATACTGAAGCGAATCAAGACAACGAGCAAGTGTGCCGGGCGCATCTAATGGAGTTGGATGATCATAGATGCTTTCTGTTATCGGTTTGTCTGCGTCGGCTGCAGCTTGATGAAATGTTGGGATGATGACGGCTGGATTCATTATGCTCTCCTCGAAAGTAGCGTATTCATTGTAGCGCAAGTAATACTGTTCTACTTTCCGCTCCGATGTCGAGGGTGGCCGCGGCGCTCGCGTAAGCGCTCTGCCTCCAAACGCTTTGTGCGTACTTCTTCGTTCTCTTGCTTAAGACGCAGATATGATTCGAGACGCTCAGGAGCAAGCAGGCCAGCCTCGACCGCTTCTCGCACTGCGCATCCTGCTTCGCGCTCATGCGCACAATCGCGAAATCTACATCGCTGTGCGATCGCTTCGATCTCGCTGAAAGCTGCTTTGATTCCTTCTTCGGCATCCCATAAACCAAGCCCCCGAACTCCAGGCATGTCGACAATGCTGCCCCCCTGCGGCAACGCAACGATTTCACGTGAAACAGTGGTGTGCCTGCCTTTTCCGTCCGACTGTCTCACCGGCGTGGTACGTTGTATATCCTTTCCTACCAGGAGATTTACCAAGCTCGATTTCCCCACACCACTTCGCCCGATCAAAACAGCAGTGCGGTTATCTTGTGCGATCAGCCGTGCTACAGCATCGATCGAGGCGCTGTCCTCTTGGCTGACCACAAGAACTGGATCGCTGCCAACGAGTGCGCATACACGATCACACGTCTCTTTGAATCGATCGTTTTCACGCATAAGATCCGCCTTGGTTAAAACGACCGCGACTTGCGCACCCGTTTCATGAGCAAGCACAAGTTCTCGCTCAAGGCGCTTGAAATTCACTTCTTCAACAGGTTGTGCGATCAAGACAAGATCAAAATTTGATGCGAGCGTCTGTGGAAGCGCTCGTTCAGTAGGATCCTTGCGAACAAATTGGGTAGAGCGTGGACAGATCTCTTTGATGATCCCTTTTTCATGACCACCGGGATGATCGATACAGACGCGATCACCAATGACCGCTCGGTCTGTCTTCTTCTTGACCAAACTTGTAGCATGTTCGCAACGGATCTTCGATCCATCTGGCAACTGCACCAAAGGATATCCGCGGTCGAGCTTGACTACTACTCCCTCTTGCATGCTTGCCTATTTTCTTCGCTCGCGGAGGAATCGATACGTGAATAAGCTCAGCAGCCCAATGCCTATCGCCAGGAACGCAGCCCACAATACTGCGGAATTGATCGAGTGTTCCCGCTCAGAACCCGCATGCACTACAGTCACTTCCTGCGCATGTAGATCAGAGAGTCCTTGGTGTTCGGGGCATGTGAGATAGAATATGCCTCGAACCTGCAATTCCGTTCCATTCACTTGATAGTTTCCATATCGGTCGATCAGCGCTGCCTGTTCATTCGACATCAGTACGGCAACAGATGAAGAATCGTTTTCATTGAGACTTTGCAAGGTTATCCAACAAAGACCTGAATTGCTCTCATCATTGATGCGGTCTCCAACTACCTCTCCCGTCACTTGCACCATCTGCGTGTCATGAAACGATTCAGCATCGGAGAGTTCTGAAATGTCAGTGTTGTAGAGAAAAGAGCTATCGGGCATCTGATTCACATTGACCACATTGCCGTTAGTATCGATCGACTCTGTTGCCTCGGGCAATTCCTCCTCACCCCAAGCGACCGCAGCGCAAAGACTAATCGCCACACAAAATGCAGCGAAAAGGAAGGCAATCCTCACAAGGATGCCACGATCGTAGTGTTGGTGTTTTGCGCCGAACATCAACGTTGCCCCCGGGTTTTACGTGCGGGCAAGACCGAAACTACGATCTTGACGATAAGCGCGATAAGCGTGATGAACTCGAGACGGCCCGCCCACATCTCAAGGATGTAGATCGCCTCAAGCGTGCTTGGCATTCCTTGAGTAGTGATACCAAATGATAGTCCGCCGTTGGATGCCATCGCAACGCTCTCTGCAATAGAGGCAGTCGCATCGTAACCATGTGCGATACCTGCCAACGCGCCGATAACATAGGTCACAACGAAAAGCGTCGATACCGTCATCGCAGCTCGAGCGATATCGTTATTGAGCACTTGTTTGCCAATATGGTGATAGACCACTGATACTCGTGCTGAATCGGGCGCAATCGCCTCTTTGATCGAGGAGACGATCGATTTCGCCGTGAGTCCAATACGCGAGAGCTTCATACCACCAGCGGTACTTCCGCTCGAACCACCCACGGCCATCAAGATCGCCAAAATGAGGATAGCGCCCGATGAGAAGACGGTAATGAGCTGATTAGTTGTAACGATCTGAAAGCCTGTTGTGCTTGCTGCGGACATCATCATGAATACTCCGCGGCGCAACATCGTGAGCACATCAGAAAAAAGCTGCGTTGAAGAGAGCGTGGCCATAAACACGATGCCCATGAACACGATCCAGATCAGACCAGTTCGAATCTCCATATCCTTGAAGAAGAGATGAGTCTTGCCCCGCCATACCGCGACAAAAAGGCCGAAGTTCACCATGCCGAGCAGCATAAGAATCATACAAGCGACCTCGAGGAAATACGAATGGTAGTACATGATGGATTGACTGGTGGGAGTAAAGCCTGCGGTCATGAAGCCCGATATCGATATCCATAGTCCATGAAGCAGCGCACGAACAGGCTCCATGCCCGCAACCAAACAGAAGAGCATAAGTAAGATGGTCGCGATGCCGATCACGGTCAAAGAGATCTTGCTAATAAGGCGCGTCGTGGTGATGACATTAGGAACCACATGCTCGCTTCGTCCTTCTGAAGAATACAGACCAGAAGTTGACGAAGAGAGCAGACCAAGCGAAAGTGCGATGACGATAAGTCCCATACCGCCAAGGAAATGCATGACAAATCGCCACATATTATCTGCGTATGAGAGATGCTCCAGATCCATGATCAACGACGCACCAGTAGTGGTCAGACCAGAAACGCCGTCGAAGAGCGCATCAAGGTAGCTCGCATAGTGGCCCGACATTGCAAGGGGAACAGAAGCAACAAAGGCAAGTACCATCCATACGAAACCGGTAAGGGCCATGGCTTGCTGTTGAGTCAAGCGCCCTGGTTCGATTTTCGCCATGCGCAGGAGGGAGCCGATCGTGAGAGAAATACCTCCTGCGAGCAAATAGCGCGTAGCGGGCTCCCATTCTTGAAAGATGATCGCGGTCACGAGCGGAATGAGCAATGCGACAGAGAATAGGGACGTAAGCGTTCCTAGATAATGCGCGATGATGCGAATGTCTTCAAACGTAAAACGCTTCCACATTATCGGCTACACTTCCCTAGGCCATCATCGAAGCAATAAGACGAACGATGACAGTAATGAAGTAGAGAAGAATGATCAGGGCAATCATGCTCATCAGCACTGCTCCAACGCTGCAAAGCTGCTCCCAGATCTGGTCTTTCAGATTCACCTGTTTTCTCATGCGTTCATTTTAGTACATTTAACGAAGTGCTCCCAAGCTGACCATGGAAACTTTGAACGCAACGTCGGCACGAGGAAACACCTCTTCGAAGCGGGCAACAATGCGCTCGAATACCATCTGTGAGTTTTCCGCATTTGCACCAGGTAAAAGAACAAGGAATTGATTCGATCCGACCTTGGTGAAAGGATCGCTTGAGCGAAGAGTGGAAGAAAGGACTTGAGCGACCCGTTTGGCATTGATGATCCTTCTGTCGTTTTTGAGGATCTGATTATCAATCGTGATCGCAATGAGATGAGATTCTTCACCGCTGCGCTCCATCTCGCGTAGACGCAAAAGTGCGATCTCGCGAAAGACCGCATTACTGCAAGCAAAGGCGCCGTCATCATCGTTGGTCTCGAAAAGGAAGTTACGGATGCTCTCCTCGGTCATGCTACGACCATACAACTCTTGAAGTGCGATCTCGCGTTGGGTTTCCATATCAGCACTCGGACGAATATCATAGGTTTCCGCAAGATGCGAAGCAATCGTTTGGTAATGGTCGAGCGCGGCGCTTGGATCATCATCCATGATATAGGCGCGCATCAGCAACGCGCTGAATTCTTCTGCTGCAGGTTCGAGGTTGATGACCTGAAGGCACAGTGCTTCTGCTTCTTTCAATCGTCCCGCTTCAAGAAGCGCAACGATGGTCGTCTTGCATAAACGTTTGTAGAGCGTGCGGTAGTACACCGCAAGATTCGCACACCATGAAACATCTGAAGCAGCGCTGAGGAAATCACCTTGGTAGAGCTGACAGGTTTCGAGTGCCCGATCGAGTGCTTCAGGATCATCTGCTGGAATCAGATCGCCGATATGAAGCGCGCGACTTTCAAATATCTCAACATCGATCATTGTCGCTTCGTCAGGCGCCCAATAATAAAGGCCGTCAGTATATTTGATCAGATCACGCGAATTATCGAAATGAGCTTCGGAGAAGAGCGTGCGTGCACGGCTTACATTGTTCTGCAACGTAGAGGCAGGATTGTTGCTCGTCACTTCAGGCCAAAGAAGATCGATCAATTCTTGCGGGGATACGCCGTGATCGCGATTCACAATCAGATAGGCAATAAGCAGCCAAAGTCTATGGGCGCGACCGGTCAAACTTGCAGCAATATGTGCCGAAGGTGCCGATGTTTCCTCGTGATCAAAAAGAACACGATCGGCGCGCTCATGCGATACTTGTGAGATCGTAAAGGTACCGAACATCTTGACGCAAAGAAGAGCGTCCGATGCTTCACTTCTCTTGTCTGGTTGTTTTGCCATTACCTTACCCTCGAGAATCCTTGATCGAGCTTTCGCAAAGCCCTCAGTTGCATCCTCTCTATTGTAAGAGCAACACGATCAAGTTCATACTTACAGATCATCGTCACTTGTTGAAGAAACGCAAAAAAGGTATCGGAGAAGTAAGTGTAGTACATCCCCGAATAGGACCGCGTGTCACGCCGATAAAATACGCGACCACTATCAAAGAACGCTCTTTTCTTGCCACCCTCCTTATTGCTGGCAGCATGAAAACGCGTGTTCTGATCTCTGTTTTATCTTCGCGCACCCAAAGTAAGCACGCGCATTCTTGTTACACATTCGCACACGCATCATAAAAGCAAAAAGGATCATGAAATATGATCATGAATTGCTTGCAATGAAGGAATCTATGGCATTGGTTACGCAAGGTCGGAAGAGATGGAGAGCAACGATACTGCTAGCACTATCTTTCATCGTCTCACGTGGATTGATAGCAACTGGGAAATGGGGTGCTAGCAGGGTTTTAGCAAGATGATATACACGCTACTTCGCGATAAAGAAGGTTGTTTTCAAGTGTGTTTTTCGCTGAACACAGGGCGAGTCGCTGGCAGGATCACATAGTGAAAATCCCACTCTTCAATTCAGATCATCGCGTCAAAATCACCCTGCTGCAGGACGAATCTAGCGTGTGACGCATGGTTTTTCCCATAAAATTCGAACGCCAAACCAACAGAGCGGATCATGCGCTGAAATTGGGTTCTTTCGAAGAAAAGTAAGGGAGATAAAAGCTTGATGAACACACTGTCTACAGCTGTGTTCATGCTTCTTGTGACACAAAAAAGGCTCCCGAATCGGGAGCCTTTCATCACTCTGGCGGAAGGGGAGGGATTTGAACCCTCGTTACCCATGTTATGGGCAAAACGGTTTTCGAGACCGCCGCATTCAGCCGCTCTGCCACCCTTCCAAAAACCCGTCTTTCGCAACAAAGCGATCGACAAAGCTGATAAAAGAAAACGCTCTTTCGAGCGCTTCTTCAACGAGATTCACTCGGTCATGATCGAATCATGTCCACACGTGAATTCTGTTTAACACGCCGACTGGCATGGTATCAACTGGCGGAGAGATGGGGATTCGAACCCCAGATACGCTTTTGGCGTATACACGATTTCCAATCGTGCTCCTTAAGCCAGACTCGGACATCTCTCCAAAGTGTGCTCTTGCACGTGCGATGATAGATTATATACCAGTTTAATATTCACTCACAAGGGAAAAATAGCCATCTTGCTCAATAATCCGCAAAGGCACATCGAACAGTTCCGACATGCGCACACTCGTAAGAAGGTCAGTCTTAGAACCATCATCAAAGAGTTTGCCATCTTTGATCATGACGACACGATCGACCTCAGGAATAATATCTTCAGGATAA
Source organism: uncultured Eggerthella sp. (assembly GCA_900540345.1). Lineage (GTDB taxonomy): Bacteria > Actinomycetota > Coriobacteriia > Coriobacteriales > Eggerthellaceae > Anaerotardibacter. Next base: position 84,589 of record UQFK01000004.1, read on the forward strand.
TGAGTTACCAAAATGATCGATTTACCCTGGGCGACAAGATCACGCATGGATTTACGAACGTAGTACATTCCCTCGGGGTCAAGCCCAGTTGTTGGCTCATCAAAAACAAGAACCTCTGGATCATGAATGAGAGCACGCGCAAGGAGGATGCGGCGCGCTTGACCCGTAGAAAGCGTCTTGATATCCCGATCAGCAAGATCAAGCACACCGAGCATATCCATGATGTCGAGAACATGTTGATGCGAAGACGCGGTAACGTGATACATATCAGGAATACCAAGCGTGCCGAATAAGCCTCCTGCAACGATGTCATAAGCAGGAAGATGAACGGTGATCTGATCTTGCATCGTCGAGGAGACAACGCCGAGCACCTTTTTCGTTTCCTGCAGCGTCGTACGCTCGTTTCCACGAAAAAGAACGGGGGGCATATCTCGATGAAGCGGAAACACCTCGCGCGTGATCAACTGGATAAAAGTCGACTTCCCTGCTCCATTGGGGCCAAGCAACGCGATGTTCTCCCCTGATCGTAGCTCGAATGAATCGATCTCTAGAATGTTAGTGCCATTACGACGCACGACAGCGTCATGTAATTGAATAAGAGGAGCTTCCATTATTCTCTTTTCTCAAGAAATGAGGATCAGTTACTGATCTCCCTCAGGCAATCCCTCTTCTTGAGTGCTTTCACCTTCGATAGCGCTCAAATTCTGGGTATCGCCGTCGCTGCTACTGGAAGAGCCGTTCGACTCGTCGGTCGCTGAGTCGTCCGAATCCGTATTGAACTGCGACAGATCGATGTTGTACGGCACATTCGCTGGCATATCGTTGATAACAACATCCGACTCCTCTTTGTAATGAGTGAGCCATTCTTGGAAATCTTCCGCCTGTTTCTGGCTTCCGTAGATCGTGCGCATATACTCGACGATCTCTTCAGGATAATCAGACAGAGAAGTTGGTTCGCCCTCAATATTCAAGACATCGGTGCACAAGATGATGTGGATACCATAATCGCTTGTTGTGAGCGTAATCTGTCCAAGCTCGATGCTATCGAGAGCCGCGGTATATTCTTCAACAAAGTTGTTGATTGTATCCCAGCCTACATCGCCACCATTGCGAGCAGATCCTGTATCGGTCGAGAACTGTTGTGCGGCAGTAGCGAAATCCATCTGACCAGAAGTAAGCAAGCCTACGATCTCTTCTGCTTTAGCTTCATCCCCTGCTTCGAGCAAGATGTGGGATGAGCGCTTCGAGCCGTTGATCATATCTTTATAGGTGTTCATGAATTCAAGCAAGCCCGCGTCGTCGCTGGTATCAACCTCAGTAATAACCTTTTCCTGAAGAGCACGCGACGTCAAACCAATCTCTATTGATTCGCGATATTGATCTTCTGTAACACCAGACTGAGCAAGGGCGTCTTGCCATGCACTGTCATTGCTATAATTCTTCTTCATCGCATCGACTTGTTCGTCGATTGCAGACTGCTCGACCACAACTTCGTTCTCTTGTGCTGCTTGTCGAATCAATTCCTGCTGGACGTAATAGTCGATGACCTGGCTGCGAATGGATTGAGGATCTTGAGAGCTCTCTTTGAGCCAGCTTGCCCAAGCTTCGTCGCTTGAAAGATCAGAACTTGTACGGAAATCTTGAATATATTTCGTAACCGTGTCTTCTTCGATCGGCGTTCCGTTGACCGTTGCTGCAGTTCCGCCCGTATAACCATATTTCGAACCACAACCAGCAAGCGAGATGCAGCAAATAGCCGCGAGTACAAAAACAGAAACTTTTGAAAACATGGTCTTGAGCGTCATATAGTTCCCTATCTGATATATGAATCTGCATCGTAGAGATCGGTGCGCATGTGCGCAAAATGATTGTTACACAAGTATGGTTTCTTGGGTTTGTCTGCACAAATGCTCCATTTTCGTGTCGGCGAAAATCAGAGGCTCTTCATATATCAAAAGGCACCCGATAAGGGTGCCTTTTGTTTCGTGATAAAAAAGAAGGTTATTTGTTCTTCGCTTCCTTCTTGCGCTGTATGGAGGAAAGTGTTCGCTTTCGAAGGCGGATGTTGAGCGGCGTGATCTCTACAAGCTCATCATCCTCGATATACTCAAGTGCTTCTTCAAGCGTGAATACAACAGGTGGCGTAAGCTGAATTGCCTTATCTGCACCAGAAGAACGTTGATTTCCCAGCTGCTTTGCTTTCGCTACGTTCACTACCATATCGCCTTCCTTGGCAGATTCCCCAACGATCATTCCTTCGTAGCATTCCTCACCAGGACCTACGAAGAGCTGCCCGCGCTGCTGCAGCGTATCAAGCGCATAAGCAACAGACTTCTCTGTAGCCATCGCGATCATCGAGCCATTCTTGCGACCTCCAAATTCGCCGCGATACGGGCCATATTCGCTGAAATGATGAAACATCGTTGCTTCTCCATGTGAAACATTGAGCAGACGCGTGCGAAGACCCATTGTTCCACGAGAAGGAATTTTGAAAACAAGATGGGTTTGTTCTCCTCGTTGGAACATGTCAGTCATCTCTCCCCCAGCGGTACCGAACACCTCGATGCATTTTCCTGCATACTCACTCGGCACATCGACCGTCGCTTCTTCGATCGGCTCGAGCAGATTTCCCTGGTCATCCTTCTTGATGATGACACGCGGGCGACCAACCTGAAATTCGAAGCCCTCTCGACGCATGGTCTCCATGAGCACTGATAGATGGAGAAGACCACGTCCTGCAACTTCTACGCCTGATTTATCGTCAGTTTCACGGATACGCATCGAAATATTGCTCTCAGCCTCTTTGAACAGTCGTTCTTTCAATTGACGAGCGCCGACGATTTCTCCCTCTCGACCAACAAGTGGTGAAGTTGAAGCCTCGAAAACGACCGCCATAGTCGGTTCCTCGACCTCGATCGGATCGAGCTCGATCGGGTTTTCTCGACTTGTCACCATATCTCCGATATCTGCATCCTCGACACCGACCACTGCAATGATGTCACCTGCAGAGACCTGCTCTTCTTCCTTCTTTCCAAGTGCATCAAAAGTAAACACCTGTTTAATAGTGGTGTTGTATCGTGTGCCATCGTTCTTGATCACGAGCACGGGTTCATTTTTAGACATCGTGCCTGAGAAAAGACGCCCCACACCAATACGACCCACAAAACTTGAATGATCGATCGTGCAAAGCTGCAAAGCGACTGGACCTGAAGGCTCACAATCAGGGGCAGGAACTTCCTTCAAAATGGTATCGAGCAGAGGGATCATGTTGTCATTGTCGTCTGTCGCCTCATAGCGAGCATATCCATTCACCGCTGATGCATAGATGATAGGAAAATCGAGCTGCTCATCGCTTGCCTCGAGCTCGACCATAAGGTCGAATACTTCATCAACCACTTCTTCAGGACGCGATCCAGGTCGATCGATCTTGTTAATGACAAGCACGATGCGCAATCCTAGCTCAAGTGCATGACGCAAAACAAAACGCGTCTGAGGCATAGGGCCTTCAAAGGCATCAACAATCAATAAGGCGCCATCTGCCATATTCAACACACGCTCTACCTCACCACCGAAATCAGCGTGACCTGGCGTATCGATGACGTTGATCTTCACATCCTTATATGAGATGGAGATATTCTTGGACAGAATGGTAATGCCGCGCTCGCGCTCTTGATCGTTGGAGTCGAGTACGCGTTCTTGCACCTCCTGATTCTCACGAAACACGCCCGCGGTATAGAGCAAACGATCGACCAGAGTGGTCTTACCATGATCAACGTGAGCGATGATCGCAACATTACGGATGTTTTCCTGTCTCATGTGTGTTCATACCTCTTCTTTTGGTGAGTTGTAACCTACACCATACTACCCATCTTTCTCTCAGAGGAAATCCATCTCTGATTTAGGGCTGTGAAAGGCTCGCTCGGCGAATTGTTCGGCGCGTTTTTGCGTTATGCTGTTCGCATACTGTTTTTTATCACTAAGGGGGAATGATGGGGGTATACCAAGACCAATATCACATGGATGACTTCACGTACGATAACTACAAGAAGATCACCATCACGCAGAAAGGCCCGATCTATATCTGTGCGTTCAACGATGCAGGTAATTTGAATGCGATGTCCTACGAGCAGATGGCGGAATTCAATGAATTCCTGATCAAGGTGCGTATGGACCCCGAATGCCGCGTCATCATCTTAACCGGAGAAGGCACTTCGTTCTGCGCGGGATTCAATTTGAACGATCTTGCGCTCGATCCACCCGAGGAAATGGGACGCACTCAGCGCGATTTCTTCATCATGCAAACCATCTGTTCAGACCAGGTTGTGAACATGCGCGCATGCCCGCAGCCGATCATAGGCGCATTGAAAGGGCATGCGGTCGGCGGTGGTCTGTCTATATCCTGCGCTTGCGACCTGCGCGTTCTCGGAGAGTCTTATAAGATGCAGGCTGGTTACCTGAATATTGGTCTAACCGGTACCGATATGTCTGGCTCTTTCTATTTGCCAAAGATCATCGGATTTGCGCGAGCCAACGAGGTTTTGATGACTGCACGTCGCATTGGCGCAGAAGAGCTCTATGAATGGGGCTTCGCAAATCGCCTGGTCGCCGATGAAGACGTGCTCGATGCCGCTCTTGAGATCGCAGAAACCATGGTAAAGAACACCTCGCCTTTTGGCTTGCGTCTGACAAAAGAGGCTATGCAGTCTTCTGTTGATGGTAATAGCTTTGATACGCAGATCAAGATGGAAAATCGCAATCAGGTTGTCGCGACTGAAACTCAGGATGCATACCGCGGAACGCGTAAGATGAATCCGAAGCTGCGTGAAGATGTGAAAGCTCATCCCGAAAACTACACCTTCAGCAATCACTGATCACGGGCTTTTTAATAAGACAAAGCAAACAGCTTGCAATAAAAAACGGGTTGGAATCATTCCAACCCGTTACTTTTTGTGGTGGAGCATAGGGGGATCGAACCCCTGACCTCAGGCTTGCAAAGCCCGCGCTCTCCCAGCTGAGCTAATGCCCCACAAAAAATATGCAACCGATGTTGCACTACGCGATGAGCCTATTTGACCCTCGAACTTTATAATAAACACTCCACCGGCTAACTCGGCTCACGGTGGAGTGTTTATCCACAAAAAATGGTGGGCCCAAGCAGATTTGAACTGCTGACCTCACGCTTATCAGGCGTGCGCTCTAACCAACTGAGCTATGGGCCCGAAAATCGCGCTTATTAAATATATGAAACTCATAGTTTTTTTTCAAGAGTTTTTTGACAGATTTTGGAAAGCGGGACGAATTGCCCGTTTGCGGAGACCTTTTATCCATCATTCTCGAAGTCTTCGGGCTTGATCGTCTTGATAAACGTGTGGAATTGTTCGATATCGTTCTCGTCGATCGCATGATTCTTCTTGATGATATAGGGAAACGATTGCTGATCGAGCACCTCTTCCTCGACATAAATCGGTGCGTTTTGGCGAATAGCAAGATTGATTGCATCACTTGGGCGGGCATCTAGGTCGATAAGGTCACCATGATGTCGCAGATAAAGGCGAACAAAGAACGTGTCGTTCTTCACACCAGAAATAAGAACGTGATCTACATACGTATTGAGATTCGTAAGTGCATCAAGAAAAACATCATGTGTCACAGGCCGAGGTAAACGGATCTTTTCAATCGCAAGACCCATCTGAGTTGCTTCCGTAAGCCCAATCCAGATCGGCAGCACTTTACACGTATTTTGAACAGGAGAATCTGTATAGGGGCGAAGCACGAGAACAGAAGGTGATACCGCCTGCGAAATGATAAGTGTTTGTATATAACAACGGATCATGTCTGCTTCTTACTACTTCAGCCTCTCTCTTACCTTACGATTTTTTGCAATCTGGTCGGGCGCGGTTCAAGAAAAGACACGGCTTCGTCATCTATTCGACACGAAAAAATAGGCCGAGAGATCGCTCCCTCGGCCTATCAGCTCAAACATCAGAGATGCTTAGATCACCTTGTGATCTTGTGGATTTTATACCTCTTGGTCATCGTCGAGCAAAGATGTTTGATCTTCTGACACCTCTTTTTTCTTCGCTTTCTTCGAACCCGAGCCTTCAGTGATAGCAACCGCGGTTACTTTATCTTTATCTGCGACGTTCATGATGTGAACACCTTGAGTTGAACGACCGAGCTCAGATACCCCCTTAACAGGAGTGCGAACTACCACCCCGTCATTAGTGATGATCATCAGCTCATCATCGTTCTCAACGATCTTCATCGCAGCAAGAAGACCCTTTTTCGGTGTCATCGTAATGGTGAAGACACCCTGACCACCGCGATGATGAACGGGATAATCTTCGACAGGCGTGCGCTTACCATAGCCGCGCTCCGTAATAACGAATAGGTCGGAACCAGGACGAACGATCTCCATGCCAAGAACTTTTGCATCGAGTTGTACGTTCATGCCGCGAACACCCTGGGTATCGCGACCCATCGCACGGACCTCTTCTTCATCCCATTGGATCGCTTTGCCCGCAGAGGAGACCATCATGACCTTTTCACCTGCTGCAACACGTTGAACAGAGATGAGTTCATCGCCTTCTTTCAGGCTGATGGCGATAAGTCCATCTCGACGGGTACGATCGTAGAGCTTCATCGCAGTCTTCTTGACCATGCCTTGTGCGGTGGCGAACATGAGATACTCGTCTTCAGGGAAATCCTTCGTTGCGATGACAGCTGAGACGCTTTCGTCCTTATCGAAAGGAAGAAGATTCACGATCGCGTTGCCGCGCGCATGACGAGATGCCTCAGGGATTTCGTATACTTTCAGGCGATATACTTTGCCCTTGTTTGAGAAGAACAAGATGTAATCATGAGTTGATGCGATGAAGAGATGCTCAACAAAGTCGCTCTCTTTAAGATTCACTCCCTGCATTCCCTTGCCACCACGTTTCTGCTGGCGATAAGTCGAAACAGGAAGACGTTTGATATACCCTGCTTTTGTCACCGTGACCGCAACTTCTTCTTCTGCGATCAGATCTTCGACATCGAGCTCTTTCGCTGCGCCGGTGATCTTAGTCTTACGTGGAGTGGAATATTTCTCTTTGATCTCGAGCAATTCCTCTTTGATGACACCATGGACCATCGTGGTGTCATTCAAAAGTTGATTGTAGTAAGCGATGTTCTTTCGTAATTCCGCAAGTTCGCTCTCGATCTTCTCGCGCTCAAGACCTGTCAAACGACGCAAGCGCATCTCAAGAATCGCTTCAGCTTGCTTTTCGGAAAGCTTAAACTCCGCAATCAAGCGTTCTTTCGCTTCAACATCGGTCTCGGAAGAACGGATGATGCTGATGACCTTATCAATATCATCGAGTGCGATGACGAAGCCTTCGAGAATATGAGCACGGGCTTCAGCTTTCGCGAGGTCATAGCGCGTTCTGCGTTGAATGACCTCTTCTTGATGAAGGATGTAATAATGCAGCATCTCTTTCAAAGAAAGCGTGCGTGGAACACCATTCACAAGCGCGAGCATATTACAACCAAACCCAACTTGCAGCTGAGTATGCTTGAAGAGCTTATTTAAAACGACCTGCGGAATCGCATTCTGCTTCAGGTCAATGATGATGTCGATACCGGTACGATCCGCAGCGTCATGAACGCTTGAAACTTCAGGCAATTTCTTATCACGAACCAAATCAGCGATCTTCTTCAAAAGATTCGTGCGGTTGACCTGATAAGGAATCTCAGAGATGATGATCGAACTTTTGCCGTTCTTTCCTTCTTCGATCTTGCATTTCGAGCGGATCGTCAGGCTACCGCGACCTGTCTCATAGGCTTCTTTGATTCCTTCGCGTCCCATGATGGTCGCACCTGTAGGAAAGTCAGGTCCAGGAAGAACGCTCATCAGCTCTTCTGTGGTCACATCAGGATTATCGAGCATCATGCACGTTGCATCGATGGTCTCGCCGAGATTATGCGGAGGAATATTTGTCGCCATACCAACCGCGATACCTGAAGAACCATTAACCAATAGATTCGGGAATCGAGCAGGCAAAACGACTGGCTCTTCAAGAGATTCATCGTAGTTAGGTTGAAAATCGACCGTTTCTTTATCGAGGTCGCGTAGAAGTTCCATTGCAGGTTTGTCGAGTCGTGCCTCGGTATAACGCATTGCAGCAGCTGAATCGCCGTCAATCGAACCAAAGTTGCCATGCCCATCGACCAGAGGTACACGCATAGAGAACCATTGCGCTAAGCGAACCATCGTGTCATACACGGCTGTATCACCATGAGGATGATATTTACCGATAACGTCACCGACCGTACGCGCAGACTTCGCATGTGGACGACGAGGAGTGATGCCACTTTCATTCATTGCATATAAGATGCGACGGTGAACTGGTTTCAAGCCATCACGAACATCAGGCAACGCACGGGAGACGATAACACTCATCGAATATTCAAGGAACGAAGTGCGCATCTCCTTGCTCAATTCAGCAGGAAAAACATTCGATGGTCCTGATTCTTCTACGATCTCAATATCAATTTCTTCATTGTTATCAGCCACAAGAGCTCCTTTATATAAGGATCGGTCTTACAAATATCGGTTGGTCGATCAGGCGTTCGAATTAAATATCAAGGAAGCGCACATCGCGTGCATGCTTTTGGATGAACTCCTTGCGCGGTTCGACCTGATCACCCATGAGCTCACTCACCACGCGTTCTGCTTCAGCAGCATCGTCTACGCTCACTTGAAGCAACGTACGTGATTTCGGCTCCATAGTGGTTTCCCAAAGCTGTTCTGGGTCCATTTCGCCAAGACCTTTGTAGCGCTGTAAAGAAATGTTATCGCGTTCCTTCTCAGGAATCTCAGCAAGGCGCGCGGTAAGTGCATCGTCATTAAAGATATATTCGAGCTTCTTGCCGCCCTTTTTCTTCAGGCCATACAAGGGAGGTTGCGCAATATAGATATACCCGCGCTGAATTAGCTCTGGCATATAGCGATAGAAGAAGGTCAAAAGCAAACAGCGAATATGAGCACCGTCAACGTCAGCATCGGTCATGATGATAATGCGATGATACCGAGCGTTGTCAGCATTAAAATCAGCACCGATATTAGTACCGATCGCCGTGATGAGCGACGAGATGGTATCTGAAGATAAGCTACGGTTGAGACCTGCACGCTCGACATTCAAGATCTTGCCACGCAAAGGCATAATCGCTTGATACTTACGGTCGCGTGCCATCTTTGCTGATCCACCTGCCGAGTCACCCTCTACAATGAAGATCTCGGAATCAGCAGGATTCTTGCTGGAACAGTCGGCGAGCTTGCCGGGAAGCGAAAACGAATCCAGTACGCCTTTTCGTCGCGTCATCTCGCGCGCTTTACGTGCAGCTTCTCGCGCTTTGAAAGCCTGCGTCGCTTTGTTAATGATTCGCTTTGCAGGAGCAGGATTCTCTTCGAGATATTCAGCGAGCCCTTTAGTGACCGCACCTTGAACAAGACCGCGAATCTCAGTATTACCAAGTTTACCTTTCGTCTGACCTTCGAATTGAGGATCGCGCAGTTTTACGGAAACAACTGCTGCAAGACCTTCTCGCGTATCATCACCAGAAAGATTTGGGTCCTTCTCTTTGAGGATTCCTTTGTTGCGCGCATAGTCATTGATCGTACGAGTAACACCCTGTTTGAAACCATCAAGATGCGTACCGCCATCGATGGTATTGATGTTATTCGCAAACGACATGACCGAATTGGTCGAATACGAGGTAGTCCACTGCATAGCAATCTCGACCATGCCATCCTCGTTCTCAACCTCAAAGTATATCGGCTTATTCAGCGTCTCTTTACCTTGGTTGATATATTTTACGAAGTCTTGAAGACCACCAAGTGCCTGGAACACTTCTTTTGTTGGCTTGCCGTCTTCATTAAGGGTGCGCTCGTCGGTGAGCGTGATCTTGAGGCCCTTGTTCAAAAAGGACATCTCGCGAAAACGTGCGGCGAGCGTGCTGTAATCATAGACCGTAGTCTCTTGGAAGATCTCGGGGTCGGGCCAGAAGGTGACCGTCGTACCAGTAGTTTTCGTAGTACCGATCTTGTGAAGCTTTTCTTTGGTCTTGCCATGATCGAATGAGATCTCATATTCAGTTCCATCACGACGAACTTGTACAACAACTTTGGTCGAAAGCGCATTTACAACAGAAACGCCAACGCCATGAAGGCCACCGGATACCTTGTATCCTTCACCGCCGAATTTACCACCTGCATGCAGGATAGTCAGAACAACTTCGACAGTAGGGATCTTCTCTTTCGGGTGTTTATCAACAGGGATGCCGCGCCCATTATCAACAACCGTGATCGAATTATCTTCGTGAATGGTTACGTTGATATCAGTACAGAACCCAGCGAGCGCTTCGTCGACTGCATTATCGACGACCTCATATACAAGATGGTGAAGAC
>UQFK01000005.1 GCA_900540345.1 uncultured Eggerthella sp.
CATAACAAAATAAGGCCTGGTACAAAGTACCAGGCCTTAGAATGAGCGATGAAGCTCGGTAGGTTATTTCTGGATCCAGCTGAACATGCTGCGGATATTTCCACCTACTTGCTCGATCTGGGAAGCATTCTCGCTTTCACGATGCTCAAGAAGCCACTTCTGACCATTCTTCGAATCGTCCATGAATTCTTTTGCAAACGAGCCGTCCTGAATGCGACCAAGGATCTTCTTCATTGCTTCTTTCGAAGCAGCAGTGATGACCTGATCTCCAGCGTAATAGTCGCCATATTCTGCGGTGTTCGAAATGGACTCGCGCATCTTCTTCATGCCGCCTTCATACATGAGATCAACAATGAGCTTGACCTCGTGGAAGCATTCGAAATACGCCATCTCAGGAGGATAGCCTGCCTCGACGAGTGTCTCAAAGCCAGCTTGAATGAGTGAGGTAAGACCGCCGCACAAAACAGCCTGCTCGCCGAAGAGGTCGGTTTCGGTTTCGTTCTTGAATGTTGTCTCAATGACGCCTGCACGTGCACCGCCAATGCCCCACGCATACGAGAGTGCAACATCCTTAGCCTGTCCAGACGCATCCTGATAAACACAGATAAGACAAGGAACACCTGCTCCTTCGGTATATACACGACGAACCATATGACCTGGACTCTTTGGAGCGATCATGATGACATCGACATCAGCGGGTGGCTCGATGAAACCATAGTGAATGTTAAATCCATGAGCAAAAGCAAGCGTATCGCCAGGGTTGAGATTCGGAGCGATGTGCTCATCATAGATCTCTGCCTGCTTCTCATCAGGAGCAAGAATCATGATGAGATCAGCTTCTGCAGCAGCCTCGGGAACGGTCATGACCTTGAGTCCAGCCTCTTCTGCCTCAGCCCAAGATTTCGATCCTTCGCGAAGACCAACGCGAACATCACAGCCTGAATCCTTAAGATTCAAAGCATGGGCATGACCCTGAGAGCCATAGCCGATGATAGCGATCTTCTTGCCTTGGATCAGTTCAGGATTGGCGTCCTGCTCATGATAGATGGTTACAGCCATGTTCTTTCCCTTCTTCTAATGACTGATGTTTCTTATATATGAAGATACATTATAGTGTATCAACTTACCTTCGATCCTCGCGACATTGCGATAAGACCCGTACGGATGATCTCTTTGATCCCGTAAGCGCGCAGCAGATCCTCGATACCCTTGAGCTTGTCTTCAGAGCCAGTGATCTCGATCGTAAGCGATGTCTTGCCCACATCAACGACGTTGCCGCGGAATATGTTCGCGATCTCGATAACCTCATTGCGCTTATCAGGCGTGACATGCACCTTAAAGAGAACCAGCTCGCGCTCGATAGCTGCTGTTTGAGTAAGGTCGGTGATCTTGTGAACAGAGATGAGCTTATGGAGCTGCTTGGTGATCTGTTCGTAAGCTATCTCATCTGCATCCATAATGATCGTAATGCGCGACATGGTCGGATCTTCAGTCGGGCCGACCGAGAGACTCTCGATATTAAAACCACGACGGGAGATCAAGCCCGCAACACGACTCAATACACCTGATTTGTTCTCTACGAGCACCGAAAGGACATGTCTCATAATCATTTCGCCTCCTTACGCTCGTCGATCAATTCACCGTTAGGGCCGATCTTGATATAGCCGAACATCTCTGTGAGTGGAGCACCTGCGGGAACCATCGGGAAGACATTCTCATCGCTGTCTATACGCATGTCGAGCAATGCAGGACGATCCGCTTCGATAAGACGCTTCAGAGCACCTTCTAGATCCTCAGGCTTCTCGACGCGTTCGGCCTGCCAGTTGTAAGCTTCAGCAACCTTCACAAAATCAGGTAAGTCAGGCAAGATGGTCTCGCTGTAACGTTCATCATAGAAAAGGTTCTGCCATTGATGAACCATGCCAAGCACGGAGTTATTCAACAACAGCACCTTGACGTTGATGCCGTAATAGGAAGCCGTGGTCATCTCTTGGATGTTCATCTGGAAAGATCCATCGCCTGCAACACAGATGACCTCCTTTTCAGGACACCCAACCTTCGCGCCGATGGCTGCGGGGAATCCGAAGCCCATCGTACCGAGACCACCGCTGGTAAGAAACGTGCGCGGTATATCACGATCAACATGTTGTGCGGCCCACATCTGATGCTGACCAACTTCAGTAGTAACGATGCTCTTTTCTTGATCAAGCATCTCGGAGAGCAGGTCGAGCGCGCCTTCAGGCGAGATCGTGCCATTGCTCGTTGCGACACCAGGACTGTAGAAAGGATGAGCATCGCGCCATTGGTTGATCTGCGCCATCCATTCATCGGTGATAGGCTTGAAGTCGCCATCCTGCTCGATGAGCTCTTTCATGCCTGCCAAAACAACCTTGGCATCACCTACCACAGGGATCTGTGGCAGTCGATTCTTGCCGATCTCTGCAGGGTCGATATCGACATGAATGACCTTCGCATCTGGCGCAAAGTCAACAAGCTTGCCTGTTACGCGATCTGAGAAGCGCGCACCGATAGCGATCAAGAGATCAGCATTGGTGACCGCGTGATTTGCATAATATGAACCATGCATGCCAACATGACCAAGATTGAGCGGGTTTGACGCAGGGAATGCACCTTTTGCCATAAGCGTGGTGACCACAGGGATCTGGAGCGCTTCAGCAACGGAGAGCAGTTCTTCTTCGGAATTCGAAGCAATGATGCCACCGCCTGTATAGAGAACAGGACGTTTTGCAGCTTTCATCATGTCGACTGCTTGGCGAATCTGACGCGCGTTGCCCTTCACGGTAGGCTTATACGACGGTAGATTCACATCGGCTGGGTAGTCAAAGACCATCTCCATACCACACAGATCAGAAGGAATATCAATGAGAACAGGGCCTGGACGACCTGAGTTTGCAATATAGAATGCCTCGCGAAACGTATTCGTAAGTTCATTGATGTCCTGAAGCAAATAGCTATGCTTCACAACTGGCATCGTGATTCCCACGATGTCGGACTCTTGGAATGCATCAGTTCCGATGATGCTGCGTGGAACCTGACCGGTAATGACAACCATCGGCACACTATCCATATACGCAGTGGCAATACCAGTGACCGTATTCGTTGCACCAGGCCCACTCGTTACAATAACAACGCCTGTCTTACCCGTCGCACGTGCATAACCATCAGCCTCATGGGTCGAACCCTGCTCGTGACGAGAGAGAATGTGCTTGATCTTAGTCGAATCATAGAGCGCGTCATATATCTTGATCGCCTGTCCTCCAGGATAGCCAAAGACCGTATCGACTCCTTCTGCTTCAAGCGAAGCAATGATAGCCTGAGCACCCGTCATCGTGGTGCCCTGCTTTTCGGTATAGGGACCAAGACCGTGCTCTTTTTCGTATTCATTATCAATGATCATCCGAAATATGCCCCCTTATCAGCACTGGAAACCAGCTTTGCATAGCGAGCAAGAACACCCGTGGTGTATTTGGGACTAGGCTTGACCCAGCTCTTGCGGCGTGCTTCGAGCTCTTCATCGGATACTTCAAGATTCATCGTTCCTTTGTCGATGTCGATATCGATGATATCGCCCTCCTCGACCAATGCGATCGGACCTCCTGCATATGCCTCTGGACTCACGTGACCGATCGCTGGACCTTTCGTTGCGCCCGAGAAACGACCATCCGTAATAAGTGCAACGTCGTGATCGAGTCCCATGCCGCAAATAGCGGAGGTTGGCGTGAGCATCTCGCGCATACCCGGACCGCCGGCAGGACCTTCATAACGAATGACCACAACATCACCCGCATTAATCTTGCCGCCAAAGATAGCCTCACATGCTTCTTCCTCGCTCTCGAAGACACGCGCAGGGCCACGGTGTTGACGCATGTCATCGGCTACTGCAGACTGCTTGACTACGCCGTAGTTTGGTGCAAGATTGCCCTGCATGACACGCAATCCTCCAACTGGCGCATAGGCATTCTCGACCGTGCGAACCACTTCCCCATCGACAAGTGGGCAAGACGCAATCCATTCAGCCATCGTGCCATGACAGGTGAGTGCGGATCCATCGAGCAGACCAGCACGACCAAGTTCACCTACGATCGCAGAAATGCCACCGACCTTGTTCAAGTCTTGGATATGCAATGAGCTTGCTGGTGCGATACGCGTGATGTTCGGAATTTGCGAACAGATCTTATCCCAGTCTTCAAGCGTGACCGGACAGCCAGCTGCATGAGAGATCGCAGTAAGATGCAACATGGTATTGGTAGAACCACCAAATGCCATATCGAGTGCCATACCATTGTGAATAGCAGCAGCATTGATAATATCGAGTGCCTTAATGTCCTTTTCGACAAGCTCCATGATCTTCATGCCTGCATGCTTTGCAAGACGGACGCGCTCAGAATAGACAGCAGGAATGGTGCCATTACCAGGCAGCGCAATACCAAGGCCTTCAGAGAGACATGCGATAGAGTTTGCGGTGAACATACCCGAACAGCTACCACAGGTAGGACACGCCGTGTCCTCAAAGAACTTGAGCTCCGATTCATCCATAGTGCCCGCAGTGACCTGACCAACCGCATCAAAGAGCGTATTAAGGTCGGTTTGATTGCCGCATTTGTCCTCACCTGCAAGCATAGGGCCGCCTGAGACGAGAATCGTCGGTATATTTAAACGGCATGCTGCGATAAGCATTCCAGGAACGACCTTGTCGCAACTTGGAATGAGGACCATCGCATCGAATTGATGACCTTGGACCGCACACTCGACAGAGTCAGCAATAACCTCACGACTCGTAAGAGAATAGCGCATGCCTTCATGGTTCATAGCGATGCCATCACACACACCGATCGTGGTCATCTGAACTGGCGTACCACCAGCCATCCTCACTCCTGCTTTAACCGCATCCGCGATCGTTTGCAAATGAATATGGCCTGGAATGATCTCGTTCTGAGAAGAAACGACCGCAACGAGCGGACGAGAAAGCTCCTCGTCGGTAAATCCGTCTGCTTTGAGCAGACTACGGTGTGGCGCACGAGCCAAACCTTCTTTGATCGAATCGCTGCGCATGGGCATCACTCCTTCTAAAAAAGAAAATCCTGTGCAGCAAGTTGCATCAGGACCAGAAGCATATGAGCTTTACGCGCTTGAGCGCATTTACTCGATACCAAATTCGGGTTGGCTCCGATTCAACTTACTGACTTTTCATTGCACGAGAGATCATCCCGAACAAATGAGAAGATTTCAGATGAACTGCTCCGAGGTGCCTTTCAGACCGTCCTCCACTAACTTCCAGCGACCGTTAGCTCTCTGAAGAAGGATTCGTCCCTACTTTTCCTCATCAAAGCATTTCAAGTGAACCTATTATACCGTGCGTGTTCGAACTTTCAACTGAAAGTTTCTCTCGGCACAAGTGATGCATATCTTATGCGCTGTTGCCATGAGCGATAAAAAAGCCGAGAGTAACTCTCGGCTTTTTCTTATCGATGAAACTTGCTTGATGATCAATAATCGAGATCCTGCGGATTCACTCGTCCACGGAACGATCGATAAACGAACACATGGTAGAGCAGCACGAGCGGTAACCCTACACAAGTGATACCAGTCATCCACGCAAGCGTGAGCTCAGATGAAGCTGCATTCATGGCCGTAATGGTCACACCAATGCTATCGGGTGCTGCAACGACCAAGTTCGGGAACATTGAACACGCGAATAACATGATAAACATGAAAAGAGCGCAGCTTTGCACAACAAAAGAAAGGACATCTTTACCCTGACGTGCAAAGATCCATGCACCGATCAAAAGCGCAGCAACAAGCGCTGCAAGAACGATCCGAACAACTTCGAGTGCTTCGTGCATTTGAGGCTGAATGCCCACCAAAGCAACTAACGTCAAAACAATGAACGTAACGAGTGCGATCAATTGCCATATCGGACGAAGCTTCACACATCGCTTATAAAGATCACTATCAAGTGGCGCCTTCGTGCATTCCCAAGAGATTCCCTGTGAGATACACAAAACCAAACCCATCACACCACAAAGCAACGTGAAAGGAGTAATAAGGCCAAGCAGTGGGATGCCCGAATAGTCCCCATTAGCCGTCATCGGAATGCCCTCATAGATGCAACCGATCGCCACGCCGAAGAGCAGCGCTGGGAGCAATGAACCAATGGTAAAACACCAGTCCCATAACTTCTTCCAAGAGCCATCGTGCGCGCGATACTCCAATGAGACCGCACGGACGATAAGGCCAAACAAGACAAGCATGACTGCAAGATAGAATCCCGAGAAGGTGGTCGCATATGCAAGCGGAAAGGCCGCAAAAAGAGCACCACCTGCCGTAAGAAGCCACACTTCATTTCCATCCCAAACTGGTCCAATACTACGACGCAGGACCGCTTTTTCCTCCTCGTTCTTGCCAAGGATCGGATAAAGCACGCCAACACCCAGATCGAAACCATCGAGCACGAAATACACTGCGATGAGCACCGCGATGAGGAAGAACCAAAGTTCTTGGAGAATGGTAATATCCATGACTACTCTCCTTCCTTGGTCTGCACAGATGAAGCTACCTGCGCACTATCTTGATCGCTCGGCATTGAGACCGCATCTGAAGTCATAAATGAAGCAGAAGTGTCCGTACCAGCCTTTGGCGTATCGATAACGGGGCCTTTCTTGATGAAGCGAGCAACGATACGCGCCCAAGCAATGATGAGTACAAGATAGATAAGAACAAACAACACAATAGTGGCGATGAGCTCTGGACCGGAAACTGAAAGAGAGATGCCATCTGCTGTGAGAAGCTCAACACCCTCTGGTCCAGTGACAGACGGATAAACCACCCAAGGTTGTCGACCGAATTCAGCGGTAGCCCAACCAGCCTGAATCGCAAGAACTGCAAAGATAGGAGAAATGATGATAAGCCACTGGAGCCACTTCTTCTTCGTGATAGTAGCGCCCTTTTTGAATGTAAAGATAAGCGCGAGCAAGAGCGTGAGCGCCATAAGCCCAAACATCGCAACCATAAGATGATAGCTCTGGAATACGAGGTTTACTGGCATAGCCTCTGGATCGATCGCTCCATATTGCTCAGTCTCAGCAAGGCTGTTCAAGCCTTGGTATTCAGTATCCCAAGTTCCATTTGCAAGAAAGCTCGTGCCACCTGGGATATCAAAGGGAGCGAGCACTTCTTGATTGTCTTCATCAACCCATCCAAGACCATAGAGTGGCGGAATCTCGTCTTCATACATGCCTTCCATCATGGCAAACTTTGTCGGCTGCTCTTCAGAGACGACAACGGCAGAAGAATGCGCTGTAACAAGCATCGCCGCACAGCTAACCGTAGCCACGATCGCACCGATCTTCATCGCGCGAAGAGCGAAGGCGCCATGCTGTTTCTTATGCATATACCACGCTGCTACTGCCATCGCAATGAAGGCGCCCATGATGAGCACAGCGCAGATAACATGAGAATAGCGAATGAGCGTTGAGGGATTGAATGCTGCTGCAAAGAAATTCGTGAGCACAGCCTGCGTACCCGTATCGGAAAGCTCTGCACCGGCAGGTGTTTGCATCCATGAATTCGCAATAATGATCCACAGTGCAGAGAAGGCCGAGCCAATAAATACAAGCCATGCTGAAACAAGATAGAACTTCTTACCGACATGCTTGCGCCCAAAGATGAGCACACCCAAAAACGTCGATTCAAGGAAGAAAGCTAGAAGCGCTTCTGCCGCTAGCGGTGCACCGAAGATATCGCCGACGAAACGGGAATAATCAGCCCAATTCGTACCGAACGAGAACTCCATAGTGATACCAGTCGCTACGCCCAACGCGAATGTTGCGGCGAAGATCTTGATCCAAAATCTTGACGCCGCAGCATCCTCTTCCTTCCCAGATCTGTAGTAACGAGTTTCATATATGGCCACAATCAAGCCCAAACCAATCGAAACAGGCACGAGCAAGAAATGATACATAGCCGTGAATGCAAACTGGATACGAGCCAATATGACTGGGTCAGATAAGAAATCCATACAAATCCCTCCTCTCTTCTTCTTGTTGCCGCGCTGCGACAACGAACTACCTCGATAAGGACGACGATTCGTCCTGATTAATTCTAGCGTTCTTTAACTAAACTACGAACGCAAACCCCTATCGAACGCCAGAAGCATCCGATAGCGCTCGTTATTCTTAGCAAGAAGCGCAGGAGTGCTGTCCATGACAAGCGTCCCCTTTTCAAGAAACATCACACGATCGAATGCATCGATGCCTTGCAGATGATGCGTGATCATGAGTAGCGTTTTATGCTCAAACGACGCAAGAATCGCATCGAGAATCCGTTGCTCTGTAACAGGATCGAGTCCGACCGTTGGTTCATCGAGGATGACGATCGGGGGATCTTGTAAGAGCACACGTGCAAGCACAAGGCGCTGACGTTGTCCTCCTGAGAAATTCAACCCTGCTTCATGAGCAATAGTCTCGAGCCCTTCTGGAAGCGACTCGACATATGTTTTCAATCCGACCGCATCAAGCGCTCGCCACGCTTCTTCAGCCGTCGCATCAATTTTCCCAATGCGCAGATTATCCATGATGCTCATCGCGAAAACGTAACTATCTTGTGAGATAAGACCGATATAGTTCCAGATATCATCACGTAACTCCCCGAGCGAGACACCACCGAGCTCGACACTACCCTGCGTTGGCTCAATATCACCATGTATCAAATGCGCCAAGGTAGTTTTTCCTGAGCCACTCTTGCCCAAGATCGCAACCTTTTGCGCATAAGGGATCGCGAACGAAAGATCATCCAATACCAAACGATCAGGATCATAGTAATACGATATTTCTTTAAAACGCAGGTCAAATGGCTCTTTTGGTACGATATTAGACGTCGCTTCTCGAGATGCGACGTCTAATAATCCTCGTGAAGCACATCGCTTAATGGATTCACGATGCGAAATACCTTCCTCGACTTCACGAGAAAGCGGAATGAACAGCTCAATGAGCGGAAAGAATCCAAATGCTGCAGCAACGATCCAATCTGCTGTTCCACCTGCCACTGCACCAAAGCGGTTTGTAGTGCACCACACAATGAAGATAAGCGCCATAAGCAAAAGTACCTGGATGAGTAGCAGTCTCCAACGATCAGCACGCTCGATCACGCGCTCTTCGGTTCTAACACGATCAAACTCATGCATAAAACATCTCGTTGTTTCAGCGCCTCGCCCTGCAATCGCGATATCTTGCGCTCCAAGCACGTGGTCGGTGACGCTTGAATAGAGCAACGCACGATCATCGTTGGTCCGCTTGATACGCGCACGCGCGAGCAGTGCTGAGAGCAGAGGAATGACCACACAGAGTAAAACGAGCATTCCAAGGGTAAAGATAAACATACCGATCGAATAAACGCCTGCGATTACAACGAGCAAAACCCCTGCAAGCCATGCGATGAGAACGGGAAAGACCGTACGTAGATAGAGGTTTTGCATATGCTCAATATCACTCGCAAGTGCACCAAGTACCTCACCTGTCTTCCAGCCGTGGTCATTACACAGGTGCGCCTGGACAACCAAAAAGAGCTGATGGCGAAGATGAGAGGTAAGGCGAAGTACCCAATCGTGACTCTTCAATCGTTCGAAGTAACGTGCGATCGGTTTACCAAGTCCAAATATCTGAACGAATGCAAGCGGGATATTGAGCATCAAAAGTGAAAAAGCGTTATCCGCTGAGGCGCTGATAAGGTATCCCGCAACGAACATAAGACCGACCGCGAACACCACACCTATCACACCAAGCGCAAGAATAGCCGCAAGAAGTTTCTGAGAAGACGCGAGGTTTTCTTTGATCCACGTGATCACGCCACGTCGCCTCCTCGCAACGCACTGACAAGCTGGATGAAATGCTCACCTAAATCGCGCAGCTCATCGGGGGTCCCCTCTTCAACAATAGTGCCCTCATCAAGCACAAGCACCCGATCGAACGAATCGATCCAATGCAAACGATGGGTAGCAAAGATAACAAGCTTATCCTTCATCACCTCGAGCATCGCTTGTTTGAGCTCATATTCTGTCTCGATGTCCAAATGCGCAGTAGGCTCATCAAAGAGCATGATCTTGCGCTTTGTATCAAGCACTACGCGCGCAAGTGCAATACGCTGTGCCTGACCACCTGAGAGTCCCCTACCACCTTCACCGATAAGCGTATCAAGACCTTGTGGCAAACTTGCTACCAAACTTTTTAGCCCTACTACTTCTATGGCATGCTCAATCTGCTCTGGAGTGGCATTTGGCTCATAGAATGTAAGGTTCTCGCGCAATGAGAGCGCAAAAATATAAGGATCTTGCGGGATATAGGCGATCTGATCTTGCCATCCAATATGCCGAAACGTATCGAGCGTGCATTTATCATCGAGCACAATGGAGCCTGATGTTGGGTCTTCGAGGCCCGACAGAATGCGTAATAGCGTACTTTTGCCCGACCCGCTCACACCGATGAGCCCAATAATCTGTGAACCCTTACATTCAAGCGAGATGCTCTTGAGGGCTACGACGTCACCATAATGCTTCGAAAGATCATTGATATGAAGTGTACTCTGCTTATTCCATGTTGGTATAGCACAATGAGGCGGCAAGTTTTTCGTTGCCTCAAATATCTCGTTTATAGATCGAAGCGAATTGGCTCCATCGAGTGACGCGTGATAATCAGAGGCGAATTCACGAATTGGCCTGAAATATTCTGGGGTCAAAATGAGCACGAAGAGCGCAGGCAATAGCGCGAGCGAGCCATCGATAAGACGCAGACCAAGCATGATCGACACCGCAGCTATAGCGAGCGTCGCGAATAGATCGAGCACCGAACCTGAAAGCGTGGCAGTGCGCAGCGTTCGCATGGTCGACTCGCGAAAACGTTCGCTTACCGTAAAGACTCGTTGCGCATATGTTTTTGAGACCTCAAAGGTAGAAAGCGTCGAAACCCCCCGAACAGAATCGATGAAGTGATTCGACATCACTTTGAAACTCGCATGTTGTTCACGTCCGCGATCAGCTGTTGTCTTGCCGATCAAAATCATGAGTAACACCATCGAGGGCAACAAGATAATGACAACGACACCAGAGACCCAATCTGCAAATGCGATCATGATAGCAAGCATGAGCGGCACTACGATCATGCTCACAAGCTTTGGGAGCACAAGCTCGAGATATGTTCTTACTTTATCGATACCATCGAGCACGAGCGCACCGGTCGAACCAGTTCCAAACTGCTGAATTGCAGGGGCTCCGGTACGAAAGATCGAAAAGAGCAATCGCTCACGCATGGCATCAGTACATTTCGTCGCATATGAGCTAATGAAAGCTTCGCGCATATTCGAAACGATACGAACAGCAACAAACGCGCACGAAAAGAGCGCAAGATAAGACAAAACATCAGGAAAAGACGCACCTTTCCATAACTGAACAAGAGCATGAGAAAGACCGAAAGCTTGCACGAAGATACAGAGCGCTTCAGAAAGCGAAAACAGCACAAGACAAAACAGTGCCATAGCAATCTTTGGAAGTTGCAGAAGTTCCCTATCGAACACAACGTATCCTATTTCAAACGAGACAAATCGCCGAGGAAGCCGTTCATGAGCGCGGCAAATGCAGGTGCTACCTGTTTGGCAACATCCATAACCTCATCAGAGCTTGGATCAGAGCCCTCAATGCCACATGCCATATTCGACACGAGCGACAAGCCCATCACGCGCATCCCGACATGGCGTGCTGCGATCACCTCTTCAACAACACTCATTGCCACCGTATCTGCACCCCACGAAGCGAACAGGCGCACTTCAGCTGGCGTCTCAAAATTCGGTCCGAGCAAACCAAGATACACCCCTTCGTTTACAACCACCTCTTCGCGTTTAGCCACAGCGAGCAGAAGCGCACGTAACGCAGGGTCATAAGCATCAAGCATTGGAACGAAGCGAGGAGCTATCGCATCCCCTTCAATATGCGCGATAGGATTACGTCCAGTAAAATTGATATGGTCTTTCATAACACAGAACGAACCAACCTTGAACGCGGAGTTCAACGCGCCGACCGCATTGGTGGTGACAAGCGTATCGACACCAGCAGCATGCATCGCCCAAATAGGAAGTGCCACATCTTGCGCGCTCACTCCTTCATAACCATGCAGACGGCCTTGCATACAGAGCACCCAAACATCACTTTTCGGAACACGACCGAGCACGAATTGACCTTTATGCCCTACAGCCGTTGACATCTTCATATCAGGAAATTCCTTATACGATAAAGCCTTTTTCTCTTCGAGCGTATCCGCATATGAATTGAGACCGCTGCCCAACACGAGAGCGCATATAGGCTTCTTGTCAGCCATGAATGCTCTGAGTTGCAAAGCGGTGCGATTGATCTGGGACTGCAGCATATTGCTCATGGGGCTCCTTATCGTCTTGGAAGGATTATACCGCTCTGCTCACTGTTCACCTACGCGCGTCACCATATAGAAAACTGGCTCTCCAAAAGGAGAGCCAGTTTCAAGATCGATTCTTTTACTGTGCTTATACGCTTTGATTAGCGGCCAGAATGATCGAACTTCTTATTGGAGATGTTCGTATCAGCAGAACCGATCACGGTCGCATTGTCGAGATTTGCGATTTCTGCTTTCATGTCCTTCAAGAACTTATCAGCCATGGTCATCGAGAGATCTGCACGCGTAACGATACGCTGGCACGTGACATCCTGCATGTTTGCAGGCAGCGGATATGCAGGAACCTGCCAACCGTGCATACGCAGACGATCGTCAAGATCATAGAGCGTCCACTTCTTGCCCGCCTTAGGATCAAGGCTCCAGCAAAGGATCGGGATCTCAGTCGCCTCTTCGTACATGATAAAGATACCAAGATCCTTGATTCCCTGAACCAGATGACGTGCTACATCAAGCGTACGCTTCTGGATCTCTTTGAATCCTTCAAAGCCATTGCGCATGAAAACGTAGTACTGACCGATGATCTGAGAAGCAGAACGACTAAAGTTAATAGCCATCGTTGCCTCTTGACCGCCCAGGTAGCTTACCCAGAAAATCAGATCCTCAGGCAGTGCCTCCTTGGAGCGCCACATGACCCAGCCAATACCCGGGTAAACCAAACCATACTTGTGACCAGAGGTCGAAATGGACCATACATTAGGCAAACGGAAGTCCCACTCGAGATCAGGCTCAAGGAATGGAGCAACCATAGCACCAGATGCGCCGTCAACATGAATACGAACAGGAACAGCTGCGGTCTTGTTGTATTCGGTCAAAGCAGCATCGATGCCCTTAACATCATCGTAGCAACCGGTATAAGTAATACCAAGCAGAGCCACAACGCAGATCGTGTGATCGTCAACGAATGGCATGCACGATTCTGGTGTCATATAGAGATGCTCTGCATCCATCGGAACGAGTCGCATTTCGATGTCCCAGTAGCGGCAGAACTTCTCCCAACAGATCTGATAGCCAGAAGTGATGACCAGATTTGGGCGATGGTCACTATAGATATCGATACCCGCTTTCTTTGCGAGTGCCTTCCAGCGGAACAATGCCGCAAGACCACCCAGCATGCAAGCTTCCGAAGATCCGACCGTTGAGGTGCCCATAGGCTCTTCATTCTGATCTGCATGCCAAAGATTCTGGATGATCTTGACGCAGCGGTTCTCAAGGTCTGCGGTCATAGGATATTCATCCTTGTCGATCGCGTTCTTATCGAGCGTCTCCTTCATCAGCTCTGTTGCTTCTGGCTCCATATAGGTTTGAACGAACGTACAAAGATTCTGATGAGCATTGCCTTCGGTGCCAATGTACTCGCGAATGATCTCACTTGCGATACGTGGTTCGATTGGTTCTTTGTTGAGCTCGGTTTCAGGCATCTCAACGTCTGAAGCATAGCTGCCAAAGATCGGAGTGGTGTACCTCGTCTGAGAATCCATTTCTGCGAGTTCCTCGCTCGTGACAAGCTTTGCGTCTTTTACTGTCATGATAATCTCCTCCTGTTTTCTTCGGTTCCTTAACCGAAATGCTAATAAACCCTTTTTCCTTGTGTTATACGCGATATCTACGATCTGTGTCTGCGAATCACCTCGCTTATTTGTGATTCTTCCTTTATGCACGAGATCAGAGCGACTCTAGGAGTCGGAACCTGAAGGAGGTGCTTTAGGTGTAGCAGGATCAGCATGCGCTGGCGTTTGTGCCTGAGCTGCAGCAACCGTAGCTTGCGAGGTTGTATTCCCTGCTGCCACCTGTGCTGCCATCTTCTTCGACGGAATAGTCGGTGGCTCATGGTCGATACCATTATTCCAATGGTGGCGCAAGGCATACACGACAAACGGAATCGCTACTGAGACAATCCAACAGATCAACAGTGTTGCCACGTACACCATTCCCGATTGCGCATCGAGCTGACTTGGAGGGAAGAACGATACGACCAATGCAAACAGGGTGAGCAATAAGCCACATCCTGCAACGATGCATTTTCCTACTGTTCCTCCAAAGACATTGAAGGCACGTACGTGATCTTTGCCCTTGAATATCAACTTAAAATAGCCAAGGAAGAATAGCACGTAACCAACAAGATAAATAACAACCGTCAAGCCAACAGCAGTGAGATACGAAATAGATGAACCAGAATCACCAGAAAGCGCCATTGAGCCGCAAAGAACCGCGTCCCAAATAGTAACGATTATGCCTTGAATCACCACGATCTTAATAGAGACACCATGCTTATTCGTCTTTGCTAAACTGCGCGGAATAATGCCTTCATTCGCGGTGTCAAGCAGCGCGCGAGAAGGACCGACGATCCACGAAGAGATCTCTGCGAGAACACCTGCGGCAAGCAGGAATGCAATCACGTAAACGATCCAGCCGCATCCAAAGTGAGCATCAAAGATGTTAGCGAACGCTTGAACAACACCCGTACTCAAGTTCGCATCAAGCTGTGCTGATGTCATAGTCATCGCAACCGCAAGACCACCAAGCGTATCGAGCACGATCGTCAGAACACACAGAACAATCATGACAAGTGGATAGATCTTGCCAGGATTCTTCAGCTCGTTAACATGCGATGCACTTGCCTCAACACCAGCAAACGCGAGGATAAACGAAGCAAAGATAACAAGCGTTCCTACCTGAGTGAAATCAGGAATAAAGCCATCCGCCTCGAATTGAAGCTGAGAAACACCACCTGTAGCCAGGAATGCCACCAGTCCAATGAGCAAGACAACAGCTGGAAGCAGAACGCCTCCAAAGAAACCAACTTTTGCAATACGTGCAGTAAGCTTTGTTCCCCCGAGCTGCGTTAGCGTCAATCCCCAAACGATGATCGCAACTCCGATGAACATAACCAACGGGTTGTTATAGAGTGCATCCCAGCCAACGATATACGAAATAGCCGCCAAAACGAAGAATGCCATGGTGACAAAACCAACGGTGATCTGGAACCACTGGTAAAAGAGAGCCGAGAAGCCCCAACGCTTACCAAGCGTATTACCAACCCACGCGAAAATACCACCATTCTCCCAGCCTTTTACCGTTGCCATCTCAGCAGCAACCAGCGCTACTGGCAAGAACCAGAAAACGCCACCTAGGATCAAGAAGAAGATCAAGTGAAGACCTGAAGAAGCAAAATTCGGATATGCGTAGACTGTCATAACCATCGATGCTGTCATCGCAAAGAATCCGAAGAAGCCAAGCGTTTTAAGCGCTTGCTTATTCGTAGCGCCCGACGAGCTTGCAGACGCGACAGGTTTACTTGTGTCACTCATCTCATCCACCCCTTTCAAACTCATGCAGCATTAAACTGCCCTTTCAACTTGCCTTAAGGATTACACAACATAATTTGAAATGGATTGCTTTGTAGGGCTGCTGTAAGATTCGTCAGATAGATGTTGCCTTTAGGAAACGGGATGAAAACAGCGAGCTTGTCAGGCAAAATAAAAGACCTTGAACGAGTTTGCTCATACAAGGTCTTTTGATTCGATTACGCTGAATACTCATCAGCTTGTATCACTCCATTGAAATAGTGCGTTTGAAGATACGCGTCGCAAGCAAATAGTATATGATGCCGACCACGATCCATACCGCACCTATGAGATGCGCTGTGGGGTCAAGCGATGCGAAGATACTTGCGACAATAATGACACCTATAATCGGGCATATAAGATAACGAACTAGATTGGTTCTATCCTTTCGCTTAATCCAGAAGAGCCAAAAGACACACACGTTCAAAAGAATGTATGAGCCGAGCGCTCCAAAGTTGACCACTTTTGCAAGACCATCCATACCGATGTTCAAGAAGAAAGGTAAAAGCACAAGCGAAAGCCCGGATACAAAGAGCGTTGCCACCATGGGCACCCCGCGTTTCTGATCCATCTTTGCAAGCGGACTTGGCAGCGATCCGCTCTTGCCCATAACATAAAGAACACGCGAAATAGATACTTGTGCAACCAAGCCGGTGAAGACACCTTGAGCAAGTGCAACAGCAAGTGCGCAAAGCTGACCGAACCAGGTACCTCCTACAAGCTCGGCAATTAGATAGAATCCATTGGTCTCATCTGAGCGACATAATGCTCCTGAAGGATCGACGCATGTCGCAATATAGCAGGTGAGTGCAAAGAGAATCGCAAGAATGATAACCATGATCATCATGGCTCGAGGAGGTCCCTTGCGTTCATTCTTTGCCTCTTCAGTGAGGGTCGCAACACAGCCAAATCCAACAAATGAAAAGACTGCAAGAGAGACCGCGCTCATCATCGAGGGCATAGTGAACTTCGAAGGATCGAAGAAAGCATCGAGAGTGAAGCCAGAAGTAGCCGGATGCGAGAGAACGTAGCTTACCCCAAAGATAAGAAACATCGCAAGTACGATACATTCGCAAATCAGTGCGATCTTGTTCACTATCATCGTGGTCTTAATGCCACGTGTAGAGACCACGAGCACGATACCGAGAAAGATAAGACACCAGCCCCAAACCGGAATGGCCGGCACATAATGATTGAGCGGCTCGGCAGCAATAATGAAGACCATATCTGGAGAAACAAGATACTGCAAGAGCATAAGCCAACCCGCAATAAAGCCGATCGCTTTGCCGAGACTCTTCGATGCATATGTGTAGATCGACCCTGATGAAGGAAAAGCCTTGATCATGATGCCGAACGAGAGCACCGTGAAGAACATCGCTACGAATCCGATCAAATAGGCAAGAGAAGGCATGCCGTTCGATGCGTTTGCTACACCGCCAAAAATACTGAATGGCGCAATAGGTACCATGAAGATCAGGCCATAGATGACCATATCGAAAACAGACAGTGTCTTCTTGAACCCATCGTTTTGCGAGGATGATTTATCTGTTTGCCCCGAAGATCGTGCAGACGTATTTCGCAGAGAGGTTGGAGTATTTTGATCGTTTTGAGCCATAATCTTCCTTCGCTTGACACCTTGAACAATACCAGGTCAAGAATCAAATGAAGATTTTGGCAAGCAAAGCGTATCAAAAGCGTTACGAAATTGACTCTGCCCTCGTATCTTTTAACCCTTATCAGCTGTATCTAAAGAAAAAGCTGGCCATAAGGCCAGCTTAGATCATGGTGGAGGCGCGGGGATTCGAACCCCGGTCCATACTAGATCATCAATGAAGCGCTACAAGCTTAGTCAATGGATAGATTTCGGATACGCTCTGCACATTGACACACGAAGCGCACCCTAGCTGGTTCAATCTTATCCTTGATCATACCAACGACGTACCAAGGAGCAGCTTCCTAAAGATAATACCGCCCCAGGGTCGGAAACAAACCCTGGTTTGACAGCCTGGCTAAATTAAGCAGCCATGGCGAGCGCAGGAGCGCTCTGAGTGTTAGTTTTGCCAATTAACTTGACGTTACCTCTGTTTTACGTGGCGAGGAGACCACGACCTGCTCTTCATATCCAACCTACCATGTCGAAACCAGACGCCCCCTCAAAGGGTACGAACGGACACAAAAGGCCACGTTTATCAAAGTACTGCCGCATTCTGCGGGGTCTTTATTCTACGCGTATCATTCGTTCTGTCAAACAGAACACCAAATGCATGGCTTGGATAGCAAAAGAGCATCAAGCTTTTCAGCCGATCAAAAAACGCGATAGCGGTCATGTAGCAAAAAAGATGGCCATCCGAAGATGGCCATCTTTTTTCGCGACGCAAGTCGTATATGCCCTAATCTTCAACACTTCATTCAAATGTTGAAGGATCCCTCGACGAAGAGCTGCTTTGCCGTAAGATTATTTGTCAGCAAGCGCAGCCTGAGCGGCAGCCAAACGTGCAAGAGGCACGCGATACGGAGAGCAGCTCACATAATCAAGTCCAATACCGTAGAAGATCTTAACGGAATCAGGATCGCCACCATGCTCACCGCAAACACCACAGACGATGTCTGGATTGCCCTCATGACCAAGATCAACACCCATCTTAACAAGCTTTGCCACGCCTGGATCGACCGTTGCAAATGGGTTGTAAGGCAACAAACGCTCTGCCAAATACTGTGGAACAAATTCAGATTCAACGTCATCACGCGAGAAACCAAACGTAGTCTGCGTAAGATCGTTCGTTCCGAAGGAGAAGAAGTCAGCAACTTGCGCGATCTCGTCAGCAGTAACAGCAGCACGAGGAAGCTCGATCATGGTGCCGATCGGAATCTCAAGCTTAACACCTTCATCAGCCTCTACTTCAGCAATGACTTCCTGAGCAAGCGCACGAAGCTTCTCAAGCTCGGGCTTGACAGAAACAAGCGGGATCATAATCTCAGGCTTCGGATCAAGTCCTTCTTTCTTGAGTTTGGCCATTGCGGTCGCAATAGCACGAACCTGCATGCGCGGAAGGATCGGATACTTGATAGCCAAACGACAACCACGGAGACCAAGCATCGGGTTTTGCTCTGCAAAACTATCGATCTGCTCCATGAGCTGACGCTTCTGAGCGATGATGTTCGCATCAGCACCAGTTGCTTCAAGACGAGCGATCTCAACATCGAGCGCACGCGGGCTCTCAAGGAATTCATGCAGTGGCGGGTCGAGCAGACGAACGATGACCGGATAACCGTCCATCGCTTTGAACATACCCAAGAAATCACCCGTCTGAGCAGCGAAGAGATCGGCCACTGCCTTTTCGCGAATAGTCTCGTCTTCATTCAAGATAAACGTTTGGATGATCTGCTTACGATCGCCCAAGAACATGTGCTCGGTACGGCACAGACCAATGCCCTGCGCGCCAAACGAACGGGCAAGCTCGGCATCTTCAGGATTATCCGCATTAGCACGAACCCCCATCGTGCGAACTTCATCAGCCCACTCAAGGATGGTGTCAAGATCGCCAGCAAGTTCAGGCTGTACCAGATCGACCGCGCCGAGAACAACAATACCTGTGGTGCCGTCAAGCGAAATCATGTCGCCTTCTTTGATCACGATATCAGTACCCGAGATGCTTGCCTGCTTCGCTTCAGCGTCGATCTTCAGCGTATCGACACCGCAAACACATGGGGCACCCATACCACGTGCGATAACCGCAGCATGCGAAGTCTTACCGCCATGAGAAGTAAGAATACCTTCAGCAGCGATCATGCCAGCAAGGTCGTCTGGGGTGGTCTCCCAACGAACGAGAACCGTCTTGCGACCTTCGGCTTCAGCTTCGACTGCGGCATCAGCAGAGAAGACTGCTTCACCGACTGCAGCACCTGGAGATGCATTGAGACCGGTTGCGACAACATCGTATTCTGCGTCCGCATCGAACTGAGGATGGAGCAGCTGATCGAGCTGCTCAGGATCGACGCGCATGACAGCCTCTTCCTTGGTGATGAGGCCCTCTTCAACCATCTCGATTGCGATATGAAGCGCAGCAGCAGCCGTACGCTTACCAACACGGGTCTGAAGCATCCAAAGCTTACCTTGCTCGATGGTGAATTCGATATCACACATATCACGGAAGTGATTCTCGAGCAGCGTGAAGACGCCCTCGAGCTCTTTGCCCGCCTCTTCAAGGCCTGGAGTGTTCTTTAGATCGGCAATCGGAGAGGTGTTACGAATGCCTGCGACAACGTCTTCACCTTGAGCGTTGACCAGATAGTCACCGTAGAACTCTTTATCACCATTTGCAGGATTACGAGTAAAAGCAACACCAGTTGCAGACGTGTCACCCTTGTTACCAAAGATCATGGATTGAACATTGACCGCGGTACCCAGATCATCAGAGATCTTATTTTGCTTGCGGTAGAGAGTAGCACGGGGGTTGTTCCAGCTACCGAAGACCGCTTCGATGGCCAACTGGAGCTGAACATCGGGATCTTGAGGGAACTGAACTTCTCCGTCGACTACAAGAGAAGGATATTCGTTCGGATCAACATTCTCCGTGAAGATGCGTTTGAACTCTGCAACGAGTTCTTGGAGGTCTTCAGCGGTGAGGTCGGTATCGGATTCAACACCGCGAGCGCGTTTCATATTCGTAATAGCGTTTTCGAATAGATCGCCGTCTAAATCCATAACAACATTGGAGAACATCTGAATGAAACGACGATAGGAGTCCCATGCAAAACGCGGGTTTTCGGTCTGCTTGATGAGGCCGTTGATGGACTCATCGTTAAGACCAAGGTTCAATACTGTGTCCATCATGCCCGGCATGGACATCGGAGCGCCCGAGCGAACAGAAACGAGCAGCGGATCTTCCGCATCGCCGATCTTCTTGCCGATGCGTGCTTCAAGATCTTCACGATATTCCTGAATAGTGTCGAGCACTCCTTCAGGCCACGTGTTGTCCGCATTCGCATATTCCATACAGGTCTGACAAGAAATAGTAAAGCCGGGAGGTACCGGAAGGCCAATATTTGCCATTTCTGCAAGGTTCGCACCTTTGCCACCGAGGATAGCCTTCATGTTGGTGTTACCCTCAGTAACATTGTTACCTTGTGCATCTTTACCAAAAGCATAGACGCGTTTTACTTGGTCAGTCACCATTTTCTCCTTAAACGAGTACTAATCCCTCTCCAACCGCATCAGTATTGCGGATGAGCACTTTCATAATACCGCAAAATCTCCTGCGCGGTTTCTTCAATTGCACGATTATCGGTGCGAACGACGATGCATCCAAGTTTCCTCATGAGATCGTGTGCAGATTCGAGTTCTTCATAGACCGATTCCAATTCAGAATAGGATGAAGCAACATGTTCAGCCTTGGCAAAACGCCGTTTACGAACACGAGAGAGCAACTCAGGGTCGGTCATAAGACCAAAGATACGGTCTGCTTCAACCTCGTAGAGCTCCTTTGGTGGCTCGGTCTGAGCATCAAGCGGCACATTGGCCACTTTGAAACCAAGCTGAGAAAGATAGATAGAAAGTGGCGTCTTCGAGGTACGTGAAACACCAATCAAGACGATATCAGCCTTGCGTAGATCTTGCGGGTTGCGGCCATCATCATGATTGATGGTGAAATCAACCGCTCCAAGACGCTTGAAGTATTGATCGTTGATCGAATAGATCGCACCAGGATTAGGAACAGGTTTACGACCCGTTGCCTGAGCAAGAGCATCATGAGCCTTATCGAGCACGTCGACTACAATCACTGGATGCTTACTTGCAGAAGGCTCATCCTGCGCTTGTTTGACAAACGAATCAAGCGCGCTTCGCATCTCTTCATCGACAAGCGTGTAGAAGATGATGAACGGACCAGGAATATCATGCTTGCGATGATAGGTAAGGTGTTCTGTCAGCTCTTCTGTGAGTTCACGTGGTGTTTTAATACCAGGAAGTGTTTCAATGTAGGGGTTGGTCTCGCCAAAGCTTGCAGAGGCAGCTCGAGCGAGGGCTTTAGCCGTAGTGCCTGTTGAATCCGAGATGACATGAATAGTAGGAAGGTTATCCGATCTAGCGCCTTGTACGATCCATTTCTGCATCGATCATCCTTCTCCTCTTCTCTAAGAAAACGCCCCGCGAGATTCGCAGGGCGTTTGCTGCCACCTTGTTATTTCTTTGCCAGATGTGAGAAGTCCGCAACGTGAGCAAACACTCCCGTAAAGCGATTCAAGAGTGCGAGTCTATTGGCACGCTTGAGCGGATCATCATCCATGATCATAACTTCATCGAAGAATGTATCGATCGGAACACGAAGCGCAGCGAGCGCAACAAGGGCATTTTCGTAGTTTTCTTGCGCAAGCGCTTCAGCAACCAGCATATCAGCCTTTTCAACCGCATCGCGCAATTCGATCTCGACCTGAGCAAGCGCACTCTCTTCAAGTTCAGTGCCAGTATTTTTATCGCGCAAGTTGTTCGCACGCGCGAAAGCGATCGAGAGATCCTGCATATCATCAGCATTCTTATCGCGGAAACGCTCCAGCACAGAAACGCGCTTTGCAAATTCAGCTGGCTCTTTGACGCCACTGGCAAGAACCGCTTCGATCGCATCAATCGAATGACCTTCATCTTGTGCCATCACGCGAGCACGCGTAATGAAAAAGTCTTCGACCTGCTTTTGAACCTGAACTTTATCAAAGTCAAGATTTGCGAAATTATCGAGCGCAAAAGAGATCGCATCTTCAAGCGACACAGCAAGACCTGCATTGAGCATGTTGATGATACCAATGGCGCTTCTACGAATAGCGAACGGATCAGAAGAACCGGTCGGGCTTTGATCGATCGCGAATAAGCCACAGATGGTATCAAGCTTGTCGGCAAAAGCAACCAACTGACCGACGATGGTATCAGGTAGTGCATCACCTGCGAACTTCGGCTGATAGTGCTGCGCTATCGCGTGCGCGACCTGGGGTGTTTCGCCCGCTGCAACAGCATAATAGGAGCCCATGATGCCCTGCACCGAGGTGAATTCGATGACCGCACCAGTGACAAGGTCGGCCTTCGCGAGGTGAGCTGCACGCTTTGCGTCAGCTGCATCTTGCGCATCAAGTCCAGCACTGTCTGTCAAGTGAGCGACGATCTTTTCGATACGTTCAGTCTTATCGAGTACCGTACCGAGCTTTTCTTGGAATACCACATCTGCGAGTGCTGGTACGTATGCCTCAAGCGGTTGCTTGAGATCTTCATCGTAGAAGAATTTCGCATCATAGAGACGCGCACGCACGACACGTTCGTTGCCATCAACGATGGTATCAGCGTGAACAGGGTCTCCATTCGAGACAACGATGAACTTATTGGAAAGCTTTCCGTCAGTTCCATAGAGCGGAAAATAGCGCTGATGCATGAGCATCGCATCAACAATGATCTCTTCGGGCACTGCAAGGAATTCTTCGTCGAATGTGCCCACCATGACCGTCGGATATTCAGCAAGGTTGACAACCTCGACAAGCGTCTTTTTCGGCAGATCAGCTTTAAGACCTGTTTGTTGCTCTACCGCCTCGATCTGTTGACGAATGAGCGTTTCGCGCATCGTATGCGAGGGAACCACCTTAGCAGCGCGAACTATATCGAGCAAATCAATCGCAGAGGAAACCTCAAAAGGACCTGGTGCGAGGAAACGATGACCAAACGTTTTGTTCGAAGCTGAAAGGCCAGCATATTCCAACTCGATCACTTCGTTGCCAAACAACGCAACGATCCAGCGAACAGGGCGTGAGAAGTACTCACGCTCAGAGCCCCATCGCTGAGATTTCGGCCATGCGATGCAGTGGATGATGGATTCAAGCACCTCGGGCAACATGGAGGCTACCTCAAGAGAAGCAACCTCGCGTTTCGCAAAGACATATTCGGTGCCATCCTGTTCTTCACGGTAGAGCTCATCAACATCCACGCCTTTGCCCCGAGCAAACCCAATGGCAGCCTTAGTGGGGTTTCCTGCTTCATCGAATGCAATCTTTACCGATGGGCCTTTGAACACCTCGGTCTCAGCTTCGGTCACATTCGCAACATCAGAGACGAGCACGATAAGACGACGTGGTGAATTATAGATTTGAACCTCTCCATGAGGAATACGCGCCTCATCAAGAATAATCGGGACTTTCTTTTCCAGTTGAGCAACCGCATCGAGCAAGTCGAATGCAGGAATCTCTTCAACACCAATCTCAAAGGCAAGCATGCGTGTATCTGTCATTGAGCTATTCCCCTTCCCCGGATTCAACTTCGATGCCAACAACCCTCTCGAGATAAGCTTTACAGCAAGCCTTAGCAATCGTACGCACGCGTAGGATATAGCCCATACGCTCAGTGGCGCTAATAACACCACGGGCGTCAAGCAAATTGAACGCATGTGAGCATTTCAAGACATAATCATAGGCAGGAAGCGGCAAGCCAGCTTCCAAGGTAGACAGGCATTCGGCCTCATAACGGTCGAATTCACCAAAGAGTAGATCTGTGTCTGCCACCTCGAAGTTATACGCTGAGAATTCGCGCTCATTTTCCAAGAACACATCACCATACGTGAATACCGTACCATCTGAGCTTCGAGCCCATACAAGATCGTAGACCGAATCAACACCCTGAATATACATAGCTAAACGCTCGAGACCGTAGGTGATCTCTGCGGGAACAGGACTGCATTCGAAACCGCCTACCTGCTGGAAGTAAGTAAACTGCGTAACCTCCATGCCATTGAGCCACACTTCCCAACCAAGACCCCATGCGCCAAGCGTTGGGCTTTCCCAGTCGTCTTCAACAAAACGAATATCGTGCTTTTCGACCTCAATGCCAATGGTGCGCAAAGAATTAAGATAGAGATCTTGAACGTTGTCTGGAGAAGGCTTTAACAGCACTTGAAACTGATAGTAGTGCTGCATGCGATTCGGGTTCTCGCCATAACGACCGTCGGTAGGACGACGACAAGGTTGAACATAGGCTGCACGCCATGTACCAGGACCGAGGCTTCGTAGCGTAGTGGCGGTATGGAATGTACCAGCACCGACCTCGTTATCGTAGGGCTGAAGAACAACGCAGCCTTGGTCTGCCCAGTATTGTTGGAGTCTTAAGATGATGTCCTGGAAGCTGAGCGGTTCTTGGTTTTCGCTCGATGTTCTGACGTTGGTGGTCATACGTCTCCTTATGCTCTTTATTCACAAAGTACATCGCTTACAACGAAGCGATGTACTTTATCGTTCTTTAGCTGATTCACGCACGAACACCACAGCAACCTTACAGGATCGCGATGTTCTCGAACGGCCAATAGATGACAAGCGCTTTGCCGAATACGGTATCTTCATCGATCGGACCAAAATAGCGCGAATCAGAAGAATTCGTGCGATTATCCCCCATTACCCACACATCCCCTTCAGGGATCGTATAAGGATAGGTGATATCGACATTGCCTACCGTATGCAGCGGATAGCTCGGAAGCCCATCGGTATAGGGCTCGTCAAGCGCAACACCGTCGACATAAACCACGCCATCGCGCAAATCGACCGTCTGACCTTCAGTGGCGATGACGCGCTTGATAAGCGTACGCGAAGGGACTTGTGGATCAGAGAACACGACGATATCGCCTTGTTTAGGATCGGAGAATTGATAGGAAACCTTCTCAGCAAAGACCATATCGCCTGTTTTGATGGTCTGCTCCATGGATGCAGAAGGGATCTGGAAAGGCTCGATAATAAAGGTGCGCAACAACCATGCGCCTGCAACGATGATGGCAACCATCACGAGAAAGCTTATGAACCTTCTGAAAACGCTCGGTTTGTGCTCGCTCGCGTGTTGACCGGAATCCACGTTGCTCCTTTCTTCTTCAAAGCCTTCAAGAATGCATTCATAATACGGTCTTTGCCATGCAAGGACACCCATCGTGAACGCATTTTCTTATATTAAACAATCTTTCGTGATGGTGGAACCGCCAAAAATGAAGTAGTGGTCGAAGGTCATGAAAGCTGGTCTAGGAACGCACGGTCGTCATCAGAGAGATTTGCATGCTCAAGAAGATCAGGACGTAACTGCTTTGTGCGGATCAGGCTTTGCTGATGACGCCACTGCTCGATATTGCCATGGTGCCCTGAAAGAAGCACCTCAGGAACCTGCATGCCGCGGTAGGTCGCAGGACGCGTATACTGCGGGTATTCGAGCAAGCCATCATAAAAGCTCTCATCAATCGAACTTCCTTCATCTCCAAGCACGCCATCAAGACGTCGCACAACCGCATCGATGACCACCATCGATGCGAGCTCTCCACTCGTGAGCACATAGTCGCCGATCGAGATGACCCTATCTGCAAGCGTGTAGGCGCGCTCGTCGATACCTTCATAGTGTCCACAAATGAAGAAGAGGTGATCTTGCGCGGCGAGTTCGAGCGTAAGCGCTTCATCAAGACGCTGGCCTGTAGGTGAAAGGAATATGGTATAGGGCTTCTTCGGTGCAGCAGCGAACAAATCATCAGTCGCCTCGAAAATCGGCTCGCACTTCATGACAAGCCCCTGCCCACCACCATATGGCTCATCATCAGTAGTGCGATGCTTATCATGTGTCCAATCACGCAGATCATGTGCGCGAAAGTCGAGAATACCCTTGTCTTGTGCACGCTTCATGATCGATTCGTTCATGATCGAGTCATAGCATTGCGGGAAAACAGAGAGTGTTTCGATAAGCATAGACGTCCTTTCTTCTCGCAACACGGTGCTCATTATAGATCGAAAAGACCTTCGGGCAGATCCATCACAAGAACTTTTGTCGCATCATCGAGCGAAACGATGAAATCTTCGACAAGAGGAACACGCACAAGCGTCGCATTCTGGTCAGATGACGCATCAAGGGTATCTTTCAAAGAAGCGGTATTGTGCTCTACAACGAGCAAAGGGTGTGCGGGATTTTCCTCGAGCGCTACGATGCGCCCGATAAGAACAGCCTTAGGGTCTAACAGAGTAAAGCCAACCAGGTCGTGTAAACCATGATCAAAGTCATCAGGCAGATCGCTCTTACGCACAAGACAGCTATGATCTTGCAGACGTT
Organism: uncultured Eggerthella sp.; assembly: GCA_900540345.1. Classification (GTDB taxonomy): domain Bacteria; phylum Actinomycetota; class Coriobacteriia; order Coriobacteriales; family Eggerthellaceae; genus Anaerotardibacter. Next base: position 26,925 of record UQFK01000005.1, read on the forward strand.
CGGCAAGCTCGATCGAATCGATGGTATCAAAGCACACCAGATAGGCACCACTCGGCTGCGCAGAGATGCTCTCGACCCGACCTGTGCGTGGCGTGCGCAGCACCGGAGGAACGAAAGTGACCGACATACCCTCTTCCAATAAAAAAGGAAGACCCTCGCGTGGATACACGAGCAGTCCTCCTTTAAGATTCTTAGCTTTGCCTATAGTGGCTACATTAGCCCACGAACTCATTAGTCGACAAGTTCGACTTCGATGCGCATATCGTGACGCGAACCCGCAGCACGACTGAGCGTTCGTATGGCTTTGATAACACGACCTTGGCGGCCGATAACGCGCCCAACGTCATCAGGATTCACATGAACCTCAATGAGCGTAGAGCCATCTTCGGTCTCAATAGAGCTGATATCGACCTCGTCAGGAAATTCAACGAGCGGAGCGATAAGTTCAGCAACGAGCCCAGAAATATCAGTATTTGGATCGGACATGTTTAACCGTTCTGACGAAGATCGTTGATGAGACGCTCAACCGTTTCGGTAGGCTTAGCACCCTGAGCGATCCAGCTATCGACCTTTTCAAGGTCAAGGTTGACCTGCTTAGGCTCAGTGAGCGGATTGTAAGTACCGATCTGCTCGATATAGCGACCATCACGACGTGCGCGAGAATCTGCGACGACGATACGATAGTAAGGTGCCTTATGTGCGCCGTGACGGGCGAGACGAATCTTTACTGCCATGAAGGTTAACTCCTTTTTATATTACGTACTTTATTCAGTAAACCTGAGAAAACAGCAATTACCAATAATAAGGTGAGCGGCGAGGTTTTGCAAGAGAAGACTTACTGAGCGGATATGGGGACTCTTATCACTGGTCTTGAATCATCTCTTGAAGACGCTTCAAATCCCCCATACCCATGCCTCCCATACCAGGAAGTGAACGGTGTTTACGTCTTTTCTTCCCTTTCTTGCCTTTACGCGATCCCATATCAAGATCCTGCTTTGCCATGACCTGCTTCATCATCTTGCGCGTTTCGTTGTATTTCTTCAGCATCTGATTGAGTTGTGTGACCGAAACACCTGCACCTGCAGCGATACGTGCACGGCGCGATCCATTGATAATAGAGGGCGTCTCACGCTCTTCGCGAGTCATGGAATTGATCATGACCTCCATCTCATCGAGTGCATTTTCGTTGACGGAACCCTCTTTGAGCGCCTTATCGCCACCGGGAAGGGCAGAGACAAGCTTCTGAATACCACCAATCTTACGTACCTGCTTATTGATGGTGAGAAAATCGTTCAGGTTGAGATCAGCGCGCATCATGCGCTCTGCCTCTTCCTGCTCAAGCTCATCGGCTCTGATCTGGGCTGCCGTTTCGATAAGGCTAACCACATCACCCATACCGAGTATGCGCTTTGCCATGCGATCAGGATGGAATTCCTCGAGAGAATCTGGCTTCTCCCCCATCGAGATGAACTTGATAGGCTTACCCGTGACCTGCTTGATGGAGAGCGCTCCACCACCACGAGCATCACCGTCCATCTTCGACATGATAACGCCATCGAAATCGACCTGTTCAGCGAATGCAGATGCGACATTGACCACATCTTGGCCCGTCATCGCATCAACTACCATGAGAATCTGATCAGGTTGTACAGCATCACGGATATTCTTTGCTTCGGTCATCATCTCTTCATCGACATGCAAACGACCCGCCGTGTCGATGATGACAATGTCACGCAACGAATCAACCGCATCACGCACGCCCTCTTGTGCGATCTTGATCGGATCCTTACCATCACCACGGTAAACACGCACGTCGATTTCGTCACCTAAAGTCTGCAACTGATCAGCAGCAGCAGGACGATAGACGTCGCAAGCAACCAAAAGCGGATTATGATTCTGCTTCTTTAACAGATATGCAAGCTTTGCAGCAGCCGTGGTCTTACCAGAGCCTTGCAGGCCAACAAGCATGATGACATTAGGAATGCGTGAAGAGAGTACGAGACGAGAATCACTACGACCAAGCAGTTCGGTCAACTCATCAAGCACGACCTTGACAACATTCTGCCCTGGCGTGAGCGAGTCGAGCACTTCTGCATCAAGACAGCGTTCTTTTGTGTTCTTAATAAAGGACTTAACCACCTTGAAATTAACATCCGCTTCAAGCAACGCCATGCGGATCTCTTTCATGGCGGTATTGATATCCTCCTCATTGAGCTTGCCTTTCGAGCGTAGCCCAGAGAAGATAGACTGAAGTTTATCTGAGAGATTATCCAGCATCGCGCATATCTCCAATCAACGCATTCGCAAAATCGAGTGCATCGAAATCTTGAAGATCTTCGATGCCTTCCCCTACGCCGATCTTGTAGAGCGGCAATTCCAGTTCATGTGCGATAGCAACCGAGATACCACCTTTTGCGGTACCATCGAGCTTCGTTAAGATTATGCCATCGAGATCAAGCGCCTTGTTAAACTCGCGCGCTTGCGATAGGCCGTTTTGACCTGTTGTTGCATCAATGACGAGCAGCGTGTAGACAGGCAATTCCGAACGCTTACGCACCACATCGACGACCTTCTTCAGCTCACGCATCAGATCATCTGATGTATGAAGACGCCCAGCTGTATCGATAAGAACCAGATCGGAGCCTGTTTGTTCAGCACGCTCGAGCGTCTCAAAGCATACACTGGCAGGGTCGCTGCCACGATCCCGCGAAACGATCTCAACATCTGCACGCTTCGACCATACCTCGAGCTGTTCGATAGCTGCAGCGCGAAACGTATCAGCACTACCAAGCAACACCTTACGCCCGTTGTCATGGGCCTCAGCTGCAAGCTTGCCTACTGTAGTGGTCTTACCTGAACCATTCACACCAACAAAGAGCACAACAGCTTCATCGTCAAAGATTGATCCTTCCATCTCAATGAACTGATCAGCAATCTTCTCGGCCAATAGATCGAGCACTGCATATGCATCAGGCAGCGCTTTGCGTGTTGATTCGTCGCGTAGTTCTTCGACAATATCATCTGCGGCAGCAGCGCCAAAATCGCTTAAAATGAGCGTCTCTTCAAGCGTCTCCCAAAACTCTTCGTCAACATCTGGACCACGATCGAGCAGAACGTTCATCTGCTCTTTGAACTTATCGCGTGAGCGATTGAGGCCTTCTGAGATGCGGTTGAAAAAACCCATCAATCCTCCTTGGAACGAGCTTGATCAATGCGCTGACTCAGCACTTTTGTCACACCATCAGCCTGCATGGAAACACCATAGAGAATATCGGCTGACTCCATCGTGCGACGCTGATGAGTAATCATGATGAACTGTGCAGAATCGCGCACGGTATTCAGATAATTCATGAGACGACGCAAGTTCGAATCGTCAAGCGCTGCCTCGATCTCATCGAGGATATAAAATGGCGTTTGGCGAATACGATAAACCGCAAAGAGCAACGCCATCGCGGTCATCGATTTCTCGCCACCTGAAAGCAGTGACATCTTCTTGACCGTCTTGCCGACCGGTTGAGCATTGACATCAACGCCTGTGTTCTCCAGATCGTCTGGATCAACAAGCGATAGATGTGCATGCCCGCCTGGGAAGAGCGTTGAGAAGATTTCCGAGAAATTCGCATTCACCTGCTCGAAGGTCTTTACGAAATCGTCGATCATCCGCTCATCAATGAGCGCGACGATGCGCGCAAGAGCGCTACGCGCATTATTCATATCTTGCAGCTGCGAGAGCAAATAGTTGTAACGTTCATTTACCTGTTCATACTCATAAGCCGCATCAGGATTCACGGTTCCGAGATTCTTGATTCGTCGCATCAAACGATCCGCCTCTTGCTCGCAGCGCGTGCGATCTTCGATCTTAGGAAGCTCGAGTGCCGTTTCGAGCGGAGTTTCGCACTCGGAGACGATGACCTGGATTGCGCCATCGACTTTGATCTCAAGACGACCCTTCTCAACACGAATTTCGGATGCAGCCGAACTTTGTTGATCGAGCGAAATGCGCAACTCGCGCACCTTTTGCGTCGATTCAGCGATGAGCTTGTGCAATTCTTGTTGGGACTCCTGACTCTCGCGAGTCATGATCTCAAGATCAGAAACATGATGTGAGACTGCTTCATAGAGCAATTCGAGCGAAGTAAGCAGCGGCTCGACGCGAGCAGATGCCGCTTCGAGCATCTTGAAACGCTGCTCTTGTGCAAGAGAGCGTGTTTCGAGATTACGGATCTCTTGCTTACGCGATGCGACCATGCGTTCGTTGTAGGCATAGGCCTCTTGCAAACGCGCTTTCTCCAAACGAGCATCAGAGAGTTCCTCGGAGAGTGAGAGCACTTGAGCCTGAACAGGGTCGAGCAATTTGTGCATCTCTTCGACTTGTTTCTTATTCTCCTGCAGATCGGCCTGAACCTGAACAAGCTCTTCTTTGAGCTTGTCAGAGTCAGGCTGAGCCTCTTCAAGATACCTACGATAGCGCTGTTGTTCTTTGAGCAGGCTGTCATGGCTAATGCGCAGTGCCTCAAGCGTCTGAGATTCACCTTGTAGATCAAGTGATGTAGAGTCGCGCTGAGCCCGTACATTTGCGCTCTTCTCTGAGGCTTGGAGCGATTCGATCTGAAGCTCTTTCAACGAGTTCTCGAGCGCATCATAGGTGTCACGTATCTCAGCGAATCGATCTGAGAGCTTCGATTCGCGTGTACGCAATTCGTTTAGATTACGACGCCGCAAGAGCGCGCTGTTGGCTTTGTCTTCCTCGGACTTTCGGAAAAAGCGGGCACGACCATTCGTATCGACAATGCACCCATCTCGACTAACGAGCGTAACCCCGTGTGGAGCACGCTGCCATGCCTTGAAGAGCTCTTCTCTCGTGTCGTAGAGATAGACTTGCCCGAGAAGCATTTCAAAACCGCGAGCAAAACGCTTTGACGTCTCGATCTTATCAAGCAAACGGTGTGCGTGTTCGGCTTGAGCGAAGGTATCTTCATCGACCAGCTGAAACATATTCTTTTCCGGCAGCAAGACAACATCACCTGTCTCACCACTCGCTTCGAGACCGGCGATAAAACGTGCAGCGCTGTCCATATCTTCTACGAATAGACCATGCATGTTTGAACCGAGCAATGCCTCTACGATCATATCAAGATCACCTGGAACCGAGAGCTCGTGAGTGAGCGCACGCCACGAGCCAAGCTCATGATCGTCAGACATAAGCCATGAGAGCACAGGATTTGATGCTTCGTTAGCACGCTCGAGCTCTTCGAGTGCCTTTCGTTGAGCTCCTACCTGAGTGAGCTCCTCACGCATTTCATCCATCTCTGCACGCGTCTGTTCACGTTTGAGCAATGCACCATTCAGCTTCTCGCGCGCGTCTTGCTCTGTGCGTTCTGCTTCTATCAGTTCGCTTTCGAGCTTATCGACCTGTTGCTGCAAGCTGGCACATTTTTGTTCAAGTTGGGTAAGACGCGTCTGAGAATCCGCAACCTGCGCATCCGCGACTTCCGAGCGGACCTGCGTCTCATGTAACTCTTCTTTCATAGAGTCAAGCGTGGTTTGGATGGTCTCGCTGCGATACGTGAGCGAACGTTGCTCAGCCATGACGGTATCGATTTGCTTACGAAGTCCATTGCGCTGATCGACTCGATCATTGTAGTTCTGTTCAATACGCTGTTGGGTTGTAGAAGCCATCTTGAAAGACTTCTCGACTTCTTCGAATTGCGCTGTAAGTTCCTCGAGATCAGCGCGTACGCGTTTGACCTGGATTTTCTCGTTCTCGAACGATCGCACCCCATGCGCGAGCTCTTGCTCATAAGAATGGCGGCGCTCTCGAAGCACAAGACACTGAGAATTGATCGATTCAGCTATTGAGCGGGCTCGGCGATAATCCTCGCCAAGCGAAGACTCGTTCTCACCTGTGGTTTGCAATCGACCTTGTAGCTCATCATGAGCTTTTTCGGCTTGCGTGAGTGCAGCAAGCGCGCTATTAGCGCTCTTCTGGCTTGCCTGTTCGCGCTCAAGAATCTGATTCCACTGATCTTGCAGTATACGCAGATCGTCTACAGCAAGATCAAGACGATATTTTCGGTATTCAGCATCGAGCTCTTTGAACATGAGTGCTTTTTTTGCTTTACGCTCAAGAGGCTTGAGCTGGCGCTCGACCTCTGCGGTGATATCATTCACGCGTGCTAGATGTGCATCCATCTGAGCAAGCTTACGCTCACTCTTCTTCCGCCTCTCCTTGTGCTTGAGGATACCTGCCGCTTCTTCAATCAGTTCGCGACGATCTTCGGGACGCGATGAGAGGATAGAATCGAGATTGCCCTGAGAGATGATGGAGTTCGTGCCAGAACCAAGCCCGCTGTCGTGGAGGATGTCGAGCACGTCCATGCGACGTACAAGCGCACCATTGATCAAGTATTCGCTCTCGCCATTTCGATACATACGACGCCCGATGGACACTTCGGTAAAATCGACGGGCAACGTAGCATCAGAATTGTCGAGCACAAGCTCGACCTCTGCAACGCCAACAGGTTTTCTTGCTGAAGACCCCGAGAAGATGACGTCTTCCATAGACTGCCCGCGCAAGCTCTTAGCGTTACGTTCGCCAAGCACCCACAACACCGCATCGGAGATGTTCGATTTACCTGATCCATTCGGACCAACGATGGCTGCAAGTCCTGGCTCGAAGCGCATGACCGTTCGGTCGGCAAAGGACTTGAACCCTTTCAGATTCAACGACTTAAGATACACGCAAGCCCCTTACTGCTTCTTCTTTCGCGCATTTTCAGCTTTTCTCCTCGCCTTTTCTTCTGCTTTCGCAGCCTTTACTGCCGCTCTCGCATCTGCCTGGCGTTTCTTATCCTTCGAGTCCTTCGCATCGAAGAATGAACTGAGCGCTTTCAATGCTGAATCAGCAGCATTGCTCTCAGATTCCTTCTTCGTGCGGCCAACACCCTTTGCAAGCGAATTGACCCCCACGAAGACCTGTGTGATGAATGTTCTGTTATGAGGAGGTCCTTGTGTCTCTACCAATCGATAGGTCGGCGTGATGCCATCTTCTTGGAGCTTTTCTTGCAATACGCTCTTAGGATTCTCGGGCTCACGCGCCATATCGAGGTTCATATTCACTACAAGCGTACGATCGACAAATGCGCATGCCGCATCCCAGCCTCCATCGAGATAGAGTGCTGCAACAACAGCTTCATAGACATTCTCGAGCGCTGAATGAAGGCCGCGCTTTCCCGTGCCTGTCTCCGAAGAGCCGAAGATGATCAGATCAGCAAATCCAAGACCTTCTGCTGTCTTTGAGAGCGATGCTCCTGAAACAAGAGAGACTTTGATGCGCGTAAGGCCGCCCTCATCAACATTGCGATAGGCATGAAAAGCTCGATCGGCAACGATAGCACCAAGGATACTATCGCCCAAGAACTCCAAACGTTCGTATGAGTCTGAGAGCGATCGTCCCTCAGCAGCAGAGGGATGCGTGAGTGCTGCCAGAAGAAGCGTCGGATCCTTGAAATGATGACCGAGCGTCTTTTCGGCCTCATTCAAAAGAGCTCTATGTTCTTCTACTTTGCTCAATCAAGCTCCCTCGTCAACGAACAAAACGTATCAATTTTACCCGAGGTCGTCGTCTTTTTTCACGGTACGGGCGATTATTCCCGAAACATCCAAACGAACGGTTCGTGCAGTCATCGCGATCCCGTTTTCAATCGCTGTCGCATTCGAAGAACCATGGCCGATCAAGCATGCTCCGTTCACTCCGAGCAAGGGAGCACCACCGTATAGATCAGGATCGATGGAGTCCTTGAGCTCTTGAAGGGAACCTTTTAAGCAAAGTGCAGCAAGCTTAGTCTTCAGATCCTTCATCATCACGTCCTTAAGTGCGCTGAAAAGAACTTTCGATGTTCCCTCGATCGTCTTCAGGCACACATTACCAGTGAACCCATCTGTAACAAAGACATCGGCGCCAGCAGGCAGAATATCACAGCCCTCCTTGTTGCCGATAAAGTTCGGCAAAGCCTCTTTCATAAGCGCAAACGCTTCTTGGCTGAACTGGGATCCTTTCGTATCCTCGCTACCAATATTGAGCAATGCAACACTCGGATCAGAAATACCGATAACCTGTTCGGCATAAACGGAGGCCATCTGGGCAAACTGAACAAGATAGGCTGGCTTACAATCAGCATTCGCACCCACATCGCACATAACCACAGGTTTTGCAGGAGACGGGATGATGGTGGCGATAGCCGGACGCATGACACCCTTGATGCGACCCATCACAAGCGTAGCAGCTGTAAGGCAGGCACCTGTTGAACCAGCCGAAAAGAACCCTTGGGCAACACCTTCCTTTACAAGACGGCAACCCACAACAATAGAAGAGTCCTTTTTCTTCCGCACCGCTTGTGCAGGATGTTCATCCATAGCGATCTCTTCAGTGCATTCTTGAGCGATGCAACGATCGTGATCCTTGGCAAAGGGCACGACAATATCGCTCGGACCACAGATGATCACCTGCAAATTCTGATCAGCTCTAAGCGCTCTTGCTACGCCATCAAGTACAACAGGAGCGCCATGATCGCCGCCTATCGCATCTACAGCAACAGTAATCATTTCATTCACGGTCTTCACCTCATAAGTTCAATACTACAATTCTAGAAGAAAAGGTTCATGTGGCCCCGTAAGTCAACACGATACAGAAAAATCCCTCGATCGATGACCGAGGGATTCTGAATAACAATCGAACGTTAGTCGATCAGCGCTGCTTATGCGGTTTGAATCACTTCACGATCGCGATAATGGCCGCAGTTCGGACAAACACGATGCGGAAGTTTCACTTCGCCACACTCTGGGCACAAAGAACGAGAAGGTGCTGCGATCTTATCATTTTCACTACGACGTGCATGAGTACGTGCACGACCAGTCTTACGCTTAGGTACTGCCATCAGTCTCTCCTTCTATAACACAGGCATGGCCTGAAACTTACGTTTGACGCAAAGAGACATGCTAACAAACCTTACTCGTAAATTCAATGGCTTAGTTTTCGCGAGTTACCTGAACGGCAGTGAAAACATGAATGATAAAGTTTGGGCAAGATAGAATCACTCACACACACTACGCTTGATCGATAAAGGCATTGCTAGTCTGTATCGAGCTTAAGATCCTTTAACACTGCAAACGGGTTATGGGGATGATCATCGTGTTCTATAACACAATCGCATGTTTCATGATTGAGGTTTGCGCCGCATTGAGAACAAAGCCCCGCACAATCGTCTTTACAAAGCGGGATATAAGGAAAAGCAAGCGCAAGAGCAGAGCGCACAAGCGCGTCTAGATCAATCTTATCCTTGCCTTCTAAGATCTCGTATTCAACCTCTTCATCTTCAGTAAAAGAAGCTTCGACATCTGGAATCAGGTAGTAGGCTTCAACCTCGGCATCAATGTCAAGTTCGACATCGTCCAAGCATCGAGCGCATGCACTCAATGCGCGAGCTCCGAGCGATCCTGTTACCAAGAATGCACCACCCGTGTTCGTGACAATGAGCTGATAGTGCACAGGCTCTGGAAAAGAATAGCGATCGGCGCCCATGATGATGTCATCAAGAGCGATATCGCCAGTAAAATCAGCAACTGCCGAAGTCTCGAATAGAGATTCCGGCAGCTTAAGAAAATGCTGTTGTGCGTTCATTAGCGACCAGCGCTAAGAGAGTTCGCGTTCAAACGATCGCGACAACGGCGAACGCTGTTTAGTGCGGTATCGAGACTTTGCTCGACATGAGAGAATACTTCATCAGCAAAGTCTTCAGCACCCGCGCGCGTCTCACGCTCGAGTTCACGAGCTTCAGCCATAATAGTATCCGCTTGCTGTTGAGAGATACGAACGATCTCCTGCTCAGATGCGATAGTGATCGCTTGGCTGCGTGCATCTTCAATAAGCCGCGAAGCCTGTGCTTCTGCTTCATCAAGCAGCGCCTGACGTTCTCTGATGATCTGACGAGCTTGAGCGAATTCGCTCGGGAAGGTGTCACGGATCTCGTCAAGAATCTCGAATGCTGCCTGAGCATCCACTTGTCGCATGGTATTCTTGCCGAAAACCGGTTTCGAATCTTCGATGAGCACAGAAAGCTCTTCGATAAGGTTCATTACTCCAATTTCGTCCATAAACATCCTTCCAATCGTGTTCAGAACACGAATAAAATCTTTACTATCTTAGAGCATAAGCGGCACTTAGACAACAAAAAAACCTATTCGTCCTCATCGCAGAGAACAATCGATTCGATAGGAAGGCCCTTTCGTCGGTAAGCGTACGAGCACGTGGGTCGCTGATCAATATGCTTCGTTGAAATACTCCATAAGCGCACGTTCTACGCACTCAGGCACGAAGCGCTTCACATCTCCCCCCATTGAAGCCATCTCGCGCACGATCGAGCTCGAAAGGTACATATACTTCGGTGGTGACATGATAAAGAATGTTTCAAGATCCTTAGAAAGTTCGTAATTGAGTGCAGTGAGCTGGAATTCGTATTCGAAATCAGTGATAGCACGCAGACCCTTTACGACAATATGAGCTTCCTGCTCACGAACAAAATCGACAAGTAAGCAATTAAAACCTACTACACGAACATTCGGGTAATCCAAAAGCGCTTCTTTCGCAAGATCAACACGTGTCTCTTGGTCAAAGATCGGTCCTTTTTTATGAGATGCCGCCACTGCAACAATAACCTCATCGAAGACCTGCGCGGCACGAGCGATCACATCGATGTGACCTTTAGTGATCGGGTCGAACGTACCCGGAACAACTGCACGCTTCATTCATTGCCCTTTCTCAAAATGACATAGGTCGTCTCGCCGAAATCCTTCATCGAGACGAGTTCACATTTTACCCTATGCGCCTCGACTGCACACATTTCTTTATTCTTTTTCGAAAGCTCATAGCAGATGAGCGCCCCTGTATTCAAAACTCCAGCCTCATCAAGCGATGCAATGATGTCAAAGACCTCTTGCACAGCATATACATAAGGTGGGTCAAAAAAGACCAGATCGAAAGCATACGGGCGCTTTCGCATTGCAAGTCGTGCGGTATCGCCAAGTTCGAGCAACGCTTTATCATGCGCATCTTGTAACAAGGCAAGATTGTCTTTCACGATCTGTGCAGCTTGCTTCGATCGTTCAAAGAAGACCGCTTTAGTTGCACCCCTTGAGAGCGATTCGATACCGAGTGCGCCAGAGCCCGCGAACGCATCGAGCACCACAATGCCATCAAAATCTCCTCGTATGCTAATCAAGCTGCTGAAAAGAGACTCTTTCACACGCATGGTGGTCGGCCGAGTCGTATCACCTTTGAGCGTCTTGAGGTTTCGTCCCTTATATTTTCCCGCAATCACGCGCATCGATAAGAACCCTCTTTCGTCAATCAGCTTCGCATCTGTGCACGAAGCTCCTGATCGAGAATAGCACGTTCGAGGGATCCGAGGCTGTCGTTAAAAACGATATCGTATGCATCATGATAGGCTGCCTCGATGACCGCACTATCTCGAATGACATTGACCAAGCGCAATGGTGATGCGCCATGCTGCCGTGCACCAAACACATCACCTTCTTTTCGTTGCGAAAGATCTATCTCGGAAAGCTCAAAACCATCTTCCGTCACTTCCATCGCCTGCAAACGCTCAAGTGCCGACGGGGCTTTCGATCTTGTGATAAGAAATACCTGACCGGGTTTTTCGCCTCGACCTACTCGACCACGAAGTTGATGAAGCTGAGCCAAACCAAAGCGATCAGCATCTTCAACTATCATGATCGTTGCATTGGACACATCAACGCCGACTTCGACGATAGTAGTAGAGACCAGAATATCGATATCACCCTTCACGAATTCCTCCATGATGGATGTCTTCTCTTCTGATGTCATTCGACCATGAAGCAGTGCAACACGTGCTTCAGGAAAGACCTGGGCTTGCAGGATTTTCGCATGCTGCTTTGCAGCTGCAACGCGTGGATTATCAGCAGCGATCGATGTTTTACTATTCGTGATCGAATCTGATTCGAGACCAAACTCAACCAACGCATATTCAATCTGTTCTTCCTCTTCAACATCATCACCTTGAAGCTGCTCGGTCGATACGCCGATAAGCGGACAGACAACATAAGCCTGTTCTCCTCGAGCTAGGGCCGCACGAACGGCGTCATAGGCAACACCTTCGTCTGTAAACGGAAGCACTGAAGTGGTACGCGCGCTCTTCACAGAAGGCGGTTTGCGCAAATAGCTGAGTGCAGTTGTTCCGTAGAGCGCAAGAGCGAGTGAGCGCGGAATAGGAGTTGCGGTCATAGAGAGCACATCAGCTCCTGGTGCTTTTGCAAGCAGACGCTCGCGTTGATCCACGCCAAAACGCTGCTGTTCATCAAAACATACAAAGGAGCAATCTCGGAACACAACCGATGGCTCGAAGAGCGCATGGGTGCCAAAACATACAGAGATCGACCCTTCATGCAACCCAGTTAAAATGATAGAACGATCTTCGGGTGGGGTCATCGCGCTCAAGACCGCCCATGAGATATTAAGCTCGTCGAGCAAAGGGCCGAGTACTCGTTCATATTGACGTACCAAGATCTCAGTCGGTCCAACCATGAGCGCTTGATGCCCGTTGCTTGCTGCGACAACAAGCGCAAAAAGCGAAACGATCGTTTTACCTGTACCGACATCACCAAGCAACATACGATCCATGATAAACGGAGCACGCATATCACCGAGAATATCAGCAATCGCACCCATTTGTTCTTCGGTGAGCCGAAAAGGAAGCAATGCACTGATCTGCGCAAAGAGAGACTCATCGCTTTGCTGGATAAAAGGAGTATCTCTCTCTGTGCGTCTCTTTTGCTCGCTTAAAAGCTCTAGCTCAAGAAAGAGCAGTTCCTCATAGAGCAAGCGCCTACGCGCCATCGCTACTTCTTCCATGCTGCATGGAAGGTGGATCGCTCGATAAGCTTGATACCGCGAACACAAACGATATCGTTTGCGCAATCCAAGCGGCAAAGGATCGTACATTCCGCGTACTACCTTAAGTGCATTTGTTATCAAGCGTTTCATAAGCGCAGGTGAAAGTTGATTGAGCGTAGGATGTAAAGCCTGGATGACACCTCGCGCCTCATCTGCATCTTCAATAAGAGCTATGAGCGGATTGGTCATGCGCTTGAATCCGTAGTTGAACTCGATCGTTCCCGAGACCGTGAGCAAATCACCACTCGACAACTTCTGAGCAAGCCAGGGCTGATTGAAACAGGTGACGATCAACGTTGATGTCGAATCAACGAGCGTGATCTCGACCAGGGAAAGATTTCGGCGCGGTTGCTTAGCCTTCACTTCATGCACGCTTGCCATGATCGTACATGAAAGACCGATCTTTGCTTGAGCGATAGTGAGCAACTCGGACATATCGAGATATCGTCGCGGAAATCGATCGAGCAAATCACGCACGCGCGTAACACCACGTGCTTCGAGCATAGAAGCACGCTTTTCGCTCACTTGAGCGATCGTGCTCACGGGAGCATCGAAACGCAAGGTAGCAGAAAGGCGGTCGGAGCACTGCCTCCGATCCGCCTTTCGATCATACTGTGAAGAGCGCTTTGTCACGATACGAGGCCCTATTCGAGCGATAAGATGATCGGATAGAGAGGCTGCTCGCCACGATGAGGATCAACCTCAAGATCTTCGTAGGCCTCTTCAATACGTTCGATGATCGTATCGAAGTCTTCTTGTGAGAGATCCTCGCCCGCAAGGATGGTGAGCGTATCAGCATCATCTGCATTCATGACCTCAAGAATACCAAGCGTCACATCAGCAACGCTATCGCCTACCACCTCAATCAAGCCTTCAGCGATACCAATGGTGTCGCCCTCCTTGATAGGACCACCGTGCGCATCCTTTGCGTTCTTGATAGCATGCGTGACCTCGCCTGTCCGTACTTCCTGAGCAGCCTCGGTCATTTCCTCAACGTTTTCTTCAAGCGATGCGGACTCGTCGAAGACAAAAAGCGCTGAGAACGCCTCAGGGACGCTTGTAGTCGCTACGACCGCACAGGGTTTTTCTGATACGTCGACACAGCTTTGCGAAGCCATGATGATGTTCTTGTTGTTCGGAAGGATGATCACCGCATCTGCATTTACTCGATCGACCGCGTCAAGCAGTTCCTTTGTTGAAGGGTTCATGGTCTGACCACCAGAAACAACCACATCGACACCGAGACTCTCAAGAATAGCAGCGTTGCCAGAACCCGCAGCAACCGCAACGAATCCGATCGGTTTCTTCTCTGCCTGCAACTCCTTTTCAAGTGAAGCAGAGCGCTCAGCGCTTTGAAGCTTCATATTATGGATATGCACTTCAGAGATCGCACCTTTGTCCAAGAAGTATGCCAGCACCTCATTGGGGGTATTGGAGTGAACGTGGACCTTATAGACCGGAGCCGAACCAACGCATAGTTCGCAATCTCCCATACTCTGCAAGAAGTCAAGCGCTTCAGCAGTATCGAGATCATCGGTATGAACAAGAAATTCATTGCAGTAAGTGTATTCTGAGCCCTCCCAGTCGTTGATCTGCTCAATTTCCGCCTTAGGAGCAGCTGTACGTGCGAACGCAAGTTCGTCGACCATGGCCTCTGCACGACCAGTAAGAGCAGCGACAAAAGAATCGAAGAAGATAGCAAGACCATAACCGCCCGCATCAACCACTCCATTCTCTTTCAAAACAGGTAGAAGATCAGGGGTGCGCTGAACCGAAGCATATGCTTCATTCACGACATTCTGAAGGTACTCTTCAAACTCTGGACGATGCTTCTTTGTTGGCTTTGCGGCAGCTGCAGTATCACGCAAAACCGTGAGAATAGTGCCCTCAACGGGCTTACGTACTGCATTGAAGGCAACTTCAACCGCTTTAGCGAACGCGTCGCCGATTGCATCCATATCGAAAGATTCATGACCTTCGAATCCCTCACACAGACCGCGCAAGATCTGGGAAGTAATGACGCCGGAATTGCCACGCGCACCCATAAGAGCACCAGATGTGATCGCACGGCGTTTCTCAGCAGCCGAAGCACCGATAGGTAGCGATGCGAGATTCTCTACCACCATCGCAAGCGTAAGCGACATGTTCGTTCCTGTATCGCCATCTGGGACAGGAAAGACGTTCAGGCGATTGATCTCATCCTTGCGAGCGTCCAACGCCTTTGCAGCAGCTGCAATGGCATTTACCACATCGTTAGAAGTATAGTTACTCATGCAAAAGACTCCTCTTTGCGAGCTGATCGTTGGCGAACGCGCGCTTACCTGACCTTGATCCCTTGGACGTGCACGTCGATCCCCTTAAGCGGGCTTTGAATGAACTCTTCGAGCGCAAATGTTACCTGATCGACAAGGTTCGTCGATACTGCATTAATGTTAACGCCGTGCTCAAGAATGACATAAAGACTGATGAGAACACCTTCTTCATCGACAGAGACGATAACACCTTTGCGCAACGGTGAGTTCGGACGCAGTCTTTTGAAGCCAGTGTTCGCGCTCGGCACAGCCATGCCAACGACGCCGTAGCACTGAAGAGCAGCGTGGCCAGCGATGTCTGCCAAGACATCCTCTGAAACGATCAGATCTCCAGGAATATCGGTACTCATGGCGTTCCTTTCAAACCATTGACCCACTATGGGCCAACAAGAGGACATGATCTAAGATGATTATATTACACAAAAAAGACCATCCGAATGGATGGTCTTCGAGTTCAACGCAAGATTATCTATTATGCGCGCTCGACATTACCAGCCTTGAGGCACTTGGTGCACACATTTGCGCGCTTGACCTTACCATTGAGCTTGATAGTAACCTTCTGGATGTTCGGGCGGAAGGTACGATTCGTAACGCGATGAGAGTGGCTGACATTACGACCAGCGCTTGGTGCTTTACCACAGATCTCACATACTTTGGACATTCTTGATCAACTCCATTTATCGTTCATTCTTCGACAGCCCGTATAAGAGCTGTTAATTACAAACAAGCCCTAGCAATATACCATACGAGAGAACTCTGTCCAAGGCTTATCTCATGAAATCCCGCAGGTGTCGTTATTGTTCGACCGACGGGAGCTTGTAGCCAAGACGAAAGAAAACGGTTTCCCTGCGGTAATCGCATTTCATACCTGGTTAACTACAATAAAAGTATCGAAAGAGACCTACTTCACGAAGGAAGGTGTTCATCATGGATATCTCGAATGAGGAACTGAATCGCATCGCAAAGGACGACCTTGAAAAACTCGAATACGATATTCGCGGCGAAGCAGAAGCTGCAGTCGAGGATTTCGATGCGCAAGGAAACGAAGGTGCAGCTGCTGCAGCTGCTGAAAGCGCTGCTGAATTCGATGAAGCGATGAGGGCTATCAAGTAATCACCCTTCTGCCACATCGCACTTCGAAACGCCCTGAAGCGTTCAAGAACACCAGCCACTCTTACTATCGAAGAGTGGCTGTTGTTATACCTATCTCGTATTTAGAAACCCCGTACACTACAAGACTACCCTTAATGGTATCGAAGTATAACTTTACCCGTCAGATAAGAGTTCCCTACTCTGCAAGCATCTAACGATGTTTCTTGAAAGGATTCTTGCTAAAGACCTCTTTGATATCGCCAAACGCTTCCGAGAATTCACCAACAACCTCTTTACCATCTTTATAAAGCGAATTCAAAGTCTTAGTCGCACCTGCAATCGTTTCTTTAGCAGAATCGGTGAGAAACCCTTCGGGCTCTTCATCATCACCGTCTTTTCCATCTGAAGAAGCGATTCTGACCTGTGAGAGATCGTCTGCATTCATCTGCTCATCGACAATATGAACCGAACTCTTCGCAGCCTTGCTCGCTGCTTGCTCTCCTGCAGCGACATCAAAAGCTTTGGATTCTTCAGAAGAAAGCGGCGTGAGCGGCACGCTTCCCTGCATCTTCTTCTCTAATTCGACCTCGATCAAATAGACCTGATCATCAATACGATCGAGCCTCTTATCATATCCGCTCAGCTCGAATGGAATGGAAGATACAACCTCGGCAAGATCGTCAAGGCGCGCATGAAGCTTGTTGATCATCGTGATAACAGAATCATTCATATCTTTCTCTCTTCCTGGGATCTAGCGGTAACGTTGCTTCATCGCGCGGTCGATCTCTCGCTTCGAATCTCGTTCTGCCATCGAAGCCCGTTTATCGTAGAGCTTCTTGCCGCGAGCAACAGCAAGTTCGACTTTCACACGCGAATTATTATCGAAATAAATCTTCAAGGGAACGAGCGCCATACCTCGTTCTTGTGTCTTACGCGCAAGATCACGGATCTGATTACGATGCAAAAGCAGCTTACGGGTGCGATCAGGATCAGGGTTTGCAATATTGCCATGACTATAGGGGGCGATGTGAAGATTGTGCATCCACACCTCACCATTACGGATGAGCGCAAAACAGTCTGTAAGCTGACAGTTGTTCTCTCGCAACGAGCATACTTCTGTACCCGTCAGCACAACACCTGCCTCATAAGTTTCAAGGATTTCGTAATCGTGCAACGCACGACGATTCTTTGCAATGATCTTATCGACCTTAGCCATGACTACATACCTGGAACGAAGGAAACGTCTTCATCGAGATCAAGAATAAACTGTGTGAGCAGCTTGACGCATGCTTCAAGATCTTTGAGCGCGAGTACTTCTGTCGGAGTGTGCATATAGCGCAATGCAACCGAAACAAGTCCCGTTGCTTTACCGCCGCGCTGGATCTGCATCGCAGCAGCATCGGTACCTGTCACGCGTGGCTCAGCCTCGATCTGAACTTTAACATGAGCTTTCTTTGCTGCTGCTAGCAAACGCTCATAGACAACAGGATTTATGTTTGGACCACGCGCGATCACTGGACCGCCACCACAAACAAGCTTGCCGTACTTAGAAGGATCGATGCCGGGATAATCGGTCGCATGCGTTACATCGAGCGCGATAGCAACATCAGGATGCACGCCATATGCAGATGTTGTACCACCTCGAAGACCGATCTCTTCTTGAACGGTGGCAGCGCAGATGTAGTCACCAGGAGCACGCCCTACGCGAGCAAGCTCTTCGAGTACTCGCACCGCAATATAGACACCCATCTTGTCGTCAAAACCACGCGAGACTGCCATGCCCTTTCCGAACTGCTCAAAACCAACACCGTAGGTGATCACATCGCCGATCTTGATGAGCTTTTTAACCTGCTTCGCAGGCATGCCGAGATCGATCACCAAGTCATCAAGCGGTGTAACATTCTTACGCTCGTCAGGACTGATAAGATGAATGGGCTTTCTACCGACTACACCGCGATAGGTACCCGATTCGGCATGCACATCAACACGCATACCGGGCAAAATAGCAGCATCGACACCACCTACTGCGGCAACGCTCAAAAACCCCCCATCGCTTATATAGGTGACCATAAGACCCACCTCGTCCATATGAGCAGCGATCATGACCGAAGGTGCTTTGCCTGTGCCTTTCAAAGTCGCATGCACAGAGCCCATCACATTGGTCTCAACCTGATCCGCAACACCCGATAAACGGGTACGGACGCGCTGAGCAACATCAGTTTCTGTGCCCGTGACCGAAGGGGTCTCGAGAATCTTTTTTAAGAATTTCTTATCTACCTTAGACATAGGATCTTCCCTAACTTTCGTGATCTTTATCATTTGGATACGAGCATGATCGCTACTCGTTCGTTCGCGTTCTTCGTTGAATTATACCGCGCCGTCAAGCAGACGCCGATCCTGCATGAAAGGCTCATTCGAAATCAGTCGCCAATTTGAAGATGATCTGTCGTGTGCGCCAGTCGGCTTCAACAAGAATAACCTCGAGCTTCTGTCCGATACGGTAAGTACATCCTGTATCCACTCCTGTGAGAAGAGCGCGTTCAGGATCATACGAAAAGTATTCATCACCCATCTCTTCGATAGGTAGAAAACCTTGCACGGTATTATCCATGCGCAGAACTGCACCAAATGTAGAAACGCTATAGATAAGGGTCTCGAAACGCTGTCCGATAAAGCCTTGAAGATACTCGATCAGCTTGACGAGCTGCGACTGAAGTTCAGCCTTAGCAGCAATACGCTCCATCTCAGAAGCATGCTCAGCAATCCATGCGCTCGAGTTCTTCTCTGCTTCAAAGGTCTCTGATCTTGCAAAAAAAGCCTCTTTCACCATACGATGAACCATAAGATCAGGATAACGCCTGATAGGGCTTGTAAAATGGCAATATTGCTCAAGAGCGAGTCCATAATGTCCCGACTCTGTTGTCGAATAGTAAGCCTGCTTCATACTGCGCAGAAGTAACATGCTCACCAGCTCACGCGTCTGCTCATCAACAGGAGTTGCGAGCACCTCCTGCAAGACATGAGGATTGCCTGCACAGAAGAGCGTCTTATCAAGCGCGTGAAACGCATCAAATTCTTGCAAGATCTCGTAGAGCGAGAAGAGTGCATCGCGACCAGGCGCCGCATGCGTGCGATATATGCACGGCATCGATCGGTCGTCGAGCCAACGTGCCACGAGGTGATTCGCAAGGATCATTGACTCCTCGATAAGTTTGGTCGCATCAGTGCGACGACGATACCGGATGCCGACCGGCGCACCCGAATCGCTTAAAATCGCGCGTGCTTCGACACGATTGAATTCCATGCAACCTG
Organism: uncultured Eggerthella sp.; assembly: GCA_900540345.1. Lineage (GTDB taxonomy): Bacteria > Actinomycetota > Coriobacteriia > Coriobacteriales > Eggerthellaceae > Anaerotardibacter. Next base: position 46,629 of record UQFK01000005.1, read on the forward strand.
CAGCATGTCGACGTTGATAGAGCTTATCGGAAAGCGATTTCACCGCATTGATACGTGTTGTGAGCGCATGGATAACACCCTCATCAAGATCGATCGCGCCAAAAGGTGCTTGTTGCTGCTTGAAAGCTTGAACAAGATTGCCCGGATCTGCATCGATAAGAGCCTGAGCCTGATCGTAAGAAAGACGCGCATTCGATTCAATAACGCTTGGGAAGACATCAAAACTCTCCACTGTTGCGTCAGAAACGCGCAATACTATCTCTACAGTAACTGCAAGACGAGGTTTACCAGGCACAAGCGAACAAAGCTGATTCGAGAGCTGCTCGGGCAGCATCGGAATGACTCGATCAACCAAGTAGACCGAACATCCACGACGTCGAGCATCGTGATCGAGTGCGGAATCAAAAGCAACATAGCCCGAAACATCGGCAATATGTACACCAAGATGGATACGATCGGCATCGAGTTCAACTGAAATCGCATCATCATAATCACGTGCATCAACCGGATCGATCGTGAAGATGAAACGATCTCGCAGATCTCGATAGCCAGATTCAAGAGCTGCAGAGACATCGAGTGCACAAGCATCAGCCTCTTTGAGCGCTTGGTCATTAAATTCGGTCTCAAGCTTGTGTTGCGCAATGATCAACTCGATCTCAAGATCGGTATCCTCTCCACAGCCGATCACGCGCACTACCCTGCCTGTTGCAGCAGAATTACGCGAGGGATATTCGATCATCTCAACTTCGACCAGACTACCCTCTTCAATAGTCCGATCATCTGCTCGAAGCGTGAAGATATCGTAGGGTATACGCTGATCGACAGGAATCACCACACCAAAAGGTTCTGCGATCTCGTAACGACCTACAACACGATCACACGAACGAGAAATAATCTTCGAAACACGACCTGTTGGTTTACGAGATGAGCCGCTCGAAGCTTTGCTGATACGATCACGATTCGAACTAATCCGTGCTACCTCGACCAGATCACCAGGAAACGCACCATACATCTTTGATGCGGGAATGAAATATTCACCTTCTGCTGTTTTAACGAAACCAAAACCACGTGATGTGATCTCCAATATACCCTGTGGGCGTGAACGTGGTTGCCGGCGCGCTTTCGAAGACCTTCGTGCCATGTCCGATCTCGCCTGCTATCGATTCGATGCAGCGATCTCGAGCGCAATAGAAAGCTGACGAGATGCATCACTGATCGCAACATCCGGCGTTATGCCATTGCCATCGATCGCACGACCAGACGGAGATAGGTAGGTAGCAGCGGTATAACGCAATGCGCCACCAAAAGAAAGTGGTTGCATGACTTGAACGGATCCTTTGCCCTGCGTCTGTACACCTACGATAGTCGCACGACGTGAGTCCTGTAATGCTGCTGCAAGGACCTCGGCCGAACCAGCGGTCTTCTCGTTTACCATGACAACAAGGGGAAGATTCGTAACATCGACGCCATCTGCAGATTTAGTCGTTGTATTTTCACCTGACTTTATCTGTACGAGCGTGCCGCTCTGTACGAATAAGGATGCAATCTCGGTCGCTTGCGTCAAATAACCACCAGGGATATTACGCAGATCAAGTACGATAGCTCGAGCACCTTTACCCTCGGCCTCAGCGATAGTCTTCTTCAACACCTCTGCACAATCTGACCCAAGCTGCTTGATCTCGATGTATGCGGTCTCGTTCGAAACGGTATAGGTAATGTTGGTCTCGGGATTGTCGGCATAATGCAGTGAGGTGTTAAAGGTAGTGCCTCCACCTGTCTGGTCGCTTCCAGGACGACGCCATGTGATATTAACCAGATCATTCTCGTCACGGCTGAGAGTATTAGTAACTTCAGGCAATGACCATTGATCCTTTTTTTCACCGTCAATGCTCACAACATAATCACCAGGTAGAATGCCCATATTGGCAGCTTCAGACCCCTCGAATACATCAACAACATAGCATGATCCATCGGTCTCGCCGAACAGGACGCCGATCCCCGTGCTTGGATTAGTGACGCTATTCAAATACGTCTGATAACTCGATGCATCGAAATAACGAGCGTACGGATCGTTCATGGTCTTAATGAACGCATCAAGCGTAGCGGTGGTTGCGGTGTTTAGATCATAGGTATCTACACTGTCATTCTTGATGATGCCCTGCACCTCTGCAACGCGCGCAGAAAGCGAATCGTAAGTATTGCCCGAAACCGTCTCCCCGGGATTAATCTCTTGTTTCACCGAAAGATCAGAGAAGCCCAACGAAGAGAGCAGATCGGTATTGCCTCGAACAAGAAAACCCGCAACGAAGACTAAAACGACCGCAATGCAAGCACCAACGATTTTGATGATGCTCGCATTGCGTTTTTGAACAGATTGATTCTTTTTCTGATCGGAATGACTCACCGAATGCCTGACCTTTTTGCGGGGTTACACCTTGAGGTAACGACGCATTGCAAAGACCGAACCCAAAAGGCCGATGACTAGACCTGCCACCAAAAGCGCAGCATAAATCATAAGGAACATGGTCGGCTCAACGTTGAGGGGTAACCACGGAAGCGCAGTGGTGATACGCGGGAGCGCAAAGAGGCGAATGAGCTCGATCACACCAATAGCTAACACTGCACCGATGATGGCATGTAGTGCACCTTCGGCCAAGAAAGGACCGCGAATAAAACCATTCGATGCGCCGACAAGACGCATAATAGCGATCTCTTTACGACGTGCAAGGATTGCCAAACGAATCGTGTTATTGATGAAAATGAACGCAATGACAACAAGAACGATAATAAGCCCAATGCCAACATAGCGGATCGCATTCGTAAGCGAGAAGAGCTTATCGACTGTCTTTTGGCCATACTGAAGAGAATCAGAAGGATCATCAGGATTATCACAGATCTTCACGAACGTTTCATTGGCAAGGATCTGATTAGCAATATCGGTGACCGACTGAGCTTCAGAAAGATCGACATCGATCGAAGCAGGAAGCGGATTCTCACCATCGAGCTGTGCAACGATATCTGGATTCGAGGTCATAGAATTCGTGAAGTTCTCAAGCGCTTGGTCTTTTGTCGTGAAGCCTACGCTCTCGACTCCAGGTAAACCTTTAATATATTGCTCGACCGAATCGATATCCTGTTCTGAAGCATCATCAGCCACATAAGCCGTAATAGAGACCTGATTCTCGACTGAAGTAACGACATTATTGATGATAACGCCGCAGATGCAGAAGATGCCGATGATGAGCAACGACAGGAAAATAGTGATGATCGAACCAAGCGTAGTCGAAAAGTTTCGAGTGAAACCAGTGAGCGACTCGCGGAAAAAGTAAAGCAAACTAGACATCGAAACCGTACACTCCTCTATCCTGGTCGCGCGTGAGATGACCCTTATCAAGAGCGATGACACGACGTCTCATGTTGTCCACCATCTCGCGATCGTGCGTGGCAACCAATACCGTGGTGCCCGTACGGTTGATCCTCTCAAGCAGATCCATGATACCGCGAGAATTCTGCGGATCGAGATTACCCGTAGGCTCGTCGCATACCAAAAGCGGTGGACGATTGACGATCGCGCGTGCAATACTGACGCGCTGTTGCTCACCACCAGAGAGCTGATCAGGGCGCTTATCGAGCTTATCTGCAAGACCGACCAAACGCAGCACTTCTGGTACTTGCGTACGAATGATATGACGAGATTTTCCGATAACTTCAAGAGCAAAAGAAACATTCTCGAAGACTGTTTTGTTCGGCAACAGCTTGAAGTCCTGGAAGACGCAGCCGATGTTGCGACGAAGATAAGGAACACGCCAATTGCGCATCGAAGAAAGATCTTCATCAGCAACATAAATATGACCAGAGGTTGGTTTCAATTCGCGCGTAAGCAAGCGAATGAAGGTTGATTTACCCGAACCAGAATGGCCTACCAAGAAGACGAATTCACCTGGATAGATATGCAGCGTAACATCATCAAGTGCTGGTTTGTTCGGCTGTGCAGGATAGATCTTCGTAACATGGTCGAACGTGATGACTGGATTGCCGGTGCTCTGATTCACTGCATCGACGTTGACCGTAGGCAATGCTTGCGAAAGCTGTGCGGTCAGATTCGGTGCGGAATGCGCTGCGGCATGTTTACCGACGCTTCCGCCGTTATCGTTTGTCACAGTATGCTCCATTCATAGTATCGATTCTGAGACATAAAAATTATAGCAATCTTATTTGCGCATGAGTACTTTTTTCGCTGCTTGGACGATAGCAGGGGCATCAAGGCCGAAATACGCCATAAGTTCTTCAAATTCGCCCGATTTGCCAAAGCGATCACGCACTGCGACGAACTCAAGCGGAACTGGCAGCGCTTCTGCGCACAGTTCGCTAACCGCAGAACAAAGACCACCATATACGGAATGCTCTTCAGCAATGACCCCACACCCTGTCTTTGACAATGAGGACAGAATAGTATCGCGATCGAGCGGCTTGATGCTAAATGCATCGATAACTTCAGCAGAGATTCCCTCTTCAGCGAGCAGTTGAGCTGCTCTATTTGCCTGTGCGATCTCGACACCACACGCAATGATGGAGACATCGTGTCCTTCTCGTAAGCAATATGCCTTACCGATCTCCAGATCGACACCTTCAGCATAGACTGCAGGAAGAGCGGCACGACCCATACGAACATACACAGGGCCAGGTGTTCTTGCAGCGAGCTTGAGCGCAGCGCATGCAGATTCATAATCCGCAGGAACAAGTACCTTCATAGGAGGTAAACCACGCATGAGCGAGATGTCTTCGAGCATCTGATGGGAGCCCCCATCAGGGCCAACCGAGATACCTGCATGCGTTGGTGCGATCTTAACATCAAGATTCGCATAAGCGACCGTATTCCTGATCTGATCATAACAACGCCCTGTACCGAACACGGCAAAAGAACCCGTGAATGCGATATTGCCTGTGAGTGCAAGTCCCGCAGCGACGCCAATCATGTTCTGCTCTGCGATACCCACATTGAAAAGGCGTTTGCTTTGATCATCGCCTGCCTGACCAAAGGTCTTGGTGGTTGTAGAGCCCGTAAGATCAGCATCTACTGCGACAATGGGTAGACCCTCAGCGGCAAGGGCTGCAAGCGTTTTGCCGTATGCTGCGCGCGTTGCCTTCTTTTCCTGTACCTGAGCGGCATCTGCGAACTTAACCACGGTCTCCCTCGCTTTCAAGCTCTACAAGCGCACGTTTAGCCTCTTCATCATTGGGAGCTTTTCCATGCCAACCTGCTTGATTTTCCATGAAAGAAACGCCCTTGCCCTTGATCGTCTTCGCTATGATGGCCTTAGGTATACCGATCAACTCGTCTTTAAGGGTAGTGAAGAGCGCGATAAGCGCATCAATATCATGTCCGTCAACCTCGTGAACTTCCCAACCAAAGGCTTCAAACTTATCCTTCAACAAGCCCGCTGAACATACATCTTCAAGAGCGCCATCAATCTGAAGACCATTGGCATCTATAATCGCCACTAAATTGCCCAATCGCTGAGCTGCTGCGAAGTTTGCCGCCTCCCAGACTTGGCCTTCTTGGCACTCACCGTCTCCGAGCAATGTATAAACTTTCGCATGAGCGCCCTTCAAACGCAGCCCTGCTGTAGCGCCTGCTGCGATGGAGAGCCCCTGTCCGAGCGATCCTGTCGAGACCTCTACACCAGGTAAAAGATTAGAATCAGGGTGACCTTGTAGACGCGTACCAAGCTTGCGGAGTGTCAAAAGCTCCTCTTTCGGAAAGAAGCCAGCCTCAGCAAGAGCCGCATAGAGCGCAGGGGCTGCATGCCCCTTTGCTAGTATGAAGCGATCACGCGTTTCCCTAGCTGGATCGGACGCATCGTAGTTCATAATGTCGCCGAAATAGAGCGCGGCGATAATATCCGTACAGGAGAGCGACCCTCCCGGATGGCCGCTACCTGCTTCGTGGATCATCGTGATGATGTCACGACGCATGGCGTTGGCTTTTTGATGTGCTTCAACAGATGCCATGATGTCCTTTCACGCCTGACCTTGCGTTACTGCGACGCCTTCCATCGGTGATACCCGATAACGAACTGATCGATATCACCATCGAGCGCCGCATCGACGTTGCCGCTTTCGATATTACTACGAGTATCCTTGATCAGTCGATAAGGATAGAGAACATAGTTCCTTATCTGACTGCCAAAGGAGTTGTCCATCTTCTCGCCCTTTAATTCAGCAAGCTCTGCTTGACGCTTCTGCTCTTCACGCTCGAAAAGCTTGCCACGCAGAACACGGAATGCTGCTTCTTTGTTCTGTAGCTGAGATTTCTCGTTCTGACAGGTGACCACGATGCCTGTAGGAATATGAGTCAAACGCACTGCTGAATCTGTTGTATTGACGCTCTGACCACCAGGTCCACTCGAGCGATATACATCAACACGCACATCGTTGGGATCGATCTCGATCTCGATATCGTCATCATCAAGCACTGGGACCACTTCGACGGCAGCAAAGGTGGTATGACGGCGTTTCTTCTCGTCGGTCGGAGATATGCGCACCAAACGATGAACGCCTGTCTCGCTGCGCAACATACCATAAGCGTGGCGACCCTCAATCTGTAGGCTCACGCGGTCAAGGCCAATGCCTTCACCAGGAACAAGGTCAAGCAGTTTCTGCTTCCAACCTTTCTGATCGGCATATCGCGAATACATCTTATAAAGCATTTCAGTCCAGTCTTGCGCCTCAAGCCCACCGCTACCAGGATGGATGGTAATGATGGCATCAGCTCCATCGTAGGCACCGGTGAACCATGATTCTATTTCGAAAGCATCAAGCATCGCTTCGAGCTTCGAGAGGCATTGTTGCTCTTCTTCTTGAAAGCTCTCGTCTTCAGCCGCGAATTCCGCTGCAGTGTGCGCATCGTCAAGGAGCTGACGAGCACTCGCATAGCGCTCAAGCAGATCGCGCACGTCAGAAGCTTGCTTTGAGATCTTCTGAGCAGTTTCAGCATTATCCCAAAATCCAGGAGCCGCAATCTGCGCTTCGAGCGCCTCAAGTTCGCGCGCACGATCGTCGATATGGAGAAAACCCTGAGCATCGCAAAGACGCTGTTGGGCGATATCATACGTGATCATAGTGAGACCCTCACGAAACGAATACAACGACAAACATCATGAACGATCAAGCATGAGCGCCATGACACTTCTTGAATTTCTTACCGCTACCACACGGACAAGGATCATTACGTCCTACGTTGGCATACGGATCATTCTTATCCTTTTCGATAGGTACGGTTCGCGCAGGGGCTGATTCCTTTGGAGCCTGTGCGGGCATTCCTTGTGCCTGGACGGCTGCCTGACGAACACGTTGCGCTTGACTCGCTCCTGAATTGAGCGCTTCTTCGGGATTCGAATAGCTAACCGCACCATCGAGCGGGGTCTCTTCAGCAGGTTCGACCTCTTGAACGACGATCGGCGCGCGGAGTAAGAAACGAAGGAAATCCTCATAGATCGAATCAGTGAGCGCCGAGAACATCTGATGTGCTTCTTCACGATACTCAACGAGTGGATCGCGCTGACCGTATGCACGCAGACCAATAGAAGCTTTCAGATAGTCCATATCCTGTAGATGAGCCATCCACTTAGTATCGATGAAACGCAGCATGACCTGCGACTGGATATCTTGGAAGATCGTTCCGATCTGCTCTTGGCGCATATCGTAGCGATTCTGGAAGTATTCGCTGATGAGGTCTATGAGCGTATAGGCATTCTCTTCATGATCGAGCGTTTCAACTCGAAGATCAGTCGAACCAACCATCTGTTCGAGCCACTGATCGAGGCCCTCAATATCCCAGTCATCGCTCGCAAGCTTAGGAGAAGCATATTCGAGTACGTTTGCCGTGACTGTGTCCTCGATGATCTCGGGGATGCGCTCAGTGAGATCCTTGCCTTCCAAAATCGCATTGCGCTCGTTGTAAATAGCTTTGCGCTGCAAGTTCATGACATCGTCATATTCAAGCACGTTCTTACGCGCTGAGAAGTTCACCGACTCGACCTGCCGCTGTGCTGTCTCGATCGCTTTCGAGACCATAGAAGCTTGGATCGGTTGATCTTCTGGAAGATGTGTCTTTTCCATCATATGAGAGATGGAGTCCATCTTTGACCCGCCAAACAAACGCATGAGATCGTCTTCGAGCGAAAGATAGAACTGCGTCACACCAGGGTCGCCCTGACGTCCTGAACGACCACGAAGCTGGTTGTCGATTCGACGGCTTTCATGACGCTCTGTGCCAATAACGCACAAACCACCTGCAGCTTTCACTTCAAGCTTCTCTTGGTCGGTGATAGCGAGCGCGCGATCACGCGCTGCTTCATATTGCTGCGTGGTCGGTTCTTCATCTTCTTCAAGCTGTTCTACGAGGAACTCTTGAGCGAGCACATCAGGATTGCCACCCAACAAGATGTCTGTACCACGACCAGCCATGTTCGTCGCGATCGTAACCGCACCCTTACGACCTGCCTGAGCAACAATAGATGCTTCACGTTCGTGATTCTTAGCATTCAAGACTTCGTGCTTGATGCCACGCTTCGAGAGCAAGCGGCTCAAACGCTCGGAACTCTCAATCGAAACCGTACCGACCAAGCAAGGCTGTCCTTGCGCATGACGCATAGCAATATCGTCAGCAACCGCGTTGAACTTCGCGTCAATCGTACGATAGATAAGATCGTTCTTATCGTCACGCGCTACAGGGCGATTGGGCGGAATGGCTTGAACTGGCAAATTATAGATCTGCCTGAATTCCGAATCTTCGGTCATAGCCGTACCAGTCATACCTGAAAGCTTGTCATAGAGACGGAAGAAGTTCTGTAGCGTAATGGTCGCCAGCGTTTGGTTCTCCTGACGAACAAGCACATGCTCTTTAGCCTCGAGTGCTTGATGTAGACCTTCAGAATAACGACGTCCTTCCATGATACGACCCGTGAATTCGTCAACGATCTTCACTTCGCCATCCTGAACGACATAGTCCACGTCACGATGAAAAAGGAACTGTGCTTTCAATGCTTGCTGTAAGTGATTAGGCATCTGGCCCGATGGATCACCATATAGATCTTCGATACCAAGCTGGAATTCCACCTTCTCAAGGCCAGCTTCGGTGGTGTAGATAGTCTTCTTCGCTTCATCCATCTCAAAATCAACATTGCGCTTGAGCGATGGCACGATCGCAGCGAACTTCTTGTAAAGCTCAGCAGCCTGAGAGCCCGCACCAGAGATGATGAGCGGGGTACGTGCTTCATCGATAAGAATCGAGTCGACCTCGTCCACGATAGCAAAGGCATGACCACGTTGCACCCGACGATCAGCACGTGCGACCATGTTATCGCGCAGATAGTCAAAACCGAATTCAGAATTAGTGCCATAAGTGACATCGGCTTGATACTGCGGGATCTTGTCTGCGGGATCCATGCCATTTTGCAAAAGACCGACCTTCATACCGAGGAATTCGTAGACCTGCCCCATCCAGGCACTATCTCGAGCAGCCAAATAATCATTGACCGTGACGATATGAACGTTATTTCCCGGAAGCGCATTAAGATACCCTGCGAGTGTTGAAACGAGCGTCTTACCTTCACCGGTCTTCATCTCAGCGATCTTGCCGTCATGCAACGCCATGCCGCCGATCAGCTGCACATCAAAATGACGCATCCCAAGCGTTCGCTTAGATGCTTCACGGACCGCAGCAAATGCTTCAGGCAGCACATCATCAAGGGTCTCTCCTTGATCGAGACGTTCGCGCAACTCGATTGTGATATGCGCAAGCTCTTCATCGCTGCGCGCTTCCATAGATGGCTCGAGCGCATTGATAACCTCGACCATCTTCTGATAGTTCTTCAACGGACGATCTTCGCCCATGCTCAATATCTTCGAAAAGAATCCCATGTAGTGGGCCTGCCTTCTCTTATGCTCTTTGACGAGGTTGCATGCTCGCCAATCTGATCTATCCTCGAGCGCATATACACACTCGATCCAAACGTTACTATTGTACGCTTTTTCGCGGAATTGCCTTTAACGAGCACTGAACATACACGAAGTGACCGTGCAATTCCATAAGAGCATCACGCTCATTCAGAAGCATCGCTCAAGATCAACTCATATAGTTCACGTAACTTCGAGGTACCCTCGATGCCGAACTGGTCGATAAGCGAACGTCTACATACGAAGTACTCATTCAAAGCTTCACCATGACGTCCGAGCTTCCAAAGCGAGAGCATCAACTGATAGCAGATATCCTCACGTGTTGGCTCGGTATCGAAGGCGAAACGAAAATAGCGAAGAGCAAGCGTGGTCTCCCCTCTTTTTCGCAATCTCGTCCCGCTCGTCAGAAGAGCTTCGAGCAGTCGATCTTGATAGCGTTTGCGTTGAGACACCACTTCTGCCGTCTCATCTCCTGGCAAAAGAGGGCCACGATAGAGCTCTTCGATCCAATCGATCGCGCGCTCATAATCAGCAAGTTCAAGCGTGTCTTCTCGCAAGTGTTTACACAATCCGCTCAATAGCTGAGTATCGGTTTCAACCAAGCTTGCATTGAGCGCGATCGAAGTCGGATGGCTTTCGAAAAACGGACACTCTCCCTTGCTATCAAGAATGCTCTTATTAAGCAGGCTCCACATCGTATAGAGACTTTGGCGCGCGTTACGCTCAGAAGCATCAGGCCACATGATCTGCTGAATACGCTGACGTGCGATCTCTCTACCCTCATTGATTGCTAACAACGAGATGAGCAGGCGCATCTGCTTGCGCACTTTATCCTTGATAGTGATGCGAGGATCGTTGGGTGTAAGCTCAAAGCGTCCAAGCGTATTGATACGAAGAGCTTTTCTTTGGCATTCTTTCTTAGCGCTTTGGGTGGGTTTTTGATCAACAAGAAACGAAACATGGCGATCCGTGCGCCAACGGCTCTGTTGCGAAACAAGATCGGTACGAAGCGCTTCGATATGCGCAAGCGTACGATCATCAACAAGGAGATATGCTCTCTCGCCAAATAAATCACGCGCACGATCGAACAAGAAGAGCGCACACATATTCGTTGGAAGTACCTCTGTTTGTCGTGAGAGTATCAAAGCGATATGACCTTCAAGGTCTGCAAGCATCATTTTCTCTTCTTCACAAGGATCCTTCAATGTGGAGGTGCTTTTTGCCATATCGGATCGATCACGATCGAACCGATCGCGCCATATGAAAGCGATCATCGCAACGAATATGCAGGTTGCAGTGAGCGTGTGTTTGAGAGAAAAGCCTGCTGCGGCGATTCTGCGGAGTTGCGAGAATGCAGCGGAGGGATCTTCGAGTGCAGCTTGAACGAGCAAGAACAGCTCACAGGCAAAATCAGGGCGCTTATGAAGTTCTGAGGTGATAGAGGCATGGTGTTTAAGATATGCATCAACATTTTTTGAGAGAATTTCTTGGTCATGCGGCTCAGCTATGTTGAAAGCGATTTTCACGAGCAAAGCGATCGCCTCCTCAATAAAGACTGTCTGCGCATCCTGCACTTGAGAAGAACAACGAACCCTCTTCTTTTGGGGATACTTTGCCAAAATGTGCAAGCATGCATCTTTTTCACCCAATATGCCGAGCGCGATCGCTACGTCAAGCCATCGATGCTCACCTTCGATATGAGACTCTGGAAGCGTAGCGGCAAGATGAAGTAAAGCAAGTGGATGGCCCTCGAACAGGAATGGACGTGCGTGGTCATCGAAATAAGAAGCTCGCCAACTATCTTCATGCAAACCGCACGTGAGCTGTGTTGCGAGCATAACCTGACCACATCCGATCAAAGCCTCGATGAGTGCTTTGAGGAATGCGTTTTCATCTTTGAAACAAGCAAGCAGTTTCACGATCGAAGCAATATGGGTACTGATAAGCTGAAATTTCTCCTGATCAGAAAGCTTAATTGCATTGAACATCGGATTCAGCACTGCAATACCGACATGCGGATAGCGATGCGCAAAATGCATGAGCAGTGTTTGGCTCATGCATTTTGTAAATGCTTGCAGCCGTTGTACCGTACCTCGTTCTAGTACGAGCATGATGATCGAGAGCGCATCCTCTTCACATACAAGCTCATAATCCAACATCGCACGCACGAAGCACTCATGACCATGGTGTCCTTGAGTCGCAAAACCCACGATCCTAAGGAGTGGATCGTCCACACGGTCGTTTTCGCTCATCAACCCATCGGCAATAGACACGTGATCGAGAATACAGGTATGTTCATGTGAATCGAGAAGGAGCATTCGCGCATCAAGACACGCACAGACTGGTTGCCCGGTATCAAGCCAACGCACATCGCGTGTAGTCAGAAGAACTTCATGCCCTGCGTTCATCAGATCAACAACAAGAGAGCAAAGCGACTCGGTGCGCTCGGTATCGAGCGCAGGACAACTATCGATCACGAACAACAAGCTCTTATAGTGGGCCGTATCTCGATCGAGAAAGCGAATCATGAATTCATTACTTGGCTGCGTATCAAGCGCAACAAGAAAAGCGGGCTGTGAGGCATCGATCCATCTCACATCATCTGGAGCAAAGAACTGTGAGGCATACTGATACGCAATGACAGTCTTTCCGTAACCAGCAGGGGCACAGATCACTCGAAGGGCTCGTCTGGAAGAGAGCAGCGCCGAGAGAAGCCTTGTTCGCTCGAAGAGAGGAGATGGGCTTTGATGAAAGGGAAGATCATTCGGATAATCTTTCGAGATGCATCTCAACATAAAGAAGCACCTCCTTGAACTGTTCAACAGCTCATAAGGGGAGATAATCGTAGCATAAGCAAAAGGGACGCACAAGAAATCTTACCGTTAGGCCTCTCAGCCCACCTGCCCTATCGCCCTTGACGCCCTACTCACAGCATCGGATACCGCATTGCGAAAAAATCAGAGCAATTCCTTGACGCAAGCAAAGAATACCGATAATATACCGATTCGCGTCAGTTCTTCTGATGCTACCACGCGGTGGGGTGTCGTCTAATGGTAGGACAGCGGTTTCTGGTACCGTATGTGAGGGTTCGACTCCTTCCACCCCAGCCAACATGGCCCCGTCGTCTAGCGGTTTAGGACGCCGCCCTCTCAAGGCGGAGATCGCCGGTTCGAATCCGGTCGGGGCTACCAGCTAAACACCTGGTCAGAACATTATGTTCTGACCTTTTTTATTATGCATGCATCAATGAACAAAGCAGGTTATAGCTGTGATCGCTGCCAAGAAAATGCCTGGAATGTTTGCGATGATGATCGGCCACTGACGAGGCTTAGCCCCGATACCGTAGATGGTCCAGAAGCAGCAATTGAAGAAAGCTGCGAGTGGCTGCCAGACCACGCCCGGATCCCCACTCAAGTTAGCCATAATCTGAGGAACATATGAAACATACATTATGACCGAGAGCACCGATGCGACATCTCCAATGATCGTGATTGCCCTTTTCTGCTGGACCGTATCGCATGCTGGTCGGTCGCTCTGATGGTCTTGTTGCTTTACTTTCGTAAGATGTTCCTGCCCGATCATGATATTCAACTCCTCCACACAATAAAGGGCTTTACACACGAGGTGCCTTGCTCTTCTTCAGATTACGCAAAGGATGCTAAAGGATCCCTCTCACAAATGATGCTTTACCATCTTGTCACCAATTGCGCCTTGCTGATCGTGAGCAGTGCGATTCGGCGTCAACACCACCTATAGACAAAAAAGAAGCAGCCCTAGGAGCTGCTTCTTTCTTGCAAGATCACTTCTTCTTGCTGTGCTTCTTCTTTCCCTTTTTATCACATGACCTTTCATGACCATGGTGATGATGCCCCTGTTCGTGATGATGGTGATGATGGTCGTGAGCACCACAACAGCATTCATCCTCTTCCTCGATACCAGAAAACAGATAGCCATGTTGATACGGCTCGCTCTCAACGTAAAGATTGATCGGATAGGTGAGGTATTCGATCGGTCGAAGCTGATCGACCGTGATAAAACCAGCCGGTGCATCAATAACTGTTGGAATACGATTCACAATGTCAGCGCAAGTATGCTCGACTGTTGCAGGCTTTGTAACAGCAAACTTCGTATTCGGTTCACCTAAGATATCCCATTCGCACAGATCGCCATCGTCTGGACCATAGACTTTGCCAATACACTGCGTCTCAATAATAGGGCCCTGATGCGTTTCGGTCGTAACAACCGCACTCATGCCAATGCATTTCCCTGCAGGTATGGTCGCACCCATCGTCTCAGAATAGGTATCGACCTCAGCGATGAACGGAACGCTCTTTTGTGTCTGTTTCTTGATGGTCCAACCCATCAGATTGCAAAGGGACTCGTTTGAGTTCCATACGTATGAAGGCTCGATGACCTCAGGGTGCGCAAGCGTCTCCTCAAATTCTTCTGGCGTAAGACCAACACCATGTGCTTTCGCCAGCGCCAACCCATAATCCTCAACGTTGTAGCTCGTCGCACCTTTGATCTTATCGATGCGCTGGACTCCACCTGCTACACAACCAACCATATTGATCCAGTAGATGTCCTGCATACCAGCGCCACTCACTGTACAACCGCATTCTTTTGCAAGAGCGTCGATCCGATTCGTAATCTCGGGAGCAGTGGTCCAAGGATAAATAGCTTCTTCGCACGTGGTGACAACATTGATGCCACGCGAAACACAATCAATGAGTGCAGGCTCGATGTCCTTCATAAAACTAAAGAGCGTAACAACTGCAATATGAGGATCGCATTCATCAAGTACTTTCTCAGCATCATCGGAAATAAGGACTCCCAGTTTCACGCCGAGTTCAGCATAATCGCCCACATCCATTCCAACGATGTCAGGATTCGTATCTATCGCGCCTACGATCTCTGCGCCATTCTCATAAAGATAGCGAAGCGTATACTTCGACATCTTCCCACATCCATACTGCACAACCCGAATCTTCTCTTTATTCATGGCTGCTCCTTCCTTCTTTTCTTCATCTCATACTAACATCGAAGCAATTCTGTACAGGGATAACGCAAAACTGTAATGCGCGCGTTTCCTTGCTTGATCGATGACAGCCAAACATCGCTTTGCAGTACAATGAACAAAAGCGATTCAAAGGAGCAACTATGGCAAGCATACGTGTACGCGATCTCGTGATTGGAGAAGGAACACCTAAGATCTGCGTCCCTATTGTCGCAAAGACTGAAGAAGAGATCATAAACGAAGCTATTAGCTTCAAAGATATCGATCTTGACCTCGTCGAATGGCGTATTGATTGGTTCGAAGG
The DNA here is from genome assembly GCA_900540345.1 of uncultured Eggerthella sp. Lineage (GTDB taxonomy): Bacteria > Actinomycetota > Coriobacteriia > Coriobacteriales > Eggerthellaceae > Anaerotardibacter. Next base: position 61,910 of record UQFK01000005.1, read on the forward strand.
AATCGAAGATGTCGAGGGCGTTATTGCTCTGGCAAAAAAGCTCAACGAAACGCTCGGTGCCGATATAGCTCTACTCTGTACGATACGCACTGCTCAAGAAGGCGGCGAGGTGGCGCTTAGCGTTGAAGCGTATCGCGCCCTGAATCGCGCACTGATAGCATCGGGAGCGATCGATCTTGTCGATGTCGAACTGTTTTTAGGCGATGAAGTAATGAGCGATCTTATCGCCTGCGCCCATGACAACAACGTTGCGGTCGTCGCGTCGAACCACGATTTCGCCTCTACTCCTTCTCGCAGTGAGATCATCGCTCGCTTGAAGCGAATGCAGGATCTTGGTGCCGACATACTGAAGATCGCTGTCATGCCGAATTCACGTCATGATGTTATCGAACTGCTCGCAGCCACTGAAGAGATGACGAGCGAGCACGCTACCCAGCCTGTCGTTAGCATGTCGATGGGCAGCGAGGGTGCAATCTCGCGCATCTGCGGCGAAATATTCGGATCAGCCATCACATTTGGGTGCGCATCAAAAGCTTCTGCACCTGGTCAGATCGATGTAAGCGACCTTCGCACGATGCTCACGCTGATCCATAACACACTTTAAAGATCTGTCGTATCCAACCAGATAGTAAAAGGGCCATCGTTAACAAGAGCAATCTGCATGTGTGCGCCGAACCATCCATGCTCGAGTGGAACGCCGTCTGCCTTCACAAGCTCAATGAAATACTGATAGAGCTGTTCTGCGTGTTTGGGCGCAGCCGCATCCGTGAACGAAGGGCGATTTCCTTTCTTGCACGACGCATAAAGCGTGAACTGCGAAACCACCAGGACCGAACCGCCCACATCGCGCAAAGAAAGATTGGTCTTTCCTGTCTCATCGTCAAAAATGCGCAACTTTGCGATCTTGTTCCAGAGCTTCTGAGCTTCGAGTTCTGTGTCGTTATGCCCGATGCCAAGCAGAACGACATATCCTCTTTCGATCGCGAAACTTGACGTCTCATTCAGCTCAAGATTCTCAACCGTTGCATTCGTAACCCTCTGGATAAGCGCGCGCATCGTTTCAAATCCCTATTCAGCTTTCGAGCGCGGACCATAGCTCGGTTCAAAAACGGAGTCAGGAAGTTCTGGACCATCGTAGAGCTTGATCGATCCATCGCTTACCAAAGAATCGATCTGGGCATCAGTGTAGCCATATTCCTTCAGGACACGCGCAGTATCATATCCGATCGGACGAGACTTGCGCAAAATAGGATCGCCTACCGAATCGAGCCTGATAGGGCTTGTAGGAAGCATCTTTTCACCAAACGCATCATAATGAACAGGGCGCAAGATGTCGTTTGCATACGCCTCTTCATCCTCAAGAATGTCGACAAGGTTGTTGAGCTTAGAATGAGGCACCTCATGCGCCTTGAAGATCTCAACCCATTCATCCCAGGTCTTCTGCGCAAATGCTTCTTCTAAGATACGAATGATCTGCGCATTCGCCTCATAGTCCATATTTTCCTGCGGGAAATAGCGTGCATCGTCGACCAGGTCTTCACGCCCGATGATACTCATCACGCTGTTATAGAAAAGATTGTAGCTGCCATAGCAGATGAGAAACCATACATCATCTTTCGTGCGATAGGTATTGTTCGTTGGACACATAGCATGCTCACGACTCTTAGGCCACACATCGTTGAACTGAACGCCTGCAATACCTGTTTGGAAGGCCCAGCAAGCTTGATGATAGAGATTTACCGTTACCTTATCGCCAATGCCCGTACGCTCCTTGCGAACAAGCGCTGCAAGGATGCCCGCAGTAATCGAAACGCTCACATTCCAATCACCAAAAGCTGCAGGCATGTTGCCAGGAGCATAGTGTTCGCCTGCCTGTGGGATCGTAGTGAATAATCCACCACGCGATGCAAAAGCAGTAGCATCATAGCCACGGGTATCGCGTTCAGGACCATATTCGCCATATCCGCGCACCTGCGCCCACACCAAATGCGGAAACCGCTCATGGATGGTCTCGTAGTCAAAACCGAGCTTTTTGAGTGCTTTGTCGCGGTAATTCGTCAATAAGATATCGGCAGTCTCAAGTAGCTTATAAACGATCGCTTTGCCTTCGGTACTCTTGAGATTGATTGAAAGCCATTCCTTGTTCATGGATGCCAGATCGAACGCAGGATCATCGATATCAGTCTTCTCCATGCCAAAGCCCGGTGCATTGGTGCGGTATTCATCGCCAGTGAATGGCTCGATCTTGTAGATCGTTGCGCCCATCTCGCCTAAGATGCGTGGTGCAGCTGGACCTGCGACATAACCTGCTAATTCAACAACCTTGATCCCTTCAAGACCTTTCATAGCTTTTCACTCCTCACCTTTTATGACCTCCCTCATAGAGAAAGAGGCAGTCATTGAAGACCACCTCTTTTTTACTCTCTTTAATTGCTCACATACACTCTAGGGAAGCAAGAGTTGCGCGATTTGCACTGCATTGAGCGCTGCTCCCTTGCGGATCTGATCAGCAACGACCCAGAACGCAAGACCATTCTCTACTGAGGGATCCTTGCGCAAGCGACCTACATAGGTATCATTCGTGCCAGCCAGAAGTCCCGGCATCGGGTAGAGCTTATTGTCTGTATCATCCATCACGACCACATTTGGCGCGGCCTCAAGCGCCGCGCGAGCTTGCTCAGGCGTGATAGCGCTCTCAAATTCAACATTGATCGACTCACCATGGCAGCGCAGCACGGGGACACGAACGCATGTTGCGCTTACTGCGAGTTCAGGATCGTGCATGATCTTCTTCGTCTCGACAACCATCTTCCATTCTTCTTTCGTGGAAGCATCGTCCATAAACACGTCGATGTGAGGGATGACATTGAAAGCGATCTGGTGAGCAAAAGCATCGATAGTGAGATCTTTGCCTTCCAAGAATTCCTTGGTTTGAGCGAAAAGCTCGTCCATCGCAGCTGCTCCCGCGCCTGATGCGGCCTGGTAGGTAGAGACGACCACACGATCGATCTTCGCGATATCATAAAGAGGCTTCAGAGCAACCACCATTTGGATGGTAGAGCAATTTGGATTAGCGATAACACCGCTGTGCCACTTCACATCTTCTGGATTGACCTCGGGAACGACCAGGGGTACATCTTCATCCATGCGAAATGCGCTTGAATTATCGATCATGACCGCACCTGATGCTACGACCGCTTCGCGCATCTTTTTTGACACGCCTGCACCCGCAGAGAACAGTGCAATATCGACACCTTCAAAACTGTCCGGTGTCATTTCCTCGACGACGAGATCGCCTGCAGGAACCTGACCGCAACCTTTGAATGGGAGTTTCTTACCTGCGCTGCGGGCTGAAGCGAGCGCTCTCACTTCAGCAGCGGGAAAATCGAGATCATGCAAGACCTCGAGGAATTCTCTACCAACCGCGCCTGTAGCACCTGCAACGGCAACGACTGGATTTGCGGGGATCTCTTTAGTCTGCATCATGATTATCGTCCTTTGTTCATCTTGGCAGCGATCTCTTCAGCGGATAGCTGCGTTTCTTCGAAAATGCTATCGGAATCAAGTCCGAATTCGGTATGCAGGCATTGAACAGCTTCCTGCACCTGATCGCCATCGACCACCACCGACAAACGGATAGGACTCGTAGAGATCATAACGATGTTGATCTTATTCTCTGCAAGTGCTTTGAATGCGCGTGCAGCAACACCTGGACTCGATTTCATGCCTGTACCTACTAGAGAAACCTTCGCAATATTCTCATCAATGAGCACATCGGAGGGATTCAACTCTTTTGCAAGATCGTCGATAGTTTTCATGACCAGATCGCGCTGAGAACCAGGGAACGTGAAAGATATGTTCGCCTTTCCATCATTTGAGGCATTTTGGATGATCATATCAACAGAGACCTTGTTCATCGCCAAAGTAGAGAAGACACGCGCCGCCATGCCTGCTTCATCTGCAAGACCGCGGATTGTCACCTTCATCTCAGACGTATCGTGAGCGATGCCCGTGATCGTTGCTTGTTCCATAGTGGGTGTTACCTCCTTGACGAAAGTTCCTGGTTCATCAGTGAAAACCGATCGTGCGTGAATGACTACGCCATATTTGCGTGCGAATTCGACCGCACGCGATTGCAGCACGCCCGCACCTTCGCTCGAAAGCTCAAGCATGTCATCGTAGTCAATGACATCAAGCTTACGCGCCCGAGGAACGACGCGCGGATCGGCACTATAGACGCCATCGACATCAGAGAAGATCTCGCAAACATCAGCATCTATGCCTGCCGCGAGTGCAACAGCTGTGGTGTCCGAACCGCCTCGACCAAGGGTCGTGATGTCACCTTCATGTGTGAGACCCTGAAAGCCCGCTACAACTACGATCGCTCCCCTGTCGAGCTGTTCAATGATGCGATCTGCGTTGATGATCTCGATCTTCGCACTGGAAAATTCGCTATCAGTGACGATACCCGCTTGCCAACCCGTGAAACTCGTAGCTTCATGACCGCGAGCCTGGAGCGCCATGGCAAGCAACGCCATGCTCACTTGCTCTCCTGTAGAGAGCAGCATATCCATCTCGCGTTTGGTGGGTCGATCATTCACAGCAGCAGCAAGCCCAACGAGCTCATCGGTAGTCTTGCCCATCGCCGATACGACCGCGACGACCTTATCGCCTGCCTGCTTTTTTTTGATGAGTCGATCTGCAACTTTCTGAATGCGTTCTGGAGATGCAACTGATGTGCCTCCGAACTTTGCAACAACAAGAGACATGGCCTTCTTTCTTCACGTAAGAAAACTTCCTCACAAACATAGCATAATCGATCGAACACAACTGGCCGATGCAGTTAGAGAGGGCTTTTTTTCCGTGAACGTGATAAGCGCCTAGCCGTTTTTCAAGACAATAGCGGTCATGCGATCGGCGATGGTCTCGCATTGATCGACACAATCCTCGAAGATATCAAAGATGGAAGACCACACCATGACGCGCATAAAGTGCTCGGCATCTTCAGTGAAGAGCTTGCGCATCACTTCAAGATAAAGACGATCAGCTTCTTCTTCAAGATCATTGACCTCGACCACTGCTTTTTTGAAAGTAGCCGATTTTCGTGCGTGTGGAAATTCCTTGACTGCGTCATAGAGCGCCTTGCAAGAACGATGCAAGATCTTTGCAAATGCAACCGCATCGTGATGCATAAAACGTACATCATACATATAAAAGCTGCGGATAAGCTCTTCGATCTGGTCGACCACTTCATCGAGTGAAGAAGCAACTGAAGTGATGTCTTCGCGATCGAGTGGTGGCACGAAATCGGGTAAAAGCGCATCATGGATGCTGTGGTGCACATCGTCAGCCTCGTTCTCGATGCGATGCGCTTCTGGCAAATAGCTCTTGAGCTCTTCAGCGCGATCGAAGTTCTCAACAACCGACATGAGCAATTCTGCTTCTTTCACCGCAAGCTCTGCCTGATTAGCGAATGCCTCGAAATAGTTGAACCTCGCCCCTTTGTGTTTCATGCACCAAGCTCCTTGTTCATGGCACCCTAGGGATGCGCCGACCTCTCTACGTTACCTGCAACAGCTCATAGACAAAGCAATGCAGGCGGTCTATATTGTATCGTTTCTTTAACAGAAATAAGCGAACACTCGACGTTGCTCGTCCCCAATCGTAGTAAGCGAATTATGACCAGGGAGAACAAGTGTATCATCAGGCAACTGCGAAAGGCGCTTTAGCGAGCGCCTCATCTGTGCATCATCGCCACCTTCGAAATCCGTTCTGCCGATCGAACCTGCAAAGAGCGTATCACCTGAGATCAGAACATTTGCACGATCGATATATTCACCATACTGAGAATCAAGGAATAAACAGATGCCTCCTGGGGTATGACCAGGGGTCGCGATGACCCTCCATACCATGTTGCCCACTGTGAGCGTATCCTTATCCTTGAGCTTGACATCGACCGGGCAAGAATCAGCAGTTGGTCCAAAGGGAGGTGCTGGTTGATCTTCGATGATAGCTGCATCGATCTCAGAGGCATAAACAGGAGCACCAGTCGCTTCGCGCAATTCACGCAGCGCACCTACATGATCATGATGATGATGCGTGCAGATGATCGCGTCGAGCTTCCGTCCATCAAGCAATTGCAAGATGCGCGCAACATCAGCAGAAGGGTCAACCACTAATAGACCTTTGCCATCAGAAATGAAATACGTATTATTCTGGATCATTCCTAGAATAAGAAAATCGATATCAACACACGCTCCAGTTACTTCAAAGCCATAGTTACCACGTGTTATCTCTATTGTTGCCATATATAGATCCCTTCATCTCTGATTTGAGCGGATGTGCTCGGACTTACTTTGATCCTACTGTCGCATTCGGCATCATGCGGCGCGCCTCGAACACACCCTCGACCGATTGAAGCTTATTCAAGATGCGATCGATCGACGAAGTGTCGGATACCTGAAATAAAAAGCGCATCTCCACCATACTATCTCGATGCGTTGTTGACGAAACTGACAACACATTGGCACCATTCTCTGAAAAAACCTTTGCAACATCGAGCAGAAGATTGAGACGATCGAGCGCTTCGATAACGATCTCAACATTGAATGTGACATTGCCAGAAGGCGCACTATCAGCCCAATGAACTTCGATGATACGTTCTGGATGGCGCTTGAGATCTTGTGCATTAGGACAATCGCTCCGATGAACCGATACTCCACGTCCACGCGTAACGAACCCTACGATATCATCGCCTGGAACAGGGTTACAGCAACGAGACAAACGCACAAGAACATCATCAATACCACGCACCACGATGCCGTTGTCTGCATGTGTCTCATGTTTTTTCGGTCGCTTGACCGAGGTGAGCATAGGTGGCATCTTGCCTGTTGAGGAAGCTGATGTGCCAATACCTGGCTTTTCTGCATCTTCCGTGCCTCGGTCGACCAAGATCTTCAACAGACGATTTGAGACCAATGTGGCATTTTCCTTGCCGTTGCCGATCTTGACGAGCATGTCATCTGCATCTTTAAAACCTAATGTCTCTGCAACCTGCTTGATCGCACGCATCGACTGCGCTGAAGAGATACCAAGACCATGCTTTCGCATCTCACGTGTGAGCTTATCTCGACCAGCCTGCAGATCATCGCCACGACTGATCTTGGAGAAATATGAGCGGATTTTGGAGCGCGCAGAGGGGGTCTTTACGATGTTGAGCCAATCGCGCGAGGGGCTTGCGCTCTTCTGTGTAAGGATCTCGACACGGTCTCCCTGTTGGAGCTGATAGCTGAGTGGAACGATGGCCCCATTCACCTTCGCACCTACGCAGTGATTACCTACCTCGGTATGGATCGCGTATGCAAAATCAACCGGAGTCGAACCAGCACGCAGACTGAGCGCTTTGCCTTTCGGCGTGAAAACATAGACCTCTTTTGGCGCGAGGCCGGTCTTGAGCGATTTTAGGAATTCGCGCGAATCCTTGGTCTCATCTTGCCAGTCGACCATCTCGCGCAACCATGCGATCTGCTTCTCGAGATCCTTATCGCCCTTACGCGTGCTTTCCTTATAACGCCAATGAGCAGCAACACCATATTCACTGACACGATGCATCTCTTCTGTGCGGATCTGCACTTCGAGTGGACGACCCGCTGGACCGATGACCGTAGTATGCAAACTTTGATACATGTTGAACTTTGGCATGGCAATATAGTCTTTGAAGCGCCCTGGCATTGGATGCCACAGCGTATGGACCGCACCGAGCGCAGAATAACAATCGGAGACCGAATCAACGATGATACGAACCGCAATAAGGTCATACACCTCAGAGAAGCCCTTGCCCTTCTTTGTCATCTTCTGATAGATCGAATAAAGATGCTTAGGCCTGCCCATGATGCGCGCCTCGACACCGATCTTTTCCATCTCCCCTTTGATGATATCGATGACATTTTGAAGATATTCTTCGCGCTCATGGCGCGTCTCACTGACCATGCGCGAGACGAGCTTGAACTTATTGGGCTCAAGGTAGAAGAATGCAAGATCTTCGAGCTCCCATTTGATCGAACTGATACCAAGGCGATGCGCGATCGGCGCATAAATATCACGTGTCTCGCGGGATTTGAAAATACGGCGATCCTCGCGCAACGCAGAGAGCGTGCGCATGTTATGGAGACGGTCGGCAAGCTTGATGACGATGACGCGAATATCGCGATTCATCGCCACGAGCATCTTACGAAATGTTTGAGCTTGCTCGTCGTTTAAATCCTCGACTTCGATCTTAGAGATCTTGGTGACACCATCGACCAGTTCGGCGATCTGCGGGCTAAACGTATCTGCCACCTGTTCTTTTGTAGTCGAAGAATCTTCGACCGTATCATGCAAGAGCGCTGCACATAATGTCTCGACGTCCATGCGCAAATCAGCCAAGATGATAGCAACTTCAACAGGATGGATGACAAACGGTTCGCCCGACTTACGGCACTGACCTTTGTGCGCTTCTCGCGCGAACTCAAAAGCACGACTGAGCAGCTCCTGGTCTTCCTCCCCTAAGTATGCCGAAGACATTTCGAGCAACACCGCAAAACGCTCCTCAGCCGACACACCCGTAGGTGCTGCCGTAGCAGCAGCGATAAGTGGGTCGATCGTTGGAGTGATGTTCAATGACTTCTGTGATGTATGCTTATGAGGCATCGGCGTGACCCTCTTTCTTGTTTTTCGGCAAAAGCGGCTTTTGGATGCGACGTTCGAGCTCGTCAGCAGGCTGCTTCATGATCCATTCTTCGAATCGCGAGAACGAATCGATCTCATCCATACCCTCTCGATAGCGCACGCTCTCGATCAGGTCGACCTTGCCCTTATAGTCTACGACATGCAGATAGTAGCGCGTTACCTCATCATGAACCTCGGTACGTGTTTTCACAAGCCCAAGCTCCTCAAAGACCGCGATGCTTGAGCGTGTCTGAGTGGTGGAGATTGTGAAGGTGGGAAAGAGTGAAGTCGCACTCTTTGCAAGGGCATCGAGCGCAAATGCATAGAACTCTTCGGCGCTCTGTCGTTGCTGACGGCGAAGCTCTCGGTATATCTGCGCCATATCATCATGTGAGGGAGTAAGATCGTATAGAATCGATTGGTTGACCGATCCGTCACCTTTGCTGAACAGCAAATGAATGCAAGCATCTTCGCCATCACGACCCGCTCGCCCACTCATCTGATTGAATTCGATCTCAGAGAAAGGCATGTGATAGAGCACAACATGGCGAATATGAGGCAGATCGATGCCCTCCCCAAACGCAGAAGTAGCAATAAGAACACGCAGCTTATCACTTCGAAAGAGCTCTTCGATGTGCGTGCGCTCTTCGCGTGCAAGACCAGCATTATAGAATCCGATCTGCGGTGCTAAATGGGGTAACAGTTCGCGTAAGCGCTTGGTGAGCATGATGGTCTCCATGCGCGAATTAACATACACGATACTCTTCTCACCCTGTGCGATGATACTTGCAAGATAGAGATCCTTTTTGCGAATATTGCGCTTATCGTCTAAATGAAGATTCGTTCGCATATGAGCATCGGTGATGAGAACATCAAGATCGAGCGAATCGATGAGATCGTTTGTGATCGCATCATTTGCTGTTGCAGTGAGCGCGAGGACCTGCGGATCACCAAGGATCTTCAAAGAATCACCAATATGCTTATAGGCAACGCGAAAGTCTTCGCGTGCTAGACCAACGTGATGAGCTTCGTCGATCGCCATAAAACCAATATGAGCTCGCGGTGCTATCTCTGATGCATGGCATGCAAGATATTCTGGCGTCGTAAGGATGATATCAGTCTTTCCTGCCTCGATGCCGCTGAGCACCTCGCGGCGCTCTTCATAACTCGAAGCTCCGGTGAGTACCTCGACCGACATGCCAAAAGGAGCAAGAATACGGCGCAAATTGAATGCTTGATCGGCGATAAGAGCTCGCAATGGATAGAGAAAGATGCTCTGCTGATGCAGCTTCAGCGCAAGCTCGATCGCATGCAGATAGAAGATGATCGACTTACCGCGACCTGTTCCCATAAGCGCCAAAACAGAGTCTCCCGCATCTAAGCAATCGAGTGTGCGCTCTTGCGCTTCATGAAGCTTTCCCTCGCCCAAAAATGCTTCAATCAAGCGCCTTCGCGCGAGAGCAGCATCTCTCTTCATGAGCTCTTCCCATTCTAGGCGACGTTGGTGCGCATCGGTGACATCATTGCTCACCTGCGCTACCGAGCTCTCAATCTGCTCAGCATTGCCTATATATCGCTCGATCAGATCGCGAATAAAAGAAGCACACGCCTCATCGCAATGACACCCCTCAACTTCAGTAAGAGGTTCAAGCTGGTCGACAACGGCTTTTACCGTTCGATAATTCTTCCAGGTATCGATCTGAACCCGAAAGACTGCATTTACGATGGTCTTACACGAGACAAGCTCTTGGATGCGAGGACAGTGGAACATAATCGAAGAGACGCTATTAACCCCATCTGAGAGCGTCGCAGAAAGATGATCTTTGTTTACACCAACTGCCTTTGCTTGAACAAGAAAAACACCAGCTGCAAGATAGTGCGGTACCGGGTTTTCCTGACCAAAAGGCGCGAGTAATTCGATCTTTGCTACATTATCAAGCGTGAGCTCCCCAAGATCGACGAGTGCATCAACTTCAACCTTTGGCTCGAACGCAGCAGCAGGAAGCGTATCCATATACGCACACAACGCACGATAGAACTCATCGAGATTCTCTTCAGGCAATGTCACGCCTACTGCTGCTCCATGGCCACCATAGCGTGTCAACAGATGCTTGCAAGACTCGACCGCCTTGAACAAATTAACGTCCCCAACGCTTCTCCCAGATCCACGGGCTTGTCCGTCTTCGATCGTAAAGAGCAACGAAGGAACATGGTAGGTGCTGACCAGGCGGGATGCGACGATACCTTTTACCCCTTCATGCCAGCCTTCACCTGAAACAATCAAGGCGCGCTGGCCATTATAGATACGAGACGCCTGCGCTTGCGCAACTTCAGAGAGCTCCGACTCTATCTGACGACGGCGCTCATTGTTACTTTCCAGCTGAGCTGCCAGATCAATACATTCAGAAGGGTCATCACACATCAAAAGATCGAGTGCAAGCTGCGCATTTCCCATCCTTCCTGCGGCATTCAAACGCGGCACGAGCGTAAAGCTAAGATTGACCGAGGTAAGCGTACCTGGCACGATGCCAGCTTGAGCCATAAGCGCTTCAATACAAGGTCGCGGACGTTTATTGAGCACATCAAGACCACTTGAAACGAGCGCACGATTCTCTTCTACCATCGGCATGAGGTCAGCTACCGTTCCGAGTGTTGCAAAATCGATGAGATCTTGCCATAGATACGGCTTTCCCAAATGTGAACCCAGTGCTTGGATGACCTTCAAAGCGACACCTGCACCAGCCAAGATCGCACTTGGGCTGTCAGAGCATTTAGGATCGATCAGTGCAATATTGACGGGCACTGATTCAGCGGGTTCATGATGATCGGTGACGATCACCTTGATGCCGTGCTCAAGCAGATAGTCGACCTCTTCACACGCGGCGATGCCGTTATCGACCGTGATGACAAGATCAGGCTCGTACGTGAGCACCCGCTCAATCGCTGTGCGTGATAGTCCATAGCCTTCTTCGAAGCGCAAAGGGATGAATGGGATGACCTCTATCCCAAAGGCGCGCAATCCGCGTGTCATGATGGTCGTAGCAGAGACACCATCAAGATCGAAATCACCAAAGACTAGGATGCGTTCATGCTGCTTGATGGAAGTCATCAGCTGATCGATGACCACGTCCATCCCCTCAATGTCGTAGGGATCGAGCCAATCCCGCTCAATCGAAGGATGCAAGAATCGCTCGATATCCTCATCGCAGACAAGGCCACGAGAAGCAAGCGTTTGAGCTATGAAGTTCGGAAGATCGAAGCGTCGTGCGATATGCTCGACCACAGCCTGTTCGACTGGCTTGACCTGTATACGCGCTGACATTAGATACCTACCATTTACTCATATCTTTCAATGGTTATTCTCGCATATCGAAGCACGTTTGCCGAGAGGCTAATTGAAGGTGTTCTGTGTTTTCGCAAGTCCGTCTCTAATAAGCGAGGCGCACGCCTCTGATGCTCGACAGCATCCGTGTTCCAGCTCTTCAAGAGCCTCCTTGCGAGGTCGCGCTAGGACAAAATCAACAACCGGCATCTTACCAGGCGGTCTACCGATACCAATACGAATCCGATTAAATTCGCGTGAGCCGCATTTATCAATGATGGAACGAAGGCCATTATGACCTGCATGACCCCCACCTTGTTTCACGCGAATAGAGCCTGGATCAAGATCGAGATCATCGTGGATAACGATGACATGCTGGGGTTCGATCTTGTATTCTTTCATGAGCTTTGAAACTGGAGCGCCAGAGAGGTTCATGAAGCTTTGTGGCTTGACGAGTACGACCTCTTGTCCATCGAGCATCGCAGGTCGCACCTCTGCGACCAACGCACCACATTTATTCTTCCAATAGGACACACCCCACGCGTCCGCCAGAAGATCGAGCGCGTCGAAACCAGCATTATGGCGCGTGTGGGCATACTCATCACCGGGATTGCCCAATCCAACGATCAGATACATGATCAGAGTGCAAAATCAGGATCGAACAGTTCCGAGATAGATCCATTCGAGAAGACCGCATTGATAGCATGGGCAAACAGAGGCGCAACGGAAACAACTTTGATCTTGCCTTTTTCTAGTTCCTCTTGCGGAATCGGGATCGTATTGCACACGACCACCTCTTCGATATCAGGATCATGAAGGCGCTCGAATGCGGGGCCTGAGAGAATCGGATGGGTCGCTGTGACATAGATCTTCTCGGCACCGTTTGCTTTCAGAGACTTGACCGCACCGATGACCGATCCTGCAGTATCGATCATGTCGTCGTTCAGGATACAAGTCTTGCCCTTCACATCGCCGATGAGCGCCGTGATCTCAGCAGCATTATGCTTCGGGCGCTCCTTGTGCATGATCGCAATACTCGCATTAGTAAGATCAGCGAGCTTCTTTGCTGCCTTTGCGCGACCAAGATCGGGACTTACGATACATAGACGCTCGGAGTCGAGCTCTTTCTTGTTGAAATAGTCGGCGATGGTCCACAGTGCCGTAATGTGATTGACCGGGATATCGAAAAAGCCCTGGATCTGGCCCTGATGCAGGTCGATAGTGATGATGCGATCAACACCAGCTGCGGTGAGCATGTTAGCTACGAGCTTTGCAGTGATCGGTTCGCGCGCCGAAGCCTTACGATCCTGACGAGAATACCCATAATGAGTGATGACTGCAGTGACCGTGCGCGCAGAAGCACGATTCGCCGCATCTGCCATAATAAGCAATTCCATGAGCGCATCGTTTACCGACTCGCCTGCAACGGATTGGATCAAGAAAACATCGGCGCCGCGAATGCTCGAATTATAGCGTGCATAAATCTCACCATTGGCGAACTTCTCGAGGTGGACATCACCCAACTCTACGCCAAGAGCGCTCGCGATCTCTTCGGCCAATTGCGGATGAGCAGATCCGGAAAAGACCGCCATCGTTTTCGTCATATTGCTCATGGATTCATCGCTTTCTCGATCAAAGACTCACACCGACTCTATTCTAGTCAAAAACGACGACGAACGAGTCCCAAACTACCGAGCGGCAGGCTATTGATCTGATTTTTTCTTCTTGTTCCATCCCTCAATCTCGGTCTGCCGTGCACGACCAAGACCGAGTGCACCCTCAGAGACATCTTTCGTGATGACCGAACCAGCTCCAATCAATGAGTCCGCACCGATCGTAACTGGAGCGACCAACATAACATCGCTGCCAATGAATGCGCGATCTCCGATGGTAGTGGGCCATTTCTTCTCGCCATCATAATTACAGGTGATGGTACCTGCGCCGAGATTCACCTCAACCCCAACACTGGCATCACCTACATAAGAAAGATGTGGAACCTTGGAGTCTTTGCCGATGGTAGATTTCTTGATCTCAACATGCGTGCCCGCTTTAGCACCTTCGCAAAGATGTGTTCCAGAACGCAAGTATGCACGCGGTCCACAAGTTGCTCCGTCATCGATGCGCGATTCGATCGCGATTGTCTCCTCGAGCGTACAAGCATTGCCCACGATCGTGTCCTCCAAACGGGAGTTCGGCCCGATCAGGCAGTCTTTTCCAACATGAGTAGAGCCAAACAAAAAGGACATCGGCAAGATAGTAGTATCAGAAGCGATCGTGACATCGGGGCCGATCCAGGTAGTGTTAGGATCCATGATGGTCACACCATTGTCCATATGGTAGTCATTGATGCGCTCTTTAAGACAAGCGCTTGCGAATGCAAGCTGCTTGCGCGAATTGACCCCTAAGCACTCTGTCGGATCATCTGTCACCAGAGCTGCGACCTTACGTCCTGACTGATAAGCAAATCCTAATACATCGGTAAGATAGTATTCTCCCTGCGCATTTTCGGTCGAGACGTGATCTAAAGCCTCGAAAAGAAATTCCTTGTCAAAACAGTAGAATCCTGAATTGCATTCAGTGATGAGCAGTTGATCGCAAGAACAATCCTTATGCTCGACGATCGCACAGACCACCTCTTCATCATCACGTATGATACGCCCATACCCAAACGGATCTTCGACCTGCATAGTCAGCACGACTACCGCCGCATCTTGCTGCTCGCGCAACTCAACCAAACGCTCAAGGGTCTTAGGGCGAATGAGTGGCGAGTCTCCAGTCAACACAACCAGCGAACCAGGTCCTGCACCAAGCGCCTCACGCGCGCATCGCACTGCGTGCGCGGTACCAAGCTGCTCTTCCTGTACGACGATATTCGTATCTGAGACCAAAGGCTCAACCTGATCACGTCCGTTGCCAACCACAGTCGTAACCGCATCGATACTGGCATCGTGAGCTGCATCGATAACCCAACGGACGAGTGGCTTATTCAAGATCTCGTGCGCAACTTTTGGTTTCGAGGATTTCATACGCGTGCCTGCACCTGCGGCGAGAACGAGAGCTGACGGTTCCATGAGTGCCTTTCGATCGACGATCAACTATCGTCAGTATAGCAGGTTAATCGGGTGATATGGCTTGTCGTGCAAAGCCAAGAAATGAAGAGAAAACGCCCCTATGCGCAATCAAGCGATTCGAGAGCAGAACAGAACGCATCAAGCAACACGATGGCATAATGCTGCGCAGAACGGGCCTCTCCTGCTTCCATCCAAGTTTCAGCGGGAAGATGGACTGCGATGCGCGATGGAGAATGCTGTGCAGCGCTCTGAAGTGCCTGCTGCAGACGAATCGGCAGCGATTCGTCTGGTTCATATTCAACTACTGGCACCACACTAGCAGGCTGTTCATCACCTACTAAGATCTGGACGAAGAGAGTCTGGCTTTCTGGCTCTACCAGAAGCGACTCAGCGCTCGAGACTTTCGAATTCGGATTGGTCGCACGCGAAAGATTTGACATACGCGCAGCGACAGAGCGCGTGAAAGGCGTTGTGCCGAACAAGCAGATCATATTCGTTTCGAGAACTTCAGCAGCACGCGCAAAGCCAAAGTGAGGGATCGGACTAAAGGAGCTGTTACCTTCCCAGGAATGACGCAAATTCATGAGCGCCTTGAAAGTGAACGCACCCGCAATTCCATCAGCAGGAAGTCCTAGGTTCAGTTGAAATTTGCGGAGCGCCTCTTCGGTATGGGGCCCAAAAAGACCATCGTTTCCCCCTGTCGCGAATCCAAGCGCAGAAAGCGCGCTTTGCAGTACACGGACATCTTTGCCATGGAAGAAGGGTAACCGCAAATAAAGCACTCGATCGCCCAACTCGTAGGACTCATCGACAAGCTTCGACCAGATCTTGCGATCGACATTACCATCAGTCGTAAGCTGAAGATCGCGGCAAAATGCCTTTACCGCATCTACCGTGACGTTCTCATAGATACCATCGATCGCATCTTCAGAAAGATAGCCTAATTGCGCCAAACGTCGCTGCAAGTCTTCGACTGCTGCGCCTTGTTCATGTATCTCGATGATATTCATTAAGAAGAAGCCCTTCTACTGAAGACGCTCGACGAACCAATCGGCCATCGATTCGAGCAAATCGCGAGAAATAGACGGATCGACCACAGCGAGCAGATGATCTTTTGCATTCTGAACCAACTGTTCGGCATACGTGCGTGCATACTGGATGCTTCCTGCTTCTTCCATTATCTGTACTGCCTCGGCAAGCAACACAGGATCTTTCGTACGTGCCGAGAGAATCTCTACAAGACGATCGCGATCCTTTGAATGCGAGAGCGCATGCACGACGATGAGCGTACGCTTCCCTTCAGTGATATCGTTACGAAAATCCTTCTTAGTCTGTTCTTCAGTACCGACCAGATTCAGTACATCATCTTGGATCTGGAACGCAAGCCCGGTATCAAGACCGAACTGGCGCAAGCCCTCGATCTGCTCTTCCGTGCCACCACCTACTATCGCACCGACCGCAAGCGGTACTGCACCAGAATAATGCGCAGTCTTATGGATAGCCATAGTGAAATAGTCTTCCAATGTCAGATCGTAGCGACCATCCTTTGCCCAGCCGATATCGAGCGCCTGACCTTCAACGGTGTATTGCGCCATCGAAACCAACTCAAGCGCAACACGAACTTTGGTCGCATCGTCGAGCAACGGATCGCGCATGACGATACCGTTGACGATCGAAAGCGCAAGATCTCCTGCATTGATCGCGAGACCTTCGCCTATGCACAAGTGCATACACGGCTCTCCACGACGAAGCTCAGCCTCGTCAGCAATATCGTCATGAATGAGTGCAGCAGTATGAAAATGCTCAATCGCCGCAGCAGAAGAGAAGGCAAGTCGATGATCGCCCCCTACTGCATGAGCAGCAGCAACACAGATGAGCGGACGATGACGCTTCCCGCCATTCTCGGAATAGCTCATGAGCGGTCCGTAGAGATAGCGTTCCATATCAGGATGGGTGCCACTTGGAATGAGCGCATTGATGACCTTGCCAGCAAGATCGGCGTATTCGTTCAGGAATCGCTCAAAGATCTGCTCGCCATTCGGGTCGGTCTTTTGAGCGAGTTGCTTGGCATGTTCGAACATCTCGATGATCTCTTGCGAATTCAACAACTGATCGACGGTAGCTGCCTGAGACATAGAGCCTTACTTTCTTTGCATGATCGTATGCGAATAACCTGTTTGCGCGAGAACGTTCTGTTAGCCATCGCATTGAGCCTTAAAAGGCTCTTCAAGCCACCAGAACTGGTAGGAGCGGTGGGACTCGAACCCACAAGCCCTAGGGCGGCGGATTTTAAGTCCGCTGCGTATGCCAATTCCGCCACGCTCCCATTCACGTTAAGCTTTTTCATGATAACAAAAGATAAGCACCACAAAGCCGTATCTTCGATGAATTACGGCACGCGGAACACGAGGTTAAAACAGTAAGAAGAGCTTCGCCAACAGAAAACCAATAAGACCACATCCTGGGAAAGTGAGGATCCATGTCAAGACCATATTGCCCGCCATACTCCATCTGACCGCACGAATACGTCTTGAAGCGCCAACACCCATGATTGCCGTAGTAGCCGTATGAGTCGTCGAGACAGGTAGGCCGGTGAAAGTTGCGAGCACCAAACAAGCAAACGTGGTAGTGCTCGCTGAGAAGCCCTGATAAGGTTCGAGCTTCGCCATATCCATACCCACCGATTTGATAATCTTCTTACCACCGATCGCGGTACCAAGACCCATCGCGAGCGCGCAAAGAATGATGAGCCAAAGCGGAAAGACCACATTTGAGGTATCCATGCTTCCCATTGCGAGCATGATACCAAGCATGCTAATGGAAAGGAATTTCTGGCCATCTTGCGCTCCATGCATGACCGCTACACCTGCGCCTGTGAAGATCTGCGCGATGCGCCATTTGCTCTGCAATGCACGACGATCGGCGTGCTTGAAAAGTTTCTCAAGCATCTTTGTGAACAACCAACCACCGCCAAAGCCGCACAGAGTCGATACGACAAGGCCATAGATAACCTTCATCCATTCACCGCCATTTACACCTGCAATGCCCCCTTGTAGTGCGATAGCAGCACCTGTAAGACCAGCAATAAGTGAATGACTCTGGGAAGAAGGAATTCCGAAAAACCAGGTAACTACACCCCATACGATAATTGCAACCATCGCTGCAGCAAGTGCAAGCAAAGCCTGATGCGCATTCCCCCCGAAATCGACCATATTGAAGATGGTCTGCGCAACCGCTGAGGAAAGTGCTGTGATGAGCACGAGACCGACAAAATTGCAGATAGCAGCCATAATGATTGCAGGACCAGGAGCGATCGAACGCGTCGAGACCGCAGGTGCGATAGCATTAGGCGCATCAGTCGCGCCATTGACCACCGTTGCACCGAGCGTGAGTACAAGAATGACGAGAAGCACCGGGTTGGATCCGAGCATTGATAAGAAAGTTCCTAGATCAAGCACCTATGCTGCCTTTCGTCCTTACAAGATGCCTGATATTCTAACGCACTTCTCGTATAAGGACGCGCGGATCATCGCATCCTTGCGCGATTCTTTTCCCATGCGGTCATGATGATGCCTTGCAAGATGTCAGATTCGCTCACCGTAAACGAAGTTTGTCCTAACACCTGAAGAGCGCATTGTAAGATGAGCATGCCAGCAACGATAACGCTCGCTCGTTTAGGTTCAAGGCCTACAACCTCTTTTCGTTGCTCTTCTGTCATGCTCGCAAGCAGGCGAAATACCGCATCAAGCGTCTCGCGAGGCACAATGGCCTTATGGACACGTGCAGGATCATAAGGCTCCATAGCAAGATCGACCGATACCACACTCGTTGCCGTACCTGCCACAGCGACAACGCGTTGGACAGGATGTAGGCGTGCAATGATTTCTAAAAGTGGAGCAAATGACTTGAGCACATAATCACGTGCCGCTACCAGCTCATTTTCTGAAGGTGGATCGCTTTGAATGAACATCTCGGTGATACGACGGCATCCAATATCGAACGACCGAGCAAATTCAACGCCTCTTTCCGCGCTGCCAAGGATAAACTCAGTCGAGCCCCCACCGACATCGACGACTACAATCTGTTCGTCAGGAAAATCGATAGACGCGCCTCGAAACGATAACTCGGCTTCGAGCGCACCTGGAATAACATCTAACACGATGCCAACTTGTGCCAACCGATCAATGAGCTCATCAGCATTCTTCGCATCACGTGCAGCACTTGTGGCAACAGCCGTAATGGGTATCTCATCGAGTCCTTCATCATGTGCGATCAGATCACAGAGAGCTTTGTAAGCCATAACGCATTCAACAACGCGATCGATAGCCTCAAAGGACAATACACCAGTCTGCGAAACACCGATACCTAGATTCGTAATACGACATTCCCGAAGTAGCTCACGCTCGATTCGGGATTCGCCTTCTGCAACAAAGAGCCGACACGTAACAGTCCCAATATCGATAGCAGCTGAGATCATACGAGACCTTTCATAGCTCAAAGACAAACTTGCACGCCTTCGATAGCGCAAAGGATAGAAGAAGATTTAAGCCTTGTTATAGCCGAAGACAACATCGAGCACAGGCGAATACCACGTTGCAGGTGTTGGCACAGAATTAGAAAGGTCAGAGGTGACTGATCCTTTCACTGCTGTCGCATCACGCGCCTCGATACCTTCAACTGAAACCACTTGCTCCCCTGCTTTTACCCAACCAAGTTCTTGGCGAACATATTCCTCGAGGCCTTCTTTGGTATTGAGATATTCGACTTCTGATTTCAAAGTTGAATAATAATCGGCAACCACCTCGTATTCGGCCTCAAGCTGTTGTTGCTGACGGATCTCTTGATAATAGTTCGCAACAGGCTGATAGAGCAGTACAACAGCGAGCACCAATGTCGCGCACGTGATGAGCGCGCGAGATGAGAAGCGATCAGAGCGCGGATCTAGGAATGAAAAGATTCCTCCGATACGGCTCAAGATGCCTCCTCTGCGTTTGGAACCTGCAGAGTTTGTCTGCATACGCGAAGAACGCTTGTGGGTCTTACCCATCTTCATCTCATAGAGCGCAGGACGGCTTGTCTGTTCTGGCCCAGGCTTGACCGGACCATCTGAACCGAAGGTCTTATTGAACTGCCGTTCTGCTTTTGCAGCGCGCATACGGTGTGTAAGTGATTTCTTCTCACTACGCACTGACTTGCTTTCATCGTCTTGATGCCCAGCATCGTTACGATCATGCATGTTTTGCATGTTGTCGATCTGAGAGGTGAATTGATCACGCTGGCTCTGAGAAGATTTAGTACGAGCTGAACCCATTGCCCCTCGCCTATCGCGGGCAAGGCCTGCCCGCGGTGCACGAGATACTGTCGCACTGGGCGTATCGCGCCTGGAGGCATGCAAGGGGTTTGCAGATGCACTGGGTACATGGCTGCGTTGCACTGTACTATAGGAGCCGCTGCGAGCCGTAGCGGTAAAAGACTGCTCAAAAGAAGGGTCGTAGGTTAAGCGTTGTGGTTGTTCAGGTGAATGGATGCCCGAACGCGTTGAATGCTTCGTTGAACGAGCGCGAGATGGTGAGCGATCCGAAGACACAGACCCACGAGCGCGTGCCTCGTCAAAAGAAAGAATATTCCCGTGCCTGGTCAAAGCTCAACCTCATGCATTTTAGTTCGTTTAAAGTTCATTTAATGCAGTACCGTCTAACTATAGCACAAGACCAGGCCTTATGTAAGTACCTGGTCTTGGAAAGGAGAAGGCCTCGCATGGCCTTCTAAGATTTCGAATAGCACCTATTCGTCTAGTGCTTGAGCAATCTCGTCAGTGATATCCATCGTATGATAGACGTTCTGAAGATCTTCTAATTCTTCAAGCTTATCGATGAGACGCATGACCTTTTTCGCATCCGTAACAGAAACCTGGGTCGGCGTGGTTGGCTCCATGATAAATTCAGCGCCTTTTGTCACAACGCCTTGCTCTTCGATCGCCTTCTTCACCGCCATCAGATCACTAGGTGCAGTGTAGACGATCCACTCTTCATCGGCGTCTTCATAATCATCGCCGCCTGCTTCAGCAACAACCATCATGAATTCATCTTCATCACCTGCTGCTCCGTTGGCAATCATGCCCTCTTTCTTGCCGCCTTCGATCTCCTTCTCGATGAAGATCTGACCTTTGCGCTCGAACTGGAACGCAACAGAACCACTCGTGCCGAGATTACCGTTCGCATGAGAGAATGCAGATCGAACATCTGCAGCAGTACGATTACGATTATCGGTGAGCGCTTCACAATAAACCGCTACACCTGCTGGACCGTAGCCTTCATAGATCACCGATTCATAATTCGCAGCATCCTTGCCGGTACCAAACGCCTTATCGATAGCGGTCTTGATCTTATCTTTAGGAAGCGAGTAGCTCTTCGCCTTATCAATCGCAGCAGCCAGTGAAGCATTGTTATCGGGATTTGGATCGCCGCCTTCTTTTGCTGCAACCGTAATGTTGCGAGAAAGCTTGGAGAACAACGCTGAACGCTTTGCGTCCTGGGCAGCTTTACGATGCTTCGTAGTAGCCCATTTTGAGTGGCCTGACATACGCGCCTACCTTCCTTGAATTGCCTGAATCATGCATATGAGTGCCCTGTTAGTCTATCACAGACTGACAATCGATGGGCACTCATGCATAAGGTCTTAGAAAGCGCACCTTCTATCCATAGTTGCATACTCAAAGAGCCTGTATCCGTTCGTCGATTCAGTGCGTGAAATCTCAAGACAATCCGAGGTAAAATCTCTTGGCACAATTGAATAATCAACTGTAAACGACACATGTAGCGTCCGCGCGATGCGTAAATCTGATCACGGCACAGAAAAGAAGTGCGAGGTCATTACCTCACAAGGTGATCGAATACGCAAATGCGGGCGCTTCTTTTCGTACGAGATCGCTTTTCTTCGCCATTTGCTACAAGAAAGCGAGGAAGTATGGCACCTGAAGCAAACCAGGCAGCGAAACTCGGCCCAAAGCCTGCGGTCATCTTGATCGTTGCTGCATTCGCTGCGTTCTTGGCGACCTTCAACGAAACCTTCTTGAATGTTGGCTTCGCTCCAATCATGGAAAGTCTCTCTGTTGACGTTTCAACTGTACAGTGGCTCGCCACTGCCTATATGCTAGGCGCGGCGGTCATGGTTCCTGTCTCGGCATTTGCCTACCGCTCCTTTCCAACCCGTCAACTCTTCTGTGCTACCACAGCGCTGCTGGTAATCGGCTCAGTAGTTGGTGGTCTTGCACAAGATTTCACCGTACTTTTGATCGGTCGCATCATCCAGGCACTCGGCACTGGCATGCTCATTCCTATTGGCATGAATATCACGCTTGAGGTCGCACCACGCGAGAAGCTAGGAACCTATATGGGCATCATGGGTGCAATGACGACGCTTGGACCTTCGTCAAGCGTTATCTTGGCAGGTGTTATCCTTGCGTTTTTCGACTGGTCGATGCTGCTGTGGGTGTTTGCAGGTCTTTCGCTTGTCTGCTTCTTGCTCGGAGCGGTCATCCTTCGCGATATCGCACATCTTACGCATCCACGCCTTGATGCGCCATCCGTTGCGCTTATTGCTATCGCTTTGATCGGCATTTTGTACGGCATCTCGACGATCTTCAGCGGCAATGTTGCCTTTGCGATCGGCTCAATGATCGTTGGCGCGATCGTGCTCGTGATCTTCATCAAGCGCCAAGGCATGCTTGCTGAACCGCTTATCGACCTGCGTCCATTAAAGATCCCCCCCTTCGCCATAGGCGTGATCGTGAATATGCTCTCGCTTATCACGATCTTCGCGATGAACATCATCGTCCCAACCTTCATGCAATCAGCGCTTGGTACCCCGCCACTTGTTGCGTCGCTGATCCTCTTCCCTGCTATCCTTTGCTCCTGTGTTGCCTCACCACTTGCAGGACGCGTCTACGACAAGCGCGGTCCAGGTCTGCTCCTGCCACTGGGCTTTGCGTGCATCGCGATCTTCTCAGTGCTCACTGCGCTTTTCATCGCAACGGCAAATCCAGTCTTGTTGGCGCTCATCTACATCCCTGTCATCTGCGGCTCTGCACTCATCATTGGCCCTGTTCAGAGCTATGCGCTCTCTAAGCTTACTCCTGAAATGAACCCTCATGGCGTTACTGTTATGTCTACCGGCTTCCAAATTGCAGGATGTATCGGCTCATCTGTATTCGTTGGTGTCTATGCAGCAGTGGGAACCTCGCAAAGCATGGCAGGTGCCAGCATGCTGCAATCACTTACTGATGGCATGGTCGCCGCTGGCATTCTTGTCGGTATCGTTGCCGCGATCGGCTTTTTCCTCGCACTGTGGATTCGTAGCAATGCAAAGAAGCCTGTTGAAGTGGCCACACATCAAGCAGAAACACAATGGGCTGGCGAGAGTGCACCTGCGCTGGGCACACTGGCCTCCATTATGAAAACCGACGTCTACACGCTTCCTGTTGATTCGACCGTTCTCGAGGCAATGGAGCTGTTCGCACGCTACGGCATCTCGGGTGCTCCTGTTGTAGGTAACAACCAGGAAGTGGTCGGATTCATCTCTGATGGCGATATCATGGGCGTGCTTGCAGACCAAGTGCCCGCATTCAAGAGCGCTTGGTCATTCATCGTCGAGCGCGGTAATGATGATTTCGATCGTACGCTGCGCGAAACCATGCAGATGAACGTCGGTGAGCTCTCCAACAAACGCGTCATCAGCGTAAACATCGATGACGACCTAGGTGAAGTTACCCGTGTGCTTTCCGAAAATCACTTGAAGAAAGCTCCTGTGCTCAAGGGTAACAAGATGGTGGGTATCATCAACCGTTCGAACATCACCAATTACGCAATCGAACAATATCTCTCTGAAAAGAACTAGGGTTCAGACTGCGTCTGAGTTCGAGCACGTATCCGACTTTATGCGCTATTCGAACATAAAGTAGAAAAAACGCTTTTTCGAGCGCGATGGATTTAAGGCCTGTGGAGTTACAGCTTCATAGGCCTTCTTTCTATGCTTTTGCAGTCTTTTAGCTCTTTTTTGCTTCAGATTTACCCTTTTACGTACAAATTTGGGTTATTTTGGCTTCATTCCACATAAAAACAGGTCAATCCTGTTCGCTTGCTTTGCAAAACCCCAGGTCAGATTTCTTAAACTTACAGACTGAAACGAAATTTGTGAATACAAGCGCAAATTTGAATCAAAAAATACAGTCCGAGTTGCGTCGGACAGAAACTTCTGTCAAGCAGAAAACCACACGGCAAGCTATACGACTCACTATGCAGCAAGCTATGTAGCGAGTTATACGGCGAGTTGTACGTTATGCTATACGCCAAGTTCGCGCTCAATCACATCTGCGATCTGCCGCGCATAGGAGAGCGCTTCTTCAGGGGTGGCAGCTTCCACCATCACGCGCACGAGCGGTTCGGTGCCAGACGGGCGCACGAGCACACGACCAGAGCCTGCAAGCCTCGTCTCGGCATCCGCAATCGCCTCAGCAACTACCGCACTTTCGAGTGCTGCCTGCTTGTCACTCACACGCACATTGATAAGCTCTTGCGGGAAGCGCTGCATAAGCGATGCTGTAGCGGATACAGGCTGATCGTTGCGTAAGCATGCTGCCAAGAATTGCAAAGCTGTAATAAGACCATCACCTGTAGAATTGTGGTCGAGGAAGATCATGTGGCCGCTCTGTTCTCCGCCAATAGAAGCATTGCGCTTTCGCATCTCGTTCAGCACATACTTATCGCCTACCTGCGTCTGTATAACCGTGATACCCGCCGCATCCATTGCCTTGGTGAAGCCGAGATTGCACATAACAGTCGACACGACTGTGTCATCTCGCAAGAGCCCACGCTTCTGTAAGTCAAGCGCACACACAGTCTCGACCACATCGCCATCGATCTCATCGCCCAGTTCATCAACGAACATGACTCGATCGGCATCGCCATCATGCGCGATGCCAATATGAGCGCCCTTTTCCGCAACTAGCTGACGCACTGGCTCTAGATGAGTCGACCCACACTGTACATTGATATCGATACCATTAAAATCATCGTTGATCACATGTACAGTTGCGCCCAGCTGCACAAGCGCTTCTGCTGTCGTGAGCGAAGATGCCCCATGACCGGTATCGAGTGCGATAATGAGCTTCGAGAAATCAAGCGTCTTATCCTGGAGCGAAGAAATGGCATGCTGCACATACAGATCACATGCATCTTCGACTGGAAGCACCACACCTACTTCATCACCAGAAGGCAAATCATCAGAGCGTGCTCCCCTATCTAGTACGTACTTCTCAACTTCCTCTTCAGCATTCTC
The DNA here is from genome assembly GCA_900540345.1 of uncultured Eggerthella sp. Taxonomy (GTDB): domain Bacteria; phylum Actinomycetota; class Coriobacteriia; order Coriobacteriales; family Eggerthellaceae; genus Anaerotardibacter. The sequence goes on from UQFK01000005.1 coordinate 87,344, forward strand.
GGTGAGCTTGAAGCCCTGAGAATCGAAGAACTTGATTCCGTTGTACTCTGGTGGATTATGAGAAGCGGAGATAACGATACCTCCGTCACCGTGCAGTTCGCGTACAAGAAAAGCAACGCCAGGTGTTGGAATGATGCCTGCATCGAGCACCATACCTCCCATGCTCATGATGCCAGCATTCAACGCTGAGCCCAACATATCACCCGAAAGACGTGTGTCTTTACCTACCACGATGGTCTTGCCAAGAAATCTCACAGCTGCCTGACCAAGCTTGTAGGCCATATCGCAAGTAAGCTCGGTGTTTGCAACACCGCGCACTCCATCAGTTCCGAAAAGTACTGTCAAAGTCGCTTTCCTTTCAAAAACGATACGGTTGCGCCGCATCGAAAGATCGCATAACGATCCTATCTGTCCATTATGAGCCTCTAAAGGCGATTAGTGATTCGAACCTCGATTGACAAAATCAGGCTTTAACATGACCACGCCTGTTCGCAAGGCGATCTCATCATCAGTCATGCGCGTATTCATCTCTGCGGCGAATTCGTCAAGGTCGATACCGCAACGCTCAAGCAATACGAGCAGATGATAGACTACATCTCCCGCCTCGTATCGCAGATGATCAACCTCTCTAGGATCTGCATCCTTAGCTGAAAGATCCTTTGCCGCAAGCGTAGTTTCATGCGCCTCTTCAACAAGCTTTTTCAGTAGATCATCAAGATTGCCCGAAAGCAATCGATACGTATAGCTTTGCGGATCGGCTGCTAAATGACGTTCGTGAATCGTATGCGCAAGAGACTCGAGCGCAGCACCCATTTGACTTTCAGGTTCCTGTCCTTTAGTGAGGTAAATCTTTTCCATTTTCTGCGCCCTTCGAAGCGGATGATCAATTCATACGTGACAAGATCGCATCGCGTGCAGCACATGTCTGAGCGATCTCTTTTTCGATATCGATCGTAAGGTATTCACCATTTTCATAGAGAATCTTACCATCAACCATGGTCAAAATAACATCGGAGCCCTCAGCGGAATATACCACATTCTCTGCCATAGTATGGACAGGCTGCATCCATGGTGTATCAATATCAAGTACAACCAGGTCAGCTTTCGATCCCGCGGTAATTACGCCACAGTTTTCGCGTCCCTGTGAGAGAGCACCATTGCGCGTTGCAATAGTGATGTAGTCTTCTGCAGCAAGTGAAATAGGATCGGCATCGCCTGCACGTTGCATGAGCGCAAGCAGATAGAGATCCTTGAACATATTGTGGTTGTTGTTACTGGCCACACCGTCAGTGCCCACACAGAGCACGATACCTGCATCTTTCATTGCATTAATATTCGCAATGCCACTCCCCAGCTTCGCGTTCGAGGCAGGGCAGCATGCTACGAACACGCCCTTATCAGCCAAGATACGACGATCGTCTTCAGTCAACCATACGCAATGATCAGCCGTAGTAGGTACGTCGAAAAGCCCAAGTTCAGCAAGATATGCTGGTGGTGTCTTACCATGACGCTCAAAACATTCGGCAACTTCCTTTTGTGTTTCGCTCACGTGAACTTGCATGCGCAGCCCCGCATCCTTTGCTGCTTGAGCAAGACTTCGAACCATCTCGGGTGTAGATGTGTATTCAGCATGTAAGCTCATATCCATGAGCAAGCGCCCATTGCCTGCTCCATGGTAGTCTTTGACCCACTGCTCGTTTTGAGCGCACAGCGGCAGATCGTAGTAGGTTACACCAGGCTCCATGCTCACTACGCAATCTGAAAGATTACACTTGATGCCGCTCTCCAACACCGCCTGCGCACGCGCATCGGTGCAGAAATACATGTCCGTAAACGAGACCACGCCAAAACGCAGCATCTCCGCAATACCGAGCAACGTGCCATGGTAGGCATCGTTTTCGGTGATATGGTCCTCAAACGGAAATATCGCTTCGTTTAACCAGCGATCGAGCGCTAGGTTGCCTCCACGTCCGCGTAAAAGCGTCATAGGCACATGGGCATGCGCATTGTAGAGTGCTGGCATAAGCAACTTACCACGTCCATCGTAAACACGATCGAACACGCCTTCAGGTCGCTCAAGCTGAAAGTGTGTGATCGTATCGTCTCCTACCGCAACATAAGCATGCGGGACGGTCTTGCCTCCCTCAGTCAAAACCGTGATGTCATTGAAGAGCAGAGAGCTCATAAAATGCCTTTCTAAACGAAACACGCGCCCCGTGAATGCGAGACGCGTGTTTTGATCTGGCCTGAACGCTTGAGTGCGTTATTCCTCGGAAGCTCCGTCAGCAGAGCCTGTCTGAGCATCGCCACCCAACATATCAGGATCGATGACACCAAATCCCATATCGGAGACAGAATTGAGCAGTTCGTCCAATTCGTCAAGGTTACGCTGATAAGAGCGCGGGGGCAGTGCCTCGCCCAGCATGTCTTCACCGTCAGTACTGAAGGTTGCAGGTTTATCGCCACCGATCAGCACCGTATCGTCAGGTGAAAAGACCATGTCGAGCAACTGGCTCATATCATCAGCTGAAGCTGAGAAATCATCTTCGATGACCTTCGAGAGATTATGATTCTCAAGACCAGCTTTCAGCTCTTCGATCGCCTTAGTACCGATACCCTCGATGCGCAAAAGCTCATCTTCTGTATGACCGACCAAATCAGCCACAGTCTCGATACCTGCTTCAGAGAACTTGTTCGCCCAACGCTGAGAGACCCCCAGGTCGTCATAGATATAGAGACGAGCCTCTTCGTCGGTGAGGTTCTTCGCGCGATAACCAGCGGTGATGGAAGCGAAGTAACTTGCATAATCGGAGCCGCCCATGTAATCAGCACCATCAAGAGACCAATCTTGTGGCTGAGGCAACAACTCTTCGATATCGCGCAACGCTTGCGGAGCAGAATCTGGCAAACGATCAGATTCATGCGCAGTGACCGGAACGCCCTTATAAGTGATGTCAACATCCTTGTAGCGCTTAAGACCGGTACCAGCCGGGATCGGCTTACCGATGATAACGTTTTCCTTCAAGCCTTGCAGCGTATCAATCTTGCCCTCGATCGCAGCATCGGTGAGAACCTTGGTGGTTTCCTGGAACGATGCAGCCGAGAGGAACGAATCTGTAGCAAGTGATGCCTTGGTGATACCAAGCAGCAGTGGCTGACCCACAGGTGGGTTCTTGCCTTCGAGGATCAGATCATTCACGACCTTTTCAAACTCGAAGCGATTCACCTGACGTCCTGGCAGATAATCAGAATCGCCTGGGTCTACAACAGCAACCTTACGCAGCATCTGACGTGCGATTACCTCGATATGCTTATCGTTGATGTCTACACCCTGAGAAACATAGACGTCCTGGACTTGGCTGACAATATAGCGCAGCGTAGTGTTTGGATCAGTGAGACGCAAAAGATCATGTGGGTTGATAGAGCCCTTGGTGAGCTGTTGTCCCACCTCAACCTCGCAACCATCTTCAACACCTGGCAACATCTGAGCACGTGCGGAGATGACATATTCGCGAATATTGCCTTCCTGATCATGGATAGTAAGGATCTTGTTATTCTTGTCGCCAGAAATCTGCAGCGTACCTGCGATCTCTGCAAGTGTCGCCTGACCCTTAGGCTTACGTGCTTCAAAGAGCTCTGTAACACGAGGAAGGCCGTGCGTGATGTCTTCACCTGCAACGCCGCCCGTATGGAACGTACGCATCGTAAGCTGCGTGCCCGGCTCGCCGATCGACTGAGCAGCGATAATGCCGGCTG
>UQFK01000006.1 GCA_900540345.1 uncultured Eggerthella sp.
ATCTACCCCTGAGTTTGACCGCCCCGCCCCGGTAGCCGCCAGCATCGAGGGAATCATTGCGGGTCGAGCAGTCTATGAGGGCACGCTCGATATTCCTGAAGCCCTGCGCCTCTGTCATGAAGCAACGCTGCGTGCACAGGCCCAAGGCATGCTCCACTGCGCAAAGGAATGCGGAGGCTGCAATGCTGACTAAACGTGTCATCCCCTGTATGGACGTTAAAGATGGTCGCGTTGTAAAAGGCGTGAATTTTGTGAATCTACGCGACGCAGGCGATCCGATCGAACTTGCGAAGCGCTATGACGAACAGAAGGCCGATGAGGTCATCTTTCTCGACATCACTGCCACAAGCGATGGACGCGCTACTACTATCGGTATGGCATCACGCGCCAGCGAAGAGCTCCATCTCCCCTATTGCGTAGGAGGCGGATTTCGCAGTGTCGAGGATATTCGCACCATGATCGCAGCAGGCGCAGATAAGGTTTCGGTAAATTCGGCAGCTATCGCTAATCCCTCGCTCATCACCACCGCAGCAACTGCGTTTGGCACACAAGCGATTCTCTGCGCCATCGACGCTAAGCAGGTCGCAGGCAATCCGAATAAATGGGAAGTCTACGTTGCGGGCGGACGCAAAAATACTGGCCTCGACGCAGTTCAATGGGCACGTGAAGCAGCGAAACGCGGTGCAGGTGAAATCTTGCTCACTAGCATGGATCGCGATGGAAGCAAAGATGGATTCGACCTTGCGCTCACCCGCGCAGTTGCTCGTGCAGTTCCCATTCCTGTTATCGCCTCAGGTGGCGTGGGCAAATTGGAGCATTTCGCCGAAGGCGTGATCGAGGGCGAAGCCGACGCGGTGCTCGCCGCTTCTGTGTTTCATTTCGGCGAGCTCACCATCCGTCAAGTAAAGGAATACATGGCATCCCAAGGCATCCCTGTTCGCCTTTGATCCTAGCTGCTTTTTGGATTCAATATCGTTTGTCCCAGCTCGCCCCTGCGACCTCTCACAGGCAATACGACGGTAAAGGTCGATCCTTGTCCTAGCTCGCTTTTGAGCGTAATCTTTCCTCCTGCATTCGCGACGATGCTGCTCACCAAAGGAAGACCAAGGCCTGTTCCTTGCGCATAGCTTGTTCGGGTCGAATCTACACGATAGAAACGTTCGAATACACGATCTTGATCATGACGCGCGATCCCACAACCTGTATCGCCAACTCTCAGCATCAAAGCATCTTTCATAGCACGAACCTCAACAGTGATCGTTCCAGAGTCTGTGTACGCAACAGCATTGCCGACCAGATTGTTGACGATGGTCAAAAAATCCTGTTCCGTAATATCGGGTAAAAGACCATCAACCTTATCATCAAAATGAACGCTAAGTTTGAGCTCTTTCTTTTGGAGCATCGGTTCTTGCGTTAACAAGGCCTCATCAACGATCGCCTTAATGCTGAATTCTTCGATCTTATCCGATCCTACATTAGCCGAATGAACCTTCAAAGGCGCACTAGTCCTTGTAATGTTCAACATATCACGGACAAGCTTCTCTAAATGATCGCTCTCTTGCTCAATGCGCTGAGCGAAATCTTTAACATATTCAATTTGCCCCCGATTTGCCGCGATGACAATAGACTCAGAAAGAAGCTTGATGCTCGCAACAGGAGTTTTCATCTCATGGCTCGAATTGCCCATGAAGCTTGTAAGTGCTCGTTCGGTTCGCTCTACAGAATTCAATGCTGCACCATAGCTCCAATAGCTTAGAAGAGAAGCAATAAGCAGAACAGCGAGCAATAGACCAAAGCCAAACACTTGGATAGGAGCAAGTAGCGCACTAAGCGAATCTTGCGATCCTTCATCTGATTGATTCGCCGCACCTTCACCTGCTTCCATGCTCGAAGCTGTTGCATGGTCTGTTCCCGACGACATGAGCGCTGCGCTCGCAGCAGTATCAGCCTCGTGAATATGCTGTATCGCATCCGGCACGGTGACAAACAAGATCCAAGAGGTAGCGATGCAGAATAGCGCAATGATCAAAACATAACCAAGGATGACCTTGGTCTTCCAGTCTTTAGAGCTGATGCTTTTCTTATTGATGCGCATGATGACCGAAAAGCACAACCTTATTCATCTTCGTGCTTCGCCATAGCCTGCAAACGATAACCGCGACCATACTCTGTTGTAATGAGATGAAAATCAGAATGAGCTTCGAGAGCCTTACGCAGGTTGTGCATATGCACATCGATGACCGTACTGGTTGAAGGTACGCTTCCTTTCCATACTGTCTGAATGAGCATATCACGCGTAACAAGACTACCTCGATGGCGTGCAAGAACTTTGAGGATCTCGTATTCTCGATTACGGAGCGTTATTGGCTGACCCTTGATAGTCACCTCTCCTTGCTCCAAATCAACAATCATATCGCCAAACTCTTCAAGAGATCCTACACGCGATTGTATCGGCAAGGTCGAACGTCGTAGATTTGCGCGGATTCGCGCAAGTAATTCATTGACCGAAAAGGGCTTATCAATAAAATCATCCGCTCCGAGATCGAGACAACATACCTTTTCTTGTTCAGAAGTATATGCAGTTAAAACGATGATTGGCACCAGTGTATTCTGTGCGCGAAACTTCTTGAGAAAATCGTGACCGTCCATTCCCGGGAGCATGAGATCGAGCAGGATCAGGTCCGGATCTACGCTCAAAGCATTCGCATAGCCATCGATGCCATTATCACACGCAACGATCGAATAACCCGCATCGCTAAGGGCGAACTCTGCTGCCATTCGAATGTTAGGATCGTCTTCTATTAAAAGGATCTTTTCCACTACGATACTTTCTTTTGAATTCTTTTCTTTATCTTAAGCCATAATTTAATATTTTTCTTCGTTTTTGAATATAAATATTAAATATGATGGTCATTTTTGCAAAAGTAACCATCATAAAGATTAAATTTTCTTAAACATTTCTTAAATATTGATTAATATTGATTTAACGAACATGTTCAAAATTCAAGAGAGCGGTCATATCGACCGCGCGAAAGGAACTCTGATGATCTACAAAGAAACTGGAGGTGAGTAGAAATGAGTAGCGAAGCACAGATCCATGCGCGAGCAGAACGGCTCGATGATGCAGATATTCAATCGCTCAGAAAATCTCTTCACGGCATCGCCGCACGACTAGATCGCCTTCCTATAGGAAGCTGGCACTGGAAGCTCTTATGGCTCTTCGGCGGTGCGATGTTCCTCGACAATCTCGATATGTACATTGGTGGCGGTCTTATCGCCTCATTGCTGGCAGACGGTTGGTCTACCATCGAATTGAACGGCTGGTTCCAGACTATCACTATGACCGGCTACCTTGTCGGTGCGCTCATTTCGGGCTTGGTCGGCGACCATCTTGGGCGAAGAAAGGCGCTGCTCTTGTTCGTTGCAATCTTCATCGGTGCAACGTTTCTCGCTGCGTTCTCGCCCAATATGATCGTTCTCATTGCATGTCGAGGATTGATGGGTATCGGCCTGGGTGCCTTTATACCTTGCGGTTATGGCCCCTTCGGCGAATACATTCCACCCGAGAAGCGCAGTAAGTATTCTGGTTATATCGGCCTGATCGCAAACTTCTCCCCACCGCTGGGCGCTGCGCTCACAATGCTTGTCATTCCCGCTTTTGGATGGCGTCCGATCTTCTTCGGCATCACTCTTCTTGGCGTACTTGTTTGGATTCTCCTTTTCAAGTGCATGCCTGAATCCCCACGCTGGCTTGCTTCGAAGGGCCGCTTCGACGAAGCCGATGCTATCGTTACTGCTGCAGAGAAGAGCTTCACCGACAAAGGTATCGAGCTTCCAGAGATCTCAACAGAGAAGGTTAAGGAGATCGAAGAGGAGCTCGGAAAAGAACCCGTGCAACTTCCCTATCGTGCTCTGTTTACCAAGAAGATGATCCGTCGTACCATTACTGCTTCAGCAGCGCTCATGGCCATGAATTTGATCGTCTATACGATCACTACCTGGACGCCAACCGTGCTCGTCATGCAGGGATTCGATACGCAATATTCCATCTTCATGACGTTCATCGCTCTGTTAGGTGCGCCCTTTGGAATCTTCCTCTTGTCGATCTTCGGCAATAAGCATCCTCGAAAAGTTGGCATGATCATTCTCTTGCTCGTCCTTGCAGTAGCGGGCTACATCTGGTCATTGCAAACCCAACCGATCGTCATCATGATCGTCGGATTCATCCTATGCACGATCACCTACTACTATTCACTGCTCGCCTGCTCGGTTTATTTGGGCGAAGCATTCCCGACAGAAATTCGTCTACGAGGTTCTGGCTTTTCGAATGCGATGGGACGTATCGCAGCGATCGTTACTCCTTCTATCGTTGCGATGTTCCTCCAGTCTTCGGGTGTCGTATCGGTTTACATTTTCGTTGGTATCTGTATGGCGGTCTTTGCGCTCATCATAGGCATCTGCGGTATTGAAACTCGCAATAAGACCCTCGAAGAGATTAACGACGAGGTTGTCTCCTAAAGAAAATCAAGTAGCATAGGTTTAACTTCTAAGACAATTCGATGCGACATGGAGGCGGCTGCGAAGCTGCCTCCATGTCGTTAGGAGCCGTTAAAGATGAAAACCCATCTCGAAGCACGCATAGACCGAATTTCATCGGCTGAGCGCCAGCTGATACGTACCTCGTATCATGGTATTGCTGCACGCCTCGACAGGCTTCCGTCTGGAATATGGCATCGCAAAATCATGCTTCTATTTGGAGGGGTCGTATTCTGCGATTGCCTTGATATGTACGTGGGCGGCGGAATCTTAGCACAATTGTTGCAAAGCGGCTGGTCAACAGTCGATCTTAATGCCGTCTTTGCTTCGATCACGATGCTTGGCTATCTTCTTGGCGCTTTACTTTCAGGGTATTCGGCAGATAGGTTCGGTCGACGCAAAAGCCTTCTCATCTCAACAATGCTCTTCAGTATTGCAACATTGCTCGCAGCTTTTTCGCCAAATATGGTCGTTCTCATCGTCATGCGCGGCATCATGGGGCTCGGTCTTGGCGGAGCTCTGCCCAACTCATACGGCGCATTAAGCGAATACACACCACCTATCGTACGTGGTCGTTATGCAGGATGGGTTGGTATGATCGGGAACTTCTCACCGCCGCTCGGAGCACTTCTCACTGTTTTGGTTATTCCGATCTTCGGTTGGCAAGCCATCTTTGTCGGAATATCGCTTATCAGCTTTCTTTCGTGGTATACGATCTGGCGATTTCTTCCGGAATCGCCTCGTTGGCTCGCTTCGAAAGGTCGCTACGAAGAAGCGGATGAGATCGTAACGCAAGCAGAACGAACTTTTCTCCAACAAGGCATTGAATTGCCCGAGATTGACTATGAAAAGCTCTCCGAACCAACTCAACAAGAGGTCCTTAAAGAAGTCGGTTGGAACGCGCTCTTCAAAAAACAGCTCATCAAACGAACCATAGCCATCAGTGCTGCATTATTTGCAATGAATCTCATGGTCTACACGATCACAAACTGGACCCCGACCATCTTTGTTCTCCGAGGCATGGACACCACTATGAGCATAGGAATCACCGTTGTCATGCTCATCGGTGCGCCTTTTGGCATTTTTCTTCTCAGTCTTTTTGCTGATAAGCATGATCGCAAGAAAGGCCTCATCGTTTGCCTATTGCTCTTGGCGATATGCGCCTATCTTTGGTCGCTCATACCAACTAGTAATATTTTCGCGCTCATGGCAGTAGGCTTCGTCCTCTGCAGCATCCTCTATTACTATTCGCTGCTTGCCTGCTCGGTTTATCTTGGTGAAGAGTTTCCGACCGAGATCCGTATGCGAGGGTCTGGTTTTGCACATGCTGTTGGTCGTCTTGCAGGAATCATATCGCCCTACATCATCGCATTCCTTCTTCAATCTTATGGAGCGCCTGCTGTATTCCTCACAAATGGTCTCATATTAGTTATAGCAGCGATCATTATCGGCATATGCGGCGAAGAAACACGTGGGCGATCCCTTGAAGAGATAAACGACAATATCCTTGTTGAAGATAGCTAAACGAATTCGAGCTTTTAATTCAGCTTTTGAGCAAGAAGTTCATTGATCACCTTCGGGTTGCCTTGCCCCTTCATCTCTTTCATGCACTGACCAACAAAGAAACCGAGCAGACCCGTCTTGCCACCCTTGTATTGCTCTACCTTATCGGGGAAAGCAGCTAAAACGCTCTCTACTACCGCCTCAATCGCACCCGTATCGGAAACCTGCTCCATGCCGCGCTCGGATACGATAGCAGCTGGGTCTTTGTCTTCTTCCAGGATGGCAGCGAACACCTCTTTGCCTTGTTTGGAAGATATCTTATCTTCAGCGATCAGCTTCACTAAGTCGAGCGCGCGTACAGGGCTAAGTGCTGTCTGATCCAGATCAGTAATCTCAGGATGCGTGTTCAAGTATGCTGCGACGTCATTGATGACCATGTTCGCAAGTGGCTTAGCTACCTCGCCAGAACCCTGTAGACGCATGCACTCCTCAAAGAATCGCGCAGTGCTGCGATGTTCGACCAAATGGCGTGCATCATAGGCAGAAAGCCCATAGTCTTCCTCAAAACGCTTTGCTTTCTGATCAGGAAGTTCGGGTAGACGCTGACGAACCTCGTCGATGAAATCATCTGAGATATCGAACGGAACCATATCAGGCTCAGGAAAGAGGCGATAATCGTCTGCCGTCTCTTTAACACGCATGACGATGGTACGTTTCTTGGAAGGATCCCAGTGGCGAGTTTCCTGATAGATTGTACCGCCTTCTTCGAGAACCTCCGCCTGGCGGCAGATCTCATATGCTAGACCATCGTGCAGGTTCTTGAAAGAATTCATGTTCTTGAGCTCGGTCTTCGTGCCAAGCTTCGTCTCTCCCCTGCGGCGCAAACTTACATTGCCATCGCAGCGCAGAGAGCCTTCCTCCATCGAACAATCAGAGATGCCGATAGCCAGATAGATCTGCCGCAGCTTCTGCATGAACAGACGCGCTTCTTCTGGTGTTCGCAAGTCTGGTTGTGTAACGAGCTCGATAAGCGGCGTACCGCAGCGGTTGTAGTCGACGAGCGAATGCGTCGCACCAGCGATACGGCCTTCGCCACCGCCAATATGGATCATCTTACCTGCGTCTTCTTCCATATGGATACGCTCGATACCAATATGAGCAACATAACTGCCCTCTTCTTGGGCTTCTTTCAAATCGATGCGTTCTTTCGCAGCTGAACCATCAACTTCCAGATCAAGATGACCACGCATGCAAAATGCGATCGGACCTTGTGTGGTCTGGAAGTTCTTCGACATATCGGGATACATATAGTTCTTGCGGTAGAACATCGAGCACTTTTCGATCTCGCAGTTGGTCGCAAGACCAGCAAGCACGATCGACTCGATAGCCGCACGATTTGGGACAGGCAATGCCCCAGGAAGTCCCAGACATACAGGGCAGGTATGCGTATTAGGCTCCGCACCAAATTCGAGCTTGCAGCCACAGAACATCTTAGTTTCGAGCGTGGTCAGTTCCGCATGGATCTCAAGACCAATGACAGCCTCCCAATCCTTGAGCACCTCTTCGAGCTTCTTCATGTTATTCACCGACCTTCGCAAACGCTGGAGCAACCGAAGCAGCGCCATAACAGCGCTCGAGCTCAGCAGCAACACGGAACATATTCTCATCACGAAACGCTGGACAGATCAGCTGTGCGCCGATCGGCAGACCGCTCTTCGAGCCCAACCCTACAGGAACACTCATGCCGCCATTTCCCGCGATGTTGATGGATATGGTGAACATATCGGAAAGATACATGCTGGTCGGATCATTGATCTCGCCAAATTTGAATGCGGTGCGCGGGCTGACCGGTGTAAGGATGCAATCGACCTTGTGATAGGCGTATGTGTAGTCTTGCGTGATGAGCGTTCGCACCTGCTGCGCGGGATAGTAGTACTTGTCATAGACACCCGAAGAGAGCAAATAGCTACCGAGCATGATGCGTCTGCGCGCTTCGACGCCAAAGCCACCTGCTCGTGAAAGCTCGTACTGCTCGTTGAGATCTTTGCATCCCTCAACACAATAACCATAACGAACTGAATCGAAACGAGCGAGGTTCGAGAATGCCTCACAGGGACCGAGCACGTAGTATGCACTCATTGCTGCCTGAGCATTGGGAAGCTCGATCTCGACCAATTCCGCACCTTGTGCCTCAAGCTTCTTCGCCGCTTCCTCGATGCGCTCTTTAACCTCCGCATCCAAGCCTTCGGCCTCCATGAACGCAGGCACGATACCAATGCGCATACCCGATACGCCCTCATTAAGATTTGCCGTGAAGTCGGTATTGATGGACTGGCTGGTGCAATCGCGGTGATCGCTTCCGCCCCGAACGAGCGCATTCATGACAATCGCTGCATCTTCGACGCTGCGCGCAAATGGGCCCACCTGATCGAGCGAGCTACCGAACGCCACCACACCATAACGCGAGACCACGCCATAGGTAGGCTTCACGCCGACCACGCCACAAAAGCTCGCAGGTTGACGGATCGATCCACCGGTATCAGAGCCAAGCGTTGCAGTGGCAAGACCAGCTGCGACTGCTGCAGCAGAACCGCCTGACGATCCGCCTGGAACACGCTCAAGATCCCAAGGATTATATGTTGGCCCGAAATAAGACGTCTCTGTTGATGACCCGAACGCAAACTCATCCATATTCAGCTTGCCAAGGGGGATCGCACCTGCTTCCAGCACACGCTCGACGCATGTTGCCGTGTAGGGCGAGCGATAGTTTTCGAGCATATGAGAAGAGCACGTAGTATGCGTCCCTTCCATATTCATATTGTCTTTGAAGGCAACAGGAACGCCCGCAAGCGGGCCGAGCTCCCCAAAAGTATTCTTGGCGATCGCATCATCGATCGCTTGAGCGCTTTTGAGCGCTGCCTCAGCCGTAAATTCGAGATAGGCATGCACTGACTCGTCGACCTGAGCAACTCGATCGATGCTCTCTTGAGCGATCTCGAGCGCACTGAATGCCCCCTGCGCAAGCCCCTGCTGGATATCGCTTATGCTCATCGAAGTGAAATTCATCTTATTCACCCCCGCCCAAGATAGCCGGAATAAGAAAGCTTCCGTCTTCTTGCTTTGGCGCATTTTCGAGCGCTGTTGCCTGAGAGAAACTAGCCCGCTCGGAATCATCACGCATCACATTCACCAAGCCACCGATGGGATGGAAGGTAGGTTCGACACCCTCAAGATCATATTCTGTAATGGGTTTCAAACTGTCGATGATGTTATTCAGATCGACTGTCATCGCGGCAACTTCTTCATCAGACATACCGATGCGCGTATACGTAGCGATATTGCGCACATCTCTTTCAGTAACATGTTCTGTCATAGCGATCCTTCGCTGCTCCGTATAAGGCCGAAGCGTCCCTAAGACCTTTCATTCACAAATGATAATCATAGCAAATGATACTCATAGAGCCATATGAGCAAGCATCATTCGCAAACAGAATCCAGCTTGATGGAAGCGATCCGCTCAGAGGATCTCGCAAGAAGAGTGTCAAAATGGTTTCACCTGCGCTTCATGTCAAAAAGCTATCAATAATGCGAGGTCTTTCTATTAAAATAGATGACGAGACGAGCGTCATGCTTTTCATTATCCATTCGCTCAGTCTTTGGTAATTGAGGGGGAACTAGCCATGATGAGATTCACGAATATACTCGTACCCTACGATGGGTCCGTGCACGCCGACCGCGCGCTCGACGTTGCAGGCGATTTCCTGCGCAGCAATCCTGATGCACAGATACATGTGATCAGCGTCACCTACGTTGCCCTTGATGCAACTGACTTCAATCCCGACCCGCCAAGCGAAGACGAACAGTACAATCTGCTCGGCTATGAGATGTATGAGGAGATGTTCGACCAAGAGCAGAAAGCCGCACATCGCGCGATGGTTCAAGCTGCTTCCGAGATCCTCTCCGACATCGATCCTGCCCGCATAACCTGCGATACCATCATCCGTCCTTCAGCGGTCGAAGGAATCGAAGATTATGCAAAACGCAAAAAATGCGACCTTATCGTGATGGGTCGCCGTGGTCTTGGCGGCATCCGCCAGTTCGTTGGCAGCGTTACAAAAGCGGTCCTTCATAAGGTTGACTTGCCGGTTATGACCATCAAGTAACCGCCATCCATTCATAGACTCCTATTTGAACGCCTCGCTTTGTTTTGAGGCGTTCTTTTTTGGATGCAGAGCACAAGACGTAAAGCTGATCCCCTATCGCCTAACATCGCTATGGATTAAAAAGACCCGGCAGTAAGCCGGGTCTTAAAGTCCGAACCATTTGAGAAAGATTCGCTGTTACTGATAGTCGATTTCAGTATCTCCAGAAAGTGGCGTCGTGCGTACGACCAAATCTGTTTCAGCTTCTGGAGAAGTGGTCACCTTATAAGTGATGACCGTTGTTCCCTCCATAGGAACTTTCGTCCAGCCATACCACAGATCATTTCCTTGATACGTCGTCTCATTCATATCGTCATTGCCCCCAGCAGTGATCGCGAAGTCGAGATTCGGATACTCATCAGCCCCGTAGAACACACCATCAGTCTTGATATCGGTGATCTTGCCATCAGTAGGAGCAAGCAAATATACGAAGAAATGAAGGCTACCGTTATACTCATCGCCATTCTTGATATAACGCGTAAGCGTTGAAAGCTCAGCCTCGTCAAGAAGATCAGTGAACGTGACCTTCACGTCATAGGTGACCGATCCATCAGCGTTCTTCACGCCTTTGCCTACGTCGATATCAGAGGCGAGATAATAGAACATCTTTCCGCCTAAACAGGCTGATGTATAAATGCCTGTTTCGGGCACTTTTGGATCACTCGAAACCGTGCCAGCAAGACCGAAATCTTCGAGCATAGCTTCTTCTTGGTCATTTGCCATATAGATAGCGATACGCCCTTCATCGACCGAAGTCTTGAGCACGCCTGCGAGCTTGGCGATGTTCACCTTGCTGATGTTGCCGAAAACACCTTTAGCCGCAGTATCCGCAACAAGAGCGAAGATCGCATTTTGCACTTCTCCTTCTGGGTATTTCTTATAGACACCATTCAAGAGAAAATCGGAGGTATTGGTACCATCGAGCACATCGCCACCTGGGGTCGTCACGCTCGTATTCGTCAATGCAAGCATACGCTGCAGCACGACCGTATCCATGCCAATGACGCCATCGACAGTACCATGGCCATTTGCCGCCCAGATCTGTGCTTCGATCTCGCCCACACGCTCAAAATCGATGATCTGCGTCACATCGCGAGCATCAAGCGTCGCCTCGGTACGGAACAAGCGAATATCTTCCTCGGTTGCCGCAGATACTGGAGCCTCCAAACGAAGATTCTCCTCATATCCGATGAAGTTACCAAGGCTTATTTTGCCATTGTCGACGGTCATAACGCCAAAAGAACCAGCGAATCCGACCGAAGAGCGCATCTCCGCGCTCGAACAAGCAACGATCAGATAGTTTCGTGCACCATCTGCGCCCAAGATCGCAGGCAACGTATCTTTGAGCTCGGTCGCATATCCAGCAATAGGACCAAGCATCGCCATCATGTCTTTGACCTGCTGAATCGGCTCTTTCAATTGTCCAATGACTGGCTCAGGAGCAGCATTGAGCTCTTCTGCGTATTTCGTAATGGTAGGCGCAGATCCCGAAACCACATTCAGCAAGTCTTCGATGACCTGCACGTTGATCGCACCATCACTACCCATAAGCCCTGCAAGCCCATTTGAAGGAATGACATCCATTGCAGGAACAAGAACATTGTCAACGAGCACCTCTGCAGAATCCGAGACGGTGCGCACTGTTCGAATATCGCTTCCGACAACAGGAATGAAAGTTGCAAACGTCCACAACGGACTCGAGGTAGTATCGTGAAGCTTTGATGTCGTTTCAGAGAGTTGCTCAGCTGTCTCTTTCGCGCCTGCCATGTCGCCGCCAACGACACGCTCCTTAAGCTGCTTGGCTTGCGTCATGAGCGTCTGAGCATCATCTTTTGCCTCGAGTGCGCTCATCGCAAATGCCACGCCCGATATGCCCAGTACCAATACAACAACGATAACGACCGCTGCAATGATCTTCGGAGCATTGCCATGGCGCTTCTTCTTGCGCCGCAAACGAGCTACCTCTTCCCTACGATTCGCGTAAGGAACTGGACCTTCGTTTGCAATACCAGCCTTCTTATAGGGATCGAAGGGGAATTCCCGTTCAGATTGGAAAAACGTGTTGGACTCTTCAGGTTCTGCATGTCGTCCATGCTTGCCTCGTGAGCCATTATTCGCGAATCTCGCCACGCTCATTCTCCTTGATATCTCGTTAACACGATGCATGACTTTGTGCCTATGCATTGGACAAAATGATACCAAGTTAACGCGGGGTTGGAAAAACCTGCACGAAATCTAAAAACCGAACGGAGCGCTTGTCGTTCCGATTGGCGTATCACGCATTCACATCATCGAGAGGCGAAAACTTTGCTCTTTGCGCTCGGCGATCAAGCGTCGCTATTCGGAACTGAAGCCTCAAAACGTTTGATGCGATCGTCTTGGACCAACGGTGCGACTGCTCGTGTGATAGCGTCAGAGACCGTACTTGCTTTCGAGCCATCCTTGATCTTGAGCACAATAGAGCCATAGAGCCCATAATTTGTCACTTTATTGAATGAGACGACGGGCTTCTTGGTCACCGTCGCACAACTTTCTGCCGCTTCGAGCGCTGTTTTCTCGATATCAGCCGCAAGGCTATCAAGATCGCTCAGATCCTTCATGACCACGATAGGGACAGTGACCTGTTCAACAGGTGGCAGATGTGTAACTGCGTTGCTCGCCATGACCGAATTAGGAATGATGACCGTCTCGTTACTGAGATTGTGAATAGTGGTGTAGCTCCAATTGATGTCTTGCACCACACCTTGATTACTCCCCACTTTCACATTATCTCCTGGCTTTACAACATGCGTGAGCGTGATCTGAACGCCCCCGAACAAATTCGAAAGCGTGTTCTGAAAACCCAACGAGATCGCAATGCCACCAACACCAAGAGCAGCAATGACCGCAGTCATATTGACATCAAAACACACATCCGCGATGAAACATAAGGCTAAGCCCCACACGACGATGCGCACAATATTCACGACGATGGATGTTTGCGAGAGCGAAACACTCTCGAGCGCAAGTAAACGCTGAATAGCTCGAACCAAGATATGGCACAAAACCGCAACCACGAAGACGACCGCTGCAGCAATGAGAATGCGCCCGAGTAAGTTCGAATCCGTTATCTGCGTCACGAAATCAGCGAGATGTTTTATCAGCGTATCCATGATTTCCTTGATGTTGCCTTTTCGCACCCATCCGCGCTCGTGAGCATACAAGACAGGCGAGACGGCATTGCGCTTTAGAAGTTCTTGTTTATAGTTTAACGATAGTATGGTTTTTCGGATACGCTATGAACTGTAATTAAGTTGCTACGCAATATCTCGATCGAGCGAGGCTTATGGATCTCAATAACATAGATTTCACTGGCGCGTATGGCACCTCTGCGCAGATCCCTCCTTCAAAGCTTCCGGAGGTCTCATTCGTTGGACGCTCGAATGTTGGGAAATCTTCGCTCATCAACAAGCTCTTGAATCGCAAGCAACTTGCGCGCGTTTCATCAAAACCTGGAAAGACCAGCACGATCAACTTCTTCAGCAACGGCATGATCGATCTGGTCGATCTTCCTGGATATGGATATGCGAAGGTCGCTAAATCAGAGCTTGGACGTTGGTCAGAGATGATCAACGGCTATTTCGACCAATACCGCTTCTATGCATTGGTCGTCTCGCTTATTGATATTCGCCATCCCGCTTCGAAGCTCGACGAGCAGATGATCGCCTTTCTCAAAGCGTGCGAACTGCCCTTTGTCATTGCTCTCACCAAGGCTGATAAGGTTAGTAAGAACCAAGCAAATAAGCAGATCGCGGCATTAAGAAAGCAGCTCGATCTAGGACCCGATGTCGCTATGATCCTTACCTCTGCCGAAAAAGGAATAGGGATGGACGAACTGCGCAAAACCATCCTGGCAGCATGCCGATAAACAACAAGAAAGAGCATAAGATGGCACACGTAAACCTCTATAGCGATGGAGCGGCTCGCGGTAACCCTGGGCCAGGAGGCTACGGAGTTGTGCTCACCTTCATCGATAGCGGCGGCACGCTTCACACTAAAGAACTCTCGCAAGGTTATGAATGCACGACTAATAATCGCATGGAGCTACTCGGTGTCATTCGCGGTCTTGAAGCGCTCAAGCATGGATGCAAAGTTGAAGTGTACTCAGATTCGAAATACGTAGTCGATGCCTTCAATCAACACTGGGTAGATGGATGGCTGAAACGCGGCTGGAAAAATTCCAAGAAAGAACCTGTGAAGAACAAGGATCTTTGGCTGCGCTTGCTCGATGCGATGAAGCCCCATAAAGTCACGTTCCATTGGGTAAAAGGTCATGCAGGGCATCCTGAAAACGAACGCTGCGATGAACTGGCCACTACCGCAGCAGACGGCAGCGACCTCATTGTTGACGAGGGCTTCAGTGGATCAGAGTATTCCAACGAAGGGTAAAAGAACTAGATCGATACTGCTCCACGCACTAGAATTGCCAAAAATTGCAACAGATTTCCAGTTGTATACACAAAATCGGGCGCCCACAACCAAAAAAGAGTTGAGGGCGCTCCCTCAAAAACAAACCCGACAGCAAAACCCCAGTTCGCGATTCCCTTACGGCGCGCAGAGGCATGCCTAACGTGCATACAACTGGAAATCTCTTGCAAAAAATACCAAGATCACTGCATGCAACGAGCAGCAAATTAGCGGATACGACGAACGAGATACACGCCGTCAAGATCAGCGATTTGCTCAAGTACTTCATCAGCAAGATTCTCGGCAACATTGATGAGTGCATAACCATGCTCATCACGCTCTTGATTCGCCATATCGAATGTTGCACCTGCATCTTCAAGTGATGCGACAAGCTTACTCAAAGCAAGCTCAGAAGCGTTATAGAGCACCGCGATACGGTGCTTATCTGCGGGACAGATACCCAAAGAAAGTGCCGGGAAATTAACTGAATTGACGATATTGCCATTATCGATGTAGTCCATGATCTCAATGACCGCCATCTTCGCGCAATTGTCCTCTGCTTCCTCGGTCGAGGCGCCCAAATGCGGTAAAACGATCGCATTGTGCATCTTCATGACCTCAGGCGTTGCAAAGTCAGTCACATATGCACCAACCTTGCCTGATGCAAGAGCGTCCGTCATAGCCTCAGCATTTACGAGCGTATCGCGCGAGAAGTTCAAAAAAACGACACCCTCTTTCATGAGAGCACACGCAGCATCATCAATCATGCCGATCGTGCCATTCACAGCTGGAACATGGATGGTAATGTAATCGCATTCGCGATAGATATCTTCAACATCGGTCGTATGCTGAACCGCAGGCAAGAGCTTCCAAGCCGCGTTCACAGAAACGAACGGATCATAACCGAGCACCTCCATGCCCAGACCAAGTGCTGCATTCGCAACCTCCGCACCGATCGCTCCAAGGCCGATAACACCAAGCTTCTTGCCTTTGATCTCGTGACCCGCAAAAGCCTTCTTCGCGCTCTCTGCTGCTTTGGTGATGTTTGGATCGTCTGCGTTTTCCTTGCACCACTCAATGCCCGCAACGATGCCTCGACTGCCCAGAAGCACGCCACACAACACGAGCTCTTTCACGGCATTCGCATTCGCGCCCGGCGTATTGAATACGACGATGCCCTCTTCTGCACAACGCTCAAGCGGAATGTTGTTCACGCCAGCACCTGCACGCGCGATTGCAAGCAAGTTTTCGGAAAACTCCATGTCATGCATCGCCGCACTACGAACGAGAATGCCTTGTGCATCCTCGATAGTGTCAGTGAGCGCATAGTCGTCACTCAAAAAATCGGTGCCGTATGTGGAAATATTATTCAAGCAGTAGATATGATTCATCGTCTATCCTTTCAAGTCATCTAACGACGCATCCGATGCCCACGCAGGCAACGACGCAGCATCATTCATCGAAGTTGGTCGCGCCAACAGTATTCTGCGGTTCAGGACCTGAAGCATCCTTGCCCATTTCGAAAGCAAGCCCCTTTTTCTTCATCGAACGATATTCAGCCGTAGCAGTAAAGATGACGTCCGAAGAAGAATTGATCGCGGTTTCCATCGAATCTTGCACAACACCGATGATGAACCCGATCGCGACCATCTGCATCGCAACATCATTTCCGATACCGAACAGTGAACAAGCAAGCGGGATGAGCAGAAGCGATCCACCCGCAACACCCGATGCACCACATGCAGCAACAGCAGAGAGCACACTGAGCAAGAAAGCCATGACCGGATCGACCGCCATACCAAGAGATGTTGCAGCACACATGGTCATGATCGTAATAGTGACCGCGGCACCCGCCATATTGATGGTCGCACCAAGCGGAATAGAAACTGAATAATTATCCTTTTCAAGACCGAGACGACGACACAATTCCATATTGACAGGAATATTCGCTGCCGAAGAACGCGTGAAAAATGCCGTGATACCCGAATCCTTCAAACAGCGCAGCACCAGTCGATAGGGGTTCTTGCGAGTAGCGATGAAAACGATAAGCGGATTGGTGACGAGTGCGATGAAGAGCATGCAACCCACCAGCACCAAGATGAGATGACCATACGTGATAAAGATGTCAGCACCATTTTCAGAGACTGCAACATAAACCAGGCCAAGGATGCCAATCGGCGCAAAGCTGATGACCCAACCGACCACCTTAGAGATCGCATCCGACACAGCAGTGAAGACCTCTTTGGTGTGCTGACTTGCTGCGCGCAAGGCGATACCAAGCACGATACCCCACGCGAGGATACCCAAGTAATTCGCATTCATCAGAGCACCGATTGGATTCGAGACCACATTCATGATGAGTGTCGTAATGACTTCACCCAATCCTTCAGGCGAAGCTTGATCGACCGCAGGATCGACCGCAGGAACCACCGTCGGGAAAAGGTAGCTCGCACATACCGCAATGAGCGCTGCGACGAGCGTACTGACGATATAGAGGATCACGACCGTGCCCATCGATCCCGCACTGCGTGCGTTCGCGAGCGCGCTGATGACCAAGAAGAAGACGAGGATGGGCGCCACTGCCTTCAATGCGCCAACGAAGATATCGCCTAGAAGCGCGATAATCTCATTGCCTGCTGGCACGGTAAAACCAAGGATGGCGCCGATCACAAGGCCGACCAGGATGCGCTTTACCAAACTGATACTATTCCACTTTTCCCAAACGTTCATGACCTCTAGCCTTTCATAAAGATGAACAGGGAAAGTGTAGCGCAAGAGAACATGAAAGCATCCGCATTTACGATGTGAGGGCGCAAACGCGGCTATTCAGGCTAGAGTTGCTCTTTATCTTATGGCTGCAACGTACCTCATGGCTGCAACACGCCATCGCAGCGTACAAGGAATAGACAGACTCTCAAGTTTTGCGACAGAATTGCGGCAACATCTGAAAAACAAAAACAGGTCAACCGATAAAATAAAGGTTGACCTGCGTTTTTTAAATGGTGCGGGCGAAAGGACTTGAACCTTCACGAGCCGGAGCCCACTAGCACCTGAAGCTAGCGCGTCTGCCAATTCCGCCACGCCCGCGTAAGTTGTGCTGTTCAGCATACCCCACAAGTCACCCGTTCGCAACACCTCACCGCTAAAAACGGCTGGCAAATGACTCGCATCGTCCCTGGCACGAACCACTATATGACGATTGCATAGATTTGATCGGGTTTATGCACTATTTATGGCAATATAGCGATAGTTCTATGCAGAAATGCACATATATTCGTTAGGAGAACATCCATGGGACTTTTCTCGAAATTTGAACGCCGCGTTGAAGATGGCTTCGAAGGCATGAACGATAAGCTCTTCGATGCGCCCATCTCTCCTGTTCAGATTACCAAGAAAGCAGAAAAGCAAATGCGTCGCGAGAAGATGGTCGGCGCTGGCAAGGAATATGCTCCTACGCTCTATACCGTGCTCGTTAACCCAGACGATGATCGTCGTCTTTTTGGTATGTACCCCACTCTTGCAGGCGAGACCGAAACCTACCTGCGCGCAAAGGCAAACGAAGAGGGTTTGGTCATGGATGGCGCACCGCTCGTTCGCTTCATGGTTGATGACGATCTCAGACATGGGAAGTTCGATGTTATCGCCGAGCTCGTTTCTGCTCCGATCGTAGCGCAATTAAGAAATGAGGAACTTGAGCGCTACGGACTCGCGCAGCAACCTTCTTATGGCGCTCCTGTAGGTTCGCGACAACAACACGCACCCCATCCTCACCAAGGATATGCGCCAACTGCTCACAGCACCTATCAACAAAACGAAATGGATGCCTATGCTGCAGACCCGATCCCTGCCGCAGGAGCACATCATGCAGCTTCAGTCGCTGAACCCATTCCGATCCCGAATACGGTCATGTTCGACCAGCAGCCATCTGCCAATGGCGAGATCGTTGCGCGTCTCATCAATGTGACCACCGATCGTTCATTCTCACTTGCGAACTCGCGTGTTTTGATCGGGCGCGCCACCAACTGCGACATCGTGCTCGACGATCTGAATGCCAGCCGTACGCATGCCGAGATCTTCCGCGAATCACCCAGTGTTTGGGGTCTTGCCGATCTTGGCTCGACCAATGGAACGCTCGTGAATGGAAAGCATATCGCATCTGTGCTCTTGAATGATGGTGATCGCATCACCATTGGAACGACCACATTCGTATTCACCTTCCAATAGGCCATGTTCATCGCTTGAAGAAGCTCGATCATTTCAAGCGATGCACTTTGCGTCCCTGTTCCTCGTAAGTTAGGTGCCCATGTGATAGACATTGTCCTTTTAATCGGCCGACTGCTGTTTGTTGTGCTGCTCTATCTATTCCTGTTCGCCATCATGAAAACAGGTATCGGTTTAGTGAAAGGCCAGCGCAAGAAAGAGAAGTCCTGGTCGGTCTCTGTTGAGAAGGGGCCAAAAGAGCTCCGCGGCGCCTCAATCGACGTGCTCGGTCCGATCGTTGTGGGAAGAAGCCCTGGTGCAGATATTGTCATCGGAGCTGAATATGTCTCTTCTCGTCACGCACGATTCGTCCTCATGGGTCAAAACCTTTTCATCGAAGACATGGGCTCACTCAATGGCACAGCCGTGAACGGCATGCATATTTCAGAACCCACCGCGCTAAAGAACGGTGACCGCGTAATGGTCGGCGATGTCACCATAAGGGTAAGGTACGCATAAATGACCGAAAACAACAACAAAAACGAATCAGCAGGTCAAGATACATCCTTTGGAAGCCGAACAGACGTTGGCTATGTTCGAGACCACAATGAAGACAGTCTAATCCTCATTCCACCGCTCTTTGCGGTAGCAGACGGTATGGGCGGACATGAAGCAGGCGAGATCGCTTCTGAGATCACCGTGAACACGCTTGCAGAACTTGTCCCCAACCATCTTGATGCCGAAGGTCTTACTGCGGCAGTCGAAGCAGCAAACTACAATGTCTTGAAAGCACCTCGTCAGGGAATCGGTCGCGACGGCATGGGCACAACGCTTACTGCCGCCATGCTCGAAGGAGAGCGCTTGCTCATCGCACAAGTAGGTGACTCGCGTGCTTATTTGCTCCATCGTGGACATCTCCAACAGATCACACGCGACCATTCGCTTATGACCGACCTCATCGAATCAGGACAGATCACTCCCGAGGAAGCACGCTACCATCCGAATCGTTCGGTCATCACACGTGCTATCGGCTCAGATATTCATATGCGCCCTGACATCTACGAGCTCAACGTGAATGCAGGCGATCGAGTGTTACTCTGTTCCGATGGCCTCAGCTCCATGGTCTCCGATCGTGCGATCGAATCGATCATGCGCCATCAGCCCGATCCACAGCAATGCGCTGATGAACTGGTACAAGCAGCGCTCGAAAATGGCGGTGCCGATAACGTCACAGTCATCGTTGCAGATGTGGCGGGGTTTACTGAAGCTCGCGAGAAAAAGAAGGCGCGTAAGAACCGTGCTTTCTATATTGGTCTTGCCATCGCGCTTGTAGCTATCATCTTCGCGGCGGCATTCGGAGGCTATTCATACATCAACAATTCTGCCTACCTTATCGAAGAAGATGGCAAAGTGAGCGTCTATCGTGGTGTACCCGATGAATTCATGGGCATGAAGCTCTCCACGCTCGACCATACCACTTCAGTCGAGGTCGACAAGCTACAACCAGGTGTGGCCAACCGCATCAAAGAAGGCATGCGCGTTACAAGCATGGATGAAGCAAACAGCCTCATCGAAGGTTACGAGATGGAGATCGCGCGTGCAGGAGTCGAAGCTGCACGATCTTCTCTTTCTGATGCAAACACCGCACAGACTACCCAAGATTCGAGCGCAGGTGACAATAAGAGCGGCAACGGAGGTGAGCGCCTGCCATGACGCGCCGCAATATAGAACTTGCGCTCCTTTGCATCGCGGCTCCGCTCGCGATCTTGCTCTTCGCGATGATCGCCCTGAACCAGGGAGAGCAGCTCGGTTGGGCAAGCCTTGGTGTACCTGTAGGCATCTTCGCATGCTTTGTCGTTGCACATCTCGCTATCCGCAAATTCGCCCCTGGTGCCGATCCAGCCATCCTTCCAATAAGCTTCGCTCTTTCGAGCATCGGTATCGCATTTGTCACTCGCCTTGCTCCCGACTTGGCAATACGACAAGTTGGCTGGCTCTTCTTAGGCATCGTGTTCATGGTCTTGGTCATTATCTTCATGCGCAACATGGATAAGACCGCAAACTATAAATACACACTCATGATCATCGGCTTGATCCTGTTGCTCTCGCCCCTCCTGCCCGGTATCGGCAACGAGATCTACGGCAGTCGAATCTGGCTTTCTGTGGGCGGCTTCTCATTCCAGCCCGGCGAGATCGCGAAGATATTCATCGTGCTCTTCCTCGCCGCCTACCTCGCACAAAATCGCGAGATGCTCTCAGTGTTCACCCATAAAGCCGGCCCCTTCAAATTTCCCGACCTTCCAACCATCTTGCCGCTACTTATCATGTGGCTCATCTCGATGGCGATCGTTGTCTTTGAGAAGGATCTCGGATCTGCGCTTATCGTCTATTTTGTCTTCCTTGCTATGCTTTATGTAGCAACAGGCAAGAAGTTCTATCTCGTTGTCGGTCTTGCCACCATAGCCATCGGCGCGATCATCCTCTACTTGTTCTTCGGCCACGTGCAAGTCCGCGTAGCAACTTGGCTCGATCCGTTCGCAGATCCGACCGACACGGGCTACCAGCTCGTTCAGTCCATCTTCTCCATGGCGGATGGCGGCTTGTTCGGCGTTGGTATCGGAAGCGGCCTTGCCGATAATATCCCCATCGTCGAATCCGACTTCATCTTTGCTGCGATCGCTGAAGAAACGGGGCTTTTAGGTGCTGCTGGACTCCTGCTTCTTTATCTGTGCTTTGCGATCCGTGGCCTTGTCACAGCTGCTCGCGCAAAATCGGACGTCAGTTCATTTATTGCAGTCGGTCTGACCGCAACCATCGTGTTGCAGGCATTCATCATCGTTGGCGGCGTAACGCGCCTCATTCCGCTTACAGGCCTCACTCTTCCCTTTGTGAGCCAAGGCGGATCATCGCTGCTTGCAAGCTTCATTGCAGTAGGCTTCTTGCTCAAATGCGGCGACCAATCCACTGGTCTTGAATCAGAAGTATCCGCAGGAACAGGCAATATTCCCGCTGAAGGCGTGCTCGGACGTGTATCGCTTGGCAAACGCATCACTAACACCATGATTGCATTCTCGGTCATGTTCGCACTGCTCGTCGCGAATCTCACCATGATCATGGTTGTACAAGCAGACGAATACAAGAATATGCCTATCAACAACCATACCTTGGTCAAAGAATCGAAAATGGAACGCGGCACCATCTCTACCTATGACAACGTCGTGCTCGCGCAAAGCATCGAACAACCCGATGGCACTTATGAACGCATCTATCCTGCTGGCACGCTTGCTGCTCACGTGGTCGGATACGCATCCGAAAAATATGGCACTTCGGGCATTGAATCGAGCTACAACGACACACTTAAAGGCCAGCGCAATTACGCCTCATGGACCGATGTACTGAACTCCACCACCGGCAATAGCGCAGCAGGCAACGATGTGCGCCTTACTATCAATTCCAATATCCAGCAGGCCGCCCAAGATGCGCTCGAAGGCTTCTCGGGTGCCTGCGTTGTAATGGATCCAAAAACTGGCGCTGTACTCGCGCTTGCCTCGTCTCCCACCTATAATGCGGCCGATATCGAAACGCTCTTGCAAAACAGCGCAAACTCCTCGGATTCCTCGGCGCTCTACAATCGTGCGACCCAAGCGCTCTACCCTCCTGGATCGACCTTCAAGATCGTCACGCTCACGGGTGCACTCGAGAACAATGTCGCTACTGAATCGAGCGTCTTCAATGCTCCGGGCGCGATGGAGATCGGTAATGGAGAGGTAACAAACTTCAACGATAGAAGTTATGGCGAGATCACGCTTGCCCGTGCGACCGAGGTCTCTGCCAATACCGTCTATGCCCAGCTTGGTGTTCAAATGGGGGCAGACATGCTCGTTGAGACCGCAGATGATTTCGGTTTCGACCAGAAGATCAAGTTCGACCTACCCCTCGTAGAGTCACTCATGCCTGATCCAAGTGAGATGACAGAATGGGAGACCGCATGGGCCGCCGCGGGTGAACCGGTCGGTGAGCATGAAAGCCCCGCGGGCCCGCAGACCTCCGTACTCGAAATGGCATTAGTCGGTTGTGCGATCGCCAACAATGGCGTGATTCAGAAGCCCTATTTAGTCGATAGCATCTACAATGCCGAAGGCAAATGCAGCTTCACGGCACAACCCTCTTCGCTCATGACCGCAACTAATTCTGCTATTGCAAACCGCGTGAAAGCTATTCTTGAGGGTGTTGTTTCATCGGGTACGGGCGCTGCTGCTGCCGTCCCAGGTGTCAAGATCGCTGGAAAAACCGGTACAGCAGAAACAGGCAAGGCTATCGACGATAGTTGGTTTGTCGGCATCGGACCTTCAGAGAACTCAAGTGTCGTTGTTGCGATCGTACTCGAAGAGGGCGCCGATAACCCTGGCGGCGCAGCTTCCCGAGCGCAAGGAGTGCTCAAGACAGCTCTTCAGGTTCAAGGGGTCATTAAATGACCATATCAGTAAGATATGATGGTATGCTATGGGGATACAAGATTCTTGCTATAGCATGGATTCCTAAAGGAGAATAAACGTGGCTGGAAGCATGATTGGCAAAACTCTCAACGACCGCTATCAGCTTACTGAGCGTGTCGGCATCGGCGGTATGGCTGAGGTATACCGCGCGCAGGACACCGTCCTCGATCGCGTCGTAGCAGTGAAGGTCATGCTGCCTCAATATGCAGCAGACCAAACCTTCCAACAACGATTCCGTCAAGAAGCGGCATCTGCAGCCAAGCTGCAAAGCCCTTATATCGTAAGCATTTATGACTGGGGGCTCGACGCCAGCGATGAAACTTATTACATTGTCATGGAGTTTCTTAAAGGCACCGACCTTAAGACTGCGATCAAAGAACGCGGTGCGATCAATCAACGTAAAGCAGCCGAGATCGGCTCGCAGGTAGCCCAAGCACTCCAGGTCGCGCATGATGGCGGCATCATCCACCGCGACATCAAACCACAAAACATCATGATCCAGCCAGATGGCAACATCAAGGTCATGGATTTCGGTATCGCTCGTGCAGGGGATGCAGGACTCAGCCAGACGGCTACCGTACTTGGTACGGCCCATTACATTTCTCCCGAGCAAGCACAAGGCAAAGACCTTACCGGTCTTTCCGATGTCTATTCACTCGGTATCGTTCTTTACGAGGCGACGACGGGACGTTTGCCCTTTGAAGGCACCGACTCAGTTAGCGTTGCAGTCAAACAAGTAAACGAAATGCCCGCAGCGCCTCGAAGCATCAATCCTGACATCGATCCTGTTCTTGAAGCTATCATCATGAAAGCGATCGCGAAAGATCCTGCTCAGCGCTTTGCGAGCGCGCAAGATATGCGCCAAGCATTGAATGACTATCTCGCGGGACGCGCTGTCCCGGGACTCGATGCGCACAGCGACAAGACGCAGGTGCTCGGCGCTGGCATTCCGCCTATGGGCGGAACCGCCGTCATGCCAAAAGCGGCTGGCGGCAGCACTGCTATCGGACAGACTACCGCATATCGCAACAATAATTCGACCCCACCAAAGCAACCGCCACAAAGCGCGAAGAAGAAAGTGATCATCGGAGTCGTTGCTGCAGTGGTGCTCGCTATCATAGTGGGTATCGTTGCATTTGCGATCGGCGGCAACGAAGAGAAGCAGATCGTTCCCGATGTCGCGAATATGTCGCTTGGCGAAGCAAAGACCACGCTTGAAGAAGCCGGCTTCAAGATCGGCACCGAGACCGAAGTATATAGCTCCACGGTCGATTCAGGTCTGGTCGTGAGCACCAATCCTCCAGGGGGACAAGAAGCCATCAAGGGAAGTCGTATTGACTTGAATGTCTCAAAGGGCACCGAACAAGTATCGGTACCCGACCTGAAGGGCCAAACCGAAGAAGAAGCAATGCGAACACTTGCCTCGTATGGTTTGAACGGGCAAAAGGGCGATGCAGTCTTTTCCGATAACGTAAAAGAAGACTGCGTTGCTGAACAGGAACAAGCCGCAGGCTCCTCACTCAATAAAGGCGACACGGTCGTTTTTCATCTTTCCAAAGGCGCCGAGAACGTCTCTGTTCCTGATGTTGCAGGTTCGAGCGTCTCGAACGCCGAGCAGTCACTCATCAACGCTGGCTTCCAAGTAAAGAGTAGCTATCGCTACAGCAGCGATGTCCCCGAAGGTCGTGTCATCTCACAAGACCCTTCAGGCACTGCTGCAAAAGGTTCAACCATCACGATCTATGTCTCTAACGGCCCTGAAGAAGGCGATGTCCCTAACGTAGTCGAAGAGAGCGAATCGAGCGCAACTACTACGCTCAAGAACGCTGGCTTTAAAGTATCGGTGAAGAAGATGGCAAGCAGCACGGTAGACGAAGGAAAAGTCATCTCCCAAGATACGCTAGGCAAAGCAAACAAGGGCACGACCGTTACTATTGTCGTGTCAACAGGACCCGCGAATTAACCATACAAGGTGAAGCGCAGAGGCGGCTTCCTTGAGGCACGATGCTTCGTGATAGAATAACGAAGCCGTACTTCATTGTCCCCGTAGCTCAGTGGATAGAGCGTCGGTTTCCTAAACCGTGCGTCGGAGGTTCGAATCCTCTCGGGGACGCCAGAGAAACGAGCAACACGGCATGATCTCATGCCGTGTTCTTTTTAGTAACAAGCAGAAGGAGAACAAATGGCAGGCACGCCAACGAATCAGGCCAATAACAACACAAACATCTGGAGCACCCGTCAGCTGGTGACCATGGCGCTCATGACCGCCATCGGCGTGCTGCTCTCATTCATCGAGTTTCCGCTGCTCCCCGGTGTCACTTGGCTGAAATTCGACGCCTCGAACATGCCTGCCATGGTGGCGGGCTTTGCTTATGGCCCTGGCGGTGGTGTAGCGGTCGGTATTCTCACCGCGATTCTCCATGGCCTGCTCATGGCCGACTTCAGTGGTGCAGTAATGAACATCATCGTCGTGATCTTCTACATTTTGCCTGCTGCGCTTATTTATAAGTACAAGCATACGTTCGCTGGCGCTATCATCGCGCTCGTCGTTGGCACGCTGCTCGCGGTTGTTGGAGCGATCATCGGAAACCTTATCATCACGCCAGGCTGGCTTGGTGTCCCACTTGATGCAGTCATTGCCATGATCTGGCCTGTACTCGTTCCCTTCAACTTACTCAAGGGATTGATCAACTCAGCACTCACACTGATCATCTACAAGTCGATCTCGAATCTCATTACGCCGAAAAAGGACCAGAAGAAGGGTCGCGCGTAGATGATCTCCTTCGAAGACGTTTCGTTCACTTACACGAGCGAAGACTATGTGCTCAAGGACATCTCTGTTGAGATCCCACAAGGGCAGTTCGTCTGCGTGCTTGGTGCGAACGGTTCAGGCAAGTCAACGTTTTCGAAGCTCATCAATGCTCTTCTGCTTCCTGATGAAGGCAAGGTCATCGTCGATGGCCTCATCACCTCCGATGCCGAGAACACCTTCTCGATTCGCTCAAGGGCAGGTTCGGTCTTTCAAAATCCCGACGACCAAATCGTTGCGAGTCTCGTAGAGAACGACGTGGCCTTCGGTCCCGAAAACCTCGGTATACCCAACCCTGAACTCCGCCAACGCGTTGAAGCAGCTCTTGCTCAGGTCGGTCTGACGGGCTTTGAGAAGCGCGAGACAACGGCGCTTTCAGGTGGGCAAAAACAGCGCGTTGCCATAGCGGGCGTACTTGCAATGGAGCCACAGATCCTTATTTTCGATGAAGCATCTGCCATGCTCGATCCGCGCGGTAGACGTGGGCTTATGCGTGTATGCAAAGAATTAAACCAGCAAGGCATGACTGTTGTCATGATCACGCATTATATGGAAGAAGCAGCAGAAGCCGACCGCGTTCTGGTGCTGCGCGAAGGACAGATCGTACTCGATGGCACACCAGAAGAGGTGCTCACGCAAGACGAGGTGCTGCGCGAGCTCAATCTCGACATCCCATTCGCTACGCAGCTTTCACGACTCCTGCAAGATAAAGGCATCGATATTCCTACATTCGTGGACCGAGAAGCATTGAAGGAGGCGTTATGGCTCTTGTATTCGAACACGTCAGCTACACCTACACGCCCCTGACAAAACGCCAAATAAAAGAGGGACTTTCCCCTCTGTGGGCGCTCAATGATATTTCATTTTCAATCGAAAATGGGGAGTTTCTTGCGATCGCCGGGCATACAGGCTCGGGTAAATCAACGCTCGTGCTTCATTTGAACGGCGTCATCAATCCTACTGAAGGACGAGTGCTCTGGAATGGGCAAGATCTTTCCGATAAAAAGACTGCTAATCTTGCTCGCGGCGATATCGGCATCGTATTCCAATATCCCGAACACCAGCTCTTCGCCGCAACAGTCTATGAAGACGTGGCGTTTGGTCCACGTAATCTCGGATTAGCTGCCGAAGAGGTTGAGAAGCGTGTCAAGGGCGCTCTTGAGCTTGTTGAGCTCGATTACGAGGATTTCAAGGATCGATCGCCCTTTGAGCTCTCAGGAGGTCAGCAGCGACGTGTAGCCTTTGCCGGCGTACTTGCTATGAAACCAACCACCCTTGTACTCGACGAGCCAGTTGCCGGGCTTGATCCTGCATCAAGAAACGACTTTCTCGCATTTATCGATCGGCTTCATAAGCAGCACGGCATCACACTCGTGATGGTCTCTCATAACATGAATGACATCGCGCGCCTTGCTGATCGCATGCTCGTGCTCGACCGAGGCGAGATCGCATTGACCGGAACCCCCGAGGAAGTGTTCTCCCATGCTATCGAACTGCGCGAGATCGGGCTCGGTGTGCCGCACGCGCAACGTATGGCAAATGAACTGCGTGAGCTTGGTGTTCCATTGGAAGATGCCCTCTACTCCCCCGAATCACTCGCAGATCACCTTGCGATGCTCTTAGAGAGCAGGTAGCTTCGTGAACTTGCAGATCATTTTCGGAAGGTATATCTCTCGCAACTCGATTGTGCACCGTATGGACCCTCGTGCGAAACTGTTGCTTTCGCTTTTGTTTATGGTCGTCGTATTCGCTGCTCAAAGCTATGCGGCACTTGCAGTCGCAGCTCTATTCACCTTTGGAATGTTCTTCTTTGCGAAGATCTCGATCAAGCAAGCATTCATGAGCATTGCTCCTCTTGCGATTCTTGTTGTGTTCACGGGTCTTTTGAATATCTTCTTTGTACAAGGTGGTGAAGTTTACTTTCAGTTTGGCATCATCTGCATCAGCGAGCAGGGTCTTCACCAGTGCCTCTTCATCGTCATTCGCTTGACCTTGTTGTTGTTAGGTATGAGCTTGCTTACGCTCTCCACCACAACGCTCAATATCACTGACGCATTCGAGAAGTTACTCGATCCGCTCAAACGCCTCCATGTTCCCTCGCATGAGCTTGCAACCATGATGGGTATCGCGCTGCGATTTCTCCCCCAGTTTGCCACTGAGCTGCAGACCATCTATCGCGCCCAGATCTCGCGTGGTGCGAACTTCAAAACGAACGCACGGGGCACGTTTAGCATGATGGTCTCCCTGATCGTTCCCCTATTCACCAGTGCGTTTCGACACGCCGAAACGCTTTCGCTTGGCATGGATGCCCGTTGTTATCATGGGGGCGAAAATCGCACGAGCTTGCGCGAGCTGCATTACACAAAGCGCGATCTTGGCGGGCTTATCTACCTGCTCTGTGCGGTTGCATGCGTTATTCTAGTGAATGTCGTTTTAGTCCAGCTCGGCTGGTCATAAGCTCGAATATCAGTCAAGACCAGCAGCCCATACGCCATATTCACGCTGTTGGCAGATCGAATCAAGGAGCACCCATGGATGAAGTGATCGATTACCTTACCAATATCCCCTGCTGGTTCCTAGCAACCTGCGAAGGCGACCAACCACATGTTCGCCCCTTCAGCTTTGCTGCAAAGGATGGCGGGAAGCTTTGGTTCTGCACGGCGACGAACAAGGATGTTTACGAGCAGCTTCAAGCAAACCCAAAGTTCGAAGGCTCTGGTTGGCACCCAGGCCAACCCTGGATCATCGTAACTGGCGAAGCAGATTTCGATAGTGTGCCAGGCGAAGCAACGCGTGTTGCTGGTTACGAGCATATGATTGGCCTTGGTGAGTCCTACGATGGACCGAACGATCCACGTCTCACATTCTTCTCGGTACGCAATGGCATTGCCAAGATCGCTGATATCGATGGTAGCGAACGCACGATCGAGCTGTAGAGCCTTTCTTATAGCCACTACCATTTACATCTCTTCTAGCGTGTCCCATTGAAGAAACACCCTCAAGAAAAATAGATGCTAGACTTGCCCTGATAAGGTATGCAATACTAACCTGAAAAGCATAATCGCAGCTCAACTGTGCGGTTTGCCGAAAAAAGAAAAGCCTCCGAAGAGGCTTTAGTGAGTCGAAGTACCACCTACGTGGCGTCCCCTGAAGGACATTTAAGACTAAGTCTTTATTTTGACTCGCAGTGACATCTTGACTGATATTCAAACGATCATTTGAAAAGCGCACCGAAGCAGACTATATTCGAGGACTGATCAGAAAAGATACGGAGGACGCAAAATGCTAGTAATGGTTATAACAGTATGTCTAGCTTTTATTTGCGTTGCATGGAAACTCGCCGTTTGGATCGTTAACGGTATCATAAGTTTTATCGTTGACCATATGGACAAAAACTAGTTTTAAAACAGTGACACTCTAACTGGAACTCAAGCGGGAAAGCTCATAACAATATAAGAGATAAATCCGTATAATACCTAATAGGCAAAAAGCACTCCCTAAAAAACCTGAACGTGAAAACAGGGTTTTGCGATGCCCAATAAATCTCTATGACTATCGAAAATCATATGCCTACCACCAGCAAAAATACTACTCCGTATCGCTGCACATGGACAAATCTGAACAATCCTCTCTATGTTCAGTATCACGACGATGAATGGGGCGTGCCTTGTCATTCCGATCGAGCGCTCTTCGAGCTCTTGATCCTTGAAGGCTTCCAAGCTGGATTATCGTGGGAATGCATCTTGAACAAGCGCGAGGCCTTTCGTAGGGCCTTCGATGGATTCGAGATTGAAGCTGTGAGTGCCTACGATAAGCAGAAGATCAATCTGCTGATGGCTGATGCCGGCATCGTACGCAATCGCCGAAAGATCGAAGCAAGCATAACCAATGCACAGGTCTTCAAGCAGATTCAAGAAGAGTTCGGTTCATTCGATGCCTATATTTGGAAATTCGTAGACGGCGAGCCCGTGAATGAAAGCCATACGATCCGCACTACCTCTCCTCTTTCAGACGAGATCTCCAAAGATCTGAAGAAGCGCGGAATGAAATTCGTTGGCCCGACCATAGTTTATTCATTCCTTCAGGCGATCGGCGTCATCAACGGGCACGAAGAAAACTGCTATCTCTGCGGTGTAAAACGCTCCTGATAGACGAGAGGCTTTAACAGACAAAGCTTTTGTGCCGAAGACGCTCCAGCGCAAGCAGCTTTAGCGGGCGCCACCACCACCTCCGAAGCCACCGCCTCCGCCACCAGAGAATCCTCCGCCAAATCCTCCGCCACTTGAGAAATTACCTGCGGCAGCAGACTGGATCTCAGCAAGCGAATTATTGATAGAAGTCGAGAAGCTCGTAGCGAAGCTTGCCATGCCACTTCCCATCGTAGCGTGGCTCGAATAGATGTACCACCAGGGAACATAATAGCTCGAAGCACTTACAGCAGCATCTTCAACGAACAATTCAGGAACCGTGTTGCGAAGCTCATCGATCACTTCATCAGCAATACCAAACAAATAGGCATAGACCAAGAACTCTCCCCAGACCTTGATGTCGAGCACAGGACGCTCTTTCAAGCGTGAGAAATCTTTTAGCCAACGTTTAAGCGCCTCGCATTTCGCAAAAGCATCGGCACCTTTCTGTGTGCGGCGATCCATAAAACGGCTCAATATGAGCAAGAGCGCCATCGTGATCAATCCAGGTATCATCAAAAAGAAGTTGTCGAAGAACATCGCAATAACAACAATGAGAACAAAAACCACAATGCCGATCGTAGCCATCTGCCCTTGCTTCACCTTCGAGTACGCTTCGAAGTACTTTCCATTGATCGTGCGAGCAGTAACCTCGCCCTGCCAGTCTGCTAGCTTGTCGCTGAACGTCGTCGGGTTCTCCTTTGCGTACTGCGCAATGGACGAAAGCCAGACCGACTCTGCTCCCCCACCGATCGTGTCGAAGAGGAAAGCAAATGCGAGACGATCGATCTCATTCTTGACCTTTGCTTCATATCCTGGAGCACGCGAAAGATAGTAATCCTCGACCGTTTTTGTCGTTAGCAGACCGCTCTTCTCATAGCTTGCCTTGTTGATGAGCACAGCGCCTTCATTCACGAGGTGAAGAAGCGTAACAGTCAGATCGTTATTGCTTTCACGATCAAAGCGCATGATGCGACCGATGACTGCCGGGTGCTCTCCCTTGACAGGCACATCGCGCCAGTACTGCTCGGTGAAAGTCGGTTTAAGCTCTTTGCCGTAGCGATTGAACGACCATAGCGCCCAAATGCAGATTGCCAGACAGACGACAATAGCTGCGATGAGCGAAACAAGCGTGATGATGCGCTCCTTGTTCGCTTGGTCGGCAAACGCTTGCTCTTCGCTCTTGATGGTATCGAGACGCGCGTTATCAAAATGGGCATTGGGGTCTTTTTGCGTTACACCCGCAAACCATGACGGGTCACAAGCAACACGGATCTCCGCATAAGAGCCAGCCGGAAGGTGAGGCACGTCACATGTGATCTCGCCTGTTTCGTCATCGATAGATACCGTTGCATCAAGAGGGCCATGACCCCATGCCGATATATTCTCCCCCTTCACAACATCGGTGCCCTGAGCGATCGGGAACTTGAGCGAGAGAGAGATATTGTCGGAATCTTCTGCCCATCCATCACCAACGAACTGCCAATAGAGCTCAGCAGTATCGCTATAGACTTGAACCGCATTCGCGACTCGATAATGTAGGGTGACATCCGCTGTCTCGTCACTCAAAGAGAAAAAGACATACACCGCATCCTCTGCTCCGTCAAAGGAATACGAGGCTTTACCAGGACCGCCAGAACTTCTCCAGCTCGATTGGAATGGGACTGAAGAAAGCTCAGTTGTTTTACCATTCGCCGTGATCTCCACACTCTCGATCTCGATCTGAGCGCCGCTTGGCAGGTTATTGAAATACCACCATACTGCCGTGAAGCTGCCATCGAAATCGAACGTACGCGTTTCAGTAACATGAAGATCGCCATCATCGGTTGCCTGAGCCTTTATATCGACCTGAGGCATGGTGTAGGATTTCGCAAGCGCCTGCGCAGGATTGAGAGCACAGCACACCGCGATCAGAAGAAAAAGACCAAGCGCAAGGAGAATGCGCGTTATATGATTTCTTTGAAGAGAGGCTGAAGTTTGCACAAGCGTCCTCCTTGCAAGTTCACCTGTTAATCGGTATCATTTCAAGCTGTCTGTGAAAGTGGAGAGCTGACCGAGAGGCCGAAGGTGCTCGCCTGCTAAGCGAGTATACCCCACAAGGGTATCTGGGGTTCGAATCCCCAGCTCTCCGCCATTTCTATTTTCTGTGTTTCACCAGCTCAAAACCCTTTTCACATCTTTTCTTACCGTGTAAGAGATCCTCTTTGGAGCTATACCGAAGAGTCGTATTGCGCAAATGAGATTCAATGCTTGGCAAAAGACCGCGGTCCCTTTCATGCTCCAATAAAGAACCTCGCTTCAGTATAGAGGTTTTCTTGCGAAAAAACCCGCAATAGAGCCTCACGTTCGCCTTTCAAAATGCGCTCTCTTCCCTCACCCGAACAAGCGTTACGCACCTATAACATTCAAGACGCTAAAGAATGCTATAGTCTATACAAGCGATATTGTCCGCGAACGCACAAAGAGCAGAGGGGCTTACATGGACCAAACAAGTTGTATCACGCTCATTGGTATGCCTGGCGCAGGAAAGTCGACGCTTGGTGTCGTATTGGCGAAGATCATCAACTACAACTTCATCGATGCAGACCTGCTTATCCAAAATCAAAGCGACAAGACCCTTCAGAAGATCATCGATGCACTTGGCCCAGAAGGTTTCATCGAGGTTGAAAACGAAGTCTTGAGCACGCTAGAGGCATCTCGCAGCGTTATTGCAACGGGCGGCTCTGCTGTCTATTCCGATGAGGCTATGAAGCACCTCTCAACATTGGGTCCTGTGGTTTATCTGCGCGTTTCCTATGAGGAATTGAAAAGCCGTCTCGGCGGTTTACACGAGCGCGGTGTAGTTATGAAAAACGGCACAGGAAACTTACACGACTTGTTCGAAGAGCGGACCCCTCTCTATGAGAAATATGCCGATATCGTGCTCGACATCGATGGGCTCTCTGTTCGCGATGCAGCGAACAAGCTAGTCGATATGCTTTCTTTGGTTTAACGCCACAAGCGCACATTCTCTCTCTACATGAATTACAATTTCAAGTACGACACTATCCTCGAAGATTAAGGCGGATAAAGCTATGCAGCACTCCGGAAGGATCAGCGGAGCAACGAAATTGATCGGACTCATTGGTAGCCCCGTGCAGAATTCTGGTTCCCCAGCCATTCATAATGCCGTATTCGAGCATCTCGACCTCGACTACGCCTACATCGCGTTCGAGGTCGACAATGATCGCCTCGAAGACACGGTTCGCGGCATGGCAGCTATGGGGTTCCTCGGCTACAACGTCACCACGCCATGCAAAACCTTCATCCTACCTTTCCTCGATGAGATCTCTGAAGCTGCTGAGATCATGGGAGCGGTCAACACCGTGGTCATCCAAGATGGCCGATCCTTGGGCGACAATGCCGATGGTGCAGCTTTCATGCGAAATCTTGTCCTTCATGGTGTCGATATTCGCGGTAAGAAGATCACGGTCATGGGGGCTGGTGGAGCGGGATCTGCGCTCGTAACGCAAGCCGCTTTAGACGGCGTCGCCGAGATCGACCTCTACAATATGAAAGACGAGTTTTATGCGGGTGCTGAAGAGCTCATCGTACGCCTGAAGGACCATTGCGCTTGTAACGTCAATCTTTACGATCTTTCCGATGAGATGAAGCTGCGCGAATCCATTGCCCAGTCTGCCCTGCTCGTCAATGCAACGAGCGTCGGCACACCCGAGATTCCTGGTTGTCTGGTCACTCAAGACATGCTCCATAACGACTTGATCATGGCCGACGTGGTTTATGTTCCGCGCGATACGCAATTCGTTGAGCTTGGCCGTGCGAACGGCAATAAGGTGATCGATGGCTCGGGCATGTTTCTGCAACAAGCCGCTATTGGCGAGCGTCTTTGGATCGGTCGCGAAATGCCACTCGATTACGTGAAGAACATCTTCTTCCCCACTACGCCCAATCCACTCGTTGAGCTTTTGAATGCATAGAACGTCGTGCATTTATAAACAAAAAGAGGTCTTACCCGAAGAGCAAGACCTCTGAACATACTGGCGGAGGAAGTAGGATTCGAACCCACGGTACCTCTCGGTACAACGGTTTTCAAGACCGCCGCTTTCAACCGCTCAGCCATTCCTCCATACGCAAAACTGCGAACCATAGGATAGCACATAATGACCGAAATATCCCAATGTAGTGATATCGAATACATGCGACTTGCACTTGAAGAGGCAAAGCAGGCCGCTGCGGCTGACGAAGTTCCGATCGGAGCGATCGTTGTGCGCGATGGAGTGATCGTTGCACGCTCACGAAATACGCGTGAGCGCAATCACGATCCGGCCGGGCATGCAGAATTCACCGCAATGCTTGAAGCTGCCGCCACACAAGACACCTGGCGTCTTTCAGGTTGCACGGTCTATGTAACGCTCGAGCCTTGTATCATGTGCGCCGGGCTCATGCATCAAGCACGAATCGATCGATGCGTCTATGGCGCACCTGACCCAAAAGCAGGCGCACTTGGCAGTTTGTACGCGATCCACCAAGATGATCGCCTCAACCATACCTTTGAAGTGAGCTCGGGTATCCTCGAAGAAGAATGCGCACAGCTCTTGAAGGATTTCTTTGCAGCCAAACGCGAACAGAACAAGACGAAAAAGAAGGACAGCTTGTCATGAATTATGTGAAGCTCATAGCTCCCGCCAAGGTTAACCTCATCCTCGCCATCGGCAAGAAACTTCCCGATGGATATCACCAAGCGCATACGATTCTTCATGCGCTCTCACTTCATGACACGATCGAAGTAAGGCGTAGTTTTCTCGAGGAAACGAGCGATGGGCTTACCATTTCGATCAAACTTGAAGCGGCTGGCAACATCGATCCCCTTGAGATTCCTGCCGAAGAGAACATCATCTACCACGCTGTTATGCGTCTTGCAAAAGCGCTCGGACGCACCGAGAATGAGCACCTCGACATCGCTGTTGCCAAGCAGATTCCCCATCAAGCTGGCCTCGGTGGCGGTTCTTCAGATGCCGCAGCAACGCTCAAGGGGCTCGCATCACTATGGGACGTCGAACTGAACGACCCCGTCTTAACAGAGGTTGCTAAAGGCCTTGGAGCCGATGTTCCCTTCTTCTTGCATGGCGGCTGCGCCTATCTCGATGGTCGCGGCGATCATTTCGTACACGCACTCGAACCACGTAAAGGCTTTCTCACGATCATTCGCCCGGTCGGTGAAGGAATACCCACAAAAGAAGCCTATTGCCGCTTCGATGACGATCCCGTCTATCCCTCCCCTGCTTTTCTCGAACAAGCAGCAGGCTATTTAAGAGCAGAGGATGTCGTACCCTGGAATAACCTCACCACAGCAGCTCTGAGCATTAAGCCAGAGCTCAAAGACATTTTTGCGCTTATAGAGAAATCACGAGCACACGAAAGTGTGCTTTGTGGAAGCGGATCGGCTATCGCTGCACTCTGTGGCGATTACGAGAGCGCATGCGAACTCTCTATCGAGGCCCATAAAGCAGGTTTCTACAGTCGCGTTACATCTTTCGCATCGCTTGGGGCAGACGTGATAAAACAGTACTAGCGAGCCTGCTACAATAACAGCACGCGCTATAAAGGAGCCATCATGATCGTTCTTATTGTCGTTGTCGTCATTATTCTGGCGTTGATCATCGCCGTCATCGCCCTGTATAACAATCTCGTCCAGCTTCGCAATCGCGTTGATAATGCATGGTCGCAGATCGATGTTCAGCTGCAACGCCGTTTGGATCTTATTCCCAACCTAGTCGAGACGGTAAAGGGATATGCCTCACATGAAAGAGGCACGTTCGAAGCCGTCACTCAAGCACGCAACGCTGTCATGGCTGCGCCGACTCCTGAAGCGAAGATGGAAGCCGATAATGCTCTCACCGGCACACTGAAGAGCCTCTTTGCAGTTGCCGAAGCATATCCCGAACTCAAAGCGAATACGAACTTCCAGCAACTACAATCCGAGATCACTAATACTGAAGACAAGATCAGCTACATGCGTCAAAGCTACAACGATACGGTACTCACCTACAACAACGCTATTCAAACCTTCCCTGGCAATATCCTTGCTGGTATGTTCGGTTTCACGAAACGCGATGGCTTCGATGCTAATGCCGCAGCATCTGGTGCTCCAGTTGTTTCCTTCGGACAAGGCAATAGCGCAGGTGTGCCATCGGTAAACTTCGCGGCTGCACCTCTCGATCCACCCCAAGCGCCTCAGATCGATGCTCCTGCACCAAACCAGTCAGGATCATCCTCGCAAGCTCAAGAAAACACTACACAAACAAACGCCGAAGCACCTGACAATAAGGCTTAAAGCACGGATGCGCTCAGCGCTTCAGAGACTTCGAGCCACTCCTCTTCGAGGGCGCCCAGATCGGACTGGAGCTTCGCGATCTTATCTTGAATTTCACCGAGCGCTAAATAGTCACTCGGGTCAACATTCAACTGCTCAGCCTGCACTTGCTCGATCTTGCCCTCAAGCGTTTGCATTCGTCGCTCAAGTGAATTGACCCGTTTTCGCAACTCGCGCATCTCAGCATTGCTCAATCGGGGCTCACCACTCTGAACAACACTCGCTTGGTCACTGTTTAGCGCAGTCTTCTGCAATTGCTCATCTGCGGTATCTGCGCTATCTGCGGTAAAACAGGGCGTGCCTTTCCTCCGCCGTGATTCAATCAATTGCTCCAAGTATTCATCAGCACCACGTGGCACATGCCGCAATTTCCCATCAATGAGCGCGAACTGATGATCGGTCACGCGCTCCATCATGTAACGATCATGCGTCACCAAAATCAGCGTGCCCGGCCATGTATCGAGCATATTCTCCATTGCAACTAACATATCAATATCCATGTCATTGCTCGGCTCATCCAAGATCAGGACATTAGGAGCATCAAGCAAGATAAGCATGAGCTGCATACGACGCCTTTGCCCGCCTGAAAGAGCTTTTACTTGAGTGTTGAGATATTCCTTCTCGAAACCAAGCTGCTCGAGCAATGCAGCTGGCGATACCACTTTGCCATCGACCACATAGCTCGATTGGTAGCGGTTCAATACCTCTCGTACGAGTGAGTCGCCAAGATCCTCAAGCTCTGAAAGCGCTTGGCTCAAATAAGCTACTTTGACCGTTTTGCCAACTTCGATCTTGCCTTGTTGTGGTTTTAAATTACCACGAACAATATCGAGCAGTGTTGACTTTCCTGCTCCGTTTTCCCCGAACACACCATAGCGATCACCAGGCCCAATAAGCCAAGTCACCTTATCGAGTATGGGTTTGCGCTCATCGAAAGCGAAGCTCACATCACTCAGCTCTATGCACTTTTTTCCAAGACGCGAGATTGCTGTCTGCTTCAGTTCGACACTATTGCGGATCGGTGGCTCTTGGGCAATGAGCTCACGTGCCGCTTCGACATGAAATTTCGGTTTAGTTGAGCGTGCTCGTGCGCCCCGTGAGAGCCATGCCAATTCTCGGCGCGCAAGGTTCTGGCGCTTGCGTTCTGCTTGTTCGATCTGTCGATCACGCTCAACGCGTTGCTGAACGTAAGCCGAATATCCGCCCTCGAAGGACTCAACAACGCCATCATGCACTTCCCACATCGACGTGCACACTTCATCAAGAAACCACCGATCGTGCGTCACCACGACAAGCGCACCTTGTTTTTTAGAAAAACGATGCTTCAGATATTCTGCAAGCCAATGGATCGCTTCAATATCAAGATGATTGGTCGGTTCGTCTAGCAACACAACATCAGCATCAGCGATGAGCACACGCGCAAGATCGACACGGCGGCGCTGACCTCCTGAAAGCGTTCGTATCTTCGCCTGTTGGTCGAGATCTCCTACAAGATTATCAAGGATTGCACGAATATTCGCATCTGATGCCCAAACATATTCTGGCACTTCGCCAACGATGCTCTCGAGCACGGACGCATCATCACGTAAGTCATCCTGCTGGGCAAGAGTGACCGATCGCACGCCCCGCGTACGAAGTACACGACCGCTATCAGGCTCGATCGTTGCATCAAAAAGGCGAAGGAGCGACGACTTGCCATCGCCATTCTTGCCGACCACGCCAATAGCATCGCCATCGTCAATGCCAAGAG
The DNA here is from genome assembly GCA_900540345.1 of uncultured Eggerthella sp. Classification (GTDB taxonomy): domain Bacteria; phylum Actinomycetota; class Coriobacteriia; order Coriobacteriales; family Eggerthellaceae; genus Anaerotardibacter. Next base: position 38,503 of record UQFK01000006.1, read on the forward strand.
AAAGCGATTCGAAGATCACTTTCGTCGGGTACTCAAGGTGCACGTTCTCGCAGCCGAGCAGAAATGCCATGATGCTCCGTTCTTGTTCCGGTCCAACTGTTTTCTCTCCGATCAAGCATAAACTAATAGAGCTGCCTTCACATGAAAGCAGCTCTATTTTCCAAATTCATTGTCTCAGCAACAGGCTATGCAGGTTTGGCATTCTTGACCCATTTGCCATTACCATCGACATAGTATCTTCCATTGTCAACCCAAGCATTAGTTGCCATAACACCATCGGAGCCAACCCAGTATTTACCGCTGATCCACCTGTTCGTAACCATAGGCCCAGTTGTGCTGAAGTAGTACCATTTGCCACTGATCTTCTGCCAACCGGTTTTCATAGCACCTGAACTCGCGAAATAGTATTTGACCTCGTTCACATCCTGGAGACCTGTAAGCATCGCGCCGTCGTGACCGAGCAAATAATGCGCATTGCCGATATACGTAAGCGTACTTACCGCCATCGCACCAGAGCTCTTGTAGTAATACCACTTACCACTCTCTTTGTTCCAGCCAGTCTTCATGGCACCTGAGCTTGTAAGGTAATACGTTGCACCACCGATCGTCTGCTTGCCCGTCTGCATGACACCATCGGAAGCCAGGTAATACCATTTACCCTTGACCTTCTGCCAGCCCGTCTTCATCGCACCATCAGAACCGTAGTAGTACCACTTATTGCTTACTTTCTGCCAGTTCGTCAACATCCATCCCTTGCTATCGAAACGATACCATTTGCCATTGATGGCGATCGTCTCGCTTCGTGGGTAATCCTTACCCGTAGCCGCTTTTTGAGATGCGTTGTACTTATACCACCAACGGGAGCCTGACTTCACCCAACCAGACGAAGGATTCGAGGCCGTTATCCTCACTGAGGTGATCTTAGGTGCCCCGAAGATCGGGCGCTCATTGTAAACATAAGTATTGGATACCATCGTATCGATAACATCCATGCCACTCACAACACGACCAAATGCGGCATAATCGCCATCAAGCCATGTTGAATCTTTCGTGGTGATGAAGAACTGCGAGCTTGCGCTATTGTAGTTGCTGCTTCGCGCCATAGAGATAACACCGCGTTTATGTGATATAGGGTTCGACCAGCCATTATTCTTAAACTCGCCTTTGATGGTCTGACTACTGCCACCCGTTCCATCGCCCTTAGGGTCGCCTCCTTGGATACAGAAGTCTGCAAAACGGTGGATCGTGAGCCCGTTATAGAACCCCTCTCGTGCTAGCTTCACGAAATTATCGACCGTAATAGGTGCTGCACTTCGGTCGAGCTCAACTGTTACCGTGCCATAATTCTCAAGGGTGATCTCTGCGAGATACTTATCAGAGTCAGCTGCATAGGCCTTTTCAGGAGATTACACCATGGCAATACCGACACATAGAACAAGGCTCGCAAAAAGAGCGACAAAAGATGCCTTGAGCTTTGAAGGCTTGTTTTTCACGTCTTCCATACGGTCTCCTCTCAGTGACGCATATTGTTAAACAACTTAGTGAGCTATTAAATGCTACCGAATTGTAACTTTAGGCGTAGAGAGAATCAATCCATACAGAGAAACACTCATAGGAAGAACGCTATTTGATGACAAGAATTGGTACGGTCGATTCGCGAAGCACCGCGTAACTAACCGAACCGATCACGCCGCGAATCGCCCCAAGACCTCGCGATCCCATCACGATAAGATCAGCTCCGATCTCCGTTGCGAATTCGATGATGTCGTCAGCAGGCGTATAACCAGGAATAACATCGATAGAAACTTGGTCTTCAATACCCTCGAGTGCAACCCCGAGACCAGCTTTTACCTTTTCGGATTCTTCGGCGATAGTCCTGTTGTAGAGATCCATGACATCTTCGACCGAAAGCAGGTACTGCTCTGGATCAAAAGACGAATTATTGAAGCTTGCGGGAAGCTGAGCATTGGGATGTGTGGTCACGAAAACTACATGAACACGAACCTCTGGATCAGCAAGTGCAAAATCGCGAGCCTTCATGACCGCATCTACTGCATGATCAGAGCCATCGTATGCCACGACAATATTATTGAAAACCATTTGATTTACCCTTTTCCTTCTCAAACAAGCTGGCGATAAAGGCCAGCATAACCCCTTTTCCATAAGCCTCATTCTCCCCTGAATCAGGCCTCGCCATAAGTCTATCATTCTTAGATAATTTCAGATGGATCAGAATCATCTTGTAACGATAGGACGAAGTTCTCCCGGTAAGTTGCCGAATCACCGAAGCAGTTCTTCCTTCCATGAAGCTCGTTCACAAGAGCGTCCTTCGAATGCACTCACTTTTCGTTCTACGTGAAGAGCGCTTATTGCAAAAAACTATATATGTTTATCCTGCGCATTGGACCCTTTTCTCTCACTGCAATTTGCTATTATGAGTATTTGAACTGGGAAAATAGGATAAGGATCCCTTATGGCGTTGAAGAATAAGTTCATTTCCGCCCAAGAAAGCCATGCGCAAGTTACGCGAGAGAAACTGCTTGAGACCGCTATCGATCTGGTCAATCAGCATGGCATGCGCTATCTGACTATTCGTAATATATGCGATGAAGCAGGTATCTCTACTGGTAGTTTCTATAATCTCTTCGATGGAAAAGACGATCTTGTCGCTTACTATCTTCGTAATGTCTTCACTTCGTACAAGCAAAAAGCAGAGGAGCTTGCCGTTGGCCACACCTCTCTTGAACGCATTATCCTTATCTATCGGTTCTATATCGATTGTGTTCTAGAAACAGGCCTTGAATTTATCTCAGGGCTCTATTCCTCTATCAACAATCCGGTCTTTAATTTTCTCGAACGTGAAGTTGAAAAAGAGCTCGTGCTTGGTCGCGTACGTCAGGATCTTGAAGCGGGACTCGCTGCAGGCGAAATCGTTGACACGATTAAGGTGAATGAAGTTCTTCTGCGGATCGCCATCATCATCACAGGCAGCATCTTTTACTGGTGCGCCTTCAATGGTCGCATCGACCTTGCCTACCAGGCAGACTCAATGCTCCAAGACTATCTTCGCACGATCGCGGCTGATCGAGATGTCTCGTTCAATATCCCGCCCCTCACTCCCACCGAAGGAGCGCTCATCTAACGAGCTTGTTAAGCTCTATCGATCCTAAAGATCGCATGCTTTAAGTTCGATTTTATCTTGCTCATTTTTCGAGCTGTCGTTCTCAACCTTGGTTGTAGGACAAAATGCAAAGCAAAAGGGCCCTCCCATTTGGGAGAGCCCTTTTTTGCTGGTACGAATTCGAGAACCAGATTAGACGTACTGATCCTCTTTTTCCTTTGCTGCAAGCTGCACCTTGCACCAGCGCAACTTACGAGTCAAAACGGATCGGGAAATAACACTGTCTTCGGAGAGATTCGCGATGCGCTCTTCAAGAACAGGAATTTCCTTATTGAGCTTATCAAGGTTAATACGATTGAGAGCTCGAGTCTTGTCGCAGAGAACGATAACGCGCTCACCGAGAACCTGAACATAACCACCCATGATGGCAGCGCTCAGAGTGGTTCCACCCTCTTGCTTGGTGCGAGCCCAAATGACGCCATCCTTCAAAGCGGAGACGAAAGGCTCGTGATTCGCCATGATACCCAGTTCTCCTTCAGAGCCTGGAACCATAACAGAGTAGAGAGAGCCGGAATAGAGCACCTGGTTCTTTGCTACAACATCACAGATAATCTCGGACATGATTACTCCTCGTTCTTGAGCTGCTCGTAAGCCTCATAAACGTCTTCGATGCCGCCCTTCATACGGAAGCACTGCTCAGGGATCTCGTCGCAATTACCCTTAAGAATCTCGTCGAACGAACGAATGGTGTCCTCGAGCTTGACGTAAGAGCCATCCTGGCCAGTAAACTGCTTTGCTACGTGGAAGTTCTGACCGAGGAACTGCTGAACCTTACGAGCGCGGTTAACGATGATCTTCTGCTCTTCAGAAAGCTCGTCCATACCGAGGATCGCAATGATGTCCTGCAGGTCCTTGTACTGCTGCAAGATCTCCTGAACACCAACCGCAACACGATAGTGCTCTTCACCAACGATGTCGGGATCGAGCGCGCGAGAAGTCGACTCGAGCGGATCAACAGCAGGATAAATACCCAGCTCAGAGATCGCACGGGAAAGAACGGTCTTTGCGTCCAAGTGTGTAAACGTTGTTGCAGGAGCAGGGTCAGTAAGGTCGTCAGCAGGAACATAGACAGCCTGCACAGACGTGATGGAACCCGTCTTGGTAGACGTGATGCGCTCCTGAAGCTCGCCCATCTCGGTTGCAAGCGTAGGCTGGTAGCCTACAGCAGAAGGCATACGACCAAGAAGCGCGGATACCTCAGAACCTGCCTGGGTAAAGCGGAAGATGTTGTCGACGAACAACAGAACATCCTGGCCCTGGTCACGGAAGTACTCTGCTTCAGTAAGGCCAGCAAGACCAACGCGAAGACGTGCTCCGGGAGGCTCGTTCATCTGACCATAGACCAAGCAGGTCTTGTTGATAACGCCAGAATCGCTCATTTCGAGGAACAGGTCGGTACCCTCGCGAGTACGCTCGCCTACGCCGGTGAATACTGACGTACCACCATGCTCTTGAGCGAGGTTGTTGATAAGTTCCTGGATGATAACGGTCTTGCCAACGCCTGCGCCGCCAAACAGACCAGTCTTACCACCCTTGATGAAGGGCTCGATCAGGTCGATCGCCTTGATGCCCGTCTCAAAGATTTCAGTCGTGGTAGTGAGCTCATCATAAGCTGGTGCCGCACGATGGATAGGCATCCATTCTTTAACATCTGGCATTGGCTTACCGTCAACCGGCTCGCCCACTACGTTCCAAATACGACCAAGGGTCTCAGGGCCAACAGGCATCATCATAGGTGCGCCAGTGTCCTGAACTTCAAGGCCGCGTGTCAAGCCGTCAGTAGACGACATTGCAACTGCACGGACCAAATCGCCTGGGAGGTGCATCTGGACCTCCAAGACCAATTTGACGTGACCGATGGGGGTGTCGGCGTCGATGTGAAGTGCGTTATAGATCGCAGGCATCTCGCTCGGAGCGAATTCAACATCAACAACAGGACCGACGACACGGACGATATGTCCGATACCACCCTTGGCTGCAGGTGCATTATTTGTTTCTTCAGCCATTAGTCCTCCAAAGCTTCGGCGCCACCAACGATCTCGTTGAGTTCTGTGGTGATTGCGCCTTGACGTACACGGTTATAAACACGATTGAGCGTTTCAATCATTTCATTGGCGTTATCCGTCGCATTCTTCATAGCATTACGACGAGCAGCCTGTTCGGCTGCAGCCGAGTCGATCAATACATAAAACAGATAACCTGCCATGTATTCTGGCAACAACTGATCCAGAACCTCAGTCTCGTCAGGCTCGTATTCGAACGAGCCCTGAAGATCGGGGTTGTCTTGATCGGTTTCGGTGATAGCACCGTAGTTGAAGACAGCCCCTTCAGGCCTGAATGATGCCAGATTGATCGGCAGCAAGATCTCTTCGACCAACTGCTGTTCCGCAGCGTTCTTCGAGTGGTTGTAAAGTACGAAAACTTCATCAAGCTCGCCCGCGGTGTACTTTTCGATGCAGTAGTCGGTCAGGGTATCGGATTCCTCGACACGAGGATCAGCCGAAAGATCCCTGAAAGCCAGAACGGTATCAGCGTTGCGATATTTGAAGTAGGCGATAGCCTTCTTGCCGCACGCAGCAACCGTAACGTTCTTACCCTCTGCCTTGCATTCCTTCATGATCTTATCAGCACGACGCAGAACGCTTGAGTTAAAGCCGCCAGCCAAGCCACGGTCGGAAGTGACCGCAATGATGAGCGTATTCTTGATCTCATCATGTGGCTTGGTGAGCACAGCATTGGTCTCACCAAGGAGCGAGAGGTTAGAGAGCAGCTCATACATCGCATTACGATAAGGAGTTGCGTGCTCTACACGCTCCATAGAATGGCGGATCTTCGCTGCCGCGACCATCTGCATGGTACGCGTGATCTGCTTCGTCGATTCGACGGAGTTGATGCGCCTTTCGATGTCGTGAAGGTTTGCCATGAGTGCCTTCCTTTACGCGATGAATTGAAGCTTGAATGCTTCGATCGCTTCACGGAGCTTGGCCTCAGATTCGTCGGTGAATTTAGCTTCATCACGAACCATGGCAACCACTTCACCGTAGTTGATACGCAGGTAGTCGAGCATTTCCGTACGGAAGCGAACAACACTCTCTACAGGCAGGCTATCGAGGAAGCCTTGATTGCCAGCCCAGATCGCGATCGCTTGCTCTTCAACAGGCATCGGCATGAAACGACCCTGCTTCAGAAGCTCGGTCATGGCTGCACCACGAGTGAGCTGCTGCTGGGTTGCCTTGTCCAAATCGGAGCCGAACTGGGTGAACGCCTGCAGCTCGCGGAATGCCGCAAGATCCAGACGCAGCGTACCTGCTACAGACTTCATAGATTTGACCTGCGCAGAACCACCAACGCGAGATACCGAGATACCAACGTTGATAGCAGGGCGCTGGCCCTGGAAGAACAGGTCGGTCTGCAAGAAGATCTGACCGTCGGTGATGGAGATCACGTTGGTCGGAATGTAGGCAGAAACGTCGCCAGCCTGCGTCTCGATGATCGGCAGCGCGGTCAGTGAGCCTGCACCGTTCTCATCAGAAAGCTTGACAGCACGCTCCAAAAGGCGTGAATGCAGATAGAAGATGTCGCCTGGGAACGCCTCACGTCCGGGAGGACGGCGGAGGGTCAAAGACATCTGGCGATAAGCAACAGCCTGCTTCGTCAGGTCGTCGTAAATACAGAGGACATGACCGCCAGGATTCTCAGCATTTGCTGGCTTGCCGTCTTTACCGTTGTACATAAAGTACTCGCCGATAGCAGCGCCTGCCATAGGAGCAAGATACTGCAGTGGAGCAGCATCTGCAGCAGTAGCTGCGACGATGATGGTCTTATCGAGAACACCATGCTTCTCGAGCGATTCTGCAACGTTAGCAACGGTCGAAGCCTTCTGGCCAACAGCAACATAAACGCAGACCATGTCGTCATTGCGCTGATTGATGATTGCATCGAGCGCGATCGATGTCTTACCGGTCTGGCGGTCGCCGATGATAAGCTCACGCTGACCGCGTCCGATCGGGATCATCGAGTCGATAGCGATGATACCGGTCTGCATTGGCTCTTCAACGGGCTGACGCTCGTGAACGCCCGGTGCCTTGAATTCTACCGGACGATAGCCTTCTGCCTCGATCGGGCCTTTGCCATCGATGGGCATACCGAGAGGATTCACAACGCGACCGAGCAGTGCGCGGCCCGAAGGAACCTCCAAAATCTTACCAGTGGTGCGTACCTGGTCATTCTCTTTGATTGCAGTGAGGTCACCAAGAAGTACGGCGCCTACCTCTTCTTCTTCGAGGTTCTGAGCCAAACCATAGACGATGCGGCCATCTTCTGCGATGAATTCGAGAAGTTCGCCTGCCATGGCACCTTTAAGGCCGTCGATGCGAGCAATACCGTCGCCAATTTGGACGACAACGCCCGTTTCGCGGGATTCAACACTGGTGTTGATAGCATCAAGCTGCTTGCGCAGCGCTTCATCGATAGACTGTGCGGTGATTTCAGTCACTAGCATTCACCTCCATCTGTCTTTTCTTTCAGCACGATGCGCGCCCTATCGAACTGCGAGCGAAGGCTCGCGTCGATGTAGTTACCCATCGTGGACATGACGATGCCACCCATGATAGAAGGATCCTTATGCTCAACAAGCACGCAGTCCCTTCCCAGGTCGGCTTGAATCTTGTTAGTAATTACAGTTCGCAAGTTGTCATCAAGATCAACAACCGTCGTTACATCAACAACATTGAAATCGAGCTTGGAAATGATGAGGTTCTCGTAGTCTGCATAGACTCGGCGAAGCTTTTCGACATCGCCGCGAGAAGCCATTACCACCAGAAGCTCGACTAGGATCGGGTTGTAACCTTCGAACACATTGCGCGCGATCTCGCTACGCTGCTCAGGGCTATAGACCTCGTCGTCCAAAGAAAGACGAAGCTTAATGTTGGTGGACATGAATTCCAGGATCTGGATCAATTGGTTGCGAACCTCAACGACAGCATCTCGTCCGCCGGCTGCATAAGCACCGTCGAGAGCAGCGTTAGCATAGGCTGCAATTATTTCATTGATGACGTGACGATTAGGCATTTAGACTACCTGCCTCTTTCACGTAGCGCTCGATGAGCTTGCGATGCTCTTCGTCGCTGAAATCTTCGCCGATTACACGCGTAGCAACGTCAACGGACAGATCAACCACAGAGGACTGCAGGTCGCTGATCGCCGTTTGCTTCTCAGCCTCAATAGCGACTTTTGCCTTTGCGACGATAGCGGCAGCTTCTGCTTGAGCCTTCGCTTTCATCTCGGACTCCATCGCTTCACAGGATTGACGAGCATTATTGAGCATTTGCTGAGCTTGAGCCTTAGCGCCCTCAAGCTGTTCGCGGTATTCTGCCAGCAAACGTTCGCTTTCCTGGCGAGCCTCTTCAGACTTCTCCAGAGAATTCTTGATGGTCTCTTCACGCTTCGTGATCATGCGGTCGAACAGCGGCCAACCGAACTTAGCGAGAATGATCCACAAGATAATGAAGGCGATGAGCATAGGAATGAATTCATCCATATGAGGAAGAATCGCACTGATTCCCGCGCTCTCTTCAGCAGCGAATGCAGGCAGAGGGCAAATTGCGGACGCACCAAGCAAGGCGACAAAGCCGCTCGTGCAGTTGCGTACATATTTGCTTACAGTTGCGTTCAATTCGCTTGCCTCCTTCTTATCGATTGGAAATTACGTACCTTGTAGGTGACTTCTAACCGATGAAGAAGAGAACCAAGCCGAGCAGTGCCAAAGCCTCGGACATTGCAGCACCGATGAAGAAGTAGCCCATGAGCTGACCCTTCATTTCTGGCTGACGAGCAGCAGAGACGCACAAACCGTAGGTAGCGATGCCGATACCGATACCAGGACCGATAGCTGCGAGGCCATAGCCTACGACCTTGAGTGCTGCGAGAACAATAGTGAGTTCCACAATTACCTCCTTTGTTGAATGAAGACCTATTTCTTCATTCACGTCTAATACTTCCAGCTGTTCTTTCTTTTCGTACCAGCTGAATACCTTGATGAGTTCGCCTGTTCCTAGAAGCGCGCTTCAAACATCATTCAACAGGCAGGGCAAATCCCCCGAAGCACGCCTGTCCGTTTCCTAGTGAGGATGGATGGCCATACCGATATAGGACGAGGACAAGATAGTGAATACATATGCCTGCAAGAACGCGACCAGCGTCTCGAGGGCATACATGAAGAAGAGTAGGAAGAACCATGCGATAGCAGGAATGCCGACAACAAAATCCATGCTGAAGACCGCAGTCTGCAAGAAGATGGTGGTAGCAAGAGAGAATACCGCCAAGATCATATGACCTGCCAGCATATTGCCATAAAGACGGACGGCCAACGTAAGGACACGAATGACCATCGAAACGAACTCGAGGAACCAGATGACCGGGATCATCGGACCGGGAACACCGTGCGGTGCGAAGCTCTTCATGTATTTGAAGAACCCGAGCTGCTTGAATCCATAGAAGTTAAAGTAAATGAACGAAACGAGTGCGAGCGCCCACGTGATCGAGATAGTGCCCGTTGCTGCCTTCGCACCCGGTATCAAGCCGATAACATTAGCGAACAGGATGAAGAAGAACAACGTGCACAGGAAAGGAATGTGCTTCTTGTAACCTTCGCCGATAACATCTGCGCCAACACTGTTGGAGATGAAGTCATAGCCATATTCGAGGATGGCGGTGAACTTCTTATGAGGAATGAACTCCAGCTTGCGAGCGCCGATGAGCACTACCAGCAGGACCACTGCAAGAGCGATGAACATATACAGCGTGTACTGCGAGATGTTCCATCCGCCAATGGAAAAGAGCGTCGCCGATTCGAAGTTGGCATATAAGCCTTGCGCCTCCTCGACGAATTTCGCCAATGCTTCACCCATTGAGATTCCTTACCTTTCCGTACTTATTTCTTCACGCGCTTTTTCTGAAGCACGTTTTTATAAACCACATAAAGAGAAGTTACGGCCACGAGCGTGATGATCTCTGCGACAGCGAATGGAACGACCGATCCGCGCGCTATAACCGCACACACGATGAGTGCGATGGCTACGACCACTAATGAAACGAAAAACCCTGCTAGACCATAAAGACCTGCATTGAGTGGAGACATCGACGTCGACCTGCGTGAAAGCCTTAGAGCAACGAATAAAGGAATGAAACCGACAACGCCGGCTACGATTCCCAACACGATTGCAGCGATCATTCGACCAACTCTCAATATCTGTAGAAACTACACACTTCTTGACCCCCTGAAGCATAAACCAACCGTTCAAAGGTCGTTCATTAGTTCCGATAAGATGCTCGAATCAAGGGTAAGTGGTGAAATGAATGTGTTCAGGCTAATCTTGGTCGAATACGCGCAGTCTAATGCCTGATTCTTCAAGAAGCTCCATAGCAAGTTCATCAGGATAGGGGTTCTTATAGACGATCTCCTCAATGCCTGCATTAATGAGCATCTTGGCACACACAACACATGGCTGCGTGGTCACATATATAGTAGAGCCCTCGATATTGATACCGTAACGAGAAGCCTGGAGCAATGCGTTTTGTTCGCCGTGAAGGCCGCGACAGATCTCGTGGCGCTGACCAGAAGGCACGCCAAGCTGTTCACGCAAGCAACCCGTCTCAGCGCAGTGTCGAAGACCAGTCGGCACACCGTTATAGCCTGTCGCTAAGATACGGCGATCTTTCACGATGACCGCTCCGACCGCACGTCGCAAGCAGGTTGTTCGCGTTGCAACCTCTTCTGCAAGCTTCATGAAATATTCGTCCCATGAAGGACGCGTATCGACGAATGATCCGGTGTTCTCTTCCATAGGATGCTCCTTTATCGGTACCGCTCGTTCAAGTATACGCGAGCAGGCAAGCAGTTGTATTCGTGCCTATCATTGGATCGTCTTGAAAATGCGATCGCCCGCATCGCCTAATCCAGGGACGATATAGGCTGCTTCGTTGAGCCCCTTATCTAATGCTGCGGCAAAGATACGCACACAAGGATCGGCTGCGAGCACGCGCTCGACTCCTTCGGGTGCTGCAACAATGACTACACACGTGATGTCCTTCACACCGCGATCGCGAAGTGCCTTGATAGCGGCAACCATCGAACCACCGGTAGCCAACATAGGATCCACCAAGATCACCGGACGCTCAGCGATATAGACGGGCATGTTCGCATAGTACTCGACTGGCTCATGCGTCTCTTCATTACGATTCATGCCCAGATGAGCAATAGGCGCGGTAGGGATCATATCCATGAACGCATCCTGCATCGCAAGACCTGCCCGCAAGATCGGAACGATGACTGGCTCTTGTCCTTCGATAGTCTCACACATAGTCGTAGTGATAGGTGTCTCAATTTGAATCGGACGTGTAGAAAGAGCACGCGTTGCCTCGTATGCCTCCAACATCGCAATCTCGCGCAATGCTTCGCGAAAGATATTGCTAGACGTATGCTTATCACGCAGCACAGCAAGTTTATGCTTCACGAGCGGGTGGTCAATCACCACCAGACGATCCTCATATTGCGCAGCTTTTTGCTGTGATCCCATACTGACCCCTTCTCGACCCGTGATCGATCGCGCCTACAAGTTCGGATAGAGCGGGTGGAGCGCGATCATCTCTTCGATCTTCGTAGAGATTTCAGCAAGCTTTGCTCCATCTTCAGCATTGAAGAGCGTCTCTGCGATCAGCTGACCGATGATATAGAACTCCTCTGCATCAAAGCCACGCGTGGTACCTGCCGCCGATCCAACACGAATGCCACTTGTAACGAATGGTGAGCGTGTTTCATTCGGAATGGTGTTCTTGTTCACGGTAAGGCCGACGCGCTCAAGCACTTTCTCTGCATCCTTGCCCGTTATGTCGGCAGGATTAAGATCGACCAAGCACAGATGGTTGTCGGTGCCACCTGAAACAAGACGCAAGCCCCCATCAGCCATACCCTTGCCGAGCGCAGCAGCATTCTTCACAACATTGTCAATATAGGTTGCATATTCTGGCTGAAGCGCTTCTTGGAAAGCGACTGCTTTACCAGCGATGACATGCATAAGCGGACCGCCCTGCGAACCGGGAAACACTGCTTTATCGATCTTTGTCGCAAGTTCCTCGTTATTCGTAAGGATGAAACCACCACGTGGCCCACGAAGCGTTTTATGGCTGGTCGAGGTAACGATATCAGCATAAGGAACAGGGCTTGGATGAGCGCCTGTTGCCACAAGTCCAGCGATGTGAGCCATGTCGATCATAAGATAAGCGCCTACCTCATGTGCGATCTGCGCCATGCGCTCGAAATCGATGATGCGCGGATAAGCAGAGGCTCCTCCTACGATCAGCTTTGGCTTGTATTCCTTTGCCAAACGCTCCATCTCGTCGTAATCGATACGTTCGGTCTCAGGGTGGACGCCATAAGCTACAAACTTGTAATCCTTGCCCGAGAAGTTCACGGGTGAACCGTGAGTCAGATGACCACCATGATCGAGCGAGAGACCGAGAATGGTATCTCCCAGGTCAACGGTTGCGGCATATGCAGCCAAGTTAGCATTCGCACCACTATGGAGCTGAACATTCGCAAAGCCACATTTGAAAAGCTCTTTAGCGCGATCTCGCGCAAGATCCTCGACGATGTCGACCTTCTCGCAACCACCGTAGTAACGTTTGCCAGGATAGCCTTCTGCATACTTGTTCGTGAGCACGCTTCCCACTGCCTCCATGACCGCAGGTGAAGTGAAATTCTCCGATGCGATCAGCTCTACGCACGAACGCTCGCGCTGAAGCTCCTGTTCTATCGCATTCGCAACTTGTGGATCTTGTGCGGCAAGGATGGAATCTGCCATGCCTTTTCTCCTTTCATGACCGAAGCACAAGGCTTCGGATAATGTTCATAAGACTATTCCTCTGAGCCTTGTTGGTCACCGGTATCTTCGTTCGCTGACACCGGTAGCTTCACGCCCATATCGGCAAGCTGCGCAAAGGGAAGCTCGTAATAGCCTGACAGGTTGTCCGCCGAACCGAGCAGCGCGTCTCGATAGACGCTATTATCGACGCTACCGACCACGCTCCATTCATCGTCGATCTTCTGTACTTGCACGATACATTCAGTGAGCACTGGCTCCGTATTCTCGAACATGCTTTGAAGCAACAACCTGCCGTATTCGCAAGGATCCTCAGTCTGGCCTGCTTCGATAGCCTGCTTGTTCTCTGCTAGCCACTCGATGTAATCATTCGACCATTGTTTGATGATAGGCTCAAGCTGACGGCACGTGATCTTGGCATTGATGTCTGCAGCATCTTCGTTGATGTTCATCTCGAGATCGCCCAAGCTGTAGGTGAATCCGTCAAGCCACCAATCATAGAATTCTTCTTGTGAGATACCGATCTGCTCAAGTTGATCGGCACCTGATATTTGAGGCAAATATTCGAGCGACTCAGGATCATGCTTTTCGATAGCAGCCATTTCAGCGATCGCTGCATTCGCGGCCAATTGGCCAGCAGGCGGCTTGCATCCTGACAGACAGCATGACATGCATGCAAGCAAAATGATCGCGAGAAACGCACCTGCGATCCATCCACGTGAACGCTGCTTTCCTGCAACGGCATTTGAAGCGATGAGTTGTTTCATATGATCCTATGATCTCCTCTCGTGATGCGTTTCGGGTCTAGTTGGCATTATTCATCGAGCGACATGATCTTCGCTACGCGCTGGGCATGACGTCCGCCTTCGAAGTCTGTGGAAAGAAACCTGCGCAAGATCTCTTCATTCATCTCGAGACTAACAAAACGTCCTGAAAGCGTGATGATGTTCGCATCGTTGTGCTCACGGCAGAGCTGAGCAAATTCAGGAGTGACGATGTTCGCTGCACGAATTCCAGGAACCTTATCGGCTGCCATGGCCATGCCAATCCCGGTGCCGCATACGAGCACCCCGTATTCAGCAACTCCGTCTGCGACATCGCGCGCGACTAAGAGCGCATAATCAGGATAATCAACGCGCTCATCCGTTTCAGGACCACGATCGATCACATCATAGCCGCACGTGACGAGAAAGTCTGCAAGCTGGCTCTTCTGTTCGAATCCTGCATGGTCAGAGCCGATCGAAATGATCATGATCCCCTCTTTCTCTTGCACTCGGTATGTGAGCGCTTCGTTGATCGAAGCTTAGATGCAAGCGTGCACTCAAGTTCGATCCTTGTTGTTCATCATTATACGTAAGCCCTTGTTAACTTCGCGCGACAAACGCGATCATTCTAGCCTACGCGCAGATCCTCTCGTTATTCTTCTCCCACATGTTTCTCGATCCATTTCAGCACATCGTCCATAACCTTCTGCTTGCCAGGCTCGTTGAGGATCTCGTGACGCATGCCTGGATAGAGGATGAGCGACACATCCTTCATGCCAGCATCGTGATAGAGCTCGACCGCCCGAACTACGGCCTCGCCTTTTTCGCCGACAGGATCTTCTGCACCGGCGATGAAGAGCATCGGAAGATTCTTGGGGATGCGTGCGGCTACCTTAGGGCTAACTGCCTGCGATACGACGCCAGTAAGAGCAGCATATCCCCCAACCGTGAACATAACACCACACAAGGGGTCATCGATATATGCATCAACGACTGCTGGGTCGATCGAGATCCAATCGAGTGGCGTACGAGCATCTTCGATCGTCTTGCCGAAACCACCAGCGCCCATCTTATCGAGCAAACGAGATTTGAAACGCCCACCTCGAAGCGCACCGATAGCATGCGCCAGCATATTACCGCTTCGCGCAAGCGCATATGGTTGATTGCCTGTACCGCAGATGATCGCGCCCTTCACACCCTGTGCGTGGCGGCTCAAGTACACACGCGTCACAAAGCTTCCCATCGAATGCCCGAAAATGAAATACGGCAAACCGCTGAAGCTCTCGAAGAGCGTTTTGCGCACACGATCGACATCGTTGATAAGAACATCTGAACCGTGATCGAGCGTAACATGGCCAAGATCACGCGCATCTGCAACACTCTTTCCATGACCGACATGGTCATGAGCACCAACGATGAAGCCTTGGCACGCAAGAAATCGAGCAAAACCGTCATAGCGATCGATATGTTCTTCCATACCATGCACGATCTGCACGATTCCCTTAAGCTGCGATTCAGGCAGATAAGGGATCCAAAGCGATACACGAAGCTGAGATGCCCCATCGCTTGAAGGGATGAAATGCTCTATGCGCTCTACTGAATATGATGCTGCCATACCTGTTCCTTCCCTCGCAATCTTTCATTGGACAAGCTCTTTGCTATGAGCGTTGCTCGTCGTCTTTTTCGATCCACTCGAAAAGCGCTGTTGCATCGAGTGCCCCTGAACGGATAATCCGAGGCTTCTCTGTCGTGCAATCGATAACACATGAAGCTTGTCCATCACCCGTCTCACCAACGAGCGTACAGAGCCTGGTTCTGAATTCATCAGGAACCTCCTCTAAACACGAGGGGGCCTTATCACCCGAATGGTTCGCCGAAGTCGTTGCGATCGGGCCAACTCGCTTGACGAGTTCGCGTACCAGCTCATGATCAGGCACACGTAGTGCGATCGTAGCTTCTGCGCTCTGGAAAGCTGCTGGCACCTGATCCGATGCCTCAACCACAAGCGTCAGCGCCCCAGGCCAATACCTGCTTGCCAACGATCTTGCCCATGCAGGTATGTTCTTCCCGTACGTTTCAAGATCATCAGCACTCCCGATAAGCCACGCAATCGGTTTATCCTCCGATCGAGACTTCAGTCGGTACAGGATCGCAGGTGATGGACAGCTCTTCACCGCAACACCAAGACCATAGACCGTATCGGTCGGGAAGAGAACCGCTTCACCGTCTTCCAACGAACGAACTGCTCGATCGAAAAGCGTCGATGTAGTGCCGATCGTATCATCATCACTCCGTGACTCTGTCGTTTGATACCGTGTCGCAACCTGTTGTGCCACTTTGAGCCCATCGACCGCCGCTGACATGATTCCACCTGCAAACCCAGGTCCTTCTCCACAAGGGTAGAGCCCGCTCGCCTCTACCTCGGGATTCTGTTCATTCGATCTCACAAAATATGCCTGCAGCGACTCATCGCGGCAGATTCTCACAGGCGAAGAAGAGCGGGTCTCTGGTGCGGTCATGATCGCACGCGGATCGTCAAAGCCTTTTATCTTCTTGCCCATGATCGGTAGCGCTTCGCGCAATGCGTTGGATACAAATCTAGGAAGCACATCGTCAAGAGGCGCGGCGACTACGCCACGCTCATATGTGGGAGCGCAGAATCGACATGCCTCTGATCGGGTGTCTTCAAGCACGCGATCGGCGTGCACGCCGCCTGATGCCTTTGCCTGCGTAAGAAATGACCCGACTGATTGTGCGGGCGCCTGGTACGGTGCACCGCCATATCTCTGCGATACATGATAGGCGCGCTGCTCGATCTCGCGTTGTAGATCCATACCTGCCAACACCTCATCGCTTGCGAAATCGGTAGGATCAACATTGACCAACAATGCAGCATTGGCATTCTTGCCTTTACGATCATGGTCGCTCATGCCGTTTGTAACGATGCCACCTTCTTCGCTTGCCGCAGCCACCACTTCACCGCCAGGACACATGCAAAAACTGTAGACACTTCTTCCTCCTGGTAAGTGGATCGCAAGCTTGTATTCAGCAGCTCCTAGTGCAGGATGGTGCGCTGCACCTGCCCATTGCGCCTTATTGATAAATGCTTGAGGATGCTCAATACGCACGCCGATAGAAAAGGGTTTCTGCTGCATCGCAAAGCCCTTGTCTTGCACAAGCTCGAATGTTTGTCGCGCTGAATGACCGCATGCAAGGACCAACGCCTCGCAAGCAAGCCAGGTTGTCTCGTCCGTCTTCATGTTCGTCAGTTCGATCGCGTTAAGTCTGCCTTCTTTAAAAGCCATATCGCTAAGCTGCGTATGAAAACGTACTTCTCCTCCCATAGCGATGATCTTCCTGCGAATAGTAGAAACAACATGAGAAAGATTGTCACTGCCCATATGAGGATGCGCCTGCCACAGTATGCTTTCAGGAGCGCCTGCCTCAACGAGCAGGTGCAGTACATGCGCAGTGAATCGGTTCTTCGTATTCGTAGTCAACTTCCCGTCAGAGAACGTACCTGCTCCACCTTCGCCGAACTGAATGTTTGACCAAGGATCGAGCTTGCCCGTCTCAAAGAATGATCGAACATCGCAGATACGCTCATCAACAGGAGCACCTTGCTCGACCAAGAGCGGTTTGAGCCCGCATTGTGCAAGATACCACGCAGCGAACAGACCCGCTGGTCCTGCTCCCACGATCACAGGACAACACGCAGGCGCACGTAAGGAGGGAATGGCGAGTGCTTCATAGGGTTGCGCTAAGGTGATCTGCAAGCCTTTTAAGCGAACATCGTTGCTTTGCACTCGATCAAGAAGGCGCTCGCGCGCGTTTGGGGGTAACGTGAGCCGATAGGTCGCGATGAAATGAACGTTAGACTTCTTGCGTGCATCGACGCTCTGCTTCATGAGCTGCGCATCCAAAAGTGCGTCTTGCTCAATGCCTAGTTGTTGAGCGATCTCGCGAAGTGCATCAGCATGATTTTCAGGCAGTCCTGCATCAAGCGATAATCTGAGCCCCGAGACATCGATCATGTCTCATCACGCCTTGCTTGTCTCATATCTGCATCCCCATGATTCTGAGCACTCTTTGCAATAGACGCGCCCGCCAAAAGACCGCTTGCCCATGCCCAATGAAGGTTATACCCTCCACACGGACCATCGATATCGAGCGCTTCTCCTGTGACATACAGTCCTGGGGCAAATCTCGACTCCATCGTATCTGGGTCTATCATATCGACACGAAGTCCACCTCGACAGACCTGACATTGATTTTCATCACCTGCTCCTAAAACAGTGAGCTCGAAATGCTTGATGCATCTTGCGAGATGATCAATGCCATCGCTGCTGACTGGCTGGTCAGTTGCAAGAGTATGCTTTGGGGCAATCGAGTCTCCCCATCGTAGGATCGCGCGAGCCAATTCAGGCAAGAACAAACCGCGCAACAATACTCCGTACGTAGGTGTTTCTTCTGTTCTCTGTTCGTAGCAGCGAGTACGAGCGATCAAAAGCTCTCCTAACTCTGAAAGCGTAAGGTCTGGAGCCAGATCGAGCGAGATCATATCACCTGTATTTGCAAAACGTGAAGCATTGAATACAACGATGCCCGAAATGCCATAGGTGCGAAAGAGCACTTCTCCTTCTTCTGAGAACGAACCATCCGAACAGCTCAAGCGTGCGTGAACTCGAATTCCATCGAGTCCTTCGAGAAAACGCGTTTTAGTTCGAAGCGGTCCGAGAACGAAGCGTGATTGAGCAAACGAAGCATTTTTGAAGAGCTCCGATCGATAGAGCGATCCGTTTTCTTGACGACCCCCCACCGCGAGCACGACTGCGTCAGCTCGAAAGCTCTCTGAGTGAGATTCATCATAAAAATCTTGCAACTGCAAGACGAATCGTCCATCGCGTTGCTCGATCGATATCGCCTCAATGCCACAAGCCTGCTCGATCTTGTACCGATCAAGCTCAGCCTGCAATACTTCGAGAACCGATGTTGCTTTATTGGAATAAGGATAAAGGAGCCCTCCTGTATGGGGAGCTTCATTCCATACAAGACCCAACTCGAAGAACCAGCGCAAGACCGCATTCATACCAGTTTCGAGAGAGTGGAGCGCTGGAGGCAAGTGAGGATCGATCTTTGTATCACCATTGAAAGCAAAGGTACTTTCGAGCGCCGTGAGCACTTTATCTACGAACACAGGCTGATTAAAGCAAGCCGATCGAATATTCGCGTGCGAAAAATTGCATCGACCATTGCCACTGCGCAAGATCGACGATCCGATCTTGCGGCTCTTCTCGATCAGCACAATGCGCAGCTGCACCGAGAAACGCTGCGCATGCGCACAGATCGCACATGCTGCAGCGATACCTGACGCACCACCGCCAACGATCGCAACCGTAAAGCCCGATCCCGTCTGTGGGAAGATCGCAGACGCTCTGTTTTTGGGACTCTTGTTTTTCTTCGGCGCATTCATATCACTATCATACGCGTTTTAAAACGAAAGGGACCGACCAAACGATCGATCCCTTCGACGACGATACACTAAAGGCTGTATCTTACATTTCTTTGACCCACAAGCCGTGGATGTTGCAATAATCGTAGACCCTGATCGGATTCTCGCCTGGAGCCAAGGTGAACTCAGCCTCTGGCTTGTCGCCCGGATCGAGCTTCACATACTGAAAACCTCGATTCGTCTCGAGGACGATCATCGTGATCCAGTGCGTATCAATCATCGGATGCTCTTCGGCGCCAATCTTGACCTTGATATCATCGGTGATCTCGACAACAGGAACGTGCTTTTCTTGCGAAGCATCCACACTATCGGGGACAAGTTCTGTCATCTGTTGACCGCAGCAAAACAGCGCAGGGCCTTCATCGAAAAGCTTAACAGCAACATTGCCGCAATGCTCGCATTTAAAGAACTGTAGTTTCATGGGGTTCCTCCTCTTCCTTAGATGCATGAGGACCGACTTGCGGTCGTTTTTTCACACAAGCATATATAAGCAGAAAAACGCCCACGATAATGAGTGGCACTGAAAGAAGTTGCCCCATCGTAAACCAATCTCCAAACAGATAGCCGATCTGGGCATCTGGTTGGCGGATGAATTCCACGAGAAAACGGAATGCCCCATAACCGAGCAAGAAGGTGGCGGTATAAGTTCCACGGGGAAAGGGCGGCTTCTTGAATGACATCGCGTAAAGAATGATGAACAGCACGAGCCCTTCGAGCAGTGCTTCGTAGAGCTGGCTCGGGTGACGCGGAATAGTTCCTGCTGAGCCTCCGAAGACCACAGCCCAAGGCAGATCGCTCGGCGCGCCCCAGAGCTCGCCATTTACAAAGTTTGCACAACGGCCGAAGAACAAGCCGATCGGAACACCAATGATAGCTACATCGACGAGAGAAAGATAGGGCATCTTGATAAGACGCGCCGCGACAATACCAGCAAGAAGCGCACCGATCAGGCCACCGTGAAAGCTCATCCCGCCATGAGCAAAATTCAAGATCTCGAGGGGGTTTGCCGCATAAAATGCAGCATTGTACACAAGCACATAACCCAAACGGCCACCGAGGATAACACCTACCATCGCACAGATGATAACCGTGCAGATGCAATTGAGATCAAATTTCATCTTCCAGCGCTTGCCGACAAAATAGATGACCACAGCTGCCAACAAGAATCCAAGCGCATAGGCAATGCCATACCAACGCGCCGTAAAAGGCCCAATAGAAAACGCTATAGGATCGAGTGTTTGATAGATCTCGTTGAGCATATGACCATTATAGATACTTGATGATCATCTCTAAAGAAGAGTGCGCTCGAGGGAAAAAGAATGTCGTATATGGAACCAACGAGCTATTCGACTTTGCGGCCCATTCCCGCTCCCACCTCAGATGCTGCCTGAAAGATATCAGGATAAAGCACAGCAGGAATCGTTGCGACAACCGAAACAGCTTGATCGCAATGATGACAATAAACCGTGAAGAGCGCTTGGGTGTTGCTTAAAGCCATAAGGGATGTATAGGTGCGCAGATCGAGATCCTTCACGCCGCAGTTTGGGCATTTCACCAGCACATCTTCCATTCTCGATCCCCCTATGCGCTCTATGCTCTAAGACCATCCAAGCAAAGATAATTATGAGCGAACACACTCTGAAGAATGTGCTCTTTGATGATCTGATTCCTAATCGCAACTTTCACGAGCAAGCTTTACGAACTTGATCAATGCTCGGAACTGTAGGATGCGCATCAAGATAAAAGGAATAGCCATCTTTGCCTTTTGACTTCGTTCGATAAAGCGCTTCATCTGAGCGTGAATAGAGTTCACTGACCGTGGTAGTAAGATCTTCTGCGCAAGCGACCCCAATAGAGACCGTGGGGACCACCGTTTTTCCAATGAGCGATTGAGAGTCAAAATCGATGAACGCAAGCTCGTTGATGCGTCTCACCAAATAACGCAAACGATCGCTATCGCCAAGCCCTACCACGAATGCTGCGAATTCATCGCCACCCATGCGCGCGACGATGTCGCTTTGACGCAGAGTGCTATCAAGAAAACGCGCTAGATGTTTGAGTACCTCATCACCAAAGGGGTGTCCATAGGCATCGTTTATCCCCTTGAAATCATCAACGTCAATAAGAATGACCGAACACTGGCCCGTTCCATGAGCGCGCCTCTCGACAACATGCTGCATCGCGGCCTCACGATTAAACGCTCCTGTTAGGCCATCGTGTTCAGCGATCTGCTTGAGATTCTCACGAGTGACGATCTTATCGGTGATATCGAGCACAACGACATAGAACCACTCTTCATCGTTTGAATCAACGATCAGATTGCCCCAATCTTCGACCCAACGAACGTCTCCGTTCTTGGAAATGATGCGATAGGTAACCTTATCACTTCCAGTTGCAGAAGACTGCTTACGAATCTCGGCAAGCACATGATCGCGATCATCTGGATGAACAAAACCTTGAAACGTATTTCCCGTGAGCACGCGAAAATCCTCTTCGTTTTCGCAGCCGAGCATCTGAACAAGACCAGGACTCACATAATCGAACGTATCCGCACCAGGCTCATCAGTTGCATGGTAGCGAAAAAGACCACCTGGCATGCGCCTGAGCAATTCATCCATGTCTTCACGTGCACTCTGAAGCTCGGCGGTCGAGCGCCTGAAATCACGCGCGGTCTCATGAAGCTTGATGTAGTTGAGAACACGTCGGTGTGCATACACCGAGTAAGGGCGCACGATTACGTCGGTCGCTCCCGCATTGAACCCTTGGTTGATCAGTTCATCGGATATATCGTCAACGATGAGGATGATCGGGGCGCCATCCGTTCGATCGAGTCGCCTGATCAACTCGATGCAATCAATAGTGGATTTGTCGATGTCGGAAGTGTCGATGATATATGCCGAAAACGGTATCGCACGAAGCTCCATCTCTTTTTCGATGTTGCATCTATCGCGTGCGATGATCACATTGCATGATTCAGAAAGACGTTTTACGATCTCGCTTTCCTGGAAAGCCTCTTCAGTCGCAAGAAGGACCGAATAGTATTTTTCCTCGGACATGGTCACGTCTCCCTTCCTATCGTCGTGCCCAACTGGCACGCCCGATGACATCATCCAGCTACAGACTGATCCTCGATCCGCGGCCCCTTCGTCAAGAAGAATTCGCAGAACTGGCAAATATCTTTCATGCAGGTATCGCGATCCAAATCGACGCGAAAGACAAGCGCGGGATCTGAACTTACTTGATGCGTATCACGGCGACATGCCGCAAAATGACAATCCGCTGGACAGCGTTCTCCTGGGGTATTATGCGGGCAGCGAGAGAGCATCTCTTCATCGCAGCCACGCTGTTCCCAACAAAATGGCATAATTCGACCTTTCTCGCGGTGAAAAACGAACGCCGCGATCTCGCGGCGCATTTCATCGTATCGAGGGTCGCCTACGAAGCTGGAACGACCTTAGTAACGCCGGGGATGCGCTCTTTCAGAATGCGCTCAACACCATTGGCAAGCGTCATCTGGGACATAGGGCAACCTTTGCAAGCGCCTTGAAGCTCAACCGTAACAACACCATCTTCGCTTACATCGACAAGCGCCACATCGCCTCCATCGGCTTGCAGAGAGGGACGAATGAGCTCAAGCACTGCGGCAACATCGGTTTTCTCTACCATCGGAATCTCCTTATAATCTCATCACTGTTCTGAATTATTTCTCGCAGCCATTCTATCACGCACGATCGCGCCCACCTGCTGAAAATCAGATATCAGCACATCTCGCTTAGAACGGTCATAAATAGCTGCAGCTGGGTGGAATGTTGGCAGAACAAGAAAGCGACCTGCCTGTTGGACAGTGCCACGCAGCTTCGTGATACCGACCGTGGTTCGCAAGATGAACTGAGTCGCAAAATTGCCGAGCGTCACGATAACATCAGGATCGATGATCTTGGTCTGAGCACGCAGAAACGGCGCGCACGCTTCGATCTCATGCGGTTGCGGATTACGATTCTCGGGTGGACGGCACTTCAGTACATTCGCGATAAAGATCTCTTCGCGCGCAAGACCTGCATCCTTGAGCAATTCATCTAAGAATTTTCCTGCCGCTCCCACAAAAGGAATGCCTTGCAGATCCTCATTCTTGCCAGGAGCTTCTCCCACAACAAGAATACGCGCATGCGGATTCCCATCACCAAACACAAGGTTGGTGCGTGTCTCACAGAGATCGCAGCGGGTGCATCCCAGCATAGATTCACGCAGCTCCTCGAGCGTTTCAGCAGGAGCGATCGGATGAGCTTGCGCAGAATGAGCAGGCTTTTCACTTGCATACTGCAAATGCTTTGAGACGATATCCTTCTCGGTCTTCATAGCTCTCCTATACGTAGTAGCGAGGCATGCGATGAGAAAACCCGATCGTCACTTCATGTTGGATAGTACCTGCTCGTTTTGCCATCGTATCGATGGATGTGTCGATGTGAGCATTCGGCCCAGCTATCTGCACGATGTCGCCAATCTGCGGATCGAGCGTTCTATGCCCTGCTCGCGTGCGGATATCGACCTCGAACATGCATTGATCCATACAGATATTGCCAACTTGAGATACAGCACGATCCTGATAGGCAAATTTGATCTGACCCGAGAGCAAGCGGATAAGGCCATCGGCATATCCTACCGGCACCGTACAGATTTTTACACTGCCAGGACTTCGATAGTTCATGCCGTAACTTACCCCTTCGCTCATCGGCACCTGGATAACATTGGTGATGCGAGCATAAACGCTCATCGCAGGGCGCAACTGCACAATGCGATGCGTATCATTGGCGGGATGGTAACCATAAAGCGAAATACCAAGGCGCACCATGTCGAAATGCGTCTTAGGGAAACGATAGATCGCCGCTGAGTTATCACAGTGAACAAGTCCGGGATTGATGCCTGCGGCTTCAAGCGCGCGCATGCTCTCCACGAAACGATTGATCTGAATCTGAAAATCGAGGGTCTCTGCAGCATCTGCAGTCGCAAAATGCGTGAAACAACCTTGCAAGTCGAGCGCGCGGTGAAAGCTCACCTGAGAGATGAATTCGATCACCTGATCATGACGCACGCCAATGCGATTCATGCCCGAGTTGATAGCAAGATGATAGGGTGCTTTCATATTGTGAGCATCAGCGATCTCGGCATAATGGATCGCAAAATCTGGCGTATAGACTGAAGGAATGATGTGATTGTGGAGCAGCAGCGGAACACTTTCTGCTGGCGGCTCAGAAAGCAGCAAAATCGGCTCACGCAAGCCCGCATCACGCAACTGGATGCCCTCATCGACCGTCGCGACCCCCAGATAGGAAGCGCCAGAAGTTGTAGCAAGCTTTGCCACCTCAACCGCACCGTGACCATAAGCATCCGCTTTAACGACCGCCATCAAACGCGTGCGGTCTCCAAGTAAATTGCGCGTTGCACGCACGTTATGCTGGATCGCGTTTCGCTCGATCTCGATCCAAGCCCAACGACGATCCTTCTCCGGAATACTGTCGAGCTCGATCTCTGCAAAGCCTTGAGTCTCATCTCCCTTTTCATGATCGCGCGAATACTGGAAGTTCGAAGCACGACTATAACGCGAAGGCGCGGTAAATCCATTTATCATTTCGTCCACGAACGAACTCCTCTTCAACGATCAAAGGGGCTCCGATCGAACGAAGCCCCTTCCCCTAAGCCAGATCGACTCTAGCGATTGATGTTATAAAACGCCTTCATACCAGCGTACTGACCAGCATCTGCAAGCTCTTCTTCGATGCGAATGAGCTGGTTGTATTTTGCCACACGATCCGAACGTGCAGGAGCGCCTGTCTTGATCTGGCCTGCATTGGTCGCTACTGCCAGATCAGCGATGGTGGTGTCCTCAGTCTCGCCAGAACGATGCGACATGACGCAAGCATAGCCTGCTTGCTTTGCCATCTGGATCGCTTCCATAGTCTCGGTAAGCGAACCGATCTGGTTTACTTTCACGAGGATCGCATTTGCGCAGCCAAGCTCGATACCTTTAGCAAGGCGCTTGGAGTTGGTTACAAACAGATCGTCACCAACCAACTGGACCTTATCACCAATACGATCGGTGAGCTTCTTCCAGCCATCCCAATCTTCTTCAGCCATGCCGTCTTCGATCGAGATGATTGGATACTTCTCGACAAGCGCTGCCCAATAGTCGACCATTTCGTCGCTCGCAAGCTCACGGCCTTCGCCAGCCAGAACATACTTACCAGTATCTTCGTTATAGAACTCGGTCGATGCAGGATCCATCGCGAACATGATGTCAGAACCAGGCTTATAGCCAGCAACTTCGCACGCCTTCACAATGTACTGCAAGGGCTCTTCGTTGGTCTTAAAATTGGGCGCAAAACCACCCTCGTCGCCGATACCGCCGCCGAGGCCCGCATCGTGGAGAACCTTCTTGAGCGTGTGATAGATCTCTGCACACCAGCGAAGCGCCTCCGCGAACGTAGGAGCGCCGACAGGCATGATCATAAATTCCTGAAAGTCAACGTTGTTGTCTGCGTGTGCGCCGCCGTTCAAGATGTTCATCATAGGTGTTGGCAGCAAATTTGCATTAACTCCGCCCACGTATTTATAAAGAGGGAGCTCAGCAGATTCAGCAGCAGCCTTAGCCGTTGCCAGAGAGACACCCAGAATCGCATTTGCACCGAAGTTTGCCTTGTTCTCGGTGCCATCAAGCGCGATCATCTCGGCATCGATCGTGCGTTGATCGTCTGCTTCAAAGCCAATGAGTGCATCAGCAATCTCTTCGTTCACATGAGCGACTGCTTTAAGCGTACCCTTGCCCAGATAGCGCTCGTTATCGCCATCGCGCAACTCGACTGCTTCGAAA
This sequence comes from uncultured Eggerthella sp., assembly GCA_900540345.1. GTDB lineage: Bacteria > Actinomycetota > Coriobacteriia > Coriobacteriales > Eggerthellaceae > Anaerotardibacter. Next base: position 64,703 of record UQFK01000006.1, read on the forward strand.
GCACCGGTGGAAGCTCCCGAAGGAACTGCTGCGCGTCCCATCGATCCATCGTCAAGTGTGACTTCAACTTCTACGGTCGGATTGCCGCGGGAATCCAAAACCTCGCGACCGTAAACATCAATGATGATGCCCATGGATTTTCCTCCTTGTTTGCTTTGTATAAGCTTGTGGTTCAAGCTGAAGATATGATAACACGCGCCACTGTTGCCCCTAGGGACAAACCGCACAAAGTGTGTCTCTTGTCGTCTAGAGCCACTATATTTAGTAGATATGAAGCTCGATCACAGCTGCCATGCGACAAGTACGCACAGCGCCAGAATCGCAAAGAGTCCAAGCCATGCCGATACGCTCACTGACCGCGCACTCAAACTCGTACGGTCACTTGCGCCATAACAACGCGCATCCATCGCTTCAGCCACAGTCTCGGCCTGTCGAAAGAATCCAACGAACAAGGGGATGAGAACGACAAGCCACATCTTCAATCGTTGCCATATCGTTCCGCTACCGAACCGAGCACCACGAGATGTTTGCGCGATCTTGATCTGCGTGAGTTGCTCGAAAAGGAGCGGGATGAATCGCAAGGCGAGGCTGAGCATGAATGCGATATCGTCAATGGGAACGTGCAACCTGCGCAGCGGTCTCAGGATCGAAGCGATCGCATCTGTTAGTTGTGTTGATGTAGTCGTGAACGTGATGACGAAGCTTGCCACAATGACGAGTGTGATACGCGCTGCATAGGCAAGCGCGCTAAAGCTACGATCCAGATCAAAGGGAATCGTGTTACAGATCCAGATGAAGACCAAGATTGCTATCGCGGGCGTGATGGTTCGTGCATAATTCTTGAGCGGAATGCGCGAAGCCCCAATCACGACAAACAAGGCAAGCGCAAATACGATGATTCCCCACCAACTATGAGTGCAAAATAATGCAATCGAGTATATCAACAAGACTGCGATCTTCATGCGAGCATCCGCATTATGAATGCAGCTTTTCTTTGGTATGTACGATAAGACGTGATTCATGTTCTTTCAGTCTAACGTACTTATGATGCGAACGAATACCGTCGCGCAAAGTGCGCACACACCATCGGTCAATACCTCAAGACAAAGAAGCGCCCCAACATGGAGCGCTTCTTTTAGCGAAAACGAACTGATTCGCCTATTTCAATAAAGAGAATGAAGGCTATTTGATTCCTGCCTTTTTCATCTCTTCTTCCATGAACTTCTCTTCAGTCTCTTCGACTGCATCAGCCTTCTCTTCGGCTTTGAGAGCTTCCAGGTCTTCCTTAACTTCATCTGCATTCATGATGAACAACCGCCTTCCTCGCTCGATCGATGCTCGTCTATCATGCGGTCGTTCACGAGCACCCGAAATTCGATGTCCAAGCGCTCGTGCAGGCCGGATAGAGGAACGAACTCTAATACCAGTTCATATTGTCGCGCTTTGATTCAGACAAGTGGCAGCGATCGCAGAAGCATTACCGCTTTTTCGAAAACCTGTTGTCCTCTCGTAACCTTAGCCGTAACCTTAGCCATACTGAGATGCATCACAAGTAACATACCGGGATGCATTACGAGCAACTTTGCAGTAGGAACTCAATTTTTTGCATGGGATTTACGGTTGTACGCACACCTGAAAAAGTGTTAAAAGCCACGAACTGGGCTTTTGGATGCTGAGAGCACAGAATGAATGATTCTGCACCCTCCAAACGCCCCAAATCACACTGTTTTGTGCATACAATCGCATTTTTCTTGCAAAAAACTGCCTTTTCGCTGCAAAAGCGAACCATCACGACTTATGAGGCTATAACCCCCTTGCAGAAACAAAAAAGAGCCGCTCGAACGAGCGGCTCTTCATGCAATTAAGAATTAGACGTGAGCGATGTGCTTATTCAGCCTTTTCCTTCTCTGCTTCTTCTTCAGCAGCGGCTTCAGCATTCTTAGCTGCAGCCTCTTCTGCCTTCTCAGCAGATTCCTTTGCAGCCTCTTCAGCTTTCGCCTCTTCTTTAGCCTCAGCCTTAGCTTCTGCCTTGGCCTCAGTCGCTTCCGCTTCCATGACCTCTGCCTGATCCTTATCAAGCTCTTCGATCACGTCTTCAGCTACTTCAGGTTTTTCTTCCTTCTTAGTTGCTGCCTTTTTCGTGGTCTTCTTAGGCGCAGCCTTCTTTTCAGACTTTACCTCGTCCTTCTTGGCTTTCTTCTTCTTGCCAACAGGCTCGGTCACAAGCTCCATGATGACCATAGGAGCATTGTCGCCCTTGCGATTGCCCAGCTTCATGATGCGGGTATAGCCACCTTGGCGATCGCCGAACATGCCCTGCTCGACCTTCTCGAAAACCTCGCGAACAAGTTCTTTATCACCGAGAGCAGCGATTGCAAGACGACGGGAATGCAAGTCGCCTTTCTTTGCCCAGGTGATGATCTTATCAACGTCAGGACGAATTTCCTTGGCACGAGCCTCGACCGTCTTGATACGGTCGTTGGTGAACAGTGCACCTACCAGGCTCTTCTTCATAGCCTTAGTGTGGCTTGAGTCAGTGCCAAGCTTACGACCTTTCTTATTGTGTCTCATCTTGTTTCTCCTAAAGCTTTAAATTGAGGTCCATCGAAATGAGCTTATCCTTAACCTCTTCAATGGACTTCGCACCGAAGTTTCTAATGTTGAGCAGATCGTTCTCAGAATACTCGACCAGCTGACGAACAGAATGGATGCCTGCACGCTTCAAGCAGTTGTAGGAGCGGACCGAAAGATCCAGATCCTCGATCTGCTTATCAAGCTCCGCATTGGTCTCCTGACTTTCTGGAGCGAAGATAGAAACTACCTCGCCCTCTTCGTCCTCTTCGATCTCGTCGAGAGAGAGGAACGCGCCCATGTACTGGTTGATGATGTTCGCCGCACGGCAAACAGCCTCGGTCGGGTTGATAGAACCGTCTGTCTCGACCTCAAGAACGAGCTTGTCGTAGTCGGTGCGCTGACCCACACGCGTATCGCTCACGTTCATAGTGCAACGACGAACCGGCGAGAACAACGAATCGACATGAATGATACCGATCGGATCTTCCGTGCGCTTGTTGCGCTCAGCAGAAACATACCCGCGACCAACGCCGATGCGAATGGTCATTTCGAGCGTGCCACCATCAGCAACAGTTGCGATGACATGCTCAGGGTTGATGAGAGTGAATTCTGCAGGAACATCAAGATCTGCGCCAGTAACGGTGCAAGGGCCCTCTGCGTGCACGTGGGCAGTAGCCTCCGTGTAATCACTCGAGAGCGCACTGAAAACCAAACCTTTAACATTCAGAACAATGTCGGTGATATCTTCGATGATGCCTTCGGCAGTGGTGAACTCGTGCTGAACGCCCTCGATCTGGATAGCTGTTGGTTTCGCACCATCCAGCGAAGAGAGCAGAACACGACGCATACAGTTGCCCAAGGTGTATCCGTAGCCACGCTCAAGCGGCTCAACAATGAAGCGAGCAACGAGATCGTTAACCTCTTCTGTTGTAACTGTCGGCCTCATGAACTCTGTCATACCTTATAAGCCTCCTTAAAAACCGCAGTAGCGCTTAACTACTTCGAGTAAAGTTCGACGATGAGCTGTTCGTGAATGTCAAGATCGATCTGATCGCGCTCAGGGAGCGAAAGAACGCTGCCTTGAAGCTTTTCAATGTCGACCTCAAGCCATGCAGGAACGACACGACCTTCGTTGGAAACGAGTGCGCTCTTGATGACCAGAAGTTCTTTCGACTTAGGACGTACAGAGACAAGATCGCCTGGGCGAACACGATAAGACGGAATGTCAACGCGCTTGCCGTTCACCTGGATGTGACCATGCGTGACGATCTGACGAGCTTCCTTGCGGGTCTTAGCAAAGCCAAGACGGAAGACAACGTTGTCGAGACGAGATTCCAGGATCTGCATGAGGTTGGAGCCAGTGATGCCTGGCATAGCCTTTGCGCGATCGAAATAACCATGGAACTGCTTCTCGAGAACGCCGTATACGAACTTAGCCTTCTGCTTCTCGCGAAGCTGCATGCCGTATTCGCTTTCCTTGCGACGACGCTTTGGTTGACGAATGGAGCTCGATTTGCTTTTACCGGTATAGCCGAGAACGATAGGATCCAAGCCCAGTTGACGGCAACGTTTGAGAACCGGAGTTCTATTAATAGCCATAATAAACTGATCCTTTCATTTAGACGCGACGACGCTTGCGCTGACGGCAACCATTGTGCGGAATAGGGGTGCAATCCTGAATGCTTGCAACTTCAAGACCTGCTGCCTGAAGAGAACGGATAGCGGTCTCGCGACCAGAGCCCGGGCCCTTCACGAACACAGAGACCTTTTTCAGGCCGTGTTCCATAGCGGTCTTTGCTGCTGCTTCTGCTGCCATCTGTGCGGCAAATGGGGTAGATTTACGAGAACCCTTGAAGCCGACCGTGCCAGCAGACTGCCATGAGATCACATTTCCCTGAGGATCGGTGATCGAAACGATCGTGTTATTGAAGGTAGATTTGATATGAGCTGCACCAACGGCAATATTCTTGCGCTCAGAGCGCTTAATGCGGGTGCGAACGTTTTTCTTAGCTGCCACTTACAACACCTCTACTTATTCTTCTTGCCGCCGATTTGCTTACGTGGACCCTTGCGAGTACGTGCATTCGTATGAGTGCGCTGACCGCGAACGGGCAGGCCACGACGATGACGAAGGCCACGATAGCAACCGATCTCCATGAGGCGGTTGATGTTCTGGCGAACCTCGCGATGGAGGTCGCCTTCAGTAGTGATGTTTGCGGTGATATAGTCACGGAGCTTGGACAGATCATCCTCAGTAAGATCGCGAACACGAACATCAGGATCTACGCCTGTTTCCGCGAGGATCTTCTTAGAGGTGGTAGGGCCAATACCGTAAATGTAGGTCAAGCCGACTTCAATGCGCTTATCGCGAGGAAGGTCGACACCAACAAGACGTGCCATGAATTAGTTCCCTTCTCTTTAACCTTGACGCTGCTTATGACGAGGGTTCTCGCAGATGACCAGAACCTTGCCATGACGTCGAATGATTTTGCACTTGTCGCACATTTTCTTGACCGAAGGACGTACCTTCATAATTCAATTTCCTTTCGGTTATGCGTTCACTTTATCAACACGCCCAGCCGCAGGCGGTAGTTTGTAAAACGAGGTTATAGTTGCTTTTTACTTATAGCGATAGGTAATGCGTCCGCGATCGAGATCGTAGACAGACAGCTCGACCTGAACCTTATCTCCAGGAAGGATCTTGATGTAGTGCATGCGCATCTTTCCTGAGATGTGCGCAAGAATCTTGTGGCCGTTTTCGAGCTCTACACGAAACATTGCATTCGGCAGCGCTTCCAAAACCGTACCTTCTAGTTCAATAGCGTCTTCTTTAGCCAAGATCGCTCCTTTAGCGAGATCGGACCAATATCGCACTCGCCCGTTTTACCGCGCAAAAGACCACGGCACACACGTGCAAGCCTTTCAATTCTAGGATAAGTTGCTATGACTCCATAATTTCTACACAATATCTTCTCTGAATGGTTCCGAGCAAAGAAAAAGTCTCGCAAAAAGCGAGACTGAGCAGTTGGAATGGTGCGCCGTGAGGGAATCGAACCCGCGACCTTGGGATTAAAAGTCCCCTGCTCTACCAACTGAGCTAACGGCGCTTATGCAAACAAGTATTCTATCTTTCAACCCGAGGAGGGTCAAGGTCTTTCTCAATCGAGGAAAGACACTGTGATAACGACATCCATGATTCTCTAAAGGAGACGATCCTCCTCCAAGTCGATGAATTCAACAGACTTTACTTTGCCTTCATCCACAAAGAGACGAGCAAGGCTTTTGTGGCTTCCACCACGCGGGCGCGAAGGGCTGCCGGGATTCAAGAACAGCACACCATTCTTGCCATACTGCTCGCGCGGGACATGCGTGTGTCCGTGAATGACGACATGAACATCTTCAGGTACGGTGCCGATATCCTCAGGACGATGCACCATACGAAAGCGCACTCCGCCTAAGATCGGCGACGCAATGCCTTTGACGCGCGGACCCAGATCGTAGCGATCGCAATTACCGCGTACGCAAATGGTAGGTGCGATGGTCTCAAGCTCGGCGAGAACCATGCGGTTTTCACTATCGCCTGCACACAAAATATAGTCGCTTCCTTGCAGTGCCTTGTAAGCCTCCGCACTCAACTGTCCATGAATATCTGATATGACTCCGATGATCATTTATTTGACAACGATATTCACCAAGCGGCTCGGGATCACGATCACTTTTACGATGTTCTTTCCCTCGGTCGCCTTCGAAACAGCACTGAGCGCCGTTTCACGAATAGTCTCTTCACTTGCATCTGCTGGAACCGTGATGCGCGTCTTCACTTTGCCATTGATCTGAACTGCAAGCTCGACCTCATTTGAAACTGCTTGGCTCGGATCAAATTCAGGCCAGGATTGCTCGTGGACTGACGTTGTGTTGCCAAGCGGCGTATGCCAAAGCTCTTCAGCCCAATGAGGAGCGAACGGAGCCATAAGCTTCACGAGCACCTCAGCGGTATCCAGGTCAAGCGCTCTGAGGTCATTGCTTTGCGCACGAGCATCCGCAGGAATGGCGCGCAAATAGTCGCCGACCGCATTCGACAACTCCATGATCGCTGCGATCGCGGTGTTGAAATTGTTGCGCTCGATGTCGTCGATCACTTTGCCAACGAGACGATGACGTTCGCGATTGAGCTCTTCAGCAAGTTTTTCGCTCGCCTCTTTACCAGGGTCTTCCTGATAAAGCGTATCCTCGCCTGCCTGACCGACCAGATCGTAGACTTGGCGCCACAAGCGATTGAGAAACTTGTACATACCCGCAAGACCATCTTCGTTCCAAAGCTTCTCTTTATCAGGTGGGCCCATGAATAGCACTGCTGCACGTACCGCATCAGCACCATAGGCTGCGATCATCTCTTCAGGCGAAACGACATTGCCTTTCGATTTGCTCATCACTTCACCGTGCTCATCAAGCACCATACCTTGACAGAGCAAATTCGTGAACGGCTCATCAAAATCGAGCATGCCCTCATCGCGCAGCACCTTAGTAAAGAAGCGGCTATAGAGCAGATGCAGAATAGCATGCTCGATACCACCGATATACTGGTCGACTGGCATCCAGTAGTTCGCCTTTTTGGGATCAAAGGGCAATTCATCATCGTGCGGATCGGTGTAGCGCATGTAATACCAGCTCGAACACGTGAAGGTGTCCATCGTATCAGTTTCGCGCTTCGCTGGAGCGCCACACTTCGGGCAGGTTGTATTAATGAATGACTCATGCGTCGCAAGGGTCTCTCCTGCTGCAAGATCGATATCTTCAGGCAAGAGCACCGGCAACTGATCTTCCGGAACCGGCACGACACCACAGTGCTCGCAATGGATAGCAGGGATGGGATTGCCCCAGTAACGCTGACGGGAGATAAGCCAATCGCGCAGACGGAATTCAACCGTACGCTTTCCTTTACCCATACGCTCAAGTTCAGCAACCACTGCCTCTTCTGCAGGGGAATGTTTACCGCCAACCATGCCTGTATACGGTCCCGACTGTACGAGCACGCCTTCTGCCGCGTAAGCCTCGGGCCAATCGACCTCAGTCACAACCCTTCCCTGCTCGTTCTGAAGCTGCGGATAGAGCGGGTCGTCTTGCGAAAGGATGATAGGAATAATAGGAAGATCGTACTTACGTGCGAACTCGAAATCTCGTTGATCTCCACAAGGGACTGCCATTACCGCACCTGTGCCATAATCGGCAACGATATAATCAGCTACCCACACAGGTACCTTTTCGCCATTGATGGGATTGATGACATAACGTCCGGTAAAGATGCCATGCTTGTCTCGATCTCCCATAGCACGATCGAGTGCGCTCACTTTCTTCGCTGCTTCCGCAAATTCCAAAACAGCAGCTTCTTGTTCGGTTCCACTTACCAGATCAGCAAGGCCTGCATATTCAGGAGCGAGCACGAAAAAGCTGCAGCCAAAGAGCGTATCAGCGCGGGTCGTGAAGACGGTGATGGTCTCGTCGGTAGCCTTTCCTTCCAGATCGCACAGCGTGAAATCGACTTGTGCACCTTCGGAACGTCCGATCCAGTTTGCCTGTTGTTGCTTGACGCGCTCTGGCCAACCCTTCAGTTGATCGAGGTCGTCTAGCAATTCCTGCGCATAATCAGTGATCTTGTAATACCACTGAGTAAGATCGCGCTTTTCCACCTCGGAATCACAGCGCCAGCAACGGCCCTCGATGACCTGCTCGTTTGCGAGCACTGTCGCGCAGTCTGGGCACCAATTCACAGGAGAATTGCGGCGCTCGACCAATCCGCGCTCCCAAAACTTCAAAAAGATCCACTGGCCCCATCGATAATACTCAGGATCACAAGCGACAACTGTTCTGTCCCAATCGAAAGAAAAGCCCATGCGTTTGAAAGAGGCTTTTTGTGTATCAATATTGGCATACGTCCATTTCGCAGGATGACTATGATGCTTGATCGCAGCATTTTCCGCGGGAAGACCGAATGCGTCCCAACCCATAGGATGAAGCACCTCATAGCCACGCATGCGCCAATAACGCGCAACAACATCGCCATACGTATAGTTGCTCACATGCCCCATATGGATATCGCCTGAAGGATAAGGGAACATCTCGAGGACATAGCGCTTTGGCTTCGAAGTGTCCTCGGTCACCTCATAGAGCTTCTCGTCTTCCCAGACTTTCTGCCAACGAGGTTCGATATCGTGCGGATTGTATTCTTTCATGAACGATCCTTAATGAACGGATTTGCCCTTTTAAGCGCATCGGAGATTGATGCGCACAGGATTCATGACAGAATTATAGAACGAGTTGACGGCTGCAAGGTGCAGCAGATCAAAGAAAGCGGTAACTAACCGTACGAAGACCCCAGGCTTGGCAGGTACTAAAGCCGAACTTCTTGAAGACGCCGGGCTGCAGGTCAAGAGAGCGCGACCCACCGCCCATATAGCCGCAGTCGTTCACCGTAGCGATGACTGTTTTACCGTTATAGCGGATTTCGACCTTGCGACCTAGATAAGAGCGATAGTTCGGCCAAGACATCGGCACAGCAACACCCATCGAGGTATCATTGCAGATCGCACCAGTTGCTGTTGTTCCAGGATTCGGCGTATTCTTATCGGACTCACCACCATAGGCAGAAGCAATACCTGTTTGCCAACCGCTTCCACTCGGAGCACTCGAAGTATCTTCGTTTGACGAACCCCCTGAGGAATCTCCGTCCGAAGTATTGCCCGTGTTCCAGTTATCGCTGATAGACGCTTCAGGGCGTTGCTGGCCTTGGAGCGAATTTGCCTGTTGCTGCAGCGCCTCGACACGCGCACGCTCAGACTCGATCGACGATACTTTGGCAACAGCCGAAGACACAACCTGTTCAGCCTGTGCTTTCTTCGACTCCGCTTCAGCAGCGAGCGCCTCTTGTTCGCTCTTTTGCTGATCGAGCTCATCGAGCACGGTATTGAACTGTTCTGTACGCTTCTTCTGCTCCTCGATCTGTTCGCTCTTTTGCTGTTCGATCGAGCTGTAATAGGTCACATTACGAATGAAAGACTCGAGTGAGTCAGAAGCGAGAAAGACATTTACAAGCGAATTAGCTGCTTCGTTCTTGTAGGAAGAAACAAGCACCTTACCGAGCTCTTTTTGGCCGTCATACATAGCCTGCTGAGCTTCTTCAGCTTTATTGGTCGTCTCTTCGATCTGTCCTTCGACTTCAGCTACGCGCGCTTGAATAGCGTTGTATTCCTCGGCGATCGAAGCAAGCTGAGCTTCAGCAGCGCTCAGTGTAGCTTGAGCATCGGAAAGATCATCCGCATGAGCGAGACTTGCTGGCAGAAGCGGAACCCCGAGCGAAAGAACAAGACAAACACAAAGGAGCAGTGTCGCAAACTGCGTTGTGATTCGTTTATACATAAACTAAGATGCTACCGTAGTTGCCCAATGCGGGCAAATTCACCAAAATCAACGGAGCGAATTACCCGCGTACGGAGTCTTGTCACGCAGAACAACATCGTGTGCGCCACCCTCTACAATGGAAGTCGCACTTACCACGGTGATCTTGGCTTTCTCTTGCAATTCAGGAATTGTAAGAGCGCCGCAATTGCACATGGTCGACTTGACTTTCGCAAGGCTCAGATCGACATTGTCCTTCAAAGAACCTGCATAAGGAACATACGAATCGACTCCTTCTTCGAAGGTCATGCCCTTCTTGCTGCCTCCAAGGTCGTAACGCTGCCAGTTGCGCGCACGCGCAGATCCCTCGCCCCAGTACTCTTTCATATAGTTTCCGTTGATGTTCACCTTATTGGTTGGGCTTTCATCGAAACGGGCGAAATAGCGACCGAGCATAAGAAAATCAGCACCCATTGCAAGAGCAAGGGTCATATGATGATCGTAAACGATACCGCCATCCGAACAAACAGGGATATAGATGCCTTTTTCCTCGAAATAAGCATCGCGTGCCTTTGCAACCTCAATGAGCGCAGTCGCCTGGCCGCGACCAATGCCCTTTTGTTCGCGCGTGATGCAGATCGAGCCACCACCGATACCGACCTTGATGAAGTCAGCACCTGCATCAGCTAAGAAACGGAAACCTTCTGCATCAACGACATTACCTGCTCCGACTTTGACCGAATCGCCATAATGATCGCGAATCCAAGCGATCGTGAGCGCCTGCCATTCAGAATAGCCCTCAGAGCTGTCGATACAGAGCGCATCGGCACCCGCTTCTACAAGCGCAGGAACGCGGTCTGCATAGTCACGCGTATTGATTCCCGCGCCTACCAAATAACGTTTATGATCGTCGAGCAGCTCATTTGGGTTCGATTTGTGGCTTTCGTAGTCTTTACGGAAGACCATATAGAGCAAGTTATCGTCCTCGTCGACAATCGGCAGCGAATTGAGCTTGTTATCCCAAATGATATCGTTAGCAACTTTGAGAGATGTCTCGGCATCGGCAACGATAAGTGAAGAGCGAGGTGTCATAAATTCTGTGACCGGTGTATCGAGATCCATACGAGAGAGACGATAATCGCGGCCCGTAACGATGCCGAGCAACTTACCTTGCGAACGACCACCCTCTGTGATAGGCATCGTGGTATGTCCACGGCGCTCCTTGAGCTCGACCACATCAGCAAGCGTTGCGGTAGGAGGAAGGTTCGAGTCGGAACGCACAAAGCCAGCCTTATGATCCTTTACGCGCGACACCATTGCAGCCTGACTCTCGATCGACTGAGACCCGTAAATAAAGGAAATACCTCCCTGCTGCGCAAGAGCGACTGCCATGCCATCGTCAGAAACGGCCTGCATGATTGCAGAGACCATCGGGATCGAAAGCGTAATAGCAGGCTGTTCGCCCTTCTTATATTTGACGAGTGGAGTTTTTAAGCTGACGGCCTCAGGAATGCAATCGGATGAAGAGTAACCCGGCACCAGCAAATACTCGTTGAAGGTGCGTGAGGGTTCGTCAAAAAAGTAAGCCATCTAAAAACTCCTTCTCTTCCTTAAAATCTTGGTAATGTTCCCATTATAGAGACCACATCAAACTTTCGTGTGCTTAACTCAGAAAAAACTTTTGAAGCCTTTCGCACTCTTATATCTAGCCGCCAACTTCTCCGCTCTGCGATTCGTGGAGTACCTCCGCTAGATCCTTCACCGGCATGGTCGAATCGTGGAATGCCACACCATCTGAGAGCATGGTAAGGCAGAAGGGGCAAGCAGTCACAAGAACGTCCGCTTTAGTTTCGAGCGCTTGTTCGGCGCGCATATGATTGATCTTTTTTCCAGCGGGCTCTTCAAGCCACATATGCCCGCCGCCTGCACCGCAACAGAAGCTTTCCGCTTCGTTGTGCGTCATCTCATTCAGACGAACATGTGCGCCTTGCGTAAGCACTGTGCGCGGAGCGTCGTATTCGCCATGGTAGCGACCAAGATAGCACGAATCATGATAGGTGACCTGCTGATATTCAGAAAACCCTGGCTTAAGTTTTCCTTCCTTGATCAGACGTGCAAGCAACTGTGAATGATGGATGACCTCAAAATTGCCACCCATCTGCGGGTAGTCGACCGAAAGCGCCTGCAAACAGTGAGGACATTGCGTGACGATCTTCTTGATGCCTGCATTGTTCATCGTCTCGATATTCTCCTGCGCGAGCATGTAGTAGAGATATTCGTTGCCGAGCCTACGCGCCGAATCACCACAGCATTTTTCTGCATTGCCCAAGATAGCGAAATCGACGCCAGCCTCGTTCATGAGCGCCACAAGCGCCGTGGCAACCTTGCGACTGCGCGCGTCATAGGCACCCGAACAACCTGGCCAATACAAATATTCAGCGCCAGGATTCTCGTCAATAGTAGGGACATCAAGATCCTTCGTCCAGTCGATACGCTTCTGCCAACCGATGCCCCACGGATTGCCATTGGTTTCAAGATTGCGGAAGGTCTGCTGCGCTTCAGGCGGAAACGCACTTTCCATGCACACCTGGTAGGTGCGTGCTTTGATATCCTTATCGGGGTGAACAACACGCGCAGGACACAGCTCGCTGCATGCACGACAAGTCGTGCACTGCCACAATGCATCTTCCGATATCACTGTTCCCACTATGCCTTCGTCCAGAAGCGCTTGTTGCTCTTCGGTGCGCTCGTCTTCGGGAACCTTCAACAAAACTTTGCCACGCTTGGCGTTCTCTGCCGCGATATTTTGGATGAAATGCATCGGGGAGAGTTCTTTGCCGCTCAAATAGGCAGGACAGTTCTCCTGGCAACGTCCGCACTTGATGCACGCCTGCGCATCCAGCAGATCTTTCCAGGTATATTCTTCAAGCACGCGCACGCCCATGGTCTCAAGCTCTTCGTCTTCAAAATCGATCGGTTCGAGCGTACCAGCCGGTTTGAGCGAACGATAATAATAGTTTCCTGGAATAAAGAGCACGTGCGCCATCTTGCTATAGGTGAAAAATGCCAAGAACAAAAAGGCGAGAGCAAGATGACTCCACCAAACGATCTGGTGCGTGAGCGAAAGTGCCTGCGCATCCATTCCTGAGAACATGAGCGCGAAGAGATAGCCCACAGGAGACCAGATCGCCCAAGGATCATTTGTGCCCACAATGCGCAGTCCTTCAGTGGCAAATCCGCTGATCAAAATAATGAACAACAACACAAGCCATACGATATCTGCCCGATTCGTCTCAAGACTCTCGTTAGCCTTCGAAGCACGACGTACCAGCGCAATGACAACTCCGATCGCGCAAACAAAGCCTGCAAGGTCGATGCCCAATGAGACGAAATAGAGATAGAAGTCACCATAAAGGAGAGGAATGCCAAAATGATCTTGAAGCGCAACGAGCGTGGTGGCAATCAAACAAAAGAGCATGCCCCAGAAAATGAACAGATGCATGATGCCTGAAGATCTCTTCCTGACCACGCGCTTTTGCGTGAAAACCTCTTTAAAAGCGCCGAAAAAACGTTCTGCCTTATGGTCGGAAAGGTCTTCTGGCGCGCCAAGCTTCCAAAGGCGATAGCGGCGATAGAAAAAGATCGCAAAACAGGCCACCACACCAATGAATAATACATACATGAACCAGTGGCTCGGAATGTTCCAATAAAGTTCGCGTGTTGCGTCTTGCATGAGGGCCCTTCTATGCTTTTAGTTTCTTGACTTCTTCGACCATGAGCGGAACAGCCTCGAACAGATCGGCTACGATACCATAATCTGCGATACGGAAGATATCCGCTTCTGGATCGTTGTTGATCGCAACAATATAGTGTGACTGTCCCATGCCGGCTTGATGCTGTATCGAGCCTGAAATGCCGCAAGCAATATAGAGTTGAGGTGCAACAATCTTGCCCGTCTGACCTACTTGGTATTGCTTGTCGATCCATCCTTGTTCGACTGCAACACGCGAAGCGCCCACTGCCCCACCGAGCTCATCGGCAAGCTGTGCAAGCACCTCAAAACCTTCAGGCCCCTTAACACCGCGACCGCCCGACACGATGAATTCTGCATCACGAAGATCAATGCGCTCAGAAGCGACGCGAACGACATCCTTCACGATCTGGCGAATATCGCCAAAACTGGCTGGCGCTTCGCGCACGATCGTAGCATTCCTCGTCTCGTCAGGTTCTGCGATGGTAAATGCTTTCGGGCGCAATGTGATGATACTGAGATCGTCATTATTTACAAATGCACACTTCTCAAGGATCTTGCCTGAATATGGAGCACGCACATAGAGCGGTTGATTATCTTCCTCTTCGATCGCAATGACCTCAGAGATGAGACCGACTCCCTGACGCTGAGCTATCACGGGGGCAAGATCTTGGCCCGTACTCGATGCAACGAACATGATGAGGCCAGGACGATGTGCTGCGATCAACGACTCGAGCGCAGCAGCATAGGCATCTACCGTATACTCTGCGAGCGCCGGATCGTCCACGACAAGAACCTGATCGGCACCATAGTGGCCCAGTTGCATGAGCGTAGCGTCATTCACTTGATTTCCGAATACCACGACGCATACTGCCTCGGCGCTCTCATTGGCAAGACGACGCGCCTCGCTCACGCCTTCCAGTGTCACCTTCCCGATCGACCCATCCTTGTATTCTGCAAATACCCAGATACCTGCCATGTTTTCCTCCAACACCTAGAGTACTTTCGCTTCATTTGCTAAGAGAGATGCCGTCTCGGTGACTGCATCTGGCACGTCGCCCTCAACGATGCGCCCACCTTCGCGTTCTGGCTTGAGCGCATAGGACTTCACGCATACCTGCGCAGTTGCCAGACCAACTTCTGACCCATCAACACCGAGCAACCCCAGATCTTTGGTATCGATCGGTTTCTTTTTCGATTGCATGATATCGCGCACGGTTGGATAGCGCGGCTCTGCCAAACCCTGCTGAGCAGTAAAGAGCGCAGGGAGCTTCACGCAGACGCGCTCGATGCCATCATCCAGTTCGTGATCCGCAAACGCGCTGTCACCCTCGATCTCCAATCCGGTAACCCAACCAACTTGCGGCAATCCCATGATTGTTGCAAGACGCGGAAGCGTCTGCGCCTGACCGGTATCTCCCGACTTATAACCACCTAGGATGATATCGGGCTGTTCGTCTGATAAAACAGCAGCGAGCACACGCGCTTTTGCAGCAGGATTGGTCACATCGATCGAAGCATCTTCAACAAGAACTGCCCGATCAGCCCCCATGGAAAGCGCATGGCGAATGGCTGGCACATCATCTTGTGAACCGATCGTCACGATGACCACCTCGCCGCCGTGGGCCTCCTTTATCTGTACAGCCTTCTCTACTGCGAATTCAGCATAAGGGTCGATGATGAGCGCGGCACCTTCGGTGATCACCTGTCCATCGTTATCAAGCGTGATAAGCGCCTCGGTGTCGATGGTTTGTTTCACACAAACTGCTATTTTCACCTTCATCTCCTTCTTATATACCAACAAGAACGTGTTGCGATCTTTGCGCCATTTTGTACAGCGAAAACAAGTGAAGCGTCACAAGCGAAGATCGTTTTTGAGCATACGAATCCCCAGCGAGCGAAACAACACATGCGTCTTCGTACTAAAGAAGACGCTTAAGACTTACAACGTATATGCTTTCTTAACTTCATCTGCGATGATCCGACGCTGGATCTGATTTGCGCCACCAATGATGGTGAATGCTTTCGCATCTCGGTAATAACGCTCGACAGGGTATTCCTTGCAGAAACCATAGCCACCATGGATCTGAACAGCATTCGTCGCTGCTACTTGTGCGGCTTCCGTGCAATACGTCTTGGCAGCAGCAATACGCTCTTTCGCATCGCGCGCTTCGTGGGTGAATGCATCGATCGCATCATCGATCATGCCCTCGGAAGCTATCCCCGCGATACGCATATCGGCAAGCAAGAATGAAACGCCCTCGAAGTCGATAACTGGCTGAGCGAACTGCTTTCGCCCATTTGCATAGGTTGCTGATGCCTTTAAGCTTGCACGTGTGATGCCTAAAGCGCACGCTGCGATCGCAATACGACCTCGATTGAGCGCATGGAACGCGATCTTGTCGCCTTGCCCCACCTCGCCGATCACCTGATCAGCTGATACTTCCACCTTGTCGAAGAAGATCGGACACGTTGGAGAGCCGTGCAGCCCAAGCTTCTGTTCGTGTGCACTGATCACGATATGTTCATCATGGGCATCGACGATAAATGCCGTCGGCCTCTTCTCGCCGTCGATATCGACCTGCGCAAATACGCAGAAGTAATCTGCAACCTCTGCATTCGAGATGAACATCTTATTCCCGCTGATAACATAGCCTCCATCGGTGGCCTTTGCGCTTGTTGTAAGCGACCAAATATCAGAACCTGCATTTGGCTCAGTAAGCGCGAAGCTGATCTTCTTCTCTCCTGAGATGATATCGGGTAGATATGCATTCTTCTGCGTTTCGGTGCCGAAAGCCATAATGGCATCAGAGCCGATAGCTGCAACAAAGAGCATAAGAGCAACTGCTGGGGACTCTTCAGCAAGGCGCGCAACGCATTGTGCCCAACAGTTCACACTCACTTCGAAGCCTCCTTGGGCTTCTGGCATGGTCAGCCCAAATAAGCCCTGCTCGGCAAGTACATCATAAATATCTTGCGGAAATTCATCTTGCTCGTCGATCTCTGCAGCACGATCAGCGATGATATCGGTACAAACGCTATCGACCATGGAGAGGATCATACGTTCTTCTTCTTGCAGTTGATGCATCCTAACTCCTTCTTTACTTGAGGGGATGGGCTTTGAAGTAGTCGATCATCCGAGGCACGAGCATATACAAATCAGCTTTACTGCCATAATCAGAATGTTCGAATATAAGCGCATATGGATCAGTGTTCACGCACATGATCGTAGTTGCTCCATCGCATGCGACCATGTGCTGAGCCTGCCCCGAGATACCAAGCGTTAGATACAGATCAGGTACGACCGTGCTGCCCGAAATGCCGACAAGCGCCTCTTTTGGAAGCCAGTTTTCAGCTTCATAGATCGAACGCGAACAACCAAGCTCTGCGTCGATCAGATCACAGAGTTCGCGTACCATCTCAAGGTCCTTCTCTTCTTTGATGCCGCGCCCAACGCTCACGATGCGTTTCGCGCTTGATAAATCGACATCTCCTTTAACACGTGGGCCAACATCAATACGCTTGACCTCGTATGGTGGCTCGATAAAAGCTACGTCTGCTTCGACATTGTCACCTGATGGTTCTGCATCAGGAAACGTTGCAGGACGAATGAAATAAAACGAGATCGAATCATCGCTTCCCTTGTACTTGCGATTTGCAAGCCCTCCAAAATACATGGTGCTCGCTTCTTTTGCGCTCTGCATCTCGGTCACATTTGAGATGACACTTGCGCCCACGCGTGCCGCAGCACGCCCAATCAACAACTGGATACGACGCGAGGACTCAGCAAATATCGCATCAGGTTTTTCAGTCTCGATTAAATTCGCTAATGCGACATACGTATCTTCAATCATGCGCCCTTCGGGCACTTCAAGTCGATAAAGCGTATCTGCTACAGCTGGAACCACGTTTGTAGTAGGAAGAACGACCAGATCGACTTCATCTGCAAATTGGCGAGCACCTGCACAGAGCTCGACCACCGGCTGTTCGCGTTCAGCGATAACGAAGATCTTCATATCTATGCCCCTTCGGTGGTCAAGTACGCATGAACTTGCTCGATAAAACGATCAATATCTTCATCGGTCGCTTCAAAGAACACCATTTTACGCGGCGTGGGTTCGGGAACTTTTGTCTCGATGATGTCATAATTGCTTTGAGGAAGCTCAAGCCCAAGACTATCAAGAGAAAGCTCATGAACAGGCTTTTTGCCTGCAGTCATGATGTCTTTAACCTGACAGATACGCGGTTGTGCCATGTCCGAGAGCACCGAGAGCACCGCGGGCATCTTCGTTTCAATATGCTCGATCTCGTCGTCAAGTTCACGAGTGACCTTGACGATGTCATCTTCTACATCAAAATCAATGACCGCATTCACATTCGGAACGCCCAAGATCTCACCGAGCTGTATGCCCATTTGATGCGCATACACATCAGCAGAACCATCACCACAGATGATGAGGTCGATGTCGCCGATCTTTTCAATAGCCGCTGCGACCGCATGAGCGGTTTGATGAGTCTCGGCATCTTCAAGCGCGTCATCCATAACAAGATAGACCTCGCTCGCTCCACGAGCAGCTACGTTCTTTCGCATGGTCGTATCATGAATCTTAGTGTCGCCAACAGTAAGTGCGATCAAAGTTCGATCTTCGGGATCAGCTTCTACGAAACGAGCTGCCGCCTCGATCGCATTCAGGTCATACAGTGAAACAACATGGGGAACAGCCTGATAATCAAGTGTTTTATCCGGATTCGTCCGGATAGCAACATCGTCATAGACTGACTTGAAACAAACAAGGACGTTCATCTAACTCCCAACACTAGTTCTAAACAACGTGACGCAGCATGAAGAATGGCAGAAACCCTTGGAAAGATACATTACTCTGACATAGCACGATTGATGCGCATAGGAAGTGAACGGATCGTCTCCAGATCCTGCCAAGAATAAAACAAGAGGGAAGAGTCGCCCCTTCCCTCTTGAATATCCCTAATGTAAGAGCTAAAAGGCTTACAGTTCGTCCTGGTTGCCCTTTGCATACTCTTTGAGGATGCCACGGCCAGCAATGTGGACCATGATCTCGACGGTGCCGCCACCGATCTGGAAACCACGGCAGTCGAGCATGAGGCGAGAAACGCGAGTAGCGTCGGTGTAGCCAAGGCCGCCCATGAGCTGGAGAGCACGGGAGCAAACATCGGTAAGAGCAGGTGCACCATAGCGCTTCAGCATAGCTGCGTCGTTGTTGACTGGAATGCCATTGTCAAGCTTCCAGCAGGTACGATACAGGAAGTTACGGGTGTTGGTCAGAGCGATCTGCATCTCGACGATGTGCTCCTGAACGAGCTGGAAGGTCTTGATGCCGACGCCGAACTGCTGACGCTCGTTGGTCCAAGCGCAAGCATCGTCCATAGCAGCCTGAGCTTCACCGAGGAGTTCTGCCAAGAGAACGCAGCGCTCCCACTCGAAGTTCTTCATGAGCTGCAGGAAGCCCTTGCCCTGCTCGCCGAGGAGAGCAGACTCAGGAACGATGACGTTGTTGAAGTGAACCATCGCGAATGGGTTGATCTGCATACCGATCTTGTTGAGCGGCTCGAGAACGACACCTGGGGTGTCCTTGTCAACGAGATACATGGACATGGACTTGTTCTCAGGAGAAGGATCCTCGTCCTTGCAAACTACGATGAAGCCGTTTGCATGCTCTGCAAAGGTAACCCAGGTCTTGGTGCCGTTGATCTCAACGTTGCCGTCGCCAAGCTTCTTAGCAGTAGTGGTCATGTAGATGTTTGCAGAACCTGCTTCAGGCTCGGAAATAGCGAGGCAGTAAGGAGGGTAGCCATTCTCGTAATAGAAGTCTACAGCATACTTGATCTGCTCTTCAGTACCGAACTCACAAACGTCAAACATGATCAACAGGTTTGGAGCCATAGGGATGTTACCACCGATGTGGCAAAGCTCTTCGATAGCGATAGCCATGGTGACATGATCGCAAGGGGTTCCGCCGTACTCAGCAGGAATGCCGAGCTTACCGAAGCCTTCGTCAACCCAGGACTTTGCGATTGCAGAGTCGATACCACGGTTGGTGTAAGCTTCAGCGATCTTCTCCTCGGGGAGATGCTCCTTGCCCCATTTGCGGATGTTCTCACGCAGCAGCTTCTGCTCATCAGAGTAGCTATAATCTAGCATGTTTTTCCTCCTTCAGGAAATCTTTCCTTCTGAACCTAACTTCTATCTTAGAGCGGGCAAAGCTCCAACATTGCCCGCTTAAGAACAAACTATTCGGTCTTTCGACCTGGGGAATTTTCCCCTTTTACTTGGTCACATCTGCAGCAGGTGCAGCCTGCATATCAACGGTAACCTCTTCGTTGATGGTCATACCGATCAGATAACCGTCACGTACAGCCTCGAGGAGACGCTTGTACTCGTCGGTCTTGTAAGGATCGTGAGGACCAACGCCAGCCCACGTAGTGTGAGGCGATGCATTGCCGATGAGGTGCAGATGACCCTCGGGAACCGAAGCAACCATCTCTTTGTAGAGATCTTCGTTATCGATGCACTTGGTGCCCGTGATGATGGTGTCAGCAGGAACGGTGAATACCTTTCCTTCTTCATCCTCGCATACAACACCTTCTTTGTTGTATTCCTTAACCTTGGTAGAGGTGAGGATCTTAACACCTTCGCTCTTGAGCTTACGAAGCTCTGGGTTCTTGTCGATGATGCCGATCTCAGCACCAGCCTTCTTGGCCTCTTCGATGACCGTGACTTCGCGACCTTCGTTCATAGAAGATGCAACTTCAATGCCTGCAAAGCCGCCGCCGATAACAGCAAGGCGCTTGCCGACGAGAAGATGAGTACCAATACCCCACTTCATAAGGCCCAGCGGTGCACCAAGAACGTTCATGCCGAAGCAAGACATGCCCCACATGAAGCCCTTGCCTGGAGTGCTCTTGCCCTCGACAAGACCCTTCAGAGCATGGGAGTCGATAACATTCTTGTTGTCCTTACCAGGAACATTTGGAGAGAAGGTTTCAGGACCAACAGCGAGAATGACCTCGTCTGCGCCGAAATCCTTGATGTATGCAGGGGTAACAACTGTGTTGAGACGCACATCGATGTTGAGGCGCTTGATCTCATTGTTGTACCAGTCAACCATAGGAGGCAGTTCGTCATTAAGAACCTGAGCGAGGTTCAAAAGGCCGCAAGCCTTCTTCTTCTGGTCGACAACAGTGACGTTGACATAACCGCGCATGCGCATGGTACGTGCAGCTTCAAGACCAGCAGGGCCAGCGCCAACGATGAGGATCTTCTTCTTTGCCTCGTCGCCAGAGACCTTGTGCTCTTCTGGCAGACCATACTGAGAGAAGTAGACGTTCGGGTTGACCGAGCACTTGCAAGGCTTACCAACGAAGATATTATCGAGGCAGCGAGAGCAAACGATGCACGGACGAACTTCCTCTGCACGATTTTCCTTGACCTTGAGACCGA
>UQFK01000007.1 GCA_900540345.1 uncultured Eggerthella sp.
GGTGCTGAACCAGATCGCGTCGAAGTTTCTCGATGCGACGGCCGACATCTGTCCGAACTGGAAGATCGCCTCCCCCGACCCGATGGTGACCGTCGGCTACCGGTGCGAGTCGTTCAATATCGGCGACACTCGCTACACCGCCTGAAGCGATGACGGGGTTGCCGAAAACTTGAGCAAGGTGAATATACGTATCGACATCGAGGCCGGTTTGCATACCATCTTTGCTGATATCGGTATACACAAGGTGTTTAAAGCCGAGATCGCGCATCTTCGCTATCAGTTCTTCTGCGGCCACCCCGCTCCCATCGTTCCAGCCCTCTATTGCCACCTCGCCACCTTTCGCATCTACCCCTGCGGTGAGCATGGTTGGAAACTTGGCAATTGCTTCACGCGTGAAATCGAGATTGCTGATAAGCGAGGTGCCAAGGACAACACGGGAAACGCCAGCGTCGTAGATGCGTTGAAGCGTATCCATTGTGCGGATACCACCGCCCATTTCGACCTTGATGAGGGTCTTTGAGAGAATGTCCTCGATGATGGGAAGATTAGACGGATCGCCTGACCGTGCTCCATCCAGATCGACCACGTGGATCCATTCGACCCCCATCTGCTCGAATGCTTTGGCTTGTGCAACAGGATCATCGCTATAAACGGTCACTGCATCATAATCGCCTTTTGCAAGACGAACGACCTTGCCCTCAAGGATGTCGATTGCGGGAAGTAGCTGCATATTCTAGCTCCTCATCATTTAACTGATCGAGAAAGTCATCGATCTTCTCGGGCGACCTTGTTGACAAGATCGACGAAGTTTTTCATAAGTTGCGCACCTGCGCTTGAAGATTTCTCGGGATGGAACTGAACCCCGAATACACGCTCTCCTATCTGCACTGCAGAAGGGAAGATGATGCTGTGCGTTGTTGTGGCAATAGTAGCTGTGTTCTCGGGCGCAATGTAGCTATGCGTGAAATAGAAATGCTCGCCTTGTGGGATCGCCTCGAAAAGTGGACTTGCTCCTTTTTCGAATTCGACCGAGTTCCATCCAACGTGTGGGATCTTATAGACTTGACCATTGTTATCGCGCGCGGGCATCTTATCGACTACGCCTTCGATCAAGCCAAGGCCAGCTACTATTCCTTCTGATCCAGCATGCTCGGTTCCGCTTGCAAAGAGAAGATGCAAACCAAGGCATATTCCGAGAAATGGTTTGCCTGCTGCTATTGCTTCGCGTATCGCTTCCATCTGACCAGTTTGCACCATAGTATGAGCCGCATCGGCAAATGAACCGACCCCTGGAAGTACGAGCGCATCAGCCTCACGGATCGTTTTGGGATCGTCAGTGATACGGGCATCTGCGCCAACGCCGCACAATCCACGCTCAACGCTTTTTAGGTTACCCTTGCAGTAATCGATGACTGCGATCATGCGAGCGTACCTTTTGTGCTGGGGAGTTGTTCGCTTGCGCGTGCGTCGATCTCGAGTGCGCTGCGAAGCACGCGTCCTGTTGCTTTGAATGCTGCTTCGATGAGGTGATGTGCGTTTTCGCCTTTGAAGGAGACGAGATGTAAGGTTATGCCTGCATTCGATGCGAGCGCGATGAAGAATTCCTTGGCAAGTGAAGCGTCGAAAAGCCCCATCATGGCAGGAGGGATGAGGATATCAAAATGCATTTGTCCGCGTCCTGAAATATCAAGTGCACCCATGACGAGGGCTTCGTCCATTGGCACCGCTTGTGAAGCAAAGCGCGTGATGCCTCGTTTGTCGCCCATGGCCTTAGCAAGCGCCTGGCCAAGTACGATGCCGACATCTTCAACAGTGTGATGTGCATCAACCTCAAGATCGCCCGTTGCTCTTAGCTCGAGATCGAACAGTCCATGACGAGCGAGCGCATCGAGCATGTGGTCGAAGAAGGGAATACCTGTATCGATCGAGGTCTTACCTGTACCGTCGATCGAGAGCGAGATCGTGATATCGGTCTCTTTTGTTGTGCGCGTTATGGTTGCGGTTCGTTTGGTCATGGTAATTCGCTTCCTATTCGTTATCGATCGTGATCTTCGGGAGTATTTCGCCGAGCGCATCGACAAGACGTTCATTCTCTTCCATGGTGCCTACGGTAATGCGCAGACAGTCTTCAAGGCCTTCTGAATGCGAAAGATCGCGTACGAGAATACCGCGGTCATAGAGTTGTTGCCATACTTCATCTGCATGAGCGATGCGTACCAGGATATAGTTTGCCTCACTTGGGAAGACTTCGATATGAGGCAAGAAGCTGAGCGCATCGTAGAGCCAGCAGCGTTGCTCGATGATGTCATCGATATTGGGCTGCAGGAGCGCACGATTTTCGTAGACCGTTTCACCGATCGCTTGCGAGACCGCATCGACCGAATAGGGCTGGCGGACCTTGATAAACTCCTTGATGACCTGAGGGTTTGCCATGATATAGCCAAGTCGCACACCTGCGAGGCTATAAGCTTTCGAAAAAGTCTTTAGCACCACAAGGTTAGGATAACGCTCAAGATAGGGGATCATGCTCTGACCGCCGAATTCGCCATAAGCCTCATCTATCATGACGAGCGCATCAGTGGCTTGGAGCAACGTTTCGAGAAACACTGTAGAAGCAGTGTTGCCAGTTGGGTTGTTCGGAGTCGTGATAACGATATAGTCGATATCGCCTTTACTAACACGCTCGAGGATCGCTGTTTCATCAAGCGAAAAATCGTCTTGTCGAGGGATTCGTACGATGTTGGTCTGAGTAAGAAGCGCGTTCGCTTCATAGACTGAAAATGTTGGTGGACAGGTGAGCATGGTTCTGCCTGGGCCACCCCATGCGAGCGCAATATTGAAGAGCAGTTCGTCTCCGCCATTACCAGCAAGTACGAATTCCTTTGGATATCCCCAGGCTTCAGCGATCATGGTTCGCAACCGATTTGCAAGTGGATCAGGATAGCGGTTCAAGCTGACGCGATCGAGTGCGCGAACAATGGCATTGTATACTTCTGCAGGAACCGGACGAGGATTCTCATTGGCTGAGATCATCACTTCGGCAGGAAGATACTTTGGATCGTAGGGAATGATATTAGCAAGCGTGCTTTGTGGTGCGCGTACGGTCGTATTGGGCGTGTCTGACATATTAGCCACGACTTTCAACTTGTGCATCCGATGGTGCTGCTGAAACGCGACCGTGATCCATTAATTCCATGCGAAGGCGGACGCTTTGGGCGTGTGCCCAAAGCCCTTCGTGATCGGCAATGGTTTCGATAGCGTGTGCATCGTTTTTCAATGCTGCAGCTGAATATTGGATGACGCTCGACTTCTTCACGAATTCATCTATAGAGAGCGGAGATGAGAAGCGTGCGGTACCACCAGTAGGTAAGGTGTGGTTTGGACCAGCAACGTAATCACCAACTGCTTCAGGTGTCCATTCGCCTAAGAAGATAGCGCCTGCATTGTCGATCTGGCCAAGCAGATCGAGGGCTCCTGCAACATGTAGTTCCAGATGCTCAGGCGCGATGACGTTGATGGTCTGGATCGCCTGAGCGAAAGAATCACATATGACGATGAGACCTTTGTCGGTGAGTGAACTTAAGGTGATCTCTTTACGGGTTGAATCTTCAACGGTCTTTGCGATAGCTTGTTCGACCTGGTCGGCATAGTCTTGCGAGAAGGTGACAAGGTAGCAGCTGGCCAGTGGATCATGTTCGGCTTGTGCCATCAGATCGATGGCGACCAATTCGGGCAATGCTGTTTCATCAGCGAGCACGCATACTTCGGAAGGACCGGCGATCATGTCGATGCCGACATCACCTGAGACGATCTTCTTCGCTGCAGCAACAAACGCATTGCCTGGGCCAGTGATCTTGTCGACCTTTTTGATGCTTTCTGTTCCGTACGCTAAAGCACCGATTGCTTGAGCGCCGCCAACCGAGTAGATCTCGCTTACGCCAGCGATGCGGCAAGCTTCGAGAATAGCGGGATCGAGCGATCCATCTTTAGTGGGTGGCGTGACGCATACGATACGCGAAACGCCTGCAACTGAAGCAGGGATTGCGTTCATGAGCACGGAGGAGGGGTAGAGTGCACGACCTCCAGGGACATAAATGCCTACAGAATCGAGCGGTGTGATCTTTGCGCCAACGAGTGCGCCGTCTTCACGCACGGTAAACCAGCTCTGTTGCTTTTGACGTTCGTGGAAATCGCGGATCTGCTTGGCAGCAGTTTGAAGAGCGCTGGCAACCTGAGGATCAACTTTTGAGATGGCCTCATCGATTGCCTCGTCACTCACGCGGAAATCTTGAATGTCAACACCATCGAATTGCGCGGTGAATTCACGCAGTGCTGCATCACCGCGTTCACGCACTGCTTCGATGATGGTGGTGGCTGCGGTGAGTGCGGTCGCATCGAAGGCGCCGACACGCTGGAGCTGTGCTTCTTCGAATACTTCATTGGGTTTCAGGACGATCCGTCTCATCTAGTTCTCCTTTGTGGTAGCACGCAGTGCCTGAGCAAGCGCTGCAACACGTGGGTTGGTGCGATATGAGCAGGGGTTCGCGAAGAA
Source organism: uncultured Eggerthella sp. (assembly GCA_900540345.1). Taxonomy (GTDB): domain Bacteria; phylum Actinomycetota; class Coriobacteriia; order Coriobacteriales; family Eggerthellaceae; genus Anaerotardibacter. The sequence continues at coordinate 4,553 of UQFK01000007.1, forward strand.
CCGGGCAGTTGAGTCGAGGACGTCTTCTACCACAATAAGATCGTTCTCGCGAAGCGTCGTACCCGTTGCGGTGATATCAACGATCTGCTCAGCCATGCCCGTGATAGGAGCAAGCTCGATATTGCCATGCAGTTTTACGATCTCGACCTGTTTACCTTGCTTGTCAAAATGCGAACGCGCGATATGGGGGTATTTTGTCGCGATGCGAATCGACCCCAATTCGCGGTAGCGTTTCTCAACGATGTCAGCCGTTCCGTTCGATTCAGCTACGACAAAACGGCAGCCTCCGAACTTCAGGTCGACCAATTCGACCACATCAGTACCAGCTTCGACGAGTGAGTCTTCGCCGCAAATGCCGCAATCTGCTGCGCCGAGCGAAACGAACACGGGCGCATCGGTGGGACGCACGATGATATATTCGACATCGCCGTTTCGCAGCATGAGCGTGCGGCCCGCCTCTGCAAGGCCGTCCACTTCAAGACCTGCTGCATCAAGCGTTGCGATCGCGTCTTTATTGAGCGAGCCCTTCGGCACTGCGATGCGCAGAGGACGGGTGATATTTTGCTTTTCGAGCGCGAATGCTTCCATTACTTGTTCGAGGTAGAAACCGAAACCTGCAGCAGGCACTTTCTGGGCACCATAGGATGCGAGCAGGTTATCGTATCGCCCACCGCCGCCGATAGGGGAGCCAAGTCCTGGCTCGTAGGCCTCAAAGACGATACCTGTGTAGTAGTCGAATGAGCTCATGACCGTGAAGTCGATGAGCACGATATCCTTCATGCTGCGCTCAAGCAACATGTTGTAGAGCGCTTCGAGCTCGTCAATACCGTCTGCACATCCAAGAGGCACGAGTAGCGTGCGCAGTTCTTGGAGCGCCTCTACGCCACCACGCAGCAAAGGAAGCTTTGCAAGCGCACGAATGGCATCTTGGTTACCCCCATTTGTTTTTGTGAGTGTTGCAAGTGCAACGAAATTCGAGGTATGGAATGCCTGATATACGTCGGCGCACCAGGCATCATCCATGGCACAAAGAGAGATGAGATCGTTGAGCACTCTCGCTGATCCGAGTGCGATACGATAGTCGCTCAAGCGCGTGACAGAGAGCGCTTCGGCAAAGAGCGTGATGATGTTCGCATCGGCTTCGACCCCTGATTCGCCTAAGCACTCGATGCCCATTTGCGTGATCTCGCGCGCAGCAGCTTCTGCGGTCTTTTCGCGAAATACGCGCTGAGTGTAGCGAAGCTTTACGGCAGGATCGAATGAACTTATGCGCGTTGCGCACATGCGTGCGATCTGCATCGTAACATCGGGACGCATAGCTAAAAGATCGCCACGTGAATCGAAGAGCTTGAAAGGAGAGGCGGGCACATGGCCGCCTGCTTCCATGACATCGAGCACCTCAAGCGTGGGAGTCTCGATTGGAGCATACCCATGATCGGCAAAGCATTTCTGCACACGATAGGCGAGTTCTTCACGAACGAGCGCTTCATCGCTCATTACATCGCGAAAGCCAATGGGTGTCACATAATTCATGGTCTTTAAGCCGCCTTTTCTAGTAAAAGATCGAGAACAGGCAAATACTTTATCACAGTAGAGTGATAAAGCGATTAATTTCATATCCTCTTCATCTTCCAATATAGCGACAATCAAACGAAACTGCGCGATCTTTAGGCGAGACGCTGCGATTAAAGGTATACTTATGGGCAAATGAATCAGGGTTGAAGGGGGCCATCGTGGCATTTACTAATATTCTCGTTCCATACGACGGATCCGATCATGCGAAAGAGGCCTTGCGCGAAGCGATCAAGATGGTCTCAGATAAAGAGGATGCTTCCATTCATGTCGCCGAGATAAGCGCTCCGCCACAAGATCTCGTATTCAGCAGTTTTAACCAGACAGGTTTCGGTATGGGCGTTTCGCTCGTTTCTAAAGAAGACTTTGCTGATGCGGTACAAGAGCGCACAGAAGAGAGCGACAAGAAGCTCGAGGCAGACATCGCCGATCTCGTGAAGGATTTCAAAGGCGAGCTTACCGTCGAGGTCATCTATGGCATCTATACCGTCGAGACCATCATCGAGACTGCTCAGCGCTATGAGTGCGATTTGATCTGCATGGGATCGCGCGGTCTTGGCGCCATTCGTGGAATGCTTGGCAGCGTGAGCTTTGGCGTATTGCGTAATTCCGACATTCCGGTGCTCATCTGCAAGTAGATCGCTTCTTGCATTCTTATAGACGCGGCCAACGTGAGGCGTGCGCATTTTGCGTACGCCTTTTTTGCGCGCTGATTCTCTTGATCGGGCTTGCTAGAATGCCAGTATGGCATCAAAAGGTATCTCATATTGTGCATCGCTTTGCCGCAAGGTGTTCGATGCGCTTCCTTTTATCGCGTTTTTCGTGATTCTCTTTTTCGCTGTCTATGCAGCCTTTGGGGTGTCTGATGCTCTGCTTGGTATCGTATTCTTATTCTTTGCTCGCACGATCGTCGATGAGCCAGGTCTTTCGTTCGCAAATTATCTAAGACGTTCATGTTGGATGATCGTGATGTGTCTCTGCGCAACGCTCGCCGGCCTGAGTCAAATCTCGTTTATCGTGGTCACGCCGTTGTACTTATTCTTCATCACCATTACGAATTCCGATGATTATCTGCCGCGCAATTTTTATTGGTTGGGCATGGGTTATTTGCTCTTGCTCGTCTATCCGGTGGGGGTCGATGGTATCGTTTCGCGCGTCATCTCGGTTGTATTCTCTGTTGCCATGACGACGCTCTTTGTGTATCTCATGCGCTCGATCTATCGAAGAACAGGTAAGCTCAATGCATTCTCGCGTGATGAGGGATTTTTACGTCGCGCATTCGGCGATATTGGCGATCAGTTGTATGCGCTTGCACAAAGTGCAGGAAGAAAAGACAGAGCAAAGCCTGATGTCCATCCGCTCAGCTCTTTTTCAATTGCGCAGGAGTATGCGCGCATGGAATACAGCACGGTCTTTCGCCAGAACGGTCTTCTGTCGGGCAGACAATGTTATACGTTCTCACTGCTTCTATGCTGCGAACAGATCGCTGATATCGCTCGAGCGGCAGCAAAGAATCATGAGGATATCGATGAGATCGAACGCGCATATCTTTTCGATCTTGCGGCAATCTTCCAAGATTACGGAAAAGGAGGCGAGCAAGACCTCCTCACCATGACCGATCGACTCGAACGATTCTTGGAAAGCCACAGCTTGAATCAGTCGTGTTACGAGGAATCATGGAGTGGCGTGCTTGAAGCGTTGATCCGTACGCTCAAAGACACGCGAATGCAGTACGATGAGACGACTCCGCTCGTGAGAGGTTTGCGCTATCGCTGGCAGTTCTTCAAGGACAATTTTAGCTTCAAGCATACGCAAACACGTTTTGCTCTTCGCCTTTCGATCATCGTTGGGCTTGCGGTCGTTGCTGATGTCCTTTTCACGAATCTCGCAGCAGCCCAGTTTGGCATATGGATCCCGATCACTGCTTTCGCGGTGCTCAATACCTATAACGACGAAACACTTCGCTCGACCATCGACAATGCGATCGGCACCTTGATCGGGCTAGGGGTCTTCATGGCCTTCATCCACTTCATACCTGATCCGTATCGCATGTATGTTGTAGTAGCGCTCGGTTATCTGATCATCGTAATGAATATCCATCCTATCGCTTCGGTTGCGGCAGGCACGCAGATGGCGCTTACCGCACTCTATCCGCTCGCAACGCTCGAAGATGCGATCTTTGGTCGTCTGTTTTTGGTATTCATCTCTGTTACGTTTGTGATGATGCTGATCTTCGTCTTCATGCGCACGCAACGTCGCGTTTCGATCAAGACTAAGATTCAGGAACTTGAGCGTATCGATGCGCGTCTTGCTGCGCACGTTCACCAGGGCCTTGAAAAGGGACATGTGAGCTTGTGGCGAACCGTGCAACTTCTTTATTACTTGCATATGAATGCCTGGCTTTTGGAACGGCTTGCCAGAGATCTTGATCGCTCGCTTGCTTCCTATAGCCTTCATCCCGATCAGACACCAAGACGCAAGAAGCTCTCAGAATCCGATCGCCGCCTTAAGGCAGAGGTTGAGCGTGTATTGCAGGTCAATTATCAGTTCTCGATGGATGCCGAACATGCGATCATGTTGCTCGATCCTCGACGCATTCCCGAGCAGATCCTTATCGAGGAGGCGGAAGGCGAAGAAGGCCACGAACCGCTCGAGACGTGTAGTGCTTCGGATCTCGCTGCTCTTCTGGCGTTTTCTGATGAAGGAGATGCGGTTGCGCTCTCTACTTCCGATCTGGATCATGCTGATGCAGATACAACTGCGCGTATCAGACATATCGATGCCACGGCCGAGCGTCTTGATGAGAAGATCCAGCGTCTCGAAGATATGCATGTTCTCGAAGATATTCCAGATCACGACATCTTTGGGGTCACGGATAAATTCAGCGTCATAGTCGATCCTGAACAACCTGAGCTGACAGCGACCTCAGCCAAGAAGAATCACCGAAGGTTCAGGCGCAGGCTGAAAAGAAATTCTCTACGCAGGAAACGCGATCAACAGGGATAAGAAAGCGCTGTTCATAAGGATTGATCTGTTCAGCCTTGATTCCACTGGGGCTCATAGCCAGGCAAGAATGCATCGTCGTGGAGAGGATTTGGACATGCAATGGGATAGTCGCCATCGAAACAGGCGCTGCAGTATTCAGGATGATGTGCATAGATGCAAGATCTGAGTCCTTCAAGCGACAGGTAAGCAAGCGAATCTGCACCAATATAGGCGCAGGTTTCTTCAACTGACTTCATCGCTGCGATCAGCTGCCCTTGTGTGTCAGTATTGATACCAAGAAAACAAGGCCAAACAATAGCGGGCGAGACGATGCGTAGGTGGACTTCCGCGGCGCCCGCATCGCGCAGCATCTGTACGAGCTGCTTTGAGGTCGATCCTCGTACGATCGAGTCGTCTACGACGATGATGCGGCGATTGCGAACAGCATAATGAAGTGGATTGAGCTTGATGCGGATCCCTTGTTCGCGCAGCTCCTGGGTTGGCTGGATGAAAGTTCGATCAACATAGCGATTTTTGATGAGGCCTTCTGAATAAACGACACCTGATTCTCGTGCATAGCCAATGGCAGCAGGGATGCCCGAATCAGGAACGCCTATCACGATATCTGCTTCTACCGGCGCTTCATGGAACAAACGACGTCCCATTGCTTCGCGAGCACGGTAGACATTCGCGCCATCGATGACGGAGTCAGGGCGTGCGAAGTAGACATACTCGAATAGACAGTGGGCAGGACGAGCAGATGGGAGTGGTGTTGGGCGTGTGCTGTAGAGCCCGTTTTCATCGATGCGAACGAGCTCGCCAGGTTCGATATCGCGCACATAGGTTGCGCCAACCAGATCGAGCGCACATGTTTCGCTTGCGATCACCCAGCCTGCGTGCGTAGGTAATTCACCGAGACAAAGAGGGCGAATGCCTGAAGGGTCGCGCATCGTGTAGAGCGCATTGCTTGCGAGGAGCACCATAGAGTATGCACCTTGCATAAGCTGCATCGAGCGCTCTATCGCGTCTTCTAGATCGAGCGATTGAGCGAAATAATGCGCGATAAGATCGGTTGCAAGCTGCGTGTCACTCATATGGGATACGCTCATGGTCGTTGAGACATCTGCATCATTTGCAGTATTTGCATGACATCCAGTAACGATAGAACTCTTTTTGCAGCAGGGAAGCTCATCGAGAAGGTCTGCAGTATTGGTGAGGGTGCCGTTATGTGCGAGGAAGAATGAATCACTTACATCATGAACATCCCTTTGTCCGCTCATGATGCTCGAAGTGAGCGGTTGAGCCATCTGATAGCTTATCTCGGGATCTTTGCCACTCGTTGCATAACGGACATGACCGATCGCAGCAATGCCTTGGAGGTCTTCAACTATCGCGTCATCAAAGACCTCGCGAGCAAGTCCAAGACCTTTTTCACATGTTATGGTCTTGCCATCCGTTACCGCGATGCCTGCTGATTCCTGACCGCGATGTTGGAGCGCTTGTAGACCGAAGAAGGTCATGCGCGAAACGTCGAGTTGAGGAGCCCAGATGCCAAATACGCCGCATGCCTCGTGCAGCTCATCGGTGCTCATCAATACGCGTGATGTCATGTGCTTCCTGCCTTTTGATAATTTCGAGAGATCGATCTGGCATCAATCTCGGTGTTGGTTCGAGCCTTGATGGAGTGCCGTTTTGTGAGGGGTCGCTATACGAGGGCCTTAATGCGATCGACCGCTTCAAGCAGACGATCATCGGGCGTGGTGAGCGAAATGCGCACATATCCTTCACCTTCAGGACCATATCCATTGCCAGGCGTTACTACAACATGTGCTTCCTCGAGTACTTTTGTTGCAAAAGATTCACTGGTCTGACCCTCGGGTACTTTCGCCCATACGTAGATGGTGGCTTTTGGAGATTCGCATTCCAAGCCGATCGCGCGCAGCGCGTCGACGATCAGATTACGGCGCTTCTCGTAGAGTGCACACATATCCTTGACGCAATCCTGAGGACCGGTCAAGGCAACGATGGCCGCATCTTGGATCGCAGTGAATTGTCCTGAATCAAGATTGTTCTTCACGGTGCCAAGAGCTTTGATCGCCTGTGGATTGCCGCAGGCAAAACCGATACGCCAGCCAGTCATATTGTAGGATTTCGAAAGACTGAAAAACTCGATGCAGCATTCCATGGCATGCGGACGCTGAAGGATCGAGGGCGCTTCGTAACCGTCATAGCAGATGTCGCAATACGCATTATCGTGTGCGAGCAAGATATCGTGTTCGCGGCAGAACGCGATGGCTTTATCGAAGTATTCTGCGGTTGCACAAGCTCCAGTCGGATTGTTCGGATAGCCAAGGAACATGATCTTTGCGCGTTCGAGCACTTCTTCAGGGATATTGTCGAAGTCGGCCAAGAAACCATTCTGTTCATTCATTGGCATGAAGTAGGTGTTTGCGCTTTGAAGAGTTGCACCACCCGAATAGACCGGATAGCCGATAGCGGGGGCGAGGACGTAGTCGCCTGGGTTTACAAATGCGGTATGCAGATGCGCGATACCCTCTTTGCTTCCGATGAGCGCAAGCACTTCGGTTTTCGGATCGAGCGTTACGCCAAACTTGCGTTGCATGTAGTCGGCACATGCCTGGCGGTATTCAAGCGAGCCAGCATAATCAGGATATTGATGATTTGTAGGGTTGCGAATGGCTGCACTCATCGCATCGACGATATGATCAGGTGTAGGGGTGTCGGGATCACCGATCCCAAGAGAGATGACATCGATCCCCTGATCGACGAGTGCGGCTTTCTTGGCATCGATCTGTGCGAACAGATAAGGAGCAAGGTGATCGAGACATTCGGCGGTTTGCATAAGTTCTTCTTTCTTGGTCGGGTATCGGATATTTCAGAAGCAGAAGGACCTGTCCATAACGATGTTCAAGTCCGCATTTTTTACAAAGAAGGAGGGGTCATAGCAAGATCAGTTTTGTTCTTCACAGAGGGAAGCAGGATCGACAGTGCCAGTGAAGCTTTCGCGTGCAGGCCCAGTCATGATCACTTTGTCTTCTTCGAGCGCAATATGAAGCATGCCACCGAGCAGATGGAGATTTGCTTGGGTATCGGTTAGGCCGAGCAAGTATGCAGCAACTTGAGTTGCACATGCGCCTGTGCCGCAAGCATGGGTCTCTCCGCATCCTCGTTCGAACACGCGCATATCGATATTGTTGCGATCTTGTACGATCGCGAATTCGACATTGGTCTTTTCTGGGAAGACCTGATGAGCTTCGAAGAATGCCCCAATGCGATCGATGTCTAAGGTTTGCAGTGAGCGCTCGTCTTTATCGAAACACTCTTTAGGGAGGGCTGCCATCTTTTGATCATCCAAGAAGCACACCGCATGAGGATTTCCCATGCTCACACAAGTAAAGGCGAAGTTACCCCATGGAGAGGCAAGAGGAGCTTCGCCTATGAAAGAACGAAGATCCGTTGCGACACGATTTACTTCGAGTGTTGTAGGAATATGAGGAGCATGAAGGATCGGTTCACCCATGTCGACCGTAGCAGTATCGAGTTTGCCATTACTGTCGAGCGTGAATGATATGGGCTTGGGTCCTGAGAGCGTATCTGCAATGAACTGACCTTGATTTACAGAAGGATCGATTGCGATATAGCCATGATCGACCAGGAATTTTGCGAAACAACGCACACCGTTGCCGCACATTTGCGCAAGCGTTCCATCGGCGTTGATGTAGTGCATATAGCCTACGCATTCAGCTCGAGGAGAAGGCTTTACTACGATCACGCCATCTGCACCGATGCCAGTATGGCGATCGCAAAGCGCAGCCACCTCTGCAGCGGAAAGCTTAAAGTCGTACTCCATAGCGTCAAAGAATATGAAGTCATTTCCAAGACCGTGCAGCTTCCAAAATGGTCGGGTCGTCACCGGAGTCCTTTCTCTGATGCGTTCGTTGTTCTTCTTTACGCTACCCGCCGAATATTTCCAATATGTTTAGAGAGGGAAAAGTTTTGCTGAGAGGCTCAATGCAAGTCCTGGAGTGCGAGCACGTCGAGCGTACCAGCGCGTGCGACTTCCATGCCAGCGATCATTGCCTGTGCACCAGCGAGCGTAGTGGTATGGCAGATACCATGGCGCACGGCAGCGCTTCGAATCTCGTATCCGTCACTGCGAGTAGCAGTGCCGAAGGGCGTATTGATGATGAGCGAGATCTTGCCATCGCGGATAAGATCGAGTGCGCTTGGTCGCCCGTTCGATTGATCACCTTCATGGATCTTGCTTACTTCCAAGCAATCGATACCAGAAGCACGCAATACTTTTGCAGTACCATGCGTCGCGACGATACCAAAGCCCATGCGCTCCACATCGCGGATGAGTGAGACGATCGATCGTTTGTCGCCATCATTGACACTGACGAAAGCGAGGCCGCCTTTGGGCAATGCATAATCGATCGCAAACTGCGTTTTTGCGTATGCTCCTGGCACGGTTGGTGCAATACCCATTACCTCGCCTGTGGACTTCATCTCAGGTCCGAGGATCACTCGTGCACCAGGGAAGCGTCCCCAAGGCATTACAGCTTCTTTCACGCAGTAGAAATCTGGTTCGCTGTTTTGTTGCGGAAGGTTCAAACGAGCGATTTTCTCGCCTGCCATGATGCGAGCAGCCGCTTTTGCGAGGGGCACGCCTGTTGCTTTTGAGACAAATGGTACTGTACGGCTTGCGCGTGGATTAGCCTCGATCACGTAGACTTGTTGATCTTTAATAGCGAATTGGATGTTCAGAAGCCCCCTTACGCCTAAGCGTAATGCAAGCTTACCAGCGATATCTTTCAGTCGCTCAAGGATGTCTTCTGAGAGCGAATAAGGAGGAATAACACAGGCTGAATCGCCCGAGTGGATGCCTGCCATTTCGATATGCTCCATCACTCCACCGATATAGACGCTCTCACCATCGCAAAGCGCATCGAGGTCGACTTCGATAGCGCCTTCTAAGAACTTATCGAGATAGATCGGATGGTCGGGTGAGATCTGTGCTGCTTGCGTCATGTAGGTTTCGAGCTGATCGAGATCATAGACGATAGCCATACCCCTACCTCCAAGCACATAGCTGGGACGAACGAGAAGTGGAAAACCGATCCTTTCAGCAACACGACAAGCTTGTTCGTAGGTGGAAGCCATGCCTGCAGCAGGATAAGAGATCTTGAGCTCGTCGAGGATGTTCGCGAAAAGATCACGATCCTCTGCTAGGTCGATCGAGGCGGGTGAGGTACCAATGATAGGAACACCTGCCTCTTGGAGCGCACGAGCTAGCTTGAGCGGCGTTTGACCTCCGAGCGTCAAGATGACGCCATCTGGGTCGGTTGCTTCGACCACATCCATCACGTCTTCGAAGGTGAGCGGCTCAAAGAAGAGCATGTCCGAAGTATCATAGTCGGTTGAAACGGTCTCAGGATTGCAGTTGACCATGATGGTCTCGAAGCCTGTTTCAGCAAGTGCATAGCTTGCTTGCACACAGCAGTAATCGAACTCAATACCTTGACCGATACGATTCGGTCCTGCTCCGAGGATCATAATGCGTGGGCGAGTCTTAGGCGCAATCTCGCTTTCGGCTGCATCATAAGTCTTGTAATGATAGGAAGTTGAGCTTGCAAATTCTGCTGCACAGGTATCTACGGTCTTGAATGCAGGCAAGACGCCGAGGATCTTGCGGCAGGCGCGCACGCTTGCTTCAGCAGCACCGGTAAGCTCGGCGATCAGTGCATCGCTCATGCCTTCTTCCTTGAGAAGGAGCAGTGTCGGTTCGTCAAGCTGATCAAGGCGCAGATCCGAGAGGTTCATTTGCATCTGCACCATATCGTAGATGCGGCCGAGGAAGAACGGATCAATGCCAGAGAGCTCGTGAATTCGTGCACGTGTGAGTCCACGACGGAATCCTTCAGCTACATGGAAGATACGTAATGCGCTTGGGCGAGCAATCTCGCTTTCAAGATCTGAGGTGGTCATGGATGCATAAAGGCTTGCTTCTTTTGTGGTTGGTACAAGCCCGATGTGGCCATCTTCGAGGCTGCGAAGAGCCTTGTCGAGCGATTCCTCGAACGTGCGTCCGATCGCCATCACTTCGCCAACTGCTTTCATTCGAGTAGTGAGCGTATCGTCTGATCCTTGAAATTTTTCAAATGCGAATCGGGGTACTTTCACCACGCAATAGTCAATGGAAGGCTCGAAACAGGCAGGCGTGATGCGCGTGATATCGTTCATGATCTCATCAAGCGTATAACCTACTGCGAGCTTTGCTGCTGCTTTAGCAATAGGAAAGCCAGTCGCTTTTGATGCAAGCGCAGATGAGCGCGATACGCGCGGGTTCATCTCGATCACGATCATACGTCCGTTATCTGGGTTGATGGCGAATTGTACATTCGATCCTCCCGTTTCAACGCCAATCTTCTCGAGGATCGCAAGAGATGCAATACGCATGCGCTGATACTCTACGTCCGAGAGTGTTTGCGCAGGTGCAACAGTGATCGAATCGCCTGTATGCACACCCATAGGATCAAGATTCTCGATCGAGCATACGATGATACCGTTTCCAGCTGCATCTCGCATGACTTCCATCTCGAATTCTTTCCAGCCCATGATGCTCTCTTCGACCAGCACCTCGCCAATGGGGGAGAGTTCGATACCTTGTGCTGCAATACGTTTGAGTTCTTTAGGGTTTGCTGCTGCGCCGCCACCTGCACCACCGAGCGTGAACGAAGGACGAAGAATGACCGGGTAACCGATGTTATTTGCGATCTCGAGCGCCTGTTCAGTGGAATAAGCGTAATCCCCACGAGCCACCTCAACACCGATCTCAGCCATGGCTTCGTTGAACAGCTTGCGATTTTCGCCCTTCTGGATGGCGGCAAGATCACAGCCGATCAGTTCGACATCCCATCGATCGAGCACGCCCGCTTCAGCAAGTTCGACCGCAGCATTCAGTGCGGTCTGTCCACCAAGGGTAGCCAGGAGCGCATCAGGGCGCTCTCGTTCGATGATACGCTCGATGAATTCTCGGGTGATAGGCTCGACATAGGTGCGGTCGACCAGTTCAGGATCGGTCATGATGGTGGCAGGATTAGAGTTCACTAGCACAACGCGATAGCCTTCTTCTTTCAAGACCTTGCATGCTTGTGCGCCCGAATAATCGAATTCACATGCTTGCCCGATCACGATCGGGCCAGAGCCGATCACGAGGATGGTCTTGATGTCGGTACGCTTAGGCATGGGAGGCCTCCTTGGAGTTGCTGTCGAACTTCCATCCTGCGAGACGGTCCGTTGCAGGGTCGATGGCAAGATAGTCGCCCTGAGCGTCTTCAGATCCCCATTGCTCCATCAAATGCGTGAAAGCACTGAAGAGGTAGTGCGAGTCGGTCGATCCAGGTGCTGCTTCAGGATGATACTGCACGCTAAAGGCAGGCACATCGAGAAACCGCATGCCCTCGATAGTGCCATCATTGAGGTTCACATGGGTGAGCTGGATGCGGCCAAAACGATCATTCTTAACAATAGGCGGTGTATCGATGCGGGTCCAGGGACGCAGATCACGCATTTCGCACCATGCGTGTGTTTGCCCATCAGGTTCTGCGTTCATCTCTTTGAGTGCTTGTTCGCTTTCAGGTTCAAGCGAGCCAAGAGAAGGAAACACAAGATTGAAACCGTGGTTTTGGACGGTGATCTCCACACGCTTAGTAATGAGATTCATAACAGGCTGATTGATGCCGCGATGCCCGTATTTCAGTTTTTCAACGTGTGCCCCTGCCGCTTTGCCGAGCATTTGATGGCCGAGACAAATGCCGAAGATGGGCACCTTGCCGAGAAGTTGCTTTACTTGTTCAAACGTTGCTTCGACATTGTCAGGATCCCCCGGGCCATTGCTTAAAAACACACCATCGGGCTTAAGGGCAAGCACTTCTTGTGCAGGAGTATCCCAAGGTACGACCTCCACTGTACAGCCTGCTTCGACAAGCCCGTCCAAGATCGCACTTTTTACTCCGCAATCGTAAGCGACGACGCGGAAACGCGCTTTGACAGGCGCATCTTTCGCGAAGCTATAGAGTGCTTCGTAGTTATAGGATCCAGCCGATTCTCGCGAAACTTGGGCGACGTAGTTCTCTTCTGTAAGAGGTGTTGTAGTCTTTGCTTTTGCGATCAAGCTCGTTTCGTCGAGGTCGATCGTAGAGAGTACTGCGCGCATCGCTCCCGCTTCGCGAATATGACGTACGAGTGCGCGCGTATCGATCCCTTCGATCGCGACTACATCATGTTTGCGTAAGAAATCGGAAAGGGATCCATGGCTGCGCCAGTTGCTTGGCTGTGCGCACATATCACGCACGACAAGCCCTCGTAGCGCAACTTGCGGAGCTTGCACATCGTCTTCATTCACTCCGTAATTGCCGATCTGGGGATAGGTCATGCATACGATCTGTCCTGCATAGGAAGGGTCGCTTACCACTTCAAGATAACCAACAAGCCCTGTATTGAAGCAGATCTCTCCGCTTGTCTCTCCAGAAGCTCCACATGAAAAACCTCGAAAGACCGTGCCATCTTCCAGCGCGAGAATTGCTGGCTGGGCACCTGCTTTCGAGGTGTTGCTCAAGATATGTTCGAATACCGTGCTCGGTTGATTCATCGATTCTCCTTCATACCAAGCAGACCATTTTCTTCATCACATTCGTTTTGTCGTTTCACGTACGCTTCAGATCCCGCAATACGACCTTATTGCATCTTACTGCTCAAATCGAGCTTGAAGCGTCAAATGAAGGTGGAAGGAGAAGGGAGGTCGCTCTTCTCCTTCCCAATATCGCAAAGCCCTAAACGTAGAACAACATGTTGTTGTAGCTCGGAACGGGCCAGTGCGAGCGATCGGTGATGGTCTCCGTGAAGTCGACCACCGCTCTCAGCTCATCCATGACGGGGATGACAGTGTGCGCATAATAGTTAGCGCGTTGTTGCAGATCTTCGATCTCAAGTGCATGGTTGCCAGTGGTATCGAGCTTTTCGACCAAGGCGTCGATCTTGTCGAGGGAATCGAGTAGATTGGTGAGCAGCTTTTCTTGGGCATTCGTCTTTGCACCTGCAGGAGCGCTTTCGCGGAATCGCTTCAGGCTCTCTGCGACTTCAGAGGCATAGGCATTGATGGCTGGCACGAATGTGCGGCGTGTCATACGACGCATCACGCGTGCTTCGATATTGATCAATTTGCAATAGCGCTCAAGCTTGCATTCGTAGCGACTTTCGATCTCGTTTGCAGAGAGCACGTCCATCTCGTCGAAAAGAGCGATAGATTTATCTGCCACATAGGCAGGAAGCGCATCTGCGGTGGTTCGGTTGTTGGCGAGTCCGCGTCGCTTTGCTTCGATCTCCCATTCATCGGCGTAGCCATTTCCATTGAAGATAATGCGCTGATGATCGGTGAGCGTCTGCTTGATGTAGTCGGCAGCAGCGGCATTAACATCGCTCTTGCCTTCGAGTGCATCGGCAAAGTTCTTCAAGCTTTTCGCTACTGCGGTATTCAAGATCATATTGCAATCAGCAAGATTGTTGTGTGAGCCAGGCATACGGAATTCAAACTTATTGCCCGTGAATGCAAAGGGGCTCGTGCGATTGCGATCGGTATTGTCTTTCAGGAACAGCGGCAAGCTCTGTACGCCCAGATCAATTCTGGTTTCGCCTTGTCCGATGTATTCTTGTCCGTTGATGATCGCCTCCACAATTGCACCCAGCTCATCACCAAGGAAGATCGAGATGATAGCAGGAGGTGCTTCATTAGCACCGAGGCGATGATCGTTTCCAGCGGTAGCTACCGACATGCGCAAAAGCTCCTGGTATTTGTCGACCGCTTCGATGATCGCGGTAAGGAATACCAGAAAACGCAGATTATCGGTAGGATTATCACCTGGATCGAGTAAGTTCTTATCGTCTGCTGAGATCGCCCAGTTGTTATGTTTGCCTGAGCCATTCACGCCTTCGAAAGGCTTTTCATGCAAAAGGCAGACCAGTCCGAAGCGGCTCGCGAGGATGGTCATCTCTTCCATGGTCAGCAAGTTCTGATCGATGGCCTGATTGGCGTTTGCAAAGATAGGCGCAAGTTCATGCTGAGCAGGTGCAACCTCATTATGCTTGGTTCGTGCTGGAATACCGAGTTTCCAGAGTTCGTTATCGAGCTCTTTCAGGAAGTTGTTGACGGTCGGTCGGATCGACCCGAAATAATGCTCTTCGAGCTCTTGTCCTTTGCAGGGGGAGTGACCAAAGAGCGTGCGGCCAGTCAAAACGAGATCTTCACGACGTTCGTATTCGTCTTTCGGGATCAGGAAGAATTCCTGTTCAGCTCCAACGGTGGTGGTGACGCGATGGGGGTGTTCATCGAAGATAGCCAATACGCGTTTTGCCTGTTCTTCGATCGCGCCCATCGAGCGCAAAAGCGGTGTCTTTTTGTCGAGCGCCTCTCCCGTGTAGGAGCAGAAGGCTGTCGGGATGCAGAGTACCTCGTCTTTGATGAAAGCATGGCTCGTCGGATCCCAGGCTGTATATCCACGTGCTTCGAAGGTGGCGCGAAGACCGCCATTAGGGAAGCTTGAGGCATCGGGCTCGCCCTGGATAAGCTCTTTGCCTGAGAAGGTCATGATGACGCCACCGTCGGGCTGGGGGTTGATGAACGCATCGTGCTTTTCGCTCGTGGTTCCTGAAAGCGGCTGGAACCAGTGCGTGAAATGGGTCGCACCGTTTTCGATTGCCCATTCTTTCATGGCATGAGCGACCACGTTGGCAACGTCGAGATTCAGTGGCTGACCATCGTTGATGGTGTGCATGAGCTCTTTGTAGGTTGCCTTTGGCAGGCGCTCTTTCATCACGCCTTCGTTGAACACCATGGTTCCATAGATGTCTGACACGTTCGTCATGGGGTCTCCTTCTCTGCGCTGTGGCATGCTCGCTTCGTCCAAGCACTCTGCGCGACCGCATTCGTTCTGACGTTATTCACACTACGGTGCTAATGTTTCGAGTAGCTTTCAGAGGCGTAAACTATCGCTTACTTTTGTTACATAGCAAAGAGCGCGGCTTAATAGCTTTGACTTGACCTATGGGGTGTGTGCTCTAGGGAGCGCATACCTTTGTTTGACAACTTGCATTTAGTTGGAGTGCGTAAGCTCATCTGCGCAGGCGAGCGCATCTGCAAGGGCATTCACAACAAGCGTAGAGCCCAGTTTTGCATCTCCGGCGACAAAGATGTGAGCGTCCTTGTCGGTGCTTGCTTCATGCAGGCAATGACTCTTCTGCTCTGCGTGGGGGACTTCGACGCCGAATGCTTCGAAAACGTCTGGGTCGGCTCCAGTGAAACCCTTCGCGATCAGCACAAGCTGCGCGGGCAGTTCTGCTTCGGTATCTTCAACCAGATGGCGTCCTCCATCGTAAGAAAGCTCCTGGATATGTACGCTTTGCACGTTCTCGGTTCCGTCGAATGCGATCGTATCTGTCGAGAAGATGCGGGGGTCGCTACCATAGATCGCATCTGCCTCGCGCTGCCCGTATCCTTGTGAGAAGGTTCCTCGTTCAGCAGGCCAGACCTCATCAACGTTTATTTCACATGCTTCGGGAGCTCGCTTTGCGCGAATGACCTGTGTGATACTCTTTGCGCCTTGACGCAGTGCGCATGCTACGCAATCGTTACCCGTATCGCCACCGCCGATGACTACCACGTCCTTGTCTGCAGCATCGATCGCGCAGCTTCGTTCTTCGAGCAATGCGCTTTCTACCTCGCTCAGATATTCAAGCGCGAAGTGGATCCCGCTCAGCTCACGACCAGGAAGGGCGACATCGCGTGCGACACCGGCACCGATAGCGATCACGACCGCATCGGAATTTGCAATGATGTCTGCAGCGTTCTTGGTTGCATCAACGCCACAGATAAACTCGATGCCGCTCTTGCGCATCAGCTCCACACGACGCTTTATCACCCATTTCGGCAGCTTCATATTCGGGATGCCATACATCAGTAGTCCGCCTGGATGTGCGCTCTTCTCGTAGACACGCACGCGCCAACCGCGTCGTGTCATCTCCCAAGCAACTGCAAGCCCTGCAGGACCTGATCCGATCACGCTCACGAGGGGTGCATCTGCTTGGGCGACAGGCAACGGATCGATGCCTGCTTGCCACGCAAGATCGGATAGCGCTCGTTCGTTGTCGTTGATAGTAACAGGAGCTTTATGAAGCCCGAGATTACAAGCTACCTCGCAAGGAGCAGGGCAGACGCGTCCGGTGAACTCAGGAAAGGGATTCGTAAGGCTCATGCGTGCGATCGCGTCTGAAAAGCGTCTTTGATAGAGCAGATCGTTTGTTTCGGGGATCAGATTATGCAATGGGCAACCTACCGCATGCGCAGATCCGCCGAGCGCGATCCCGCTTTGACAGAATGCTACTCCGCAGTTCATACAGCGGCTTGCCTGTTCGCACTGCTCATCGAGCGAGCAAGGAATTACGAACTCCTCGAAGTCATGAATTGATTCGCTTGCGGGTCTAACGCGATGATCTAGACGTTCTACCTGTAAGAATGCTCCAACTCTTCCCATCTTATGCTCCCATCGTCGTAACTTCGAAGGCGAGCTCTTCGGCTTCTTCGCGTTCGTGACCTTGGCTTTGGTATTCATCGATCAGCTCAAGCATCTTGCCGTATTCGATCGGGATCACCTTTGTGAAGTGCTTAGCGATATCGTTGAATTGATAGAGCATCATCACACCAAGAGGGCTTGCGGTTGCTTCTACATGTGCTTCAAGCAATTGATGAATGCTCTCGATCTCTTCCGGACTTGGTGTGGCGAGCTCGACCAGCTCAAGATTGCAGTTAGTGCGCAGCGTGTTCGTTTCATCATAGACATACGCAATACCGCCGCTCATGCCAGCACCGAAATTAAGCCCTACTTCGCCAAGACAGAGAACAGTGCCGCCAGTCATGTATTCGCAGCCATTTTCGCCTACGCCCTCAACGACAAGCTCGGCGCCCGAATTGCGCGCAGCAAAGCGCTGTCCTGCAAGTCCGTTTACGAATCCTTGGCCTGCTGTTGCGCCATAGAAAGCGACGTTGCCTACAAGGATGTTTTCCTCAGGACGGTAGGTCGCATCCGCTGGTGGCGTGATGGAGAGGCGACCTCCAGAAAGGCCTTTGCCAAAGTAGTCATTGGTGTCACCTGCAATAGAGAGCGTCACGCCATGAGGGAGAAATGCCCCAAAGCTCATACCACCTGAACCTGTACAATCGATCACGATCGAATCGTCAGGCAATCCTTCGGGGTGACGATCGGTCACCTGAGCGCCGAGCATCGTTCCGACACAGCGATTCACATTCGAGATATCTGCATGGAAATGGATAGGCTCAAGGTGTTCGCGAGCATCTGCCGAATAGGGGATGAACAACGTCGCGTCGAGCGTTTGAGGTAAGGTATCAGGCGCTTGTGCCTCGGGTACGAAATGAGGATAGTGCGCAACGGGAATCTGGCGGCCGAATTCGACCTCAGGCTTGACGAGCAAAGGAGCAAGATCGACAAGATTTGCCTTCCAGCTGCGTACATCATGGCTTTGGCGGAGGCACTCCACTTGTCCGACCATCTCTTCAACGCTTGCAAAGCCAAGGCTTGCCATGATGGTGCGTAATTGTTCTGCGACCATCATCATGTAATTGACCACATATTCAGGCTTTCCGCAGAAGCACGCGCGCAAACCGCGATTCTGAGTTGCGATTCCTACGGGGCACGTGTCTTGCTGGCAATCTCGCTGCATCAAGCATCCCATAGCGATGAGTGGCATCGTAGCGAAACCGAATTCCTCAGCGCCCAGGAGGCAGGCAACAGCAACATCGCGTCCGTCCATCAGCTTGCCATCAGCTTCCAAGACCACGCGGCTGCGCAATCCGTTGGCAAGCAGCGTCTGCTGTGTTTCAGCAAGTCCCATCTCGAGTGGAAGACCGGCATGATGAATGGAGTCACGCGGAGCAGCGCCCGTGCCACCATTCGATCCTGAGATAAGAATCTTGTTCGCACCACCCTTAGCAACGCCTGTTGCAATGGTTCCTACTCCTGTCTCGGAGACGAGTTTGACCGAGACGCGTGCGCGGGGGTTGGCGTTCTTCAGATCGAAGATCAGCTCAGCTAAGTCTTCGATGGAATAGATGTCATGATGGGGTGGTGGCGATATGAGTCCGATGCCAGGAGTCGAGCGACGCGTACGTGCGATCCAAGGCCAGACCTTCTTACCAGGCAGATGGCCGCCCTCGCCCGGCTTCGCACCCTGCGCGAGCTTGATCTGCAATTCGTCGGCGCTCATGAGATAGCGGCTCGTCACGCCAAAGCGTCCCGATGCGATCTGCTTGATAGCGGATCGCTTAGAGTCACCGTTTGCGAGAGGGGTCTCTCGAGCGGGGTCTTCGCCGCCTTCACCTGAATTAGAGCGACCTCCCAAGCGATTCATGGCGATAGCAAGGCATTCATGAGCTTCCTGGGAGATAGAGCCATAGCTCATCGCTCCTGTATTGAAGCGCTTGACGATCTCGGTGGCAGGTTCGACTTCCTCAAGAGGAATAGCAGGCCTGGTCGCCACGAATTCGAGCAGATCGCGCAATACAATACTGCGACCGGGCTGATGCACAGCAGCGCTGTATTCTGCGAACAGTTCAGGATCATTGGTGCGTACAGCGCGCTGGAGCAGCGAGATCGTTTGTGGATCGATCAGATGATCCTCTCCTCGTGGACGCCATGTGGTGATTCCTGAGCTTGGAAGCTGATCGGGGGCAGGTGAGTTTGCTTGTGCGAGCGCTTCAGCAAAGCGTGCATCGCATTCGCGCTGTAGATCGTCGATAGTGAGTCCGCCGATGCGGCTTACCGTACCCGTGAAATGCGCATCAATGAGCTCTTCAGAGAGGCCGACAGCTTCGAAGATCTGTGCGGCATGATAGCCCTGCATGGTCGAGATGCCCATCTTTGACATGATCGAAACGATACCTGAGAGGATTGCAGCATCATAGTTGGCGATACCTGTTTTACCATCCACCCCAAGAATACCTCGCTCTGCCAGTGACTCGATCGTATCGTGAGCAAGATAGGGATAGATGCCTGAGGCAGAATACCCTACGAGTGTTGCGAAATCGTGGGCGGTAAGCGCATCCCCGCACTCTACGATCAGGTCAGCTTGCGTTCGCAGACCGCAGCGGAGCAAATGATTATGGACAGCTGATACGGCAAGCAAGGTTGGCATAGGAACTTCGCCTGCTGGTACGCGATCAGAAATCGCGAGGATGCTCGCGCCCTGACGCACTGCCTCTTCGGCTTGCTCGCACAAGGTGTTGACTGCAGCAGCGAGCGCATGTGGGCTGCTGTTGGCAGGATATGATGCGAAGATCTTCGCTCCTTTGAAGCCCTTCTCATCGATGTGAGCCAACGCATCGAATTCTTCGCGCGTGAGAAGGGGAGTATCAAGACGAACTAAACGACAGTTCGCACGTGCATCTTCGAGAAGGTTGCCGTGGTTACCCAGATAGAGCAGCGTTGACGTGAGGTGTGATTCGCGGAGCGCATCGATCGGCGGATTCGTGACCTGCGCGAATAGTTGATTGAAATAATGGAAAAAGCGGCGCGGATGTTCCGATAAACATGCGAGTGGGGTATCCGCGCCCATGGACGCCAAGGGCGCCTTTGCTTTTTCCGCCATAGGGATGATCGCTTCTTCTACATCATCGAAGAAGTAACCATGTATAGCCTGTCGTTCGCTCAAGCTCATGCTCTCATCCCGCTCGATCTCGTTCGTGCGTGATGGGGCTAGCTCTGATTCGCGCGCTTGAGTAACGAGTGAATCGAGCGTGCGTGTTTCGGCGTTGATCCAGTCGAGATAGGGAGCTTCTGCAGCAAGTGCGTCTTTGATCTCGTCGTCGAAGATCACACGCCCTTGCTCTGGATCGACGATCAACATTTGACCAGGTCCAAGGCTTCCAGCGATCAAGATCTTGGCTGGATCAACATCAAGCGTACCTGCCTCGCTTGAAAGGATCAGACGATCATCGGCGGTCACATAATAGCGAGCAGGTCGCAATCCGTTACGGTCGAGTACTGCACCCATTATCTTGCCATCGGTGAATGCGATAGCAGCAGGTCCTTCCCAGGCCTCGGTCAGCATCGACTGGTATTCACCCCAAGCACTGCGCTTATGTGAAAGCGTTGGATTCTTGTCCCATGGCTCAGGAAGCAGCATAGAGACGGCGCGCGGAAGGCTTCGACCGTTCATCACGATGAATTCGAGCATATTGTCGAGCATTGCCGAATCTGATCCTTCGCCATTGAAGACAGGGAGCACCTTTTCAAGGTCGGCTCCCATCACTGGAGAATAGAGGTGCGGTTCACGGGCGAGCGTCCAATTCACATTGCAGCGCAGTGTATTGATCTCGCCATTATGCACCATATAACGATTAGGGTGCGCACGCTCCCATGAGGGCGTTGTGTTGGTGGAGTAGCGCGAATGCACAAGTGCGATGGCGGTCTCGCATGACGCGTCGTCGAGGTCCTTGAAGAAGCCGCGCATCTGCGTGGAGACGAGCATGCCCTTATAGACAATCGTGCGTGCACTCATCGAACAGATGTAGAAGGTCTTATCGATAAGGCTCGCGGTTTCTTTAGCGCGCTTCTCGATCACGCGACGACAGCGATACAAACGACGCTCGAGCGCTTCGCTCGTCTCGCAATCGTTAGGACGTCCTAGGAATGCTTGCTTGATGGTGGGCATGCATTCGAGTGCCGCTTGGCCGAGGTCGTGTGCATCGATCGGGACATCGCGCCAGAAGAGCAGAGGGATGCCTTCGGCAATGCAGCCATCTTCGAAGACGCGCATTGCTTCAGCGAGTCCGTGTTCATCTGTTGGCAGAAAGAGCATCGCGACACCATAGTCGCCTTCATCGGGCAGAAGACAGCCACATTTCTGAGCTTCTTTGCGAAAGAAGCGATGCGGCACTTGAAGTAGAATGCCAGCCCCATCGCCTGTATTAGGCTCAAGGCCAACGCCACCACGGTGCTCGAGATTTACCAATACAGAGAGTGCGTCATCTACCATTTGGTGAGAGCGTATACCTTTAAGGTTAGCGAGCGCCCCGATGCCGCATGCATCGTGTTCGAACGAGCTTCGATAGAGTCCCTTGCGTGCTTCATTGCGTGCACGAGCTGCCATGCCACAAGAGCGCTGTTCTTGTGGCATGTGCTTATGGTGTTGCTGCAATGGCTGACTGCAAGGGTGCGCCTTGGCGCACGTTGCTTCGCTTGTCATGTAGTACCCCTTTTCGCATGTTTTGGTGGTACTACTCTAATCGCGCACTATGTCTTGAACATTGCGCGATTGTTTCGCTTGCGTTAATTAACGAAGCGGGTCGAAACCGAAATGGTCCATGAATTCCTTGATTAGCTGTAAACGGAAATCAGGATGTGCGATGTTGATGAGCGCTTTTGCGCGTTCCTTGTTCGTTTTACCGCGTAAATCAGCGATGCCGTACTCGGTCACGATGAACTGTGTTTCATTGCGTGGGGTGGTTACGATGCTTCCTGGACTCAAGAAAAGTCGGATCTTGGAGACCGTGCCTCGCGCTGCTGTTGAATTGATGACGATGATCGATTTTCCGCCATGACTCATGGTGGCACCGCGCACGAAGTCGACCTGTCCGCCTGCTCCGGTCGCCTGTTTGTGTCCAAATGATTCAGCCGCTACTTGACCGAAGAGGTCGACTTCGATGCAGGAATTGATCGAGACGAGCTTATCGTTGCGTGCGATCACGGTCGGGTCATTGACGTATTCGACAGGGAAGAGCTGTACAAAAGGATTGTCATTGGCCCAATCATAGAGCTCCTTCGTGCCTTCTAGTACGGTTGCGATATTAATGCCCCGATGCAGCGTCTTTTTCGAGGCGTTGATGACACCAGCTTCAGCGAGCTCCATCATCTTTGACGTGAACAGCTCGCTATGAACACCGAGATCCTTCTTGGCAAACAGAGCATTGAGTACGGCGTTCGGTAATTTACCAATACCGGCTTGAATGGTCGATCCATCCTCGATCAATCCTGCACAGTATTCACCGATCTGCGCCTCAGCATCTCCAATGGGAGCATCTGGGATCACCGGCAAAGCCTCGTCTGTTTCGATGATGTAGTCCAGATCGTTCACATGCACGCTGGTCTGCCCAAACATGCGTGGCATTTGAGCGTTCACCTCGGCAATTACGATCTTTGCACACGACATGGCTGTGCGTTGATAGCTACAGGAGACACCCATCGTGCAATACCCTTGCTCATTGGGTTTCGAGAGGGAGATGATGGCGACATCGATAGGATAGTGGCCATCACGTATGAGCCGTTCGATGCCTGAATAGTACGAGGGCAAATAATCAGAGATGCCCGCATGCACACCCTGCCAGTAGTCTTTATATTGGCCGACTGGACCGACGAAGGGTTCATAGCGGATATGGCCTTTCATGTCAGGGTCAAACATCTCGATGCGCTCGCCCGGAGGGCCTTGCATGAAGGAAACGTCAGTGAATTGCGCATATTGTCTTTCGATCTCTCGCGTGATTGCGCGTGGATCAGCTGCGCCGTCAGAGAGCGAGCAGCGGCTATGTGGTGGGATGATCTTCACGATGTCCTCTACGGGGATCAGTTTCTGCTGGTAGAGCTCTTTCCAGTCTTGCATGAATATCCTTCCTTCGAGGTGGTCGTGCTATTCTTCGCTGAAAAATGAGCGATAGAAGCAGGTTTGCTCACCAGTATGGCAAGCGGGTCCTGCTGGCTTAACGATCGCAAGTAGGGTGTCTTGGTCGCAGTCGTAGCGCAGGTCGATGAGTTTTTGGACATTGCCTGACTCCTCGCCCTTGTGCCAAAACTTGTTGCGTGAACGCGACCAGAACCACGTAGTCTGTTCATCGAGCGTTCGACGAATCGATTCTTCATTCATCCACGCCATCATCAAAACATCGCCGGTCTGTGCGTCTTGCACGATGCAGGGAATAAGCCCTGCGTCATTATAGGTAAGGTCAGTCAAGTTCATTGTCGCAGGTCTTCCTTAGATGATCGAATCCAAAATAAAGTGCGTTCATTGTAGCAAAGAACATATCGCCGATTGGCGGATGCCTTATTGATCTTACGGGTGGGCAGGTAAAAATGCGCTATACTTTCATCATTCAAATCAAATGCGATGACGAAGACAGCATGCTTTGTAGCGTTCGTTTCCAGAGAAGGTTCCTTTGGCTGAAAGAACCTAACGATCGAAAGCATGATTCCCTTCACCAGCAGTGTGGCCGAACGCGCAATGCGCCAGTAAGCTTCATCGGGAGCTCCCGTTATAGAGCGCATACGAGTGACCTTCGTCTTTGGTCTTAGAATCGGCTAGCACGAAGGTAACCAGGGTGGTACCGCGAGAGTTCTTCTCGTCCTTGGATAAGGGCACAGAAGAGCTCTTTTTCTTTGCTCAAAAAAACAGAGAGAGGCGGATGCGCAGCGCAACCGCACATGATGAAGAAAGGCGAACTATGTCGGTCATTGAGGAAGTCTCTGCGTTGCAGGCCGCAACGCTTGCAGAGATCGAACAGGCAGCTACGAGTGATGCACTCGAGAGAATCCGCGTTAAGGTCGTTGGAAAGTCGGGTACTCTTACGGGCTACTTGCGCTCGATGGGTCAGGTTGCCCCTGAGCAGCGTGCGGAGGTCGGTAAGAGCGTCAATGCTGCTCGCAATGAGATCGAAGGTGCGCTCGAGAGCAGAAAAGAAGTGCTTGCAGGTGCCGAGCTCGAAGCACGTATGCAGGCTGATGCGCTCGACATCACGCTTCCAGGACGGGCTCAGCAGATGGGCACACGCCATCTCATTAATCGCATCACCGACGAGATCGCTGAGGTATTCCTCGGTATTGGCTATTCAGTGGCAACTGGTCCTGAAGTCGAGACCGACTATTACAACTTCGAAGCGCTGAATGCGCCTGCAGATCACCCATCGCGCAGTATGCAGGATACCTTCTATGTGCGCGACCTTTCGGGTGAGACGACGAATGTGAAGGGCGAATCCGATGTGCTCTTGCGCACGCAAACTTCGGGTGTGCAGGTACATGCGATGGAAGACCAAGAACTCCCCATCTATATCATCGCGCCAGGTAAGGTGTATCGTCGTGATGTAGCCGACCCTTCGCATCTACCGCAGTTCAACCAGATCGAAGGGCTTGTAGTCGACAAGGGCATCACCTTCGGCGATCTGAAGGGCACGCTCGATTACTTCTGCAAGCAGATGTTTGGCGAAGAGCGCAAAACGCGCTTCCGTGCTCACTATTTTCCCTTTACCGAGCCTTCTGCTGAAGTGGATGTGAGCTGCGGTATCTGCCATGGCGAAGGCTGTCGTTTTTGTAAGGGCACGGGCTGGCTTGAAATCTTAGGCTGTGGCATGGTTGATCCAAACGTGCTGCGCTATTCCGGCATTGACCCAGAGGTGTATTCGGGCTTTGCATTCGGTGTTGGTGTCGAGCGCGTTGCGTGCCTTAAGTACAACGTAGCGGATCTGCGTATGTTGCTCGAAGGCGACATGAGATTTTTGCGCCAATTCTGATCCAAGACCCGATGAAGATGAAGATTGAAGGAAAGATAAAGCGATGAAAGTATCCTTGAAATGGTTAAGCGAATATGTCGAGATCCCGACCGATCTGAAGGCATTTTGCGATCGTCTCGATCTGACAGGAACGGGCGTCGAGGGCATTGAGGTGTCCGGCGCGACCTACGATAAGGTGGTTGTTGGTCAGATCGTCGAGAAAAAAGCCCATCCCGATTCTGATCATATGTGGGTCTGCCAAGTGAGCGTCGGTGAGCATAATCTGGACAAAGATGGTGCGCCAGAACCACTGCAGATCGTCTGCGGCGCGCAGAATTTCAACGAAAACGACAAGATTCCAGTCGCAATGGTCGGCGCTGAATTCGGCGACTTTAAGATCAAGAAGTCGAAGTTGCGTGGTGTGGTGAGTAACGGCATGAATTGTTCTGAACGTGAACTCGGTCTCGGTTCCGATCATGACGGCATCATGATCTTGTCCGAAGATGCACCTGTTGGCATGGCATTTGCAGATTATATGCAGCTTTC
Organism: uncultured Eggerthella sp.; assembly: GCA_900540345.1. Taxonomy (GTDB): domain Bacteria; phylum Actinomycetota; class Coriobacteriia; order Coriobacteriales; family Eggerthellaceae; genus Anaerotardibacter. The sequence goes on from UQFK01000007.1 coordinate 30,276, forward strand.
CGATAAGATCCTCGATCTTGAGATCACGCCGAATCGTCCCGATTGCCTGTCTATGAAGGGCATGGCGCGTGAAGTCGCTGCGATGTACGAAAAGGAATTTACCGACCCGCTTGAAGATCCCATCTTCAACTTGGGTGAGAATCAGGATCTCGAGCCGATTGCGACCTCGGTCGAAGTTACCATCTCTGATCCAGCGCGTTGTGATCGTTATACGGCACGTGTGATCGAAAACGTAAAGGTGGGACCGAGTCCTGATTGGCTGGCAGAGCGCGTCACTGCATCTGGTGCACGATCCATCAACAATATCGTCGATGCGACCAACTATATTTTGTTCTTGCTCGGACAACCGTTGCATGCCTTCGACTACGACAAACTTGCAAAGGATGGCAAAGCCCATATCATCGTTCGTCCTGCTGAAGAGGGCGAAAAGCTTACTACTCTTGATGGGGAAGAGCGCACGCTCACGCCCGACATGAGCGTCATCGCTACGCCTGAAGGACCAGTCGCTCTGGCAGGTGTCATGGGTGGTCTTGATTCGGAGGTCACTGAAGAAACCACAACCATTCTTCTCGAGGCGGCGACATTCGATCGCGCACACACCAGTCGTACGAGCCGCAATCTTGGCTTGATCAGCGAGTCGTCGCTTCGTTATGAACGTGGCGTGGACGATAACCCTATCGGTGCCTTCTCAGATGCGGCAGCAGCGCTCATCGCAGAGATCTCGGGCGGCACCGTACGTCCAGGCATTGTGGATGTGTGGGAGCAAAAGACGGAGCCTATCATGCTTGATTTCCGTATTCCGCGATTCAATGCCATGATGGGTTCTAATATCGACCGAAGCTATATCGTATCGACGCTTACCCGTCTTGGTTGTGCGGTCTCGGTAGCCGATGTTTCGACTTCTGAGGCTGCTGGTTGTCGCGAAGGAGAGCTGCTCCATGTGCTCGCTCCAACGTTTCGTCCTGATCTCGAACGCGAGATTGACCTTTATGAAGAGGTCTTACGTCTTTACGGCATGGATCGCATCGAGCCAACACTGCCTTCGGGCGCAGGACGCATCGGTAAGCGTTCGCTTGCCGAGCAGAAGATCGAGAAGATTAACGACACGCTGCGCGCTTCTGGTCTTAATGAGACGGTTACCTATTCGTTCGCTGAGCCGAGCGATTTGGATAAACTGCGCATGAACAAGGATGAGTTGGGCATGCCTGTCGAGCTGCTCAACCCCCTTAACGCAGAGCAGTCCATCATGCGTCAATCTATCATCCCGGGTCTGCTTCACTCGCTCGCCTACAACCAGAGTCATGGTGTCAAGAACGTGCAGCTCTACGAAACGGGTCGTGTGTTCTTTGCCTCTGAAGGGAAGAAAAAACCAAAGGAAAAGGAGCGTGTCGCTGCGGTGTTGGCGGGGGCTATGAGCGATCCTGCCTGGAACGATGTTCCGGTTCCTTTTGATTTCTTTGATGGCAAAGGTATTGTGGAGAACTTGCTGCGCGAACTGGCTACTCCGAAGGTTCGCTTCAAGGCGCTTGCTGCTGAGGAGGCTCCTCACTTACAGCCGGGACGTGCAGCGCAGGTGTTCTCTGGTGGCACTGTGCTCGGCTGGATCGGCGAGATCCATCCGCTTGCTGCGCGCGCATTTGAAGCAAGCGCTCCTGTGGTTGCTTTCGAGCTTGATCTTGATGCGTTGCTAAAGACGAGCAAGCCTTCTCGTGATTATGTCGATATTCCTCTTTTCCCTGCGGTCACTATGGATATCGCATTGGTAGTCGATGAATCGGTCACCAATGAGAAGCTTACTCAGGTCATGACCTCTGCGGGCGGTAAGCTGCTCTCGAGCATTCATCTTTTCGATGTGTATCGCGATGCAGATCGTCTCGGCGCAGGCAAGAAATCTATGGCATATGCACTTGAGTATCGAAGCGCCGACAAGACGCTTACGACCGAAGAAGCGAATAAGCAGCATGAGCGCCTCATCAAGAAAGTATGCGGCGCCACCGGTGCAGAGGTTCGCTCATAGGCTTTCTCGCTATATCCGCCAGGATAGCAAAGGGGCGCACAGACGCCCCTCCTCTATGAGGAAAGGACACCATGACAAAGTTGCTTTCATTTGATGCGAATGACTATACGAAATGGCAAGTACGCACCTTTTATTGCTGTTTGTTCATGTTCGTGCTCTCGGTCGTATTGATGACCGTTGGAATCATCTTCGTCGTGCTCGCCGAATTCTTCGGTATCAAATCCTCCGACCTCATCCCAGGTCTTGTGTTAGGTGGCGAGACGTTGGTCGCGGGCCTTATTGGTATAGCCGTAGCACTCTCGGGCATTATCGGTGCGAAGAATCCGCGCAAGATCACGCTCTTCTTTTGGGTGGTCACGCTCTATGGCTTGCTCGAAATGTGGGACCTTGCGAGCAAGATATCGCAAAGTCAATTGAATCCAGCAGCGATCATCTCGCTCATCATCGTGTTGTTTCTGGTGGCGTGTGCCTGGAACGTACGTGGTCAAACAGGATATTTCGATAAGCATCCTCATCCAGACGATTCTGAGTGACGGCTTCGTGTCGGTAGCGGGTGTTTGGGACGAGATGCGCTAAACTACTCGAACGAAAAGAGTATCTGCTCTTCAAGCGAAAGGAAGCGAAATGAGCAACGAAGGAAAGAAGGTACGTGTCAACTATGTCGGCACGTTCGATGATGGCACGGTCTTCGATTCGTCGATCGATCGTGGTGAACCGCTGGAATTCACCTGCATGGCTGGCATGATGATCCCTGGTTTTGATGCTGCTGTGAATGAAATGTCCGTAGGGGAGACCAAGAAGGTCCATATCCCTGCTGCAGATGCATACGGCGAGCGTGACGAGCAGCTTGTGCAACGCATTCCGCGTGAGAACGTTCCCGATGTGGACGATCTGCCCATCGGCCAGACGGTCTATATGCAGGCCCCTGGTGGACAAGCTTTTCCTGTTAAGGTGGTTGAAGTCACGGACGATGACGTGGTCTTCGATATGAATCACGAGATGGCAGGCAAAGATCTGAATTTCGAGATCACGCTTGAAGAGGTTGTTGACTAGGGTATTTCTGGGCGTATCTTCAGAGTCGAACACTTTATCATGTGCAAAACTCCGGCCAAGACGGTCGGAGTTTTGTGTTCTTCGGGAGGTGTATGGATCCGCGATCGATGTTGGATCCTTGTTAGACAGCAAGACTTTTTAAGACATCTTGCATAGTGAAGAAGCCCTTCTTGTCTATGACGAAATGAGCTGCGAGCACCGCGCCATTGGCAAACGCACTGCGCGAGAAAGATTCATGAATGATGGTGATACGCTCATTTTCGCTTGCAGCAGTGAGTTCATGCACGCCCACATAGCCACCTGCACGCATGTATGAGATGCTTACATCATGGTCCTCCGCGGCATTGGCGATCATCTGTGCAGTGGCGGTAACAGGAGCCTTGTCTGCGCGATGACGCTCCATGATCGCGAAATCGAAATCGGGTAGAAGGCGTGAGAGCCTGCGCGTCACTTCGATGAGTAGATTGATGCCGAGGGTGATGTTGGGCGCATAGACGATACCGATGCGCTTATCTTCGGCGCTTGCCTGCAGGGCTTCGAACGCGCTCTCTTCATGGTTGGTGGTGCATACGACCAGGTTACAGCCGACCTCGCAGCATAGATCACACAGTTTCGTGGTAAATTTCGAGCTTGAGAAATCAATCAAAACCTCAGCCTCTTGCATGGCAGGATGGCTTGCTGCTTGTGAGAGGGCTATGACTGGACTTGTATGCATCCTTTTGCTGGGGTATTTGAGGGCTTCTGCGATGCTGAGTCCAGCCGCTTTGCTCTCATCACGGCAAATAGCGCATACAAGCGTGTCGTCGGTTTTCTCGATGATGTATTCAGCGAGCGCTTTACCTGCTTTTCCTAGTCCGCTGATAGCGATCTTCACGGCACCCTCCATCGTGTATAGTCTGTTGAGCTCCGCTAGCCTCATAGTTGACGCTCATGATCGTGCGCATGTCATGGCTCAAGATAGCGAGTCAGGCTTTTTACTTTGAGCTTTCGTTTCGAGCGTGTAAAAGCTTATAAGATGCTAAAGCTCTTCAATCAGAGACGATTTCACTCAACATGTTCATTTATATTCGGATTTCATATACGATCATACCTCAATACAGAGCGATCGCCGTCTTTCTGCACAATCACCAAACAAAATTAAGAAGTCCACATCGCACATAATAGGAGTATCATCTATAGATTAGTCTTTAACCGTAAGATCGTACGAGGAAGAAAGGATTGGCTATGAGTTTATTGACTGGCATCATCGGTGCTGCTGGATTCGCAGGAGCTGAACTAGTCCGAATCATTTCTCGCCATCCTGAATTCGATCTTCGCGTGATCACGTCTTCGACAGATGAAGGCACTCCTATTTCGGATCTGTATCCTGCATTTGAAGGAGTGTGCGATCTTGAGTTTGAGGCGCACAATACAACCTCGCTCGCTGGCTGTGATGTAGTCTTCTTAGCCACCCCTCATACAGCTGCGATGACGCTCGTACCCGATCTTTTAGCATCCGATGTCTCGGTCTTCGACCTTTCAGCCGATTTTCGACTGCAAGATCCAGCGATCTTCGAGAAATGGTATGGAACACCTCATACGGCTCCTGGTCTGCTTAAGCAGGCGTTCTTCGGGCTGCCTGAGATCACTGAAGCAGCGCTCGAGGAAGCCCATAAGCTTCATGCGCAGCATCATCCTACTTTGGTTGCTTGTGCGGGTTGCTACCCAACAGCAACTTCACTTGCCGCTTATCCTGCGCTCGCGCTTGCTGAAGGGCTCGTCGTTGCGGATGCGATCTCTGGCGTGACAGGAGCAGGCAGAAGCGCGAATGCCCGCACTCATTTTTGCAATGCAAACGATAATTTCGAGGCATATGGCGTCGCGAAGCATCGTCATACTCCCGAGATCGAACAGATTCTCGGCATTGAAGGACGTCTCGTGTTCACGCCGCATCTTGCACCTGCAAATCGCGGTCTACTCTCTACAGTAACGATGCAACTTTCTGCAAAAGCGCGCAACGAGCATACGCTTGAGTCGCTTCATGCGCTCTACGCTCAGACCTTCAACGATGATTATCCGTTTGTCACCGTCTTGCCGCTTGGGCAGATGCCACGCACGGCTTCAGTGCTCGGCACGAACAATGCTCATATTGGCATTGCCTATCAAGAGTCGACCGGTGCGCTCATCTCTGTTTGTGCGATCGACAACCTCTGCAAAGGTGCGGCTGGTCAGGCGGTTCAATGCGCCAACATCGTATGCGGTTTCGATCAGCGATGCGGGCTCGACCTGGTAGCGCTTCCTGTGTAGGAGCAGCTAAGTGACGTTTGGTCTGAAGTGTGCAAGCCTTCGATCCGCGTCAAGCCAGTTCGAGCGTTTCTAACCCCGCATAAACGTTGCGGTGATTTTTCGGATGAATATGCGATATGAGCCTTCATGCGAGGCTTTTCGATAAAAGGATAAGGTCATGGAACAAATTTCTTCATCACTATCTTGGAATGGCATCGAGCTTACTACTATCGAACAGGGTGGCGTTGCAAGCGCGTTAGGATTTCGCGCAGGTGGTATTCATGCAGGATTTCGCAAGGATCCCGATCGGTTGGACATGGCACTCGTCGAAGCTGAGGAGCTCGCTGCGGTTGCTGCAACCTTTACTCAAAACGTCTTTTGCGCAGCGCCTGTCATCGTCTCTAAAGAGCATTTGGATGGACGAAACTTTGGCTTTGCACGTGCTGTAATCATCAATTCGGGATGTGCCAATGCTGCGACGGGCTCGGTCGGGCTCGACGCAGCGAATCGCACCTGTGATATCGTTGCTTCTGCTATCGGGTGTAGTGTTGATGATGTGCTCGTGGCTTCTACTGGTGTGATAGGGCAGATCCTTGACACAACGCCATTTGAGACAGCGGTGCCTGCATTGCATCAGAGTATGACATGTGAGACGGGTGCTGATGCTGCGCGTGCGATCATGACCACCGATACCGTACCTAAGCAGATCGCAGTTTCTTATGTGAGTGAAGATCCGGCTCTTAAGGGCGCTACTATCACGGTGGGTGGCATGGCTAAAGGCTCGGGGATGATCATGCCGAACATGGCCACCATGATCGCGGTAATCACGACGGATGCGCCTCTTGAACCGGCATTGCTGCATACAACGCTCGTTCACAGCGTGGATCGAAGCTTTAACAAGGTCACCGTCGATTCCGACACTTCCACGAATGATACGTGCTTCTTGTTCGCAAGTGGTAGGGCTGCTCTGCACGCGCATATCGAGGAAGGTTCGATCGCGTATCGGGAATTCCAAGCGGCACTCGACTTCATCACGCAAGATCTTGCTCGCAAGATGGCGCGGGACGGGGAAGGGGCGACTAAGCTTGTCACGGTGAAAGTAAGTGGCGCGCGTACGCCCGAGGAGGCAGACATGGCTGCTCGCTGCGTTGCGAATTCGCCACTCGTGAAGACAGCGATATTCGGTCATGATGCCAATTGGGGACGTATCGCTGGAGCGCTCGGTCGAAGCGGTGCGCAGTTTGAACAGCAAAACGTCTCGATTGATATCATGGGCATTCCTGTTTGCCGCGATGGTCTTACCGTGGAGTTCGACGAAGAGGAGGCTCTCCGTCGCTTCGAAGAGCCAGAGATCTTGCTCGCGGCGGATCTTGGTGCGGGTGATGCGCAGACAACGGTCTGGACGTGTGATTTCTCCTACGATTATGTGCGAATCAACGGCGATTACCGAACATAGTTTGGTGCTGCCCGACGAGCAGTGCTCGCTATTGTTTAATGAACATATGAAACGTTGGAGATAAAACATTATGAATTTCGCAAATGAAAGAAAACTTACCTCATCCCACACCGCGGAAGTCTTGATCGAGGCCTTTCCGTGGATCAAGAATCAGACCGGCAAGACCATTGTCATCAAGTATGGTGGTGCTGCTATGGTCGATCCCAAATTGCGTGACGCGGTCATGGCTGACATCGTCATGCTGAAGATCATGGGCGTCAATCCGGTCATCGTACATGGCGGTGGTGCTGCTATCACCGAGAACATGGATCGTTTCGATCTCGAGGTCGAGTTCATCAACGGTCAGCGTGTCACCTCCGAAGAAACGATGGAAGTCGTGAAGATGACGCTTGTTGGTAAGGTGAACGAAGAGCTGGTTCGCGCGATGAACCAGCATGGCAATCTCGCGGTAGGGGTGAACGGCGCGGATGCAGGCACCATCATTGCCGAACAGTTCAAGCCTGAGCTTGGCCGTGTAGGGAGCGTCATCGATGTGAACCCGGCCTACCTCAAGACGCTCATCGATGCAGCTTATGTGCCTATCATTGCCTCGATCGGTAAGGGCGAAGATGGTGGTTCGTTCAACATCAATGCTGATGCGGTCGCTTGTGCAGTTGCTGGTGCAATCGGCGCACAGAAGATTATCTTCCTCACCGATGTTGACGGCTTCTATGTTGATTTTGATGATAAGGACACGCTTGTTTCACGCATGTCGCTTCAGGAAACACGCGATATGCTGAATGATGGAGCAGTCAGCAAGGGCATGATTCCTAAACTCCAATCGTGCGTGCACGCACTTGAGGCAGGCGTCCATCGTGCTCATATCATCAATGGCACCAAACCACATTCTTTATTGATCGAGTTGCTCACTTCGGTGGGCGCTGGCACGCTCATATATAATGACGATGAACACAACATGAAGGACGATTATGCTCCGCTCGGATTATTGGCATCGCGTCTCATGGAAAACTTGTAGGAGCATCAGGGAAAAGGAATTGGAATGTCATTCGAAGAAATAAAGAAACTTGACGATACGTTTATCATGCACACGTTCAAGCGTAAGCCAGTGTGCTTGGTCGAAGGCAAAGGTGTCGAGGTCACTGATGACGAGGGTAAGACTTATCTCGATTTTATCGCAGGCATCGGAGCCGATAGTTTGGGCCATTGCCATCCAGCTGTAGTAAAGGCGCTTACTGAACAAGCAGAGAAGCTCATTCATGTGAGCAACTATTACTACATAGAAAAACGCGCTGAGGTTGCTAAGCAGATCTCAGATATGTCAAACGAGTGCGTGCCGCGCTTTTTCCGCGCACCCTGGCAGACGTTCTTCGCGAATTCAGGTGCTGAAGCCAACGAATGCGCCATCAAGCTCGCACGCCTGTGGGCAAAGAAGGAATCGAGCGGTGGTCATATCATCATCGTGTTGGAAGGCAGTTTCCACGGCCGTACGCTTGCAACATTGGCTGCGACCGCTCAGCCTGCTAAGCAAGAAAAATTCGAGCCGCTACCCGAAGGATTTGTGGCTATTCCTCCAAATGATATGGATGCTTTGCGCAACATCTGGTGGGAGTATCCTGGCCAGATTGCAGCCATCATGATGGAGCCCATTCAGGGTGAAGCGGGTGTTTTGCCAGTCGATCACGATTACCTGTTCGAGGCGACTAAGCTCGCGCGTCGCAACGGCGCATTATTCATTGCCGATGAGGTCCAAACGGGATTCTATCGTTGTGGCACGTGGCCTTTCGAATTCCAGAATGCAGGCATTACGCCTGATATCATCACATTCGCGAAAGGTGTGGCATCAGGTATGCCGATGGGCGGATGTGTTGCTCGTATCGAAGTGGCAGAGGCATTCGAACCAGGCGATCACGGTTCGACCTTTGGCGGAAGCAACCTTGCTATGGCGGCAGCATACGCAACGCTTGATACGCTCTCAAAAGAGAACTTTGGCCAGCGTGTTGAAGAGATGGGTGACTATTTCGCCGATAAGCTGCTCGCACTTGATGAGGTAACCGAAGTGCGTGGCTCGGGTCTTATGATCGCAGCCGATCTGAAAGAGGAGTTCGTAGCACCGTTCGTGGTGGACGCTGCACTCGATGCAGGTTTCTTGTTGAATGCAACGGGCGAACATACGCTGCGTTTCTTGCCGCCACTCATCATCACCGAGGCTGATATTGATAAGCTCATCGATGCGCTGCCAAGCTTGTGCGTGGCATCCAAAACAAAGGAAAAAGAAGCCGCTGAAGCAGAGAAAAAAGCTCAGGAAGAAGCGGCTGCCGCACAGCAAGAATATGAGGATCTGCTCAAAGAAGCGGAAAACATCAACGCAGAATTCAAAGATGTTATGCAGATGCTCAAAGAAAAGGTCGGCGGTGCCGAAGGCAAGCTTGGTGATGTGTTGCAGGCCGCAGCGGCCGATAAGCTCACTGCCCACCAAGAGGGCGAAGATGATTCGCAAGATGACAAGCCTGCAAAGGATGCCGAATAACATCGTATTGAGATACGCTACTTTACAGCGCGATACAATATGACAGTGTGAAGTCAAGCCAGTTCAGAAGGGAAGAAACATGGCAAAAGATAAAGTCGTACTCGCTTATTCCGGTGGTCTGGACACCTCGGTCTGCATCAAATGGCTACAGGAGGAAAAGGACCTCGATGTCATCGCGGTAGTCGGTGAAGTTGGTCAAGAGCACGAAGGTCTTGAAGCGGTGAAGGAAAAAGCGCTCAAGACTGGCGCGATCGAATGCTATGTTATCGATATGCGTGAGATCTTCTGCAAGGACTATCTCACCAAAGCGCTCGCCGCAAATGCTCAATTCGAGAATAAGTATCCACTCGTCTCCGCGCTCTCTCGCCCGCTCATCTCCAAGTTCTTGGTCGATGTTGCTCACAAGGAAGGCGCAAAGTATATCGCTCATGGTTGTACGGGCAAGGGCAACGATCAGGTTCGTTTTGAAACTTCGATCCAGGCGCTCGATCCCTCTATCGAGATCTTGGCTCCCGTGCGCGAATGGGATCTCCATACGCGTGATGAAGAGATCGAATATGCTGAGAAGCATGGCGTTCCTGTTGCGGCCACGAAGGCTAAGCCCTATTCGATCGACGATAATCTATGGGGTCGCGCTATCGAATGTGGTGTTCTTGAAGATCCTTGGGCAGCGCCTCCTGCCGACATCTATACGATGACCGTCTCTCCTGAAGAGGCTCCTGATGTTCCGACTGAGGTCGAGGTTCGTTTCGCTGGCGGCGTTCCCTGCGCTATCGATGGCGTTGAGATGTCGTATCTTGAGGTCATTGAGAAGATGAACGAGATCGCAGGTTCGAATGGTTTTGGTCGTATCGATATGATCGAGAATCGCATGGTTGGTGTTAAAAGTCGCGAATGCTATGAAGCACCAGGCGCTCTTGCGCTCATCGAAGCCCATCGAGCATTGGAAGACATGTGCCTCGAGCGCGAAGTGATGCGCTATAAGCTCCATATCGAACAGGATTGGGCTACCCAGGTCTACAACGGTCAGTGGTTCTCTCCGCTCAAGCATGCGATGGATCAGTTCATTGCCACAACACAGACTTGTCTTGATGGCACGATCCGCCTGAAGTTCTACAAAGGAACTTGTACGGTAACTGGTCGCAAATCAGATTTCTCACTCTACGATTACGGTCTGGCTACGTATGATGCAGCTGATACATTCAATCGTGATTCTGCGAAGGGCTTCATTGACCTGTATGGTCTCTCTACGCGTGTTTGGGCAAAGAATCGCCGTGATCATGGCAAGACCGATGGCGAGGTAGTGGAGTAAACATGGCATTGTGGTCAGGACGTTTTGAGCAGGGTGTAAGTGAATTTACGCAAGAATTCGGCGCATCTTTGCCTGTTGATAAGGCAATGTACAAACAGGATATCGCTGGCTCATGCGCTCATGCTCGTATGTTGGCAAAACAGGGTGTCATATCTGATGATGATGCACGTGCCATAATCGAGGGGCTTGCTCAGATCGAAAAAGATATCGATGCAGGCAATTTCACCTTTGACATCAACGATGAAGATATCCATATGTCGATCGAGAAGGTCCTGACCGAACGCATTGGCGATGCGGGGGCGCGTTTGCATACGGGCCGCTCGCGCAATGATCAGGTGATCACCGATACTCGCCTGTATGCAAAACAGCTCGCCCGTGAACTGATGGGGGCAAATCTTAAGCTGCGTAAGACCTTGTTAGCGGTAGCAGCGGAGAATTTCGGTGTATATCTGCCGGGTTATACGCATCTTCAGCATGCCCAGCCTGTGCTGCTTACCCATCATTTCCTTGCGTACTACTGGATGTTCACACGCGATTTCAACCGCCTGCGTCAGGCGTATGATGCTGCGAATATGAACCCGCTCGGTTCGGCAGCACTGGCTGGTACTACTTATCCGCTCGACCGTATGGCTACCACCGAAGCGCTCGGCTTTGCGGATGCGATCCCGAATTCGCTCGATGCAGTTTCAGATCGTGATTTCTTACTCGATCTTGATTATGCAGCAAGTGTGAGTATGATCCACCTTTCGCGTCTTTCTGAAGAGATCATCTTGTGGTCAACGTCTGAATTTGGCTTCATTACGCTCTCTGATGCTTATTCGACTGGATCGTCGATCATGCCGCAGAAGAAGAATCCCGACTTCGCAGAGCTCATTCGCGGCAAATCAGGCAGAGTCGTAGGCGACCTGGTCGCATTGTTGGTCACGATGAAATCGCTCCCTTTGGCCTACAACAAAGATCTTCAAGAGGATAAAGAAGGCGTTATCGATGCCGCTAAGACGCTCTACGATTGTCTTACCTGCATGGAAGGCATGATCGCCACGATGAAGATCAATCAAGATGCCATGATAGAACAAGCACGCAAGGGATATCTTGCTGCTACTGATGTGGCAGATTATCTCGCGAAAAAGGGCATGCCGTTTCGTAAGGCTCACGAAGTGGTCGGTCACCTTGTTCTTCTATGCGATAAACGTGGCTGCGACCTAGATGATCTTTCACTTGCGGATTTCAAAGCAGAAAGCGATCTATTCGAAGAGGATATCACCCGTGCGCTCGATCTCGAGAGCATTGTTGCTGCACGCAATACTTTTGGTGGTACGGGCAATGATGCGGTTCATGCACAAATGCAGCTTGCTGAAGACGCTTATACGCAAGATAATGATTGGTTTTTCGAGTGGCAACCTCCACTTGCCTGAGTAGACAGAACGCGACTTTTCCCATAAAAAACCTTACGAATCTGAATGTTCTATGGCTAAACCGTGTGAATCTTTACGCACGATGCTTGGTGTGCTCGCAAGACCTGCAGGCATGATAAAATACTTCCCAGTATATCTATGGAGGTAAGATGTCACTTCGATCTCGTAAGAAGAGGGCACATCGCAGAAAACGTCAGCCGCTCAGTAAGGCCATGATGGCGCTCGTCATCGTTCTGGTCGTTTTCGGCATCGGAGGTATCGCTGCTGCTGCAGCGGCGATGGTATGGCTCCAAGATCTGCCCGATTACAAAGATTCATCTGCATTCAACTACGCCGAGAAGACAAGTGTTTACGCCAATGATGGCACGACATTGCTTGCGGAATTCTATATCGAAAATCGCGATCCGGTCGAGCTTTCTGAAATCAGCCAATATGTGCTTGATGGAACGGTTGCGACCGAGGATGAGCGTTTTTACGAGCACGATGGCGTCGATATGATGGGTATTGCTCGTGCTATTGTTGTGAACCTTACTGGTACTGGCAAAGAAGGCGCGTCCACTATCACGCAACAGTTCGTGCGTAATACTGTTCTTGCCGACGAAGCGACCGAATCGACCATCAAGCGTAAAGTGCGCGAAGCGTATATCTCGCTCGAGCTTGAGAAGATGTACGACAAGGACGAGATTCTTCAAATGTATCTCAATACTATCAACTACGGCCAAGGCGCCTATGGTATCGAAGCGGCATCTCAGCTCTATTTCTCGAAACCCGCCAAAGACCTCACGCTAGATGAAGCAGCGACCCTCATCGGAATTCCTCAGTCACCCACCTATAACAACCCGATCGATAACCCAGAAAGCTGTCTTGCGCGTCGAAATCTTGTGCTCGATCGCATGCTTAGCAATCATTACATCACGCAAGAAGAGCACGATGAAGCACAACAGGCTCCCCTTGAGCTCAATGTCACGCGTGAAGAGTCGACCAATGGCATCATCAAGTACGACTATTTCACCAGCTATGTTCGCGATACACTGCTGCAGGATTACTCGGTCAATGAAGTGTTCAAGGGTGGTTTGACGGTCGTTACAACCCTCGATCCTCATGTTCAGGATCTTGCAGAGGCCGCGGTCGATCGAAAGCTGGAAGGTTTGCCTGATAACTTAGAGTGTGCTCTTGTTGCCATCGATCCGGATACGGGCTTCATCGAGGCTATGGTTGGTGGTCGCGATTTCACTACAAATGAATTCAATCTTGCCACCCAGGCTAAACGTCAAGCTGGATCATCATTCAAAACCTTTACGCTGCTTGCAGCACTTGATGAAGGAATTTCGCCGGAAACTAACTTGAACTGTACTTCAAAGGTGAAGATCAACGACTGGGAAGTGGCTAATTATGGCAATGCGAACTACGGTACGCGTAGCATAGAAAGCGCATTTGCGGTATCTTCCAATACTGGTTTTGCTGAATTATGCACCGAGATCGGCCCACAGAAGGTCGTCGACATGGCACATAAATGCGGCATAGAATCAGAGCTTGAAGCGGTTCCTTCTATCACGCTTGGCGTTGAAGAGGTGAGCGTGCTTGAGATGGCTCAAGCATATGCAACGATCGCAAATGGCGGTACGCTTCATAAAGCGAATTGCATCGAAGAAATCAGGGACTCCTCAGGTCAGGTCATCTATCGTGCTGATACCCAAGGGGAAAAGGTTTTGAGCACTGATCTTACTGAAGCCGCGGTCAAAGTGATGGAGGGCGTCGTCCAAAAAGGCACGGGTCGTAATGCTGCTCTCTACAACGGTCAGCCTGTAGGTGGCAAGACTGGTACGAGTGAGGATTATCGCGACAAGTGGTTCTGTGGTATCACTCCGCAGATTTCGGTCGCGATTTGGATCGGTGATCGTAACGAGAAATCAATGCCGACATGGGTTGCTGCCGATAGCATCTTCGGCGATTTCGTGAACAAGCTCTTGCAGGGCCAGGAAAAAGAAGACTTCCCGAAGGGCGCAGGAACGATCAAGTTCACCAAGACCGATATCGGTCATGGTTCTGGCGCTTCGGGAGCTACGGTCTCTGCTGAGGGAGAGAAGCCTGAAGAGGACGAAAAAGAAGAGAAACCTGAAACAAACGAGCCTGAAACACCCACAACCGGAACACAGACTCCCGAAGAGGGTGGAAGTTCAGGAGGAAATAATGGCGAGAGTGGTGGTTCGAACACCCCTTCTGGCGGATCGTCAGGAGGATCGAGCTCTGGAGGAACAACTGATCCTCCATCAGGCGGGGGCTCTACCGCTACACCGGCCGCCGCTTGATAAGGCCGTGTAAGCAACACGCATCATCGGTTCGCATGAAGAGTGCGATCCTTACCACTATGAATGAAGGGCAGTATGAATAAGAATTCTCACACGATATCGATCTCATCCCGCATGGCAGGTCTTGTCGCGCTCATCGCGCTTGTGTGCACGCTTGTGTTGTCGGGCTGCGCGTCTGGTACTACGCAATCAGATGATCCGCAAACCCTCAATCGTCAGTATATGGCGAACGTAAACCAGATCATGGAGGAGATTGATGCTCAGATGACCGAGTTTTCCTCGATCATCAAGGATGGCGAGGTCGTTTCTTTTGGCACGCAACTCGCTAATATCAATAACTCAGTGGACAAGCTCAAAGCGCTCTCTGTTCCTGATGCGATGAAAGATATTCAGGCAGATTATCTTAAGGGCACTGAAGAGCTGCAGCAAGCTTTTGCTGCGTATGTCGATCTTTATGAAGACGTGAAGGTGCCAGAAAATGGCAAGTTCGATTTTGCGACCTATGGCGATCGTCTGAATGAGGTACGTTCTCATTATGAGGCAGGCATAGAAGCCCTGCAAAGCGCCGATCAAAAAGCTGCAGACGCGTAAACGTCGTTCTGCTTCTTTTAGAATCATTCTGCACTGAAACGAGCGTAGCAGCTTTTTTCGGTGCAGTGTTGTCTTATAAGGGATGTTGCCATGAAGCATATTGAACTCTTAGCCCCCGCAGGTAATATGACCTGCCTTCATGCCGCAGTGAGCGCTGGTGCCGATGCGGTCTATCTCGGGGCATCCGATTTCAATGCACGCAGAAATGCCGATAACTTCACTATCGAAACTTTGCGCGAAGCGTGTGACTATGCTCATCTTCGTGGCGTGAAGGTCTATTTGACCGTCAATACGATCATCCTTCCTTCTGAGATATGGGATGCGCTCGAGTTGGTCCGTCAGGCATATCGCGCAGGCGTTGATGCGTTCATCGTGCAGGATATCGGACTCGCTCAAGAAATCGCACGTACTATTCCCGAGACGCGAGTGCATATATCGACTCAGATGAACACCCACACAAAGGATGCGATCGTGGCTGAGGCTGCATTGGGGGCTAAACGCGTGACGCTTGCACGCGAATTATCGCTTACCGAGCTTGCCGAGTTGAGCCATTTTGCCTCTGATCTTGAGGTGGAGACAGAATGTTTTGCTCATGGTGCATTATGCGTATGTTATTCAGGTCAATGCTTCATGTCCTCGATGGTGGGCGGACGTTCGGCAAATCGTGGCATGTGCGCGCAAGCGTGTCGTTTGCCATATGAATTGCGCAATAAGGCCTTGCGCAAACCACTCGATACACCAGGCGAGCATTTGCTCTCGCCAAAAGATCTCTGCACCGCTGAGATCATCCCCGAGCTCATCCATGCAGGGGTCTCGTCGCTCAAGATCGAGGGGCGCATGAAATCCCCTGAGTACGTGAGCTGTGTTACTCGTGTATATCGAGGCATCCTCGAGCGCTTTTATAACTGGGCGCAAGTGCAGCTCGATGATGGTGTTGCGGAAACCGATCTTGATTGGCCGAATGCTCCACGCGCAACACAAGACGATCTTCAAGAACTCTCTGATGCATTCTCGCGTGGTTTTACCACAGCGTATCTTGAGCGCGAGCGTGGCAATGAGATGATGGGATATGGGCGGCCGAACAATCGCGGAAGCTTCGCCGGCCGTGTCGTAAACGTGAAGGGCAGTCGTATCACGATCGATCCAGTGCTGCGTTTGGTCGAAGGTGACGTGATCGAATTTTGGACGAACAAAGGACATATCGTCCATACTATCGATTCATTGGAAAATCTTTCGGATGGTCGAGTGGCTGTTACGGTAGAAAAACCGCTTGGCAAAGGCGATCGTGTTTTTCGCGTACGAAGCGCGGAGGCTGCATTTCATGATAGCGATGTCGAACCTCGTATCGCGATAGATGCTCAGGTCAAGATGCATATTGGCGAGCCACTTTCGATCACTCTTTTTGCAGAGGATCCGTGTGCTGCTCAAGGTGGAAGCTCTCTTGAGAATCGGAGCGGCAAGAAGATCTCGGTTACTATTCAGGGCGATGTGGTCGAAGCTGCTCGAACAAAAGCAGTCACAACTAACGAAGTGATCGAGCACATCGATCGCCTCGGATCGACCCCGTTTGCACTAGATCGCATCGAAATCGAGCTCGACGAAGGTGTCGGAATCGGGTTTTCCGCGTTGCATAAGGCGCGCGCAAAGGCATGTGAGCAACTCATAGCAGCTCTGCTTGCGCCCTTTCATGGCCGCGTGCTCGAGAAAGCACCTTCGCGCGTCTATGATCCGCGTATTCGCAAAGGTTCTTGTAAGGTTGCAGTATTGGCTACGAATCCTGCTTGTGCCCGTGCGGCAAAACGCGCAGGTGCCGACCTTATTTATGTCCCTGTTCAGAACTATCGTCGGGGCGAATCGGTCATTGCAGGTCAACTCTCAACCACAGCCGAACAAGCGGGATATCCCAAGCAATGCATTCCTATTATGCCTGTGGTCGCTCATGATGGGGACGAGCAGCGCCGCAACGGTTTCGATATATGGAAGCGTGTAAAAGCAGAGAAGCCAGTCATGGTGCAGAATCTTGGGCAAGTCGTTCATGCGAGTGAGCTTGGTGCTCAGATTGAGATCGGTCCCTTCTTGCCTATTACGAATCGTCTCGATCTGCAGGTCGCGCATGAGTTTGAAGCACAGCGCATCTGGCTTTCGCCCGAACTTACACTTCGTCAGGTCGAAGAGTTAGGTGAGGTGAGCCCAGTACCGCTCGGATTCACTATCATGGGCCACACGGAGCTTATGGTGACAGAGCATTGTTTGCTCATGAGCCAAGGACCGTGCAATGAAGATTGCTCAAACTGCGCTCGTCGTAAGAGTCCACACTATTTGAAGGATCGCAAAGGCTACGAGCTGCCTGTTATTACCGATGTGCTTGGTCGCAGTCATCTTTACAATGCAGTTGGGCTTGACGTTGCTCATGCTGCGCCCGATCTGATCGCTGCTGGCGTTTCGGCATTCATGGTCGACACTACGCTTATGAATGTCGATCAGGTTTCTAAAAAGGTTGCTCGCGCAGTGCGCGCTCGTGATATTGCGCTCAAGAGCGGCGATAGGGTCTCACGGGCTGAAGGCACCACCACTGGCCATTTGTTCCGGGGCGTGAACTGAGCAAGATTGCTCTGGTTCGCTAAAATGCGCTATAATCTTGTGCTTGCAAGGCTCGAATAGGTATTGTTTCGTTTCTTGCGATCGGTTGACACTGGGCCATCGTCCAATGGTAGGACTCTGGTTTTTGGTACCAGCTATGTAGGTTCGAATCCTGCTGGCCCAGCCACTTTGATCTTCTGATGGGTCATCTTTCTGCTCCAAAGCTCCTTCTTCACGAGGCATTGCTCGCTCAGTCGCTTTTCACAGAAATCTGACCCATCAGAAGACCAAATGATCAGCTTTGTACAACCTTTCTGCTCCAAAGCTCCTTCTTCACGAGGCATTGCTCGTTCAGTCGCTTTTCACAGAAACTTGGCGCTAATACACGTAACGATCGGTATAGTTGCTGCCATCGCCAACTGCGTCACCCGCACCATTGGCAGCAAAGGTCAGATCGACGCGAGTCCAATCGCGAGGGTTCACCGTAAACGACACGGTCTTCCAGCTACCATCGATCCATACCATGTTCCAGGCATGATAGATGCCATCAGGAGAGACATAGCCAGTAACGATCTTGCAGGGGATGCCAAGGCTGCGAAGCATCGCTGCGGCGAGCGAGGCGTAATCGAAGCAAATGCCTTTTTGGGTCTGCAAGGTTTCATCGGGATCAGGAATGTATCCTGATTTACCGCTTAGTTGATCTGCTTTCGCGTTGTCGTAGACAATGTTGTTCTCGATCCACTCATAGATCAAACGTAGCGCATCCCCTTGATTCTTTGCGTTTTGCGTCAGCTCCTTAGCTTTTCTTACCACTGCGCTGTTAGCATCATAATAGCAGAATATATTTGGAACCAAGTAGGGCGCCTGCTCGCTTTCGAGCTGTGCATTCACGCTGGTGGAATAGAGCTCAGCGTATCGTGACCCGCTTGTATTCTGCATCACTGAGACCGTATATGCGCCACTGCCCATGTCGAGTGGCACGATGATCGGTGTACCGTCAGAGGGCATATCGTAGTTCATATTCTGCCCATTTTTGCTCACTTGTAGCTTTAGCCTACTGCCCGATGTAGCGGCAGCCCCCACATAACCCTGAGTTGCTGAAGAGACGTCAATATAAGCTTTCTTCGAGCCGGTAGCAGCGGAGGAGTCAAATGTTGAAAGTGTGACATTTGCCGGAGGGGAAAATGGCTCACCGCTCGTGTCGTCAGATGAGGTAGTGCTCGAAGAGGAGCCATCCCCACACCCTGATAACGCCAATGAGCAAAGGGCGCATGCGGCCAACAGCAATGCGAAGCTAAGCAAGAGTATGGAGCGCTTGACCTCCACAGTAGCGGCCTTCTTTCCATGCACAAGACACGTCTGAGCGCGATCGTGATCACGCGAGGCCATATAGATGATATGAGAAATATGGCCTAATCGCACTATTATACCGAGCGATCGATCAAAGACAAAGCATGCTCACGCACGTTGCGCAACATCCCAAAAATGAGCATCTTATCTTGCTTTTTGGAAGAGAAAACGCTCGATTACGAGGCAATCTTTGATGTATCACGTTACAATGGATGGAATGATTTTCGATAGACCAACGAAGCCTTCAAGATGCGGCTCGGATCGAGAAAACTCAGCTTCGAGCAGTGATCGTCGTTGAACGAGATAGGAGCGAACACCATGGCACAGCGTTTAGCGGATAGTGCTGCAGTCAGTGTTTTTTGCGATAGCATCGCGCTCATGCTTTCAGTCGGCATACAGACCGATGAAGCGGTTCACATGCTTTCGGAGGATATGGAGAATACGCCTTTCGGAAAAACGTGTAAGCAGATCTATCGCAGCCTCATCGCAGGAAAAGATCTTGCGCGCTCCATGGAGGATACGGGTGCGTTTCCTCGTTATGCGATCGATATGATTGCAGTGGGCGAGCGTTCAGGTCATCTTGAAGATGTATTGCGCAGCTTGAGCGTGTACTATAGCGAAGAGTCGCGTCTATTCACGAAGATCGCATCGAGCATTGGTTATCCGACTGCGCTGCTTTGCATCATGAGCATCATCTTGCTCTTTGCGGTGATCGTCATCCTGCCTGTATTCATCAGTGTATACGAGCGTCTTTCTGGTTCGCTTACTGCAGGATCGTTCAATGAGGTCAGCATCGCTATCGGGATCGGATGGGTAGCGCTGGCTGTTACGCTGTTTTTCGCGATCGTCTTTCTTATCGCTACCATAATGACGCGTTTCCCAAGTGGCAGACAGTCTCTTTTGAAGCTCTTCGAGAAGCTTCCGCTCACAAAGTCAGCCATGTATGAACTCGCGCTCTCGCGTTTTGTCTCGGCGCTTGCTATCTATGTGGCATCTGGTCTTAATACCGACGAAGCTATGAATGCTTCGCTCTCTACGGTTACGCATGACCGACTCCAGCAAAACGTTTCAAAAGCCTATGAGCTAATGGTTGACAGCGAGAATCCACGAAGTATCGTACAGGCGATCAGTGAGGTCGAGCTCTTCGATCCGGTATATGTGCGTATGCTCACGGTTGCATCTCGTTCGGGCAGCCTCGATAACATTCTCATCCAACTTGCATCTTTGTTCTTCAATGAAGCGATTTCCGACATCGATGGCGTCATCGATAGTGTTGAGCCTATCATGGCTGCATTTCTCACCGTGGCGGTGGGTGCGACACTCATCTCGGTCATGCTGCCACTCATCGGCGTCATGGGATCCATTGGTTAGCGAAGCGAAGCGCCGCGAAAGGTTGCTCGAGTGTATACAGAGCCGACACAACAACGACAGAAGCGAAAGCGCAAACGCATCATTTGTGCGGTTGTCGCGACCTGCGCTGTTGTAGTCGTACTCTGCATTGCGTTGAACCTTGTATTTACGAATGCGAAAGAACAGGGAGCGGCATCGATTCGAAACACCATCCTCGACTCAGCCATGCAGTGTGCTGCTATCGAGGGGTCATTCCCGACCAATCTCGCCTATCTCGAAGATCATTACGATCTACGCGTCAACCATGATGACTATGTGGTCATCTATGAGGTGCTCGCAAGTAATACGCTACCAAGTGTCGTGGTGATGCCTCGATGAGTTGCCAAGCGAGAAATAGCACCGTTGCGCTCCCGCGTCTCTCAGGGCAAGATGCGAGCTCGAAGAGCTTCGTGCTCCAAGACACCAACGACCAGCAGCGGGGCGTGTTTTCGCCATCGGCCTTACGCGATCAGCAAGCCCCGATGAGCATATCATCGAATCGTGCATTTGCTGCAGTGCTCTTTGGTTTGTTCATTGTCATGCTGCTCATTTCCTTTCTGGTGGGTATAAATGTATACCAGGCGCTCAACACGATGGCTTCGGGTGAAAGCACAGAGCGGCTCGAGCAGTCTTTTCTTGCAAACACCATTCATTCGAATGATATGTATGATGCGGTCTTGATTGGTGAGGGCCCCGAAGGCGCTGCGCTGGTTTTGCGTGAATCGATCGATGGGGCAGAAGGTTATGAGACTCGCATCTATGCCTTCAATGGTTCGATCATGCAAGAGTATGCTCTCGAAGAGAGCCCTTATGCCCCAGAAAAAGCCATCACGCTCTTTGATTCAGATCTTTTCGACTTCTCATACGAAAACGGACTGCTCACCATCACTACTGACAATGGCAGCGTTGATGTTGCTTTGCGAAGTGCAGAAGGGGGTCGCTCATGAAGCCTCTCTTCCGCTCAACGGAGCAGAATCAGACCCATAGCAGATCGGGTATAGCGTTCATCATTGAGATGCTCATATTGCTCGTGTTCGTAGTCAGCTGCCTTACCATACTCATCGAGATGTTCGCTCTTGCTCATCATCAAGGTGAAGAGAATAACAATACCGTGCAGGCGATCCACCTCGCTTCGAATACTGCTGAGCGATTCAGCGTTGATCCGACAAGCGTGCCTGAAAAAGAGATCGCCGATGGACTTGTGGTGTATACCGATGTGGAAAGTAAGCCTCAATCGACTGGTACGCTCTATACTGCCACCATCGAGGTGTATAGCGCGGCTGACCGCAATGCGCAAATGGGCTCGAAGCCTTTCTATGAACTCGAGACTGCGCGCTATGTAAGAGCAGGTGATGCATAATGGCAGGGAGACAGGGCTCTGTTCGCATCGGGCCAGTCAGCATTTTGGTCTTGATCATCATTCTGTGTTTGGCAGTCATGGCAGTGCTTGCCATCACCACTTCAGAAGCAGAAGAGTCGATCACTACGCGTCAGCAGGATGCGACGACTGCGCTCTATGCCAACGAAACGCAGGCGCAGGTTTTTCTTGCGGACCTCGATGAGGCGCTCGCGCAAGCGCGCGCTGCGAATGAAAGCGTCCAGTCGGCACTTGCGAGCCTCGAATTGCCCGAAGGGGCTACGTATGAAAATGGGGTGCTCACCGCTTCGTTCGTGCAGGATAGCGGTCGTAGGCTCGATATCGAGCTATCGATTCCTAATACGGCATCGTATGAAATAATGGCATGGAGAGCGACGACGGAGTGGAACGAAGAAGATCCCGATAAGATCTTCTGGTCAGCTCCGCAAGATTAAGAAAAATCGATCAAAAGCATCGCGAAGGGATAGGAATTACTATGAAGATCAGGGAATTACTGCAAGAGATGGTGGATCAAAAGGCATCCGATATTTTCATCATTGCAGGCTTGCCTCTTACCTATCAAGTGGAAGGAAGGCAGCTGCGTTGGGATGCTCCGCTCATGCCTTCTGATACGAGCGAAGTGGTTCATGCTATCTATGGATTGGCAGGGCGCGATATCGAGCCATTCTTGAATTCGTATAACCATGATGACGATTATTCGTTCGCTGTTGCGGGACTCGGTCGTTTTCGCGTGAATGTTTTCCGCCAGCGTGGTTCATTGTCGGCGATCATCCGCATCATTCCCTTCACGCTGCCTACGCCTGAAGATTACAACATCCCTGAAGAGGTCATGTCGTGCGCTCAGTTCGAGAAAGGCCTCGTCTTGGTGACTGGTCCTGCAGGCGCAGGTAAATCGACGACACTCGCCTGTATGATCGATCGTTTGAATCATGAGCGAAGCGGGCATATCATCACCATGGAGGACCCGATCGAATACGTGCATCGTCACGACAAGTGCATCGTCACGCAGCGCGAGATACCGACCGATATTGCCACCTATTCAGAGGCGCTTCGTTCTGCGATGCGCGAGTCTCCTGATATTGTTTTATTGGGCGAAATGCGCGATCAGGACACCATTGGAACAGCGGTGACCGCAGCTGAGATGGCTCAGCTCATCTTCTCGACCCTACATACCACTGGTGGTGCAAACACGGTTGATCGCATCCTCGATGCGTTTCCTGCAAATCAGCAGCGCCAGATCCGTATGCAGCTTTCTATGGTCTTGCAGGCGGTGGTAAGCCAGCAATTGGTGCCAAGCTTAGATGGCTCGGTCGTCCCTGCTTTCGAAGTCATGCGTGTCAATCCTGCTATCCGTAATCTTATTCGTGAAGAGAAGACGCATCAGATTGATAGCGTGATCGCTGCAAATGCGGCAGCTGGCATGCGTACGATGGATCAAAGTCTGTTCGATCTGGTCAAAGAAGGAAAGATTGCGAAGGATATAGCGCTCAAATACAGCATCCATCAAGAGGCTCTCGAGAAGCGTTTTGAGGCAGAAGGTATTCAGTAATTTAGAAAAAGACCGATACTACCAAAAGGCCTGGTCGAACGATCGGGCCTTTTGTTTCTCTGCGATCATATCAATCGATAGGAAGAAGAACTAACGAAACAAAGCGATGGCATCTGCTACTTTTTTATATTCATCTTGAACTGTCGGAAGCAGCATTTTCGCACGTTCCTGGTCATGAGCCCGCAGCGCCTCAGTGATCTCGCTGGCATAATCAGACAGATCGATGAAACCCATATCGCGTGAAACACCCTTGAGGGTGTGTGCCGCACGAAATGCTTCATCCCAGTTGCCATCTGCCATGTTATTGATCAGATTGCTATAGCTTGCATCGTCTGCGAACATAGTGACAAACTTCGCAACGCGATCGTTTGTGCGCAATCGCCCGATAACGCCTGCATAATCGCCACCAGCGATCTGGTAGAGAGTCTCGATCACTTCACTAGGTACTTGCTCTGCCATGATGTCTTCCTATTCTGCTGGTGTGACGTTACGGATGTAGGTCGTGCCGCGTCCATTGGAAAGCTCAAAGGGGGATTCAAGCCATTCCTCATGCCCTGTTATACGAATGATCTTGCCGACAAATCCTGTGATCTTCGAATCGTCGTCAAGCTGCCAAAGAGATTTCGCGATGATGGCACATTCGTATACGATGCCGTCATAAGGGAAGGGGCAATCCATTCTGATGAGTGGGTTTTGCGGCGTAGTCGCCTTGATCGCCTCGCTGAAGCGTTGGATAACATCGGATCCAATGATCTTGATGATAACTTCATTGTGAGCTGGGTCGGGAATTTGCGCAGGAACATCGAATCGCTTTGCCGCCCAATTTGGCACGGTGAGGATATCAAGTGCGTAATCGTAATCGAATTGCAGATGATGCGAGATCTCAGTGGTGAAATGGTTCTTTTGACGCTCATGCTCAAGCTGACCGAGTGCATATTCGGTCACATCGAGTGTCTCAGCGCTCTGGATGGCGGGAGCGATCGATTGAAGCTCTTCATAACTGTCAAAGACCTCTCCAGGTTTCGACATCTCTTGACGAATAGTATCTTGCGCTTCGAGCAGGCATTCTAAGAGTAGTGGATTGAAGGTGCCACATTCGCCATTCATGATCATCTCTATCGCAGTTTCATGGCTGTATGCGGGCTTGTATACGCGTTCGCTTGTGAGTGCATCGTAGACATCTGCCAAGGAGACCACTTGCGCCGAGATAGGGATTTCATCACCTTTCAAGCCGTCAGGGTATCCGCGACCATCATAACGTTCATGGTGCCATCGAGCGATCTCGCATGAGACCTTGATGAGCGGTTCATCTTGGAACGGCACATCAGAGAGCATCTGGTGCCCGATGACCGTATGCTGCTTCATCGCTTCGAATTCTTCATCGGTGAGTTTTCCGGGCTTGTTCAAGACATTCTCGTCGATGGAGATCTTGCCAATATCGTGTAGGGCAGAAGCCTTTACGATTAGGTCGCGCTGCGCATAGGAAAGGTTATGCGCAGTATTGTGCTTTGCGATCTGACTGAGTAGGATCTCGGTCAGTTTTCCGATGTTCACAACATGTAGTCCGCTCTCGCCATTACGGAATTCAACGATATGGGAAAGGATGGTGACCATAAGGTTGCCATTGCGTTCCTTTTCGAAGATCTCGTTGGCGACCATGTTCATGAGCTGCCGCTGCTTTGCATAGAGCTTGACCGTATTGCTGACCCTTCGAATGACGATGAGTGCGTCGAAGGGACGATTGATGAAGTCGGTCACGCCTTGATTGTAGGCGCGCTCGATGAATTCAGGGGAGGTTTCGGCTGAGATGGCGACTACGGGAATGTATTGGATCCAGCGATTCTTGTTCATGGTCTCGAGCACTCCGAAACCATCGACTTTAGGCATGACCATATCAAGCACCACGAGTGATATATCCGCAGCTCGGCGCTGGAGGATCGCGATCGCTTGCTCGCCGTCTTCCGCTTCGATGATGTTGTAATCATCGCAGAGAATATCCGAGAGCAGCGCACGATTCATCATCGCATCATCGACGATGAGAATGGTTGCGCGTTCTGTTTCGTTCGTGCTTATGGGAATCACTCCTTGGACGGGGTAATTGCACTTTGACAGCCTGATTTTCAGTCGATTATGCACATTATACGGGTTCTGTTCGAGCATTTGAACAATCGCGATAAAAAATCATGGATGCACAAGGAAGGTATCCATGCCTGTGTAGGTTATTGGAACGTGATCCCTGTTGCGAGGAAGATAAAACCCCACAAGATGCCGATCGCCCAGAGAAGTGCGAGGATTGCGATGTTTTGCTTTGCGGAAGCGTTTGCACGGAAGAGGACCAATAAACCGATGCCAGCAGACACCAGCAGGCCTGCCATCATGGAAGCGGTCGAGATGGTTCCTTCGAGGAAGAGCTCAGTTATGACCACGCTTGCTGCGCAATTCGGTATCAAGCCTACCGTGGCAGCTGCTACGATCGAGAGTGCTGGCTGCGCATCCAGAAATGATGCAAGTGCATTCTCGCCAACCACAGCTATGAGCGCATCGATGATAAGCGTGATCAAGAAGACGAAGAAGGTGACTTGCAAAGTGTGTATCGTGGCACTGCGCAAGATACCACCGGTTTCTTTGCCACAGCCGCAATGGTCGTGCTCACACATATGGTGGATATTGATCTTATCGTGCTTGCCATGGTGGGCTGCTCGATAGACGCAGTCGATCAAAAAGCCCATCAGCATGCCGATGATCAGCTTCGCTATCATGATCGCGCCAATAAGAGCAATATCGGCCTGCTCGGCGAGCAGGACAGGTAACATCTCATCCGATGTAGCCAGATAGACGGCGATCAGTGTGCCGTGTGTGATGACGCGGCCAGCATAGAGCGTGGATGCTGCAGCAGAGAAGCCGCATTGTGGGAAGATACCTACGAGCGCACCCACTAAAGGACCCGCGATGCCTGCTTTCTTGATCAGTTCCTCGGTCTTCTCGCTCGCGCGATGCTCGATCGCTTCGATGATGAGATAGGTCACGAACAAGAATGGTACGAGCTTTAGTGTATCGATGGCTGCATCGATAAGTATGTCCAAAACAAAGTCCATAACGCTGCATTCTAGCACCAAGTACCAGCTTCATCGCGCTCTTCGTAGCGGGTGTGCTCATAATGTTGGATGATGAACCGCACTCGAGGTCTTGTCGGGCGAAGGCTCATCGCATGCTCGCCTTGCTCGGGGAGCATCTTTCGCTCAAATCGAGTTTGCTCAGATAAGGATCGTTATGGCTGAATACATCGAAGGAAAACGAGCTGTTCTTGAAGCCTTCAAGGTAGGTGTTCCTGCGAAATGCCTTTATGTGGCAGATGGCATGCATGGAGACAAGAATGTCAGCGAGCTTACGAAACGCGCGCATAAAATGGGACTTTCGGTAAAACAGGTCAAGCGAGCCGAAATGGATAAACGCTCCGAGCGGGGTTCTCATCAAGGCATCATGCTCGAAACGCGTCCGTTCGAATATGCAAGCGGGCAAGACATCATCGACGCAGCGCTCGTTCAGGCATCTGAGCAGAATGGAGATGCGCTCATTGTTGTGCTCGACCATATTACTGATGCAGGAAATTTGGGAGCGATTGCGCGATCAGCTGAAGTAGTGGGTGCCGCTGGTCTTGTCATTCCGAACAAGCGAAGCGCACGCGTCACGGCAGCAACTTATAAGAGCTCTGCGGGTGCGGTTTCGCATATCCCTATCGCGCAGGTAGCCAATATCGCCCAGTTCATTGATCGTTTGAAGACAAACGATTTTTGGGTGGCGGGTGCGAGCGAAAAAGCGTCTCAATGTATTTGGGAGGCTCCCATGGCAGGCAAGCTTGCGCTGGTGATGGGTAATGAAGGAGCAGGACTTGCTCGTCTTACACAAGAGCACTGCGATTTTTTGGTCAGTCTCCCTCAAGCGGGCAACATCGGGTCACTCAATGTAGCTCAAGCAGCTACCGCATGCATGTATGAATGGATGCGCCAGACACGCATGAACGCTCAATAACTCGACACGAAACGATAGAGCAGCTAGATAGGGTAGGCTATGTCGAAGCGAACCAAGATCCTTATCGTAGATGGGTATAACGTATTGCGAAGCGGCTCACGTTATCGCTCCATGCGCACGCGGCCTGATTACACTTTCGAGAAATACAATCAGGTACGTGAAGCCCTGATTAGTGATGTCGCTGCCTTTGCAGGCTCTGAATACCAATCGGTCACGGTGGTCTTCGATGCGGCACAAAATGCTGAATCGGCAGGAAAAGTGCAGAGAGTCGGTCGTGTGAAGGTCGTTTTCTCGCCTTATGGATCGACAGCTGATAAGGTCATCGAGAAACTTGCGCATGATGCGCGCGAAGCGAATTTCGAAGTGCTCGTTGTTACCAGTGATGCAACCATTCAAGATACGGTCTTCGGTGGGATGGTAACGCGCATGAGTGCCAATGGCTTTAGTAATGAGATCGACGAATTGCATGATGAAGCCAAGATCGACGAGGGTGCGCTAACCAAGCGCAAAGCGACCGTAGCCGATCGTCTTGATGGAGAGATAGTCGATAAGCTCAAGGCACTGCGCGATCGACTCTAGCCCCATAGCCTGTGTACATGAACGCACCCGCTTCATTGATATCCTAAATCGTAAGAGACTTGAAAGAATGAACACGTTCATTCGAGCGTATACTTGTACCAGAGAGGGCTTGAGTGCGATGGGGGGTCGCACTCGGTTATGAAGGGGGGGCTCACATGAAGCCGCTAGAGGGAATCAAGGTCGTAGATCTTACTACCTATATGGCGACACCAGCTACAGGACGTATCCTGGGCGAGTGGGGCGCAGATGTTATCAAAGTTGAAGCTGCCAAAGGCGATCCGTGCCGCGTTACACAAGCGGCAGTTTTCAACATGCCTATGTCAGATGATGAGAACCTGGCGTTTGATATGGTCAATCTGAATAAGCGCTTTATCTCGCTTAATCTGAAGAGCGATCTTGGCGCAGAAGTCATGGATAAGCTCTTGTCTCAGGCCGATGTGTTCATCACGAACACTCGTGCGATAGCCTTGAAGAAACTCGGACTTGATTGGGATACGCTGCATGCGAAGTATCCACGTCTTATCATGGGCCATGGTCTTGGCTATGGTAAGAAAGGGGCAGAGAAAGACGATCCGGGTTTCGATGTGACTTGTTATATGGCGCGTGGCGGTGTGTTCGGCACGACGGCCAATCGCGGAGATGCTCCTATGATCCCAACTAACGGGTATGGTGACTTACAAGCGTCTATGTTCTTGGCGGCGGGTATCTGCGCAGCTATCATTGGCCGCTCGACCACAGGTGAAGGCGATTATGTCACCTGCGCACTACAGCACGCAGGTGTTTATACACTCATGACCGGCATGATATCGGCTCAATACGGCAATCCGTATCCGAAGAGCCGTCTCGAGGTCATCTGTCCGTTCAACAATGTATATATGACTGGCGATGGGAAGTACATCGCGATGTGCGATCCAGAATATGATCGCGACTATAACAAGATCATGGGACTCATCGGTCGTGAAGATCTGATTGACGATCCGAAGTACGTGAACTGTGTCAAAATGAACGAAGCGGGTCTGAACCCTGAGGTAGTAGGTGTTTTGGATGATGCGCTTGCGAAGATGACAGCAGCAGATGCACTCAAGCTCTTCAAGGATGCGGGTATTCCGATCGAGCTTTGTCAGACTCCACTCGATATTTACGAAGACCAGAACGTTTGGGACAACGATTATCTTGTGAAGATCAAGTATCCCGATTCGCAACGCAATATCCCTACGTTGCCGATCCAGTTCGAGTCTCAGCCCGTACCTGACTACACGCCAACAGGCATGCTCGGCAGCTCAACGGTCGAAGTCATGAAGGGTCTTGGTTACACCGATCAGCAGATACAGGAAGCGTTGGACGAGGGTGCAGTGCGAGGGGCAACATCGCTTGATGATCTTGTAGGCTAAGAGCGGACGTGCACTTATCTTCGGAGCCAAAGCTTTGAGGATGTATCGGTTAGAACTTGCGATTCACAAGCACGCTCCGTTCGCAAAATATCTATATACAAACAGCCTTTGTTACCCTACAATACAAAGGCTGTTTTATTACACATGCGCGGTGGACTTGCGTTCGCTAGTGGCCCTTATGCGGGTTGCGAAATCAAGGATGAAGCTGTGCAGAGGACTAACGAATGGAGAAACATGGCAAAGATCAATCTTAAGGCCCTGCTCGATGCAGGCACGCACTTCGGTCATCAGACCCGTCGCTGGAACCCCAAGATGAAACCTTATATCTTCGGTAGCCGTGGCGACATCTACATCATCGACCTCAAGCAGACTCTCTACGGACTCGACTCTGCCTTCTCTGAGGT
This sequence comes from uncultured Eggerthella sp., assembly GCA_900540345.1. Classification (GTDB taxonomy): domain Bacteria; phylum Actinomycetota; class Coriobacteriia; order Coriobacteriales; family Eggerthellaceae; genus Anaerotardibacter. The sequence continues at coordinate 59,870 of UQFK01000007.1, forward strand.
ATCTCGCATCGCTGCCAAGGGCGGCACGATCTTGTTTGTCGGCACCAAGAAGCAGGCTCAAGAATCCATTGCTGAAGCTGCGAACCGTTGTGGTATGCCCTATGTCAATTCTCGTTGGCTTGGTGGTATGCTCACCAATTTCGTTACCATTCGCTCCCGTGTTCAGCGCATGGAAGAACTTGAGGCTATGGAAGCTGACGGTCGTATGGAGAAGCTTCCTAAGAAGGAACAGATCCTGCTGAAGAAGGAGCTTTCCAAGCTGCAGACCAATTTGAATGGTATTCGCAATATGAAACGCATCCCAGATGCGGTTTTTGTGGTCGATACTAACCGTGAGCAGATTGCTATCCACGAGGCACGTCGTTTGAGCATTCCGATCGTTGGTACGCTCGATACCAACTGCGATCCAGATGATGTCGATTATGGCATTCCAGCAAACGATGACGCTATTCGTTCGGTTCGTCTTCTGTGCGACTTCATCGCCGAAGCAGTCATCGCTGGTACGGGTACCGAGGTCACCGTTGAAGAAATGGCTGCACCATCTGAAGCCGCTGAAGTGGTCGAAGAGCAGAAGCTCGATAATGAAGAGCTGCATGACAATGCAGAGGAAATGGCCCGCTAAACAGGCTTTTCAGTAAGTTATACGATAAAGTTCAAGAGGGGGCAGGTTAGGTTTAGCCTGCCCTTTTTCAAGAAAGGATAGATCTATGGCAAACGTTACCGCAGCTATGGTAAAAGAGCTCCGTGAGATGACTGGCGCGGGCATGATGGAATGCAAGAAAGCGCTCGTCGAAGCTGATGGCGATATGGATAAAGCTGTCGATGTCCTTCGTACTGCAGGTCTTGCTTCGGTCGCAAAGAAGGCTGGTCGCGCAACGAACGAAGGCGCTGTTGTCGCTCGCGTTACGGAAGATATGCGTGCTGGTGCGCTGGTCGAGCTTAACTGCGAGACCGACTTTGTTGGCATGAACGAGAAGTTCCATCATTATGCAGAGAAGATTGCGAAAGCGGTTCTTGAGAATGCTCCTGCAGACGTAGAGGCTTTGCGTGCATGCGAGGTAGAAGGCGAGACTGTTGATGCGGTTATCACCGATGCTATCCACACGCTGGGTGAGAACATCCAGCTTGCTCGCTTTGCGTATGCCGCACAAGCCACAGGTGCTGTTGCAAGCTATGTTCACGGCGGTGGCAAGATTGGCGTTCTCGTTGAGTTCGAGCTCGGCGATCCTGAAGTTGTGTTTAAGCATGAGTTCAAGGCATATGGTCGCGATATTGCAATGCAGGTTGCTGCTGCTTCTCCGGTTGCTGCTACACGTGAAGCGGTCGATCCTGCTGTTGTTGCTCATGAAATGGAGATCTACAAGGCGCAGGCTGCTGAGTCGGGCAAACCTGAGAACATCCAGGAGAAGATCGCTACGGGTCGTCTGGAGAAATTCTACAAGGAAAGCGTTCTTACTGAGCAGGCTTACGTTAAGGATCCTGACAAATCTGTTTCTGATTACACCGCTGAAGTTGCCAAGGATCTTGGCTGCACGATCAAGATCGTGAGCTTCACGCGTTTCGTTCTGGGCGAGTAATATCACCTTACAGGCTTTTGAGGCCCTTCGTTCGTTCGATGCAAGTTGAGCGAGCGGAGGGCTCTCTGTCATAATAAGGCGACATTCTTTACGAGATTGGATAGGGCAGCATGGCAGAAGAAGTAATCGTTACGCATGGTCGTAGCCATCTTTCTGGCACGGTTCGCGTAAGCGGGGCGAAGAACTCAGCACTAAAGCTCATTGCCGCTTCGCTCCTTGGTCAAGGCAAAACCATCCTGCATAACGTTCCCAACATCTCCGACATCGACATCATGATCGAAGTGCTCAGGAGTTTGGGTGCGACAGTCGAGCGCACGGATCATACTATTGCGATCGATACGGCGAATGCTACCGGTTTCGAAACTCCCTACGAACTTGTTTCCAAGATGCGCGCAAGCATCTCGATTCTCGGCCCGCTCATCGCACGTTTTGGTAAAGCGCGTGTGGCGATGCCAGGTGGTTGTAAGATCGGTGCACGCAAGATCGACATACATCTTGCAGTTCTTGAGGCACTCGGCGTGTCTTTTGCTAACGATCACGGCTACTTATATGCTTCAACGCCAAATGGCCTGCATGCGGCAAAGGTATTCTTGGATTTTCCGAGCGTCGGAGCGACAGAGAACATGCTCATGGCTTCGATCACTGCTAAAGGTACGACGGTTATCGATAATGCAGCGCGCGAGCCTGAGATCGAAGACCTTGCGAACATGCTTAACGAAATGGGCGCACAGGTCCAAGGAGCGGGTAGCTCGACCATCGTGGTTCAAGGTGTTGAGCTTTCCGATCTTCATCCTTGTGAGCATTGGGTCGTGGGCGATCGCATCGAAGCAGGTACCTTCCTTACGGCCGGAGCACTTCTAGGCGGTCCTGTTACCGTTGAAGGTATCGATCCGGATTTCTTACGTACGGTCTTGATGAAGCTTGAAGAGATGGGTGTCCATGTGTCAACTACACAGGATTCGATCACGGTCGCTAGGACCGAACCGCTTCATGCGACCGATATCCAGACTTTGCCCCATCCTGGTTTTCCTACCGATCTGCAAGCGCAATTCTCTTTGCTCGCTGCTTTTGCGCAAGGCTGTTCGGTTGTGTCTGAGAATATCTTCGAAAATCGTTTCATGTTTGCCTCCGAGCTGAATCGTATGGGATCCGACATCTCATTGGATGGACACCATGCGCTTATTCGTGGCGTTTCAAACCTGCAAGGCGCTCCAGTGTCTTCGCCTGATCTTCGTGGTGGGGCAGCGCTTGTAATTGCAGGTCTGGCAGCTGAAGGTGAAACGCGTATTCACGATATCTATCATATCGACCGTGGATATGAGGATTACGTGGGTAAATTGCGCTCGTTGGGCGCGAGCGTAGAGCGTATCGAGGTGCTCTGACGCTATAATGTGATCACGTTATCACGTACTTGAAGTTTAAACGAACCACCGAAATGAAGCTGCACTTCTATTTCGACGCATAACGAGGGATATATGCCTACCAAACGAAGTTCATCACGATCTTCACGCTCGGCTCGAAAATCCAAGAGCTCATGGTCCTCTTCTGTGATCGGCAGCCATGCCGCTCCTCGGTCTTCTTCACGTCCAAAGCGTCGTGGAAGCAAGATGAGCTCAGGAGCTACCCGCAGATCGGTTCAAGATACTACTACAAAGCGCCCTTCTAAGCGTCGGTCGTCTTCGATCGATAAGCGCTCAGCCGAGATTAACCAGATGCATGTTCCGACCCATTCGGTTGATCAGCGCACGAGCCAACATGCCAGTAGTAAATCACGAGCGCAAGAATTCATGAGACGCCGTAGGCGCAACAGCATCATCATCGCGATAGTTGCGGTCGTGGTCGTTGTCTTTCTTGTTTTCAATATCGCTTCCTGTGCGTTTCGTTCATTCGCTTCGGCTTCAATGGCCTTGAATGATGAAAGCGTACAGAACGAGCTTGTGGCTGCAAAGGCTGACGAACCGTATTATATTTTGCTTGCTGGTCTTTCGAACTATGATGAATCTTCTGAGGCAGCGAGCTTTATCGCTATCTTGCGTGTTGACGAGCAAAACAAGCAGTTCTCTCTCATGAACATTCCAAGCAATATCAAGACCAACTTCGACCAGGGCGAACAGGATCTTATTCGTAATGCAGTGCGCTATGGGGGAGAAGGTGAGCTTGTCCATGTGGTGAAAGAGCAGACGGGCATCGATTTTTCGCACTATTTGCGCATCACCGAAGAAGGGCTTCAGAAATTGGTCGATGACATTGGCGGTGTCGAGGTCAATGTCGAATACCGTGTTGACGATCCACGTGTTGGGCACGTGGTCATCGCTCCCGGACAGCAGAATCTCAACGGACAGCAAGCGATCGCGTTCGTGAGCGCAACGAACTACACCAATGGTCGTACGCAGCGTACAAACAATCAAATGGATCTGTTCTTTGGTCTTATCAACAAGATGACCTCAAGCGAGGGGATAGGCTGGATCAGTGATTCTGATGTGGTGTCAAGCGCGATCAAGACTGATATGTCCTATGATGCGCTTTCTCGCCTCGCAACGATCTACGGTGAAGGTGCGACGTTCTATACTGCCAGCATGCCAGGCTCGCAGTATGCCTCGAATAATGTCATTTGCTTTGCACCCAATACCTCAACCTGGAACCAGATCAAAGAGCGTTTCATGAATGGCGAGGACCCCAATACCAGTGTCGATACTTCTGGTGTCGATAAGAGCAAGCTTTCCATCGTTGTTCAGAATGGCTCTGGCACCGATGGCTTTGCTGCCCAAGCAGCACAGATCCTTGAACAGCATGGGTATGTTATCCAGGATACTGGCAACGCGGATTCTTTTGTCTATACCGAGACATTGGTCATCTATAAGGATCAGGATGACGAAGCGGCTGCAGAGGCGATCGTTGCCGATCTTGGAATCGGGCGGGCTGTTTATGCGAGCGTCTATTATAACCTTAAGACCGATATTCAAGTCGTAGTGGGTCAAGACTGGAAACCTGTTGATTGATGTTTGACCCGATTGCCTATATCAACGAACCGCGATGGCAGACGGTAAACCTTGGACTTGAACGTACGAGAGATTTACTCCATGCGCTCGGCGATCCGCAGGATCAACTTCGCTTCGTGCATGTTGCGGGAACGAATGGCAAAGGATCGACGTGTGCCTTTATCGCCTCTGTTCTGCAACAAGCAGATTATCGCGTAGGTCTTTTCACGAGCCCTGCGCTTTATTGCTTCGAAGATCGTCTGCGTGTAAACGGCAAAAACATCACCTTTGAAGAACTTAAGGATATAACATCGCAGGTCAAGGATGCCGCTGATACGATGGATGAGCATCCGACTGAGTTCGAGCTTCTGAGCAGCGTTGCCTTCTGTTATTTTGCGCAGTCTGCGTGCGATATCGTAGTTGTTGAAGTTGGCTTAGGGGGTAGGCTTGATTCGACTAACGTGATCGATCGCCCTGAGGTTTCGATCATCACGCCAATTTCTTTTGACCACTGCGCTTTGCTTGGCTCTACGCTTGCTGAGATCGCTCACGAGAAAGCGGGCATCATCAAGCAAGGCGTTGCGGTAGTGAGCGCGCCTCAGCAGCCAGAGGTGCGAGAGGTCATAGAGACAACATCGAAGAGCGCTCAAAGCCCATTGATCGAGGTAGATTCTTCTCGGATCGAAGGGAATACTGATCATTTCTCGTATCGGACAAGAGCTGGTTTGTCGCTTGGTCTTTCAGGTCCCTTTCAGCTAGTGAATGCAGCGACCGCGCTTGATGCTCTTGATGAGTTGAAAGAAGCGGGATGGAATGTGTCAGAACAGGCGATTCGCGAAGGCTTGAAGCTTGCTTCGTGGCCAGGCAGATTCGAAGTCGTAAGCGAAGAGCCGCTCGTCATCCTCGATGGAGGGCATAATGTTGCTGGAATGAAAGCGCTTGCGCAAGCCATATCGGATCGTTATCCTGATCGATCTTGTATTGTGCTCACGGGCGTTCTTGCCGATAAAGATTATCAGGGTATGGCAAAAGAGCTCACAGCCTTTGCAGACGAGGTCATAACCATCACTCCTCCTAATCCGCGTGCACTTCCAGCGCAAGATTATGCGCAGATTCTGCGCGATACTGCAGGCAACAAGCTGTCTGCACATTTTGTTGTTGCGGCGCCTGATATCGCTTCAGGTGTGCGTTGCGCGCTCGATCGAGCTTGTCGAGCACGGGCAGGAAACCCTCCACTTGTTTGTGTATGCGGAAGCCTCTACATGCTTAAGAGCGTTATGGAAGTTTTGCGGCAAGATGGGGTGGTTTTGTAGGCTTGTCACAATTCAGGTATACTTTCAACCGTTGCACCAGTGCACGATGTGAATATCTCGAATGGGCTTGGGCGGCGCCAAGTTCCGAACCTGGTCAGGTCC
>UQFK01000008.1 GCA_900540345.1 uncultured Eggerthella sp.
GGGGAGCCATACCAACTGCATCGCAAGAACCGTCTTCGATGACCTTTTCGCAAACATCGAGATGGTTGATACGCGTACCAGGGAAGGTAGGAAGCTTGGTGTACTGCTTAGCAGCCTTAGAAAGGTAGATGAACTCACCTTCTGGAACAAGCTGGTTAGCAACAGGACGAGGAGCCTCATGGAAGCCAGCCTGGATAGACCAAGCATCAACGCCATGCTTCTCAACGACTTCGATGACCTCTTTGAGGTCTTCGAGGCGCTGGCCGCCTGGCATGAGGTCGTCTGCGGAATAACGAATAAGGATTGGGTAATCTTCACCGCATACACGATGGATCTCGTCGATGATGTCGGTAAGAAGACGGCAGCGGTTCTCAGTAGATCCGCCGTACTCGTCAGTACGATGGTTGGAGTACTTGGAGATGAAGCGCATGACCATGTAACCGATACCAGCGTGGATCTCGATGATGTCGATACCAGCCTGCTGGCAGCGTTTAGCTGCTTCGCCATACTGCTTTACGACAAGCTTGATCTCGTCGATGGTGAACTCGCGCTCTGGCATGCCAACAAACGGGCCAGAAACAACGTCTTTAGAAGGAGCGTAGCTGAGAAGCTCGGTGTTGCCATCCGGACGCCACTCATAGCAGAGCTGCAGCTGAGCTGCGAGCTTTGCACCGTGCTTGTGGCAGGCTTCTGCGGTACGGGTAAGACCTGGGATAAAACAGTCATCCCATACACCGCATGCACCAGTAGTGGTGTGATACTTAGGATGGGTGTCAAAACAGTCGCATACATAGCAAGAACCGATCTCGATAAGACCAGCTCCGCCGATCGCGCGCTGCTCGTAGAAATCAACCAGGTCGTCGCCAATGGCATAGTTATCGGTTTTCTCGATGGTCATTGGCAGCATGACGAAACGATTGCGAATTTCTACGTTGCCGATTTTAAACGGCGTGGTAAGTGCTTCGTATTTCACTGCACAGCCCCTTTCTACAAGACATGTGTGAACTACTCGTTATTCCTGAGAGACTTCGACTTGTTATTACTGACACAAACGGTTTAGAGCGCAGTTTGAACCATGACCTTGATCCTTTAGGCCATCGTTCATGCGTAAAACTGTTTTTATCAGTAATGACGAATCGTTAGTCAGCTCCTCTGTACAAGTATTTTAGAGCACTTAACGCGATTATCGATGGACATTATGAATTTTTTGTTGGTCTATAGGAATGATTTATAGATTTTTTTCATTGGAGTTCGATGATGCGACCTTGATCGCCCCTATTGATGAGGATGAATTCGTTAGATTCTTTCTACACAATTTCGTAAATTTGACCAACGAAATGAGATGGCTATAATGGTGCAAACATGAACTGCCTGACGAAGGGAAAGCTCGGATGGGCCCTCTTGATACAAAACTTCTTATTGCGAATGCATTTGTAGAACTTTGTGAGGAAATGCCTCTTAAGAAGGTTTCCATCTCTGACATTGTCGAGCGGACAGGCAAAAACCGCAAGACATTCTATTATCATTTCGTCGACAAAGAAGCGCTTATCATCTGGAAGTTCCGTTACGACCTTGGTCTTGCACTACAGCGTAAATTCACTGAGAGCATCCTTGTCTACGAGGAGCCAAGCAAGGACACGGTTACTCAGTTTCCGTATTACATCACACAAAAATCTGGTGTTCGCTCACTCGATCATTCGAAATTTTTCGATGTGTTCGCAAGCGTCCTCGAAAAGCGACGCACCTTCTACACGCAAGCGCTCCTGGAAACAGGCCCGCATGCTTTGCGCAATTACCTCTACGATCTCTATCTTCCGGCGCTGAAGAACGATATCGACATCATTCTGGCGAACCGCTATTTACCAGAAGAGAACATCGAATTCTTAAGTGAGTTCTACACCTGCGCATTCTTGTATTACTTCATCCGCAAGTGCGACCAGCCTGTTGTTAAGCATCTCATCAGCAATGCTGGTCCATTTGCGAATTTGATCCACAGTTCACTTGAGATGGAGATCAAAGAGGCTCAACTTCGTCGCAATCTTTAAATCCGCTTATCTTACAGAAGCACTATCCAAATCGGGATCGACCAAATATCCGACTGACTCTCGCTGATCGTTAAGTACATGAAGACAAATAAGAAGGGCACCTTTCGGTGCCCTTCTTAGATTCAGGTTAGTCTCTCTCAGACTAGTGACAACAGCAATTAGCTGGTAACTGCCTTGTCTGCATAGTCCTTCCTGCCTGCTTTGTACGCAATGGTACAGAGGAAGTAGATGAGGACCATGACAACAATGTCGAGGATGAAGAAGAAGTCCCATCCAAAGATCTGATTGACAACTGCCAGACCAGATGCAGCAGTAGCGCCGACTAGGTTAACAGGAATCAGGATGACAGAGTAGATCTTGTCATAATGCAGGTCGCCGAAGATCTGACGTGTTAAGTACGGTAACAACGTTGTTACAAACGCGTAGATGAAGCCGTAGATCAGACCGCCGCCGAAGAGAATCGGGAGGATCTTGTTGTAGCCGCCGAACCAGATGCCGCAGATACCAGCGATACCAGTTACAACACCTACGATCAATGCGAGCTGTACAGACTTGGACTCGATGATACCAGTACAAATCTTACCAATCATCATGCCGACCATGGAGAACGCCTCCAACGTACCAGACATGATCATGAGCTCAGGAATAGCATCCTGGGTGCCCGGGATAACAGCAACAACGCCCTGATAGAAGTTGGTGTAGTGCTGTGGGTAAATACCGCAGATGTTCATCAAACAACCTGCGATGATGAGTACGTAGAAGTACCAACGGGTGTAAGCAACCTTAGGCTCCATACCAGTGAGGTGAATATCGTCATCATCGATAACTTCGCCTTCACGAATGGGAGCACCGTATGCCTTCAGTCCAACGTCCTCAGGAGCATTGCGGAGGCAAAGTGCGGTCCAAGGAATGGTGCCTACGAGGCAGAGTACGCCGAACACCATGTAGAGGTTGCGCCAAGTGTCCTCAACCAACAGGTTAGGACCAAGAACGAACTGACCAACGATGTTCAAGACAGCACCACCAGCACCGGTCATTGCATAAGAAAGACCGAGCGCAAAACCGAGCTTTTTCTTAAACCAACGGCCGAGTACACCAGCGGTCATCAACCAGAGCAGAGTGATCTGGGAGAAACCGATGAAGATACCGGCAATGTACCATTGCCAGATGACGGTGAACTGAGACATAGCGAAATATGCACCAGTTGCGCAGACACCTGCGAGAGTACAGATGATACGAACGTCAAACTTCTCGAGCAATACACCGACGATTGGCGAGAAGATAACTTCGCACAAATAAACGACTGACATGTAGAGAGAAACGTCGGAAACCTGAATTCCGAGCTGCATAGCGACTGGACGATAAGCCAGACCTGGGCAGCTGAAGGTGATAGCACTAGATGTAAAAATACAAATCATGCAAGTAAACAGAACCATAAAATGACGCACTGTAAACTTCTGCTCTTTTACATTTTCAGCCATAACCCCTCCTTCTTCTCGTGGAACGCTTTTAAGCGCTCCCCCGTTTCCTGCACATGCAACTGTTCTTCAAGAGGCTCGGTGTAATTTCTCTCTAAGGACAATTGCACGCAAGAGCACGAATGCTCTCAGGACTATTCTGTTCCTCCATTTCCCCTTCAAAAATGGTCAGATGTCGGCTTTTGCCCCATAGAAATAATTTTTGAACGCGTTATACTACACGTTTTTTTGAACACGTCCATTTCTGTATAACGCCTGTTCAAATAGCGTTTTTTTCTTGCTCATATCTGCTGATTCTCATCTGCTTTTCCAATATTTTTCTCAAAATAATCGAAAGAAATATAATTTCTGGGTCGGAACTGATTGCTTTTCGCAATGAAAGAGGCCTTTTCCTGATAGTTTCCCTTAATAATTCGGGGTCACATCTTAAATTTGGACTATGAGTATCTTTTTTAACGCTTGAAAAATAAAGATCGGGCACCGTGCGCGAAGCTCGGTGCCCGATACAAGATCCTTGCTTTAAGCAAAACAAAGGATGAAGGCAAACGCTCTTGTGATTAGTGAACGCTTCCTGCAGCCTTGTCGCCACGATAGTCCTTGGTGCCCCACTTGACGACAACGAAGCCGAAGATGAAGCAAAGAACTGCAACGATGAGGCCAACGATGAAGTACCAATCCCAACCTGGACCCTGGTAGATAAGAGCCAGACCAGATGCAGCAAAAGCACCGACCAGGTTAACTGGCATGAGGATAACAGAGTAGATCTTGTCGTAATCCTTCTCGCCGAAGAGCAGACGGGTGATGTAGGGCAATGCCGTCGTAACCAATGGATAGAGCATGCCGAAGATGAAACCGCCGAAGAACAGAACAGGGATGATCTTGTTCATGCCGCCATACCAGATACCAATCAGGCCAAGGAAGCCGCAGATTGCACCGAACGCAAGAGCAACGATGATGTTACGTGATTCGATAGCGCCAATGGTGACCTTACCAACTGCCATACCAATCATGCAGCATGCTTCCAGCGTGCCGGACATGATCATAAGATCCGGAATGGTGATGCCAGCTGCGTCAACAGCAACAACGGTCTGATAGAAGGTCGTGAAGTGCTGAGGATAGATACCACCGATGTTGAACAAACAACCTGCGATGATGAGTACCCAGAAATACCACTTAGTGTAAGCAACCTTAGCAGGGATACCAGGAAGCTCAAGATGGTCAGAGGTGATGACCTCGCCCTCTTCGATAGGAGCGCCATATGCCTTCAAACCGCAATCCTGGGGATGCGAGCGAATGCAGAACAGCGTGAAGGGAACTGAGAGTACAGCAGCAGCAATACCATAGAACAGGTAAAGATCGCGCCAGGTGTCTTCAACGAGCAGGTTCGGACCGAGGATGAACTGACCGATGAAGTTGAACACTGCACCACCCAAGCCGGTCATTGCATAAGAGATGCCGAGCATAAGACCAAGCTTTGCTTTGAACCAACGGTTCAAAAGACCTGCGACCATCAGCCACAGAAGGGTGATCTCGCCGATTCCCATGAAGAAACCAGAGATGTACCACTGCCAAAGTTCGGTGTAGAACGACATCGCACCGATACCAACAGAGGTGAAAAGAGCAGCGATCGTGCAGATGATACGCGCATCGTATTTCTCGAGCAGCGCACCGATGATCGGAGAAAAGATAACTTCAGCGAAATAAACGATCGACATGTAGAACGATACGTCAGATACCTGTACACCAAGGTAATTTGCTACCGGACGATAGCAAAGACCAGGACAGCTAAACGTGATAGCTGCGCAACCAAAGGTACAGAAGACGCAGGTAAGCACTACAAGAATATGACGAGCCGTCATTTTCTGAGTTGTAGCAGCAGTTGCCATAACTTCTTTCCTTTCCGGGGCGAACCACGACAGATGTCGCGAAAACGCCTCACTTTCCTTTACTTTCAATACAGCTTGTGCGATCACGAGGCGAATCTCGGCTTTTCGTCACGTGATACCACAGGGGAAGTTCCCCCATGTAGTATTGTGAGGTTTCAGAGTAGGGGCAAAAATAGTCAGGTTTAAGAAACTGACCACTTGACTATTAGTATGTCTTGTGCAGGAGACCGAATTTCTAGAGTTTTCCCGTATGATTTCGATCTAACTTATTGATGGAATCTATGGATTATGGTCAAGGGTCTGAATCTGTCCTAAAATGAACATGTTCAAAACGTGTTCATTTCACTGATGAACGTGTTTTGAACCCGTTCGCGGAAAATATGAAAAAGCCGCGGTCGAAACCGCGGCTTATTTTTTGCTGAAAGGTATTCTTCGTAGACACTTTACTCAACGAGATTTAACGCTTCTTTTTGGAGCCCTTCTTCCCGCCCTTGCCTTTCTTCTTCTGGTATGCTTGGCGAGCTTTAACATCGATCCTGATCGCTTGTACAACAAAATAGAGGAAGATACCGTAGCCGATAATACCAACACCGATCAGGTTCAAAAGATTGAATCCCGCATTGTACATATACATGATGACGATCGTAGTAATGGGATTGATTATGAGCGCGTAGATCCAATACTTCGTACTTTGTTTCATAAGGCTTCTTCCTTTTCATATTTTTCCATGATGAGCGGCGCAGAGATATAGACCATGATCTGATCGGTTCCCTCTGCGATCTGATTGCCGCGACAATCTTCCCATATAGAGCTTACACGAGAACCTTCAGTATATCCAAGTCCTCCAAGAATCTGCATAGCATTGCTAGCAACCTCGGTCGCTGCCTTGGGAATGAAACGCTTCATGAGCGCGACGGTAAGCCGTTTGCTCGGCGTGTCATTCTCGATTTCCCATACAGCACGATAGAGCATCGTGCGCATATTATAGAGACTGACCTCCATATCGGTGAGCATCTGTTCGATTTGTTGGAAATGACTGATCTGTACTCCGAACGCTCTGCGATCGCGTGCATGAGTAACCGCATCTTCCATTGCAGCTTGCGCCATACCTACCGAAGATGCGCAGATAAATACACGGCCGAATTCAAGCAGGCGAAACAGCTGCCTAAAACCACCCTCGTTGCCGCTCAAACGATACTCAGGCAACAATTCAACATCTTCGAATTCGAGGGAGGCGAAAGGCAACATGGATTGACCGATCTTATTGATCGGATATGCACGAATGCCTTTTAGGTCACGCGGAATGAGCCAGAACGCCAAAGCAGGGTATTTGCCTGGTTCTTTCACATCTTTATCAATGGCCGCCACCAGAATGTTCGGTGAATACTCACCGTTATTCACATAGTTCTTTTGACCGTTCAAGATGATCTTGCCATCGACAGTCTGGGTCGCGGTCTGCATTCCCATCGAATCCGAACCAGCAAAAGGTTCCGAGATCGCAAATGAGAACATAAGCCGCCCGGTCTTGCGATAGAACTCGAGCGCATCGCTAAAACGAGTCGACTCAGCAAACCAGTTCATGATCTGAAGATTGAAAAGATCATTCTGGAATGGCAAAGTGGCACCTGCGCAACGAGAGAGCTCTTCTAAGATGAGGGTCTGACTCATGACGCTGTGTGCAAATGAATTACCTGAAGTTGGCGTCTCGAAACTGAAATAGAGATCGGTGAAACCCTTGACCACTTCGTCAGGCAACCCCTGATCGCGCTTCCATTGAAAGACACGATCGGGCGTGAAGATGCTTTCTCCGAACGAACGAAACGCGGCGACGAGTCGCTCTTGCTCGGAGGAGAGCGCAAAGCTATACATAGTTCCTCTTCTTGGATTCAAGCGTTTTTATTTCCCCTAGTAGCGTAACCAAATGAACCTGTTTTTTGTAGCATCAAAACCTCATTAGTGTCCGATAATCCATAGGGCATTCCTTTGTTCACGGCCTTCTCTCTTTCGTATAATCAATATAGTGTGAAGTTTTATGAGATTGGGGATACTCATGAAGATCTTAGCGATCAATGGCAGTCATCGAAGTGGTCAGAACACTGACTATCTGATTAAGCAAGCACTCGATGCAGCAGCTGAGCTTGGAGCTGAAACGGAGCTCATCGAATTATCCAAGATGAATGTAGAATATTGCACAGGATGCAATCGCTGTCTGTTCAAGCCTGAATGCAGTATCAAAGACGACGATATGGAGCAGATCAAGGAGAAGATGCTTGAAGCAGATGGCATCATCGTCGCCTCGCCTGACTACTTCTCAAATGTTTCTGCTCGTATGAAATGCTTCATGGATCGCACAAGGCCATTACACATGGTCGCAAACCAACTCAAGCATAAGGTCGCTGGCTATCTGACCATGGCTGGTCTTGATAACTGCGGCGCAGAATCAACGAATGCGGCGCTCAATCAATTCTGCGCGACACATGAGATGATCGTTGTTAATCCACGTCCTGAAGGCCCGGTGATCGCATCGAGCATCACTGGTTCTTTGATGGCAGGCATGAAGGAAGGCAAACCTCGGTGGCGACGCTCGGTCTCTGAAGACCCTATCGCTCCTCTCGTTGCGCGTCAGCTTGGTATCGATATGGTCGAACTGATCAAGAAACTTGCTTAATATCTCAAGCAAGAGCACCTCAAAATTGACTACAGCAAAAAGGCTCCCACGGGAGCCTTTTTGTTCACCTTACCTAATCTTCCCTGCCATTACAGAAGCGAGATGAGGCTAACAAAAGACCCCGCTCAGCAACGCTGAGCGGGGTCTTAAAAGTTAAAGCGCGTGAGCGATTACCAGTTGCAAGGTGCTTCGCCTGCAGCCTGACGCTTCGAAACGAAGATACGATCTTCGATCTCTGGGCCATCATAGACCACAACGCCACCATCTGCAGCGATCGCGGCAATCTCGTCCTCAGAGTAGCCATATTCCTTCATGAACTCTTCGGTGTGATAACCGATAGGCTTGGAGAGGATGACAGGAGGATCGCCAAAGGAGCCGAAGCGGACAGGGGTCATCGGCAAAGCACGCTTGCCCCATGCATCGTATTCGACCATACGAAGTGCGTCGTTGTCGTATGCTTCTTCGTCCTTGACGACGTCAGTGTAACGGAAGCACTTCTGAGCAGGTACTTCATTCTCTTTGAAGATGGTCATCCACTCGTCGAAGGTCTTCTTAGCAAAAGCCTCTTCGAGCCATTGGATAACCTCGACGTTCTTACCAGAAGCCTTGAGCGAGGTAAGGTTGTTGGTATCAGGATTGTCGATCTGATCCTCGCGATTGAACAGACCCATCATCATGGAATAGTACTTATCGTACTGAGGCATGCAGATGTAGATCCACTTGTCGTCATACGTACGATAGGTGTTGTTGAAGGGGTTTGGAACATGCAGACGAGACTTAGGATACGGAGCGCCGAACTGCGTTGCGCAGATGCCGATGTTGCCGCCCCAGATCGCGCCAGCATAGAGGTTGGTAACGACCTTTTCGCCCTTACCAGTACGGGTACGGTTGAAGAGCGCGGAAACAACGCCCGTTGCCAGCATGTGACCAACATTGTAGTCACCGAATGCCTGAGGAGCGATCGCAGGAGATTCGCCATCCTCACGGAAAACGTTAGCAACGCCACCACGAGCTGCCCAGCATACTGCGTCAAAGCCAGGGCTGTCCTTCTCAGGACCATATTCACCATAGCCACGCATCTGAGCCCAGATGAGCGCAGGGAACTCTTTATGAAGGGTGTCGTAGTCAAGACCCATCTTGACCAGAGCCTTGTCACGCAGATTGTTGACGAAGATGTCTGCATCTGCGAGAAGCTTCTTCATGAACTTCATGCCCTCTTCATTCTTGAGGTTAATGGAAACGAAGTTCTTGTTAGTGTTGTTAAGGTCGATCGTAGGATCTTCCAGATCGGTCTGCTCGCAACCAAAGCCAGGACCTTGGGTACGCTGAGCGTCGCCATAGGGCGGCTCTACCTTGATGACCGTTGCGCCCATTTCAGAGAGACAACGCACACAAGCAGGAGCAGCTACCCATTCGCAGAGTTCGACGACTTTAACACCCGCGAGCGGGCCATAGCCATTGAGCTTTTCTGTAGTTGACATACAGAATATCTCCTTTCATTCCTCAACCAGTTATTTTGGTTCCTTTCTAGTATGACGTTCACAACTGCCTGTTTGGATGGTCAGTAATGCGGGTTTGTCCCAAGTTATAAAAAATGTTTGACATTTCGACAACATTTAGCTGCATTTTTTTCTCGAATTATTGGTCAAGCTGAAGGATTTTGCGGTTTTTCCTCATTTCGATTTAGACAGTTTTCAGAATCTGTCCGTTTTTTGCTTGATCTCATTACCTTTTGCTACCTCACCAAAAACAAAAAAGACCCGACCAATAATGGCCGGGTCTTCAAAGTTTCGATGCCCGCCGCTCTCCAAGAGAACAGCGCACGCAAGAAGAAACGACTTAGAGATTGTTCGTGATGACGTACTTCTCGGGATGAGCCTTGACTTCCTCGCGATTCTTCGGATTCATCTTCTGCATGCCCCAATACGCATCCTGGGTATTCGCAGCAAGAACCTGGTTGCGGTTCTCCATCTTGACCTGATCGGCAAGAGAAAGACCATCGAGAGAGCTCTGAAGAGCTTCTTTAGTGAGACGAAGACCAAATGGAGAGGTCTCGCGGCAGATCTCCTCAGCCAGCTTGACAGCTTCTTCGACGACATCCTCGTCCGGAACGACCTTGACAGCATAGCCCCAGTCAGCGAGGGTCTCTGCCTTGAAACGACGTGGGTTCATGAGGATCTCGCAAGCACGAGCATAGCCCACGATCTTAGGCAGATAGAAAGAACCAGACATGTCGGTACCGGTGTAGCCGATGGAGAGATAGCCAGCGTTCATCTTGAAGGACTCGCCAAGGATACGCATATCACAAGCGGTTGCGATGGAAAGACCGCCACCTACTGCAAAGCCCTTGAGTGCACCGATGATGGGCTGCTCGCATTTAGCCATGTTGAGAACCTGGTCAGAGCACATACGCTGCATGACGTAGAAGTCACGCTGGATGCGGCCCATATCCTCAGGAGGATCGAGGAACAGGTCATTGAGGTTGAAGCCAGCACAGAAGGAGTTACCTTCGCCGGTGAGAACGATAACGCGGCAGTCCTTGTCATAACGAACGAGATTCAGGAAGTCATTGAACTCAGCCATCTGCTCGTAAGACATTGCATTGAGGTTACCCGGATCGTTGAAGGAGCAGATGTAAACAGGACCACGCTGTTCGATGCTCAACTTCGAATACTTATCGTAGGTAAACTCTGGCAAGTGATATGCCTCTTGGTAAACGCTCATACGTATACCCCTTCCATTTCTGAAACTAATAGTTTTAGCGTTCATTCATCGTAGTTTTCTATGTTTGCTTTGTCAATGAACAATCTCTTGCTCCCCTCCTAAAAGAAGCATTTGCCTGCATAGAAAGCCAAAATGACCACACTCGATCGCTTTAGCACTTTAGAGTGCTGTTTTCTCTACTGTTTTTACCCGATTTTTAGTAAAGTAAAGAGAATCCTTGAACAATCTGATTGGAAAGGTGCGCCCGATGAAGCGCTTCACTGCATTGCTCGCTGTTTTCGCTGTGGCCCTTTGTTGCCTGACGGCCTGTTCACAAGATAACGAACTGCGCCTTGGCACGGGCAACGAAGAAGGCATGTATTACCAATTCGGCACGCTCTTGTCTGAAGAGGCCAGCTCCAATACCGATGTCCCTTCCATCTCTGTTGAGACTACCGCAGGATCGAGCGCAAATCTACGCCTGCTCTCGCAAGGTTTCCTCGATATGGCGATCGTCCAAGCCGACACGCTTAACGATGCGTATAACGGTACCGGTTTCTTCTCTAATTCTGGCAAATACACTGGCTACAGCGCGATCGCTGGTCTTTATACCGAGATATGCCAGATCGTTGTGCCCGCTGATAGCGACATCAAGACTGTCGAAGATCTCACAGGAAAGACTGTGAGCTTGGGTGAACGCGAGTCAGGTGTCTTGCAGAATGCTCTACAGGTCTTAGACGCCTACAACCTGCAAGAATCCGATTTTACCGCGGAGTACTTGAGCTTCTCAGAGTCTGCTGTAGCACTTGAGGAAGGACGCATTGATGCCGCCTTTGTGACTGCTGCAGCACCTACTCCTGCAGTCGCTAATCTTGCAGACAAGATGGATATCCGCGTACTCTCCATCGATCCTTTCGCGGTGAGTGTACTGACCAAACGTCACAGCTATTATGTTGCTTGCACCATCCCCGCTAACACCTACAAGGGTCAAACTTCAGCGGTTGATACGGTCGGTGTTCGAGCAGTGCTCGTTGCGCGCAATGATCTCCCAGCTGCGCAGATCGAAAGTGTTATGAAGGTGCTCTTCGATGGCACGATCCCCTTCGCCGAGAAGCTGAATAGTCCGATGCAGCCGGTGCTTGAGGAAGCGACGAGCGGTATTCCGATCGGATTCCATCAAGGCGCTGCGAACTTCTATGACGCTCACAACATCACGGTCAGTGTGATGAACGAAGAAGATGAAGGCAATGCGGTCAGCGCAAGCCAAGACGATTAATCGACAGAAACGAAAGTGTAGGAGCCGTATATGGCTGAAGTCTCATTGGATATGTATCAAACCCTTGCAGTCGCTGTTGTTGCGCTGCTCATAGGTGCATGGCTCAAGACGAAGATCAAGGTTCTCGACCGCCTTTGCATCCCCTCTCCTGTTGTTGGTGGCCTGCTGTTCTCGATCATCGCTTGCGTGCTCTATGTCACTAATATCATTGACTTTGCATGGGACGATACACTCAAGAACGTATGCATGGTCATCTTCTTTACCTCTGTCGGCTTCCAAGCTAACGTCAAGGTGCTTAAAAGTGGCGGAAAAGCGCTGATCATTCTTCTCTTTGTCGTTCTTTTCCTAATCGAAGCGCAGGACTTCTTGGCTGTCGGTATCGCAAACCTGTTGGGCATCGATCCGATGATCGGTCTTGCAACGGGCTCTATCTCAATGGTCGGCGGCCATGGAACCGCAGGCGCATTCGGTCCTGTTCTTGAAGACCTCGGCATCACTGGTGCGACCACGGTGGCGACTGCAGCAGCAACCTTTGGACTGGTGGCTGGCTCGCTCGTCGGTGGCCCGATCGGCAATCGCCTCATTAAGAAAAAGGACCTACTCAAGACTCGCGTTCCTGTGGACGATACCGCGCTTGTCGAAGAAGAAGAAAAGCACCATCGTTCCATTTCGCAATATGCGCCCGCAGCCTACCAGCTCGCTATTGCGATGGGCTTAGGTACGCTCGTTTCCTATCTCCTCTCGCTGACCGGTATGACCTTCCCAATCTATATCGGCGCGATGATCATCGCTGCGATCATGCGCAACATCGCTGAATACACGGGCAAGATCGAGATCCACATCGGCGAGATCAACGACCTCGGCGGCATCTGCCTTTCCCTCTTCCTTGGTATCGCAATGATCACCTTGAAGCTCTGGCAGCTTGCAGATCTTGCGCTGCCGATGATCATCCTGCTCACCTGTCAAGTCGTCTTCATGGTCCTCTACGCACGCTTCGTTGTTTTCAATGTAATGGGACGCGATTATGATGCGGCTGTGTTGACTGCAGGTAGCTGCGGTTTCGGTATGGGCGCAACGCCGAATGCTATGGCGAACATGCAAGTTTTGACCGATAAATATGGACCTTCTGTTAAGGCCTTCTTATTGATCCCGCTAATCGGTAGTATGTATGCCGACTTCGTCAACAGTTTGAGCATTACGTTCTTCATCAATCTGCTGTAGAGGATGGTCCGACTCATGCATTTGCACAAAAAGAAGCCGAAGCCGAAAACGCCTGAAACGCACTCTGACGAGTCGACTGTGTCGACCGACGCGTCACTTGCTGCCCACACTCACAATGTTGCAGTCCCCGAAGTACGCACCGGCAAAGTCGATGTGGATGGCGAGTTTCACGAACAACAGCACAATGAAGCTCATCATCACCAGGGTGTCTCATTCGACACGCTCGCAGTACCCGAATATCACACGGGGAAGTGTCCGCATTATGACCCCGAAAAACATAAGCACGAGCATAAGCACCATGGTGCACTTTACGACCTCGCGCGAATCATCGCTAATGGCGGCGAAGAAGAATAAGTATCTTTATCGCAAAACAACTAAAAAGCCCTGCTATGCATCAGGGCTTTTTAGTACGTAAAAGGTATGCATAATCGGAGTTTTCGCGAATGCCGGCTTCTCCTTTGCCGCGATCATGCATCAAGAGCCTTTATAACAGCTTCAACTGATTCCTTTGCATCCCCCAGAAGCATGTCGGTATTGTCATTGTAGAAAAGTGGGTTTTCTACGCCAGCATATCCTGCGTTACCAATCGAACGCTTTGATACGATAACCTCTCCCGCGTTCCATACGCGCATGACTGGCATGCCTGCAATAGGCGAATTCTGGTCAGTCTCAGCCGAGGGATTGACCGTATCGTTCGCGCCGATAACCAACACCACGTCGACATCGCCAAAGTCGTCATTCACTTCATCCATTTCATAAACATGGTCATAGGGTACTTTCGCTTCTGCCAAAAGCACATTCATATGCCCAGGCATACGCCCAGCCACAGGATGTATGGCAAACTTCACATCGACACCACGATCGATGAGCTTGCGAGCAAGCTCGGCCACCGGGAACTGAGCTTGAGCGACCGCCATGCCATAACCAGGCGAGACAACGACACGCTTCGCTCCCTTCAAGAGCTCTGCAACCTCTTCAGGGCTGACCTCGGTATGGACATGAGCTTCGCGTGAGCCTGCAAGCCCTGAAGCAGATGAGAGTTGAGCGCCATCGCTTCCAAATCCACCAAGGATAACCGAAGCAAACGAGCGATTCATGCCCTTGCACATGATGTAAGAAAGATAGGCGCCCGACGAACCGACCAGTGCACCAGCAATGATGAGCAAGTCGTTGCCAAGCGTGAATCCCGCCATAGCTGCTGCCCAACCAGAATATGAGTTGAGCATCGAGATGACCACTGGCATATCCCCGCCACCGATGGCAAGTACAAGATGGGCTCCCAGCACCAACGATATGACCGTAAGGATGATAAGCGGTAATGCTCCCTGATCGATTCCATACGTTGCAACGAACCAAACGATACAGACGATGCACGCGATAAGCATAGCAAGGTTGAGTGCATTGCGCGCAGGCAACATGAGCGGCTTGCCTGAGATGCGCGCTGAGAGCTTAAGATTCGCAATGATCGATCCGGTGAAGGTGATCGCACCGATGAAGACCGCAAGCCCAACTTCTCCCATGTGAAACGCACCTTCGTAGGTGCCATCGCCTGGTGCGGTAAGAAACGAGCCAATGCCCACGAGCACTGCTGCAGCACCAACAAAAGAATGGAGCAGCGCAACGAGTTCGGGCATTTCGGTCATCTTCACACGCTTTGCTTTGAGGATACCGATGACGGCACCGATCAAGAGCGCAAGAAGGATCAGGCCAATAGTGATCCAGGCTTGAGATACCCCTTCCTCGAGCGCATCCTTAAGAGCATGCAGGGCATCAAAACCACTCAAGGAACCAAGGTTCGGAATAACCGAAGCGATGACGACCACAATGATGGTCGCAATGAGCGCGATGGTCATGCCGACAATGCCCGCAAGATTACCGCTGCGCGCAGATTTTTGTTTAGAAAGCCCTGCGAGCGCAAGGATGAACAGCAATGCTGCTGCAATATAGGCGAGCGACTGGAAGCGCTCCGCACCCGACATCATGCCAAGATATGTTTGGATCTGCTGAATGATAGCGAGTTGATCCATCAGTCCTCAGAGCTCCTTTGAAACATTGCAAGCATCCGATGCGTAACGAAGAAACCACCGAAGATATTGATAGAAGCAAGCACAACAGCAATAAAAGCAAGTGCAGTAATGAGCGGATCGCCCGTGCCTATCTGCAAGAGTGCGCCCACTACGATGATGCCCGAGATCGCATTTGTCTCGGACATGAGCGGGGTATGTAAGGTATGGGAAACACCCGTTATGACATAGAAACCCACTACGCATGCGAGCACGAAGACCAGGAAATGGTTGGACATATGTGCTGGTGCTGCCACGATCAAGAGCACTGCAAGCGCTCCAAGCGCGATCTTCCACCACCAACGACGAAACGTCGCAGCCTTCGGACTATCGGGCCCGGACGAAACAGACGCGCCGCTCGCTTGCCTGTTGGGCTCTTTTTGCGCTTCTTCGCCATCGTGCGTTAGAACAGGAGCAGCCGAAACGCTTACCGGCGGAGGTGGCCATAAAAGCTCGCCATCGCGCGTTGCCATTATGCCACGAATAACGACATCACTCTCGTCCCATACAGGTACACCATTCTTTTCTGGCGTGACGAGTTTGAGCAGGTTTACGATATTCTGACCAAAAAGTTGTGAAGCCTGACCAGGCAAACGTCCTGGCAGATCGGTATAGCCAACGATGGTGATGCCATTTTCCGTAACCGTGATCTTACCAGGCACCGTAAGCTCACAATTACCACCAAGATCAGATGCGCCCATATCAACAATGACCGAACCTGGCTTCATGTTTTCAACGGCGGCTTTCGTAATGAGCAATGGAGCAGGACGCCCAGGAACCTGTGCGGTCGTGATGACAATATCACTCTTTGCGGCTTGATCTGCGTATACGCGTTGCGTACGCGCCTGATCATCCCTGTCCAACTCACGTGCATAGCCATCGGAAGATTCTTGACTGACCGGAATCTCTACGAACGTGGCTCCAAGAGAGCGAACTTGATCGGCAACATCGCTTCGCACATC
Source organism: uncultured Eggerthella sp. (assembly GCA_900540345.1). Lineage (GTDB taxonomy): Bacteria > Actinomycetota > Coriobacteriia > Coriobacteriales > Eggerthellaceae > Anaerotardibacter. The sequence goes on from UQFK01000008.1 coordinate 16,303, forward strand.
GGTCGCAAAGACCTCTGCCCCCATCGAGCCTGCAGTACCGATCGCAGCCAAACCTGCAACACCAACACCGATCACGTAGACTTTCGCAGGAGCAACCTTGCCTGCAGCAGTGACCGCGCCTGCAAATTGACGGCTGAACACACTCGCTGCCTCGATCACCGCTCGATAGCCCGCAACATTCATGAGCGAAGAGCGCACATCGAGTGCTTGAGCACGCGAGATGCGAGGAACAGCATCGAGCGCGAGCGCCGTGATGCCGCGGGCGATACACGCTCCAAGAAGTTCGTGATTATTCTCTGGATCGAGACGTGAAAGGAGTGTCGCCCCACGCTTCATGAGCTTCACTTGTTCAAAAGACGGCGCATCCAGACAGACCACGAGGTCGCAAGCCCATGCTTGCGCAGCATCAACGATGGACGCACCTGCTTCTTCGTAGCGTTCATTGAAATAGCTCGCAAGCTCGCCTGCCCCTTGCTCAACCGCCACATCGTAACCAAGCTTGATGAGCTTCTTTACGGTATTAGGCGTGGCAGCAACAAGTGTTTGGCCCGCGCGTGTTTCTTTTGGTATACCGATGATCATAATCTTGATCCCTCTCGTGTTTCGAGAGATTCATTATAGCGTCATCGCGCAGTATATCGTCGCTGACCAGCAGAGCTTTAACGATTCGTTGATTTCGCTCTGTAGTTGACTAGAATTAGTTTGATCATCAAACGATCTCACACATATGCAGCTACCCTATCCCCTGCCAAACAAGAAGGTCATATGGAAGATAGAACTTATCACGCAACAAACCAACCTGTTCGATCTCACCCTGAACGAGCGCTCTACAAGCAAACCTACGTGAATACCATGATGAAACTGTTGCCTACCATCATGAAGATCGCCCCTCACGTTTCGAAAACCGTAGCGCGCGAAACTGCGTTTCTTGGCGCTGGCTTCACCTTTGCGATCGACATCGATGGGTTCGGACGGGCAATCGTATTTCAGCAAGTCGATGGCAACTGGAAACTTGCAAGTGATGCTGACCCTGACTTTGTGATCGAATTTCGCGATCTTGATTATGCTTTCGACGTCTTCTCAGGGGCTCTGAGTCTCAAAGAAGCGCTCGGGGCGCGACTCTTTGCGACCCATGGTCCCAATAGCAAAGGTGTCGCTATCACGTATCTTTTCAATGCTGTGTTGCAAACCTTCTTCTGCTGGCGCAGCTCATATCACACGCGATAAACCACTTACAACGAAATCCACGATGAGAGGATCCTCATGAACGCATTCGAATTCCATTGTCCAACACGTATCATCTGCGGAGAACATGCGCTCCATAAGTTGCCAGTCGTTCTTGTCGAGATGGGCGTTACCAAGCCCCTCGTAGTGACCGATGCTAATCTCGTATCGCTGGGAATTACTGATCACTGCGTGCGCCGCCTGAAAGAAGCCGACTTTCCCTTCGCTTTCTATGATCAAGTGCCGCCTGATTCATCGCTCAATATCGTCAACGAAGTCGCAGCCATCTATCAGCATGAAGGTTGCGATGGTTTTATCGCATTCGGCGGCGGTTCGGTCATCGACACTACCAAGGGAGCTGCTGCTTCGATCTCGGTAGGCAATCGAGACATAACCGATCTTCAAGGTGCCGAGATCTTGCAGAATGATCTTGATCCGCTCATCGCCATCCCCACGACTGCCGGCACAGGAAGCGAAGTTACGCTGGTTGCTGTCATCGCAGACGAAGACGCCCACGAAAAGCTTTCTTACACTTCTTATAAGCTTGTTCCGCACGTTGCATTCCTCGATCCCCTGCTCACTGCTTCCCTTCCAGCAAAGTTAACCGCAACCACAGGAGTCGATGCGCTCACGCACGCGATCGAAGCCTATACCTCCATCCAGAAGAACCCGATATCAGATGCGCTCGCACGTCAAGCGATCTCGTTGATCATGGAAAATCTTGCACGATCGTGTGCCAATCCTAAGGATCTCGACGTCCGCACCTCCCTTGCACTTGGCAGCCTGCTTGCAGGGGCGAGCTTCTCGAATGCGATGGTGGGCATCGTACATGCGCTTGGCCATTCATTGGGAGGGATCTGCCATATCCCTCACGGGCAAGCCATGATGATCCTGCTCCCTTACTGTGTGCGGTTCAATTTAGAGCGCGGGCATCACGCGGGACTGTATGGTGAGCTGCTCGGTGCCTTACGTCCCGATCTGGATGATACGAACTTGTCCCCCGCAGAACGCGATGTTCTGTTTTGTGCAGCACTGTTCGAGCTAAATCAGGAACTCCATGAAGACCATGGTGTTCCCATCACTTTGTCACAACTTGGAATCGAACGCTCTATCTTGCCAAAAGTAGCGCGGCAAGCGCGCTACGATGGAGCTGCTCTATACAACAAGCACGAAGTAACCGAAGAGGTCGCATTGCATATCCTGGAGGAGGCATACTGATGTCGGCTCATCCCCAACCTCGATCAGCAGCGGAACTGCAGCACCACATAGATTCTATGCGCGCGTTGTTCGCCTCGGGCGCAACGCTCGATGTGGGCTATCGTCTCGAACAACTCACCCGCTTGAAAGCATGGCTCAAACAGCATGAAGCCTCCGTGCTCGATGCTCTCCACCAAGATCTCGGCAAGAGCCCTTATGAAGGATACATGTGTGAGCTCGGTCTTGTATATGACGAGATCAACATGATGAAAAAGCACCTGCGCAAATGGGCTCGCCCTTATTCTGTTTCGACTCCACTCGCGCATTTTCCTGCAACCTCGAAAGTCTATCCTGTTCCCTTTGGTGTTGCGGCAATCCTCTCTCCCTGGAATTACCCTATCAATCTTGGTTTGATTCCCTTTGTTGATGCAATGGCGGCAGGAAATTGCATTCTCTTGAAGCCCTCACGCACCTCAGCAGCAACAAGCCAATTGCTCGTCGATATGTGCACTGAGCTCTTCGATCCGCGCTATGTCATCGCGCTGCATGGTCCCGAAGTAAACGACTGGCTGCTGGAGGTCAACGTGGACAAGATGTTCTTCACGGGCTCTCCTGCCATCGGAAGCGAGATCATGACAGCCTGCGCAAAGCATCTCACTGATGTGACCCTTGAGCTGGGCGGCAAGAGTCCCTGTATCGTAGATGCTTTCGCAAATATTCCTCGCGCAGCCGAGCGTATCGCATGGGGCAAGTGTCTAAACTCAGGACAGACATGCGTTGCCCCTGATTACCTGCTTGTGCATGAGAGCGTTGCAGATGAACTGGTATGGGAGCTTAACAAGGCATTCAAGAAATATTTTGGCACTGATATCCTCTCTAATCCTGAATTTCCGCATATGATCTCAAAGCATCATTTCGATCGTGTTTGCGGACTCATTGACAAGCATGGCGAAAATGCACGTATAGCGATCGGTGGTGGGCGTGATGCGAGTACCCTGAAGATCGAACCAACCGTGATGACGGGCGTAACGCTCGATGACCCTGTCATGGGCGAAGAGATCTTCGGTCCCATACTGCCTCTTCTCACCTGGCAAAAGATCGATGAAGCAGTCGAGGTCACTGAACGATTCGGCCACCCACTTGCTTGCTATATCTTCAGCGATGATACGGATTTTCAGAACTACTTGCTTCGTCGCATCCCTTTTGGTGGCGCGACCATCAACGATACGGTCATACATCTTGCCAATAATCACATGGGCTTTGGTGGATTTGGACATTCAGGGATCGGTGCCTACCATGGCAAGGTCGGATTCGATTGCTTCACGCACTATAAATCGACCATGAAGAAGACGCCACTCATAGAGATCCCTATCCGCAATGCGCCCTATGCTGGCAAGTTACCGCTTCTGAAGCTTTTCATGCATTAGAGCAGCGTTGAAGGTTGTCAAGGAAATATCATCCGATCAAGGCGCGCAAAGCCTATACTGATCGATATGATCATGAAGGGACATTACGAGCGTATTATCGTCGCATGCGCGTTTTTGCTGCTGTTCGTGAACGTTGGTTTCAACTCGACCTCGTTCGCCGTCTACCAGTCTCACATCGTTGACTTGCCAGGCGTCGGCGACGTAGGCGGCTCGGTCGTCGTTACCGTCCGTACGCTTGTGGCGTTTATCTGCATGTTCTTCACGGGCATCTTCTATCGACGAGTGAATCCTCGCATCGGATTCTTCATCGCCACGCTCTTCACCACCATCGCGTTTATCTTGTTCGGCTGTGCGCAGTCATTTGTGGGGCTCTGCGTTGCCGCATTCTGCGGCGGTATTGCTTATGGATTTGGCGGTATGGTTGCCTCGACCTACTTGATCGGCAATTGGTTTCGCGGCAAAGTGGGCTCCGTTTCCGGTATTGCCACAATGGGAAGTGGCGTGGCGTCGATCGTGATCCCGCTTATAGCAGGATGGCTCATCGATTCCTTTTCGCTCTCAACCGCCTTTTATGCCGAGGCAGGGTTCGCTCTAGTGTTAGCGCTGTTGCTGCTCGCATTTGTGCGGGTGAAACCACAAGATGTTGGACTGACACCGATCACCCATGAGAAAGAATCGTCCGAAATAAAAGCCCCTTCAGGCGCTCTACACAAGAAGCATCTTCATCTTCACTTTCATCGCGTACACCATTCGCATCATGCAGGACCATTCGCCCAACCCAAAGTGAGCTTATCGAGCACACCACTACCGCGAGGCGCCTATCTTGTGATGATTTTTGCGCTCGTGTTGCTAGGCGGTGTATCGGTTGCGGGCTTCAACTATTTTGGAATCCTGCTCACCACGCAAGGCATCGACCTCGGAATTGCTGCTGCGCTCATTTCGCTTTCAGGCGTGTTTCTCACGCTCTCCAAGTTTGCGGTCGGCGTGGTATGCGATAAGTTCGGCACCTTGGTAGGTTCGTTCATCTTCTTCGTTTTGCTCGTCATCGCTATGGTGCTCTGCGCGCTTGTAGGTGCAGGCGGCGTGCCTGAAGCGGCTGCAGCTGCGGTCGTTTTAGGTATTGGCATGCCGCTCGGAACCACAGGTATCGCGCTCTGGTCGCTTGAGCTGAGTACGCCCGAACAAATGCTCAAGACCATCCGTCATTTTCAGCTCGCCTATGCATTCGGGGGCTTCATCTTCAATCTGATGCCAGGTGTGTTATGCGCCTTGACGGGAACGTATACGTCGAGTTATTTCGTGATGCTGGGCATGACGCTCATCTGCGCGATCGTCGTCGTTGTGGTCTACGCTCAGCACATCAAGCGCGCACAAGCGGCTGTTGGCGGCGATGGTCAAGCTCGTTAAACCAAAGGCGAACAGAGCGAGCTGACCCTCGAGCATCTCTTCGATTCGGATACCTCTTCAATGCTTGGGCGTTCTTGAGCATCATGGCCTTTCGATCACTGCCTGCTCTTTCGCGCGGCTCGCATGCCTGAAGCACGATTTGTATGCTTGAAGCATGATCCGCATGCCTGAAGCACGGTCTGCATCCCTGAAGACCTGCAGGCACAGCCTACAATCTGCACGCCTGAAGACCTGCGGTAAAGCCCTTCTGCCCATCCGCTTTATAAGCTTACGCAGTAGGCGCAGTAGGATGCGTAAGAAATAGTTCAAACAAACATAAGATCGTAGCGTCATGATGAACGTATGGCGATCATTCTCGGATATGACACAGCGGTCGAATACTGGCGATCTTGCGCTTTTATTGCCTCCCGTAAGTCGTGGAGAGAGCGGCTTGGGGACTCGAGCCAAAGAAAAAGCGCAACCTTAAGTGCTCGTAGCTACGCCGATGACCCTCAAGCGAAAGAATGCGCGAAGAGCTACCTATCGTCTGCCCCTCGCGCTCAACTGATTCTCATTGGGAAAGATCCTTCTCATCAAGTAAAAGGCCCGAACGTTCATACACATCGAAACATACCGCCTCGTTCCTGCATGAAAACACCTTTACACCATGATCGCGCACAAGTTCTCGTCAGCGTCCCTGAATTCTGCTTCCTGCAGATGGCAAGCCTCCTGCCGATAGAAAAGCTCATAGCACTCGGCTTTGAGCTATGCGGCAGCTATGCACGATCATCTCAAGGTACGTTTTTTGACACACGCCCCTTAACCACGCCCCGAAAGCTTGTTGAATTTTTGTCGAGAGCTACTGGGTTTCGCGGAATCAAGCAAGCAAAGCGGGCTTTGCAGTACATCCTTCCTTATTCTGCTTCACCAATGGAAACCGCATTGACGATGCAGCTTTGCCTTCCCTACCTGCTCGGAGGATACGGCATACCCAAACCAAGGTTGAACAGGCGAATCAATCTTCCAAACAAAGTGAAAGAACGCTCTTATTCTTCGTTCTATGTGTGCGATCTTTACTGGGAAGATGACGCTCTCGCAATTGAATACGATAGTAATTTTGCGCATGCAGGCATAAACAAAACCGTAAAGGACGCTATGCGACGCTCGATCTTGACTGGTATCGGCATCTCGGTACTAAGCGTCACCTGGGCTCAAGTTCTCGACCGTGAAGCGCTGGATAAGATCGCACGCATTGTTGCCCGTGGCACAGGAAAAAGGCTCCGTTGTAGCGATCCTTCTTTTCGTCAGAGGCAGCAGCATCTTCGCTCGCTCATCCTTCCCCTAAGAACGGATCAAGACGCACTGTCAAACTAAAATCGCAATAATCACTGGACTGCATGCCAAAAAGCTGAATTGCATGACGGGGCAAATGCAGAGCATTGTAACAGGATAAATGCATAACTGCACGACAGGCTAAATCGGGGTTTTTGGCATTTTAATTCGTTTTTAGTCGCTAAGAACGACATTTATTGCCAACGTGCTCGACCATTGATAAGGTATGGGAGCTCGGCGCGAAACCATGTCCGACCATGCAAAGAATCGTTATCGGAAATGCCTGGTAGATCGAATATTTAGCGCATAACAGTTACTCGTTTTTTTACCGCGAGAAGCGAAGGAAACAACGGGCCGACCAAAAACGAAACTTTTTGCCAGAAATCAGAATCTAGCCGTCTCGCGAATCCCTTCAGCACCACTAAATATCCCTTTAGTAGTGTCAATACCCCTTCGGCGACGCCAAATATCCCTTTAGCCTGCGATTGCGCGTCGTCGTCTCTATTTCGCGTCGATGGGAGGCTCGACCGCCTCGAAGCCAGCACTGCCCGTCGCGATCATGCGATCGAGCGGCATGACGATAAGACCGATCTTCGGCGTATAGCAATACACTTCCATTCCTCGCTTGCAACGAAACGTGCATTCCAAGCAAGGATCCTCGTCACAATAGGCATACGCATCTTCGTCTGCGAAAGCAAAGACGATCGGTGGCCACTTCTTCGGCGTGACATATTTGGTCATAACGCCTGTGAAAGTCTTGATGGCAAACCATCGAGGCTCATAGCCTGTTTCCCTTACCTTCCACGTAACGCGCAAAGCATTATGGTCATAACTTCCCACGATCTGATAGTCGAGCTCGATCTTGCTCGCTACTTCGGGATCGAGATACGAGATGCCCTCCAAGCGCTCCATAGGCTTGCCGCAGCATTCAGGATGAAAATCAACATGAGCATAAGGCAATTCTGCAACCTGAGAACGATGATTGTCGCTCATCGTGATTTCGACATCTCCATCGACTCCTTGCAGCACCGCTCCGCATTCACTACAACGAAAATAAGGGATAGGAACGGGGGTAACGCGCGGCTTCCATGTCGCATGCGTGCGTGTTGGACTGAAATCTGCCATCGATTACTCCTCTTCTTCCTCTTCATCCAGTGGCTCTGACTGGGCATACAGGTCATTCTTCCGCGTGAAATAAAGTGCAAGGATAACCGCGACTGCAACCACTAAGAAAGCAACCGCAAACACCGCGCTCTTCGTATAGAGTCCGGTAACTGCAGCGCATACGATACAGAGGATGATAATCGCAACAGGAACTGCCATGGTCATACGCTCACGCGCAGCCTGCGCACGAATGAGCGCGTCCTGGCGTAATGATTCATCATCACGACGAGCACGCACATCGCGATCGGCCCACTCCATGATCTTGCGCTGTACCTCAGGAGGATAAGCGTTGAAAACATCAGGGTGCGGAAGCAGCAGATAATCAGTATCGGATTCAACGACCGTAGTCGTTCCTGCTGCGCCCTTTGCCGAGCGCTTCGTTTCAGTGGATTCCCAAAGGAAATCGTAATTTGCCGCATCGTCTTTCTTCACGGAGGCTCCTTCGAAAGATCTCGCCTCGTCGTCTTCATAAAGATCTTCTGCGCTCACAGCGGGAAACCCATATGCAGGAGTCGGCTGCGAATCCTGAGAAAATAAAGCCTGATCATCTGATCCATGCGCATTTGACGAGACTGCATCGCGCTGTTGTTTCGCACCTTTTTTGTTTGGCTTGCTACTCATGCGCTGAGCGCTCCTTTATCGATCGTTCGTGAATAAAATTGCATTATCGCATCATACCACGGTAAACGCACACTATCGCGCTTCTGACATTTCTCATACCGCAGCAAAGAATCACTTCTCCGCTCCATCAAGCCCAAGATGCTTTTCCCAGAATTCAACTGAGGTGAGATAGGGTTGTGCATCTTTATATGCCTGACGCACTTCATCACCATGCTCTTTCCATTCGTGCTTAAGGCGCTGCAAGCGATCAAGAACTTGCTGATAGCGTTCGCGATCCATGTGGCGAACCGCCGCATGCTGACCGTCAAGATCCATCGCCACCAGGGTTTTCGTAGCTGTCGTACGAGGTGAGAAGACTGAAAGTCCACTGTAGAATACAACTTCAGGCGTATCGCGCAAAAGGCCATCGGGAAGCAGATGGCGATCATAAGGAAGGCTACGAATGAGCTTTAATGGAATATCGATGATCGACTCCTCGCCGAGCAAGCGCTTGCTGTATTTAATCGTGCGATAGCACGGATCGAGCTCTTCGAGCGGAAGAAGTTTTTCATTCTTCTGCCCCTTTTCCTTCATGACCGCTTCGCCATCGAGCGACGCAAGGAACTCTGGACCCTTCAGATAATCTTCAAGACCATCGAGGTAGAGGTCGGCCGCATCATATGCCATTGCTTTGAGCTGCAGACGAACGCCGCGCTCAACGCGCATCATGAAGGTCTTTTCCGAAGCGCATCCGCTCGTTGCGATCATGATAAGAAGATTGCGAACATATTGATATCCATCAACCGATGCACGGAAACGCCCCAGGAATCCATCGTGCCAAACGCAAATGCCATTCATCGTCATATAGGTAGCCTGGGCACGGATGCCAAACTCGACATCGTCGCCACGTACAAAGAGCGGCATAGGTAAGCCAACACGCTTGATCGCACTGATCGGAATACAGCTGAACCACCACGCCCCATAGGCATTGGGCACCTCAACGTTGATATGCTCGTTGCGTACAATGTAACGCTGCTGGTCAACATAATACTTTGTGGACTTGACCTTGCGATATACGCCTGTTCCTGTCACATATGAAACATCTTCGAACTGGCGATTGGGCTCTTCAGCGATAAGCATTGCACCATTGATAAAAGCGTTCTTGTATGATCCTGTCGCAAGCGAGAGCAGATTGAAAGTACGCTTGAGACTCTCTGCCGAAATGCTTACATCGTCATCCATGAGCAGCACATGCGTGAAGCCCTTACCTGACTTCAGTGCCTCCATCATGCCGCGTGCAAAACCTCCAGCACCGCCCACGTTCGCATTCGGGACAACGCTCACGCCCGTATCAGAGAGTGCCTCTGCATCAAGCGTGCGCCCGTTGTCGATAACAAACATATGGAAGTTCGAAGCGATTGCTTCGTCACACGAAAGGATCTCTTCTTTCACCAGCTCGATATTAGGAACGATGTAGTCTTCTTTCAGGAAGGTCGTCGTACATAACGCAAGATTGACTGGATTGATCTGCTCTTCGGCTACGCGGGCATAGTAGTACGCCTTTGCGAGCGTAACACTTCCTCGAACATCGAGCGAAAAACCGATCACCTCGTACTTTGTTTCAGGGATGAGCAAGTCGAATTCGAGAACCCCATCACGTTCAGTAGCCATGCTGCGATTCAACCGCATGCCGCTTGCCAATGGCTGCGCGCGTGAATCTAGATATGAGCGGCCGAAGAATTGGATGGTACAGGAGTATTCGTCATTGATGCTCTGACTCGCAAGCTCTAAATGTAAATGAACACGATTGATTCCGGCATACTTCTTCCATTTTGCCAATGAACAGGCATTGAAGTAGGTGAACAGATCGACCGAACCCTGCAACACAATCCCATCATCAGCAGGAACACATGAAGCGCCTTGATCGGACTTGATATAGAGATCCCAGCCTCCCAGCGGCTCATCGCTCTTCGGTAGAACGATATTAGAAAGCGTATGGTTCACGTAATTCATGATCTTCCTTTTCAATCTCGCTCGATCGGCCTAGTTCGTATCTATTATCCTATATAATCGCATGTCGCCCTCGGACAAGACGAGCTCAAAACCAGGTGTATCTTCATTGATATTGGTGATGCCGACCCAGTTTTCAGGATAGTAATCGGGCCAAGTGCGATGGTAGGGAATGTGTCCTTGATCAAGCATCAACACATAGCGGGCGCCAATGTTCTCGAGTGCCTCTGCCGCTTCAGCATCGCTCGCGTAATCAGCAAGCTTTGCTTGTAAGATCTTCTCGTCGGCATTATGGCCTGCACCGGTATAGGGCAGACGATACACTGTCCTTAACCCATCAACCTGATACGCTAAGAAGCTTCCGTCGTAAGGAATGTTGTAGACGATGTCGTCCCCCACGATCTCCTTAGCCTGTTTGGCAAAACGCTGCTCAGATTCGGAAAAGATGATCTCGTCATCCGTCTGATCCATCGAATAGTATTCGTCCATCATATCGGCGAAATATCCGAAAGGTGTCTTCACAAAGCCCATACCGCGTACCGTAAAACTCGGGAAGAAGATGGCAAGTAAGAGCACGAGGCTCAAGCAAAGCTTCAAGAATGCATTCGATTTGAAGTAGTTCGGGAGCAATTCATAGAGCCGTGCGATACCGATCGCAGCCACCGGCACTGCGATCATGGCTTGCAATGCTGCAGTTCTGCGCCAGTCTGAATACCAGAACCCTGTGAGGAACTGATCCCACCGGCCTTCGAGGCATACGCCCGCCCAATAAACGACTGCTGTCATACCGAGTGCAAGTGCGATCCAGCCGTATCGGCGTTCCTTTAACATCGTGAACAGACCGATGATGACCAGGATAGCGACAACAAAGGCAGCAGGCGACCATGAATTCGAGAAGAGCAACGTATTTATGAGCGCCTGACTCTTCGATGCGACGGGAGCCCAGATGAAATGAGTGACGTCATAAAGGAAGGGTGCTTTATAGCAGGCGTACCAAACGATGAACATCGCCACGAAGAAGAGGGCTACAAGCCCGATGCGAACTCGCGAAGAACGAGGATGCACGCTTTGCGGCCCCGTCGCGTCCCAAATACGCCATGCCAGATAAGGGATCGCGAAGAGCATGACCGCAAAGAAGGTATTGGGCTGTGCGAATACGCAGAAAGCAACGCTGATGACGCATATGATCAAATAACTTACGCGCGTTATACGACGTACGCCTGGCGCACATAGCTGCATGAGTGCGCAAAGCATGACGGGCACCATGATGAATCCGAAAAGATTTGACTCGAGTACGCCATAGACCGTGAAGAACCAAGGGAATCCGACAAAAGCAATGCACGCAAACGCACCGGCAACAACGACGCTCTTGCGGTCAGCAAATATCGCGCGCAAGAGACAAAGGCAACTAAGCGGGTAGACCAGAGCGCAGCATACATAGTTCATTGCATTCGTTACGAGCAAGTTCGAAGTGTTCGTAACGTCAGCCACCATCGCTGCGATCATATGCCAAGCAGCAGGATAGTATGATCCCACAGTACCGAGATCGCGATAGAGCGAAGCAGCGAGCGTCGAATAATGGCCTGATTCGACGAAGCTTCGAATAAGACCCAGATGCGTGAGATTGTCGTATGTTTCGTTGAAGCATTCCGTACCATCGAGCGCTCTGACGAAGATGAAGAGACCCACTCCGAGACCAAGACCAGCATACAGAACGATCATCTTCACATCGAAGGTTTCGAATCGCGGAAGCAGTCCTTCATGGCTCAATGACGACGAAGCTTTTTGCCTCTTTCGTGCAAGCGTGCTCGCGATGAAAACGATCAATGCAAACACGAATACTGGTAGAAAAAGGTTCCAGCCTGATGCGAATAAATCGATCTTATCGTAGGCGATCGCAAGCACCTCAAAGCAAAAGGTCGAGATGATAGGAGCCGCAGCAAGCGCAAACAATGTTGGGAGCTTTGCGGCTTTGAGCAACAGAAAGCCAACGAGATAGAGCGCTATCACGCTCACGATACTCACGAGGAAAAAAGTGCTCCAAGCAGCCACTATCGATCCTTTCAATCCGTCTCTTCTTGTCGTTGTGCAACACGACAGAAGAACTCTTTAGCGCGAACGCAGCACCTCTTTGATGTAGCCGTATTGCTTTGCGAGCGCATAACCTATACCTACTATTGCCAAAATAACGAGCGTTTTGCAAACGAAGCTCCCTACGATCCCTTCTGGAAAGAGAGGAGCAACAAGCATGCAAATACCGCCCGCTACGATTCCGATGCAAACTTCGGGCAGGAAGCGTACAAGACACTTATAGCCTTGCTGCACGGTTCTCTTCAGAAAATAATACGCTGTTGGCACGGTATGAAGACAGAACGCAACGGATAAACACAACGCAACGGCCTGCAAGTTGCCAAAACAGATACCAACTACAAGACCGCCTACTGTGAGCAATGTCGAGACCGTGACCGACCGGAAGAGCAAATCAGCACGACCAGCACTTAAGAAGAACGCACCAGCCACGCTGTTGACCAACTGGAAATAGATACTGATGGCCAGCATCTGCAACAGGATGACCGCACTGCCCCATTGATCTCCATACATAATCCCTACGATCTCTTCTGGCGCGCAGAAGAAGATCGTGGCGATAGGAATACCTACGAGTGAAAGCACTTTCGCGACCTTGAACCAATAAGAGAAGATGGTCGTGGGATCATCTTGATGCTTTGCCATATAGGGCTGGATGACCGAGATGATGACATTCGATATGCCGTTCAACGGATACGTGGTCAGACGATAGGCTTTATCGTAAAAACCGAGCGGTGCCTCTCCAAACACCTTGCCAATAACAAGATTGGGTAGATTGGTCGAAAAGTAGTTCACCATACTCGAGCCGAATTGAAAGACCGAATACGAGAAGACCTTCTTCAAAGAAGCCACGAAATGGATCGTAAGACGCCGAATGGGACGGGCAAGATAATTCCAAAAGAACGTGATGGCACCTGCGATGATATTATGCCAGATGAGCGCATAGACGCCCCAGCCCGAAAACGCCATGATAATAGCGATGACGCCTGCGACCACTGTGACTACAAAGAGCCTGATACCGATACTCAAGAAACGCTGGCCTTTGAGCAAAAGCCCGTTGGGAACCATATTCAAGGTCGCAAAGAGCAATGAGAGCGAGCCCAAGCAACAAAGAGGTATGAGCTGATCGTTCCCAAAGAAGAGCGCGATTGGAACCGACGCTACACAGAAGAGCAGCGTGAGCGCGATGGCGAAGATGATCGAGAAGGAAAAGAGCGCTCCATAATCTCGATCATCGAGATCTTGATATTGGATGATAGCCGCACCAATGCCCATATCGGCAAAGGGGATGAAAAGGTTCAAAAACACTAAGATGATTGCCAGCGTGCCAAAGTCTTCAGGCGGCAAAAGACGTGCAAGGATGGCGGTGATGAAAAGCTGCACGAACAAGCTCGTGTATTTCGATGCGAATTGGATGACCGCCGCACCGCGCATGCCGACTTTCCGATGCTCGATCATGCGAATACTCCCTCGACATGAGCTGCAGCGCTATCCCAGCTATAGTGATCCTCGACCAATTGCGCGATCGATGCACCAGATATGCTGCCCTGTTCGAGAGCATCGAATGTTTCTCGAAGGGCAGTTGCGATGAGCTCTGGATCAGCAGAGGCAAGGATCGTGCCATATTCACATGAGGGGACGAGCTCATCTGTGCCTCCCACATGCGTTATCACAGGGACACACGCACAGGCGCCAGCCTCGAGCAGTGCGGTACAAAATCCTTCGGAGCGCGAAGGAAGGCAGAAGACTTGGCATTGTTGCAAGAGAGCGGACACATCGGATGCAGCGAGCGAACCGAGACAAAAGAAGTTATTGGGCGCCGAGCTTTGCATTTCGTCAAACAAGGTTCCACTGCCCGCAGCTAGAAAAACAATCCCTTCATCCTCTAGAAGCATTGCAGCCTGGCACAACTGCTTGATGCCTTTTTCCGGCGAAAAACGCCCTACGAATGCGACGCTCTTCGCATCATGCGGAAGGCTCAGTTCTTTTAGGAAATCTCTCTTTGAAGCGCTGTTTCGATATGCCTGCGCGTCGATCGAGTTGCTCAGAACCCCTTCGGCTTCTATGCCAAACTCTTGCAACCAGACACAACTTGCCTGCGAAACCCCGAAGTAGCGGGGGTGATATTTCTTTCCACAGGACGTGACCGCTCGTTCATAAGCGCGTATCGCAAGATCTGCCACACTATTTCCGAGCGTCAAATACGCAGTTCCGTGATCGAGAACGATCGGACGAAGACCAAGATTGCGAGCATATCTCATACCTTCTAAAGAATGCCCGTAGAAACGCGTATTCACGAGCACTCCTGATACAGGGAGATGTTCTAGTTCTGCCATCAAAGCCTTGTATTCAGCATTGCGCTTCGGGATCGGCAAACGTCCTTTCATGAGTCGATAGCTTGGCAGACGAATCACACGCACGCCATCGCTTTCAATCTCATCTGAAGGCGAATCGAACAAATTGGTCGTAACAACTATTACGCGGTTCCCGCGTTTAGCGAGTGCGTGTGCGAGATTGTACGTATACTGCTCGACCCCTCCTACATGAGGAGGATAATGAGCAGCCCAGATGCAATAGAGAGGACGGTCGTCAATCAACGTCACGCCTATCAACTTCCTCCTTAAGAAGCGAGATCTCTTGGATCAAGGATACGTTGCGACGAGTGAGCCTAGACACTGCGGCACTGAGCGTAAGACATACTCCCAGCAAAATGAAGATACAGGCAAAAAAGACGAAGTTCGATGCTGTTTCAAAGCCGAGTAGATGAGCCAGGCCCACGATCCATGCAGGAAAAGCTGCCGTGACGATGCCGGCCAAACCCAAGAAAAGCCAGAAAAAGGAATAGCGCAAGAGCATCTTCTGACGCCGAACCATCAATAAGATGAAGAAAAGAAACGCCAGACTGGCGATGCCCACAACTATACGAAGCAAAAGGGTCATTTACGTCTCCTCGCTGGTCGTTTAACGCCAGAGATCAGGATGGACAGACCAACTTTGACCATATAATACATCGACCCCAAGCCCGAAATAGACGATGATCCACCCGAACGTTCGTGCATCGCAACGGGGACTTCAGCAACTTCGAAGCCTCTCGCAAGAGCGTACGCAAGTGACTCAGGCTCGGGATAATCGATGGGATATGAACGTGCGAAGATCGCCATAGCCTTTCTATTCACCGCACGAAAACCCGAGGTCACATCATGAACGTAGCTACCACTTGTGAGCTTGAGCAATCCTGAAAGGATCTTGATGCCCAATCGTCTTGCAAAGCTCGATCGAAAGGCACTTTCTGACCCAACAAATCGGGAGCCGACAACGATATCTGCTCGATCAAGGAGGATCGGCTCAATCAAAGTATCTACATACGAAACGTCATGCTGACCATCTCCGTCGAACTGGACAGCAATGCGATACCCATGGCGCAAGGCATATTTGTATCCTGTTTGGACCGCACCACCAATACCGAGATTCTCGACAAGATTCACATGGGGGGCGTTCATCTCTTCGAGCAGCTGCGCAGTCGCGTCCGTTGATCCATCATTTACAACGAGATAGGCATATCCGCTGCTCTCGATCGACCGGACAACTTCGCTGATGCTGTCTTGCTCGTTGAATGCAGGAACAATAAGAAGCACTTCTTGTGCATCGCAGAGACCCTGTGCGCCATGATCACGATGTTCGTTTGTTTTCACGACCAAGTCTCCTTTTGCACTTTAAGATGCTCTCCTTACACCATCCATGCGGCGCATCGCACGATGACATCCTGTTCATTCTACCGTATACTGGCAGAAGCGATAAGGAGTTCCATGATTCGAGTTCTACACGTTATAGGCGCAATGGATCGCGCAGGCGCAGAGACTATGATCATGAACTATTACCGTCATATTGATCGCAACGAGATCCAATTCGATTTTCTTGTTCATACTAATCGCCATTGCGACTTCGATGACGAGATCGAAGCGCTTGGGGGCAATATCTACCGGCTGCCTCGCTTCATTGGCGCGAATTACTTCCAATACAAGCATGCTTGCAAACGCTTCTTCGCAGAGCACCCCGAGATTGACATCGTACATGGCCATATTGGGGTAGGTGCGCCAATTTATCTCTCAGCAGCAAATGCAGTAAGCAAACCGACGATCGCGCATGCTCATTCAGAAAATTTCTATACAGGATTGAATAAGATCGCCTTTTCGATTGCCACACATCCAACAAGAAAGATAGCTCAAACTTTTCTTGCGTGCTCTAAGCAAGCTTGCATTGATACGTTTGGACAATCCATTTTCGAGAGCGGGCGCTGCAAAATCACGAATAATGGCGTTGACACAGCGATGCTCGGAGCCAAGGCAAACATGCGCGATGCCTATCGAAAAGAACTAGGGATGAACGACAGCCCCGTCTTCGGTCATGTCGCAAGATTTATTCCTATCAAAAACCATGAGTTCCTTATCGATGTATTTGCAAACTTGATTCGCGAATTACCCAATGCCCAACTTCTCTTGCTCGGCGATGGGCCAACTCGGCCAAAGATCGAAAACAAGGTCAAAGAGCTCCATCTTGAAAAGAGTGTTCACTTTCTTGGGGTGCGCAGTGACGTTTCAGAGCTGCTCGCAACAATGGATGTTTTTATCTTTCCTTCAATGAAAGAAGGGCTGCCAGTTTCTGTCGTTGAGGCTCAAGCAACTGGACTGCCCGTTTTGCTCTCAGAAGGAATTACCGAAGCTGCGTCGATCCTTCCCTCGGCTAGGAGGATCTCCCTGAATGAAGGTGCGCTTGTTTGGGCAAACAACGCTCTTGCCATGCTTGACAATCGCATATCACCAGATGAAGCACAAATGAAGTTGCGGGCAGCAGGCTTTGATGCAGTGCAAAATGCCCAAGAGATTAGCTCATTTTACAAGGCGCTCCTCCAGCAGCAATGAGCAAACCCCAAGTCGGCCCTTTTCGGCTTCTTTATTTTTCAAAAGAAGACTTTTTGGGAAGCACTTTTCCGAATGCCTCATGAACAGCGCTCTTCGCTACTTCAACCTGCTCAGGCGTTAGATCGCCATCGTTCACGCATACGATTTTTCCCTGCTGCTTGACGATGTAGTTATAGAGCTGCGGAAGCGACTTCGATATATCGCCACTCAGCTGGAAGACCTTTCCAAACTTGCCCGATCGCGGCATAAAGGTTCCTGAAGCGAATTGCCAATTTTCCATGAGCCATTGCGACACATCGTGATGATGGCGAAAACGATGCGATGAAGCATCCTTCAAAACATCCTCTTCTTTTGACCAAACCTCTTCATACGTCGACTTCAAGAACGAGTTGGGCAGATGATATTCATTGAAACCATAGAACGCCGGAAAAGCGAGCATGATCAGGTTGAGAAAGTTAGTCTGTCCATATCCCGCGTAGAACCATTTGCGAAGATTCGGGATAACGCACGATCGCGGTTGAAAGTGTTCGTTGATTATCGCAATGTTATTCAAAGGCGCATAGAGCCAGTCACCTTTATGCACTCCGCGAGGAGACAGACCAGCCGTTGCACGCGGAAGTCCTTTATCGAAAAAATCCTTAGCCTTGGTTTTGTCGATCAAGAACATGTCGTCATTGAAATAAACAAATTGCTCCGAAAGTCCCTCGATACGATGAAAGTTCAGCTCGATTGGATGCGATGAGAATGTGGGAAGATACTCAGCAGGAATAAAATCCTCATGCCTAACGATATTCAATCGAGGATGTTCGGTATCGAGCCACGAGGGCACATGTCCCCAAGTGACAAAATGTATCTTATTCACCCATGGCGCAAAGGCTTCAACGCCTCTGAACCAATATTTCAAAAGGCCCCAGTCTTCATACCGAGCACGATCGTTGTCTTGAAGGCTCGGCAGTCCTTCTCCATCATTCTTGCTATAACGGGCCTTTTCTGCCTGCCAAGCGGGATCGGAGCCATCTACCCAGGTAAGGACGAAATCTACACACGTATTATCAGACTGATCTTTCACCAAGGTACCTTCTCTTCGCATCAGAGATCGAGACACTCTACGATCGTAACCCAATATAACCCAACTAACATGAAACACCGAATCTACATCAGAGGACCGATGATTTGCCCGCTTCCCTTAAGCGTCGTCGCACTACAGCATTTCGAGCGTTCAAGAATACCTCTTTTAAGATAAAACGGGTATCATCTAACTATGGAATCTTCCGCTGAAAAAGAATCAGCTCAAGTACTGAAGAAGAACATCTTTTTTCAGTCCCTGTTGCAGATCGCTATCTATGTCTTTCCCTTCATCACCCTTCCCTATCTCACGCGCGTGCTCGGACCAGATGAATTCGCAGTTCGCGCGTACTCGATCTCGGTGATGAATCTTTGCCTTATCTTCATCGACTTCGGGTATAACGCACTTGGCACAAGAGAGATCGCTCGCCATCGAAATGATCTGCACTTCATCCGCGCGCTCACCTCTACCATCTTCTCGCAGCGCCTTATCATGGCAGTGTTCGGCGGACTCATACTGTGCGCGATCATTCCCGCGATCCCCATCATGGCCGAAAACCCCCTCTATATGCTCATCGCCTACTTCGGAACGGTGCTCAATGCATTGCTTCCCGATTTCGTCTTCAAAGGCCTCGAGGACATGGCTATCCTGACCAAGAGATTCGTCGTTTCACGCCTCGTTTCGCTCGTCCTGATATTCACCTTCGTCAAAGGACCTGATCAACTTGTACTGGTCGCAGTCTTTGAAGCAGTGCCTTCTTTGATCGCATTCGTATGGTCGTGGTTCGACGTGATAAAGAAACACAAGATCACGCTTAGCCCCAAGCTGATTGAGCTAAAGAGCTCTCTCGATATTCTAAGGAAGTCTGCGGTGTTCTTCCTCTCTAGCGCATCGACGACCATCTTCACGAACCTAACCACCGTTATGATCGGCATCTTTATCATTAACCAAGCAGAGATATCTTATTGGTCTCTTGCAACCACCTGCATCTACGCTGTCCAGAGCCTCTACAACCCTATTTACAACAGTGCCTATCCGCACGTTGCGGCAAGACGGAACTTCTCGGTGATAAAGAAGCTGGTGCTCCTCGGTTTGCCAGTCGTAGTGCTCGGCTCGATAGCGCTCTATTTCTTGTCTCCCGTTGTCATGTGGCTTTTAGGCGGCAACGAATATGAAGCAGGCAGCGCGGTCCTTCAATACCTCATCCCCGTGCTTATCTTCTCTTATCCTGCCATCATGATCGGATTTCCTATACTCGCAGTTATCGACAAAGAGAAGCAGCTTACCGCATCTTCGGTCATCGCTGCGCTCTTCCACATTGCAGGATTATTCCTTTTGCTCGCACTAGACTGCTTCACCATTCTAAACATCGCTCTTTTGCGTTGCGCAACGGAATTCATTATGCTGGCACTGCGAGCTTTCTTCGTATTCAGGTCACGCAAACTACTTACGCCAAACAGTAACGATCGTCCAATGGGAGATATGCACAAGTGAACTATTTGAGCCACGATGAGATCCAGGATGAATTGCTCGAGATCTTAAAGGCATTCGACAGATACGCCCGGGCTAATGATCTACGCTACTCGCTGGATGCAGGGACGCTCATCGGCGCCGTCCGACATGGAGGGTTCATCCCCTGGGATGATGACATCGACGTGATCATGCCCCGCCCCGATTTCGAGCGTATGATCAAGCGAGCGCATGCGACACCTGAAGGCTACCAACTCTCCTATGTTGAAACGAACGGATCGACCTTTCCTTTTGCAAAATTCGAGAACAGCCACATCGGGGCATGTGAAGCGACCTACCGCGAAAAAGGCCGTTTGCTGTGGGTCGACATTTTTCCAGCCGACGGAATGAGCGAAGACGAGAGTCTGAACATCGAAGCTTACCGCACGATCCGTGAATTAGTAGAGCGAAGAAGGTTCCAGTGCTATCCGTCGCTCAACCCTTTACTCAACATCATCAAGAAACCAATGCGCATAGCCATGGAGCTCAAAACGCCTGCCACCTCGGTCGCTCGGAAGATGGTCTCTGTCGCAATGAGATATCCTTTCGAGGGATCAACTTGGTGCAGAAATCTGGTCTATGCGAATAATCCCGATGCTCGGCTTCCAACTTCAGACTTCGAAAACCTGATCTCTCTTGAATTCTGCGGACATCAGTTCCCCGCCATTCCCCATTGGCATGAGTATTTAACTAGCCAATACGGCGATTACATGCAGCTGCCCCCCGAAGAACAGCGAGCTTCCCATGGGCTTAAAGCATGGCGGATAGAACCGTAGTCTTTGCGATCAAGTTATCTTTCGAACGATGAGGGAGCAGACAGTATTTGGGAAAATGCCCGTTCAACCTCAACTTTAGCGCGTGCAGCATCGTCTAAAGAGAGATTGCCGTCATTCACACATACGACCTTGCCCTTATGGTGAACGATATAATCGCATAACTCTGGTAGCGACCTACTGATATCTCCACCCAAATAGAATGCTCGTCCGAACTTCACTGACCGTGGAGAAAATTCACCTGAAGCGAATTGCCAATTCTCCATGAGCCAAGGAGAAACATCCCGAGGATTCCTGAATCGATGGCTCGATGTCTCAGAAAGAATGTCACCCTCTTCACGCCACACCTGCTCGAACGTTGACTTCAGCAATGAGGTTGGCAGATGTTGTTCGAAGAAACCGTAAAATGTCGGGAAAAGTAACATAAGCAAGCTCGATATATTGATCTGAAGCCCATAGCGCGGATCGAACCACTTTCTAAAATGAGAAAGGATGCTTTTGCGCGGGGCAAAATGCTCATTGATAAGCGCGACATTGTTGAACGGAAAATACAGACCATCGCCTTTTGCGATCCTGAAAGGAATGAGGCCAGCAGTCGCACACGGAAGGCCATCTTTGAAGAAATCAGTTGCATCTGTTTTTTGAATGAGGAACATATCATCATTGAAATAGACGAATTGCTCTGAGAGATCTTCTATTCGATGAAGGTTGAGTTCGATCGGATGCGACGAAAAGGTAGGAAGATATTCATTCGGAATGTAATCTGCATGACGAACGATATTGAGCTTAGGATGGTCGACATTGAGCCACTCGGGGAGATGTCCCCACGTCACAAAATGGACGCGGCGCACCCAAGGGGCGAATCGCTCGACCCCCCTGAACCAAAACCTGAGCAGACCCCAATTCTCATATCGCTCTCGATCGTTCGATTGAGCATCTTTGGTCGCCTTTTCATCAGCGAACTCGTCTTTCAAGCGCCGCCATTCAGGATCCGCACCATCGACCCAAGTAACGACAAAATCGATCGGCTCTATCTTGTTCGCGCGCTCCTTCAAGCGAGCCCCTTCCGCGTACTCCTTCAGATTAAGCTCGCTCTTCATTGTATCCGAAAAGCATCACCTAAAGATCGATATGAGACTTCGATCTGTCTCCGCCACATCAGCGATCAGCTTCTCGGCTCAACATATCGCTCACTTGATCCTTTTGATAACGGATCGATCGTTCCATCTTCCAGCGCATCCACAAGCTCATCAACCATCTCGCGATCGCTGCGAGAACCCTTCGGCAGCTTGTTCTTCCTACTGAATAATTCATTCCAATCGGCAGCAGCAAGGATGGTACCACCCATGATGAGCAAGCAGCATACGATCTCGACCACTCCCGGTACGCTTCCCAACAATACGAAGCCAAACACGACTGCCCATGCGGAATAAGTAATGTTGAGCGCCATGCCCTTTGCGGCACCGATAACAGAGATACCCTTGTAATAGAACAGATAGGAAACCGTACCAGCCAAAGCCGATAGGGCAACGACTGCAGTGCCGATCGTCGGGATCGCTTCGAGCGTGAATGCCCACGCGCCAAATACCGGCAAGACGATGATAAGGTACACCAAACCTGAAGTTGTCTCGCGAATATGAAGTGCCGTTTCATTGTCAACTGCATCATCGCGCATTCCCCATGCGCAGATGACCGCCTCCGAGCCCCATCCAACAACACAGAGAAGTGCGCAGGTCAAACCAAGAATTGGGTCTCCGTATTGATCATTCGTGATCGTGACCGCACTCATAATGAAGATCCCTGCAAGTGCCACGAGCAGCGCGATGAACTGCTTAAGCTGCATTTTCTCCTTAAGGAAGAGCATTGCCATAAGTGCGCCAAAAGCAGGATAGAACGCTGATATCATCGCGGTATAAGCAGGGCCGATATTGTTGATCGCGATCACATATCCGCTCATACCGATCGGGCCGCCCAGAAGCGCGCCGAGCATGACTACTTTACCGCTGCGCGTTTTGAGTGCGGCAAGCGTATCTTTTAGCCTTCCGCGAAACGCCATATAGATGAACATCCAGATCGCGCAAAATACATCGTGCAATGCTGCGCTCACGATCGATGCAAACGCAATCGCTTCGACCGTATCGATGAACGGGGCCATCGATAATGCAATAGCCAGTATCGTTGTATCAAGAGCCCACAGGCAACCACTTGCTAGTCCGTACTTCATTCCGCTTCTCCTTTTATCTCACTTGCCTGCTCATAGAGCGCCAGTGCCTTATCAAGATATCTCTTCGCATATTTGTAGTAGATATAGAACCACTCTCCTACGTTCTCTCCTCGAGACTCCTTATAAAGCGACCATCCATACCAACACCATCCCGCAAAAGCCACGAATGCTAAGTTGTGGCGCAACTCTGCTTCGGTAGGTGTTCGTCCAAAGTAATACTCCAGGGCTTGATGCGCCTCTTCTTCGGAGAGCTGCGAGCACACGACAAACGTGCCAAAATCGCTTGCATAATCGGACATGCCTGAATACTCCCAATCGATCAGGTAGTAGCGATCATGTTCGTCGAGAAGAAAATTGAGATAGAAAAAATCATTATGGGTAAGGCACACAGGCGCCCCATCGGCTTCAACAAAACGCGCAAGTCGAGCTGCCTTTTCAGCCATTTCTTGATAACCTGCTATCTCGCCTACTACCGATGCTCCTCCGAGAAGGCGCTCATAGCGTTTGCTTTCCTTATAGAAATCGAAGCTACGCTCAACACTGACAGGCTGAGCGTGGAGCTCTGCTGCCATTTCCATCGCGCGTTTAAGCTGATCGGCATCATGAGGATCGAGAGGACGGCTGTTTGCCACGAAGCGCGATATCTTCCATCCTTCAGCTTCATCCTCGTAGATATAGGTATCATCCAGACCGAGCTGTGCTGCAACACGCTGCGCAATGCTCTCGGCATGACGGTCGATCAGCTCTTCAGTGCCCACACCAGGATGGCGGTATACATATTCCTGCTCTCCCACTCTGAAATGACAGGAAAGATTGGTAAGCCCTTGACTTAAAGGATAAACATCGCGCACATCTTCTTTGTTGCACCCAAGTACCGCTTCGATGTTGTCGAAAATCTTCGAATTGATATTCTGCAGAAAATATGGGTCGAACTCTCTCAACTCATCAAGGTAATCAAATTCATGGATCATGCCTGCGGGGTATTTCTTCATGCGCATATCGAATTCAGCGATATGTTCGACATAGAGCTGCTCCCAAAGCTTCGTTGCTGTAGCAGGCAGATCATATTCCGCTTCAAGAACTTCGATGAAATGCTGCGAGAATGCTTGATCGAAGTAGACTTGACCGATCATATACCAAGCATCTGCTCCACCAATATGAACATCAACGATACGCTGAGCAGCTCCCGTTTCGATGCACCACTCTTCAGTGGGACCCTCGGCATATTGAGCTGCATAGTACGCTCTCCAAACATAGGGCCTGAAGGGGTTTTCAGTGAAGTAGTCATCTGAGGAACAAATATAGGTATTACGAAGTTTCTCTTTGACCGCCATGATCGAAGAGTGGTTGTTGCGAGAAGCGTATTCTTCATTAACAACGATCGATACCCCATATTTGTCCTCAAGATAGAAGAAAAGCTCCTTATGATAGCCGACCACAACTGCGATATCGGTTATGCCCGCTTCTTGAAGCTGTTCGATCTGACGCTCGATCAGCACTTCACCGCGTACGGTCAAAAGACCTTTAGGCTGTTCATAAGAGATTGGTGCAAGGCGCCTTGAAAGACCCGCAGCTAAGATGATCGCATTGTCGACCCTATGCTTTGCGAGCTCTTTCTTCCCCTTATCCGTAAGGGCCCCCTCGCTCACCAAGCCATGTGTAACCAGAGATTTGATCGCAGCGTTTACCGAACCGACCGACATCCCTGTTTCCTGTGCGATGTCTCGCTGACTGAGGTTTGGCCTGACATTCAAACTGTCGAGCGCATCAAATTCATTCTTACTGAGCATCGGAGCATCGATCCTTCGTTCATTTCTGATTGATGTTCAATTATTTTGAATATATCAGATTTTTGAACATTTACTATAAGAATATGTTGTTCGGTCGGGATAGGTACCGCGCTGAAGGCTGAAATGTTAAAATCGCCATGCTCTTACGCATCATCTTTCGAGGAAGGATCTGTATGAGAACAAGATCAGTGTTCATTTCGTTCTTCTTGGTCTTCGCACTCGCATTCAGCATGGCCTCCTTCGCTTTTGCGGATGAGAATGCCTCTTCGAAGGCCCCCGGCAACGATGTCCGATTGGGTGAGTCTATCGTACTTGCGGGTCTATCAGCGATGAACGACGAGGCGGAAACGAACTCGTCTATCGAAACAAGCGCAACAACCGCGCAAGTAAGCAAGCCGACCCAGGATGAAATTCGCAATTATCTTCTCTCCAAGAAGATCTCTGCCGATCTGGGCGTAAGCTACTCAACGCAGCCAAGCTATTCTGCCCCCGGAACCGCAGGAGCAATCGATCAAGCCTCTCTGAACAATGCGCTCAACATGCTGAACTGGGTGCGCTACATTGCAGGTATCCCCGATAACGTCTCGCTCAATTCGAAATACAACGAGCAATGCCAGGCTGGCGCGCTCTTGCTTCGTTGGACGAAGAGCCTGCTTCATAACCCTTCGAAACCATCCGGCATGAGCGACTCGCTCTATCAGAAGGGCGCCTCGGGAACTTCGAGCAGCAATATCTCTTCTGGATATGTAGGTCCTGCAGCTTCTGTGCTCGGCTATATGTCAGACAGCACCTCCTCTAACCTCGAAATGGTTGGCCATCGTCGGTGGTGCTTGAATCCTCAAATGAAAGAGACTGGCTTTGGCTATGTTGATGGCTATAGCTGTATGTACGCTACCGACAACGGGAACGCCTCTGCTGCACGATATGATGGCCTCGTCTGGCCTGCAAACAATACTCCTACTGCGATCTTTTCGCGTATCGATCCCTGGAGCTTCACCGCTTCTTGGATCCAAGTTGACGACACCTCGCTCACGGTAGAGATCACGCGCAAAAATGATGGGAAGACTTGGAAATTCACTAATCCGAATGGCAGCGTTTCAGGCGGAGGCTATTTCAATGTTTCAGGCTCTGGATATGGCGATTCGAGCAGTTATCTTGTATTCCAGCCCTATACTAACGGCCAGGCAGGACTCGATCGTTTATTTGATCAAGACGAATACACGGTAACGGTCAAGTCGACCAAGCAGCAAAAGAGCCATACCTATTCGGTCACCTTCTTCAACCTCTTCCCACCTGATCAGGTTGACGTTGTCAAAACGAATGGCAATTCGGTCGGCAACTCTGTGAGCTTTCCGATCAACTCTTATAAACTCGATGTTGAAGCAGTAAGCAAGTCATCGAAAGCTCCCGCATCCAATTCCTCCCAGTATTTCTCAGGCCTCGATCACTACATCGCAGTCGACGGTGACGAATTTGCAACCACCTGGTCATCCTCTAACACCGCGACAGTCGATGCAAAATACGGAAGTGCTGCAGGATTCACCTATGATCGCTCGTGCGCCCTTTTGGCCAAGGCAGTCGGAACGAGCACGATTACGGTAAAGCGAGGGAATGCGAGCAAATCATTCACTTGCGAGATAACCAAAGCAACGAGCAGTTCTTCAGGCTCTTCAGGCTCGAACAACAATTCCTCAGGTTCTTCTTCTGGCAGCAGCTCATCACCTTTGAACCCTGCTGGCAACTCGAGCACTATCTCGCAATCAACACCTTCTGCTCCTACGGTTACAGGCACATGGAAGAAATCATCAGG
>UQFK01000009.1 GCA_900540345.1 uncultured Eggerthella sp.
ACCACCATTTGCCTGATGATTTCTTCCATGTGCCTGTAACCGTAGGAGCAGAAGGCGTTGATTGCGAGATGGTGCTCGAGTTACCAGCAGGGTTCAAAGGTGATGAACTGCTGCCAGAAGAAGAACCTGAGGAATTGTTGTTCGAGCCTGAAGAACTTGGCGTACTGATCGTGAATGTGCGCACGGTAAAGGCTTCGCAATAGCTCGAATTTGCCTTCGCCTCGACCTTGAGCGTTGCCGTTCCTGGTCGATCGTTATACTGATAGGTCACATTGTAATAACTCGGATCAACAACAAGCGAACCCATCTTCACGACCACGCTCGGGGTAACAGCGGAGCCATAGTAATAGTAAGGTCCTCCCTGCAAAACCACCGTTGCCTTGCCGAGGTTGACCCTGATGTTGAAGGTCTTCCTTATCGTGCCGGTATAGCCATTCTTTCCGGTGATGACCACCGTTGCAACACCTGGTCCGATATTGTTTTCGATGGTGTATTGATATTTCGTGCCATCCAACACAACGCCATTAACACTCACTTTGATCGACTGACCTTGCGGAGTCCCATCGTATTCCTTGTCAACGATCCCCTCGACAACTGCGCCTTGGATCGAGATATCAGCTTGAGCAACAAGCTCTTCATCGCCTGCTTGGGTTGCCTGTGTGTCATCTCCTTTTGACTCAAGCGTTTCCGCAAAGGCAAAGGGGGCCATAACGACAAGTGTAAACACGATCATTCCTGCTACGCCTATACATAAGAGAACGCGCTTGATATGTTCATTGATGAGCTGCATCTTCGCCTCGATGTCCCTCTCTTGTTGTTCGTTTAGGTGAATCCGTTATCTTGTTGCGTCCCATTTGCCATTCGCATCAACATGGTAGTTGCCGATCCAAGTATTGATCGCCAACTTACCATCAGAGCCAAGGTAATAGTTTCCAACCCACTTGTTCTTTGTCATGGCGCCTGAAGAGCTGAAGTAGTACCCATCTCCATTGATCTTGACCCAACCAGTGAGCATCTCGCCATTAGGCGGATTCAAGAAATAGGTCTGCGAACCAACAGTCTGCCAACCGGTCTTCATCGCACCAGTCGAGGTATCGAGGTAATACCAATTACGACCCTGCTTCACCCAGCCTTTCGACATTGCGCCCGAAGAACCATAGTGGTACCAGGTCGTTCCTTCTTTGTTCCAACCGGTCTTCATCGCACCAGACGAAGTATTGAAATAATAAGTCTTGCCACTCACAGCATATTTACCAGTCTGCATAGCTCCATTACCTGCTAAGTAGTACCAGATACCCTTTAGCTTCAGCCAACCGGTCTTCATCGCGCCAGACGAAGCGTAGTAATACCAAATGGATCCCTCTTTATTCCAACCAGTCTTCATTGCGCCTGAAGTTGGATTGAGATAATAGGTCTTACCGCTGATGATCTTCTTGCCTGTTTGCATGATGCCGCTGCTCGCCATGTAGTACCACGTACCCTTGACCTTCTGCCAACCAGTCTTCATCGCGCCATCAGAACCAAGATAGTACCAATTGTTGTTTTCCTTATACCATCCAGAGCTCATCCATCCTTTGCTGTCGAAATGGTAGAGCTTGCCCTTGATCTTGACCCACTGGCTCGTGGGATAAGATTTGTTGTTCTGTGCCTTCTTCGTTGCAGCATCGTACTGGAACCACCATTTGCCTGATGATTTCTTCCATGTGCCTGTAACCGTAGGAGCAGAAGGTGTTGATTGCGTGGTGACATTCGTTGCGCCATTGTTCACTGAATCGGTCGTTCCATTCGTGGTATTCGAAGAAGAGTCGTTGCCTGACGAAGAGCCCGAAGAGCCGCTCGAGGCATCTTTCTCGATCTTGAAAGTTATCTCTTTAGAACCGGTGAAATTCCCTTTACCCGTTACTTTGAGCGTTGCATAACCTGGCTCGACATTATTGGAATACGTTGCGGTAAAGTCGTTCGCCGTAAGGGTATAGTTGCCATAAGCAAGTGTGATGGTTGGCGTAAGAGGACTTCCTGTATATTTCACCGTGCTCGTGAATGACTTAGTGAACGTGCTGTTCACATGTGCTGGTGTGATCTTGAAGGTTCTCGTTATCGAACCAGTATAGCCACCTGTACCCGTAATGATAATGTCATAGGTACCAGCGTTGTAAGGACCACTCGATCCGTATGTCGCACCATTGCTTTGGCTTCGATAGGAAACGGTATATCCTGTTCCTTCTTTAAGATTCGGATCCGTTGGGCGCAAGATCGCACGAACGGAATCACCCGTATACATCTGATCGGCGATCGTCGCAAACGAAGCCTCCGTGATGACCTTCAAAGCCGATACCTTGTAGTTCTCCCCTGAGATCTCGATAGAAAACTTCGTGTCATTGACGATCGTCATGCCATTGAGACAAGCAACGACCTGCTGTGCGATGAGCTTTTGCAAATTAGCATCAGACTCTGTAGCGATTGGGTAATACGCGGTGCCACCGTTTTGCGGAGGGTTCTCCTTTATCTGCGTCGCAAGATCTTCAGCCTGAAGGAACCCTCCTGCTTCATGCGTTTTTGCATAATAATTGTTTGCACTGCTCGTCGCTATATAATTCCCGACGACATATTGCGTATGCACAAGCTTGATCTGGTTGTCTGTTAGACCAAAGAAAAGATACTTCCCCTGACCTTGACTCGCGTAAAGATCGTCATTTGCAGCATCGATATGCGTCCACTGCCCACCGAGCTTGATGAGCGTCCATGCCTGATCACCTGCTGAAACGTCCACCACATCGGCAACACCAAGACGCACCATAAGCTCTCTGAAAGCCGCCTGGAAGCTCTTACTTGAAACCTTCACCGCTGGTCCTGCGTTATCGAGGATCGCGATTGCCGTATCCTTTGTGCTCGTTGGGTCGTAAACAGCCTTCTCGAGCAAATAGTCATGCACGTCGAGCGCCTTATTGAACTCGTCTTTTGTCTCAACACCTGGCTTGGCTTTCAAAAACTCATTGAAGGCGTTATCGAGAATGACCTTGTCGTTGTCTATCGGTGGGCTATCGCCACCTTCACCTTCCTCTTCTTCAGAGCTTGTCTCTATACTCGTCTCGGCAATGGCATCAAGCTCTTCTTGATCTTGCTCTGAGGCTTGCCTGGACAAGGAATCTTCTCCATCGTCTACGAGCAACGAAGCATTTTCATCCTCGATGGGATTCGCAACATCCGAAGATACACTGCTAGCTACTTCTTGATCGCTTTCTGCTTGCGGTACACCTGCTGTGGCAAAAGCAAGTCCCGGAGTAAACGCAAGCAAAAGCACAAGGCTTATTGCGAGAACAGCCTGCCATAGGTTGATCTTTTTCCGAACGTCTCTCTTATCAGAATCTCTGTAGTACATGCGATCCATGATGCCAGTCCTATTTCATACGACCCTATCGGGTTTGATCCCACTTTCCGCTTGAATTCACGTGATAGTTACCGATCCATTGGTTCGTTGCCATAACGCCATTCGAATCAACATAATAGTTGCCGATCCACTTGCTCTTCTGCATCGCGCCAGAACCGCTGAAGTAATACCACTGATTATTGATCTTCTGCCAGCCGGTGAGCATCTTGCCCGACGAGTTCGAATAGTAACGCGTAGAGCCCACATCGTAGAAGCCCGTCTTCATGGCACCGTCCGAGGTATTAAGGTAATACCACGAACCGCTCACTTTCTTCCAGCCTTTAGCCATAGCGCCTGACGTGTTGAAGTAATACCACTTATCCAAGATCTTGACCCAGCCAGTGAGCATCGCGCCTGACGTGTTGAGGAAGTACTTCTGACCGCTCACTTCAAGCCAGCTGGTTTTCATCTTGCCAGTCGACGTATCAAGGTAATACCACTTATTCTTCACCTTCTGCCAGCCTTTAGCCATCGCACCTGAAGATTTGTAGTAGTACCAGCTACTCGACTCTCGATTCCAGCCCGTTTTCATCGCGCCCGATGTTGGATCGAGATAGTACGTTTGACCGCTGATGGTCTGTTTGCCCGTCTGCATGATGCCACTGCTCGCCATGTAGTACCACGTACCCTTGACCTTCTGCCAGCCGGTCTTCATCGCGCCATCAGAGCCAAGATAGTACCAACTACCATCAAGCTTCAGCCAGTTCGTATTCATCCAGCCAGCGCTATCGAAATGATAGAGCTTGCCAGAGATCTTGACCCACTCGCTTACTGGATAGGTCTTTCCACCCTGCGTTGCCCGTGTAGCGCTATCGTATTGAAACCACCACTTGCCTGATGACTTCTTCCAGGTACCCGTTGCAACGATCGGATTCGTTGCCGTAGCAGTGATCGTGAATGTCTTGGTGATCGATCCTGTATAGCCATTCTTGCCCGTGATGACCATCGTGGCAGTTCCAGGATTCACATTGTTTTTATACGTGATCGAATAATCCGTGTTCAAACGAAGACGTGTACCATTGAGTGTGAGCGTTGGCGTAGGCGTGATCGCAGAGCCCGTAGCTGCATAGCTTGTCTTCAAGTCGGAAACCACCATATAAGGTGAGTTCAAACTCTTCGTGGTGACCTGATAATAGCTTGATTTATAGCTTCCAGGACCTTTGTTAACGAACTGCACGAGCACTTGCTTTCCGCTGATCGTGGTATTCGATAGAGAGCCCGCAACAAAATCGCAAAGCACATCATAAACAGCGGTGTCGCTGTAAACTGGAGAAGTGATCGTAAAGGAAGTCTTGCCTGCATCCAGCTGTGCAGCGATCTTATTTTTGATCTCGTTCGACCACTTCGTCACATTGCCAGTACGCATGTAGTAATTCAAGTTAGCATTCGTTGCAGTGAACCCGCTTTGCGGCGTATAGCCCGAGCGGATACGCTTCATCTGCGTATCGGTCAAACCGAAGAAAAGGTGCTGAAGGTCTCCTGAGCGCTTATCGTCTTCT
Organism: uncultured Eggerthella sp.; assembly: GCA_900540345.1. Classification (GTDB taxonomy): domain Bacteria; phylum Actinomycetota; class Coriobacteriia; order Coriobacteriales; family Eggerthellaceae; genus Anaerotardibacter. Next base: position 4,927 of record UQFK01000009.1, read on the forward strand.
GCTGCATCAACATGCATCCACGAACCGCCCACATTAACAAGCGTCCATACCTTGCCATCAGCACTCAAGCGTTGGCTCTTCACGCCCATGACGCCAAGAATGAGTGCCATGGCTTGATGGTAGCTCTCACTGCTTCCCTGGCTATAGAGCAGCACACCCGATGCGCCGCAGTATTTGCCCGAAGAATCCTCGTGAGCATTGAGCCCGATCAGGTAGTCGTGCACATAGAGGGTCTTGTCATAATCGCTGGCAAGATCGGTGGTACCTGTCGTGCCTTTATACTTGTTCTTGATGTCCTCTGCAAGCGTTTCAAGCTTAGGATTAGAAGGGTCATTGATGGTAAATTCGACCATCGCCTGCGCTTGCTTTTGGTTGTTACCTTCGATCGCGGTCACCGTCAGGCGATATTTGCCAGACGCCCTGAAATCGAACGTGAAATAGGGGCTCGCAGAATCCGCAACATTGGTGTATTGAGTCTCGTAACTATGGCTATAAGGCGTATCGATCCAGACCTCAAGACTGTTGACGCGATAGGTGATATTGTTCGAAGTTGCGTTTTGAACCGTAAAATCAAATCGCTTGCTACCGATCTTATCGAGATCGCCTGGCGTCGAGATCTTGAGTGCGAACTCCCCAGCTTGCGCAACAATCTCCCCGACTTCCGCATCTTCCTCTTGCTCTTCTGTGATACCTTGTGTGATCAAGCCGCTTTGCTCATCTGATACATCAGCCTGATCGGAGGATGAGGCAGAAGGAGCCTCTTCGCTTGCTTCATCGCTATCGCTTGCACCCGCATCGGTCGATTGACCATTGCTCGAAGCCTCGTTTGAAGCTCGTTCGCTCGTTGTATCTTGCTCGACGATGCCGTGATCCTGATAACCTTCTTTCGCGCTTCCGCCTTCAGTAGCAAACGCCAACCCTGGTGTGATCGCAAGCGTAAAAGACAGCAAAAGGGCGATCAGAAGCTTGATCGTAGCGCCTTGTTTTTGCTGGGTCGTCGATGAAACGATCGTATTATGGAACTGTTTCATGATCAGGTCCTTCATATTCCGTAGTCCTTATCTTGAGGTATCCCAAACGCCATCTGCGTTCAGGTGATAGCTGCCGATCCAGGTGTTCTTCTGCATCGCGCCTGATTTGTTGAAGTAATACCACTTATTGTTGATCTTCTGCCAACCCGTGAGCATTGCTCCCGAGCTGTTCGAATAGTAGCGAGACCCCTGGACATCGTAGAAACCCGTCTTCATCGCGCCTGATGAAGGATCGAGATAATACCATTTGCCAGAGACCTTCTGCCAACCCGTTGCGAGCGCGCCTGAGCTCTTGAAGTAGTACCACACATCATTGAGTCGCGCCCATCCAGTGAGCATTGCTCCTGATGAAGGATTCAAGAAGTAGCGTACTCCTCCGATGGTCTGCCAATTGGTTGCCATCAGACCATGAGTCGGATTGAGGTAATACCACTTATTCTTCACCTTCTGCCAGCCCTTAGCTAAGGCGCCCGATGATTTGTAGTAGTACCAGCCGTTGGACTCTTTGTTCCAACCAGTCTTCATAGCGCCCGATGAAGTATCGAGATAGTAGGTCTGCCCACTAATGGTGACCTTGCCTGTTTGCATGATGCCATTAGCTGCAAGGTAATACCATTTTCCTTTTACCTTCTGCCAACCCGTCTTCATCGCGCCATCGCTGCCAAGGTAGTACCAATAGCCATTTTCCTTATACCATCCAGAGCTCATCCATCCTTTGCTGTCGAAATGGTAGAGCTTACCCTTGATCTTGACCCACTGGCTCGTGGGATAAGCTTTATTGCTCTGTGCTTTCTTCGTGGTTGAATCGTATGCGAACCACCATTTTCCTGAAGACTTCTTCCAGCTACCCGTTACCGTCGCTGCACTTGGAGCAGGCTTCGACGCTGAAGCATTCAATCCGGCACTCGAAGCACCGTCATTGGTACCTGAATTATTTCCTGAGCTGCCTGAATTGCCTGAATTGTTCGAGGATGACCCTGAATTTGAGCCTCCACTCGAAGTGGCATAGATTGGAAATACGCGCGAGATGGTTCCGCTGTATTTGCCGATGCCCGTGATAACGACCTCGTATTCACCTGCTTCTCGGGGAGCAACGCTCTCCTGCGTCTTAAAGTCTCGATAGGAGACGCGATAGTCTGTATCTCGTACCAGGACCTTGCCATTGAGCACGACCCGAATATTCTCCTGCGTCTGCACAGAGCCGTTATAAGTTTTATCCTCAACACCGCTCACTGTTGCAGGCGTGATAAGAATGCCCTTGATCTCAAACGTCTTCGAGATCGATCCTGTATAGTTCGGCCCCACACCCGTGATCGTTACCTTAGCAGTGCCCACATCGGTGTTGTTGGAATAGGTGACATTGTAGTCGGTTCCCAACGCAAGCTTCTTACCTTGATACGTGACATTCACTGCAGGCTTAATCGCAGAACCAGAATATGTTTGGTTCGGAATAGCTGCGACATCGACTCCATTTGCGAGGTTTCGAGCAACGATCTTAAACGTTACCGTCTTCGATCCGCTTGCGAACATTCCGCCTGAATTAACAGTTAACTTCACGGTTGCTGTTCCTACTGCAGTGTTGTTGCTGTAGGTAAGCGTGTAATCACCAGCCGGACCAGACGCAAGGTTCATCCCTTTATATGAAACCTTAAGCTCGTTGTCGGTAAGCGTAATCGCGCTGCCGGTATATTCTTTATCTGCGATCGGCTCGATAGTGACATCGTTGAAGTTCGCAAGGATGCTAAACGTTTGAGATTTTGTTCCCGTGAAATTACCTTTGCCCGTGATGATCACTTCAGCATAATCGACACAGGGATTAGTATTGTTTCGGTATGTCACCTCATAATTATCCGAAGAGACCGATCTACTGTTATAAGTGACCACGGGAGTCGGTTTGACCTCTTGGCCGGTATAGGTTTGATTCGGGATCGTACCGATCGTAGCTTTGCTGATATCAGCAGGTTCGATCTGGAAAAGAACGGTCTTCGAATTGGTTCCGCCGCTTGATCCTGGCTTGATCGTGATGCGAGCACCTTCAGCACTCACGTTGATGTTGTTTGAATATTCGAGCGTGTAATCGCTCCCCTCAGTAAGCGTTACGCCATCAAGCTTAACAGTCACCTTTGGCTCAATAGGATCGCCCGTGTAAGTCTGACTCGAAGGGATCTCCACCTGCACATCGTTGAAGTCTATCGGGCCACCAACGCGCACCTCTTTCGTGACGGTTCTGCTCGAAACAGTCTTATGTGTTCCAGTGAGCGTTGCTGTTCCATTGCCCTTAGCAGTGACCGTACCGCCCTCTTCGTCAACTTCGAGCACCTCTGGGTTGCTCGAAGTCCATGACCAGTCCGACGTCGGAAGGGTCGAACCATCGCCACAGCTTATTTCGAGCGAAGCAGTCTGCGCGCTTTCCATGCTTCCATTCGAGATCTGCGCGCTCAGCATCTGAAGAGCACAATATGCATCGACTTCGCCATATCCTGTTTCAGCATCCCAGCCTTTATCACCGATATCGGTTGCTGTCTGCTCGAGTAGCGCTCGAGCATCATCCGCGCTCAGACTCGCATCATAGGCAAAGAGCAGTGCTGCAACGCCGGCGACCGCAGGGGATGCCATGGATGTGCCGCTCATATAGCCGTATGCTCCCGACATGACCGTGCTGTACACGCTCGTTCCAGGAGCAGAAATATTCTTCGCCTGACTCAGCTCTCCACTTGCTACGTTATAGTTCGAGCCGCTCGAGCGCGAAACAAACAGGTAGCCTGAAGAATCATTTGGATCTGCTGAGGTATCTCCTTGCAGATTGATGACCGTAAAGCAGTCTTCATAATCGCCAGGGATGCAATTATAGGGAGGCACTGAGGTTCCTTGTGCATTGCCTGCTGCACACACCGTAAGGATGCCCGCATTCTTCGCGTCCGTGATCCTCTTATATAGAACATCATCACGAACAATCGAGCCTTCACCGCCAACGCTCATGTTCACCACGCGAACGTTATAGGCTTGTGCATTCGTCTTTGCTCCTGAACTTGTCAGCAACCAGGTATAGGCCTGCGCCAATGTCGCTGTAGTGAAGTTTCGTCCCGCATCATCAGTAGTTGCTTTGATGATCACAAGACCTGCATCATAAGAAGTGCCCGCAACACCAATGCCATTGTTCGCATCAGCAGCTACGATTCCTGCAACGTGCGTTCCATGTCCGTTCAAGTCAGCAACCTGATCGACTCCTGGCTGGAGTGTTGAGGAATTATAGGTGGCGCGAACATTATTGATTAGATCCTCATGAGTTACTGCGCAACCAGTATCGATGACCGCAACAGAAACTTTAGGACTCGTTGCATTATCTTCCTTGCACTTCGCGATTGCCCATGCGCGATACAGATCAAGAGACTCGAGCGCCCATTGCTGGCTTGCTCCTGGATCGCTGATCTGAGCAGCGGCAATCGAGAGCGCTTCTGGCTCGTCTACCGCATTTACGACACGGTCAACGAAAGCTGTCAAAGTATCGAGGTCATTTGCAGGCTGCGATACCTCTTGGCTTTGAGTTTCGCTCGCCGTATCGCCCTCGGGGATCATTTGAGCATCTTCGTTCACAATATCTGCACGAGTATCATCAACAGAAGCGGAGTTATCGATCTCTGCTTCATCCGCAACCGTATGGTAGACATAGTTAGGCTGAGCTTTAAGACCAGCATCACTAAGAGCAGCGAGCACTTGCTCCATAGAAACGCTGTCGCTCACTTCGATCTGCACAAATCCGGCTGAAATATCTTGATCAGAAATATCTTTGGTATAAACAAACTCGATCGTTTCAAGCAGAGCGTTCAATCGAGCACGATCAGTCGCTTCATCGACCGCCACGAGCACTTTTCCTTTTTCAAATTCACCGTACTCAGGATCAGTCGCGATCTCGAACGTCTCAGAGGCTTTCTGCATATGAGAATTAGCCTCTGGCAGAACCTGAGATGAGCTTGTCACCTGGTTGTTTTCCGAAAGAGACCGTGCGGTATCAACGCGCTGGCTCATAAGACCAGTGCCCACTACAAGTACTAAAGCCGTAATAAGACAGAAAGCGACAAAACCGCCTTTATGGCGGCGTGTTCTTGCATTCATCTTACCGGCACGTTTTGAATGCTTTTCCATACTGCCAATCCCACTTCGACGATAGGGCTGACCAATTGTAACGCTTCTGTTACCTTGAAGTCACGTATACGTTCTCTTTCTTTACAGAAAGACCATTGAGCGGAGACCCTAAAGACCCGCAGCGAATCCTTCTTTTGTATAATGAAATCCATTTGCAAAACCATCTAAGCGAAAAGAGGCCCGATGGCAGACAAGATCGCGGTGCTCATACCCTGCTATAACGAAGCAGTCACGATCGGAAAGGTGATCGACGATTTCAAGCGCGTATTGCCCGATGCCGACATCTACGTTTACGACAATAATTCCAAAGATGAAACATCCGCCATCGCCGAAGAACACGGCGCTATCGTTCGTCTCGAGCCTCGGCAAGGTAAAGGCAATGTGGTCCGGCAGATGTTCCGCGAGATCGATGCTGATTACTACCTCATGGTCGACGGCGACGACACCTATCCTGCCGAAGCAGCTCCTGAATTGCTTCGACCTCTCATGGACGATGTCGCTGACATGACCGTAGGCGATCGTCTTTCGAACGGTACGTATGGCGAAGAGAACGACCGTGCGTTTCATGGCTTTGGCAATAACTTAGTACGTTGGCTCATCAAAGTGATCTACGGCTACGCCTTCGATGATGTCATGACGGGGTATCGGGCATTCAACCGTGTTTTTGTCAAAACGATGCCCGTGCTCTCCGAGGGTTTCCAGATCGAGACTGAACTTTCCATCCACGCGGTCGACAAGCGCTTCCGCATCAAAGACGTACCGATCGACTATCGAGATCGTCCCGAAGGAAGCTACTCGAAGCTCTCGACCTTTGGAGACGGCGCAAAGGTACTACGCGCTATTGCATCGTTGTTCAAAGACCACAAACCTATGGCATTTTTTGGCTGGCTCGCGCTCATCTTGGTCATCTTGGGCCTGATCGCTGGCATTCCTGTTATTGCCGAGTACTTCCAGACAGGCCTTGTTCCGCGTTTTCCTACTGCTATTCTTGCGATCGCTCTCGTGATCTGCGGCGCGCTATCCTTCACGGCGGGCATCATATTGGATACCGTAGCGAAATCAACCCGTAAGCAATGGGAGATTCTCACCTATCAGGCCTATGAAGAGGCCTCGCGTCACCACAAAGAGAGTTGATGATCGGCTCGAACATCCAAAGAAAAAAAGAATGCCGCACTATGCGGCATTCTTCATAAAGAGAGCTTCTTGCGATTAAGAAACATCGGGCTATCGTCCTTCGACAAAGGTCTTGTTCAAATAAGCGATGATATCGTCCGACTCGTAGAGAGCTTTACCATCGATAGAGAGACAAGGCACCTGGAATTTTCCACCTAGATTGATAAGCTCGTCATAAGCAACATCATGAAGCATCAGGCTGATGTTCTCGATCGGCAACACGATATGGTGCTCGTCCATGAAGTTCAAGACCTTCGCGCAAAACGGACAGCCGGTCTTCACGTAGAGCGTATATTGCGAGTTTTCCATTTGGATCACCTTCCCGGATAGTACTTTGCGCGATGCATGGCCAAGCGAAACGCTCGCTCGGCCAGCCCTCGCATGCGGTACGTGCCTCACACGCGAGCTTCGCATCATCAATGCTAGATCAGTCAAAGAAGGATCAGTGTCAAAGGCGCCCAAATGTTACGCAGCCGAAATTTTAACGTGAAGAAGAGCGCCTTGAACTGCTGTTGGAATGCTCTCTACGAAGAAGGCAGCCGAGGAGGTTTCGCCGTCGGCCCATGGTCGATCGCTTGAGCTGCATGTTTAGCTTGCAATGATTCGAGAAATGCCTGAGCATCTCCTGGATCATCATCGAGCGTCTCGTCCCCGAGATCAACCTCGGTCGGCACGCGGCGATAAAGCAGATCGTACATGATCGGTACAACATAGAGTGTCATGAAGGTCGCATAAAGCAATCCGCCAACTACGACAAGCGCCATGCCGCGCTGCATGCTCGCGCCAATCGCAATACTGAATACCATAGGAAGCATCGCAAGGATAGTGGTGAGCGCCGTCATGAGGATCGGTCGCATACGGGTCTTACCTGCAGCGACAAGCGCATGCCATTTTTCTAGTCCGCCACGCCTGAGCTGATTGACATAATCGACAAATACGATGCCATTGTTTACGACCGTGCCCATCAACACCGCAAAACCCATCAAAGAGAGCATGGTGAGTCCCTCTCCACTGAACCAAAGCGCAAAGAATCCACCCGTGAACGCGAGCGGTACGGTAAGAATGATGATAAACGGAGACAACAAACTCTGGAACTGAGCGACCATGATCAGATAGATGAGCACAAAACCAAGGATGAGCAGCAACATCATCTGCTCGAGCATTGTGTTGATGTTCTCGAGCTCACCACCATAATAGACTTGGTAATCATCGGGAACTTCGTAAGCATCAAGTTTTTGCGTAAGTTCACGCGAAAGAAGAGCGTTGTTGAAGCCCTCTTCGATCTCGGCTGTTACCGTCATGGTTTTGTCCGAGTTCAAATGGATGATCGAATTCGAAGCAAGCCCTTCTTCGATCGTTGCAACATCGCCGACCCTTACCTCGACGCTCTCGCCTTGCTGATTGGCCATAGTGATGGTGGTATCGAGAATATCCTCGCGCGTAGGCACCTTGGTTTCATCGATGATCTCGACTTGCATCTGCTGTCCGTCGATCGTAAGCTTGCTCGAAGTCGTCGAAGTATTGAGCATGCTCGAGAGCTGTTGATAGAGCTGTGCTACGGTAAAGCCCTTCTTGGTGAGCGCGTCTTCATCGATAATGAGGTGGACTTCCTTATCTGCCTCTTCCATGCCGTTTTCGATCTCGGTATACCCCTCGACCTCATCGACGATCTTCATGATATCCTCGCTGATGCCGAGTAGCTTTGCTTGATCGGGGCCGGTGATCGTAATAGAAAGGCCGCTTCCCATCATCGAGCTCATAGCCTCTGAAGATGAGGCATCCGTCACCACCTCGCAATCGAGCCCTGCGGTCTTTTCCGCAAGTTCATCACCGATGTCGAGAACTTGTTGTTCGGTCGTGACCGAATCGTCCATTTGCAGGTAGAACGCGAACATATCGTAATTCTCTCCAGCAGCTGAAGAGGCGGCGCTCGAAACCATGGACATGCTCGATGTGCCATCGATAGCAGCAACGTTGCCCACACCTTCGATGCTTACTGCAGCGTTCATGACCTCATCCGCCATAGCAAATGCGTCTTCTTTTTCGACATCTTCAGGCATGGTCACCATGACCGACATATTCTTACCGGTCATCGTAGGTACCATGGTGACACCCATGTTCAGCACGCCTGCAACCGCGACAACGAGTAATACCACTGAAACACCCAGCGGAATCAGCTTATGCTTCAAAAAGAAGCCGAGGGAACGCGCATATGCATCTTGCAAGCGCTCAAACCATTTATTGCGTCGCGGAACATAGTTCTTGAAGACAAAGCGCGAAAGACTCGGTACGAGTGTGAGCGCCACAACCAGCGATGCACACAATACATAGGCGATCGTGAGCGCAAAGGGCAGCATCATCTGATTCACGATGCCGGTGGTGAACACGATCGGCAAGAAGACGCAAATCGTGGTAAGCGTAGAAGCAATGACAGCACCCGTGATCTGCTTAGCACCTTGTACTGCAGCGCGCTGAGCAGAGATACCTCGGCCGCGCAAACGATAGATGTTTTCGAGCACGATGATCGAATTGTCTACGAGCATGCCGATAGCAAGCGCGATACCGCCCAATGACATGATGTTGAGCGAAATGCCTGAGAAGTACATGAGTAAGAGCGCAACGAGCACTGAGAAGGGAATGGAGAACGCAACGATGAGCGTCGGCTTCCAATCGCGCAAGAACAAAGCAAGCACGACTATCGCAAGAAGCGCACCGAGCAACAGCGATTGCAAGATCGAATTGATATAGAGCGAAATATAGGAGCCCTGATCGCTTACAACGTCAAGCGACAAACCCGGATGATCTTCACGAAGCTCAGCGACCTTTGCAATACAAGCATTCGAGATATCGCTCGTACTTGCCGTCGAACTCTTATAAACAGTAAGACAGACCCCATCTGTTCCGTTGAGCTTCATGTAGGCATCGCCTACATCATCGACTACCGTAACATCTGCGACATCGCTCAAGCGAATCTCGCCAACGCCATCCAGGTCGATGAGCAAAAGCTCTTTGAGCTCATCCACGCTCGTGATGTTCGTTCCCACCTGCAAGAGCCATTGTTCATCGTCATCAGAATTGCCAAGATACCCAGCGGGCATAGAGAAGTCTTGTGCCTTGATCAGGTTTGCAAGCGTATTCTTATCGACAAGCGCATCGATAGTTGCTGATTCGATGGCCTTCTTGCGCGCATCTTCATATTGCGCCTGTGCATCATCAAGCTGAGCCTTGTTCTGCTCAAGTGCGCTCAATGCGCTCGAAAGTTGAGCAGATCCGCTTCCGAATTGACTTGCTGCAGCAAGACCGCCCGCCTCGGCCACGGCAAGTTGATTCTGATAACCCGACAACTCCTCGGTAGCCTTTGTAAGCTGTTCTTGCAGCGCTGCGATCTGTTGATTCAATGCTGGCTTCATCGCATCAGGAGCCTGCACCAATTGTGCCTGAAGCGATTGGATCTGCGCATTGAGCGCGGCAACCTGGGCGGTGCCAGCTGAAACGCCTGCTGTGAGCCCCGAGATGGCCTGACCGAGCTCGTCGGTCGTAGTCTTCTCTTGTTCGGAGAGCTTCGCTTGCTGATCTTTCAGTGTCTTTTCCGCTTCAGCGAGTTGCGATCTTCCCTCGTCGATCGACTTCTTCGCGTCAGAAAGCTCTGAATTTACGCTGCCGAGAAGCTTGTTGTTGATATCTTCGATCTTAGAGTCATTCAGACGAACTTCGACTGCTTGGTCTACTGAGCCCACAACAGAGACATCAGCAACGCCATTGATACGCTCGAACTCTGGTGCAAGCGTATTCTCGGCGAATTCAGAGAGCTCATAGATGTCTTTCCCTTCATAAGCAGCCGCAATATAGAGCGTGGCCATCATGTCCATGCTCATTTCCATGTAATTAGGGGACCCGACCGTTTCAGGCAGCAAGGACTCAACCTCATTGACCGCTGAAGAGACCTTCACCATGGCAGAATCCATGTCGGTGCCGTCCTCGAACTCCAGGAAGACCATGGAGACATTGTTCGCACTCTGAGATTGAATCTCGGTCACGCCATTGACCGTCGAGAGCGCGTCTTCGAGCACCTCAGTGACTTCAGTCTCGACCTTTTCAGCACTTGCTCCTGGATCGGTCGTGATGACCATCAGGTACGGAATATCCATATCAGGCAGCAAGTCGGTCTTCATCTTGCTCAAAGAGACACCGCCTAATATGAGCGCAACGATGACCGCAACGACAATGATGTACGGGCGCTTTACGCTGAATTTTGAGAGCATAGGGGCACAACACCTTTATTGAAATGCGCCGTTACCGAATGCAAAGTGGTGTTGTGGAGCTGTGAGTTTTGCTACTACGGTTAACGAACTGAATTACTTTCGCGTTCTTTTTTACCACAACTTGGTCATGGCAAAACGAAGATGCGCGGTTGTGCCTTATTTAAATGGTAGCGTGCAACGTGGCAGCCAAGGAGAACCTAGAGTGGTTGATAATTGCTCCATCCACCTACGATGAGCGTTACGCCACGGATGACTGCGAACAATGCGATGAAGATCGCAAGCGTTTCAGGAAAGACGAAGAAACAGATGCCAACGATCAGGCTCAAGATAGCAGAGGTAAGACCAAGGCCCCATACAGATCCGAGCGATTTGCGGTTCGCAACGATGCTGAAGATCTCCACGATCGCATAGGCGATGACAAAAGATCCGATGAGCCATGGGATAACATAGGCTGTCGCAAAGGGATGGATAAGCAACATCAAGCCGATGATGATGTCGAGAATGCCATAGGCGATATACCAACCTGAAAGCCCCATCGTCTTGTGCTCTCGTATGTACGAGACGATATTCACAATGCCAGCAAAGATAAAGCCTGCACCAGCAACGAACGTGACGCTTAGAAGCGTAATACCAGGATAGAATGCACAGAGCGCACCGAAGAAGATGAGTAGAACGCCAGGAACGATGAGTGACCAATTCTTTTCTTTTTTCTCTTGGGTAGCCATGGCTATCCCCTTTCTTTGAATCTCATCCAACAGTTTAACGAGAGGCGCTTTGTGCCCTTCGCTTCGCTTGAGAAGTTCACGTTTTTGATAACAAAGCGTTGCTAAAGAGTAATCCCTCTCGGGCGCTCGCGCTATTATAGTAGAAATCGAGCATACGTTTCGAGGAGGACATATGAGACTCGGCTTCATCGGCTGCGGGAACATGGCAAGAGCCATCATCCAAGGAATCATCACTAAGGGCTTGGTCGCCCCCGAAGAGATTCTCGGCTCGAACACCACTCCTGAGCGCACAAAAGAGACGCACGATAAGCTCGGCATCGAAACCACGACCGACCCCACTCAGGTTGCTGGCCGCTCCGATATCGTCTTTCTGTGCGTAAAACCCCAACAATATGAAAGCGTTATCGGCCAAATCAAAGACCACCTGCACGACCGGCAGATCTTCGTGAGCATCGCTCCAGGAAAAACGCTTGCCTGGCTAGAAGAGCAGATCACTCGTCCAGTGAAACTCGTACGAGTGATGCCGAACACCCCTGCGCTCGTTGGAGAAGGGCTCACCACCTTCTGCGTGGGCGATCTGGTATCCCCTGAAGACACAAAGATCATACGCGAGCTATTAGAGAGCTTCGGACTCGCCATTGAACTTAAAGAATCGCTCATGGATGCAGCAAGCGCCCTCGGAGGAAGCGCTCCAGCGTATGTGTATATGTTCATCGAAGCGCTGGCCGATGGCGGGGTGGCCGAAGGTCTTCCACGCACGCAAGCGATGAAGATCGCAGCACAGACAGTGCTCGGCAGCGCGAAGATGGTGCTCGAGACCGGCAAGCATCCTGGCCAGCTGAAAGACGAGGTTTGCTCGCCAGGTGGCTCGACCATCGCTGGTGTTGAAGAGCTCGAGAATGGTGCATTCCGCGGCACCACGATGAGCGCGATCCAAACATGCGCAGCAAAGGCTCGCACGCTCTAGATCTGAGCCTTCTCTATGAATATTTTGTGCATCTGAGCACTGAAGATTCGACTCTATTAGCACTCTATTAGCTAGAGTGCTAATTTCTTTAGTGAGAACTACGGCAGTTTTATCTAATACTGCCCCCTACCCATACACGAACAAGGAAAGGACTGTGCATGAAGCAGTTTAAGACCGAGAGCAAAAAATTGCTCGACTTGATGATCAACTCCATCTATACAAATCGCGAGATCTTCCTTCGCGAACTCATCTCGAATGCATCCGATGCGGTCGACAAGCTCTACTTCAAGAGCCTTACCGACCCTTCCATCACCGTCTCGAAAGACGATCTGTTCATCACCGTTTCTTTCGATAAGGAAGCGCGCACCATCACCATCGAAGATTCTGGTATCGGCATGACCAAGGCCGAGCTAGAAGAGAATTTGGGCACCATCGCCCATTCGGGCAGCCAGGAGTTCAAGACCGAAAACGAAGAGGAGCAAGGCAAAGATATCGACATCATCGGTCAATTCGGTGTTGGCTTCTATTCTGCTTTCATGGTCGCGCAAAAGGTCACCGTCACCTCGCGTGCTTGGGGTGCCGATGAATCCTATAGCTGGACCAGCGATGGTATCGAGGGCTATTCGATCAGGAAAGCTAAGAAGCAAACACATGGTACACAGATCGTGCTCGAATTAAAGGAAAATACTGCAGAGGAAGATTTCGATCTGTTCTTGAGCGAACCTGAACTCAAATCGCTCATCAAACGCTACAGCAATTATGTGCGCTACCCCATCAAGATGGAGTGCACAAAGAGAGTCGAGATGCCAAAGCCTGAAGATGCTGGCGAGGACTACCAACCCCAATACGAATCTGTCACCGAGATCGAGACCATCAACTCGATGATCCCTATCTGGAAGCGCCGCAAATCTGAAGTGAGCGAAGAGGAATATGACGAGTTCTACAAGTCGGACTTCCATGATTATGCCAATCCGCTTCGCACGATCTCGATTCATGCTGAGGGCACGCTCTCTTACGATGCGCTGCTATTCATCCCGAGCCATGCTCCCTACGATCTTTATAGCAAGGATTACAAAAAGGGTCTCGCGCTCTATACCTCAAACGTACTCATCATGGACAAGTGCGAAGAGCTGCTTCCCGACTACTTCAATTTTGTGCGCGGCGTAGTTGATAGCCAAGATTTGACCTTGAACATCTCTCGCGAAACATTGCAACACAACGGGCAGCTTCGCGCGATCGCTCAAAAGCTTGAGAAAAAGATCAAATCCGACCTTCTGAAGATGCTCGAAAACGACCGCGAAGCTTATGAAGGGTTCTTCCAAGATTTCGGGCGCGGCATCAAGTACGGCATTTATTCCAGCTATGGCATGGATGCTGATAAGCTTTCTGACCTGCTGTTATTCTACTCTGCATCTGAAAAGAAGATGATTACGCTCGCAGAATACCTTGAAAAAGCCGCCGAAGACCAGTCATCGATCTTCTATGCCGTAGGTGAATCGGTCGATCGCCTTGCAAAGATGCCCATCGTGAAGACCGTGCTCGACAAAGGCTACGATGTGCTCCTCTGCACACAAGACGTGGACGAATTCTGCATGATGGCTATGAATAGCTTTGACGAGCGTCCGCTGAAGAACGTCGCAGGCGGCGATCTCGACCTTGAGACCGAAGACGAAAAAGAAGCAGCAGAGGCCATTACGAAAGAGAATGAATCGCTGTTCACTGCAATGAAAAGTGCGCTTGGAGACGCGGTCGTACGCGTGGCAGTATCGACCCGACTCTCTGATGCGCCAGCCGCTGTTACCACACAAGGGCCTATCTCACTCGAAATGGAGCGCATGATGGCCATGGGTCCCGATGGCGAAAGGATCAAAGCCGATCGTGTTTTAGAGCTCAACCCGAAGCATCGAGTCTTCGATGTGCTGAAGCAGGCCCAAAAGGATGGCGATACCGCCAAGATTGAGCTGTATTCCACGATCTTGTACGATCAGGCGCTTATCGTTGAGAACATGCCGATCGAAGATCCCGTCGCCTACGCCCAAGCAGTAACATCGTTGATGGAATAGGAGATAGGTTCTCCTTATAATCCTGACAATTAGGGAGTAAAATAGTGCGGCATTATCGCGTATTGTTTTTGTAAAGGAAGCAGAACAACGAAAGACCGGTCATGCCGCACGATCATCGAATCTCACATCATTCACGCAAAGACGATCGTCCCCAACGTCGAGTAGTCCATCGCCGTACCGACAAACGCCAAACGGTGCAAAGCGATGAACTGTCATCGACCAATGGTGCGCGCCTTGTCTCGAGCAGCAATCCATACGATCCGAATCGCAACCCGCATCTTTCTTCTTCTCTGCCTCCTCTCTCTGCCTCGGGCGTCCCTCACCCCAAATCGCCAGCTGCTCGCGCACAAGAGCGCAATGCAAGGCAGCGGGCCATGCATGAGAATTCCCATCCTTCATTCACAGGAGAGCATCTCCCTGTTGCAGGCACACACGTAGGCGAACGAGTCCATGCAGGGCATACTGGCTCTTTTACGACGATCGACCAAGGCACGATCGATCAGCATATGAGCCTTCCTCCGATCAACCCTTCCGCAACGGGCGCGCATGCCGCATCGCTACAAAATGACCCGATCGGAGCAGATGCATCTATCGCTCAACAACCCAGCAACCCCGCAGTGACGGGTTCGAGTGCATATGTGACTGAAGCCCCCAAAGCAAGTTATGCACCAGAAGCAGATCAAACACCAATGCAAGCGCAAGCCGACCGCACAGCTTCGCAAGAACGCATCTCCACGCCTTCTGGCACTCCTTATCAAAACTATCAAGACTATTCTGCTGCAAGCGGACGCTACAAAGCTCATTCGAGCGCAAATAGCACTACGTCTGGATTCAAGCCGATCTTCGCTGACGCGCAGCATTCGCGTCGTCGCAAGAAGACCTGGCCGCGCATCGTTGCTGCAGTTGCGATCTTGTTTGCTGTTGGTTTCGGTGGTTATTTCATCGTTGATCAGGTGGCCTATGCTGGGCCGATCGAAGCGACTGTCAATGGCGAGACCATGACATTACAAGGAAACGAACGCTCGATCGAAGGCCTGCTCGACAACAACATCGTCAGCGTAACACCCGGCAATTACGTCGCAGTCGACAACTCGGTCATGCGTGAAGGCGATGGCACACGCTGTTCGGCGATCATCAACGAAAAAGAGATCTCCGACCTTTCGACCCGTATCAATCAGGGCGATCAAGTAGTCGTTTCCAATGGAACAGACGTGATGGAGGCTTATACAGACTCCGAACCAACTGTTATCCCTGCAGGTTATGCAAAAGTCGGACAATGGGGCGCGATTCATGTCTTCTTGCCTGGTCAAGATGGAGAGACGGTAACGCGTACAGGATCGGAATCTGGCATCTCGCTCGAGCAGGTCACAAAGGAAAAAATCGACGAGCGCCTTGCTTATTACAACGCGGACTCCAACGGCGAGAAAGTGGTCGCACTCACGTTTGATGACGGCCCCTGGGATACCACGACCGATCAAATCCTCGATATCCTGAAGGAAAATGACGCAAAAGCGACCTTCTACACCATCGGCCAGCAGGTTCCCTTACACACCGAACAGATCAAGCGCATGGCAGACGAAGGCCACGAGATCGCTACCCACACCTGGGATCATGCAGATGGATCTGGTAAAGGCGTTTCACTCGATCTTATGAGCACTTCTGAGCGCCGTGATGAGGTCCAGAAAGGCCTCGATATTATCAAGGAGATCTCAGGCAAAGATGCCAGCATCTATTTCCGTGCACCAGGCGGCAACTTCGGCGAGTCGACCGCGAATGATCTTAAAGACTTGATCAGCGGCGAGATCGGCTGGAATGTCGACACTGAAGACTGGCGTCGACCTGGAGCCGAAGTGATCGCAGAGCGCATTAAAAGCGTTCAGCCTGGTGGGATCGTGCTGATGCATGATGGCGGTGGCGATCGTTCGCAAACCGTTGCAGGCCTGCGTGAAGCCATCACGTATCTGAAAGACCAAGGATATAAATTCGTCACTATCTCCGAACTGATCGAATCGTATCCCTACCAAGAAGGCCAGCATTCATAGGTCATTTGCCCTAGAGCGCGAAAAAATAAGCCTCTCCATGCAGCGTTACCCCGAAAATAGGTCTTGTTAGCTATATACTAAGTGAGTCCAAAAAACGAAAGGAACGCTATGAACGCTACAAAAGCTCTGTTTGCGAAGAAGCTTGGTGTCGCTGCCTTGCTCATCGCTCTGGTCGCATCCTTTGGCCTGTTCGGTTGTTCGAACAGCGACTCGAAGGATTCCGAGGCTACCTCTGGCGACTACACCCTGCTCAACGACGGCACACTCGTCGTTGGCCTCTCTCCCGACTATCCTCCCTTCGAGAATCTTGAAGGCGACGAGCTTGTCGGTTTCGAGGTCGATCTGGGCAAGGCTCTTGCTGAAGAGCTCGGCCTTGAATACGAGAACAAGAATCTGCAGTTCGATGCCATCATCCCAGCTGTCGTTGCTGGTGGTCAGGTCGATATCGGAATGTCAGGCTTCACCGTTACCCCTGAACGCGCTGAGCAGATCGACTTCACCGAGTCCTTCTATATCGACGATCAGGCTGTTGCGGTCATGAAAGACGAAGGCATCACGAAAGACAATGCTGAGTCTGCACTGAACCAGGAAGGCGTTATCATCGCTGTTCAGTCTGGCACCACAGGCGAGACCTACGCACAGGAGAATTACCCCAATGCAGTGGTCCAACCTTATGGCAACTCCACCGACTGCTTCGCTGCAATGCAATCTGGTCAGGCAAACGCTGTTTGCACCAACAAGGCTGTTGTTGAGAAGATGATCAAAGACGCATACCAGAACGCCGAGATCGTTGCTACGAGCGCAACGGGAGAAGAATACGCGATCGTTGTTTCTAAGGACAACCCGCAGTTGACTGAGGCGCTGAACGCCGCTATCCAGAAGCTCAAGGACAACGGTAAGATCGACGAACTGATCGCTAAGTGGCTCTAATCTCGCACCTTTACCCTCTCCGACGCAGCGTTGGAGAGGGTTTTTTCATTTAAGGACACTCCCATGCAAAAACGCATGTCATCACTCATATCGCTGTTGATGGCGATCTTCATCGCTTGTTCGGTGGCTCTTGTTGGCTTGAGCGTCTGCCCTGCAAGCGCTGACGCGCTCGACACTGCAAAATGCACCGCGCGTCCAAATGCAGATGGATCAAGCGAAGTGAAGGGTGCGACTGAGACCCGCATCACGTGGGAAGGGCAAGCCGCTCCAGACGAGAGCATCAAGGCTATTACGCTCACGTTGCCGCAAGGCACTTCTTTCACGACCAAGAACGCTCGCATCACCATGCTCTCGGGCGATGACTTGATGCAGCGCACGAATATCAATGCCTCCTTCGCCAAAGAAGGCGATTCGATCGTTGCAACATTTAACGAAGCCGCCCCAGCTGGTGGCTACTTTCGCTTCGAAGTGTACGAGGTCAAGTTCCCTGCTTCAGGCGGCGAGATGGACCTGACCGGCACCTATGAACTTGCTGATGGCAACTACGAAGAGATCGGTCAAATCCCAGCGATCAACGTGGTGGGTATCGATCCTGCCGAAGAGCTTTCGACCTTCCTTGGCGAACAAGAATGGGTGCAGGCATGGAACTCCAATAAGTTCTTGCACCTCTTCCTTGACCCTACCATCCTGGTGACGAGCTTTCCTGTGGTGGTCAAAGGCTTCATCATGGCTCTCGGTATCGTACTCGTAGCGTTCCCTTGCGCGATACCGTTTGGCCTTATCCTTGCGCTCATGCGCATGTCCAAGCTGCGCGTTCTGCGCGGTATTGCCACCACGTATGTCAACGTGGTCCGCGGAACTCCGCTCTTCTTGCAGATCTACATCGCATTCTTTGGCTTGCCTCTCGCAGGCATTCAGATGCCACCCTTCCCGCTCGGTGTCATCGTGCTTGCCATGAATTCGAGTGCCTATCTCTGCGAGATCTTCCGCGCAGGTATCCAATCCATCCCGAAGGGTCAGTTCGAAGCGTCTCGCTCACTTGGCATGAACGGCGCACAAACGATGCTCTTCGTTATCATCCCGCAGACCGTTCGTCGCGTGATCCCTACTATGACCAGCGAATTCATCCTGCTTTATAAGGACACCTCACTGCTTGCAGCTGTTGGCGTGATGGAAGTGGTCATGTATGCCAAGACCATCGTTGCTGCTACTGGCTCGATCACCCCGTATATCGTTGCTGCATGCTTCTATCTCATCATCACGTTACCGCTCGCTAAGATCGTCGGTCGACTTGAGACGCATCTGGCAGATCGCGATGCTGGTAACACAGGCAAGAAGAAAAAGAAGCGCCGTAAGAAAGATGCGCCTTCCCCGCTCTCTCCTGAGTTGGAAGGTACCGTAGGCAATCTCGCAGTAGGCGAGAAAGCGCAGCGGGCCTCGAACCTGAAACCTGGCGGCACGGAGACTGATAAGGCTCAAAACCCCTTTGGATTCAGCTCGGGCAGAAACTCATGGGGCGCTTCATTTGGCGGAAGCACTTCGCTTCGTAAGGAAGGGGTGGAATAACATGGTTGAAGAGATTGCCAACAACCACCACGTTACCGATGAAGTAGTAGTACGCATCGAAAACCTTACGAAGAGCTTTGACGATCTGCAGGTTCTGCGTGGCGTCGATCTGGATGTTCATCGCGGCGAAGTGGTAGTGATCTTGGGGCCTTCTGGATCTGGTAAATCGACGCTATTGCGCTGCGTCAACCTGCTGGAAGTGCCCACCTCGGGAAAGATATTCTTCGAGGATACCGAGATCACCGCAAAGAATGTTGACATCAATGCTGTACGCGCGAAGCTCGGCATGGTGTTCCAGAGCTTTAATTTGTTCCCGCATCTTACGGCGAAGAAGAACGTGATGCTGGCTCAGCGTAAAGTGCTCAAACGCTCGGAGCGTGATGCTGAAGAGAAAGCGATCGAAGAGCTGACCAAGGTCGGTCTTGCTGAGCGTGTTGATTACAAACCTAGCCAACTTTCAGGCGGCCAACAGCAGCGCGTGGCTATCGCGCGTGCGCTCGCGATGGATCCTCACGTGATGCTCTTTGACGAAGCAACCAGCGCGCTCGACCCTGAACTGGTACGCGGCGTTCTGTCTGTTATGAAAGAGCTTGCGCGCGAAGGCATGACCATGATCGTGGTTACTCATGAGATGGGATTCGCACGCGAGGTTGCCGATCGTGTCATCTTTATGGATGGCGGTGTGATCGTGGAAGAAGGCACGCCTGAAGAGGTGTTCGACCGTCCGAAATCTGATCGCACAAAGGATTTCCTGGGACATATCACCGAAGTGGTCTAGAGGCTTTCGGGATAGCCACTCGAAGAACTTGGAGGCATTCTGCGCTTGTCCCCTGCTTGTACTCCCTCTTTGCACGACCGACTTCCCTCTCTGTGCACAAGCATATGCGCTTGTGCTCGTCTTGTGGAGGATGCATTCGTTCTTGCGTTGCTTGGGCGAAATAGGTATTATATTTTACTGTCGCTTTTCGTTCTTGAGCTAAAGAACGAGGTGAAACACACATAGTGCGGGGTGGAGCAGTCTGGTAGCTCGCCGGGCTCATAACCCGGAGGCCGTAGGTTCAAATCCTGCCCCCGCGACCAAGAAACCGCAGGCCAGATGGTAAATCCATCTGGCCTGTTTGCTTTGTAACAGGTGGGTTTTGAGGGGTCGGTGCAGATGCGGTGCAGATGGGCTCATTTGCATGAGATTCCTCATTTGCATCCGACTGCGGATTAGATGAGAACAGATCTCCAATAAGCTGGGCTGCTTTTTGGTCGTTCTCGGGTACTGCATGGGCATACCAATTCAATGTTATGTGACCCAAGCGGGTTTGAACCGTCTTCACGTCGACTACGTTAGCAAGAAGCTGCGTTGCTTGCGTTGTCTTCTGCTGCTTCATCCCAGGCCCAAGAGCTGCAAGACCTGTCCGGCATTGACGATCCAAGAACAGGCATCATCGAGCAGTGGCTCGGAGATCTTGAGGCAGGCTCCATCATCTGCACAGTGCAAGCAATGGAGGAGGCGCTCGGGATCCCTAGGGAGATGCAAAAGCGACGCGACCAGATGGAAGTCTCAGCGCTTCTTCAAAGCTCGATAAGCAACCTTAAACCGCTCGACGGCAAGCGCAGGGTCGGAAGCTATGGCGTGCAACGCGCCTTTGCGATCGAGCGCAAATGAGGGGATGGAAGTTGCCACGGTTGCCACCTTGTCGGCATGGAAGAAGCGCAACATGCAAAAGAGTTTCAGGTGCAAACGTGGCAACGGTGGCACAAGGTGCCAAAGCGCTTTCGCGCCCTCTAAGACTCGCGATTGCGCAGTTTGACACAGGTTTCAATTTCAGGTCAGGAGGGGCTTAGAGACGATAAATAGCAAGTAGCCCATAATGTAATACCGAGCGTTTTCCGCTCGCCATTCCATTATGGAACTTGCTTGCCGAGAGGTTCGGCAAGTCCGCTTCGGACGAAGGTTGCATCGCCGCGGCAACTGTTGAGCGTTGCCACTGGCGAGTGTTCGCGTCTTCGTCCTCGGCGGGGGATGCCCCGCGCCCCTCCGAAAACAAGGAGGATTCGATGGAAGAGAAGACCCGTACGATCACATGCCGACTCGACGAGGCGGATTTCAAGAAGCTAACGGAAGAGGCAAGTATACTCGATGTTAATGCGAGTGATTTCCTTCGTCTCATCATCCGATTGCCAATTGAAGTAAAGACAGACATTGGAACAGAAAGATATGTCGTTATTGGTCCACTCACGCTAGCGAGCTTGTGGATGGATGCGAGGCGACAAGGCTATCTGCTGAATCAAGCAGTGAAAGCATTGAACACGGTCGCATTTAAGGTCAGACATGGTTCTGAAATCAACTGCACATTACGGAACTTGCTCATTGAGGCAACTGTAGCTTTGGAGCATCTTGAAGCTGATCATGCAGACATCAAGAAGGGTATAGAAGAACTAATGGAACAGCGGGAGGTCTTTCTTGATAGGTATCGAAAGAAACCGAAGCACCGCAGAAAGAGGCAATCGTCTCTGGCAGCTCCGACAACAGAAAACCATAAGATTAAAAGCGTATGAGATTGTTCTAAAAAGTTGGAACAAATTCTGTTTGACAAATGACTAGATTGCATTAGACTGTTCTTAGAGATTAGAACATTCTATTTCATCAGTTATTCGCTTTGGGAGGAAGTGACATGGCGATAGAGAATAAGCCGCTTGGGCAGCTTTGCTCAATCATCACAGGCGCTCCTATCAGTCGCGTAAAAAAGATACGCGAGAATGACACACCCTCCCAAGTACAGGTTTTAGTTCCTGGCGCAATGCGTAATGGCGAGGTAATAAAAGGCGAGCTCGCCATTGAATCCGTGGCGAATGTTAAAGATGATTTCTTCACCCATGAAGGTGATGTGATTGTAAAGGCATCTACGCCTTACGGGTGTGTTTACATTGATGAGGCTCATTCTGGCCTCTTAACAACATCTTATAGCCTTATTCTGAGGCCGCAGAATAATCAAATCATCGATATGCGCTATCTCTCCTTGTTTCTAAACTCCCCTCTTTCAGTGCGCGAATTGGAACGTATGAGCTCCGGGATGACGATTCAGCTAGTTAAGAAGAAGGATTTAGCAGAGATGCCCATCCCAATTCCATCACTTAATGAGCAGAAACGGCTGGGCGCACTTCACCGCCAATCTCAGAACATTAAGAAGATCTGTCAGTCTATTGAGGAAAAGAACAATCTCCTTATCGAGGGCGAATTAGCGCGGGCTTTATCCGACGTATCATTCATTGGAAGGAATTGATAACGATGATTACGGGTGCAACAAAGAACAAGGTCGATGCAATTTGGCAAAAGATGTGGGAAGGCGGCATTACCAACCCGATTGAAGTAATTAGCCAACTTACCTATCTCATGTTCATGAGATCGCTTGATGAACGTGAGCTTGAGATAGAGCGCATGGAACAAATCTTGGGCGAGCCACAGAAGCACATTTTCCCGGAAGCATACCGCAATTCCTATGGTGTCGAAGTTAATGGCAAAGAACTGCGTTGGAGCTATTTTAAAGATAAACCTGCGGAAGAAATGTATCGTATTGTGGATCAATTCGTTTTTCCCTTTATTAAGGAAATGGGAGATGGGTCTGCATTTTCAAAAGCAATGGAAGGGGCAACCTTTGGTTTTCCTGCAGGAAAACCTGCGCTTTTAGAACGAGCGGTCGATGGCGTTGAGGGACTGCTTTCCGAATTCGACGAAAATATCGGAGATCTGGGCGATTTATACGAATACATGCTTTCGAAACTTTCGACTGCGGGAACCAATGGGCAGTTCCGCACTCCAAAGCATATCCGGGATATGATGGTGTCAATAGTGGACCCTAAGCCTAGTGAACTCATTTGTGACCCTGCATGTGGTACAGCAGGATTCCTGATTAGCGGCGCTGAACATATCCGAGATAAATACGAAGATACCATGAGCTCGGCCGATTGGAGCAGTTTTGCGGGATCTGATGGCGCGGACCCTCAGTTTAGCGGCTTCGAAATGGATCAAACCATGCTGCGTATTAGCGCCATGAACCTGATGCTCCACGGCGTAGACGAGCCCGATATCCGTTATATGGATAGCATTTCCAAAAACAATACAATTCGCGGCAAATACGACATCGTACTTGCTAATCCACCTTTTACAGGCTCAGTTGATGTTGAGGACATCGATAAGAGTCTCCGCTCTATCGTGGACTCCAAGCAAACGGAGCTTCTGTTCGTTGCTCTGTTTTTACGCATGATGAAGCTTGGTGGACGCTCGGCATGCATCGTGCCTAATGGCGTTTTGTTCCGTACGAATTCAAAAGCCTATACGCAACTACGTAAAGAATTGGTTGAGAATCAGAAGCTCGAGGCGATTATCTATATGCCTTCGGGTGTATTCAAGCCTTATTCGGGCGTTAGCACAGCGGTGCTAGTCTTTACGAAAACCGATGCTGGTGGAACAGACAAGGTATGGTTCTACAATATGGAAGGCGACGGCTTCACGCTTGATGACAAACGTGATGAGGATGCCAAGAACAACGATATCCCAGATATTCTCGCACGCTGGGTAAATCTTGATGACGAAGCGAAACGTGAGCGAACCGATAAGAGCTTCCTGGTTCCTAAGCAAGAAATTGTCGATAACGATTACGACTTTAGCTTTAATAAGTACACCAAAACAGAATATGAGCGAATTGAGTATCCGCCAACCAGTGAGATTCTGGCTGAACTTGAAGATCTTAATGCTCAAATGAATACTGGACTTGCAGAGCTTAAAGCGATGTTGGGTGGTGAGCTTTAATGGCTAGCAAACCCCCATTTGTCGGGGAGAAGGTGAGGCTTTTCGATCTATGCGCTAAAGGCAAATCAACCTTACGTCAAAAGGATCTTTTAGATGATGGGCCTTATTCCGTATATGGGGCGTCTGGCATTGCGGGAACGATGGAATCGTTTCAAAACGAGAAACCATACGTTTGTGTCGTTAAGGATGGCGCGGGGGTAGGACGCGCTATGGCATGCGAAGCATACACGTCCGTCCTTGGAACGATGCAGGCCCTTATTCCAAAGAATGGGGTCAACAGGGATTATCTTCTGCACCTTGTTCGATCGTTGAAGCTGGGAGATGGTTTTAGTGGCTCGACCATCCCGCATATATATTTCAAGGACTACGGTAAACGTGCCGTTCCAAATTATTCCTCTGCGCAGCAGGCGGAGATCGCGGCTGTTCTTAACTTAATTGAAACGCTGATAGAGCAGCGAGGTTCCGTTGTGAGGAAATCCGACGAACTCATCAAATCCCGATTTGTCGAGATGTTTGGAAATCCGGTCAGTAACCCAAAATACCCAAAGTATCCAATTTTCAAACTCGCAAAACTCTCTTCAGGTGCAACCCCTAATCGGAAAAAGCCTGAATATTTTGAAGGGGAAATCCCATGGGTGAAAACAGGAGAAGTGGCTACAGGAAACATTAATGAGACTGAAGAACATATAACTGAAGAGGCGATTTCAGATACTGCATGTCATGTACTTCCAGCAGGAACGATTCTTGTTGCAATGTATGGCCAAGGGGATACTCGCGGAAAATCAGCTTTGTTGAACATAAGCGCAGCAACAAACCAAGCATGTGCTGCAATAAAATTTAATGATCAAATCAACGAACAGTTTGCCCTTGCACACCTTCATTTGTGTTACGAAGATCTTCGTAATTTAAGTTACGGTGGTAATCAGAAAAATCTAAGCCTCAAAATTCTTAAAAATTACGAAGTGACTGTACCCCCAATTGGCCTACAGCAACAATTCGCAGACTTCGTTACCCAGGTCGACAAATCGCGGTTTGTCTGTGCCCTCGCTTCTCAACAATGCACGCTGGCGGGTGTTTCTTTTGAGTAGCGCCAGCATTTTCACGCCTGGGTTCCGCTGCATATGGCATAAATGTATCGGCGGCTGAATAAGCGGCTATCAAGCGCCGGGAGTTTATCCCCCGGCATTTCCATTAAGGGGTCCATTTGAGAGAGCTTAGCGTCTTTTGCGATGAATCGGGCATCAAGAAGGCGGGTCGAAATACTACTTGGTGACCATAGTGATGCATGACCAGTCGAATTCGCTAATCGATGCACTTGACCACTATGAACAAAATCACTTGCAGGGCGAGATTTACCCGATATTCCGTTTCATGCCACCTCGCTGATGAGAGGTTACGATCAATATAAAAATCTTGGCATGGAAATGTGCAAGAAGCTTCTCTCCTCATTCGGAGTTCTGGTTCAGCGTCTTCCGATCCATTACAAGAGCTTCGCTTTTAAAAGCAAGGAGTTCAAAACCGCAGACACTCTGCAAGTCCAGCTGAGACGCAAGATGGTTGACTTCCTGTTTGATGAGATAGACCTCTTGCAATCCTTCGATATCGTGAAAGTCTATTACGACAACGATCAAACCGCCGCAACTGCTGCTCTCCATGCGGCCATGGAGTATGTCCTATCTAAAGATGTACCGCTTTATCGCGATTCTGATTACAAAGCCTATCGTCTAGCGCAAGCCGCTGACTATCTTTGCGAGATTGAACTTGCTGCGATCAAATACGAGAACCATGACGAAACGCAAACCGATATAAAGTTCTTCGGTAGTATCGGTTCCTTTAAGAAGAACTGGTTGAAGCAAGCAAGGCGAAAGAGCATCGACAAGAAATAGATCTGTCCGAATCGACTGAAAAAGCTACGAAATTCAGTCGAAACAGACACCCAAAGTCGGTGCAGATGCGGTGCAGCCCAACGCGAGAGAATATATGCATCACAGATTCTTATTCTGCATCAGATGATATAATATGATGCAGAATAAGAGGCCATGATGCAGAAAGGAAGCCCGTGTCTCGTTTCGATTACGATGATCCGCTCAACCTGCTGACACCCGATATCGTGAAGAAGGTAGCGACGCTTCGTGAATACAAAGGCAAGCAAGCACTATATCTAGAAGCGCGCCCCGATGTGCTGGAAAAGCTCTGCACCTCAGCGAAGATTCGTTCAGCAGACGCTTCCAACCGAATCGAGGGCATAAGCACAACAGATAAGCGCCTTAAGGATTTGATGGTCGAAGAAAGTGAGCCTGTTACTCGAGCCGAACGAGATATTGCCGGGTATCGTGATGTCCTCGCCCTTGTCCACGAAAGCTATGAACACATGCGGATAACCCCGAACGTTATTCTGCAGATGCATGCAATGCTTCATCGATATTCAGGCCATGCTTTCGCGGGCCATTGGAAGGACAGCGACAACTCAATTGTAGAACGCGATGCGAATGGCGTAGAGCACGTTCGGTTCAGGCCCCTGCCAGCAGTTGCGGTGCCAGAGGCAATGGAGGAGCTGTGCTCAAGCTATGTCGCAGGCATAGAAAGCGAGATCGTAGACCCCTTGATTCTCATCGCCCGCTTTGTCTTCGATTTCGTGAGCATTCACCCCTTCACTGACGGCAATGGAAGAATGAGCCGACTCCTGACGCTGCTCCTTTTGTATCAAAATGGCTATCTAGCAGGAAAATACGTAAGCATCGAAGACGAAATCAATCGGACGCGTGATTCGTATTACGAAGCTCTTGCCGCAAGTTCGGAAGGCTGGGGCGACGGAGAGGCAGATTATGTTCCATTTATCAACTATCTTCTGGGAATAGAAATAGCGGTGTACGCTGATTTCGAGTCGAGGGTATCGGGATTGCTTGGTGGGTCCAAGAGCAAGGCGGAACGCGTTGAGGAGTGTCTTGAGAACTCTTTGGGTCCGATTAAGAAATCGGGTATTGTAAGGGAATGCCCTGACATCTCTGTTACAACCATTGAGCGCGTACTCAAGAAGCTCCTAGACGATGACAAGATCGAGAAGATCGGAGGTGGCCGCTCCACTGCCTATGTCTGGTGTAGTTCGCGATAAATGCTAGAGGCTTTCTGAATGTCCGAATCGACTGAAAAAGCTACAAAATTCAGTCGAAACAGACACCCAAAGTCGGTGCAGATGGACACGAAAATCTGTCTAAATGCACCGCGATCTGCGTGACAGGCTTAGCGTAAAACACCAGTTCAGACACATAATTGTACTTACTTTACGTTCCTTCAAGACCGCTCATAACCCGGAGGCCGTAGGTTCAAATCCTGCCCCCGCGACCAATAAAACGCAGGTCAGGCATATGTTTTATTGCCTGACCTTTTTGCGGGGTTACACCTTGCTCAACTATCACAGAACTATCACAGCGCGAAGGAACAAGGATGAACATATCCGAACACCGAAAGACTCGCAAGCTGGGTTTTCTGATACAGATCGACATGAATAACCGCGAGTCGACGCTCAAAAGAGAGATCATAACCCGAAGACCGCCTAGACCTCCTCGGTACCGCAAGGGACGAACCCTCCGGCCCGAAAGTCGGAAGGTTTTCGCTCTAGAATAAATACTCCCGAAACCGCTGCACGGCCAGCGTATGACCGACTCCGACCTTCGTTGCGAACACTGGACTTGGGTGCTACCTCTACTTCTCCTCGTTCGACAGCCTACGAGCCCAGACTGTGGCGGATCCTCGGCTACCTAGAGTCGTTATCTGCCGTCGTCTGCGCGTTGGTCTTTCTCGGCGAGCCCATGGGCGTGTTCGAGATGGTCGGCGGACTTCTCATCATCGGCGGCGCCATGGCGGTCTCCATACCAAGACCGAAGCCGCCTTGCGCAGAATAAGGCGCTGTCGGAACTTGAGGACTCGATAATCAGAGGCCTTGGCACAGTTCGGAAAAGCAAGGAATTAGCATTGCGGAACTTGCGCGACACAACAGCGAAGCAGGCGAACAATAATACACGCGCTCAACTCTTAGAGCGTTTTTTCGAACGCAATGCGCTTGCCACCGCTTTCAGGGCCTTCTAAAAGAGTGATGGTGCCGCACGGAATGAATTCGAATTTCTCAAGTGCCCTACGCATAGGGGCGTTATCGTGATGGGTATCAACACGGACCGAAACCATCCCTTCTTCACGAGCTTTCTGGTAAGCAAACGTGAAGAGTTCGCCGATGATGCCTTGGCCTCGCCGATCGGAGGCAACTGCACAACGATGAATGGTGGCGTAAGGGCCATCCGTAAGCCATGCGCCTTCAAGCGTTTCATAAGCTGATTCGGGTTCATCAGTATAGCGAAACATTCCTGCTACACCTCTGTCATCCAAAGCGACATAGGCCATGCCCTCTGCAATATCTGCCTCCCAAACAGCACGGTTCGGATATCCACGCTGCCACTGATCGAGCCCCAAAGCAGCCATCGATGCTTTCGCCTGATCAGTAATGGCAACGATTTCATCGAGATGTTCTTCTGTCGCGCGAACGATACGGATCATCCTTATCCTTTCCTTATGCCGCATACCTCATTCTCGTAAAACTACGGAACACCTTTGCTCTCTTCCTATCATAGATTATGCGCTGGCACCATTGCGCCAGATGATCGATACAGACAGACCGCTCCCGAATGTATCATCGCTCAATCTGCCTCTTCTCATTATGAACATTCCGTTCGCAGACTCAAACAACACCTTGTTGCATCCTCGATGCACCGTGCCTATTATTCATACGCAGGCTTCAAGTGAGCTCATTCTTAAAGGGCAAAATGACCGCAGGGACCAATCGCGGAGAGAATAATGCCAGCAGTAGATCCAAAAGTATATGGAGCTATCCTAAGCGTCCGACCAGCACGGCGATTCGATATCGCCTGCCTGCTGATGCGTATGTACGGTTACATAATGAACATCGGCACAGTCGCCATGCTCTCAGCACTTGCCTCGATTGCGATAGGATTCTTGTTTGGTACGTTGCGTCTCGCTATTCCTCACTACGAGCAGGTGCTGATTGTTGCAACATGCATCGATCGCTTATGGATCAATGGCGCTGATCGATGATACCGTCAGCCTGTATGCAGTCTCATGTTTCGGCGCACTCTTCTACGCACCGTTCCTTATCGTGATGAACGGCGCCTGCGAACGCTCCGTTCCTGGAAAACGCCTGACCGAGGCCATCACTTGGCTCAATGCGGGCTGTACGTGCGGCCTGGCTATCGGTCCCACACTTGCTGGTATCATGATCGATTTATACGGCGCGCAAGCAGGATTCTTCATGGGTGCGCTGCTTGCTATTGCCATCCCTATTATCGCGTTTTTGCGTCGCCGCACGATAAAGGCTGGCTGCAAAGGTAAACTCGCTCCTAATTCACTCCGGGCTTGACTTAAACCTAGGTTTAAGTAGAAGAATAGTAATAGCCTTTGCCTTACAAATGCAAAGCGATCAACACGAGCCTGCTACAGAAAGGCGGACACATGAGCACTATCATGCCTGCATCAAAAATGGGATTTGGCTGCATGCGCCTACCTCTTCTTGACGAAAACGACCCGAAGAGCATCGATATCGAACACTTCAAACGGATGGTGGATGCCTTTATGAACGCAGGTAACACCTACTTCGATACCGCATTCGTCTATCACGAAGGAGCATCTGAAACCGCCCTCAACGAGGCGCTCGTTTCGCGTTACCCGCGCGATTCTTATACCATCGCCACGAAATGCCTTGCGTGGGCGCTCCCGAACAAAGAAGCAGCTTACAACTGCCTCGATGTTTCCCTTGAGCGTCTTGGCCTCGACTACATCGACTACTATCTTTTGCATAACGTAGGCGGAAAGCGCACCGCCAAGTTCGACGAATACGATATGTGGAACTTCGCGCAAGAACAAAAAGCGGCAGGTAAGATCAAGTATGTCGGCTTTTCGATGCACGACGATTCAGAATGCCTTGACAAGCTCCTGACCGAACACCCTGAAATGGATTTCGTGCAGCTTCAGGTCAACTATCTTGACTGGGACGACCCGCACAATGAGGCAAAGAAGCTCATGGAGGTGGCCGAAAAGCACGGCAAGCCAGTCATCATCATGGAACCCGCGCGAGGTGGACGCTTGTGCGATCTGCCACAGGACGCCGCACGCATCTTCCAAGAAGCAAAACCAGGGTCAACCCAAGCCGAATGGGCGTATCGTTTCTGCTGGAACCTCCCGAATGTTCTTGCTGTACTCGCAGGCATGTCGAATATCGAGCAGGTAGAAGAAAACGTCGCGTCCTATCTTGCCAACGAGCCTTTCACCCCCGAAGAGGACAAAGCGCTCCAAGACGTGATCGCAAAGCTTCGGGCAATGTCCGTCGTTCCCTGTACTGCTTGTAATTACTGCGTGAAAGACTGTCCTTCGAACGTTAAGATTCCCCAAATCATGGAGCTTCTGAACCTTGCTGCTATGACCGAAAACCTCCAATTCGCGAAGGATCTTTATAGCTGGCAAGCAGCCGATGGCCTTGCAAGTTCATGCATCCAGTGCGGAGAATGCGAAGCAATGTGTCCGCAACAAATCGACATCATCCATCAACTCGAGGTCGCAGCAGACAAATTCGAGTAACCGAAGGAAGCCGACCGATAAGCTTTCCAATGAATCTTGTCCCGAACACGCCTTATAATGGTTGCAAAAGCACCATTTAATAGTGGGAGGAAACGTGGGAACCAAGATCATAGGGCTCGGTAAGGCTCTTCCAAAACTCGAAGTCACCAACGATGAGCTCAACACGATCGTCGACGCGAGCGATGACTGGGTCTACCCACGTACCGGCATCCATTCTCGACATATCGCTGTTGAGGAATCCACTATCGATCTTGCACGAAACGCTGCACTAGCCGCCTTAGGCAAGCCAACAGCCGATGCAGAAGGCTGGTGCGAAGCTCAGATCGATCCCGCCAGCATCGATCTGGTCATCTGCGGAACGCTCACGCCTGATACGCTCATGCCTTCTACCGCAGGCGCGCTCAGACGCGACCTCGGCCTCGACAATGCTGTCGCCTTCGATATGAATGCTGCCTGTTGTGGGTTCATCTATGGCGTTTCGGTCGCAGATGGCATGCTGGCTGCAAGTTGTAGTCTTCCAGGCGGACGTCAGAAGATGACGCGCGCGCTCGTAATCGGCGCCGACCGCACGACTCGTATCTTGAACTGGGAGGATCGTGGTTCGTGCATCTTATTCGGGGACGGCGCAGGCGCTGCGGTCCTCGAATGGGACGAAAACGAGCCTGGCATCTTATCTACGTTTCTACGCAATGTGGACGATACCAAGAATTCTCTTGCCTGCACGAACTCCTTCGTTGCTTCTGTGCCATTCACGAAAGACGGCATTTCGCTCGACGCGAAAGACGACCCTGATCCCTCGCTCGCCTCAATGAGCGCCATCTTAGACTTCACAGCAGAACAGCTCGATTCGCTCGTGCACATGTCTGGCCAGGCAGTCTTCAAATTCGCATCGAAAGCACTCTGCACTGCTATCGAAGGCGTTCTGGAAAATGCAGGTTTGACCATGGAGGATATCGCGCTCATCGTGCCGCACCAAGCAAATGAGCGCATCATTCGCTATGCTGCGAAACGTCTTGACCTTGGCATGGAGATGTTTCAGGTTTGCATGGAGAATACTGGCAACACTTCTGCCGCAAGCGTTCCTATCGCGCTCGTCGATGCCTATGCACAAGGCAGGATCCATAAGGGCGATAAGATCATTGCAGTCGGATTCGGTGGTGGGCTCACCTATGGCGGCCTTCTCTTCGAAGCCTAAACGTCCTTTCGCTCGCATCACTTCGATTCGCGCTCTATGATCAATGAGATCAAGGGAGACCCTGTGCATGATATTCGTCTAAAGCTCTACAAGCTTATACATATTTCTTCTGATCAAAATAGATCAGGTAAAGCCTACGACTACCTTATGATATTCGCGATCATCGTAAGCTTATTGCCACTCTGCTTCAAACAAGATCTTGGAGCATTCTTCATCACTGACCTCATCGTCACCGTTCTCTTTGTCGCCGATTATCTGATGCGATGGATCACTGCTGATCTTATGCTCAAAAAAGGGGCAAAAAGTTTTCTTCTCTACCCATTTACACCCTTAGCGATCATCGATCTTCTTTCGATCATCCCCTTCTTCCTCCCTATGAACCAGGGGCTAAAAGCACTTCGTCTCTTACGTCTGGTGCGCGCCTTACGCGCCGTCAGATTCATTCGAGAATCACGCAGTTTTCGGGTGATCGCAAACGTGCTCGAACGTGAGAAGAATTTACTTCTTTCGGTCGGAGCGCTTGCTCTTGGCTATATCCTTCTCTGCGCTCTCGTGATCTTCAATGTTGAGCCAGAGTCTTTTGAGAATTTCTTCGACGCGATCTATTGGGCTTGCGTTTCGCTCACCACAGTTGGCTATGGCGACTTATATCCTGTCAGTGTGGCCGGACGTTTCGTTACGATGCTCTCATCGCTTGTTGGAGTCGCCCTTATTGCGCTTCCTGCAGGCATCATCACAGGAGGCTATATCGAAGAGATGCGCCGAGACATTAAGTCGCAGTCTCTGTCCTCTTAGCATAGGCTCTTACCGCTTATCACGACTTGTCACGCAACGACAAGCGAACACTCCTAATTCCAGCTCATACCGAATCGAGTCAGGAAAGAGTGAACGTTTCGGCGAGGATCGCAGCAAGCGAATCATTGTCTGCACACTCAATAAGAGAGAGCTTTTCTGCCCGAGAAAGTTGTTTGAAATGATATTCTGCACTCATCGCTTCATGCTTGGTCTCGAACGCAGCATGAGCAAGTAGGCGAACTGGTCTGCGTGCGGCAGTATATTTCGCGCCCTTGCCCGCGTTGTGCGTCTCGATGCGCTTCTCCAGATCGGTCGTATATCCTGTATAGAGTGTTTCATCTGCGCAGATGAGCACATACATGAAATGCGATCTGCCCTGTTGCACACACTGATCCTGCTGATCATCCTGCGCGTTCTGCGCGTCACGCTCTTGCTGTTCTTGATCGCCCATTCTGCTCACCTGTTTTTTGGAATAGCTATCGAAGCGCATGAACTTACGATCTTTGATCGATGCATAGTTCAGTCACATCACGTCGCGTATAGTATCACACTAAAATGAGGTGTCCGATTTCGCTGATCCGGATCGCGGTAAGCTGCTAGAATTTGACCCACTCTCTGACGCTGCCATGCGACCAATTCTTACCAGAAACGTTACCGAACGATGAAACTACCTCTTTCGCTCTGGGGATCGAACGTCATGCACCTAGAATGAAAGGTGAGACGAAAGGCAAACCATGTCAAAAGCGATGAACATACTTTATAGCGTAGGTGATGGTCTCTATATCAATCTTACGAACCGTTGCTCCTGTGCCTGCACGTTCTGTATTCGCGATGAGGGGGATGCTCTCGGCAGCGCTGACACGCTTTGGCTCGAGCGAGAACCAACAGCTGAAGAGGTCATCTCAGCACTGAAAGAGGTTGACCTTTCCCTCTTTTCCGAAGTCGTCTTTTGTGGCTACGGTGAACCTACCGAGGCCTTCGAAGTCCTCAAAGAAGTTGCCACTTGGCTCAAGGCAAATACCGATCTACCCGTACGCATCAACACGAACGGACAAGGGTCGCTCATCTGCGAGCGAGACATCACACCAGAGCTCGAAGGGATCGTCGATGCGCTCTCGATAAGCCTGAACACGCCAGATCCTGAAAGCTATCTTGCCCTCACGCGCAGCCGTTATGGTAAAGCCGCATTTGATGCGGTGCTCGATTTTGCCAAGCGCGCCAAACAATTCGTCCCTTCTGTCACGCTCACCACAGTCAGCACCACCATCACTGCTGAACAAGAAGCCGAATGCGCACGCATCTGCGATTCCCTCGGTACCACCTATCGCATTCGCACCTTCGTCTGAACAAGAAACCTTCTTCGGCCTACGGCTTCTTAACAGTTCATCCAACAGATCTTGCCCTCTAGCTGCCTGTGAGAATATAGAACGCACAGAAGGATCTTGAGAAAGGGTGGTTCTTATGTATCCAGATCTGGAGGGAAAGAGCGCTATCGTAACAGGAGCTGGATCAGGCCTTGGCGAAGGCATCGCCCGGCGCTTCCTTGAAGAGGGCATGAATGTTGTCGTGAATTATCACAGTGACCGCACGAAAGACGCTGCTACTGCTTTAGCCAACGAATTCCAAGGTCGTGCGGTAGCTATTCGCGCAGACGTTTCAAAAGAGGAAGGTGCCGAATCGCTCTACCAGGCAGCCCTTAACAACTTCGGCAGTCTTGACGTTTGGGTGAACAATGCAGGCATCGAATCGCGCTATGAAACACACGAGCTCCCTCTTGAGGAATGGAATAGAACACTTGAAGTGAACCTGACCGGAGTCTTTCTTGGTTCGAGACAAGCGCTCCGTCATTTTGTTGAATACAGCAAAAAAGGCGTCATCATCAACATGTCTTCAGTACACGAGAAGATCCCCTGGCCAACCTTTGCAGCTTATACTACAAGCAAGGGTGGCATAGCGATGTTCACCAAGACCATCGCGCTTGAATACGCAAGCCGCGACATCCGCGCCAACTGCATCGCCCCCGGCGCGATCGAAACGCCCATCAATGCCGAGAAGTTCGCCGACCCTGTTGCACGCGAAATGACCGAGAACATGATTCCCTGTGACCATATCGGATTTGTCAATGATGTTGCGAGCGCTGCAGCATGGCTTGCCTCGAATGCCTCGGAATATGTAACAGGTCAAAGTATCTTCGTGGATGGCGGCATGACGCTCTACCCTTCTTTCGAGCACGGTGAAGGCTAATGAGTTTGTCAAAGCAAGGCCAAAGGCGGTTCTTTGTAAGCGGATATACCGAGCATGAAGATCAACCGGGCATCCATTGCTTCGAAATATCGCCTGATGAAAATAACCTTATTCGGAAAAGCTCCTTGGCAGGCATCGCTAGTCCGTCATTCTGTATGCTCGATGCCGAGCAGCTCTATGCTGCCTGTGAAATCGAATCCTCTGGTGCTCTTGCGCATTGTGCGATACCTGATGAGGCACCTGTACTTGTCGATCAGCTCGAGTTCGAGCCTGCAGCAGGAACCTGCTTTGTCCTCAAACATCCGCACGCGCAACACCTCTATGGCGCAAACTATAACAGCGGCTCGATCG
>UQFK01000010.1 GCA_900540345.1 uncultured Eggerthella sp.
CTCTTCTTCTGCAGCTGCAGCAGCTTCAGCTTCTGCTTTTTTCTTTGCAGCAGCAGCCTGCTCTTTTTGAGTCTTCTTGCGGCGCTTATCCTTTTCCTTGGATGCTGCAGCCATCTCTTCTTTACGAGCAGCTTTTGCAGCAGCCTTCTTCGACCCTGTCTTTGCAGGAGCTTTCTTCTCCTTAGGCTTATAAGCAGCAATATCTTCAGGCGTGACGACCGTATTAGCGAGCTTCATGATACCGGACTTACGATTTGCAGCCTGGTTCTTATGGATGACACCCTTGGTAACAGCACGATCGAGCAGGCGGCATGCATTGAGAGCAGCAGCATAAGCTTCTGCACCATTCTTCGCCTCTACGGCTTCATGAACTGCACGAGTAGCGGTCTTGAGTTCAGAACGGACTGCACGATTGCGCAGACGTGCCTTTTCATTCGTAATGATTCGCTTCTTTTGACTTTTGATGTTCGCCACGTTTTATCCTCCATTGAATTTTCAAGTTGTAGACGAAAGCCTTAGAATCGTAACATAACTTCCATCGCAGGTGTAGTGCTGGTCGATAAATTATTTGCCAAGGCTGCATACCGATGGTCGGATGGGTTAGAATCGTATCTTGCCTTTTCTGACACAAGAATCGCACGTTCGTTTGATAATATCGTGCGCACTAGCAGCACAGAAGAACGAGAGAGTACATGTCAATCGACCCAAAATATATCCGTAACTTCTCGATCATCGCCCATATCGACCATGGCAAATCGACGCTTTCGGATCGCATCCTTGAACTCACCGACACGGTCTCATCACGCGATATGAAAGAACAACTGCTCGATTCTATGGAAATTGAACGAGAACGCGGTATTACAATCAAAAGCCAGGCAGTACGCGTCGACTACCGCGCAGAAGACGGTGAGCTCTACCACTTCAACCTTATTGATACCCCGGGTCATGTTGACTTTACCTATGAAGTATCACGCTCGCTTGCCGCATGCGAAGGTGCTGTGCTCGTGGTAGATGCAACTCAAGGCGTTGAAGCTCAGACCGTCGCAAATGCCATGATGGCAATGAATGCGAACCTTGAGATCATCCCCCTCATTAACAAGATTGATCTTCCCGCTGCCGATCCCGAGCGAGTGAGGGCGGAGATCGAGGATGTACTTGCGATCCCGGCCGATGATGCGATTCTTGCAAGTGGCAAGACCGGCGCAGGCATACCTGATCTACTCGAATCGATCGTCTATAACATTCCTGCACCTGTTGGCGAGAGCGAAGCGCCCCTGCGTGCACTCATCTTTGATTCGTATTTCGATGCTTATCGTGGCGTTGTTGCTCTTGTTCGTATCGTTGATGGATCGCTCAAAAAAGGCCAAGAGATCCGCATGATGGCAACAAACGCTATCACGCTCGTTGAAGAAGCAGGAGTTCGCAAACCCGCCGAGATTCCTGTTGAATCACTTGGGGTCGGAGAGGTTGGCTATCTGGTGACCGGACTCAAAGACCCTGCACAAGTAAAGGTCGGCGACACGATCACTGATGCGCAGGGGGGCTGTGAAGAACCGCTCCCTGGATATCGCGATGTAAAGCCAATGGTGTTCACCGGTTTATTCCCGATCGATGGCGATCAATATGAGCCACTGAAAGATGCCCTCGAGAAGTTATCTTTAAATGACCCCGCACTCATCTATGAGGCCGAAACATCGCATGCGCTCGGTTTTGGGTTCCGCGTAGGATTTCTTGGGTTGCTTCATATGGAAGTGATCAAAGAGCGTCTCGAACGTGAATTTGGGCTCGATCTACTCGCAACAGCACCTTCAGTGGAATACCACGTATACAAGAGCAATGGCGAGGTGATCTCGCTCCATTCGCCACAAGATATGCCTGATGCTTCTGAGATCGACCATATCGAAGAGCCATATCTGAAGGCAAAGATACTCATTCCACCCGATTACGTAGGTGCTGTCATGGATCTGACCGTTGCACGACGTGGTAATTTCATTACGATGAACTACCTCTCGACCACCACGGTCGAGATGCTCTGGGAGATACCACTCTCAGAATTGATCATGGATTATTTCGACCAGCTCAAGAGCAGAACAAAAGGATATGCTTCGCTCGATTACGACTTCGATGATTACAAAACCTCGAAGCTTGTAAAGCTCGATATCCTTCTTGCAGGAAAGCCGATCGATGCACTTTCGTTTATCGTCCATAACGATAAAGCCTACGATCGAGGTCGCGTTCTGGTCGAAAAGCTCAAAGGGATCATCCCACGTCAGCAATTTGAAATTCCTATTCAGGCCGCTGTCGGGTCGCGTGTTCTCTCACGTCAGACCGTCCGCGCGATGCGCAAGGACGTACTTGCCAAATGTTATGGTGGTGATATTACGCGCAAACGCAAGCTGCTCGAAAAGCAAAAACAAGGTAAAAAGCGCATGAAGAGCATCGGCAGTGTTGACGTGCCTCAAGAGGCATTCATGGCCATCCTCAAGGTCGACGAATAGGCTCATGAGCACCACAGCCCTCTACCAGAACCACCGCATCATCCTTGCACCTATGGCAGGTGTTAGTGATGAGGTATTTCGTGAGATATGCTTGTCATTTGGCGCACAGCTCACCTATACCGAAATGGTCTCAGCAAAAGCGCTCAGCTTCGGCAGCGCGAAGACCCGTGAACTGCTCGCGCTCGCTCCTTCCGAAGACAAAGTGGTCGTGCAGATCTTCGGCCATGAGCCCCACACGATGGCCGCTCAAGCAGCTCAACTTGAGCAAGAGATGGGCGATCGCATCTTCTCCTTCGACATCAATATGGGGTGTCCTGCTCGCAAGATCGCAGGAAGAGGGGATGGCTCTGCGCTCATGCGCGATCCACTGCTTGCAGGACGTATCATCGAAGAGATGGTACGCGCCGTTGATATTCCTGTCACCGTGAAGATGCGTCGCGGTTTTGAAATGGGACATGAGACGGCACCGGAATTAGCACGCATTGCACAAGAATCTGGCGCTTCAGCGGTGAGCGTACATGGCCGTTTCGCTCAACAGTTCTATCAGGGCAAGGCCTGCTGGGATACCATTGCGCGCGTGAAGCGTGCTGTTTCTATTCCTGTAGTGGGAAATGGAGACATCTCTTCTGGAAGATCTGCCCAAGATATGATCGAGAAGACTGAATGCGATGCGATCATGGTAGGACGTGGTGCACAAGGAAATCCATGGATATTTAGCGATATCGTCTCGTATCTTGAAACAGGGATTTGCTCTCCAGCACCGACACCGCAGCAGCGGATCGCCATCGCGCTCGACCACGCACGTATGCTCTCTGATCGCTACCAAGACAATATCGTCAAAATGCGCAAGCATGCGATGTGGTATTTGCGCGGCCTATATGGTGCATCAACCGCGCGCCGTGCGATAAATGATGCGGTCACGTTCGATGATTTCAAAACGATCTTTGAAGCAGTACTCGCCAAACAACCTCCCAATCAGTCAGATCCTAAAGACGAGGAGCGCTTATGAGTCTTCCTGGTGGCGACGTGCTCGAAGGTCAAGAAGCATACCGTGCCCTTTATTTACATATTCCATTCTGCAAGAGCAAATGTACCTATTGTGATTTTGCAAGCGAAGCAATCGATAAAGATGATGAACGCATCGAAGCTTATATCGACGATCTTATCCTTCAGATTCGTAAGGCCTCTCGCGCAGATCTGCTTGGTTCGC
This sequence comes from uncultured Eggerthella sp., assembly GCA_900540345.1. Lineage (GTDB taxonomy): Bacteria > Actinomycetota > Coriobacteriia > Coriobacteriales > Eggerthellaceae > Anaerotardibacter. Next base: position 3,709 of record UQFK01000010.1, read on the forward strand.
TCGAAACAGTCTATATCGGTGGAGGCACGCCTACCTATATCGGCAATAAACAATTGAGTCGTTTGCTCTATGCTCTTTCACTTTCCATGCATCTAACGCCAGAAGTTGAATGCACGCTCGAGGTAAATCCAGAGAGTTTGACTGAAGCAATGGTAAAGGATCTCTTTGCACTTGGGGTAACACGTCTTTCCATTGGCGTACAATCCTTCGATGATGATCTGCTCAAGACCCTTGGGCGGGCGCATGATGCGCAAATGGCAAAAGAAGCTATTGAATGCGCAAAGCTCAGATTTGACAACATTAGTATCGATCTGATGTGTGGACTACCAGGACAAACGCTAGATAGCTTCCTGGACTGCCTTAAAACCGCCATCGATCTCGATGTTCCACATATCAGCATCTACCCGCTTATGATCGAAGAAGACACCCCGTTGTGTTACCTCATGGAAGAATCGGCGTTTCCTGAGACCGAAGAGGAGCTTTCCGACAAAGCCGCTGAGATGATGCTCGAGGCTCAGTATCTACTTGAAAAGCATGGTTATCATCGTTATGAAGTAGCCAGCTACGCACTCGACGGCTATGAATGCAAGCACAACGAAACGTATTGGACAGGCAAACCCTACCTTGGCATCGGTTCAGCTGCAGTGACAATGAAACAGAACGACCAAATGCGCATGCGTGTGCGTGAAAGAAAGATACAAGAGACGCTCGATACTCGTGAAGCACTCGTCGAAGATTTAATGCTCGGCATGCGTATGAGCAGGGGAGTTTCTCACCGTCAAGTCGAGATGGTCGAAGCATTGATCCCAGGCACGCTCGCAACCTTCCATGAGCTTGAAGTCAATGATTACATCTTCGAGGAGGAAGGGCGCTTCAAACCTACGCAGAAAGGCTGGCTTTGGGGAAATGTGCTTTATGGAGCGATCCTTGATCTAGCTGATCGAAATGAACAGTAACTATTCGCCCGATCGCATTTGCTTTTCTGTATGACCACATAAGCTGATAAGCAACCGATAACATTTTTGTTCTATGGAGAATTAGCACTCGCGTTTCTCGACTGCTAAAATGCCTTGAGTAACAAAGGAGGCTTGTGCTATCAGACAGAAGACAGATCGTCCTCAAGATGCTCATCAACGAGTACATCGCCCATGCGCTTCCGATCGGCTCGCGCACGCTGATCGATCGATATCATCTTGACATCAGTTCAGCCACGGTGCGAAACGAACTCTCACATCTTGAAGACGCAGGGTATCTCACCTCGCCTCACACCTCAGCTGGTCGTGTGCCGACCGATTTTGGGTATCGCGCCTTCGTTAACGACCTACTTGAACATCTCCCTGAGACACCAAGCCCTTCTATGCTTGAAGATCTCTACGCTGATGCTGAAGAACTCGATGATCTGCTTGATAAGACCTCTCAGGTACTCGCGCGCTTCACCAACTGTCTTGCGATGGTGGCGCCAAGCACACTCACCAATGCCGCCATTATGCGCATTACCCTCGTGCCACTTTCCACAACACGCTTGCTTGCTATGGTCGTGAGTGAAGACGGCACTATTTTCAAACGCACGATAGAAATGACTGACGAGATCGAAATCGAACGCATTGGTACGATCGAGCGAGCTCTCAACGAACTTTATGCAGGCTCACCGCTCTCGAAAATGCCTGAACATACAACGAAGGGTGAATCCGCGCAGGCGCTTGGATCTATGAATGAGGCTTTGCAGGACCCGCTCTTTTTGCTCATCGAACAAGAGATATTCGATTGCTGTGCGCGCAACCGAGCACATCGTCCCCATACACTTGGCATCTCGCGCCTGCTTGACCAACCCGAATTTAGCGATGCTACTCGTGTTTCTCCGCTCATCGAAAAGCTCGAGGACGAAACTATCTTGTTCAGCCTGTTCAACGAAACTGCCGAAGGAGACTTGCCACTCGTTCGGATTGGACACGAAAACGACAGTGATGAGCTTTCCGAGATCTCGGTTGTCGCAACACCCTATTCCAAAGAAGGCGCGCAGGGCATGATCGCCGTGATCGGGCCAACGCGCATGAACTACGAACAAGTCATCAAAGCAGTTCGCGCTGCACGTACATTATTACAAGACTCATAAGGACCAAGAAAGAGATCGATCTGCATGGCTCAAGATTTATACGAAATCCTCGGCGTCGAGAAGAGTGCGACCGATGATGAAGTGAAAAAAGCATTCCGCAAGAAAGCACGTACGCTTCATCCGGACGTAAACAAGCAGCCTGATGCTGAAGAACGCTTTAAAGAGCTCAACGAGGCCTACGATGTTTTGAGCGATCCTGCAAAACGCAATCATTATGATCGATTCGGTACCGTTCCAGGCTCAAGCACAGGATCTGGATATGTCGATCTCGAAGACCTTTTCGGCGGCGGTTTTGGCATGGGTGATCTCTTTAGCTCTTTCTTCGGTGGGGGAGCAGGGCGCTCTGCTACGATCAAGCGCGAAGGTCGCGACATGGGCGTTGGTCTGCGTATTACCCTCGAAGAGGTTGCTGCAGGCGTCAAAAAAGAGATTATCTACGATCGCTTGTCTCCTTGTCCTGAATGCGATGGGACAGGACTTGGCGAAGATGGTGAAGAGATTACCTGCCCTGAATGCCATGGTCGTGGTCGCGTGGTCATGGTTCAACATACTTTCTTGGGAGATATGCAAGCTGCATCGACCTGCACGAATTGCCAAGGAGCAGGTGTAGTCATTAAAAATCCTTGTTCTGAATGCGATGGTCAAGGTAGAATTCCTGATCGCCAGCGTCTTTCGGTCGATATACCCGTTGGCATCCACGATGGTCAACAACTACGCTTGAGCGGATATGGAGAAGCCGGCATTCGAGGTGCGAGCTCGGGTGATCTTATTGTTACTTGTCGTATTGACCCCCATGAGTTCTTTGAACGAGATGGCGACGACCTCCATGTAACCACTGTCATCTCGATGGTTCAGGCCGCATTGGGCGCCGATATCGAAATCGAAGGCATCTTCGAAGATGAAATGGTGAAAGTTCCTATCCCAAGTGGTTGCCAGAACGGGCAAGTAGTGCGTGTTCGCGGTTATGGTATGCCGCGTTTCAAAGACGATGTTCGCGGCGATCTTCACGTCCATATCGAAGTATCGATCCCAACACGCCTCTCAAAGCGCGAGCGTGAACTGCTTGAAGAGCTTGCTGATGAGATGGATGAGAGCTTTGCTGAGTCGCGCACACCGCTCGAAAAGCTCCGTAACGCCTTTAACTCGTAAGAGCACCCATGTCGCTTCATCATCTTTTCTGCCTCAATCCCTGCATTGCTGATGAGTCTCTTGCTGTATTCAAGCTTGAGATCGATCAAAACGATCGCGCTCACATCAAAGCGCTTCGTCTCCAAGCAGGAGAGCATCTTGCTGTAATCGATGCGACACAAGACTACTTCGAGGTCGAGATCGACAAGATAGAGGGCGATGATATTTGGGTTCGCATCGCCCAGCACCTTGACGTTGTCAAAAGCACAACCCCTGTCCTGCTCGTACAAGGCCTTGCAAAAGGCGAGAAGATGGATACCGTGCTTCGTCAGGCGACCGAACTTGGCATAGCAGGCTTCTTTCCTGCAAGCATGGATCGAAGCATCGTTCGGCTTGACCAAAAAAAGACCGATAAACGCTTCTCGCGAGCTTGTCAGATCGCACGCAGCGCATCGCTCCAATCTGGCAGAACGTCGCTTCCGACCATCGAGAAGATCCAACCTTTACGAAACATCATCGATTCATGGAGCAAGGAAGATGTTGTGTTGCTCTTCTGGGAAGAAGCATCTCTTGGATCAAGTGTCACTGCGCTCTTTCGTGATTCATTCGAGGTTATCGATGATGCACAACGCCTCTGGATCGTTATTGGCCCTGAGGGTAGCATCTCATCAGATGAGGTCGAGGCGATGAATAAAAGTGCTGCGCAGGTCTTCGTCGTATCGCTCGGACCGACCATCTTGCGAACCGAGACTGCGGGTGTGGTAGCGAGCGCGCTTGTCTTGAACGAATTGCGCTATCGAAGCGAGATGGGGCTTCGATGAAATTTCACATCATCAACCTTGGCTGCAAAGTCAATAAAGCAGAATCGGATACCATAGCCGCAAACCTCATCGCTAAAGGCCATCAACTGGTAAGCCTTACCGATGCCCAGTTCATCATCCTCAACACCTGCACCGTAACAGGAGATGCAGAAAAGAAGACACGAAAGGCGGCACGTCGTGCGCTGCGTGAAAACACCACAGCATCCCTACTCGTGACCGGCTGCGCTGCCGTGATCGATCCTGCTTTCTACGAAGCGCTCGATGCGCGTGTTCGGGTAGTAGAGAAGAGCACCTTCGCTTCATCTGAAAGCGCACTGCGCATTGGAGAGGAATTCCCCTTGCGCGTTTCGCTCAAAGTACAAGATGGATGCGATCATGCCTGTACCTACTGTATCGTTCATATCGCACGCGGAAAAGCATGGTCGCGCCCTGCTGACGAGATCATTGCAGAAGCTCAGAAGCTTGAGAGCGCTGGAATTCGAGAGATCATGCTCTCGGGTATCGATCTTGGCTCCTATCGAGATGGGAAAGAATATCTTGATGGCCTGCTCGCTCGTCTTCTCAAGGAAACTTCTCAGACGCGTTTTCGCATCTCTTCTATCGAACCCTGTTCGATCACGGAAGCGACCATTGACAGGATCGCAAATTCGGATGGTAGAATCTGTCGCCATCTTCATATCCCGCTCCAATCTGGATCGAGCAAGGTGCTCTCAGAGATGAATCGCCCCTATAGCGCAGAATACTATGCGCGCCTTGTCGAAAAACTTTATACAAAGATCCCTGAGCTATCCTTGTCGACCGATATCATTGTGGGATTTCCTGGAGAGAGCGCTGCGGAATTCAAGGAAACGATCGCGCTTGCACATGCTGCGCATTTTTCAAAGATCCATGGTTTTCGCTACTCTATGCGCGCAGGTACGCCCGCGGCCGCACGAAACGACCAGATTGAACCCGCTATCAAGGATAAGCGTTTGAAAATATTGCTCGAAACTGCAGATGAACTCCGTAGGGTCGATGCGCGCAGTCGTTTGGGCAAGGTCGAAGATATCTTGATCGAGAGCGTTGGCATCGGCATGAGCGAATCGTATTACAAAGTGGAGGTTCCCACTGATATCGAACCAGGCAGCCTCGTTGCACTTACCTTAACAGGCCTCGATCCATCCTGTATCATGAAAGCATGCAAGAAGAACTAACACAATCAATCAAGCTCAACGATTCGGCCACGCTTGCAACATTGCTTGGTCCTCAAGACGAGAATCTACGCTTCATCCAGGACGCATTCCGAGCACGTATCACTGTACGCGGCACTCAACTTGAAGTGACAGGTTCGTCTATCGAAGTGAAAAACATCATCACTCTCGTCTCTGATATGCTCGCAGATATCGAACAAGGCGTCGATCCTACGATTGAATCGATCAAGCGTTCATTGTCTCTTTTGCAAGAAGGCCAATATGCGCCCAAGGAGCTCCATGACGATGTTGTACTCTCGTATAAAGGGCGAGTCATTCGTCCTAAAACGCCAATGCAGAAAGAGTACCTCGATTTCATCCGCGAAAAGACTATCACCTTCGGTATAGGTCCTGCAGGTACAGGCAAGACCTATCTTGCCATGGCAATGGCTATTGCAGCACTCGATCGCAAGGAAGTCGGGCGAATCTTGCTCACGCGCCCTGTTGTCGAAGCGGGCGAGAACTTAGGATTTCTTCCAGGCACGCTCACCGAGAAGATCGATCCTTATATCCGTCCGCTCTATGACGCGCTCTTCGATATGATGGATCCAATACGAGCAAATAAGCTCATCACTGAAGGAACCATTGAAATCGCGCCTTTGGCATTCATGCGCGGACGCACGCTCAATGATAGTTTCATCATTCTCGATGAAGCACAGAACACCACCCCTCAACAGATGAAGATGTTCATCACCCGTCTTGGTATGGGCTCAAAGATGGTCATCACCGGTGATATCACCCAAACCGACCTACCGAAGGGCATCTCGGGCCTGCAGACCGTACGCCAGGTGCTCGACAACATTGACGAGATTGGCTTCATCGAATTCCATACACGTGATGTAGTACGCAATTCGCTCGTTTCAAAGATCATTGCAGCCTATGCTCGCGCTGAAGCGAACAACCTACGACTATAGAGGATCTGATCCTGATGGATATTGCTGTTCGTTTCGACTATGCAACACCTGAATTACAGGCGCTCCCACTCAAGGAATTGATCGCGTTCGTTCTTGAGCGCATTGGATGTCCTTGTACTACGAGCGTTTCGGTTACCTTCGTTGATAATGAGCGCATTCATCAGCTTAATCGTGATTTCCGCGGCATTGATAAACCTACTGACGTTCTCTCTTTCGAATGCGACAACATCCCATTTGAAGGCGAACTGATCGAGGCAGGGAAAGAATACGAGCTTGGCGATGTCATCATCGCGACAGATATCGTTTATGCGCAGACCGAAGAATTCGCCACCACGCTCGATGAAGAGGTTAGCCTGCTCATCACACATGGTCTTTTGCACCTGCGCGGGTACGATCATATTGAAGATGACGAAGCCGCAATCATGGAAGCGCTTGAAAACGAACTACTCGGTGCCTGGACAAGCTCAGAGCATTACCTCGCTTCGCTTGCGAAGAAGGGCTGATCGATATGGCGATAAAAGGACAACGTGACGATTTCAGTTTTCTTGCTTCTGTGCGTTGTGCAATGAAGGGTATACGCTTTGCCGCACGAGAACGTAATTTTCGCATCGATATTGTCTTTGCGATCTTCACTATCGTGCTTGGCTTTGTCTGCAGCATCTCAACCACCGAATGGATCGTTGTCATCATCTGCTTTGGCCTCGTGTTGGGCGGCGAGGCGCTGAACTCTGCGCTTGAGACCATAGTCGATCTCGCAAGTCCTGATTACCATGCGCTAGCGGGCAAGGCGAAGGATTGCGCTGCAGGTGCTGTATTGCTCTTCGCGCTTGCATCATTTGTGATCGGATGCATCATCTTCATCCCTAAACTACTCGTTCTTATCTTGGGAGCATGATCGATGGATAACCATACTGACCAATTCAGATCGGGCTTCGTCACCTTTCTTGGGCGACCCAATGCAGGAAAATCAACCTTGCTCAATGCTGTCATGGATAAGAAGTTCGCAATCGCATCGCCTACTGCTCAGACGACGCGTCACCGTTTTCGCGCCATCAAGACCACTGATACCTATCAGCTCGTCATCGTTGATACGCCGGGTGTTCACAAACCACACGATACACTTGGTGAAGAACTCAATACAACAGCTCTCAAATCACTTGAAGGGATCGATGTGGTCGCGTTCTTGCTCGACGCACACGAACCGCTCGGAACAGGCGATGAATGGGTTATCTCACAACTTAAATCCGTGAAGAACACTCCAAAGATCTTGGTCATCTCAAAATCCGATCTCGCAAGCGACGAAGAGATCAATGCCCAAATAGAGCGGGCGAAAACGCTATTGGATTGGAACAATGTCATCGTTTTGAGCGCTGTGGCAAATAGCAATGTTGACGATTTTATCGAAACAGTAGTTTCATATCTTCCCGAAGGGCCACATTGGTTTCCAAAAGATATGCAGACTGATCAGCCTCAAGAGGTTATCGTTGCTGAATTTATCCGAGAGAAGATCCTCTACACCGTCTACGACGAAGTACCTCATGCAATCGGCGTTGTGGTAGATGAGATGAGCTATAACCGCCGCAAACATCTAAACCGCATTTACGCCACCATCTACGTAGAGCGCGATTCCCAAAAAGGCATCTTGATCGGTAAAGGCGGAACAACCATCAAACATATCGGCACCGAAGCACGAAAGGATCTTGAGACACTGCTTGGCACGAAAGTATTTCTTGATCTGCAAGTGAAGGTGAAAAAGAACTGGCGACGCGATCTTAACCAGATCCGCAGATTCGGCTATGGCGAAGGCGCTTGAGCAAGCATGGCAACGCCTACGCAAACGATCGAGGGACTTGTGCTTCGTCGCACCAAACTAGGGGAGAGCGATGTCATCGTCACCATCCTTGCTCAAGATGGTTCGCAGTATAAAGCCGTAGCCAAAGGCGCACGCAAACCAACCTCAAGCTTTGCATCACGCCTCGAGGTCTTTGCAGTCGCCACGATCCTGCTTGCGCAAGGTAAGAATCTTGACATCGTCAAAGAGGTGCGCCTGCTCGTCGCAAATGAAAATCTACGGTGTGATCTTGCAAGATCGCTTGCTGCTTCTCCTGTCGTTGAACTACTCGCGAAAGCAACCTTTGAAGAACAACCGAACACTCAACTCTTTGATCTTGCCACCAAAGTGCTTGCTACCATCGCTTCATGCAAGAGCGATCCGCTCATCATCACACTAGCTGGGCTACTCAAAACGCTTGCATTCTTAGGATTTAAGCCGATCTTTCAAGAATGCGTTGAATGCGGCTCATCTATCGACCTGTCCCAGCGCAAAGATCAGCCTTTCTCATACTTCGACGGAGGTTCAGTCTGTGCGAACTGCAGAGCACATCACGAAACAACACTGCTTGATGCTTCTATGCTGCAATGGTGCAATACACTGCTCTATTCAACGCTCGATCAGATAACAACCTTTCAAATTCCCGAGCATACGATCTTCGATGCGCTTCGATTCATCGAAGAATGGATTCGCGTCCATCTTGGCATCACCCTGCGCTCGCTCACTTTCCTCTTCAAGAACACGCTTCTCTATCCCTAGCACGTGCACGAAACCTCCATATTTGCACTATTCCGCAGACAAGATGATCACACTGTCCACACCTGCACGATCATGAATCGCCGCTCGCATGAATCATCGCTTGTTCAGCAGCCATATTACCCCTACAATAGAGCAGCTGTGAAAACAGCGATTGGGTACTTGGTCGATATGCACCACCGCTTATCTACTCGGTTCCCAATGCCATTCAAGATGAAAGGTGGAAAAATGGCGAACAAAGACAGTATTTCAAAAGAACGTACCGCGGAGCTCATCGCCGAATACGGCAAGAATGCTCAGGACTCTGGTAGTGCAGAGGTTCAAGTAGCAATCCTTACAGAGCGCATTCGCAACCTCACCGAGCACCTCAAGTCACACCCGAAGGATCACCATACACGTCGTGGCCTGCTCATGCTCGTTGGCAAGCGTCGTCGCCTCTTGGTCTATATCAAGAATCGTGACATCCTCGAGTATCGCGAACTTATCAAAAAACTTGGCATTCGCGACAATATCTAGTCACCATCAGCCCGCTCTTGCGGGCTTTTGTGTATAAGCGGTCGACATCGTAGAGACGATGTTGCTCGTGCACTGAATCATACGAGTGCGAAGAAGCTTCATTGCAATCCGGCATGAAGGAAGAGAAAGATTGATTTATGAAAAAGATCACAAGAACATTCGAACTCTACGGAAAAGAGTACTCGATCTCAACTGGGGAGCTCGCTAAGCAAGCCTCTGGTGCGGTCGTGGTCACTCAAGGAGATACCACCGTGCTCGTTACGGCGGTTATATCGGAATCAGAGAAGGACTACGATTTCTTTCCCCTTACCGTAGATTTCATCGAGAAGATGTATGCGGTTGGCCGCATCCCTGGTGGTTACCTCAAGCGCGAGGCTAAGCCTTCAGACCACGGCATCCTTACCGCACGAATGATCGACCGTCCGATCCGCCCTGGTTTTGCTGAGGGCTTCAAACAAGAAGTTCACATTGTTGCGACCCCGCTCGTGCTCGATGGAGAGAACCTGCCTGACTGCATATCAGTCATGGGTGCCTCTGCTGCGCTCATGTGCGCAAGTGCGCCTTTCGATGGTCCTGCTGCATGCGTGCGCATCGGTCGTAATACCGAAACAGGCGAGTTCATCGTTAACCCCACACTCGAAGAAGATGAGAATTCGGATCTCGAGCTCACCATTGCTGGTACCGCAGACTACATCTCTATGGTAGAAGCAGGCGCTGAAGAGATTACCGAAGAGGATATGCTCGCTGCAATGACCTTCGGTCAGGAAGCTATCAAAGCATTCTGCCAAGAGCAAAGCGCATTCCTCGCAGAGGTTGCTCCTGAACCACGCGAATGGCCCATCCATGTAGCCGATCCTTCCATCGCAGAGCGTGTTGATGGTTTCTTTGACCAAATGAGCGCAGCACTCAAAGATGCCGACAAGCAATCGCGTATGGCTAAGGTCGACGAGCTTAAGGCCTCTATCAAGGAAAACGAATTTACCGAAGAAGAACGCAATGCATGGGGCTCCGATATCGCTGCTGCGCTGAAGTCGCTTGAAAAGCATGCGATGCGCGCAATGGTTATTGAGACAGGTGAGCGTGCCGACGGGCGCAGCTCGACCGAGATTCGTCCGCTCCACATCGTTGCAGGTTACCTACCGCGCGTACACGGATCAGGTCTTTTCCAGCGTGGCCAGACCCAAGCACTCTCCGTTTGTACACTTGGTATGCTCAATGAATGGCAACGTCTCGACACCATCTGGCCTGAAGAAGGCAAGCGCTATATGCATCAGTACAACTTCCCACCATACTGCACGGGCGAAGTTGGCCGCATGGGTGCTCCGAAGCGCCGCGAAGTCGGTCATGGCGCTCTGGCAGAACGTGCGATCATTCCAGTGCTTCCCGATGAAGACGAATTTCCTTATGCAATTCGCGTCGTTTCCGAGGTACTCGAATCCAACGGTTCTTCCTCCATGGCTTCCACCTGCGGTTCTACGCTTGCACTCATGGATGCAGGCGTACCCATCAAAGCACCAGTCGCTGGTATCGCAATGGGTCTCATCAAAGAGGGCGATGATATCGTCATCCTCTCCGACATCCAAGGACTTGAAGACTTCCTCGGTGATATGGACTTCAAAGTTTGCGGCACCGAGAAGGGCATCACCGCACTTCAAATGGATAACAAAGCACGCGGCCTTTCAGTCGATATCCTCGCACGCGCACTGAATCAGGCTAAAGAAGGTCGTGCGTTTATCATGAGCGCGATGCTCGAAGCTATCGATGCACCACGCGCCGAGCTTTCTCCGTATGCTCCACATATCGAGACCATTCATATCCCTGTTGATAAGATTCGCGATGTTATCGGTACAGGCGGTAAGGTCATCCGTGGCCTTCAAGAAGAAACAGGCGCAACTATTGAAGTTCAGGAAGACGGCACTGTCCATATCGCCTCGACTAACGCTGAGAGCGGCGATGCTGCTCGTGAGGCGATCCTGGGCATCGTTAAAGTACCTGAAGTGGGCGAGATCTACGAAGGCGAAGTCGTTGGCATCAAAGATTTCGGTGCCTTCATCCGTCTTACCCCAGGCAAAGACGGTTTGCTCCATATCTCGCGCATGGCAAATGGTCGCGTTGCAAAGGTTGAAGATGTCATGAACATCGGCGACATCGTGAAGGTTGAAGTCATCGAGGTAGGCGACAACGGCAAGATCTCTCTCGATCGTTTGGACAAACCCGATGTCAAAAGCGAAGGCCCTCGTCCCGGTCAAGGCCACAAGAACAACGGCAACAACAACCGCAAGCCTCGCCGTCGTCACGACTAGAACTCAACCCTGTGAAGCATCTTTACTGTTGCTCCATCAAAGCTCCCCGCGCGTCGGGGAGCTTTTTCGTTATGCTCGCCCATATGAGCTGCACGAAGTAGTCGCATTTGGTCTACACTGAGATGCAACAGATAACCACCTCGCAAGGAGGGTTCTCATGTACACTTACAAAACCAGCGGCACATGTGCGCGCACCATCGATTTTGATATTAGCGAAGAGGGCATTATTACCGATGTCGTCTTCAATGGCGGTTGCAGCGGAAATCAACAGGGCATCTCAAGCCTTGTGAGGGGTAAACCTGCAACAGAGATCATCTCGCTTCTCAAAGGCATCGAATGCGGGAAGCGCCCGACGAGCTGTCCTGACCAGCTCGCACGTGCGCTCGAAGAAGCACTTGCGCAAGACTAATGCACATCTATCGGTACCGGTAAGAAACCAACGGAAGGCATCATCATGATCAACGTAGCAGTTGCAGGTTATTCTGGACGAATGGGATCAGCAGTCGTAGATGCGGTCACTTCCGCAGACGATATGCAGGTTGTCTGCGGTATAGACCCCTATATGACCGATCAACCTTTCGCCGTCTATCGCACGATCGATGAAGCGATTGCGCAGTCTGATTTTGACGTGCTCGTCGACTTCACGCAGCCTGATGTTGTCGCGAAAACGCTCGCGGTCGCACTTCCTGCTGGCATAGACTGCGTGGTCGGAACGACTGGCATGACAAACGAAACCTTAAACGATCTGGCCGATTGCGCTGCTGAAAACACCTGTTTGTTCTACGCTCCAAACTTCACCACCGGTGCAGTGCTCATGATGGAATTTGCTCGCGTTGCAGCGCCCTATTTCCCTGAAGCCGAGATCATCGAATTCCACCACGCGAACAAAAAGGATGCCCCAAGCGGCACTGCGATACGCACTGCTGAGATTATTCAACAGTCTCGCGGTCGTGATACACAAGCCCCTGGGAAAGAAACAGAGAATCCCAGCTGCGAAGGCGCACGTGGTGCAGAAGTAGCAGGTGTACCTGTTCATGCTGTTCGCTCTATGGGCTATGTGGCTTCACAAGAGGTCATTTTCGGTTCGATGGGTCAGACCCTCACACTGAGGCATGATTCCTGGGACCGTACATCCTATATGCCTGGCGTATTGCTCGGTATCCGCAATGTTGGTACACAAAGCGGTCTTATTGTAGGTTTAGAGAACTTTATGTAAGAGTTATCTTGTGCTCGTGAGATAATGAAGCGATGTCGTATTGACACTCGCGTCAATGAACACGATATCCCTTTGCTGAAATTCATCACGATACAGATTCCCTGTGGTTAGGAGAAACAGATGTCAGCAGCAACAGAGCCTCGTTTTGGCCGCATGATCCCCGCTATGGTCACCCCCTTTGACCAGGATCTTGAACTTGACCTGAAACAAGCTCGCGCGCTCGCTCGGCGTTTGGTAGACGGGGGAGCAGACGCGCTCATTATCAATGGCACCACCGGCGAGAGCCCCACGGTCTTCTATCCTCAGAAGATGCAGCTCTTCGAAGCAGTTGTTTCAGAGATCGACGGACAGGTTCCTGTTATTGCTAACGTTGGCGATAATTGCACTGCTGACACAGTCGATTTTGCGCGAGACGTACAAAAGCTTGGCGTGGATGGCTTCATGCTCGTAGTTCCGTACTACAACAAGCCTCCACAAGAAGGTCTCTATCAGCACTTCAAAACCATCGCAGAGAGCGTCGAGCTCCCGTGCATTCTCTACAACATTCCTGGCCGCTGCGTTATTAACATGACCGCAGAGACCACGCTTCGTTTGGCACGCGATGTTGACAATATCGTCGCGATCAAAGAGGCTTCAGGTGATCTCGATCAAGTTGCTCAAATCATCAACAACGCTCCTGAAGGCTTTGATGTCTATTCGGGTGACGATGCGCTCACCTACGACATGATGAAGCTTGGCGGCGCAGGTGTCATCTCTACGATTGGAAACGTTGCTCCTGATCGCATGAAGGAGATCGTTGATCTTTGCGCTCGCGGAGATTTTGAAGCTGCAGCAAAAGCGAACTCAGCATTGCTGCCACTCATGGACGAGTTATTCATCACTTCTAACCCTATCATGGTAAAAGAAGCTTTGAATCTGCTCGGTTTTCCTGTTGGTGGCGTTCGTTTGCCGCTTGTCAACGCAACTGCTGAACAATCAGCAGAATTAGCAGAAGTGATGCGCCAAGTAGGCGTTTTGAATTAACCGTACAACACAATGAGCGATGTCGCTTCTTGAAGAGAAGATAAGAGTATCGCCAGGAAAAGAGAGGTAATGGCGCAACAAAAGGCAGAATCGAAGAATCAGAAGAAACGCAACAATGAAACTGTCAAGCACGTTCAGCTTGAACGAAAGCGCCCCAAGCTTTCAAAGGTAAACGGCTCGAATAAGGCCAGCAACCAGAACAATAAGAAGAATAACAACCGTCGCCAAAAACAAGGTCAGCAAAAACGCGATCCAAAAGCGACGCTTCGTATCATCCCATTAGGCGGCCTTGATGCCATCGGCAAAAATATGACCGTATTCGAATGTAAAAACGATATGGTGCTCGATGATGCTGGTCTTATGTTCCCTGATGATGATCATCCTGGCATCGATCTTATCTTGCCTGATTACACCTACGTGCTCGAAAACGCAGATAAACTGCGTGGTATCATCATCACGCATGGTCACGAAGATCACACAGGAGCATTGCCTTACCTACTCAAGGATCTTGGAAGACAGGTTCCGATCTATGCTACAAAGCTCACGCTTGGTCTTATTGAAGGCAAGCTCAAAGAACATAAGATCAAGAATGCGAAGCTCTGCGAGATCAAGCCGGGCCAAACCATCGATCTAGGCTGCATCAAAGCAGAATTCTTCTCTGTCAACCACTCGATCCCCGATGCTGTTGGCGTTTTCTATCGCTCTCCAGCTGGAAATGTCCTGCATATGGGCGATTTCAAGCTTGATCAATCACCGATCGATGGCGTGCAGACTGATTTTGCAGCGCTTGCACGTTTTTCAAAAGAGGGCGTCGATCTTATGCTCTCTGACTCGACGAATGCCACCAATCCTCATTTCACACCTTCCGAGGCTGAAGTAGGAAAGGCGCTCGACTCGATCATTTCTAACGCAAAAGGGCGCGTTATTGTTGCGTCATTTGCTTCTCATATCCATCGCATGCAACAGATCTGCGATGCGGCAGTGAAGAATGGTCGCAAAGTCGCAGTTACTGGACGTTCAATGGTCCAAAACACCGACATCGCACGCCGTTTAGGCTACCTGAACATATCAGATAAGGATATCATCGACGCGTACGATCTGAAGGGAATGCCCTCAGATAGCTATGTGGTCATGTGTACAGGCTCTCAAGGAGAACCGCTCTCTGCGCTTGCACGTATTGCAAGCGGCAACCATAAGACCATCTCCATCGAAGAAGGTGATACGGTCATCATCTCTGCTACACCTGTCCCAGGAAACGAAAAAGCGGTCACACGTGTTGTAAACGCTCTTGCAAAGATCGGTGCAGATGTCTATGACAAGTCACGTGCTTGCGTGCATGTTTCGGGTCACGCAGGTGCCGAAGAACTCAAACTCGTACTCTCGATCGTTCGCCCACAAGCTTTCCTGCCCGTACATGGCGAAGCAACTCATCTACGCGCTCATGCAAACCTCGCACAAGCAACTGGTGTCTCTTCTGATGATGTCTACATCCTAGAAAATGGCGAATCGATCGAACTTACTCCAAAGGGTATCAAGATTGGAGAACCTGTTCCAAGCGGCATCGTACTCGTTGACGGCCTAAGCGTAGGGGATACATCAGAGATGGTGCTGCATGAACGCTCAAGTCTCGGCGCCCAGGGCGTTGCAAGCATTGCCTGCGCGATCAATAAGCAAGAGCATACACTCGTTTCACCAGTCGTCGTCGAGATGCACGGTATTCCTGGCGGTGATGATCCAGAGCTTGTCAAAGCGGTCTCGAATGCGGTTGCAAGTGCTATCAAGCGTTCGCTTACAAAACATGAATCATGGAATGAAACGCGAAAGGTTGCACGAAGTGCACTGCTCTCAGTTCTCTGGGAACGCACGAACCAACGTCCGCTTGTCATCGTGAATATCCTCGAGCTTTAGTTTATAATGCGAAACAAACCTTACACACACTTTAAATGCACTAAGGAAAGGTTTTATGGCGCGACAGCAAAACGATCGTACTCGCTCCGCTTCACAGAAGAAGAGCTCAAGCCAAGCGCAGAAGCGTTCTGCTTCAAAAGGGAGCATCAAAGGCAAGCCTGGTAATTATCAGAAAACGCCTCCTGCGCATCAAACACAACTTCTCGATCCGAGGACAAAGCACGATATCATTGGTGTTGTGCTTGCTATCCTCGCGATTGCTTTATTCATCACTGCTCTACTTCCCGCTGATGGCATGGTCACCTCACTGCTGGGCAGCGGTCTTCATAGTGCCTTTGGCATTGGGGCCTATATCCTTCCTTTCTTCCTACTTGCCGTAGCTATCACATATCTTGTTCGTTTCGACTCAGGGCTTATTCCAGCAAGAACCGCACTTGGATCAGTGATCATCTTTTTCACGCTGCTCACATTGCTCTCTACACTCATTCCTCACGCAGAAAGCGATCCTAATATCGTCTTTAGCGCTACGTATTTGCAGCAATATGGTGGCTACTGTGGCGGTGCGTTCGCATGGGTCTTCTTACGTCTTTTTGGCTTCACCGTCTCACTCATCTTCATTGTTGGACTCTTCATCGTTGGCATCCTCATTATTGGCTTTTCTATCTCTGCCGCACTCGAGCGCATTCGTGAAGAGAGACTTGCGCGTGAAGAAGCAGAAGAAAGCGAAGAGGCAATGTTTGCGCGTATGAATCTCGCCCATACACAAGGACAAAGCCCACTTGCTCGAAGAAAGATCTCGAAACGCTCCGTTGATCCTCGTCAGATCCAGCTTCCCGCAGAGGCACAGAATGCTATACCTGCGGCCCGTAAGATCGATGCCGAACAGACACTTTTGCTCGATCAAGCTGATCCAAAAGAAGCTCAAGCGCTCACACGAAAGCTTGGTCCGCGCAAGCGCAAGCTCGATAACGTTCCAAAGGTCGATATCGACAGCCAAGAAACTAATGTTATCGACTCTGATGAAGTCGTTAAGCGGGTAGAGCAGACCACAAAAGCTGAGCCTAAAGCTGAACCAAAGAAGAAACGTCCCAAGACTCCAAGCGCCATCCCTCAACCATTGGATGGATTCCAACTTCCAGATTTCAATCTACTTAACACCAGTTCAGCCCAGGATAATAAAGCTGAAACTGATGCATCGCTTAAGATAGTCGCTCAAAACCTTGAAGATACCCTTCATGATTTTGGAGTAGATGCAGACGTGGTCGGTTGGGTTGCAGGCCCCACCGTTACGCTCTTCAAGATCGATCTTCCCTCAGGCGTTCGCGTCAATCGCGTCTCAAACCTTACTGACGATATTGCACTCGCCCTTGCATCTCCTGGCGTACGTATTTTCGCGCCGATCCCTGGCACGAATTATGTTGGTATCGAAGTGCCTAATCAGGTACGCCAGACTGTTTTCTTGGGTGATGTTCTAAAAGACGCCAACGGCGGCCCACTTGAGATCGCGATCGGTAAAGATGTTGAAGGCGAATGCATCGTCTCCGATCTTGCCACTATGCCGCATTTGCTCATCGGTGGTACCACAGGCTCTGGTAAGTCCGTCTCGATCAATGGCATGATCATGTCAATACTCATGCGTGCGACACCTGCTGAAGTACGTTTCATCATGATCGATCCAAAACGCGTCGAATTCACTCCTTACAATGGCATTCCGCATCTCTACGTACCCGTCGTCACTGAGTCGCGAGAAGCTGCGAGCGCTCTTTCATGGGGAGTTGCAGAAATGGAGCGGCGCTTGAAGATCTTTTCCGGCATTGGCGCACGAAACATCGGACAATACAACGCGAAAGCGCAAGAAAGCGCAAAAGCTTACGAAAACGATCCTGACAACACCGATCTACTTGAAGAGCTTCCTTATATCGTCATCATCATCGATGAGCTTGCAGATCTTATGATGAATGTCGGTAAAGAGGTAGAGTTCTCCATCTCGCGTTTAGCTCAGCTTGCACGTGCTGCCGGCATTCACCTCATCGTTGCGACCCAACGCCCTTCCACTAACGTCGTAACCGGTCTTATCAAAGCAAACATCACGAATCGTATCGCGTTCAATGTTGCATCAGGCATCGACTCGCGCGTTATCCTCGATACTCCAGGCGCAGAGAATCTCATTGGGTTGGGAGACCTTCTCCTTTCAAAGCCTGAACTGGCAAAACCTCAGCGCATCCAAGGCTGCTTCGTTTCCGAAGACGAGATCGCCGCTGTTGTTGAGCATCTCAAGCAACAAGGCGAGCCTGAATACCATCACGACATCTTGAAGACTAACCTTGTCACACTGGGCGACTCTGCTCCCGACGGTAGCGGTGGTGGGGGAGCAGTCTCCGAAGATCCGCTCCTGTGGGAAGCGGCGGAGATCGTTTGCGCAAGCGGCATGGGGTCGACTTCCAATCTTCAGCGTCGATTGAGCGTTGGTTATTCCCGCGCAGGTCGTATAATGGATTTACTCGAAGCAAAAGGAATTGTTGGTCCGCCCAATGGCTCCAAACCTCGTGAGGTGCTCGTTGATTCGGTCGAACTCGAGACCATTCGCGCCTTTGAGGAAAATGATTAAGGAACACCGGGAGGGTTACCGTGAATCACATCAGCTTTGGTAGCGTGCTCAAAGAAGCGCGCATCTCTAAAGGCTACGAGCTTACTACTGTATCTCGTCGCCTACGCATTCGTCCCGACATTCTTGAAGCTATCGAAAACAGCGATTTCGAACGCATGCCGCCTCGTGGGTATTCTCGAAACATGATCAATGCTTACGCGCGTTTCTTGGGCTTGAACGCCAACGATGTGACGCGCATGTATCTTGATGAGAGCTATGCAAACCAGATCGGTCGTGCGCATCAAAATGCGATCGAGAATCGCTATCTTCATCGCAACACTTCACAAGCGACCTCTCGGCCTGGTAAACGCCAGCCAACCAACCAGTTCAAAGCTGTCTCATCAACACGACAGCGCGTTGATGACGGTACGACAGCGGCTAACGGAAGGCGTATCTATTCTGATACTCCTGATGACTTTGACCGCACACAGTCCGCACGAGCACGAGCGCAAGCACGACAGAATCGCAGCGACGACCCGCAGCTTCATCCTGCGCGTAGAGAAGCAATCCCCGATGGAAAATACGTGAACCTCTATGCCAACCCATCGCGTGGCATGGGGCAAGCACCGCGTAGCCATCTGCCTCTTATTATCGGTGGTATCGTAGCGATCATCATCCTTATCGTCATCATCGTCTCTATCGTCTCTTGTTCAAACGATCAACAAGACGTCCAGAATATCCCTGTAACAGGTATTGAAAACACACAGGAAGACGGCGATCAAAACGAAGCAGAACCTGCTGCTGTTGCGCCAACCGACTTTACGCTTTCTTACGAAGTACCAGCCGGTAAGAGTGCCTATATTGAGGTCATCGTTGACGGTTCTACTAAGGAAGCGGGTGATGTGACTGGTCAGGCATCCCAAACCTATACTAGTTCAGGCAATATCAAATTCGTCACCTCAAACCCCGAAAACGTGATACTGAAAGTCGACGATCAAGAACAGAGCCTTGAGGCTAACAGTCGTGGTGTTGCGAGTGTAACCTTCAATTTCAATGAGATCTTGAATAAGTGGTATGCAGACCATCCTGAAGTCCAAAGACCAGGCAGTTCAACAACGACCACTACACCGACCTCGACAAGCAATACATCATCAAGCAATTCAACAACGCCAACGAGTACTTCGTCTTCAACTTCATCTAACAATTCTTCGAATTCATCCCGATCTGGGGACTAACATCTTTTAACAATCCTTCTCAATTGAAAGGAATTCCATGGCTAAAGATTCAAGCTTCGACGTAGTCTCTCAAGTCGACATACAAGAAGTCGACAATGCATTTGGTCAAGCAAAAAAAGAAATCGCGCAACGCTACGATCTGAAAGACTCTGGTGCTCAGATCTCACTTGATAAAGCGAACAAAACTCTTACTATCAGTGCTCCGAGTGACTTTGTTGCTAAACAAGTTATCGATATCATCTCTTCTAAACTCATCAAACGTAGAATCGATCTTGGTGCAGTGAGTTGGGGTAAGCTCGAAGCTGCCTCTGGCGGTACAGTCAAGCAGACCGCTACGATCGTCGATGGTATCGACAAAGAAACTGCAGGAAAGATCAATAAAGATATCAAGGCGACAAAGCTCAAGGTCAAAGTCACCATTGAGGGCGACAAACTGCGTGTTTCAGGTCCAAAGCTCGACACCTTACAAGAGGTGATCGCGTTTTTGAAAGAACAAGATTACGGACAGCCGCTCCAATTCACCAACTATCGCTAATGAGCGCATCGAACACAAAACACGTCTCGATCATCACGCTTGGGTGCGCGAAGAATGAGGTTGACAGCGCGCACATGACTGCACGCCTCGTTGAAGCTGGGTATCACGTACTCGATTGGGAGGAGTACCAACAACGCATCGATGCAGGTGAGACACTCGTTCTTGACGCACTCATCGTCAATACTTGCTCTTTTTTGCAAGCAGCGATCGAAGAGAGCCTTGAGGTTATCTTTGATGTTGCCAACTTGCCTTCCGTAGCAAATGAACAGACCAAGCTTATCGTTGCAGGCTGCATGGTAAGTCGTTTCAGCACTGAACTGCAAGACGAATTGCAAGAGGCGCATCTTTTTGTCCCCTGTAACGAGGAAAACGATATCGTAAGAAAGCTCGATCAGCTTCTTGCCGACACGTCGTCTACTTCAGGCGAAGGTCCATCTCCTTGCGATCATGCGCACCTGCGTCGTGTCGATCCTGGGTCAAGTGCTTATGTGAAGATATCCGATGGGTGTAATCGTTTTTGTTCGTTTTGCGCGATACCCTACATTCGCGGACGATATCGAAGCTTTTCGTACGAAACTATCTTCAGTGAGGTTGAAGGTCTTGTCGAACAAGGGGTAAAGGAGATCATCCTCATTGCACAGGATACCGCCATCTGGGGCAGTGATCTCGAACCAAAAAGGACACTTGCTTGGTTGCTTGACCATATCGCTCGCTCATTTCCTGAAACTTGGTTTAGAGTCCTCTACATCCAACCAGAATATGTCGATGAGACATTGCTGCGCACCATTGCTACGCACGACAATATCTGCAATTATCTTGACATCCCATTCCAGCATGTCGATCCTGCCTTGCTTCGATCAATGAATCGCAAAGGCTCTTATGAGGATTTCATGCATCTGATTGATCTCATTCACGAGATCTTGCCTACTGTTGCGCTTCGCACGACCCTGATCGTCGGTTATCCCGGAGAGACTGACCAGCAATTCGATGATCTCTGCGATTTTGTCACTGAGATCGATTTTGACTATGTTGGCATCTTCGCATTCTCTCCTGAAGAAGGGACACGAGCAGCAACGCTTCCGCATCAGATCGATGATGAGACAAAACAAGAACGCTTGAGAATCCTTCGAGATCTGGCTGACACCGTTTCTCAGGGTCGCTTGGCCCGTTTTGTTGGGGAAGAACTCACTGTTCTTGCTCTAGGCTATGAAGAAGATGGTCAGCTCATCGGACGAAGCCAATATCAGGCTCCTGATGTAGATGGCGTCACGTATTTGGATAGTGGTGAGCCAGGTGAATTCATTCCTGTCCTCATCGAAGATACACTCTATTATGAAATGGAGGGAACGCGTGCAAGATAACGCTCCTTCTCAAAATAGCCATGTGAGCACCTTGTGGACTCCGGCAAATATCGTCACTCTGATCCGCATCCTGCTTGTTCCAGTGTTCTTCGTAGCATTCGTAAGCCCCTGGCCTGATTGGTTTCCTGACTGGAGCGAAGCAGAGCTGCTTAAGCCTTGGCTTGCAGCGCTTCTCTTCGTCGTGCTTGCATGCACCGATGCGCTCGATGGTTATCTTGCACGAAGCAGAGGAGAGGTAACCAACTTCGGCAAGTTCATGGATCCGCTTGCTGATAAGATCCTGGTTGCTGCGGCACTGCTCGCGTTATGTGAACTCCAAGTCCTTCCAGCCTGGGTCGCCCTGATCATCCTCGTGCGTGAGTTTATTGTCTCAGGCCTTCGCATGCTTGCTGCTTCCGAAGGCGTGGTCATCGCAGCAAGCTGGTACGGTAAAGCAAAAACGGTCTTCCAGATCATCGCGATCGTTATGTTCATCATCAAAGACTCGCATCCCTTCATCAGCGATCCTACAGTGGAGACGACCTTCTATGTCGTTTCTTGGGTCTTCATGGTCATCGCGCTTATCCTGACGATCATCTCTATGCTCGACTATCTTGCAAAGTGTCGGGGCATTTTACGCTTCTCTCCATCGAGTGGGCAGAAAACATCAGTATGCGATGAAGATCAAACCGTCTCAGCGGACACTAAATTGCATGAACTCGCTCAACAGGTCATTACACTTGCAACTGAAAAACACGCCCAGCTTTCGACCGCAGAGAGCTGCACAGGGGGTCTCGTTGCAGCGATGCTCACTTCTATTCCGGGGAGTTCGAATGTAGTGCAAGGTGGCATCGTGAGCTATTCGAATACCATCAAGCAGCAGGAGCTTGGAGTCCCTGAAGCCGATCTCTCCGCTCACGGTGCAGTGAGCAAGCCAGTAGCACTCCAAATGGCCAGAGGCGCTCGAAGTGCTCTTTCGACCACGATTGCAGTCTCGATCACTGGCATTGCGGGACCTGGGGGAGGAAGTAGTGAAAAACCCGTGGGAACAGTATGGTTTGGCATCGATTCACCGAATGGCACCGATGCTCATCTCTGCCATTTCTCTGGCACACGAAGAGAAGTTCGCATGCAAAGCGTTGAATATGCGCTCGAGCTCTTTGCTGCATGCCTGCGTA
This sequence comes from uncultured Eggerthella sp., assembly GCA_900540345.1. Taxonomy (GTDB): domain Bacteria; phylum Actinomycetota; class Coriobacteriia; order Coriobacteriales; family Eggerthellaceae; genus Anaerotardibacter. Next base: position 26,342 of record UQFK01000010.1, read on the forward strand.
AGCTTTGATGCTTGAGTTTTTACACTATCGATTTTTTCAGATTTTCGTAAGATCCATTCGATCCAAACATAAGCCCGATATCAAAAAAAGATAAGATTCTCTTTCTATTATTTCAAATAGAGATATTGAAATCGAACAGGTGTTCGGTTATCTTATATCTATCAGCTCATGTACTGATAAGGAGAACCAATGATCAAGGACAAAGAATCCAGTCTTAAAATCACCACCGACGAGATCGAGCGCAAGTTCGGCAAAGGATCGATCATGCGCCTTGGCGAAAGCACCGCATTACAGGTTGAAGCTATCCCAACTGGTGCATTGCCGCTCGATATCGCCCTTGGCATTGGCGGAGTGCCGCGAGGAAGAATCGTTGAGATCTACGGTCCAGAATCAAGCGGTAAAACCACCGTCGCATTGCATATCATCGCTGAAGCACAAGCTGCAGGGGGTATCGTTGCCTTCATCGATGCAGAGCATGCGCTCGATCCCGTTTATGCTGCACGGCTTGGTGTTGATGTTGACGAACTGCTCATTGCACAACCAGACACCGGAGAGCAAGCTCTCGAGATTTGCGATCTGCTTGTGCGAAGCGGCTCGATCGACTGTGTTGTTATCGACTCTGTTGCCGCACTCGTTCCTCGTGCGGAAATCGAAGGAGAGATGGGGGATACGACGGTCGGCCTTCAAGCCCGTCTAATGAGCCAAGCATTGCGAAAGCTCACTGGCTCTCTTTCTAAATCGAACACCACCTGCATCTTCATCAATCAGCTTCGCGAAAAGATCGGTGTGATGTTCGGCAATCCAGAAACCACCACAGGTGGGCGCGCTCTGAAGTTCTATTCCTCTGTGCGCATCGATATCCGCCGCATCGAATCCATGAAAAAAGATGGTGAATTCATCGGTAATCGCGTGCGCGCCAAAATCGTTAAGAACAAGGTTGCACCGCCCTTCAGACAAGCAGAATTCGACCTGATGTATGGAGAGGGCATCTCACGAGAAGGCTGTGTGCTCGATATGGGTGTCGAAGCAGGCATCGTCAACAAAAGTGGCTCTTGGTTCAATTATGGGGAAGAGCGTCTTGGTCAAGGACGCGATGCTGCCAAACGCGCCCTGAAAGAGAATCCCGATCTGAGAAATGAGATCGAGAATAAGGTACGTGAACACTTTGATCTTCCTAGGATCGATCGCAATGGTGCCGATGTTGATATCGACGCTGTACAGGTCTCGATGGGTCAAGAGACCGATCAGGATGCTTCCTAAGAGCTGATCGAGATGTATGTTGATGTAGAATTCCTCAAAGGTCAGTTCATGCCCGCAGCCGACAAACCAGCTCACCATCTTTCAATAGCAAACGAAAGTGACGAGCATGTATCGGACGTGAAGCGCACTTCCAAAGATGAATTCAACGATGATCCAGAATCCGCATTCAGAAAGATCGAGCGATTGCTTTCTGTTCGTGATCGCTCGATCGCAGAAACCAGGGATCGGCTTCAGCGTGATCGTTTCACTGAACATGCGATCTCTGAGGCGCTCGAGAGAGCAATTCGCTGTGGTTATCTTGATGATATTCGATTCGCCGACGGCTTCATTCGATCGCGCTTACGAGCCTCTAAGGGCATCAATGGGATCGCACGCGACCTGAAGAGACACCGAATCGATGCATATGCGCTCGCGGGTTTTCCTGATGTCTTTCTCAAAGAACAAGGAAGTCAGCTCGACAACGCGCTCAGACTCTTAGAACGCAAGCCGCCACGTGCAAAGAACAAGCGCCAAGCGGCATATGCAAAACTCATTCGAAACGGTTTCTCTTCTTCTATAGCAAGTTCTGCAGTGAAGCAATGGTTTGAGGAGCAGACCTAAAGCATGCATTTTGCGTGAGATCTTCGAGAATACCTGCGCACTACCTAGGCAAAACCGTATGATTCCTTTATCATTTTAGTGCTTGAGTTTTCGCGCCCTGAGGCGCTTGCTATAGAACATATCTTGAATTGTTACGATACGCATGCCCATGCGCACACTCATGCCTGGTTGTTTCTAGGCATTTTTTATGCCTTTCCACCAGCGTAAAGCCACTTACTAGGAAGGAAGAATTGTGATCGAGGTTATCGTCGTAGCCGCAATAGCAATCATCGTTGGCTTCCTCATCGGTTATTTCTTGATGCTCAAAGTTCAAAAGGGCCGCTCTAAAGCTGCAGCGAAACAAGCCCAAGAGATCGTTTCCGATGCGCAAAAGGAAGCAGAAAGCCTCCGTCGTGAAGCATTGGTTGAAGCGAAGGATGAAGCACTCAAGATCAAACGCGATGCTGAAACCGAGAGCAAAGAGCGCCTCAAAGAGGTTCGCTCTACCGAAAATCGTTTGAATCAACGTGAGCAAAACCTTGATAAGCGCAGCGAGTTCATGGATAAACGCGAGCATCAGATCTCTTCACTTCAAGGCCAGCTCGATCGAAAGCAACACGACCTTGATATCTCACAAAAGAAGATCAATGCGCGTCTTGAACAGATCGCAGGCTTATCAAGCGATGAAGCAAAGGTCGAATTACTCGAAGGCCTTAAAGATGAAGTCGTTCATGAGTCTGCAACCATCATCCGCGATGCTGAGATGCGCACGCGTGCGGAAGCAGATAAAAAAGCACGTGAGATCCTCAGCCTCGCTATTCAGCGCATTGCTGCAGATTACACGTCTCAGATCACCGTCTCAACCATACACATCCCCTCAGATGATCTGAAGGGTCGAATCATCGGTCGTGAGGGTCGCAATATCCGCTCGTTCGAACAGATCACGGGCACAAATCTTATCATTGACGATACTCCTGAATGCGTGACCGTATCTTCTCATGATCCCGTGCGTCGTGAAATCGCAAGCGTCACTATGCAAAACCTCATCTCTGATGGCCGCATCCATCCCGCACGCATTGAAGAGATGTACAACAAAGCAAAGAAGTATGTCTATCAGCAGATCAAGGAAGCAGCTGCGCAGGCAACTTTTGATACCGGTATCCACGATCTGCATCCTGAACTTGAAAAGACGCTCGGTCGTCTTCGCTATCGCACTTCATATGGGCAGAATGTTCTTACTCACTCGCTCGAAGTTGCCTATCTGTGTGGCATCATGGCCTCAGAACTAGGCCTTGATCCTGTCCCCGCTCGCCGAGCAGGCCTTCTGCACGATCTTGGTAAGGCAATCGACCACGAAGTCGAAGGTTCCCATGCAGTAATCGGTGCTGATCTCGCGCGTCGCTATGGCGAAGATGCTGTTATCGTTCATGCGATCGAAGCGCATCACAACGATATTGAACCTACAAGCGTTATTGATGTGCTTGTGCAGGCTGCTGACGCAGTCTCTGCGGCACGCCCTGGCGCACGTAAAGAGAACCTCGAATCCTACATCAAACGCTTAGAGAAGCTTGAAGAGATCGCAAACTCTTATGAAGGCGTCGAGCAAACCCATGCTATCCAAGCGGGTCGTGAAGTACGTGTTATTGTCACACCCGACAAAGTGGATGAATCGCGTGCAACCGTTCTTGCTCACGATATTGCTCAACAGATTCAAAGCGAAACGAAATATCCAGGTCAAGTTAAGGTTGTCGTCATTCGCGAGACCCGCGCGGTCGACTTCGCTAAATAGCGTTTCTTATGACCACAAACGACCTCTCGTCATTCATCGAAGACATTACAGGCGAAAGCTATCTCCGGGTTCAAGAGAATCTCGGAGATGGCTTTGTTCGTCTGCGAGCGCGAGAGGCACAACGCCGACAAGCAAAGCAAGATATCACCTGTTTTGAGGATGTTGTCCTTGAGTTACTGAGGAATGCCCGCGATGCGGGTGCACGTGCGATATTCATCGCAAGCTGGAAAGAGCAGGGCACGCGCTACCTTACCGCACTTGATGATGGCGATGGAATTCCTGAGCACCTTCACGAAACCATCTTTGAGCCGTTCGTCACTTCAAAGCTCGACACTTTTCATGAAGACCGATGGGGCGTTCATGGACGAGGTATGGCGCTTTATTCCATCAAAGAAAATGTTGATAGCGCCTGCGTTCAATATTCAAAACGAGGTGCGGGAACCGCACTTGCCGTTCATGCGCTTACATCTAATCTCACTGAACGCATCGACCAATCAACAGTGCCTTATGTTCATGTCAATGACCTAAACGAACAGATCATGCGTGGTCCTCGCAATATCGCACGTATTGTTATGGAATTTGCTCTCGACTCGAAAGATACCCTTGATATCTTTCTTGGAAGCCCTGTTGAGATAGCAGCGACATTGCTCCATTACCGCCAAGACGATGGCGGCTCTTCGCTAACGAGCGATCCTGATACTATCTTAAATTATCTCAAATACATCTATGATCCAGAGCAATTCAGCGAACGTGCAGCAGAGATCGGGCTGCCACTCTCGTCTCGAAGCGCACGCCGTATCCTTGATGGACAGATCGATCCACTCGCTCCTTTTATCGAACGGCTCGATTTCGAGCGAGAGGGGAGGATCTCAAAGCCTTTTGACCCTCAGGGAAATGGTGAACGAACAGCTTCTGATCCTTCTTCAAAGCTTTATCACGAACAGCGAAAGCTCAAGATAGCTCCTGACGATCTTACTCATTTCAAACAAGCTCTTGAAAATGCCTTTGCAGAACTCGCCGAGCATTACTATCTCGAGCGTGAGGGCGAGCTGAAGATACGTGCAGGATCGGATAAGATTACTGTCTCCATTCCTTTCAGGATGCAACATTAGACCGACTGAGTAGCTCTATGGCGCGCTGGTTTGCAGAAACAGAAGCAAATCGGTAGAATATCGTAAGAATTGCACTACAAAATGAACATCAACCGCACTATACATCTGAAAGAAAAACGATGCCAGAAATGACACAATCAGACGTTTCCTCTCAACCTTCAGATAATCACTGCCTCAAGGTCTCATCGAAGTCCTCTCCTGCATCAGTTGCAGGTGCGGTCGCAGGCATGATCAAAGATGGTGTTCCTGTCGAGATCCAATCCGTTGGCGCAGGTGCAGTGAACCAAGCGGTGAAAGCTATAGCTATCTCGCGCGGTTTCCTCTCGCCAGTTGGCATTGATATCGTCTGCATCCCTTCTTTTGCCGATATCGTCATCGATGGCGAATATCGTACTGCTATCAGATTCAGCGTTGAACCTCGTTAACTTCACTAAGAAGGCTTTCATGGATTCGCATTCTGCCTCTGCGCTAGAAAATCGAACTTTCCACGTTGTTACTTTCGGCTGCCAAATGAACAAACACGACTCTGAACGAATCGTAGGCATGCTCGAATCCGCAGGTGCTATCCGCGTGGATACTATCGACGATTCAGAGATTGTGGTATTCATGACCTGCTGCGTGCGAGAAGCCGCTGAAACACGCCTCAAAGGTCACGTTGCATCTCTCAAGAATATCCCTTTACCGCCTTCATCTGATCTTCAGCAGCGGATTATTGCGATCGGCGGTTGTATTGGCCAGAATGAAGCTGAAAGACTCATTGATGAGCTCTCTCATGTAAGCGTTGTCTTCGGAACCTTTAATCTCTCTAGTGTTCCATCGCTTATCACAAATGCGATCCTCTCAGGCACAGCTGCCACCGAAGTGCTCGACGCTGCAGACGAATTTCCGACCTGCTTACCGCAATCTCGCGAAGTTGCCTGGTCAGCATGGTTGCCAATCTCGATTGGATGCAACAACTTTTGTACTTATTGCATCGTTCCATATGTACGAGGAAGAGAAAAATCTCGTACGATCGAAGATATTCAAGAAGAAGCTGCATCTCTTGTTGCACAAGGCGTCAAAGAGATCACCTTGCTTGGACAAAATGTCAATTCATACGGGCGAGATCTCTATGGTTCACCGAAATTCGCTGAGCTGCTCAAAATTGTCTCAGCTACCGGCATCGAGCGCTTACGCTTCGCGACATCGCACCCTAAAGACATCACCGATGACGTTATCGCTTCTTTCAGAGATCTTCCCAATGTCATGCCGGCACTTCATTTGCCTGTTCAATCAGGTTCAAATCAAATCCTTCATGAAATGAATCGCCACTATACACGCGAACACTATCTTAAGATCATCGAAAAGCTTCGTGAAGCATGTCCTGATATTGCGCTATCGACCGATATCATCGTCGGTTTTCCGGGCGAGACAGAAAATGATTTCCAAGCTACGTATGATCTTGTTGAGCAAATAGGCTATCATCAAGTCTTTACCTTCCTCTATTCACCTCGAGAAGGAACACCAGCAGCTAAGCTTCCTCGAACGACCCCGATCGAAACGGTACAAGATCGCTTCGATCGTTTGGTAGAACTCGTACAGCGCAAAGCCTTCGAAGTCAACCAACGCGATCGTGGGACCCGAACAAATATCATCGTAGAAGGGGCCTCAAAGCGCGATAGCGCCATCCTTGCGGGAAAAAGCCCGAAAAACCAAACAGTTCATGCACCGATCCCTGATGGCTCATCACTTACCGATCTGATCGGCGCAACGATTGAAGTTGAGATCGATGAAGCGAAGACGTGGTATTTGAAAGGCCACGTCATTTAGCATGAAAGTTAGCATCAATTACGGTCTGAGTAATCTATGTCACAAGCAGCGCTTCATACACTCCAACATCCTGTTATCGCGATCGTAGGTCCTACTGCTTCTGGAAAATCAAGCCTTGCCCAGTCTGTTGCCCTTAAGCTTGGTGGAGAAGTGGTCTCTGCTGACTCTATGCAGATATATCGTGGCATGGATATCGGCACAGCAAAAATACGGCCAGCAGAACAAAAAGTTCCCCATCATTTGATCGACATCCTTGATCCTGGTCAAGAATATTCAGCACAACTTTTCCAAGATCAAGCTCGTAAGGCTTTTCTTGAAATCGAAAGTCGTGGAAAGGTTCCGATCCTTTGCGGAGGTACCGGCTTCTACGTACAGGCAGCGCTTGAGGATATGCGATTTCCAGATGGAGAGCAACAAGACAACTCTCTTCGCGATTCTTACGAAGCTTTCCGCCTCGAACACGGCAACGATGCTCTTTGGAGTGTTCTTAGGGAAAAGGATCCTTCATCAGCATCCCTCATTCATCCTAACAACTACGTACGTGTCATACGCGCACTTGAGATGTATGAAAAAGGGGTCTCATACGCTCTGCAAGTAGAGAATATCAAGTCACTCCCTGAGGTAATCTGGTCACTTCGCTTCTTCTTACAAGTCGACCCTCACACGCTTGCAGATCGCATCAACAAGCGTGTGGATGCCATGCGCAAGGATGGTCTTGTTGACGAAGTAGAATCCTTGATCGCTCAAGGATTTGGTGAAGCACTCAGCACCCCTAAAGCGATCGGATACAAAGAGATCATTGCATCAAAAAGGGGAGAGTACACGCTCGATCACGCGTTCGAACAGATCAAAACCGCTACACGACGCTATGCAAAACGCCAAAGAAGCTGGTTTCGCCGCGACGATCGATTGGAAATCCTCGATGCCGATAACCTATCAGAAGAAGAGATGGTTGCTCGCATATGCGAGCGGTATGAGGAAACACTCGCTGCGCATACGAGCAAGCATACTCATTAGAAAATTACCAGAGAAGAGATCATCCACTTGGCAAAGCTTCATGCAAAAAGACTTCAGCAAGACCGCATCGAACGTGCAATAGCAGTAGGCGTAAAACGTCCGAATCAACAATGGCCGACCGAGTCCTCACTCGAAGAGCTTGCTCGGCTTGCAGATACCGCAGGGGTTGAAGTTGTTGCGAGCACAATCCAAAAGCTTGACACCCTCAACCC
>UQFK01000011.1 GCA_900540345.1 uncultured Eggerthella sp.
CTTCTCCAATAAGATGTTCTTGATGCCTGCGTCCAAGCACGCACGCGTAGAGCTGACATGAAGACCGTTAGGCAGCGCGATCGCAACTGCATCGAGCGGGACCTCTTTCAATAAATCGTTGAAATCTGCATATAACGGTACGTCGAGCTCCGCTGCAACATCCTCTGCCTGCTGGCCGAAACCTGCTACTGCCACTAGATCGAATTCATCGCTCGCTTTTGCGTCGCGTGCGATCTTCGATCCTTGATTCAGTCCGAAAACTGCGAGTTTGATTGCCATGGTATTGTCCCTTCCTTCGTGACCCTTGACCGATCTCCCCTAAGAAGCATCCCCTCGAACAGGAGTGCTATAAAATGGGGCCTTCATTCTTTGACAAAGGCCCCGATCTTGACCCTTGATTTAATTGAAGAATTTCTCTTCGATGAGCTGGGTTGGCATCTCCTTGCCGACCCAGATGTCCTCTGCGATCGCAGCCTGCCAGAGCAGCATGCCAAGACCGGAGACTGTTTTAAGTCCCTTTGCCTCTGCATCCTTCAAAAGCTTGGTCTGGCGAGGTTCGTAAACCGTGTCTGCGACAGCAATACCATCAACAAGATACTCAGCAGGAATGACACTTTGGTCGGCAAGATCCCCCATGCCAACACGCGTTGCATTCACGAAGAGCGCAGATTCGGCGATCGAATTCTTCAAGGACTCTTTATCTTCAAGATCGATAAGACGGATGTTGCAGCCTGTTTTTGCAGCAAGCTTCGCAACACGATCAGCAGTAGCCTCGAAGAAGCTGTCTTTACGATTGTAGATATCAATAGCAGCAACACCATCAAGAGCAGCTTGAGTGTAAATAGCAGATCCTGCACCACCTGCACCAACAAGCGTGATCTTCTTACCGATGACATCAACACCATGCTCTTTGATATTGCGCATAAATCCTGCACCATCAGTATTGTGACCGATCGCCTTACCATCCTTGATAGCGACCGTGTTTACCGCACCCATCAATTCTGCAGCATCTGAGAGACCGTCAAGATACTGAGGTATGAAGGTTTTATGAGGCATCGTGACGTTGTAGCCAGCAAATCCAAGCGCTTTCATGCCTGCTGCTGCAGAAGCAAGATCTTCAGGTGCAACATCATATGCAAGATAAACACAGTCGATACCAAGCTCTTCAAAAGAGCAGGTATGCATTTCTGGTGAGAGCGAATGTTCAACAGGCGATCCGATAAGCGCAATCGTCTGGGTATGTCCCGTAATGTGTGGCATGATTCTCCTTCCTCCGAACGCGTTCTGACTTTTAAATAACACGTTCACTTTCCTTGTTTTAATTGTTTCCGTTTTACCAATAAACTTCCAATAGTATTAGCAAGACTTTTAAAAGTTGTTATTATGTTTGACTATAGCTCCTTTTCACAGCTTATATTTTCCGTTCGCCAAATTAGAGCATCGTCAATAATTCAATTTGCTATAATGTTTAGGCATCGCGTCGGGATGTGGCGCAGTTTGGTAGCGCGCCTGCTTTGGGAGCAGGATGTCGCAGGTTCGAATCCTGTCATCCCGACCATTTTTTATATGCGGGTGTAGTTCAATGGTAGAACTCCAGCCTTCCAAGCTGGTCACGCGAGTTCGATTCTCGTCACCCGCTCCATCAAGCTCTCCGAAGTCCTCTCTGTGAGGGCTTTTCTTTTTCGCAAAGCCTTATACAGATCGCTCATGACACCCGCATGCCCCTGATCATGACAGCTGATCGAATAAGGCATGAAGCGCACGTGCGCGATGCGAAACCTTTTGTTTCTCGGTAAGGCCAAGCTCAGCAAAGGTCTTGCTATTCACAAAATCATCGGGCAAGAAGAGTGGATCATAGCCAAAACCATCGCTTCCTCGCTCTTCATATCCAATACGTCCGTCAACCCTGCCTTCAGCAATCGTTTCAACCCCGTCCGTATCGATGAAGACGAGCGCGCAGCAGAAGTGGGCATTACGTTGTTCTTCGGGAACATCCTTTAGGTTCTTTAGTAACAACGCGTTGTTTGCAGCGTCGTCGCTCTCCTCTCCGGCATAGCGCGACGAAAAGACCCCTGGCGCACCATTCAACGCATCAACGACAAGACCTGAATCATCTGCAAGCACCGCACAACCTGATAGATCATGTGCTGCTCGAGCTTTGATACGCGCATTCTCGATAAAAGTTGTGCCCGTCTCTTCGGGATCAGAATCTAGCCCCGCTTCTTTCAAGCTCAAACAATCCCAGTCAAGACTTGAAAACATATCACGGATCTCCATGACCTTATGCGCATTGTTTGTCGCGATGATGACACGCTTTGACATTAAACACTTCCTCACAAAACAACATGATGTAAGTTATCGAGCGGAAAACGCAAAACACGCGTACCAAACGTCCTGAACGCTTCGATATCGTCGCCCGATGTATAGAAATCATAGGTAGGCTTATTGCTTGGATCGGCAGCGATACCGCGACGTGCGAGCATATCGGCGCAATCACGCGCAACCTCAGAGGCTGAAGAGATCAAGACAACATCCCTTCCAACAACACCACCAATAAGTGACTCAAGCAAAGGAAAATGCGTACATCCCAAAACAAGCGTATCGATCTCGCAACGACGTAAAGGCTCAAGATAGTCCTGAGCGATCTCTTGGAATTCGGGACGAATATAGACTTGAGATGCAAGGGATGTGTAATTCTCGATCGGCCCTTTTGCCATACGGATCCCAAGCTCTGCAATCTCAACAAAACGCGGTGTCGCTGTAGAAAATACCGTTATGCCTGCATCCGCAGCACGGATCGCTTGGGTATATACGCCCGATTCGACAGTGCCTTTCGTTGCGATGACACCTACCCTGCGATTTCGCGTTGCTCGCGCCGCAGCACGAGCACCAGGCTCAACAACCCCGAGCACGGGGATGGGAAAGGCGGTTTGTGCATAGGAAAGTCCTGCAGCAGTAGCAGTGTTGCAGGCGATAACGATCATCTTAACCCCGCGATCTACAAGCCAAGCTCCGATCGCATCAACAAACCCACGCACTTCTTCAAAGGAACGCGGCCCATAGGGGCAATGAAGTGTATCACCAAAGTAGAGAATGCTTTCATTTGGCAGTGCTTTCATGATCTCACGGGCGACCGTAAGACCTCCGAATCCCGAATCGAACACTCCAATTGGAGCATTGTCGAACTCGGCAGAGCGAAAGCCACGAATGCCTTCTTCTCTGGTTCCGTAGAAGCGATAGGGTTGTTCGTTCGATGCGTTATTCATGGACGAGCACAGCTACATTGGTCTCAAGATTGTCGTAAAACCATTTTGCAGAATCGCTTGGTAGATTCACACACCCATGAGAGCCATTGCCCTTATAAATCGAGCCACCAAAACTTGAGCGCCAACTCGCATCATGAAGACCGATACTGTTGCGAATAAAAGGCATCCAATAGGTGACCTGAGTCTCGTAATCTTTCGTCCCATCCGCATTAAAACCAGTTAGAACTTCAGGGCTTTTCTTCATACGCAAATAATACAGACCGGTTGGTGTACCGCGCCCTTTTGTGACATCACCCGTCACGCAGTCTGTAACAAAGAGCTGCTCGTTCTTTTCGTTAAAATATCGAACTTTCTGCTCGGAGATATCAATATCAACGTAGGCACCCCAATCACGTTGACCAGGGCCGTTATAAACGTCAGCTGTTTGCTCGCAGGGAATATCGATCGCATCGAAATTCCCTGAGGTCACGTTACCTATGAGAGTTGAGGCGAGGTCTGCCGTGCTCACCTTCCAACCATATACGCCACCACTCACACTTACTTCTTGACCATCGCCTCGAGTAAATGTGCGCTTGGTGCCCACAGTATTCAATTCCGCGCCTTTTTGATCAGCCCACGCCGTCACCGCTTCTTGATCGAGTGTTGGCATGAGCGTTTCAGGGTCAAGCGTAAGCCATGTGACGAGTAGATCTTTTCCTACCTTGCCAGCAGATACGGAGCCCTCAGCCATAGTAAGCTCTATCTCGCCACTAATGAGATCATTAGCCGCAGGCAACGCCTCTTTGAAGCGCTCATCATCAGCAAGAACGAGCGGCTGGATAAAGACCTCTGCGTCAAGCTGATAAGAGTCTTGCATGCCAGCCAAACATTCGTCGATCTTTGTGAAGAAGGATTCCTTATCAATTTCATTACCATAGACCTCATCCTCGACGGTAAGCATGTCGAGCAGTTCGTTATAGGTGATGGATGCATCAACGCTTGGAGTTGCTTGTTTGTTATACGCATCAATACTCGGCGTGAGCAGCTCTTCGACTTTTGCGTGATCAAAATCAGCGTCGATCACATCGCTTACATCGTGCTGCGCAAAGATCTCGATAGGCCATAACCAGATATTCTGTGCAGCAAGAGCATCCGCTCTAAGCTTATTGGGATCGATATTGAGATCGATCTGATCGGATTTGACGACTTGGTCGTAGTCCTGAGCGGTTATCGAAAGTTCATAGGTAGGGACGAGAACCTCGACCTCAGAGATGAAATCGTCATCGGCCTTATATGAAATGTCTTCTTCATTGAAGGTTGTGTTTGGATAGAAATGAGCAGAGAAGAACGCAGCTCCAATTCCATAGAGCACAATGAGGAGACCTAACACAACAGCACCAACGATGAGCAATGCTTTTTTATGCTTGCTTATCTTCTTCTGCGGTTGGTTTTCGCCTACGATGATCGAAGGGTCGAGCGGGATCCTCGTATCTTCAGTCGTTTGCGACTCTGCCATAGTCGAATAACTTTCTCATATAACGATGAATAGCGAAGGATCCTTCCCTATTCAAAATAATTACAGGATGCGAAGACCCACTTCCTTGAGCTGACGGGTAGTCACTTGATTTGGTGCACCTGTCATCGGATCAGAAGCTGAAGAGGTCTTCGGGAAGGCGATAACGTCGCGAATGGACTGCTTATCGCCCAGAAGCATGATAAGGCGATCAAGACCGAGCGCAATACCACCATGAGGAGGCGCACCGAGCTCGAGCGCATGGATGAGATGACCGAATTTCTCTTCGATTTCCTCGTCATCAAGACCACATACCTTCAAGATACGCTTCTGCTCTTCGGCATCATGAATACGGATCGTTCCACCGCCTACCTCATAACCATCCATGACCAAGTCATACGAATAGCTACCGCACGAAAGCGGATCGGTTTCGATCTTGTCGAGATCTTCCTCAAGCACATGCGTGAACGGATGATGTTCAGCAGCATATTTTTTCTCGTCTTCGTCATAGCGGAACATCGGGAAGTTAACGACCCAGAGCAATTGATGTCCCTCACGCGGGATATCGAGCGCATCAGCCATATGAAGACGAAGTGCAGCAAGCACAGCATTGGCCACTTCATAGGTATCAGCAGCAAAGAGCACGAGATCTCCCGGCTCGACATCAAGCGCCTTTTTAAGAGCTGCGAATTCCTCATCAGAAAAGAATTTAATGATAGGACTTTTCTCTTTTCCATCAGAGGTGAATGCGATCCAAGCCATACCCTTAGCGCCATTGGCTTCAGCGATTGATCCAAGCTTTTCGATATCGCCGCGGCTCCAGTCACCTGCGCCCTTGGCATTGATTGCTTTCACGATACCGCCTGACTGAGCAACGCTTGAGAATACCTTGAAACCAGAATTCTTTACGATATCAGTGATGTCAACGAGCTCCATGCCAAAGCGTGTATCAGGCCTATCGCAACCAAAACGATCCATAGCCTCGCGATATTGCATGCGCTGAAGCGGGAATACATGCTCAACATCAACCGCGTCGAGAACCTCTTTCAAAACCTCTTCCATCATGTTCATGACATCTTCGCCCTCAACAAAGCTCATCTCGATGTCAATCTGGGTAAATTCTGGTTGACGATCAGCTCGCAGGTCTTCATCGCGGAAGCATCGGGCAATTTGGTAGTAGCGCTCGATACCACCGATCATAAGCATCTGCTTGAACTGCTGAGGAGACTGTGGCAATGCATAGAACGTGCCTGGATTTGGGCGAGATGGAACGATATAGTCGCGTGCTCCTTCAGGCGTAGAATTAGCCAGAATGGGCGTTTCGACTTCAAGGAAGCCATGCTCGTTCAAGGCCTTTCGCATTGCTTGCGCAACCGTATGACGTAATGCGAGAGCTTGGTACATCTCGGGACGACGAAGGTCGAGATAGCGCCACTTCATACGAGTGGTCTCGTCTGTCTCGATGCTATCTTCGATAGAAAACGGAGGGGTAAGCGAGGCATTGAGCACCTTAAGAGACTTTGCAAGCACCTCGATCTGGCCTGTAGCCATATCGGGATTTTCAGCGCCTTCCTGACGTGCGCGAACCGTGCCCTCTATCTTGATGACCCATTCGCGACCCAAGTGTTCAGCCGTCTGAAACTCTTCAGGCGTAACGCAATCAGGATCGATGACAACCTGGGTGTATCCATCGCGATCGCGCAGATCGACGAAGATCAAACCGCCATGATCGCGGTTATGCCAGACCCACCCGGTCAAAACAACGTCTTCACCGATATCTTCCTTGCGAAGTTCGCCGCAAGTCTTGGTATGCATGCTGAACTTGTTGTTAAGTTCGCTCATTTCTCGAATCTCTCCTTGTTTTCCTATCTTTAGAGCATTGAGCTCTTCACGATAACGCGATTCCCCTATTAAAACAGGGCTTTATGATAAAGATGTGATGGCATCGCTAAAAGTGAACGGCTCTTCGGCAGAAGCAGCTTCTTTCAACACAGAAAGAAGCTTCGAGTAATCAAGCTCTGCTTCTTCGTGTGCGGCCATATCCCGACACGTAATCACATCTTTCGCTAATTCATCTGGGCCAATCACAAGCACATAAGAGACGTTTTGTTTACCCGCTGATTTGAATTGAGCTTTCAAGCTCTTTCCAAGATGATCCATGTCAGATGCGATTCCCGCATCGCGCAAATGTTGGAGTACATTAAACGCAACAGGTCTTACCCTTTCATCTACACAGGCAACATAACAGACAAGATCATGACGCTCAGCAGGTTCAACCCCTTGCGCTTCAAGAGCGATCATGCAACGCTCGAAGCCAAGAGCAAAACCAAAACCTGGTTGTGGCTGACCGCCGATCTCTTCCATGAGCTTATCATAGCGTCCACCGCCTCCAATAGCGTTCTGTGCGCCCATGCCTTCGATCACCTGAACTTCGAAAACAGTACGTGTGTAGTAATCGAGCCCGCGCACGAGGGTCGGATCCTCGATATAAGCGATACCAACTTCGTCCAAATAGGATTTCACCTGCGCATAATGACGCTCACAATCCTCACAGAGCGCATCAGTGATGAGCGGAGCTGCTTTCATGACTTGAATACATGCTTCATTCTTACAGTCGAATGCACGTAGTGGATTGGTATGAGCACGACCGCAGCATTCTTCACAAAGTTCTGCTTCATGATCAAGAAGGAATTGTGCGACCGCATCACGATAAGCGGGTCTGCAATGCTCACACCCCATCGAGTTGATGAGCAAACGAAGTTTCGAACGGTCAAGGCCAATGATCTCATAGAAGCGCATCAGCATGATGATCGCTTCCGCATCGATGGATGGATCATCGGATCCTAAGCATTCAATGCCAACCTGATTGAACTGCCGTTGACGGCCTTTCTGTACATTTTCGGCACGAAACATAGGGCCTGCATACATGAGCTTAGCCGGTAGACCACCTGGTGAAACAAGATTATGCTGCGCAACAGCACGCACGACAGAAGCAGTGCCTTCAGGGCGCAAGCTAAAACGACTATTGCTCTTTACATGCCCCCCACCAAGCAGTGTTTTCAAATTCTCCCCTGTTAAAGTGGCAAACATCTCTTTCGAGACCACATCAGTAGCTTCACCTATACCACGCACGAATAACTCAGTCTGCTCGAAAATAGGAGTCTCAATAGGCTCATACCCATACCGAGAGAACACATCAGAAGCACTCTGCTTGAACCTATTCCATATGCGCGCATCATGTGGAAGGAGATCATTCGTTCCTTTTGGAGCTTGAATCGTCATCGAAATCAATCCTATGCGATCAAGTTTACGATCAAGTCGCCCATAGCCTGTGTGCCAATGATCTTATCCGAAGGTGTTTGAGCATCTGCGATATCGCTCGTACGCCACCCTTCATCAAGCACCTTATTCACCGCAGCAATGATGTCATCTGCTGCTTGGGCCATATCGAAACTGTAACGCAACATCATCTCAACCGAAAGGATCTGCGCAAGTGGATTTGCGATACCTTTGCCCGCGATATCAGGAGCGCTTCCATGACTAGGCTCGTAGAGCGCCGTGCCATCACCAAGCGATGCCGAAGCGAGCATGCCAAGCGATCCGGTGAGCATTGAAGCTTCATCGGAGAGGATATCACCGAACATATTCTCAGTGACCATGACATCAAACTGCTTAGGGTCATTGATAAGCTGCATCGCAGCATTATCGACAAGCATATCGATAAGTTCGACATCAGGATATTCCTGTGCGATGCGATGCGTAATCTCGCGCCACATACGAGAGGTTTCGAGCACATTTGCTTTATCAATAGAGTGAACACGGCCACGACGTTTACGTGCTGTTTCAAATGCATGACGGACAATTCGCTCGATCTCATACTCGGAGTAAAGCAATGTGTCATAAGCCTGTTGTCCAGCAGAACCATTCATACCAGCGCCTTCGACATCAAAGTTGCGTTCGCGCTCGCCAAAATACAGACCGCCAGTCAGTTCGCGCACGATGACGCAATCAACCCCATCAATGACCTCAGGCTTCAAGGTCGAAGCATCAGCAAGCGCATTGAAGATGACAATCGGACGCAGATTAGCATAGAGGCCAAGGCCTTTACGGATAGCAAGTAGCCCCTGTTCAGGACGAGGCTTTGTTGGATCAGTCGTATCCCATTTAGGTCCACCGACTGCAGCAAGCAGCACTGCATCAGATGCAGAGGCGAGCGCAAGTGTGGCCTGTGGAAGCGGCTCGCCTGTCTCATCGATTGCTCGTCCCCCAATAAGAGCTTCATTGTATTCGAAACGGACATCATATTTTTGAGCGAGAGCATCAAGTACCTTCACGCCTTCAGCAATGATCTCTGGACCGATGCCATCACCTGGAAGTAAGCAGATCTTGTATGTTTGAGTCATGACGAACCTTTAATCCTTTCCCAGAATCTTACGGGTGCGATTGATCAAACCGCCCTGCTCGATAATGTCGGCAATGAATGGCGGAAATGGCTGCGCTGTGAACGATTCACCCGTGGTCTCATCAGTGATGGTGCCTGTAGTCGTCTCGATCGATACGACATGACCATCAGCGATCGCATCGACTGCTTCAGGGCATTCGAAGATCGCAAGCCCTGTGTTGATAGAATTGCGATAGAAAATACGTGCGAAGCTTTTTGCGATGACCGCATCGATCCCAGCAGCCTTGATGGCAATGGGAGCATGCTCACGCGAGGACCCACAGCCGAAGTTCTCTTCTGCGACGATGATGTCGCCCGGCTGCACGTTCTCAACAAAGCTGGTATCGAGGTCTTCAAGACAGTGCTTCGCAAGCTCGATCGGATCAGAGGTATTCAGATAGCGTGCGGGGATGATGACATCAGTATCGATGTCCCTGCCATAACGATGAACGGTTCCTTTATAGTTCATGAAATGCTCCTAATCTAGATCTTCTGGAAGAGCGATATGTCCCAGCACTGCACTTGCTGCAGCAACAGCAGGTGATGAGAGGTAGACTTCACTCGTTGGATCACCCATGCGACCGACGAAATTGCGGTTCGTGGTCGCAATAGCGCGCTCGCCTGCAGCGAGGATTCCCATATAACCACCTAGGCATGGACCGCATGTAGGCGTTGAGACCGCGCAATTGGCATCAAGGAAGATATCCATAAGCCCTTCTTCGATACACTGACGATAAACCAGCTGAGTAGCTGGGATGATGATACAGCGTACATAGGGATGGACCTTGCGGCCTTTCAGTACTTCTGCTGCTTGACGCATATCTTCGATACGCCCGTTGGTGCATGAACCGATAACCGCCTGATCGATCGTAACATCACGTGATTCAGAGACTGGACGCGTATTCGAAGGTAAATGCGGGAATGCGACCGTAGGTACGATATCTTCAGCTTTTATATTGATGATCTGCGCATAGTGCGCATCAGGATCTGAATGATATTCCGTGAACGGACGCTCTGTGCGACCCTTCATATATTCGCGAGTGACATCATCAACCGGAATAAGACCTGCCTTACCACCAGCTTCGATTGCCATATTTGAGATAGAGAGACGCTCGTCCATATTGAGGCTCTCTATCGCGCTTCCACGAAACTCCATTGCCTGATAGAGCGCACCATCGACGCCGATAAGACCGATGATATGCAAGATAATATCTTTGCCCGTAACACCGGGGTTAAGTGTGCCTTCAATATTGAACAAGATCGATTCAGGAACCTTGAACCATGCTCTACCTGTTGCGAGACCGATACCCGCATCCGTTGAGCCTACACCCGTCGAAAATGCGCCAAGCGCACCATAGGTGCAGGTATGACTGTCTGCGCCAATGATGAGATCACCAGCACCCACAACGCCTTGTTCAGGAAGAAGCGCATGCTCAACACCCATACAGCCAACTTCGTAATAATGCGTGATCTGCTGTTCGCGAGCGAAATCTCGTACCACTTTTGCCTGCTCAGCGCTCATTATGTCCTTGTTCGGTGCATAATGATCGGGAACAAGTGCGATCTTAGTCGGATCGAATACCTTATCAATTCCGACCTTCTTGAACTCTTGGATCGCGATAGGTGCCGTGATGTCATTAGCGAGCACCAGATCAAGATCGCATTCGATGAGCTGCCCCGGAACGACCTCATCGAGGCCAGCGTGAGCTGCGAGAATCTTTTCAGCCATGGTCATCGGACGTGCCATATGCGCTCCTTGTCTTGCGGTTTTCCGTGAGGTAGTTGTAAAACTAAATTAGTATACAGCAAAAGAGACCCCACGGGTCTCTTTCGACGGATCGAAGGCGAGAAATCCTTCTTACTTATTGATGAAGTTGTCGATATCCTGCTTGAGCTTCTTTGCTGAAAGCTCGACCTTATGCGCATCCTGTTCAAGCTTGTTGGGGGGCTTTAATGCTCTCTGCGCCTTTTCTTCTTGAAGCTGCCTTTCTTCAGCTTCCATCGCTTCATCAGCAGCTTCAAGACGTTTTGAGCGGTCAAAAGAGAGTGGCTCGCAGAATGCGTCGCGCTTGAAGAACAGCCAAAGCCCTAAGAGCGCCATAGGAATCGCAACCTTTACGGTTTCATGGAAGACAAACTCAAATCCAGCGAGCATAAAGACGAGGGTGATAGCGAACACCCAAGCCAAACGAAACCTAAAGATAAGACCAATACCAAGTATGAGTAAAAGGATGCTCGTGATGATAAGCATCGGTCCGCCTACTACATTTCCAATATTGATCCACTGCGTGAGCATGCTGTACGTATCGACCGCATTTGGAAGAAATGCCATGACCAGATTCACGACCGCACAGATGATGACAAGCGTTCCCGCGATCCAGCCCGTATCCTTATATTTACCTTTAAGAGTTTTGTCCTTCTTATCTTTGAAGAAGCCCGATTGCGAGAGCAGGAGCGCTCCTATGCAGAACGGAATCCAGAACATGATGCCACGATAAACGAGCGCGATAGCAGTAGCAACCGAAAGCGAACAACCAGCACTGGTAAGAATAGCAGCAATAGCCGCCTCGACTACACCGACTCCTTGTGGTGTTGGGCT
Organism: uncultured Eggerthella sp.; assembly: GCA_900540345.1. Lineage (GTDB taxonomy): Bacteria > Actinomycetota > Coriobacteriia > Coriobacteriales > Eggerthellaceae > Anaerotardibacter. The sequence goes on from UQFK01000011.1 coordinate 11,799, forward strand.
AAGGATGACTGCGATAGCTGCAACCGAGAATGCCGCGATAAGCGGCGCAAGCTCATCGAAACCGAATGCCACACCGATCGCGATGAGACAGGCCATGTTCAGAAGAGCTGAAGCGGCAGCATAGAAGACCGTAATGAGCGCGCCTTTCGGATTGTGCGCAAGCACGAGCGCTGAATTGATAAACGATTGAGCAGTCGCCTTACCCCAGTTCTTTGGCAATGACCTCTTTATGATGCCGATAACCTTATTGATAAGCTGCTCGACCACACGAAAGACCTTTACCAACCAGCCAGGCTTGTAGTAACCAAGAAAGAAGAAACTGAGCAGCACAAGAAGCGTACCCGCTAACAGCAGTCCACCGATCAAGAAGACCACATTCATGGTTCCCGAAATAAGCATGGTGGTAAATCCGATGATGGAGATGAGGAAAACTGCTGCAAAATAGCCGATCTGCGACAGGATAGCACCACTTGTCGAGGTGCCGATATCGCAACCACGCCTGTGTGCGTCATCGATGATGAACGCAACGCCGGTTGCGCCAGAAAAAAGACAGAATGTATTGATAAAAACGAGCGAGAAGATGAGTACGATATTGTGCCATAAGCCTGTTTTATGGCCGACCGCACCAAAAGCCTCGTTGTATGACATAGCTTGCACCACGTGGCGTGCGATCATGATGATGATGGCGACCACAAGTGGAATGAGTGCGCCACCTTGCATCGCGTTGATGATGCTCATGATGTAATCAAGATTAGCGACAAGGAACCCAGCAGCGACGATGATGACGAGTATGATGATCGCTTTTTTCATGGCACCTCCGCTTCGTGTCGCTAGTTGAGATCGAGATCGCCAATCAATTCCTCAGTTCAGCAAGCATAACGTGCAAACTCACACATATGCTTTTCATGCACGTATTTTACACGAACGCTCCTTCAGCTTATCAGAGCATGACCTTGTGAAGTTGGCAGACGGGATAAAGTGACACACTCATGTAACTTCGCTCACGCAATGGCAACATCCTCGTGGAAACCCGTTGAAGAAACCATCCTTTCCAAGCGTATAAAGGGATTTTAGGTATAGTGAATCCTATGAAAAAATCTGAAGCGCTCAACATACTCGGTCTTCAAGATGGTGCAACTGATGACGAAGTGAAGAAAGCACACCGAAAGCTCGTCATCGAAAATCATCCTGATAAGTTCGGGCAAGACGAACAAGCGCGCAACCAAGCCGAAGAAAAGACAAAGCTCATCAATGAAGCGCGCGATGCACTGCTCACGCGCAAATGGGATCCCGAATACACAACCACTGGTACACCATATGGTGCGCCTTTCTCCTATCGACCTTACACTCACTCAAGAGGCACAACCTCGCCCGGCAGCTCGAACGAGAATCCTTTTGCTGGATGGCCTTTCAATGGAGCGGATTTTGTCTGGACGACCTGGGATGCCCAAGGAAATAGGCACTCTTATCGTCCAGGCGAAGGTCAAGGACCTTTCACTGATCGCGATCGAGGAAATCCTTTCAGTGCCTCAAATCCTTTCACTGGGTCGATCCCCTTCGATTTCTCAGCCTTCGGTGCATCACTTAGCCTTGAACAAATGCTCACGCGCGAAAAAAAGTCATTGCGCACCGATATCGAACTGATCGTCGTGAAAGCACTCATCCTTGCACTGTGCTGTGTATTTTCGCTCCCTGCAATGGGTTTCTACCTCTACGCCATCATCTCGATCGGTCAAGGCATCTATAAACGTTTGAGCATCCTTAGTATCTTTTTGGTGATGCCCCTGCTTTTGCTGGCATTTGTATTCATGCCCGTTGCGAATAGCCCTGTTGGATTGTTCACGATCGCTCTTTTTGCTTTTGCACTTGGATTTGACATCAGCAATCTTCGCAAACACTATCAGGTCATCTCAACTCTGAAACAAAAGATCGCTCATCAAGACCTCGATTGAGCACCTCTCACTACCACTCTGCAAGATAAAATTCAGGGCACGAGGTTTAACTCGTGCCCTGAGTAATAGCTCTCTCAGATAGACTGGGCTTTAATGGCGGAAATGGCGATGTCCGGTAAACATCATAGCGATGCCATGCTCGTTCGCGGCTTCAATAACCTCTTCATCGCGGATTGAGCCGCCTGGCTGAATGATAGCAGTGATGCCAGCTTCGGCAAGCGTATCAAGACCATCGCGGAAGGGGAAGAATGCATCAGAGGCGGCAACAGCGCCATGCGCCTTGCTTCCTGCTTGTTCCACCGCGATACGTGCAGAGTTCACGCGATTGGGCTGTCCCCCACCTTCACCGAGATTGACCTGATCCTTTGCAATGAGAATCGCGTTCGATTTGACCGACTTGACCGCCTTCCATGCAAAGATGAGATCTTGCATCTCCTCCGGGGTTGGAACGCGTTTCGTTGCAACCGTGAAGCTATCAGAAGGTTCATGGACCGCGTCTACCTCCTGACAGAGCAAACCGCCTTCAACTGCACGGTATTCGAGCGTCTTACCTGCAGGATTTACGCCACCTGTTTCAAGCAGACGCGTATTGGGCTTAAGCGTATACATCTCAAGTGCGTCGAGTGAGAATTCGGGCGCGATGATCGCCTCAACAAACTGCTTATTATCAAAGATCTTGACGATCACGTCCCCATTCACGGGACGGTTGAATGCAATAACCCCACCATAGGCTGAGACAGGGTCTGCATCATAGGCACGTACGTATGCCTCAACCGCATCGTTAGCCACCGCTACACCACATGGAGTGAGATGCTTAACAATAACGCACGCAGGTTCATCATATTCACGTACAGCCGTCCACGCGGCATCAAGATCGAGATAATTATTATATGAAAGTTCTTTACCTTGCTTCTGTTCTGCATAAGCCAAGGTAGTTGCAGCATTTGGATAGTCCGTGACACGGAAGAAAGCTGCTTTTTGGTGAGGGTTTTCTCCATAGCGTAGATCTTGGACTTTAACAAGACCGAGCGCTTTCATATCAGGAAAGACCGTCGCAGGATCGATCTCTTGCGTCAACCATGCAGCGATCGCTCCATCATACTGGGCAGTGGTGTTAAAGACCTCGTAAGCAAGCTTAAGACGAGTCGGATAGGTAGTCGAGCCACCATGAGCACGCATCTCGTCAATGATCGCGCTGTAGGAATTCGGATCAGTGACCACAGCAACGGACGCAAAGTTCTTTGCAGCAGAACGAAGCATAGAAGGGCCTCCGATGTCGATATTCTCGATACACTGAGCAAAATCAGCACCGCTTGCGACTGTCTTCTGGAATTCATAGAGGTTAACAACGACCATATCGATCATCTGGATGCCATGCTCTTTAGCTTGTTGCATATGAGTCTCGAGATCACGCCGCGCAAGCAATCCGCCGTGGACGCGTGGATGCAAAGTCTTAACGCGACCGTCCATCATCTCAGGAAATTCAGTAACCTTATCGATCGGGGTAACCGAGATACCTGCCTCTTCGAGCGCGCGGGCAGTACCGCCCGTCGAAATAATCTCAACGCCGAATTCTTCTGTGAGCGCTTTTGCGAACTCGACGATACCAGTCTTGTCTGTGACCGAGATCAATGCTCGCTTGATAACCGGATCAGCCATGTAAAACTCCTTTTCTGGAAGTACTCATAGATTATAAGGAGGACATCTCATCCTCGCGCGATCGACACCTTGCGATCAACACCGACTTTAACGCGACCCTCGGCGATGATCTGAATGACCTCAGGAAGCAGCACATGCTCGACCTCATGAATACGCGCCTCGAGCGTATCGAGTGAATCTTCCTCTTCGATATATACTGCTCTTTGCGCAATGATCGGCCCTTCATCATATTGCTTATTCGCAAAGTGAACCGTGACACCAGTCACCTTAACACCTGCATGATATGCATCCTCGATAGCATGCGCCCCAACAAACGATGGAAGTAAAGCAGGATGAAGATTTACGACCTTGTCAGGATAAGCATCAAGAACCTCTTCAGTGACCTTACGCATATATCCTGCCATCACCACATATTCAGCACCAGCACGCTGAAGCTCTTCAGCGATGATCGAATTGGCTACTCGTGGATTCTGATAGACCGTTGGATTAAGCGAGAGTGTTTGAATGCCAGCTTTTTGCGCACGCACAAGACCTTGAGCATCAGGCTTTGACGAAATAACCAGCACAATACGAGCATTGAGCCTACCTGCTGCGATCGCATCAATAAGCGCCTGGAGATTTGTCCCACTCCCGCTGATGAGGACACCAATCTTCAAAGGATCGGAACTCTTGTGATGCATGTCTTCAGGCATAGTGTCTCCTTCGCGCGATGAATCGATGCTAGTCTTCTTCGCCATCGTCAGCATATTCGACAAAAAGCTGCTCTTTATCGAGATACGTAACCTTGCCGGTTCCTGGAACAACTTGACCGACAACATAAACCTCTTCACCTGCATCTGCAAGCAATTGAGCAACCTCGTCAACCTTCTGGGGCGCAACTGCCAATATCATGCCAAGACCCATATTGAATGTCTTAAGCGCTTCTGTTTCATTCAAATGTGCAGCACGGCAGACCCAAGGAAGAATCGGAACCATATTCCATGAGCCAACTTGCACTTCAGCGTCGAGCGTTGAAGGTAGCGCACGGTTCAGGTTCTCTGTAATGCCACCGCCAGTGATATGAGCAAGCGAGTGGATAGCTCCTGGACATTGAACGAGTACTGAACGAATCGCTCTGACGTAAATACGCGTTGGCTCCAAGAGTGCGTCAAGAACGCTATCGCCATCAAGTTCATCACGTGCGATGGTCAATTCGTAGAGCGTTTTTCCCTCCGTGCAGACCTTGCGCGCAAGTGAGTAACCATTGGAGTGCAAACCTGATGAAGCAAGACCGAGCAGGACATCACCATCTTGCACACGTTCAGGCCCGATCATAGCCGGACGATCAACAATGCCTACCGTAAAGCCAGAAAGATCGTATTCATGAGGATCCATAACGCCTGGATGCTCTGCCATCTCGCCTCCGATGAGCGCACATCCAGCCATCTCACAACCATCTGCAATACCACTCACAATCTCAGCAACCGCATCGCTTTTGAGCTTACCGACCGCGATGTAATCAAGAAAGAAGAGAGGCTCTGCGCCTGTTGCAAGGACGTCATTAACGCACATGGCAACAAGATCGATACCAACCGTATTATGCTTATTTGCGAGCTTAGCAAGCTGAATCTTCGTGCCAACACCATCAGTGCCCGAAACAAGGATTGGGTCGGCCATCTGCTTTGCGACCCCGATGGAAAACAACCCCCCAAAGCCCCCGATATCACCTCGGACCTCATTGCGATACGTGCGATGAACAGCATCTTTGATTGCATCGACCGCACGAGCTCCTTCTGCAGTGTCAACGCCCGCATCGGCATAAGTAGTGCCACCACCCTGTTTGGTCCAACTAGGCCATTTCGTATCTCCATCAGTGATGGGAACCTGAACTCGCTCAGTCATAAACATCCTTGTCTTTGAAGTGGTTCTCTTCGATTATTGAATAAGTAGTAATTGTAGTTCATTACTCGTCTGTTCCAAAGCTGACCGATTGATCCTTCCCGAGTCCGGTCGCCGCATTGGGATCGTATTCGACATAAGGATCGTCTTTCACGCTCGTTGCTATAACCGTTGCGAAAAGCAAGTCGCGTCCGTCGTTTTGAGTATACTCACAGGTACACAATGCAAAGGACTGCTTGATCTGGTCTGCCGTGAAAACCTCGCCTTCTTGCTTGACCAAACTGCGATTAAGCATCTTCTGGATATAGGCCTGGTAAGTCTCGTCAGAATCGAACTGCGTAACAACAATGGGCTCAGAGCCGTTTGTCTTCAAGAGCGAGAAAGTCTTCGCATAATAGTTACCATTAGGCGTAAGGATATAGATGTCTCGATGCTTATTGAACTCAGCATCGGATTCCCAATCAGTAAGAGCAGCAAACATTGATCCGTCACGCATATGATGGCCGTATAAGAAAGTATTGCGATCAAGAAAATCCGCATCATTCTTCACGTCGATGAAGATAGTACCCGCGGAGGAAAACCAGCCATTCGAGCCATCAAAAGCAGTATTCAAGTATTTCTGATTATCTGGTCCCTGCACGATAGGATAGTTGATCTTGCTATCAGGTATATAGATCCATCCAACGATATCAGGATTGATCTGCCGCAATGCATCCCAATCAGCCGTAAGATCAGAAAGCTTCACAACGTTGGGATCTTCGACCTCTACATAGGTCTCGAGTTCTTCATAAGCATTCTGCTGCGACCAATATCGATAGACGAGCACGCCTGCAGCAAGAAGCGCTATGACGAGCAAAACAATCGCAACAACAAGCGCTCGACGACCCTTCTTTTTCTGGCTAGGGTCAGATTTTGCTTTAGCCATAACAGCTCTCTCCTTTACCCAACAAAAGCACTCTAGAATTCAGCGAGGCGTTCTTGAAGCGCCTGATTAATAGTCTTGAGCGCCTTCACTCGCGCATAGTATTTATCATCGCTCTCCAGAATAATCCAGGGCGCTTGTGGTGTCGATGTCAAACGGAACATATCCTGAACTGCAGCATAATATTCGGGGTAACGATCACGATTGCGCCAATCTTCTGAAGTAATCTTCCAGCGCTTATCTGGATTATCTTCACGCGCTTTAAATCTATCGAGCTGCGTTGCGGGCGATATATCGACCCAGAACTTCAAAAGGATCGCTCCCCATTTGGTCATGGATGCTTCGAATTCATTGATCTCATCGTAGGCTCGCGCCCATTGAAGCGGACTAGCGAACCCTTCAACACGCTCAACCAGTACGCGTCCATACCAACTGCGGTCATAGATGCCCACATGCCCTGCCTTTGGCAAACGTGTCCAATAGCGCCATAAAAATGGATGAGCAAGCTCTACTTTGGTCGGCGCAGGAGAGGTGAAGATCGTATAAGAGCGCGCATCGAGCGCTTGCGCAACACGTTTGATGCTACCTCCTTTACCCGCTGCATCCCAACCTTCATACATGATCATCATAGGAATACGATGAATATACATCTGAAGTTCGAGCTTATTGAGGAGCGCCTGTTGCTCCTTTAACTCGCGCTTATAGTCGGAGCGCTCAAGGCACAGCGTATGATCAACATCCTCAAGTCGAGGATAATCCTTCACAATCTCGAAGCGCGAAGTAAGCGGAGCTTCGAGCTTGGCTATGCGAACACGCTCTTCAGCTTCCAAGAGCAATCGTTGGTTCTCTTTTGGGGTGCGCTTGCGCTCATCAAAATAAGGTGCTTGAGCTCCTTGCAATGATGAATTCTCTTTAGCTCGAGTTTCGGCTTCAAGCGTTGCATCGTCCTTCTCTTTCGTGGTGATGCTCTCAAGCACAGCAACAAGCTGTTCAGCAACAGCGAGATTCACACGGCGCTTATCTTCAGCATCCAAGAGTGTCCAAGGTGCCTTTTCTCCATTCGTCGCTTCGAGCAGTTCTTCGTAGAGCTCATAGGTTTCGGGGTAATCAAGCATCTGACGAAGATCAAGATCTGACACTCGCCAACTCGTAAATGGATCGTTGTGAAGTTTTAGCAGGCGTTTTCGCTGTGTCTTCTCAGTGATATGAAGAAAGAACTTCACAACCATATAGCCATCGTCGACAAGCTGACGCTCAAATGCATTGATCTCTTCGATAGCTTCTTCGATCGTCTCACGAGTGCGCTGCTTGATGCGCTTGCGCTTTTTGTCGGAGGCCGCATGCATCTCATTCGAGACATGGTCAATAAGCGCAGAATACCACCCGCGGTCAAAAATAGTAATAGCATCACGTGGGCCGAGCGCATTCCAAAACTGCTGCATAGTAGGATAGTAACCCGTCGAGCCAAAATCTTCCGAGCGCGTACGCTTCGCCTCTTCAGGATCGAAATCTTGCGTAACATGCACCGTAACGCCGCGCGCATCAAGGTGATAGATCAAATCAGAGATACGGCTCCCCTTACCTGCGCCCTTCCAGCCCTCAAAAAGAACCACAAGACCTGCTGATGCTTTCTTGGCCTCTTGCTGTAAGACCACTAAACGATCCACGAGTGCATCGTGGAGTGGCTTGTATTTCTCTTTAGAGAGCTTTGGTTGCTTGGTATCGATCGATGCGAGCATAGACACTTGAATTTCCCCCTTGATCGCATGTTTCGTTAAATACTCTCTCTTCCCCGCATACCAGCATAATACTTTTTTCACACTCCGACCCACAGATAGACCAAACGCAGGAATGATTCGTAATTATTTGATGAAGAAGCGCGCTCGACATGGATAATAGTCGCGTACGCTCAAGCATGAAGGAGATCTTTATGAATCGTTTTGCGGTCATCGACTTCGGTTCCAATACGATCAGATTGTGCGTATACCAAGTCGAAGACACAACCGAAGGATCGATCACTAAGAAACATCTCTCTACTCTTTTGAACTACAAGGTGATGGCTGGCATCTCTTCCTATGTGAAAGAGGGAAAGATAAGCGATAAAGGAATCAAAAAAGCGGCGCGTACGATCAAAGAACAACACGAACGAGCGAAATATTTCAACTGTACACGGATCGAAGTGTTCGCCACCGCTGTTCTGCGCAATTGCAAGAACAGTTGTGAAGCGCAGCGCACGATCGAGAAAGCGTGCGGGCTTCCCATCACCATCCTATCCAATGAGGCCGAAGCGCATCTTGGAGTTGTCGGAGCTAAGCTCGATGGGCCAATCGAAGATGCGACCATGGTCGATATCGGTGGTGGCTCGACTGAATTGACTGCGCTCTCGGCAGGGCTCGAAACAGCAAGCACGAGTCTACCCCAAGGTTCGCTTTCCTCATTCAGCATGTATGTCAATGCGCTTTTACCAACAGAAAAAGAGATGGAGCGGATCGAAAGCGAATTCGAAAAGCTCTATGCGTTGCTACCTAAAAAGGACTTCAAGAGCAAAACTCTTGTCGGTATCGGTGGTGCAATCCGCAGTGCTGCGAAGGTCTATGGGGATATCTTCTGCGCAGGTAAGCGTTCCAATGTTCTTCTTTTACAGCACATCGATGATGTACTGTACTCCTATCGAGAAGACCCTGAGGGCTTCATGCGATGTGCGCTTCAAACCATCCCTGATCGTATCCATACCTTCATCCCTGGCTGCATCTTGATCAAGCATGTCTTCGAGAAGACCGGAGCGGATCGATTGCGTATTGCCAAACATGGCGTGCGTGAGGGATTCCTCATCGAGCATATGCTATGAAAGAGCGCCTGATAATTACTTAAAAACAATCAGAACAACCTCTAAGTATTGGTACAATTATCCCAAGTGCACACACCGAGGTTCTTTTGCTCTTAAAGCAACTGATCGCGATCGCCAATGAAGGGGCTTTTGATCAATTATGGTAGCTAAGAAGGATGAGGGATCATCATCTGCTAAAAAGGGACTCAAACGACTCCCCTATATGCAGAATCGCGAGCTTTCGTGGCTCAATTTCAATAAACGCGTGCTCGATCAAGGCGAGGATGGCAATGTTCCGCTGCTCGAGCGCCTTACCTTTGTCTCCATCTTCTCAAGCAACTTGCAAGAATTCTTCATGGTGCGCGTCGGAAGCTTGACCGATCTGTCGCTGATCAAGAAGGAGATTCGCGACAATAAAACGCTCATGACGCCCGAAGAGCAGCTCAATGCCATCTATCAACGTTGTCATGAGCTCTATCCCGAACAGGAGCGCATCTTTCTCTCGATCCAAGAGCAGCTTGAAGAATACGGCATCCGCAATCTTCAAGTGAAAGATCTCTCGGATGAACAGCGCGATTTCTTGCGTTCATACCTCGAAGACCATGTCGTACCCTATCTTTCACCTCAAATCATCAACGCACGTCATCCTTTTCCTCATTTCGAAAATGGCAAACTTTATGTCTTACTGCGTTTGAACGAAGAACTTCCTAAAGATTCTTCGAACGACGGAGATGGAAAATCGAAGAAGAAACCTAAAAACGTTGGTGCCGAAGATGCGACTTTTGGTTTGATTCCGCTTCCGCGCCAGGCAAAACGCCTGATTCTCTTACCTGGTGAAGGTACGCAATTTATCTTGCTTGAGAACGCCTTGAAGTTAATTGTCGATGACGTATTCTCCATGTACAACACAAAACGTGCAAGCGTCATCTGTGTCACTCGTAATGCTGACATCGATGCTAATGCTGATATCGATGAAATCGATTACGACTATCGTGAACACATGAAACGCATTTTGAAAAAGAGAGCACGTCTTACCCCCGTTCGACTTGAGACCGATACAGCGCTCTCGTCGGTCACGAGACAGTTTTTGCTTCCGCGCCTCAACATCAACGAAGATCAAGTCTTTGTCACCAATGTGCCTCTCGACATGAGTTATGCATGGGGCCTTGCCGACCTTGTCGATCCTGATATCGCAGACAAGCTCACCAATACCCCATTCTCTCCTGCATGGCCAGCTTGCCTTGATCGCAATCGCTCGATCATGCAACAAGTCATCGAGCATGACAAATTACTCTCGTATCCGTACGAAAGCATGGATCCTTTCATCACGCTTCTCCGTGAGGCAGCAGTCGATCCTTCTGTCTTGTCTATCAAGATCACGCTCTATCGCTTGGCAAGTCAATCTCATCTTGCTGAGGCTTTGCTCGCAGCTGCAGAAAATGGCAAAGAGGTTACTGCGCTCTTTGAGCTTCGTGCCCGTTTCGATGAATCGAACAACATCGAATGGTCACAGCGATTTGAACAAGCAGGTGCTCATGTCATTTACGGTTTTCGCGATTATAAGGTGCATTCGAAGATATGCGTCATCACGCGTACGACCGATTCAGGCCTTCAGCGCATCACTCAGTTGGGTACGGGTAACTACAACGAGAAGACCTCGAAGCTCTACACCGACTTCTCCTTCATGACCAGCGATCCAAAGATCGGTAAGGATGCAGCAGAGTTCTTTAAGAACATGAGCCTTGAAAATATTTCTACGAACTACACCACGCTCTCAGTCGCGCCTTTGCAGATAAAGCCAATGATCCTTGATAAGATCGACGAACAGATCAAGCGTGCAAAAGAAGGTCTTCCTAATGGGATCATCTTCAAGACAAATTCCATCACCGATAAGGACACTATCGATAAGATCGTCGAAGCTTCACAGGCGGGCGTTCATACCACCCTTTTTGTACGCGGTATCTCTTGCATTGTGCCGGGGATAAAGGGATACACCGATAACGTCGAAGTAGTATCGATCGTTGGTCGACTACTTGAGCATAGTCGCATCTATGGTTTCGGAGTAGCAGAGAACATGGAGATCTACCTCTCCAGCGCAGATCTGATGACACGCAATATGGATAAACGCGTTGAGATCGCTTGGCCAGTTCTTGACCAGGAACTAAAGGATATTGTTCTCGACTATCTCGACGTTTCACTCTCAGATACTGCCAAACTTCGTATGCTTGAGAGTAATCTTGAATATACGCCACTCGAATACTTCGCTGAAGAAACATCGAGTGGACGTATCGAGTCATTCGATTCTCAAGCCTTCCTTATTCATAAAGCTGAAGTCGACTATGAAGAATCGATCATAGCTAATGAAGAGCAAACGATCGCATGTGCTGCGCGAGCTCACGTCAATCACATTATTGAAGAGCCTGTGCGAAAAGATCGTGAGGATATCGAAGGCAATGTCGTAGATAATCGAATACTCGAAGTACCCTATCCTCTTGCGGTGCCACTCACAGAGGGCGACCCAGGAGTCATTACCGACATTGGGCCTGAGTCGATCGATATAGAGTCTGTCGAAGTGTCTTCACAAACAGATAGTGCCTCTCACGACACGACCGTTGACGAAGATAGAATCGATCACGATGTAGATCCAGATCGCGCTGCCGTTGTCGAAAGAGCAACGCGCATTGGCTCACGCCTCTCTTCTGAGACGCAAACGGCTAACGAAAGCAACGATGAGACACTCGCAGAAGACAAGACAAACATCGCACCAGAAGAAGTGAGTCTTAATCTAGGTAGAGGCGTCGAGGATAAGAAACTCGAAACGGATTCTAACGAAGGTGCGCAAAACCCTACCACCCTGGCAAGTGCAGAAGCGGAGCAGGATGAGCTCAAAGCCGAGATCATCTCTGATAAGAGCGAACAAGATGAAGCCTCACAAGAAAACGCGACGATCATCAAGCCCAATGAAGTAGAGATTCTCCCTCACGACGATGAACCCCAAACCGTCGAGATCCAACTGATCGAATTACCGAAGAAGCCTGGTTTCTGGAAACGACTTAAATTCCTCTTTACTGGTCATTTCTAAACAGGACCACTCAATGCCAAACTAGCGTTTACGCCGCCCGTAAGCAGACCCCTTACGGGCGGTCTTTTTTAGTTCGCCCATGACATCAGACTCCGACTTGCCTTCAAGCTGGATTCGCAGTGAGACGATCTCGTCACGCAATGCAGCTGCCTTTTCGAAATCCATCGCTTGGGATGCAGCTATCATCTCAGTCTCCATATCTGAAATGACCCGCATGACCTCGCTGCGTGAAAGACTTGCTAATTCTCGATTGATCTCATCAGCTGATCGATCCTCATCAGTTCCCATATGATCTGTGATATCGTTTATGCCCTTGCGTATCGTAGTGGGCGTAATACCATGCGCATCATTGAACTCAATCTGAAGCTTACGCCTACGCTCCGTTTCTTTTATCGCACGCTCCATTGAATCAGTCATCACATCTGCATACATGATGACCTCACCTTCAGCATTGCGTGCTGCTCGCCCGATCGTCTGAATAAGTGAACGATGATTCCTCAAAAAACCTTCTTTGTCTGCATCAAGGATCGCTACGAGCGAAACTTCAGGAAGGTCAAGACCTTCACGCAAAAGATTAATACCTACAAGCACATCGAATTGCCCGAGACGCAGATCACGCAAGATCTCAACACGCTCGATCGTTCCTATATCAGAATGCATGTAACGCGCTTTGATCCCCTGATCAAGTAAATACTCAGTCAGATCTTCTGCCATACGTTTTGTAAGCGTGGTAATGAGCACGCGCTCTTTCTTCTCGACACGCTTTCTCGATTCATCAACAATATCGTCGATCTGTGACTTAGTGGGCTTGACTGAGATCTTCGGATCAAGCAAACCTGTCGGGCGAATGATCTGTTCGATGACCGCCTCGCTCACTCGCTCCTCGTAATCGCCAGGAGTGGCCGAAGTATAGACGAATTGAGGGATACGCGCTTCAAACTCATCGAATCGCAGCGGACGATTATCTAAACACGAAGGCAGACGGAACCCATGTTCAGCAAGTGTTATCTTTCGCGAACGATCGCCTTCATACATACCGCGTACCTGCGGTACCGTAACATGACTTTCGTCGATAAAGCAGACAAAATCATCTGGGAAATAATCAATGAGCGTATAGGGAGGCACACCTGGCGCTCGCCCATCCAAATGACGAGAATAGTTCTCGATACCAGAGCAAAAACCCATAGTCTCGATCATTTCAAGATCATAGGTGGTGCGCATCTCAAGACGCTGAGCTTCGAGCAGCTTACCGTCTTGCTTGAATTCCTGCAAACGTTGCTGCAGCTCAGTGCGAATAGTATCAAGAGCTCGCTCGAGTGCGGGACGGGATGCAACATAATGAGTCGCAGGCCAAACCGGCAAAGCTTCAAACTCAGTGATGACCTCACCAGTGACCTTATCGACTTCCGAGATAGTCTCGATCGTATCGCCCCAAAATTCAATATGGAGTGGATTATCAGCATAAGGAGGATAGATATCTAATGAATCCCCCCGCACACGAAATGTGCCTCTCTGCAGGTCATAATCATTTCGATCATATTGAATATCAATCAGCTTTAAGATGAGCTCGTCTCGATCTTGATCGATCTCTTTGTCAAGAAAGACTGCCATACCCGCATATTCTGCAGGCGATCCAATACCATAAATACACGAAACTGATGCCACTACGATCACATCTCTGCGTGAGAGCAACGCAGCAGTAGCTGCATGACGAAGCTTTTCAACCTCTTCATTGATCGAGGCATCCTTTTCAATAAACGTATCAGTAGTCGGAACATATGCTTCAGGCTGATAATAGTCGTAATACGACACGAAGTAGACAACAGCGTTATTCGGGAAGAATTCCTTCAACTCTGCCGCTAACTGCGCAGCGAGCGTCTTATTCGGTGCAAGAATAAGCGTAGGACGCTGGATTGCCTCTATCGTCTTAGCAACCGTATAGGTCTTACCCGAACCTGTCACGCCGAGAAGCGTCTGATACCGCATGCCAGCTTCGATATTCGATGCGATCTTCGCAATAGCTTCAGGCTGGTCGCCTGCAGGCTCAAAATCAGAAACTACCTCGAAGGGTTGAGTAGCCAAACGCGCAACAGGCAGTTTGCCTTCCATAGATGTTCCTTCAAGACTCGCAAGATGGCTCATGATACTTGCTCGCTCTCGAAGCGCATCCACCACTGCTCAATTTCATGCTCGAATTCATCGAGCGTTCCATCATTGGTAAAAACCACATCCGCTATAGCGATACGTCTTTGGTCAGGAACTTGATTCTTAAGGCGATTGTATGCATCTTCTCTTGTAAGACCTCGCTGGACAAGGCGATCAATACGCACCTCAGGCGAGGTAACGACCGCAATGACCACATCAGCATTCTTAGAGAAATCATCTCTCCCATCCAAGATTGCCATCTCAAGCGCGACCACCTCATGACTCTGCACAAGATCATCGAGTTGACGCAACGATTCTGCATAAACTCGTTTTAGCGTTACCGAATCAAGCAGGGCAGTTTTCTCAGATGAAGCAAACGCCTTAGCGGCAAGTGCAGAGCGAACCACCTCACCATCCTGATCGAAGATGTCGTCTCCGAACTTCTCGGCGAGCTCTGCTTTTGTATCAGGAAACGTAAGGATCTCGTGTCCGATCTTATCAGCCTCGAGAACTGCGACTCCCTGCCTTGCTAAAAAATCAAGCAGGGTCGACTTGCCCGATCCGATACCGCCTGTTATGAATATCCTTTTCGCCATAGAATGCCCTTTGCACTACAAAACGAACATTTGTTCTGATATTATTCCAAAAAGAAGACCCTGTCAATGATTGCGCCTCCCAAAAGATCACTCCCTTGATAGATCGCACAACACTGTCCAGGAGCAGTAAGCGACTGCGGATCGTAGAAGTTAATCCGTGCGCGACCACCATCCAGTACTACAACATCAGCAAGAGCTGGCTTCGAGCGATAACGGATCTTCACCATACAAGGTCCCTGAGGAATTTCGAACATCCAATTCAAATCTTTTACCTCAAGAGATGAGATAAATGTTCGATTCTTTGGGGCGATCACGATCGTATTGTTGTGCGGATCTTTTGCAACGACGAAATAGGGTTCACCCATCGCAACCCCTAAGCCTTTTCGCTGTCCCAGCGTATAGTGATGAAGTCCCTTGTGCTCTCCCACTATCTCACCTTCGAACGTAACGATCTTGCCTCTCTCATCCTCGATACCTGCATCTCGCAAAAAATCTCGATAGTCACCAGTGATAAAGCACAGATCCTGGCTCTCCGCGCGATGCGCTACGGGTATGCCATGCTCTTCTGCATATGCGCGGACCTCAAGTTTCGTATAGCCGCCTAAAGGAAGCACAAGACGAGCAAGTTGATCCTGTGTGAGCAAACTGAGCATGTAGCTCTGATCCTTCGATTCATCGAGCGCTCGCTTCAACGCAAAACGTGCTGTCTTGCGATCTTGGATCACGCGCGCATAATGGCCTGTTGCGACCTTGTCACAACCAAGCTCATCAGCCGCTGCGCATAATACAGGAATCTTGCAATGGCGATTACACATGACGCATGGAGCAGGAGTGAGCCCTGAGGCACAATCATGAATGAAAGGGTGGATAACTTCCTGGTTGAATATCTCCTGCGCTTCATAGACAACATGATCGATCCCGAGATGACGACAGACGCTTTCGGCTGCTTGGATATTCGAGACAGCATCATCTCCATCGCAGAAGACGCACGTAACCCCTGTTACCTGATATCCCTCAGATAAAAGAAGAGCGGCTGAGGTTGCACTATCAACCCCGCCGCTCAAACCTAAAGCAATATGAGGACGAGCACTACTCAGCTTCTTGCGCCTCTTCCTTTGGTTCTGGTTCTTCAACATCGATCTCGATACCAAGATCCTCAGCCGCAGCTTTCATAGAAAGCGAAATGCGGCGGCGATCAGTATTCACATCCATAACCTTAACCTTGACGCCATCGCCAACGCTCACAACCTGATTCGGCGAATCGATATGCTTCATAGCCATCTCGGAAATGTGAACAAGACCTTCGACGTTGTCACCCAGCTCGATGAATGCACCAAAAGGAACGATCTTTGTAACGCGACCATCAACGATGGTGTCGACTGGATAGACTTCAACAAGCTTGATCCATGGATCTTCAGTGGTCTGCTTGAGACCAAGAGAGATGCGCTCGCGCTGCAGATCAACATCGAGAACTTCTACCTCGACTTCTTCGTTGACCTTGACCACCTCAGAAGGATGGTTGACATGACTCCATGAAAGCTCAGAGATATGGATAAGACCGTCGATACCGCCGAGATCAACGAATGCACCAAAGTCAACAATAGAAGAAACTGTACCCTTCAGGCGCATACCCTTCGAGAGTTTCTCGAGAATCTCTGCACGCTCGTTCTTGCGGCCTTCCTCAAGAAGGACACGGCGAGAGAGCACAACATTATTGCGATTGCGATCCATCTCGATAACACGCGCTTCGATCTCTGTACCGAGATAAGCAGTAAGATCTTTCACACGGCGAAGGTCGACCAAGGATGCTGGCAAGAAGCCACGAAGGCCGATGTCGAGGATAAGACCACCCTTGACAACTTCGATGACCTCACCAGTGACGACTTCCCCAGCTTTGAATTTATCTTCAACCTGAATCCAAGCACGCTCGTATTCAGCACGCTTCTTGGAAAGGATAAGGCGTCCGTCCTTGTCTTCTTTCTGAAGAACAAGCGCTTCAAGGCGATCGCCGAGTTCTACAACCTCGGATGGATCGGCATCTTTACGAATAGAAAGCTCACGAGCAGGGATAACACCTTCGCTCTTGAATCCGATATCAACGAGCACTTCATCATGCTCGATCTTAACTACGGTACCATCGATCAGATCGCCTTCGTCAAACTCAGTAAGCGTTCCGTCGATCATTTTGTTCATTTCATCTTCTGAAATGTCGTCGAATTCAATAACGGACGTGTTCTTAATTTCGGTCAAAACGGACCCCTTTCGAATACGGGGACCTTTGCTCATGATTGCAGTTACATTTACCATGTATGTCGCGCTTCTTTAGTGAGCGCTTACAACAAACATGTCTCGCAGGTCCAATACAAACGATCTGCCCATTCAGGCAGACTGCGCTAGTATAGCACAGCTCCCTACGCTCGCTACAAGAGAAATCGTGAAAACATCAATCGAAGAGACAAGAGTGCGCAGAAGAATGATCGGGTGCTCGCTGCAGCTTCCTGTACACGATCGATCATAGATTTAAGACCCAGAGCTTCGTAAGCTCAGTTGCAAGCGTAAGCTTGTCGATCACCTCATCTGAAAGATCAGCTTCGATGTTCATGAACACCAGCACAAGATCGGAATCATCCATCGTGCTCACTTGCATGGTGGTGATGTTCACGTTTGCATCGCCAAGTATCGTTCCGATACTACCAACACGACCCGGCTGATCGACATATTGCATAACCAGAAAATGGTCACCTGGTGCGATATCGCACTGATAACCCATGAATGAAACGATACGCGGTGCTTGCACCAAACCCGCTGTCGTACCAACAATCACATCACCGTCTGCCTCGATCCGCACACATGAGGCATACTCTTGCGCATCAGCTGAAGAATGCATCTCAATACGAATGCCGTGACGTTGTGCAATGGTATCGACATTTGTAGGGGTTACACGAACACGCTTCTCACCAGAAAGATAACCATCAAGAGCACTTGCAACGAGCAAACGAGCATCAAGCCCAGCAAGATTACCTGCTGTTGTAACCGAAAGCGTCGCAGGAAGCTCCCCTTTATTCATCTGCGAGAGTGCAGAGCCGATGAGCTTACATACCGGAACATAGGGCGCAAGAAGCTCCATGTCGTCACTTGAGACTGAAGATATATTAAGCGCCGTGGTAACGACCGATCCAGAAAGGCCATCCGCAACGTATTCTGCGATCTGCATGCCTGCTCGATACTGAGCTTCGAAGGTCAAAGATCCCACATGGGGAGTGAGAGTCGCTTGCTTAAACTCGTGAAGTGGACTGTCATAGCAAGGCTGCTCTTCCCAGACATCGATACCGCAAGCTGCAACCTTTCCTGCAGCGATGAAATCGGAAAGAGCTTTAATATCATAGATTCCGCCACGCGCTCCATTCACCAAGATGACACCATCTTTCATGCGCGCAAATTCTTCAGGACCAAACATTCGAATCGTCTCATCAGTGGCAGGCAGATGCACCGTAATGAAATCCGCGATCGGCAAGATATCCTCAAGCGAATCGTAGAGCTTAACTCCAAGTTGAGCAGCGCGCTCACGCGAACAATAAGGATCGTAGCCAACCAGATTCATTCCAAACGCTCGTGCACGATCCGCTACAAGTCCGCCAATCCTCCCAAGACCAAAGATCGCAAGCGTCTTATGGTAAAGCTCAGTTCCATAGAAATCGCGGCGACTCCAACCACCTTGCTTCATACACGCATCGGCTGCTGCAACATTACGCGCTGCTGAGAGCATAAGCGCAAACGTGTGCTCTGCAGCAGAAACCGTATTAGAGACCGGAGCATTGCAGACGATGACACCATATGCATTCGCGGCTTCGATGTCGATATTATCGACGCCCACGCCTGCTCGACCAACGACGCGCAACTTCTTACCAGCTTCAAAGACAGCGCGATCGAGCGTTGTTGCAGAGCGGACGATGAGCGCATCATAATCTTTGATGATAGAGACAAGATCGGCATGAGAAAGATCATAGTTACAATCGACCTCATAACCCTTTTCTTGTAGGTATTCGATCCCCTCTGGAACGATCTCATCAGTGATCAAGATCTTTTCCGCCATGAATGCTCCTCACTTCTTGAAGATTAAAGCGGACA
>UQFK01000012.1 GCA_900540345.1 uncultured Eggerthella sp.
GCGCACCTTCATCGGATCAGGCAAAGTAGAAAAGGTCGCACAACTCTGTCGCTCATATACTGCCGATGTGGTTATATTTGATGACGAGCTTTCTCCGTCGCAACAATCGAATCTTGAGAAACTTATAGGCAAAGATATCAAGATCATTGACCGCACAGCATTAATCCTTGATATTTTCGCGCTTCACGCAACCAGCAGAGAAGGGCGCCTGCAGGTGCGACTTGCTCAGAATGAATATCTCCTTCCTCGACTTCGCGGTATGTGGGCCCATCTTGCCTCAAATCGAATGGGCGGCGGTGTCGGCTCGCGTTTTGGCGAGGGGGAAAGCCAACTCGAGGTAGATCGCCGTATGGTACGCAAGCGAATCACTTCCATCAAACGAGAGCTTGCCGATATCGCCAAAACACGGTCGCTTCAACGCAAACAGCGCTATCAATCTGGTATATACAAGGTAGCTTTAGCTGGGTACACCAATGCAGGAAAGTCGAGCCTATTGAACACGATAACTGGGGCCGATGTGCTCAGTTACGACAAACTCTTTGCAACACTTGACTCAACAACCCGTAAGCTTACTATCCCAGATGGACGCGAATTAACACTGACTGACACTGTAGGTTTTATCCAAAAATTACCGACCACCCTCGTCGAAGCCTTCAAATCGACCCTCGATGAGATATGCGGTGCTGATCTCATCCTTCATGTGGTCGATTCATCAGACGATAACTTTATCGAACAGATAGATACGGTAAATGAAGTGCTCGAACAGATCGGAGCTGAAGAGATATCGCGCATCGAAGTGCTCAACAAGATCGATCTTCTCGACCCCAACGAACTTGAGGCCTATCGAGCTCGTTTCCCCCATGCGCTCTTCACCTCGACAAGAACAGGAGAGGGGATAGAAGAGTTGATCAAGCGAATCGGTATCGCTGCCGAATCGCATCAAATATTGATGAACGTATTGATTCCCTACACCAAAGGCGATCTTGTGTCATTTGCTCATAAGCGCTGCTCAATTCTCTTCGAGGAATATACCGAAGAAGGAACACATCTAAATTTACGTGTATCACCCGAATCATCGATGCGCTTCGAGCCGTATCGAATCGATGGTTAATAGACCTTTCTCATGACTGCGACAACCTTACCGACGATCGCGCAATCTTTGACAATAATAGGCTCCATCGAAGAATTCTCTGGTTGAAGACGAATATGATCGTTCTCTTTATAGAAGCGCTTCACCGTTGCTCCGTCTTCGATCAACGCCACCACGATCTCTCCATTACGAGCCACCTGTTGCTCTTTAACAACAACATAGTCGCCATCATTGATGCCGATCTCGATCATCGAATCCCCGCGCACCGAAAGGATAAACGAGGCCGAATCTCCCACTAATTCAGTAGGAAGCGTGAGCGTATTTTCGATATTTTGCTCAGCGAGGATCGGCTCTCCTGCAGCAACACGCCCAACAACTGGTAAAGAAATAATATTTTCATATGCTGCAGAACCATGTGTCTGTTGTTCTTCTTTATGAGGAAGAGCGATCGAGCGAGACTTCAATGAATCGCGGATGATAAAGCCTTTTTCTTCAAGTGTACGCAAGTGCACATGCACCGTAGAAGGCGAGGAAAGATTCACTGCCTCACAGATCTCGCGCACTGTCGGCCCAAAACCTTTTTGATCGATGTATGCTTCGATAAAATCGTAGATCTGCTGCTGACGTTTCGTAAGAGCGCTCATAGGAATTTCTCCTCTACAAACATTTGTTCGTTTTTTCATTGACAAGAACGTTTGTTCGATTTAAAGTATACACGAACAAAGGTTCTATGCAAGAGAAAGAAGCGAATTATGGCATATCAGCATCAGAAGTTCTATACCAATGGATCGAATGCACTTAAAACCGAAGAGCATCAATACGATGTGTTCCAAAAGCCACAATTTCACGCAGAACACAATGCGGCTCATATTATTGACTTTGATGAAGCATATAATTCACTTCATACGTCCCAAAATGAATGGAAGCAAACGCCTTCTCGCACAGGGCTTAAATCACGTATTGCTCATTTTGTAAGGAACAACAGAATAATTGGCGAACTTTTTTCTCCGCATAAGCGAAACACCTACCATCATGAAGACCTTATTATCTTCGCAAAAGGATTCTCAGTCACTGGTATCACCGCCTTTATCATGATACTTTTCGGCGCATAAGAGCCCTTTACCCTGATACTCATCATGCTTTACATCGATATATTTCAACCTACAAGATATTGTGGTACCGTATATACATAAACGAACAAAGGAGTCTCATGCGGTGCCCATCTTGTGGATATGCCGAATCAAAGGTAGTCGATTCTCGTCCCGCTGACGATGGCGCATCTATCAGGCGTCGACGTGAATGTCTGGAATGCGGCAATCGTTTCACCACCTACGAACGTCTTGGCGATAATCCTTTAGTCATCACCAAGAGCGATAATTCATCTGAAGCGTTCAGTCGTGATAAGCTCTTTCGTGGAATTCTTATCGCATGCGCAAAACGTCCTATCACGCCAGAGCAAATCTCTGACATTGTCGATAAGATCGAACGCGAGCTTCGTTTGAACGTAAGAAACGAAATCACTTCTAAAGAGCTTGGAGATCTAACTCTTTCTTATCTCGCTGACTTAGATGAAGTTGCCTATATTCGCTTTGCGAGCGTTTATAAAGATTTCCAAAACATTGAAGAATTCAGTGATGCGCTTCACGCTATCAAGAGCTAGTTTCTTCACTGCATAAATAAAATGATCCTCTCAGATCGATTC
Organism: uncultured Eggerthella sp.; assembly: GCA_900540345.1. Taxonomy (GTDB): domain Bacteria; phylum Actinomycetota; class Coriobacteriia; order Coriobacteriales; family Eggerthellaceae; genus Anaerotardibacter. The sequence goes on from UQFK01000012.1 coordinate 2,793, forward strand.
TAAGGGCTTAAAACGATGTTAGACGATACTATACTCGTTAAATTCACTAAAACGGCCTCAGAAGCCGTTATACCGTCTCATGGACGAAAAGGTGATGCTGGGTATGATTTATCAAGCATTGAAGAGGTCATCCTTCAACCTTTTGAGCGAAAACTCGTGCGAACAGGCATTGCCATCGAACTACCACCACAACATGCAGGTCTTGTTGTGCCACGTAGTGGCAATGCGATCAATAAAGGCCTGTCGCTCGTCAATACACCCGGATTGATCGATTCGAATTATCGCGGAGAATTGAAGGTAATCGCAATTAATCTTGATCCGACTGAACCGATCAAGATCAATATAGGCGATCGAATTGCGCAACTTGTTATCATCACAGTTGGCGATATTGATTTCGTAGAAGTAGATGCCTTGAGCAATACAGATAGAGGTAGTGGCGGATTCGGCTCAAGCGGTATCTAGCTCCCCCATAACCACAATAGTAAATACGATAATATATCTTATGTAACCTTGAATTAAGCGCTCTCATCCCTCTGCTGCAAAACAATAGAGGTGCTTCAATCTGCGCTTGTAGAAGGTTTATATCCTGGAAGTCTGAAATAGCGAGCATAAAAGGTTGCAACACATATTGCGCATACGATGATGGATAGCACCTCAGCAACAGGGACTGCGAACCAGACGCCCTCAACGCCCCACCAATTTGAAAACAAGATCAAACACACTAATACAAAAAGAAAACTGCGCAACGTAGAGATGGTCGCAGAGACTGCGCCGTTAGAAAGCGCTGTGAACATGTTTGATGTCATAAGGCTGATACCTGCAAACAAAAATCCCGTTGCGAAGATCGACAAGCCGTGACTTGCCATTTCAAAAAGTTCGGTACCCGGAGCCGCAAAGATTCCTACGAGCAAGTGATTGCCCAACATACTCGCCGCATATACAAGAATCGAACCTCCTGCCACAAACAGATATGCATCTTTCACAATACGACGAAGCTGTTTTCTGTTCTGCGCACCATAGTTGTAACTGATGATAGGAGCGATACCGCTTGCAAATCCATAGAACCCCGCTGTGAAGAGAAATTCGAGATAAAGGATCACCGTGATAGCAGCGACACCCTGTTCTCCTGCCAACCTGATCATGATCAGGTTGTATGAAAGCGTTATGATCATGGCCGCAAGATTCGCGATCATCTCAGATATACCGTTAGTACAACTCCTCACGATCATCCTCAAACGCATGATGGGCCGGCCAAAATGGAGACTATGCGTTTTGTTTTGAAAATATATGAGTGCCACCACAACAGGAATGCAAGTTGCAAGACCAGTGGCAATCGCAGCTCCTTTGATACCGAGACCGAATACGGCAATAAGCAGATAGTCCCCTATGATATTGAATGCACCAGAACAAAGCGCAACAACAAGACCAAGCTTTGGTGTGCCTGCGGTGATGAAGTAACTGCTAAACATTAGCTCGAGCACCCAGGGCGCTATGAATGGAAGGATGTACCAGCAGTACTCCTTACAAAGGGGAAGCAAGATATCGGTTGCACCAAGAAATCGGAGCAAAGGTATCATGAATACGATGAGCACGACTGTGAGCAGAAGTCCTAATAAGAAGCCAAACAACACAAGCGCACTAAGATTTTCGTGCGCCTCCTGCTCCTTCCCTTCTCCGATATTCTTCGCAATAACCGCAGATCCACCAGCGCCCAGCATCACACCAAAACCCATCACACATGAGAAGATCGGATTGACGATATTGAGCGCAGAGAGCGCATTGACTGAAACAAATTGCGCGATAAACACCCCATCCACCATCGTATAGACGGAGGTGAACAGCATCATACACACGGTAGGTAGAGCGTATTTTAGCAGCCCGAAGGCTCCAAAATTTTGTGAGATCTTGTTTTCAGTCATCGCTTGAATCGAGATCGATCTATGCTTCTTCCTGTTCGATCTCTTTGTATTTGTCGTAGAGATGAGGAAGCGCTCGTTTGATAGAGGAAGGCTTGAACGTATCGGCGTCTACAAGGCAATGCGTAGTCGACCCAGTGATGCGTGGCTTCGTCGTTTCAGGGTCATCCCCTTTTAGAAAGATACGATAGCTATACGTTGTTCGCACAGGAGTAGTCTTCGAAATACGCGTATAAATCGTCGCGGTCTCTCCGAAACGAAACGGCACCCCATATGAGATCTCAGCATTGATAACGGGACACAAAAAGCCCTGCTCCTCGATCCAGGGATACGGAATTCCAACCTCATCGAGCAATCGACAACGCGCCACATCGAACCAGCTGAAGTAGTTCGAATGATAGACAACTCCCATCTGATCGGTCTCAGAATAACGAACTTCCATATCCGTCGTGTACTCCATCGGTGCACTCCCCTTCTTTTATCTCGCCTAGTAATACTAACTTATATAATAAAGAGTTGGATGAACGATCGTTTAAGCGAGGATATTCTTTGAACCAACGAACCACAACACGCAGGCCAACCAATAACTATAGCCCACTCACCCCTAAGCTTGCTTTTCAACTCATGGCACCGCATACGCTCGCACCGTCTATCCTCGCTATTCTATTCTCTATCGTCTACACTGCCGTAAGCTTTTCCGGCACGATCAATCTACTACTCGCACTCATACTCTTTCTCATCTGCTCGCTCATGCAAGCAGCAGCTAACACCCTAAACGACTACCTTGACTACAAGAAGGGTACTGATTCGAAGGAGAACTCCTCCGAAGATGCCTTTGATGCAGTGCTCATCTATAACAATATTAGTCCTGCTCACGTACTTGTTTTTGCCATCGCTCAGTTGGTTGTGGCAGCTCTGCTCGGATGCTATATCGTCTATATTTCTGGCATTGTCCCACTCATCATCGGCATCATCGGCGCTATCGTAGTAATCGTCTATTCTGCTGGACGAACACCTCTCTCCTATCTTCCAATAGGAGAGATAGCGATCGGTTTCACTATGGGGGGCCTTATCCCTCTTGCCTGTGTTTATGTTCTCTCGGGCGTGCTCGATTGGATGATGCTCATCATCGCGCTTCCACTCATGATCGGCATCGGTATGATACTTGCAACGAATAATACCTGCGACATTGAAAAGGACCAAACCGCACAAAGACATACACTCGCAGTCATGCTCGGCCGCAATAATGCAGTGAGCCTCTATAAGCTCATCATCCTCATCTGGCCTGCACTCATGCTCATCCTTGAATTGATCTTTTTCACGCCAGGGATTGTTTTTGGGATACTTATGGTCTGCGCAGCTTTTCCTGTTTTACGCGCAATCGCTCTCAATCCACTTAATCAAGCTTCACGCGATGGCGCGATGGCACAGATCATAAGCTTGAATATCATCTTTATCGCGTTCTATTGCTTATCGATTGCGATGAATTCTTCAATCGCATTCATCGTATAGCAACGACAGAAAAGCAACTCTCATTCATCATACGTAGTAGCCCATCGCATTACGATCTGGTGCACGCCAAAGAATTTCTCGCTTACCGCTGATCTGCGATAGATCAGCAAAACGCTTCAGCTCACTGATACCCATCGGCTGAAACTCAGGTATCAAACCGCTTAGATAGGCAAGATAACCAAGAATCTCACGAGGTCCAAGATGTAACTCATCTATCAGATAGTCAAGCGTCGCATCGCCATTACGTTTGGAAAGTTTTCGTCCGCTTTCGTCCACAAAGATCGGAACATGCCCATAGATTGGTCGCTCGTATCCAAAAGTCTCCTGAAGGAAAAGTTGCTTTGGGGTCGAAGCAAGAAGATCGATTCCACGCACAACCGAATTGATGCCGCAAGCTGCATCATCAACCACAACTGCAAGTTGATAAGCAAACACACCATCACTACGCCGCACAATAAAATCACCTGAGCAGTTCACCAGATCATAAGCACATGAGCCCTGAAAAGTATCTTCAAACCGCTCAACAGGAGCATTCGCTACATCAAGGCGCAGCGCAGGAGCGCGCACGAGCGCTCGCTGCGTACGTTCTTCTTCAGTAAAATGCTTGCAGGTGTTCTGATAGATATACTCTTCGCCAATATGAGGAGCACGGGCACTATGAAGATCAGCGCGCGAACAAAAGCACGGATAGATCAGACCAACTTCTTCAAGCTTTGAAAGCGCACAACGATATGCCTCTTGTCGATCGGGTGTGCTTTGGGAAATAGACTCCCCTACCCACTCGAAGCCAAACCATACAAGATCACGCTTCACGCTATCAATAAAGCATTGTTTTGAGCGATCGGGATCAAGGTCCTCGATACGCAAGATCATCTTATCTGCAACAAGCGTAGCAACTAGGCTCGCAAAGATATTACCTACATGAAAACGCCCCGAAGGACTCGGTGCGAAGCGACCAAGTATCTCAGGGTATTCTTGGTGATCGGATTGCACGCTAGTCATGAACGTATCGCTTCTTATGTCAAACCAAGAGCTTGCCGTTTATTTGCGAAGATCAGTCACATGCTTGGTCTTACCAAAGCTACGCTCGATTCCACCAGGCTCGATCAACTTCACATCAGAAGAAACAAGCATCGAGTCTTTGAGCGTGGTCTGAATATGCTTCCGGAACCTATCCATCTCCTCGAAAGAGTCACTGAATGCCTCAGGTAAAAGTTCGACCATGATGGTCATATGATCAAGCCCTGTCTCATTGTCTACTTCGATACGGTAGTGAGGGCTTACCCCTTCTATGCCAGCTAAAATATCTTCAACTTGAGAAGGGAAAACATTCGTACCACGGATAATGAGCATATCATCAGTACGCGTACGTACCTTCTTCATACGTGCATGCGTACGACCACAAGCGCATGGCTCGGTGATAACATAGCTCAGATCGTGCGTACGATAGCGCAGCACCGGAAACGCCTGTTTGTCGAGTGGTGTGAGGACAAGTTCGCCAGGCACTCCTTCAGGCAACGGCTCACCCGTCTTTGGATCGACGACCTCCCACAAAAAATGATCTTCGGCGATGTGCTGCATGTCGCGTGATGCTAAACACTCACCTGAAACACCAGGACCCATCACCTCGGTAAGACCGTAGTTATCGGTGCAGGTGATATGCATGCGCTTCTCGATCTCTTCCTTCAATGCTGGCGGGCATGGTTCACCTCCGAAAAGGCCGATGCGCAGACTCGAATTCGCCCAATCAAACCCATGCTTCTCGCCATATTCGCACATATGCATAGCATAAGAAGGTGTTGAGATGAGGACGGTGGTCTTGTAGTCGTTGATCATCATAAGGTGCCGCTCGGTATTACCTGAGCCTGCAGGCACCACCATACAGCCCAAATGCTCGCAGCCATAATGCAAACCAAAACCGCCAGTGAACATGCCATATCCAAATGCCATTTGCACGCGATCCGAAGAAACAACACCTGCCATCTGAGCAAGACGCGCGATACAATCACGCCAGATATCAAGATCGTGTTCGTTATACCCCACCACGATCGGCTTTCCAGTTGTTCCCGAAGATGCGTGAAGACGCACCACATCATCGAGAGGGATTGCAAAAAGCCCATAAGGATACGTATCACGCAAAACGGTCTTATCCGTAAAAGGCAATTTACGTACATCGTCAAGCGACTGAATATCACCCGGTACAACACCAAGCTCATTCATCTTCTCGCGATACCACGGTACGCGCTCATAGGTCCATGTAACCTGATCCTTGAGTTTTTCAAGTTGAAGTGCACGAATCTCTTCGCGCGACATAGTCTCGATAGCGGGTTGAAACATCGGTGTCTTTATTGCATCACTCATGAAATCTCGATTCTATTACGGAAGGACTACGAAGAGAAGTCGACCTGCGAGACTAACTCGACTGGCTGATTGATCAGCGCTCGTTCAGCTCTTTCAACATCCTGAACACCGATCGCGATATAAGTAGAGATGAGCGAATAGCTGTATTTTACGTTCATATCCTGTTTCGCGATAACATCAAAAACACGTGCGAGCTCTCCTGGCACGTCATTCAGCTTCAAACACAGCACCTCAGTCTGCTTAACTGCTACACCCGCACCCTCCAAAACATCAAGCGCGCGCGTTGGCTTATCAACAACGAAGCGTGCAATGCCATAATCTCCTGTATCAGAGAGCGCATACCCCTTCACACTGATATCGTTTTCAACAAGCGTATCCAAAATGCGTTTTAAGTGACCGATCTTGCTTTCGATAAAGACGCTTAACTGTGCTACTGCCATGTTCATTCTCCTTGCGTGTATGCCGCACCCAAACGGAATGCTTCGATATTGATGTCGATAGTCTTAGGGGGAACATTCTGACGAATGACTTCCTCCCAAATACTGAAATCAAAAGGCAAACTGGTTGCGAGCGCCCCAAGCAGCACTACATTCGCACATTTTGCAGTACCCGCCTCACGGGCGAGCTGACCTGCTGGGATGAGCGTTGCGCCCAATTCTACCAGGCGTTCACGTGCATGAGCAGGCATGCTCGCACGGCCTGTCAACACTGGCAACGGCTTGATCTCTTCATCGTTTACGACAAGTACGCCATCATTTTTCAGGAATGCAAGATTACGAAGCGCTTCGGTGATCTCGAATGAGACAATATTGTCAGCGCAGCCTTCGTCACAAACCATAGTCGCCACCTCATCGCCAAATCGAACAACGGTCGTGACAGCTCCCCCACGCTGTGCCATACCGTGAATCTCAGAGACCTTGCAGCACTTCCCTGCAGCACTTGCGACTCGAGCGAGCAGATCAGCTGCCGTGATAGTGCCTTGGCCTCCAACGCCACAGAGTAAGATGGTATAAGTTTGAGGCTGAATCATGGTCACACTCCTCTTATGCTCGTTCGATGGCGCCGAACGCACAGTATTGCTCACATTGGCCACATCCGTTGCACATTTCAGTATCGATTGAAGTTAGACCGCTTTCTTCATGAGAGAAAATAGCTGGGCAACCAAGCGAAACACATACGCCACATCCTGAGCATTTCTCATTGACAAAATAGGGTGTCTTCTTGCTTTTATCAAGCAAGACACACGGACCCTTAAAAACGATCACATCGAGCTCATCGCGTGAAACCGCCTCTTTGATCGCTGTACGAACCGCCTTCATATCGAATGGGTCGACTTCACTCACATGCGGCACGCCGATCGCCCTTAAAATAGCCAGCAGATCAAGCTCTACGCTTTCTCTATTCTGCAACGTGACCCCGTTGAAAGGGTTTCCTTGCTGACCCGTCATGGCCGTTGTGCGATTATCAAGGATACAGATCGTACCCGTTCCCTTGTTGTAAACCGTATTAATAAGACTCGAAAGACCCGAATGAGCAAAGGTCGAATCACCGATGATGCCAACAACAGGACGGTGTTCACTACCCGCAAGCGCCAATTCAAAACCATGAGCCATCGAGACCGATGCACCCATATCAAGCGTAGTATCCATCGCAGCAAGTGGGGGTAGCGCACCAAGCGTATAACAGCCGATATCACCAGTCACGATCGCTTTCTGGCGCGAAAGCTCCTTGAAAACAAGCCGATGAGGACAACCGGCGCACAATGCCGGTGGACGATTCGGGACATCATCAGGCGTTGCACGATGGCAAGGAAGCGGACGATCGAGCGCGCGAAGGATGTCTTCAGGATGGATCTCGCCATCAGGCGGAAGTGCGACAACGAATTCATCAAGAGTAACGCCACATGCGCGTACCGCATCTGAAAGATACGTCGAAGCCTCCTCGACCACATAGACCTTCTCAACGCTCGCAGCAAAATCCGCTATCGCGCGCGCAGGAAGTGGCCAAGTCACACCAAGTTTGAAAATCGACACGTCTGGACATGCTTCCTTGACATGATCATAGACAGCACCTGCGCAGATGATACCCACCGACGGGTCGCCCTGCTCAATGACGTTGAACGGACAGGTCTCAACCCATTCCTTGAGCGTATCGACACGCTTTGCGACCACTTTACGACGAGGCTTTGCGAATGCTGGCATCATGACCCATTTAGCTGGATCAGTCTCGTAAGGCTTGATCGGTACAGCGATGCGATCGCCTACTTCAACAGGCGTCTTCGTATGAGAGATGCGTACGGTCGAGCGGATCATGAAAGGGACATCAAACTGCTCAGAGAGCGAATAGGCAGCCTTTGCAAAATCGAAGGCCTCTTGCGAGTCGCTCGGTTCAAGGATCGGCACAAGCGATGCCATGGCATAATAACGGCTATCTTGCTCGTTTTGAGATGAGAACATTCCAGGATCATCAGCAGCGAGCAGCAGCAAGCCACCATTCACACCTGTATACGAAGCCGTGAAAAGCGGATCTGCACAAACATTCACACCCACATGCTTCATTGTTACCAGAACGCGCGCACCAGCTGCCGAAGCACCCATCGCCACCTCAAGTGCGACTTTTTCATTCGGACACCATTCAGCATACACGTCAGGAAACGTCGCAAAGGTCTCCATTGTCTCTGTTGAAGGCGTTCCGGGATATGCTGTACCGATGTGACATCCAGCTTCCCATGCGCCACGCGCAATAGCTTCGTTGCCTGATAAAAATTCCATGCGCTATCCTTTATCGCTCACATGAAACGCGCTCATTCGAAGCGCACCTCTTCTTCGATTCGTTACTCAGAAAAACGGATGACAAAGCATCCTATTTGCAGCAAATCTCCGTTATGGAGTACAGCATTTTTGACGGCCTTATTATTGACCCAAACCCCGTTAAAAGAGTCGCGATCAGCGATCGTCCATTCTCCGCCGATCCGCTCTATCTCTGCATGCACACGTGAGACAGTCATATCGTTGAGCATGATGCCGCACTTAGGAGAGCGGCCTATCTCGACAAAGTCAGAATCGAGCTTGAATACAAGCCCTTCTTGCTTGCCATAGCAAACCCGAAGTGTCGCGATCGCTCCTTCATCAGAAGACGCATTTGTTCCATCAGGGTCGACAGAAATAGCGCCAAATTCTTCAGTGGCTTCTTGGAAATGATAGCCGCAAACCGAGCAACGCTCACCATCGTTATTAGCTTCATTCATGCATACTGGACACGTGGTCATGGTCTCTCTCTAACTTCCGTTCGCGCATTAGCGTGTAGCATCTGCGCCATAGATGATCGGCATCGTTGCGATCACTTCGCTCTCAGCCTCGTTTCGGCCATTAGGTGTTGAACCAGTGAGCCTCTCCCACCAAATGCCGATGCCTTCGATGAAATTCGGACCCGCACAATCTTCAGCAGCGACCAAATTGACTGTTTGAATGATCTCGTTATTCTGGTAATAGTTTACCGTACCGACCTTATCTCCTGCACGTACGCTTGAAGTAATATCATCAAAAATGACCTCTTGACTCACATTTCCTTCGAAACGAAACACTTCGACCGTCTGTTCGGGGTTCTCGATAGTTGCTTTGAAGGTCTTATCAGTCCATCCCTTGTGGCTCACGTTTGCCACGACTGGAACGTCCTGCGTTCCCGATGCGGTCGTAAAACTAACAGTCTCATCCGAGGTTGCAAGCGCAACCTCGACCGTATTGTTGTAGACCCAATTCCATAGCTCTTCACAGTCTGCAAAACGCTGCGCTTCGGATGTAGAATCGAGCACGATCGCATAAAGTGTTTCACCATCGCGCTCACACGCACCCGCAAAGCACTCCCCTGCCATTTCGGTATAGCCAGTCTTGATACCACAGGCACCTTCATATGAACCTAAAAGCACATCAGTTGATTCAAGCTGAAGATCGACCCACTCTTCACCACGTTTGACAGGAATCGTTGTCTGAGCAGTTGAGACAATCGAGCGAAAGAGTTCGTTTTGCATAGCCGCACGCGCCATAGTCGATACATTTTGAGCACTACAGTGCATATCGCCGCTGAACTGATCATAGTCAAGTCCATGAGGATTGCTGAAACGGGCGTCGTTCATACCAAGACTGAGCGCCTTTTTGTTCATCGCATAAACGAAGGCATCATAGGCATTCTGTGGCATCTCTTCTTGGGGGATGCTCGAATCTTTCTTGAGCTCATCAAGAATAGTAGGACCAAGCGACTCAGCAATAGCCATGCCTGCATCATTACCTGAAGGTATCATGAGCGCCTTGAGCGCAGATTCTAAGCTCAATGTATCACCTGCGCGTAACATCGCAGAGGACTCACCGATGCTCGCCGCCTCTTGGCTCACCGTGATTTCAGTCTGTGTCGGATCACCACCATAGTCAAGCGCGACAAGTGCGGTCATAATCTTCGTGATCGAAGCGATATGAACTTGCTCATAAGCATTGCGCGCATAATAGATAGTTCCATCGCTCGAAACGAGATAAGCATATTCGCAAGCTATATTGGGCGCCTGAGAAGCAGTGAATCCCTGCTCTTCGACACTCTGACCAAGTACAACGTCAGAATTGCGTACCTCAGCTTGGGCGAAAGAGGGCTGCAGGCTTAAGGTTAAGAGAAACGCAAATACGCAAGCGATCAAGCCTGCGTATCGAAAGCGGTTCTTATTCTGTAGAATACGTTTAGTCGAGTACATACACGTCTTCTGGTTTGCAAACTTCAAAACCCTCTGCGGCAAGCTTCACATCGAGCGCAGGATCAGCAACCTTCAAGATATCGATCGCATGGTCACCAATAATGAAGCAATGCGCATACTCCACATCGATATCTTTATCGTCGAGATAATTGAAAAGACGGGCGAGGGAGCCAGGTAGATTTGGGACCTTTACCGCAACAACATCGACAAGCTTTGCCTGATATCCTTCGTCTTGTAAGATCTTGCACGCTCTATTGGGGGTATCGCAAAAGATGCGCAAGATGCCGAAATCCTTCGTATCAGCTAAGAACATCGCTTGCATATTGATATCAGCCTCCGCGATGCTGCGCACTGCCGAAGCAAGCCTTCCCTCTTTATTCTCAAGAAATACTGTTAACTGCGAGATCATTATTTGAGTCCTTCCCTCAGATCGACAATGCGTTTTGCTTTGCCCTCAGAACGTTCGATAGTCTTAGGTTCGACGATCTTCACTTCAACAGCGATCTGAAGATTGTCCTTCAATGCCTTTTCGAGATCCTTCTTGAGCTTCTGCAGACGAGCCACTTCATCGAACGGAAAATCTGGCACGGTCTCGACCTGCAACTCAACATGATCGAGCGCTCCGCGTGTCGTAAGGATAAGTTGATACTGCGGAACGATCTCAGGAAACGAAACGATCTCTTCTTCGATCTGGGACGGGAAAACATTGACACCACGCAAGATCATCATGTCATCGGTACGACCCGTGATGCGATCCATGCGACGGAAAGTACGGCCACACGCACACTGACCAGTGATGATACGAGAGATGTCACGCGTGCGATAACGAATAAGTGGTGAGCACTGTTTAGAGAGCGTAGTGAATACCACCTCGCCCCATTCGCCATCAGCAACTGGCTCGAGTGTTTGTGGATCGACCACCTCGATGATGAAATGGTCCTCGCAAACGTGAAGGCCATCTTGCTGATCGCATTCACATGCAACACCTGGTCCCATGACCTCAGAGAGTCCATAGATATCGAACACTTGGATACCGAGCTTATCCTGAATCTCTGCGCGCATTGATTCTGAACAAGGTTCTGCACCAAGAATACCCGCGTGGATCTTGAATTCACGCGGGTCATAGCCTTCATCGTAGGCAACTTCAGCAATATTGAGCGCATACGACGGTGTGCATGCCAACACATCTACCCCAAAATCGTGCATCAAGCGAACCTGGCGTTTGGTATTGCCGCTCGACATAGGCAGCACGGTAAGACCGCCTCTCTCACCACCCTGATGAGCGCCAAGACCACCGGTGAATAAACCATAGCCATAAGCGACCTGAAGTATAGAGTCTGGTCCGCAATCTGCAGCATACAAGAAACGAGCAAAGCAATCTCCCCAGACTTCAAGGTCCTTTTCTGTATAGCCAACGACGGTCGCAGTACCTGTTGTACCGGACGAACAATGGATACGCGCAACTTCGCTCTGTGGAACCGCGAACATCTTGAATGGATAGGCATCACGCAGATCTTGCTTAGTGGTAAACGGAAGCTTTTGCAGATCATCGAGGCATTTAATGTCCTCAGGCTTTACTCCCGCTGCATCGAAGGCTTCTTTATAAAAGGGAATGCGATCATACACATAACGTGAGAGTTCTTGGAGGCGTTCGAGCTGAAGCGCTTCGAGCTCCTCGCGAGGCATTGTTTCAATTTCTGGCTGATAGTACACGTACTGATCCTTTCGCTATTCGCTCGTAGAAGACTGAGCAGACCCCTGAACTACGACCTTGTTCTTCGGGCTGTAGGTGGAATTGAATTCCTTTTCTTGGATAACATTTCCATTTCGATCCTTGACCGTACGAACGATCGTGATCGAACGGCCATCAGTGCCAGAGGACTCGACAAATTCTTTTCCAACAGGATAATCGGGATCTTGACGAACGATCGTACGATAGGGCTCACCTTCTTGCCACTCGCCATAGGTCGTCGTCACTTCGTAACCCGGATCCACTCCGTACAGTGTAGCGGTTACTGAAGCATTCGTGTATGTCATCACGAGCAAAACATCTGATTCCGTATCATTTCGCCACACGAGGTCCATATCGGGATATGCAATAGCCGCATCGCGCCCTTCAGGATAACTCGCGATATAAAGTGAATGATTGTAGCGTTTCTCGATCGGGTATCCAGCATCATAGACCGCATTGAAGACCGTAGTTGCCACCTGACAGATACCACCCCCGATGGCATCGGAGTACTCACCACTGATAATGGCACCGGCATCCTGATAGCCCTTATCAGGAGTAGTCTCTCCGGATAACGCCAGAAACGACCAGGTTTCTCCTGCTTTACAGATCGAATCATTAAGTGCATCGGCTGCTATATGGATATTATTGTTTCTCGCTTCCACTCCCGAAGCATATTGCGTAGTAAAAGAGCTGATCTCGACCACGAGACCATAGTCGCACGCTTCTTCGAAGCTCATTGTTTCAGGGGCCTCGATCGATGAGATTTCAACAAGTGGAGCAGAGCGCTTCTCGGCAGTGGTGAAGATGGTATCGTTGAGTGATGCGATCGCCCCGCCGACCTGAGGAACCGTACCAGTTGCATTCGTCGTAACGATGATACTTCCCTCTTGATCACTGAACTGCACCGTATAATCCGAACCACCGTAGCTGAAACCAAAACCTTGAATGATGGTTTGATTCGCACGAGAATCATCGAAGAGCGGTTTGAGCACATAATCGCCACTCTCTTCACGCACCTCGGTTACGATCCATTCTGCCAGCTGTGCACGATCAGCAAACCATTGCTTATCTTCGTACTGGAAAGTAATGCCTGATTCGATGGAATTATCGATCTCGGTCGCGCAGACTGAGGCGGCCTCTTCGTCGATTCGCACTGACACATCCTGCATATCGATGACGAAACGAGATTCTCCTTCTGCATAGAGCAGCCCATCATTAAGCTTTTCGATGAGCCAATCCTGTGAAACCTCGTAACCGTCATGACCTTCGGTAACGTGTGCCGATCCTTCTTGCATTTCCACATTGAAATCAACCATCTTTGTACCGAGTGCAGTGATGATCTCATCACGCAGCTCGTCAAGCGAGGTCGCGTTAAAACTACATACCGGCTCGATATCAACACCTGAAAATCCAGCCTTAAGACGGTTGAAGAGCCAGCCATCGTCCCGCCCAACCTGGTAGGCCATCTGCGCATAAGCAGCAGGGTCGAAAGTCGCGCCTAGCACCTGTGCATCGATAGTCCAGCGGTCTCGGTGCGAAAGAGTCTCTTCATAGCTGATCTGCTCTTCGAGCGTATTTCGCTTTTCTTTGTCACTTTGCACTTGTGAAGCGACTTCTTCGCTCGCGCATAACACCACATCATTGCCATTAATGCGTGGTTCATATTCTTGCGAGATGAGCGCAGTTGCTTCATCGATCGTCTTTCCGGAAAGATCAATATCTCCGACACTCACACCTTGGTAGATACGGTTCATGTTCGCGATCGCATCGACACCACCCGCAAGCCCTACCACAAGCGCAAGCGCGATGATGATCGCTGCGGCTTTGCTCTTCGACCAAAGCCAAGCACAAGCAGCTCCAACATGCGAGGCAATCGAAACAAGATGAGATGACGAGGTATTCTTGCCTTTCTGAGAGTGCATAGGGTCAGTGAGCACCCCAGCTGGAATGCCGCTCTTCTCTAAAAGCTGCTCACGGCTTGCACGACGTGCAGAACTTGCCCCAGCGCGACGAGTTCTCGAACCTGATTCTTGTCCGAGATGAAGCGAACGAGAGCTATCGCTGTTTCGGGTTCTGCGTTGCGAAGCTCGCCCGTCTCTTCGGCTAGACACCGGAGCTTTACTTGCGCGTGCACCATTCTGATCAGGTCGATTGGTGCGCGGCAAAGCGCTCGATCGATTGGTGCGACCCTGCCCTTGTGATCGTGTCTTATTCTCTCTCCCACCAGATTGCTCGCCTGTATGAGCAGAGACCTGCATGCGTCGCGTAGCCTGCCTGCTGATACGCGATGACGCTCCTCGCTCAGCTGAAGAGCTCGCTTGAGAACGAAGGGGGGCTTTCTGCCCTGTCGCTCTCTTCTGTTGATCAGAAGATGATCTGCCCCCAGATCCACTCATGCGGGATTGACTACCTGCTTTTTTTGGAGCACGGCGCACCTCGCGCGGATCGCGAGGATCCCTAACCATGAGAATTCTCCGCTTGTGCGAGGCGCTTTGAGCGTCGAATGCCTTTAAGAGCAGTGATAATGTAATAAGACGTAGTGAATATATTCATGACAAGACCCGCATATACAAACCAGAATCCCCAGGAATACGATCCAGAGGAGAAGCCTGGCAACCATGAAAGATCGCATATGCCAAGACCGCTGAGCAATGGGAAGTTCAGCAAGATTCCTGCAAAACCGATATAGAGCAAGGTGGTCGCAACCTTACCTGGATAGATAACAGCCACACGCACTTGATAATGCTTCAGGATATACCCACCGCCGAACAACAGGATCAGATCGCGAATCAGAACAAACAGGATTATCCACAAAGGCAAACGCCCAACGAAGAACAACCCTGCCACACCAGCGATCATGAGCAAACGATCAACCGCAGGATCGAGCAACTGACCAAGACGCGAGACTTGATTGGTCTTGCGAGCGATCTGACCATCGACCCAGTCGGTCGATGCCGCGATCGCAAAGAGCAAAGTTGCTGCAAGATTGAGATCATTGAAGAGCAGCACAAGAAAGATCGGGATCATAAGCAAGCGAATGAACGAGATGAAGTTAGGAAGCGTGAAGATCTTATTCGAGACTTCATTACTCTGTTGTGCTTCCATTTCCCTCCCCTTATTCAAAACCAAATCGGGCCCGAAGGCCCGATCATTCTCATACGTTCAATTCGCTCGGTAGCCTATGCTTCAGGCTTTTCAGAAGCTTGTTCTTGCTTTGCTTTCTCACGAGCAGCTTTCGCCTCAAGCGCAGCCTTAATTCTAGCAGCTTTTTCGGCTTCTTTTCGTGCCATCTCTGCTTTTTCCTCTTCGGTCGGCTCAGGTTTTGTGGTAACCGAAACAACCTTTTCTAAAGCAGG
Source organism: uncultured Eggerthella sp. (assembly GCA_900540345.1). Lineage (GTDB taxonomy): Bacteria > Actinomycetota > Coriobacteriia > Coriobacteriales > Eggerthellaceae > Anaerotardibacter. The sequence goes on from UQFK01000012.1 coordinate 18,405, forward strand.
TTTACGGTAATCGGGCATCATGGTCAAACAATTCTGGGGGCATTCACGTACACACGTACGACATTGGATGCAATCAAAAGGATTGATGGTCCAAGATTCTGCCTGTTTATCGACCTCAATGCAGCCAGTTGGACAGCGTTTCGCGCATATGCCACAGAGCGTGCACTCCACGATATCGTTCTCAATATGACCCTTAAGATCAGCAACAGGAGGCTTACTCTCGTAAGGATAGCGAATGGTCTCTGGTTTTTTGAAGAGAGACTTAAGCGTCATTCTTCCTAATTTGAAATAACCCATTGCTCTACCTTTCCGTGCAGCTGATACAAGGATCGATAGTGAGTACGATCATATTGACATCAGCAAGATCGCAGCCCTTCAATGCCATGGTCATGCCAGCGATATTCTGCGTAGTTGGCGTTCTGATGCGCATGCGCTCAAGATTCTTCGTTCCGTTGCCAGAGCAGTAATAATACACTTCGCCACGCGGTTGTTCGAGGATATTACAGGCTTCACTGCCAGCAGCAGGAGCGCCTTTCACAGGAACATAGAAATCGCCCTCGGGGATCTTATCGATGAGCTCGTTGATGATGTCGATCGACTGGAGCACTTCTTCTGCACGTACTTTGACTCGACCATAGCAATCGCCTTCGCTCGAGAGAATCGAATGAAATTCTGCTAGATCGCCATAAGCACCAAATCCGAGGCGTCTTACATCGTTATCCAAATTGCTCGCACGAGCGAACGGACCTACCATGCCATACTGGATCGCATCTTCAGGAGAGATATAACCAACACCCACCAGACGATTCTTGACCGAAGTGTCTTTCAGGAACGCATTACAGATCTGCTCATATTCACCTTTAATGCTCTCGAGTTTGTCTCTAATAGCCTGCAACATCGGCGCATCAATATCTTTCGTAACGCCGCCGATCAAGGTATAAGAGAGAATAACGCGACCGCCAGCGACTGCCTCGAAGATATCAAGGATTCGCTCACGCAAGCGCCAACAATGCATGAAAAGGCTCTCGAAACCGAATGCATCGGCTGCAAGACCCATCCAGAGTAGATGTGAGTGCAAACGCGAAAGCTCATGCATGATCGCGCGAAGATACTCAGCACGCGGCGGAATCTCAACACCCATCAAACGCTCTACAGTCTGAGCATATCCATAGCTATGGCCAAAAGCACAGATACCACAAATGCGCTCGGCCACATAAATGAACTGATGGATATCGCGCGTTTCGACAAGCTTTTCGAGACCACGATGGATAAAACCAATCTGAGGGAGTACCTCGACAACCGTCTCGTCCTCGACAACAAGATCGAGATGCAACGGTTCAGGCAAAACAGGATGCTGAGGGCCGAAAGGGATGATTTGTGCTTTACCCATGACTATTCCCCTTCCTCTTTCGCTTCCTGTGCAGCTTTCGCAGCTTTTGCGGCTTTTGCAGCTTTAGCCTTTGCGATCTTTGCCGCCTTCTCACGCGCTGCAAGCTGCTCAGGTGAAACGATGGTCATCGGTGCCTCTACTCCTTCAGGGAAGCTATAGAATGCACCTTGGAAGTCGATCAGATTTCCAACGATGTTCACACCATAGAGATCATGCGCTTCATTTTCGTTCACAAATACAGCGATATACAACGGCGTGAGCGAGGGAATCTCTGTCTCACCCTTGATAACACCAGTAATGCGACGATTGATGACTTCGTTATCCTTGACAAACGTATAGTACAACCAGATGGTGTCGTCTTCTTTTGCGAGCGCCATCATCTGTGTAAGCTGATAGCCCTGCTCCTTATACTCAGAAGCAGCGCTCACCAGATCATCTATCTCGATAGGGACAAACGTTTCGATGAATTCCATCTTTAGGCCCCTTTCTTCTCTGCTTTGAGCTTCTTCGACTTCTCTTCCAGGATGGCAATACCTTCCACCACCGCATCGATGATCGCTTCGGGACGGATCGCACAACCAGGCGCGTACACATCGACCGGAATCGCCTTATCAACTCCGCCGATGATGTTGTAGCAGTCTTTGAAAATGCCTGCCGTGCATGCACAAACACCACATGCAATGACAACCTTCGGTTCGACCATCTGCTCGTATATCTCTTGCACGACGCTGATATTACGTTCATTGATGCCGCCTGTGATGAGGAAAATATCCGCATGCTTAGGGTTACCCGTATTTACAATGCCGAAACGCTCCACATCGTAGAGAGGCGTGAGCGCCGCAAGAACTTCGATATCACATCCATTGCAACTCGAGCCATCGTAATGAATGATCCAAGGAGATTTAGAAACAGAAGACATGTTTCCTCCTTACAAGAACGCAAGAACGATGATATTGATGCCGCCAAGGACCAATGTGATGATCCAAGTTGATTTCAACACCATCTGCCATTTGACGCGAGCGAAATTGTTGTCGATCCAGATCTCGAGCAAGTAGATAAGGATGAAAGCAATGATTGCGATAGCGATCGAGACTGGATTGCCCCAAACAAAGAACATGACGATCCAGCCCATGTACAAGATATTCTCGCACCAATGCATGATCTCGATCTGAGCCAACGTCTTGCCCGACATCTCAGTAGTTACACCTTTTACCAGTTCCTGATGTGCATGGTGTGAATATGAGAGATCAAAAGGAGATTTCCTCAATTTAATCGTAAGTATGTAGAGCATGCCAATGAAGATTCCCCATAAGCTGAAGATGATCGGAGAATCAAGGAACGGCAAGACGGAAAGATCAAAGCTTCCTGTTGCCATGAAGAAACCGACCGCGAGCAACAGCACCATCGGCTCGTACGCCATGATCTGCAACGTCTCACGATGCGCACCAGCTTCTGAGAACGGAGAGCGTGAAGCATAAGCAGCCATGACAAACATGAGCTCTGCAAGCGTGATAACAAAGATGCAGAGGAGCAGGTTGCCACCTGAGAAGAAGATACCGCCTGCAAGAAACGTAAATACAAGCGCACAAACAACATAAGTGCCGATCGTGCCATTCACCGCAACGTTATCCTTGTCGATAAGCTTACGCACGTCGTAAAAAGGCTGGAGCAAAGGCGGCCCTACCCTTCCTTGCATGCGGGCACTAACGATACGATCGATACCAGCGAGCAGACAACCGAGCACCGTAGCAACGATAGCAAAGATGACCGAGGCGCCAAGGGTTATAAGAATTGAGATGAATGTTTCCATGAGCTGCCTCCTTTCTTACAGCAACGCAGTAAGGTTGAGCACTGTTGCGACGATCGCCCAAATGAACGCGATAAGGATAAGGATGTAACAGATGATGGTACCAACAGGCGTGAGCTTAGCTTCACCGAACCAATCATCCATATACCAATTACGCACTGTTGCCTCTTGAGGCTGTGAGAGCGAGTTGAGAAAAACACGTGATTCGTTATCGACCGAGACACCCGAAAGATAGACGCTTGCCTTCTTCGCTTTCGTCTTCTTGCGTAGCACACCGAACATCATAACGACCATGAACAATACGATGATCGTTGACAGATAGAGATTTTCATCACGGATCGGCTGAATGCTCATGCCGAGCACTGAACCGATATACGGCTCAACCAGATAATTCGAAATGAGCGGAATGAGAGCACATGCGAGTACCGCGAGCACGACCATAACACCATCAGCAAACCACTCGCTTTTATGCACCGTGATCTCAACATTATCAGGCTCACCTGCGATAGCGGAAAGCTTTCCGAGCCATTTAGCCCAGAACATGAATGTTGCAGCTGAGCCGAATGCAAGCATAAGAATGAGCGCGATCTGACGTGTTCCAATAAGCGTAACGAGCGTTGCCCACTTTGCAATGAGCATACCAAACGGCGCAATGAACATGATCATGATGCCCAGCATCATGAGACGCGCAAGTCGCGGCATCCGCTCGAAGAGCGTATCCATATCTTCGAGATTACGCGAGCCGATATGATGCTCTGCAGTTCCAACGCACAAGAAAAGCAAGCTCTTCGCTATCGCATGGAAGATAACCAAGAAGATAGCCGCCCAAATAGCCTCAGCGGTACCAACACCTGCACATGCGGTGATGAGACCGAGGTTTGCGATGGTCGAATAAGCAAGGACACGCTTGGCATTGACCTGAGAGATCGCAAGAAACGAGCAGAAAAGGAAGGTAAGACCGCCCACTAAAATAACGAAGATCGATGGTCCAAAAGAGACTGCATAAATAGGCGCACATTTGATGAGCATAAAGACGCCCGCCTTCACCATGGTTGAGGAATGCAAAAGCGCACTAGTTGGTGTCGGAGCGACCATCGCACCAAGAAGCCACGTATGAAAAGGCATCTGCGCTGCCTTGGTCATACCTGCCAGGCTCAAGCACGTAAGCGGGAAAACAACCAGTGCTGGTGCAAGAGAGCCGATGATGATGAAATCAAGGAAATCGACCGTATTGAATTGAAGTACAAGATAGAACAATGCCGCAAGAAATGCGATACCACCGACCATGTTCATGACAATCTGACGGAAAGCATTCGCAATCGCTTCTTCTGTACGGGTGTAGCCGATCAAAAGGAACGAGCAGACCGTGGTAATCTCCCAGCCCGCATAGAGCCAAACCAGATTATTACTGAAGATGATCGCATACATCGCAGCAAGGAATATGAACATGAGCGCAAAGAAACGAGGGCGACGATCCGCCTCATGCTTATGCTCGCGCTGGAAATCTTCCATATAGCCAATGGAATAGATGCAGATTCCTGCACCGACAAGGCCGATGATAAGCGTCATGATAAGCGAAAGAGAATCAACATAGAGCCCACGCAAGCAGATGATATCGTGCGCGAAGCCAAATTCGAATACAAGCGTACCGATCAACTGGATTGCAGCAAGACCGAGGACCCAATATCTACGGTATTTGATGCTGTAGAAGATGACGATTGCACCGACGATGACGCTGATCGCGATCGAGCACCAATCGACAATAGGAATCGGCGCTTCTGCCGAGCCGACCGTTCCTGTGAACATGAAGTAGGTCCCTGTGGTTCCGATGTTCATCGCCACGAACGCAATGGACGCGCCCATGATAACAATACTGGCGACCCAAACGATCACGTTCCTGACCTTATTCTGCCTAAATATCAGCAGCAAGGCGGCGACCACAAGTGGAAAGAGGATCAGAAATCCAATCATCTCCATGCTTGTTCCCCCTTTTGTAGGAGCCCATAATAAAAAGCGACTAATTCAGTCTCATTTCATCACTGTATTACTTTGCGCTTTGCTCGGCTCGCACGCATCGTTGTGAAGATGATATGCTCGGTAAGTGGGCTCAACAACCGCCCTGTCAATGAAGAGATGTCATGAGGTGATGAAAACAGGACGATGCTGATATGCGCAGGTCACCTTTATAGAGGCACCTTTCCGCTCAACAACACGACGAAGTGTCTCGACTGGCAGCCGATAAGTATTATTGTTCTCTGAGATATGCAAAGCAACAACGATCTCAAGCTCTTCGCTCGCAAGCGCCTCAAGCGCCTCGGCTGCCTGAGCGTTGCTCAAATGCCCCCGTGAGGACAATACACGCTCTTTAAGCATGCGTGGATAGGGGCCGCTATTCAACATCGCCACATCATGATTGCTCTCAAGACCAAGAACACGAACACCACGCAGCCCAGAAAGCGCTTCGGGTAAGACGATGCCCGTATCGGTGAGCAGACCGATCGCATCGCTGCCAGCTTCCACCCTAAAACCAAACGATGCCTCCACATCGTGAGAGGTCGGCAAGACATGGATATCAAGAACTCCTACAGCGAACTGCTGCCCTGCTTCGATGAAATGAGTCTCGCATACCTCTGCGGCCTTCTTGAGCTCCTTGCTCTCCATCAATGCTCGCTCATGCATGTATATCGGCACCGTGATACCTCGAGCCTGAAGTCCGCGTACGACCACACCGATATTCTTCACGTGGTCGGAATGCGCATGCGTGATGAAAATACCCTTGAGATTCGCGAGGTCAAAACCACCTTGTTCGCTGTAGCAAAAGACATCACGCTTGCAGATGCCGGCATCGATAAGAACGCCCTGTCCAGTGATCTGGTCGTAAATCACCGCGGCATTCCCTTTACTACCACTTCCAAGCACGAGAAAACAAAGACGATGATCGTGTGCGCTCTTCTTGGATGCACCCTCATCACTGAGCAAGCTGTTCGAGCCATGGTCGATCGCGAGACGGATTTGATGCTGACGATGTCTCTCGATCTCCTCACGCGTAAAGGAGCGATCGGCGGGTTCAAGGTTGATCATAGATTATTTATGATAATAGCGATGGAGCTCGTACTTCGGCTCACAACAGACATTCATGCCAAGCTTCTTATAGAATCGCTCATCCGCTTCAGAGATGATGACCGTAAAGAATGCATCGCATCCCCGCAATCGATCAACACAGTCGAGCACCTTCTTTGCAGTTGGATTCGTAGCAGAGCTGATCGCGAGCGCGATAATGGTTTCGTCAGAATGAAGACGAGGATTGTTCGAGTTCAAGACCGTTGTCTTGAGCGTACAGATCGGCTCGATCGCTTCATCTGAAATGACATCTGCATCAGATTCGACACCCGCCATTGCTTTGAGAGCGTTGATGAGCGTGCAAGCTGCAGCCCCAAGATTCGTAGACGTCTTGCCTGTTACCACACTTCCGTCGGGAAGCATGATAGCGCCGACAGGTGCGCCTGTTGTTTCTTCTTTGAGCAATGCCGCGCTACGAGCTTTAAGATCATTCACGCTCACTCCAGCTTGATTCATGAGCAACTCGCACTTATCGATCTGATTCTGGCCCATGCCCGTGCGCTTCACATCAGTCGCTGTCTGGAAGTAGCGACGTACGATCTCCATACGAGCAGCATCGATACAGGCATCGTTGTCACTGATAGCAAAACCAGCCATGTTTACGCCCATATCAGTTGGCGATTGATAGGGGCAGCTGCCCGAGATACGATCCATCATGGCCTTCAAGACAGGGAATATTTCAACGTCACGGTTATAATTCACCGTCACTTCATCGTATGCTTCCAAATGAAAGGGATCGATGATGTTTGCGTCGTTAAGATCGAGCGTTGCAGCCTCATAAGCGATGTTCACTGGATGACTAAGCGGAAGGTTCCACACAGGAAATGTCTCGTATTTTGCGTATCCGGCCTTAACGCCTCGTTTATTCTCGTGATAGAGCTGTGAGAGGCAAGTTGCCATCTTGCCCGAGCCTGGACCAGGAGCAGTTACCACAACAAGGGGACGTGTGGTCTCGACATATTCATTCTTTCCATACCCCTCATCACTGACGATATGTTCGATATCGTTTGGATAGCCAGCAATGGGATAATGCAAATACGAGGTGATGTCGAGTGCATCGAGACGGTGGCGAAAAGCATCAGCTGCAGTCTGGCCAGAATACTGCGTAATGACAACCGAGCCCACATAAAAGCCCATGCCACGCAAGATATCCATGAGACGCAAAAGATCTTCATCATACGTGATACCCAGATCACCACGAACTTTGTTCTGCTCAATATCGTTGGCATTGATGGCGAAGATGATCTCGACATCTTCCATGATGCTTTTGAGCATAGATATCTTCGCATCTGGCTTAAAACCAGGAAGAACACGTGATGCATGCAGGTCGTCAAAGAGCTTGCCTCCGAATTCGAGATAGAGCTTTCCGCCGAATTGCTCAATGCGATTCTGGATATGCTCGGCTTGCATTGAAATATATTTTTCATTATCAAATCCAATGCGCATGAGCAAAGCTCGCTTTCTCGAAGAAGGAAAGGTGATATAGAGTCCATCATCCGTGATGATGCTGTATTTAATAGTACTTAAACATTGTCAAAAGAAAAGCCCTTGAACTCTGGAAAAATCCGTTCGATAATGCTTAGTGCACTTTATTTCCCTTGATGTCATTCCCCTATCAGCTCGATCAATGATGCGAATATCTCTCGAAGACTTCGCGTGCTGCTCCTTGACGAGGAAACTAGGTTTGATATTATATCCAGGTTGCTATTTTGGCATTCGGGACGTGGCGCAGTTTGGTAGCGCACTTGACTGGGGGTCAAGGGGTCGCAGGTTCAAATCCTGTCGTCCCGACCAGAAATGAACAAGGCCGAACGATCGTATGATCGCTCGGCCTTTCTTCTATCAACAAGCGCTGATCGGCTCTATTGTCTCACGCCATCATCGCCGACATAATGACTTCCAATCCAGGTATTGCGCGCCATCTCGCCAGAATGATCGAAATAGTACCAATTGTCATTGATCTTCTGCCAGCCAGTAACCATCTTACCTGAGCTCGCAAGATAGTACTCAGTGCCACTATCGTTGAGCCAACCGGTCATCATCTTGCCTTCTG
>UQFK01000013.1 GCA_900540345.1 uncultured Eggerthella sp.
CGCTGGGAGCGTATCGAGCAGGCTTGGCGTGCTATCTGGCTTGCAGAAAATCCCACTGATCGTAGCCCAGAGCAGATCATGCAGGATTCCTATGACAACGACATTACTGACGAATTCATTGTGCCTACGAACGTGAGCAAAGATTCGGTCACACCTGGAGATGCATTCATCTTCTTCAATTTCCGACCCGATCGCGCCCGAGAGATCACTCGTGCTATTTGCGACGAATCATTCACGCACTTTGATCGATCTGGTTGGTCGAAGCCTGATTTCGTATGCTTGACAGAATATGATCCCACTATTCCTGCAGCCATCGCATTTCCAAAGGAATGCCCTGATCATGTTCTTGCAGATGTTCTTGCAGAAGAAGGTCTTCGTCAATACCATATCGCAGAGACCGAGAAATATGCACATGTAACTTTCTTCTTCAACGGGGGAGTAGAGACCCCTAAATCGCTTGAAACACGTACGCTTATCGCCTCGCCAAAGGTTACAACGTATGATTTACAACCTGAAATGAGCGAGCCAGAGGTCACAGATACGCTTGTTGCCGCGATCAATGCCAATGAAGCTGATGTCTATATCGTCAATTTCGCTAACTGTGATATGGTCGGACATACAGGTAATATCGAAGCTGCCGTGAAAGCAGTCGAAGCAGTCGACCATGGAGTAGGCGCCGTTATCGATGCAATCGAGCAAAAAGCTGGCGTTGCTCTCATCACTGCAGATCATGGCAATGCTGATCGTATGCTTGCTGAAGATGGATCACCTTTCACCGCTCACACGACCGCACCTGTTCCGCTCATTCTTGTTGACGCAGCACACAGAGGATACCGCTTGAAAAATACCCGCGGCATCCTTGCGAACATCTCACCTACATTGCTTGATATGATTGGCATTCCTGTGCCTAAAGAGATGACTGCTGGATCTCTGCTTGAAAAGTAGCGATCCGTTTGCCATAATAAATATTTTGTACGGATCAAATCATATGAGATAAGGGATAGTTTTGTCAGTACTTGCAATTATTTTCTCGATTCTGCTCGTTCTTTCGGGTATTGGACTTATCATTTTCATCTTGCTTCATTCAGGCAAGGGTACTGGTGTTTCAGACATGATCGCGTCGAGCGTGTATGGCACCAATCAAGGAACTAGTATTGTTGAGAAGAATCTCGATCGCATCACCATCATATTAGTTGCGGTCTTCATCGTCTCACTGGTTGTGCTCATGGTCATCTTTCCCCATGGCACTATCAATCCTGGACAGTAATTGTATTGTGTCCATCTTGTCTTAAGGTGTGAAGTGCGAATCGTTCCGCCTGCAAGAATTTAGCAATAAATACTTGCAAGAACGTTAACTTTTGATAAGATAGACAACGCTGTAAAGCACGTCGGAGTGGTGGAACGGCAGACACGCTAGCTTGAGGTGCTAGTGCCCATTTGAACGGGTGTGCGGGTTCAAATCCCGCCTCCGACACCAGTTGAACTAAAAGCTTCCCAGTAGGGAAGCTTTTTCATATGCTGCAAATATTTACAAAGCAGGGATCGATCGACCCGATAGTATCTAAGGACAAGAGCAGATAACTCAGCTCAGCCTACAGAATCAACAGAATCGCACGAACGCGGTCAAGCGCGTATTACTTGGCGTACTACTGCTTAATCTTGTTGTCGCTCTTGCAAAGTTCGTCTACGGAACCATCTCTCATTCGGCAGCGATGCAGGCAGACGGCATTCATTCTATTTTCGATTCCGCTGGCAATGTGGTAGGGCTTATTGGTATCAGTCTCGCAATGCGACCTGCCGACAAATCACATCCCTATGGACACTTCAAATTAGAAACTTTTGCATCGCTCATCATAGGGTTAATGCTTATTTTTGCAGCATACCAAGTAGGATCAAGCGCCGTTGTTTCGCTCATTGAAGGAAATTATCATACCGAGGTCACGCCGATCTCATTCATCGTTATGGCTGGCACACTCGTAGTGAACTTGTTTGTCACCTCTTATGAGCGCCGTATGGGCAAAAAGCTCAAAAGTGATATTTTGAAAGCCGACGCAGCGCATACACTCTCTGATTGTCTGGTATCGATCGGGGTCATCATTGGTTTGATCTTGGTTGCCCTAGGCATTGAGATGGCTGACGATATCATGGCTCTTATTGTAATGTTGGCGATCCTCGTCACTGCGTTCGATATATTTAAAAACTCCTATGCAACACTTGCCGATGAGGCACGCATTCCTGAACAAGATATACGCTTGCTTGTTGAACAATTCGACGGCATAAGAGAAGCTCATCGTATTCGCACGCGTGGTCTTGAAAACGAAATTTATCTCGACCTTCATATCCTCGTTGATCCAGAGATGACCGTAAGGTCATCGCACTATTTAGTTGATGAGGTTGAGAAGGTCATCTCAGAACGCTATCCCGAAGTTCAAGATATTCTCATTTATGTTGAACCCGACGATGAAGAGCATCGTCGCAACCAATGAAATCCTTGTCGTTCTTAAACGCAGCAACTGTCTTGATCATACCCACGAAATACTCCAGAAAGCTCTAGAGGCCAAGAGCTGTTCGTCTAGTCGTTTTCAGGAGCTTGATATTCGATATAGGTACTGACCGTGGGATTTGCTTCAATATAAGCTCGCAGCTTCTTGATATATCGCTTCGCAAGCTCGCTTAGATCATGAGAGGCATGATGAATGTATCCAACAGTCATCTTCTCATCAGCTTCGAGCGGAATCGCAACAATGCCCGCATTCATCTCATCTGACAAAACACCAGTCGAGATCGTATAGCCATCAAAATTCGTCAGCAGATTAGAGAGCGTTCCTCGATCGGAATAGGTGATCTGCTTCTTATGAGGTAGCTGGCTGAGCGGTTCTTCGGAAAAAAAGAATGAATTATTCGATCCTTGCTCAAAGGAATAGCGCGTGTAGTCTTCCAGTTGCTCGGGTTTGAGCGATGCTTCATGAGCAAGTGGATGATGTTCGCCAACGAAAACGTGTGGCTCTGCTTCAAAGAGTGCGACAAACTCAAGTCCTGCATCACTGATAGCTTTCGAAATGACGCGATTGTTGAATAAACTGAGATATAAGATGCCAAGCTCGCTACGATAGCTCTTAACATCCTCGATGATCTCTGATGTACGGGTCTCGCGCAGGGTGAACTCATACTCATCAGCATCGTATTCTTCAACAAGATCAACGAAAGCTTTTACTCCAAAGGCATAGTGCTGAGAGGAGATTGAAAGCCGACCAAGCGCTCCGCTGTTCTGATTGCCATAGCGCGACTCTAATAGATTTACCTGTTCGAGAATCTGACGTGCGTAACCAACAAATTCCATACCGTCTTTAGTAAGTGTGATGCCACGATTGCTGCGATTGAATATCTCAATACCCAATTCAGCCTCAGCATCTTTGATCGCAGTAGAAAGCGCAGGTTGCGAAACATAGAGATTTTGACTCGCCGCATTAATCGAGCCACACTCGACTACTTCGGTTATGTAGCGCAATTGCTGTAAGGTCAGATTCGACTGCATAATGCTTCTCGCTTCATGATCGTGGTTCTTGAAGTAGTCCTCATTGTACTCCATCACACAAGCCCCATCGGCATCATCAACTCTTAAATGCCCCTAAAAGAAATCGAGGCCCGATTAAACATCAGGCCTCGAAGGAAGGTTGGCGCTTCATAAAGAATGAAGCAGAGAGAGGGGATTAGAAGGTTGCAACAACTGCACCTTGATAATTCTCATTGATATAATCGCGAACCGCATCGCTATTGAGGATCTCAGCGAGCACCTTGATCTTTTCGCTATCCTGATTTCCATCCTTTACAACAAGCAGATTCGTATAAGTCTGAGCTGCAAGAGAGTCGCTTGACTCCATGACGATCAGCTTATCACCCAAATTGCCTTCAAGAGCATAGTTACCATTCACGCCAGCGATCGCAACGTCATCGATGATTGTAGGAACAGTAGCAGCTTCAACCTCGACGAACTCAAGATTCTTAGGATTTTCGACGATATCCTTTGGGGTTGCCTCGATGCCAGCACCATCTGCAAGTTTGATCAGACCCTGATCCTGGAGCAACAGCAGCACGCGTGCTTCATTGGTTGGGTCGTTAGGAACAGCGACCTTTGCTCCATCAGGTACTTCATCAAGGCTGGTATATTTCGTCGAATACAGACCGAATGGCTCAAAATGAACACCTACAACGTCTACCAGATGGGTACCATTCTCTTTATTGAAGTTGTCGAGATAAGGCTTATGTTGGAAATAATTTGCATCAACCTCTTCTTCTTCAACGACCGTATTGGGTTGAACGTAGTCTGTGAACTCTTTGACCTCAAGCGTATAACCCTTTTCCTCGAGAGCCGGAGCAACGACATCGTTCAAGATCTCAGCATGAGGGGTAGGGACCGCTGCGATTGTGATGTTCTTATCCTCCGATGAAGAACCACCTGAAGAGCAACCGGTCAGTGCAAGCAAAGAGAGCGCGAGCAATGCGACCACCGCAACGAGCACATGAGAGAATCGTTTCGCCTTTTCCATTGAATGAATCCTTTCTTTTCGGCGATCTTTCATCAAGTTCGCCGAAACACGAACAACGAAAGATAATCCTTTTCGAATACGACGTTTGATAGTCTAGTCATATCGTTGCTGGGCAACAATGGGTTTGGTTATCGTCAGATTTTGTAACTGGTTATATCCTCCATCGACAAGCTCGAAGCTGTTCTTACCCACTCTATGCTTTTGACGTATCATAGATACGATTCAAGCTAGTAGGATGGATTTATCCATCTTTTGAGAAAGGTGATCAAATGATCGATGTAGAAGCATTACGAAACGCCCCTATCGCCGTTCTTGGTGGTGGAGCAGTCGGCAAGACTTGCGGTGCAGATTGTGCACTCGCCGGACAAGAGGTTCGCATTTGCGACCTCGATCCCTTCTTCAGCTCTACGCTTGGTACGGTTGAGCGAACAGGCATCACGATAGGGCAGAAGCTTCCTGGCACGCAAACCAAATATGGCTTCGAGCGTTACGGTAAGGCTTTTTTCTCATTGGTGACCAATTCGATCGCTGATGCGGTAGCGGGCGCCAAGCTCATCATCGTCGGTATCCCTTCAGTTGCTCATGAGATCTTTTTCGATGCGCTCATTCCTTGCCTTGAAGATGGCCAGATCATTCATATCATTCCAGACAACTATGGCACTTTGAAGCTGCGCAAGATGATGCGCGAAGCAGGCTGTACGAAAGATGTCATCATCGGTGGCTGGTCGAGTGCACCTTATGGCACACGCGTTGATACCGAAGGTGGTGTGATGAATGCTCATGTTAGTTTGGTTTACCGTGCGATAACCCTCCGTGGTGCGTCGCTTCCCATGACTGATCAACAAGATTTCCTCAAAAGCTCTGAGGCACTTGGGTGCTTTGATGCGATCACCCAAGGCGAAGGCGCGGTGGGGGGCAATACCGTACTCGATATCGGCTTTTCGAACGTCAATCCAGTTATCCATGTTCCTGGAACCGTTCTTGGCGTTTCGACCATGGAGAATTTCAGCACAGTTCTTCATATGAATAAACACGACTACAGCATCTATAGTCATAGCTTCTGTCCCTCGATCTCTGAGGTCCAATACCAGTTCTATAACGAAGAGATCGCTCTTGCTGAAGCGATCGGTGTTGGCATTCAGCCATTTGATAAAGAAGTGTTCTATCAGCGCACAAGCGTACTGGGACAGGAATACATGGGAGAAGGCTGTAAGGTACCCTTTGACGAGGAGTGGGAGGTCGGCTATGGCACTGGTCCTTTCACGATCCAGAATCGCTATGTGACCGAAGATGTTCCAGTTGGCTGTCATGTCTATCATGAACTAGGTAAGAAATTTAGTGTTCCCACGCCCATCATTGATTCGATGATCGTACTTGGTGGTGTCATGAATAAAACCAATTATTTCGAGTCGGGTTTGAAACTTGAAGATCTCGGTATCGGACATATGGACAAGGAAGCGCTGCTCGCATATCTCAATGACGGAACCTACACTGAATAAGGCTGTCTACACAAGAGCAAGGAGACTATCGCAATGTGGCGATCTAGACTAAATAACGAAGATGACCTCTTAAAGACCTGGAATGTTCCTGCTCACTACACTTCAGGACACTCGATTGGTATCATTGCAGTCGACCTAGACTATCCAAAGCTTCCTGGAAATGTGGTGAATGCTACAACATTTGATTTCCCTGTTCTCTATAAGAAGGTCGAATTCGATATCGAATTGCTCTTCGAAGGAGCATCTCAGCTCGAAGAGATCGTAGTGGCTGCTGCTTGCGAACTTGAGGCAGAAGGAGTACGCGCTATCGTTGGTGCGTGTGGTTATTTCGCTCATTTTCAACAACAAGTTGCTGCTGCAGTCAGTATTCCCGTCTTCCTCTCGAGTCTTTGCCAACTTCCGATCATTAAGCTTGGGCTAAAACCCGAACAAAAGATCGCAGTGCTTGCTGCGAGCGCAGCGAACATCGATCAAGGCATCCTGAGAAGTGTTGGGGCGCATCTTGATGATATCGTCATCCAGGATGTAGGGGCTATGGAGAGCTTTGCTCCGATTAGATGGGGAAAGACCGAACTTGACAATGGTCAGCTCACAAACGATCTTGCTCATTGCGCACAAACCCTTGTCAAGCATCATCCAGAAATAGGTGCTATCTTGCTCGAATGCAGCGATCTGCCTCCATATGCTTATGCGATACAAGCAGGTACAGGTCTGCCAGTATTTGACTTTATTACGCTTATCAACTGGGTTCATTCAAGCGTAGTCCAAACACCTTATTACGGATATTTTTAGACAGGGACTTGACGGAGAACCTGATTCTAGTATACTAATCAACCGCTGATACGATACGTGTTCAGCATCTCTGTTTAAGTGGGCGATTAGCTCAGCGGGAGAGCATCACCTCGACACGGTGGGGGCCACTGGTTCGATCCCAGTATCGCCCACCATTTAAACAGACTACATACGCGGACGTGGCTCAGTTGGTAGAGCATCACCTTGCCAAGGTGAGGGTCGCGGGTTCGAACCCCGTCGTCCGCTCCAGGGTAACAATGGCCGTCTCAACCTTTTCATGACGGCTTTTTTGTGGCGACGTGGCCAAGTGGTAAGGCAGAGGCCTGCAAAGCCTTTATCCCCGGTTCGAATCCGGGCGTCGCCTCCAAATCGACCAAAGACCGCATTGCGGTCTTTTTTTAAAGGATGGCGTTGCTCATATTATGATTGACCTTTCGATCTTCGCAACTCCCGAAGCTTGGATCAGCCTTGTTACATTGCTCTTCCTTGAGATTGTGCTCGGTGTCGACAATCTTGTATTCATCGCTATCACCACTGATCGTCTCGCTCCTGAAAAACAGCATATTGGTCGCAAGGTCGGCTTGTTAGGTGCGCTCGTAATGCGCATCCTCTTCTTATGCTTCGCTTCGTTTCTTGTGCATATGACCCATCCACTTTTCTCTATCCCTTTCATCGAGATCCACGGTGAGCCCATGGGCTTTTCCATTCGTGATCTCGTATTGCTCGTTGGTGGTATCTATCTTATTTATAAGGGAATCATCGAATTGAAAGGCGTGCTCGAACTTACAGAGGAAAAAGAAGCACAAGAGCCTTCGCATAAACGCACACGAATCACGCTGCCACAAGCAGTCATTACTATCATGGTCATGGATCTTGTTTTCTCGATCGATTCGGTCATCACCGCAGTAGGACTCGCGCAACATCTCATCATCATGATCCTTGCAGTTATCATCGCAGTCATCTTGATGATGATCTTCGTCGATGCTATCTCGCGTTTCATCAATACACACACCGAGATCAAGATCCTCGCTCTTGTCTTCATTGTCACGATTGGTATCTTGCTTACGCTCGATGGTCTGGGTATCCACTCAGGCATAGAGCTGCTTGATATGCATGTTGAGAAGTTAATGGTGTACTTCGCGATGATATTCTCGGTCATCATCCAGCTCATCCAGATGAAATACAAGAAGAATTATCAGGCCTGGGTCGCGCAGAAGAATCGCGAAATGGATTCCTCTCAAGATCGGGATCATCTTGCCTAAGCGCTAAGCGTTGATCTCATAGGTTGATGAAAGGATCAGTTTTCAAGATCCTTAAAATATTGGATGCATTCCTCAGAAACAATGTAACGTGCCGCTTTCGGCAGACAGCGCACCGTAAAAGGAGTATGCATATGGGTAGGTTCTCCGTCATATTCCATATACATTTCAGGCGAAGCTTCGATGGTTACTTCGCGTCCGCGATACACTTCTAGATTTCCAAGCTTATTGGCAAGATTACCACTGTGGTCAACCGCTTTTGCAAAGAGTGTAGGAAGCAATTCGATCGCGGTATTCGTCTTTATAACCACAATGTCAAGCAATCCATCTTGAGGTAAGTTCATATCTGACACCATAAGATCGAACTGGATGCGCGAGAAATTCGCGAAGACCACGCCGATACCAGCGCTCTCGATACGCTTCCCATCGATTATGAGCGTGAACTTCGAATGCGGAGGGGCAGGATTGGTGAATGCAGCATGAAAATACGCAATAGGACCTAAGACCTGCTTATGCTGTGAAGCAAGCCGCATGATGATCTCGTCATAACCACAGCCTGCCATGATGGTGAAACCGACCGAACCTTGTGCGGTCTCGATCTCGCCAAGATCGAAATACATCGTCTGACCCTGATCGGCAACCTTGCATAACGCATGAGGCTCGTTTGGCGATGAAAGATTCATAGCCAGTAAGTTTGCAGTTCCAGAAGGAAAGGGCAGAATAGGAATATCCGAATAGCGCAGTGCGTAGGTGACCGCAGCGATCGTTCCATCGCCGCCACTTGCGACCACGAAATCGAACTCGGCGGCATCTTCAACCAATCGCTCAAACGGAGTGACCCCGTTAAACGTACGCAACGTGATCGTATCTCCGTCTTCAGCGTATGAACGGATGAAGTCGTAGATAGCGCCAGCTCCATGGCCCGATCCGATGTTATGGATTACGAGAACTTTCACCGATGCCCCTTTATGCGCTTCATAAACGTCTGCAATGCATTATAGTAGTTCGGTGGTTTAACGAGAACTGGTAATGCTAACGATGTTAAAGAAACTACTCATAGAAACCGACGATGCGCTCGAGCTATTCATTGAATCGTGTATGAAGAGCTCTTATATGGCCATTGACACCGAATTCCTTCGCGAGAAGACCTACTATCCTAAGACTTGTCTTGTGCAGATCGGAATAGAAGATACGATAGCGATTATCGATCCATTTCCTCTTAAGAACCTCAAAGCACTCGCTCGTCCGCTCACTGACCCAGGCATTCTGAAGATCTTTCATGCCTGCACACAAGATATGGAGATCATCCTTCGCGAGACCGGCGTACTTCCTGCGCCGGTGTTCGACACGCAGATCGCTGCGACGCTGCTTGGTAAGAACCAACAAGCCTCTTATGCATTGCTTGTCTCTCAATACTGCGACATCGAGCTTGCAAAGAAAGACTCGTTTACGGATTGGTCGCGAAGACCGCTTTCGGCTTCCCAGGTGCAATATGCCGCCGAAGATGTGCTGTATCTTCCGCAGATCCACGAGAAAATGATCAGAGCGCTCACCGAAAAGAATCGCCTGGATTGGCTCACTGAATCCTTTGAAGAGCTCAGCCATCCTGATCGATATATTATCGACCCCTATGAGCGATACAAGAAGCTCAAGCGCGTCAACCAACTCAAACCACGTCAAATGGCAGCAGCACGTGAATTTGCAGCATGGCGTGAACTTAAGGCTCAATCACGTAATATTCCTCGTAAGTGGATCGTCTCTGATGAGCAGATCGTGGAGGCATGCCGTCGTGAAGCATGCACGCTTGATGAACTATTCATGGTTCGTGGTCTGCGAGATGCATTACGCACAAGCGATGCTCGTGAAGTGATCGCCTGTATCAAGAAAGGCCTCAACTGCCCTAAGGACGATCTACCAGCCCTCAAGAATAAATCACGCAGTGAGGCGAACGTGGATGCCGTCGTAGATGTGATGAGTGGTATCGCCCGTAAATGTTCGAAAGAAAACGATATCGCCGTGCAAACGCTCGCACCTCACGCAGAGCTCACCAAGCTTGCACGGGGCCATTACGACGAATGCGAGCTTTTGAAAGGCTGGCGAAAGCACTTGCTCGGAAATCAACTGCTTGATCTGCTCACAGGTAGGGTTTCATTACGGATAACTGACGGAAATCTGGAGATTGAGCGCTCTTAGATTTACGCTGCTTGTTTAACGTTAAAGTTAGAGATCATCTAGTATTCGCGCAGACTTAAGGGTGATAGTGCTTGCACCTGAAACGTCTCACCAGCGCAGGAGGAAAGACATCATGTCGTACTTATTGCTCATCTTGGTAACGCTCGCGATCGGCTTTGGTGCGCAAGCCTACGTTCATCGTCAACTCAACAAGTATTCCCATGTGCCCAATTCGAGCAACCTCACTGGACGTGATGTTGCGCTTGGTATGCTCAATTATTACGGCATACAAGGCGTTGAAGTACGCATGGGCCGCGAGGGCGAGGATTTCTTTAACCCGAAGGATAATTCCATCACACTTGGTCCTGATTCATATAACGGTCGCTCCATCACTGCCACTGCAACGGCCTGTCACGAAGTCGGCCATGCTTGCCAATTCGCTCAGGATTACAAGCCTATGAAAGTGCGCTCCGCACTCGTTCCTGCGGTCAATCTTGCTTCGAATGCTTGGATCTTCATCTTGCTCGCAGGTATTATCCTGAACGTGGTGGGTTTGGTTGATCTTGCTATCATCCTCTATGCAATTGCAGTCCTTTTTCAGATCGTCACGCTCCCTGTCGAATTCGATGCAAGCAAGCGCGCTATGGCCTATATGCGCTCTACTGGCATCCCAGGAGGGGAGCAAGCAGGAGCATGGAGCGTCTTGCGAGCGTGCGCTTTCACCTATGTTGCAGCTGCTCTCGTTTCCATCCTTCAATTACTCTATCTACTCTCAGCACGTGATAATTAGGTCTTCTCATGTATGATCACGAATCGAGCGAACAGCAACCACAGCGTCGCGCGCTTAGTGTTTCTGCGGCGCTCAATATCGCCAAGTCGATCATCTCTGAGCACACCTTTCATATCGTTGGCGAGGTGAGCGAGCTCAATCAAAAACCAGGATACAAAGCGGTCTATTTCACTATCAAGGACGAAAATGCAGCGCTTCCTTGCCTTATGTGGATGAACCGTTACAAGAGCGCAGGCGTCCCACTTCGACTTGGCGCACGTGTTGAGGTCGTAGGCAAGTTTACGATCTTCGCACCGAAGGGTCGCATGAATTTCGATGTTACTTCGCTTAAACTTGCAGGCGAAGGCGATCTTCGTGCCCAAGTAGCGCAACGTGCGCTCATGCTCAGAAACGAAGGCTTGATGGATCCGAGTCGCAAACGTGCACTCGTTGCTTTTCCCACCAAGATCGGCCTCGTTACTTCTCCTAGAGGCGCTGCCGTCCACGATGTATTGCGCACGCTGAGACGACGTTATCCGATCGCAGAGATCCTCTTTGCTGGCGTTCCCGTTGAAGGTAAACAAGCGGCCCAAGAACTCATCAATGCGCTCAAGAGTGTTATTAATGCAGGAGCAGAAGAAGTCTTGCTCGTTCGTGGAGGCGGGTCATTTGAAGACCTAATGCCCTTTAACAATGAAGCGCTTGCTCGTTTCATTGCGCAAAGCCCTGTTCCTATCGTCACTGGCATCGGTCACGAACCGGATACTTCGATCGCAGACATGGTTGCCGATCTGCGTGCTTCAACTCCCACCGCCGCAGCTGAAGCGGTAAGTCCGAGCAGAGAAGAGCTCTTTGATCAGCTTGACTCGCTTGCTGCACGTATGAGCTCTGTCTTCATGCATCGCATTGAGCGCTCGCTCAATTACGTTGCCGCTTTTGAATCTCGTCCGATCTTTCGTGATCCGAACTACTTATACGCCAATGATCTTCAAATGATCGATCTCTATCAAACACGCATCGAACAGAATATGTCGCATTTCGGCGAATCCGACATCGCTGCGATAGAACAACTCCAGTTGCGTTTAAGCATCGCCATTCCGCGCACACTCAAAGACCGCAAGCATGGTTGTACGGAACTCGCTCGTAGGCTCGCGATCTCTCTTGATTCACAGCTTGCCCATACCAACCACGAGCTCTCGCTCAAAAACCTCGCACTGCTCAAGGCAGGTAAAACACTCATCGATCCATATCGATCGGAAGCTGCACTAGCAACCGCCCGCCTCAACGACCTCTCGCCGCTCACAGCTCTTGAGCGTGGTTGGTCGATAACAAAAAACGATTCAGGTGCGCTCATAAGCTCAATCGAGCAAGTGAAGGTTCATGATGCTATCACGATTCAAGTGCAAGACGGCATCATAGATTGCTCAGTCACAAACACTCAAGAAAGATCACCCCATTCTCAGCTACTCGAGAACCGCTGAGAATGCGATGTAAAGGAGAAGAGATGCCAAACGAACAAATCGATCTAACCTTTCGCGAAGCAATGAACGAGCTTGGCAGTATCGTCGAAGCTCTTGAGAGCAACACGCTCGAATTGGAAGAAAGCCTGAAAAAATACGAGCGCGGTGTTGCACTGCTGCGCTACCTCAAGACAAGCCTTGCTGATGCGCAACAAAAAGTTGAAGTGCTCATGGGTGAACTCGATACATCGATCGACGATACCCAGACCGACAACGAACTCTCAAAAGCTTAGTTTTGTTCATTTGAGACGATCGAGCTTGTGTTCCATTTCTCTCATGCGCGAACCCGTCCGCCGAATATGAACAGAGCTCGCGAAAGGGCGTCTGCGCAGGAACGTATAATCGTTCTATCAACTTTGGAAGGAGTTTCGTTGAAAATCCTCGTCATCAATGCAGGCTCTTCATCGCTCAAGTATCAGCTCGTCGACATCGATGCCAATAAAGTCCTTGCACGTGGTTTGTGTGAACGCGTCGGATCCCAAGATGCCGTTCGTAAGCATGTGGTGGACGACAACGAAGTCTTGATCGAAGAACCGCTCGCAGATCACACAGAGGCTCTTCAGCTCGTCATCGATTCATTGCTTGCAGGCGAAGAACCTGTTCTCGAGAGCCTAGACGAGATCAGCGCTATCGGCCATCGTGTAGTTCACGGTGGTGAATACTTCAAACGTTCTGCCATGATCGATAACGACGTCATCGCAAAGATCGATGAACTGGCTGAACTTGCCCCTCTGCATAACAAAGCTGCCCTCGCTGGAATCCAAGCGTGTCAGAAGCTTATGCCTGAAACTCCCATGGTTGCCGTCTTTGACACGGCATTCTTCCAAACTATGCCACCTAAAGCCTTCATGTATCCAATTCCATTCGAATACTACGAGAAATACGGCATCCGTAAATATGGTTTTCATGGAACAAGCCATCGTTATCTCTCAGAACGTGCAGCCGACATCCTCGGTGAAGATCTCCATGATCTGCGCATCATCACCTGCCACCTTGGCAACGGGTGCTCTATAGCAGCGATCGATCATGGGGTTCCGATCGATACATCAATGGGCTTCACGCCACTCGATGGACTTATGATGGGAACACGCTCTGGCGCGATCGACCCAGCTATCGTCACCTTCTTGATGGATCATGAAGGACTCACGGCAGAAGAGATGAACGATATCCTCAACAAAGAATCAGGTCTTAAAGGTGTATCTGGCATAAGCAACGATCTACGTATGGTTCGTGATGCATCTAACGCTGGAGACGAACGTGCGATCCTTGCCTATGAGATGTATTCATCTATCTGCAAGAAATATATCGGCCAATATCTCGCTCTCATGTCAGGCGCAGATGCCATCGTGCTTTCTGCGGGCGTAGGGGAGAACTGCCAGAAGATGCGCCGCATGATCTTCTCTGGCTGGCAGCCGCTTGGCATCGTGCTCGACCAAGAGAAGAACAAGCAGCGTGGATTTGAGCGCATCATCTCCACAGATAATTCTCGTGTCGCGATCATTGTCATTCCAACCGACGAAGAATATATGATCGCCCGTGATACGTATGAGATCGTTCATGAAGCATCGCAGATCATTCCGGTTTCTGCTTTGCGTAATGAATTCGAACAATAAGAGCGTTCATCTTCGATCGCCAGCTATTTAACTTGGCTGGCGCAAACAGAGCAAGATCCTTCCGGTATCATGCGCCGAACAGGGATCAGAAAAGGAGATTCTTCTCATGCCAAAAGGCGCCTACGCGATCACCACACCGATCTACTATGTGAATGCCGCTCCTCATCTTGGAACTGCTTATACCACCATTGCAGCGGATGCTGTTGCACGCTATCAGCGCATGAATGGTCATGAGGTCTCATTTGTGACTGGTATGGATGAGCACGGGCAAAAAGTTGCTGATACCGCAGCAGCTCACGATATGGAACCACAAGAATGGTGCGATTCCATGGAACCTGCATTCCGTGATGCATGGGATATGCTTGACATCACCTATACTGACTTCGTCCGCACCACAGAGCCTCGTCACGCAGATACGGTAAAGAAATTCTGGAATGATCTCTATGATAAGGGCTATCTCTACAAGGGCGCATACGAAGGCTGGTATTGCGTTCATGAAGAAACATACTATGCCGAATCTGACCTGGAAAAAGACGAGGAAGGAGTGTTCGTCTGTCCCGATTGTAAGCGTCCTGTGCAAAAGACGAGTGGGGAAGAGAACTGGTTCTTCAAATTATCAGATTTCGAAGATAAGCTCCTTGAATTTTATGAGCAAAATCCTGATTTCATTCGCCCTGTTACGCGCAAGAATGAGGTTGTTTCATTCGTAAAGAGCGGACTTAAGGATCTTTCCATTTCTCGCTCAACATTTGATTGGGGAGTTCCGCTTCCCTTTGACGAAGGGCATGTCGCCTATGTTTGGGCTGACGCGCTCCTGGCTTATTTGACAGGAATCGGCTATAGCGATCCTGATCGCACGCAAGAGTTCGAAGCTGCATGGCCGATGCAATACCACTTCGTTGGTAAAGATATCATTCGCTTCCACTGCGTTATCTGGCCTGCAATGCTTATGGCAGCTGATATGCCCATCTCACACACCGTCTTCGGACATGGTTTCTTGCTGACAAAAGGCGAAAAGATGTCGAAGTCGCGTGGCAATGCACTCAAACCCGCCGATCTGGTTAAGGTATTCGGCGTCGATCCCTATCGTTACTATTTCCTCTCTGATGTTCAATTCGGTCATGATGGCTCCATCTCCATTGAGCGCATGGTGCAAGTCTACAATGCAGATCTGGCAAATACCTGGGGAAATCTTGTCTCACGCGTCTTCAATATGACCGACAAGTATTTTGATGGTCAAGTTCCCACTCCTCCAACTCAAGCCAAAGATAACCCACTTGCTGATATCGCAAAGGATCTATATCAAGACTACGATGAAGCCTTTTCTAATGTTGACTTCTCAAGAGCTGCACAGGCGGTTCAAAAGCTTGCAAGTCGCGTGAATCTCTATGTAGAAGATTCGAAACCGTGGGATCTCGCAAAGAGCGAAGAGACTGCTGATGAGCTTGCTGCTGTCATCTACAACGCCCTAGAAGCGATCCGAATCATCGCTCTGTTCATGGCACCATTTATGCCGAACACCTCTAATGAAGTCTTTTCTCGCATGAATCTTGGCAATGTGACCGATATCACCGATATTGAAGCTGCAAGCGTATGGGGACAGCTCGACCCAGGTCTTAAGATCGATACGGGAACGCCTCTTTATCCACGATTGGACGTAGATGCGATCGATTTCTCTCTCGAATAATCCCACTAACGACCTTTGCTTTTCTTTTGGGGAGAGCATTCCGCTTACATCGCTTAGCGATATTGAGCGCGATATGCTCTTCTATCAAAAACGAAAAAAAGAGAAATGCCGCCTCGTTGAAGCGCCTTCACTGCCTGCGCCTATTGCTGATACGCACGCTCATCTCGATATGCTCTCAAATCCCGCACGCGCAATCGCTCGAAGTGCTTACTATGGCATACGTTTTATCTGCACGATCGTCGATGTACAAGAAGACCATCGTACTACCTTTGAAGAGCTCTCGAGCTGGATCGCTGGTGCACGCTCGTTCTACGAGCGATACGATCTTGGCAATTTCGAGAATGATGCTCCAAAGATTCGCATAGGAATCGGCTGTCATCCTCATAATGCAAAATACTATGATGATTCACTTGAAAAACGTCTTCTTGATGCGCTTCATCACCCCCTTGTAGCTGCGATCGGCGAAGTAGGACTCGATTACCACTACGATCATTCCCCTCGATCAGAGCAAAGAGAGGCGTTCAGAAGACAGATTCGTCTTGCGCATAAGACTGGCCTGCCGCTTATCCTCCATCTTCGTGAAGCGCATGAGGATGGATTGGCCATCATGAACGAAGAAGGCTTTCCTGAAGCTGGGGTGTTGCTTCATTGTTTCAATCTCGACAAGGAAACCCTCAAGCCGTGGATCAATAAAGGATGCTATGTCGCTTTTGGCGGCCCGCTCACTTTTAAGAATGCCCCCGAGGTGCGTCAAAGCGCACTTACCGTTCCGCTTGATCGCTTGCTTACCGAGACCGATTCTCCCTTTATGACCCCTGAGCCACTTCGCGGAATGGAATGTGGACCAGAATATACGCTCTTTACCATTGCTAAGTTGCTCGAGATATTCGATTGCACAACACACGCTTCGCAGCATGCGCTTCTTGAGCGATTGTTCGAAAATGCGTGCGCTCTACTCGATAGGGAAGTCACTCCATGGCAACATGGCTGATCATATCAGGTTCTCCTTACGCACAAGGAACATGTGCTCGGATTGCAGAGCAGATCAAGACCTCGCTTTACGATCTTGATCCTCATACAAACATCCATCTCTTCTCCGTAGCAACACTCAATGTTCATGGATGTATTGGATGTAACGTCTGCAAGGACGACTTCACCTGTATCTATCAAGATGACCAAAACCTCGTAAGAGAAGCGCTTGAGAGCGCCGATGCAGCACTGATCATCTCGCCGATCTATTTTGCAGGTGTCCCTTCTCAGCTAAAAGCGGTGCTTGATCGCCTCCAGCCATATTATTGGAAACGACAAGAATACCTCGATGGTCACGATCGCCTGCCTGATAAACGACCTTTCTACCTTGCGCTGGTCGGCGAAGGGGGAGACCCTTATGGCGCCGAACCTGCGGTGCCTTCACTCACTTCGGCTCTAGCGCTTGTTGATTTTAAACTTGCCCGTATGCATGCCTTCATCGCCGAAGATGAACAACGCATATACGAAAAGCTCACCCATCAGATTCGCCAAGCTCATAAGGAGGTATGCTCGTGAACCGTCTTTCTTCACTCGCTTCGGTAAGTGATACAAAAGCGACACTTGAGCGTTTCGGCCTCATGACAAAGAAAGCGCTTGGTCAGCATTTTCTTATCAATGATGGTGTTGTTGCGCGTATTTGCACACTCGCAGATTTGGTCACAAACGATAAAGTGATCGAGATCGGACCTGGTATCGGGACGCTTACCGAAGCATTGCTCAAGCGCGCGGGCGAGGTTGTCTCTATCGAGCGAGATACCGATCTTCCTGCTGTCCTTGCTCATACGTGCGCTCCATGGAGTAAATCCTTCACCCTCATCTGCGCAGATGCGCTTGACATCACTGCAGAAGACCTTCCTTTTGCGCCTAATAAGCTCGTCGCAAATCTTCCTTATGCCATCGCCGCTACGCTCGTCCTCGATTATTTCGAGCGCCTCTCTTCGCTTGAAAGCGCAACTGTTATGGTGCAGGCAGAGGTAGCTGATCGCATGTGCGCGAGCGTCGGTACAAAAAACTACGGTTCGTACACCATCAAGCTCGGCTTGTTCGCGCACCCGACAGGGCATTTTTCAGTCTCAGAGGGCAATTTCTTTCCGCCACCACGAGTAAAGAGCACGGTCATCCGCCTCGATCGCAATACAGAGATCCGTGAGCCTGAGCTCTTAAGAGCCACCATGATCATGGCTGATGCCGCGTTCGAAAACAGACGTAAGACCATTTCAAACTCTATGAAGCGCTACTTCGAACGAGTCAATCCGACCATCGAAATTCAGGCATTGCTCTCATATCTTTTCACCCAAGCTGATGTCGATCCTAGATCGAGAGGAGAAACACTTGCGAGCGATGCCTATCTTCGATTAGGCCGTGCTTTTCTTGATTGGACTATTAACCAAAACTGATCAAATTTAGATTATTTTGCTTTCTTTATAAGCAAAATGAAATAGATCCTCATACCCATCTTTGCTTAACGATCATTTGGTACCGTTGGCATAAATTGACTGTCTATTGATATTTATGATTAGGGCAGCGTGCTAAGATAGGTGAGTTGTACTATGCCATTTTGAGGAAGTGTATATGGATTTAGCAAAGCAAGCTCAGATCGTTGATAGCATTCATGACACTCTGACTGATTTCGTCGGTCAGAAACTGCGCGTTCGTGCCAATATGGGACGTTCCAAGATCGTTGAGAGCGAAGGGGTGCTCATGCAAGTACATCCTAAACTCTTCATCATGGAAGTGAAGCGCAAGCGCGGAGCTGCAGCACGTCAGTCTTATCAGTATGTCGACATCCTTACGGGTATGGTAGAACTTAGCCAGAATGGTGAAGCGCTCTTTGGGTCTTTTATCGATGAGATCGAGCCTGAAGAGATGCTTGTTGCTTCGGGAACCGATGCTCAAACCGAGCCTGCTTCTGTGCTAGAAGCCCAACCCGTGTCGGTGCTTTAATAAGGCTTACAACACGCGCGTAGACGACCAGTCACAAAAAACGCCCCGTCTCAGCTTCGTGCGGTCGGGGCGTTTTCTCATTTATAAGAGATAAGACGATGGCTTATGCATCCTTCATACGTGCATACAAGCGATTATTAGTCTCAAGCCAGCTCTCGATCGTACCAGTATCAAAACCATCCTCTTCGTCGATCACAAGCGCGTACATCTCTTCTTCTTTCAAGGCTTCAGCCATCGCATCAGTGAGTTGTATCTCGCCACCTGCACCCGGAGCAACCTGAGCCAAGAGCTCCATAACACGAGGGGAGAGAAGGTAGCGACCAAAGACAGCGAGATTTGAAGGAGCATCTTCACAAGCAGGCTTTTCAACAAGCGAAACAACCTTCCATACGTCTTCTGAGAGCTGATTGCCGTCTATGACTCCAAAACGATCGACCTGATCCTGAGGCACAGGAAGAACCGCGATCACATTAGCGCCACCATGCTCCTCAGAGATCTCCTTCATTCGTACCAGCATCTTATTTTCAGGCACAAGCACATCACCAAGCAGCACGAAGAAAGGCTCGTCTCCGATTTTGTCTGCAGCACAGTGAACAGCATGGCCAAGTCCGAGCGGTTGATCCTGATAAACATAACTCACATTAAGATTACCTGCATGCGCGACTTTGTCGGCATAGGAATCCTTACCTCGAGCACGAAGCTCGGCCTCAAGCTCAGGATTTGGCGTGAAATGCTCTTCGATAGACTTCTTATCACGGCTGTTGATGATAATAACCTCATCAGCACCCGATGCGAGACCTTCCTCTACCACGTACTGGATGGCGGGTTTATCCACAACCAAAAGCATCTCTTTTGGTTGCGCCTTCGTAGCGGGAAGGAATCGGCTTCCAAGACCAGCAGCAGGGATAAGGGCTTTCATATGCTACCTCGTTTTTAACATCGGTTAATTCGCTGTTGTTATCTTATCAAAGAATGGATGATTCCTTGGATTACACAGATTAGAGGTCAGATTTTGCTTCTACGTAAGCGAGAAGCAAACAAAAAAAGAAACCCGGCATTTGAGCCGGGCACTTTTTCGATATGCGGACGAATCCGATTGAAACTGAAAAGATTATTCAGCAGTTTCCTCAACAGCTTCTTCGACAGCAGCCTCTTCAGCCGCTTCCTCTGC
>UQFK01000014.1 GCA_900540345.1 uncultured Eggerthella sp.
AGTACTGCGGTGTAGTCCGTGGGAGGATAGGGCGTTCTGCTCATGCAGGGCATTTGCTGAATTGCATGAAAATTTCGGGCGATTGGCGCAGCGGGAGCGCAGCTGCCTTACAAGCAGAAGGTCACAGGTTCAAATCCTGTATCGCCCACCATGAACATCAAAGCCAGCATTATGCTGGCTTTTTGATTATAAATCATCGTCTAAACTATGCTGTATGAACAAGAGATGCTATCAAAACCCTGATCAGCGTTTGAATTCCGCACGAACACTCACTTGGATAAGCACTGAAAGAGGTGGCTGAGTCTACATCCTTCACAATCAGGCATCTTTGCTCTGGGAATAATCACGAGGTATGCATTCACTTGGTAAAAAATGCAAGAGAAATGCGTTCATATGCACGTTTTGCATGCGATTTTGATCAATATTCCGCATTCACACGCTTATTTGCTTCAATGCCACGTTTATAAGTACATTTTTACGAGTTATTGTCTAAATACGTGCATACAAACGCAAATCTCTTGCAGTTTATATCGAATTCACTGCAAAAAGGCTCCTCATAATGTCTTGCTGATCAGAATTGTTGGATAAAACGATTACAACAAAATTCGTGTGATATTAGATAAGAAGCAATCGGTTAAAAAAACAAGAGCAACGAAGAAATTAGTCTTCGATAAGGCGAAATGAGATCGCACGAACGCTTGGGTCATTCGAAACCGCAACACTTCGCTTTTCGAAGATCTTGAGCGATTCAACAAAGGGTACGAATTTCTTGAAACCAAAATTGCGTGTATCGAAGTCGCTTAGGCGACGGGAGAGTAGATTTGCAAGATTTGAGGCAGGAATCCATCCCTCGTCATCGCTATATTCTTCAATAATATTCACGAGCGTGTCGGTTACTTCAATGATATCGGTACCATCACTATAGATATTCTCTTCCTCGCGTACATCGATTTCAGCAGGAGCAGCTTTTTCAGAAGAAGCGAGTCTTGTCTTCGATGTTTCATCGGTGCGATTCGATTGCGCTCCAGCGCTTCGACGATTGGTGCTTTTAGCATCATCACCATCAGTAGCCTGACGTGCTCGATCAGATGACGCGACATCGCGCTTCTTGTCGCGCGATGAATCTTTGGTAGTACCACGTTTCTTTTTCTGACCTGCAAGAACGTCAAGATAGACGAATTTGTTGCAGGCGGAGATGAAGGCGCGAGGAGTCTTTTGTTCGCCCATACCAAGCACATACATCTCAGATTCACGCAGACGTGAGGCAAGACGAGTGAAATCGCTGTCAGAAGAGACGATACAGAATGCATCAAGGCGGTTTTGGTAAAGGAGATCCATTGCATCGATGATGAGTGCTGAGTCAGACGAATTCTTGCCAGAAGTATTGCTGTACTGTTGGATCGGCTGAATGGCATGATCGAGCAGTTCTTGCTTCCATGAGCCAAGTTGTGAAGAAGTCCAGTTGCCATAGATGCGTTTATAGATGACATTTCCAAGGCCAGAAGCTTCTTGTAGGATGGTATTCGCATACTTGCTCGAGATGTTCTCAGCATCGATGAGGACAGCGATTTTCATATCTTTGCGCATTAATGCCCTTTCTTGAAGCGGCAGATTATAAGGGAGTTGGAATATTCCGCAAAGGGCGATCCTGGAAAGATGATCCTAAGGGTCTATTAATCTCTGATGAAGACTTTAGACGCTTGGAGATGAATATGGGCGAGGCGTAAGGTAATACACAAGAAAAGCAGCAAAGCACTGCGTTTGATTTCGAGTAAATTGTGAAGTTTAGGCGCACCTGAAAATCGATATACTTGCTTCGATCGCGTCTTTCCTAATAGAGGAACATTGCATCGCCGAAAGAAAGAAGGCGATATTTGCGCTTGATAGCGTGACGATAGGCGCGCATGATATTGTCGCGTGATGAAAATGCAGAAACAAGCATCATCAAAGTCGACCGTGGTACATGAAAATTCGTGATAAGAGCATCTACCACCTTGAATTGGTAGCCAGGAAAGATGAAAAGATTTGTTGTCTGCCGATCACGTGCGATCAATTGAGCACTTTGACTATCCCACGCGCTCTCTAAGCTGCGGACGCTCGTTGTCCCAACGGCAATAACGCGACCACCAGCATCTTTCGCTTCGCGGATGGCATCAACGGTCTTTTGCGGAACACTATAATACTCAGTATGCATGTGGTGTTCATGGGGATTTTCAACATCAACCACGCGAAATGTATCGAGCCCTACTTCGAGGTGTACGGTTTCGAACCCAACCCCTTTTTCTTTTAAACGCTCGATCAGCTCAGGAGTGAAGTGCAATCCTGCGGTAGGAGCAGCGGCGCTTCTTTCCTCGCGAGAGAAGACGGTTTGATAGAGCTCCTCGTCTCCCTGGTAATTCTTGATGTAGGGAGGTAGGGGAGTGTGCCCGATTTGATGGAGTGCATCGTCAAGCGATTCGAGAGGCGTTGAGAGACGCACGATTCTCTCACCTTTTTGGGCATCCTCGACCCAATCGATGATCTCAGCCTGCATGACGATCTTATTGTCTTTGCGAATCTCAGAGGTGTTTGTCTCGTGTTTGCTCGTGAAATCGATCAGAGCACCAGGCTTCAAGCGTCTTCCAGGTTTAACGAGCGCCTCCCAAATAGCGCTGGTGTTCATTTTTGGCTCGATGTCGAATCGTTCGCGAAGAAGCAGTACTTCAGCTGCTCCACCTGTTTCGTGTTTGCTGCCTAAAAGACGCGCGGGGATGACACGGGTCTCATTCGCAACAAGCAGGTCGCCCGGTTTGAGATAATCGTAGAGATCTCGAAAAATGCGATCTTGCAAGCTTCCTGTGTCGCGTTTCATCACAAGCATCTTGCATCCGTCACGATCGGGATGAGGGGTTTGTGCGATCAGTTCTTGGGGAAGATCGTAGTCGAAATCGGAGGTGGTAAGCGATCGGAATTTCTCTTGCTTCTCAGCTTCCTTCTTCGCACGTCGTTGGGCCTTTCGCAACTCCCTTTCCTGTGCAGCTTCCTCTTTTGACCAATGGCATCCACAGAAATTCTGACGATACATGTTCAGGTCTCGACTTTTTTGAGTGGCATCGTGGTAGAAAGGACGATAGTCGTCAAATACCACTTTGAGCTGGGGATAGGGTTTCGCGGCTGCGTAAAGCATTTTTTCGATAGAGGAGGTGAATTGATAAGGGCTTACAGAAAGTGTAGTACCGATCGCTTCAAAACCTCTATCGGCTGCGAGTGCTGCAAGTTCGTCGAAACGATAGCGATAGCATGTGGAGCAGCGGATATTGCGTGCATCGCCTTCGCTCCAGCACTCCTCGATCTGCTTGTTCCAGTGCTCGGGATCATATGAGCCTTCGATAACAGGAATACCTTCTTGTTGTGCCCATGCGAGCAGCGTGTCAAGGCGCTTTTGATATTCAGGTGCGTCATCGATGTTCGAGTTCAAGTACGCGATGGTGATATCATGACCTTCTTCGCGCAGAATGCGCGCAGGCTCAATAGAGCACGGTCCGCAACAGGCATGAAGCAATACTTTCATGGGATAATACTCTCCTTTAAACCTTGCATATACTACCATTGAATCGAACCTGATATCACGTCCTGCCCTGTCTCTTCTGTAAAGATTGAAGATGTACGGGTGGGAAAGGAGGTTGATCATGACAAATGTCGAGGCACCTCGCTATGAAACGGTGTTCTTCGATCTTGACGGAACACTGTTGCCGATCGATATGGATGCATTCTTGAGTGCGTATTTCAAACGTTTAGGGTGCTTTATTGCTGAGCGCGGATTTGATAGCGAAAAGATCATTGCGGCAGTGAATGCTGGTGTGAAGAGCATGCTTTCATGTGATCCACGCTTGAATAAGGAATGTTTCTGGGAGACTTTCGAACAGATGAGTGGTAAAGATCGTGAAATCTTCGATCCCTTATTGATGGAGTTTTACAGCACCGCATTCAACGAGCTTGGTGATATGGTTACCCCGAATCCTGCTGCAGTGCAGATCATCGAAGTATTAAAGCAGAAGGGCTATCAGCTCTTTCTCACCACGATGCCACTCTTTCCGCGTATAGCGGTAGAGGCTCGTCTTCGTTGGGCAGGCATCGAAGATGCGAGCGTATTCGATCGGATCACGACGTATGACAACTCTCATGCCGCTAAGCCTCATCATGCATATTTCCAGGAGAATATCGATCTTGCTAAGGGCGATGCAGCTCACACTTTGATGGTCGGTAATAACACTCGCGAAGATTTGGCATGCTGTGATCTCGGGGCTGATGGGTTTCTGGTGACCGATTGGCTACTCGATCCAATTGGCTTGGATTATAGCAACATGAAGCATGGTTCTCTTGAAGACTTGCTCGCGTTTGTTGAGACGCTACCGGAGTGTGACTAATGGCTTTGTTCGATCTTACGCTTGAAGCAACGAGCGGCAATGCGCGCGCGACAACTTTCGAGACGGCGCATGGCCTTGTCAAAACACCAGTATTCATGCCTGTAGGTACCAGTGCGACCGTAAAGGGTATTCGCCCCGAGACTCTAACTGAGATCGGCGCACAGGTTATCCTTGCTAACACCTATCATCTCTCGCTGCGTCCTGGAGCTGAGCTTGTTGCCGAGGCGGGAGGGCTTCATTCATTCATGAATTATTCTGGCCCGATTCTTACTGACAGTGGCGGATTTCAGGTGTTCTCGCTTGCAGACACTCTTAAGCTCGATGATGACGGTCTAACATTTAACTCAATCTATGATGGCGCGAAGATTCGTTGGACCCCAGAACAGAACATGGATATTCAGCAGAAGCTTGGTGCTGATATCATCATGCAGCTCGACCAGTGCACGCCTTATCCGGCAGAGTACGATTTCGTTGAAAAAGCAGTCGATCTTTCCGCACGTTGGGCGCGTAGATGTTTGGCAGCGCATCATCGCGAGGACCAGACGCTCTTTGGTATTGTTCAGGGCGGAATGGAGCTTGATCTACGTATGAGATCGGTTGAGCTTCTTAAAACGATCAACGACGAATCGATCGCCAATGGTCATAAAGGTTTTGGTGGTTTTGGTATCGGAGGCTATTCGGTAGGGGAAGATCACGCGATCATGTTCGAGACGCTCGGTCCTGTTGCTCGCGCACTTCCTGATAACAAGCCTCGCTATTTGATGGGCGTTGGTAACCCAACGACACTTGTAAAGGCGGTAGCAGAAGGCGTTGATATGTTCGATTGCGTTTTGCCAACGCGCACGGCACGTATGGGAACTGCATTTTCCTCATCAGGTCGTATGAATATGCGCAATGCTAAGTTTACGCACGACTTCACCCCGCTCGATCCAAAGTGTTCTTGTCCTACCTGCCGAAACCATACGCGTGCCTATATTCGTCATTTGGTGAAGCAAAATGAGATGCTCGGCGCGATCTTGCTCTCCATTCATAATCTATGGTTTTTGATCCATCTCATGGAGCATGCTCGCGAGGCGATCTTGGCTGATCGATATCATGAGTTTTTGGCTGATTGGATGAATTCACCAGCAGCCAAGGACTATTAGGCATCTTGCCCGTGAAATCAGGGCTCTTCTTTGGTATTCTTAACGGTTGGAAACAGGAAGACTCTAACGGATCGTTCTGCGATCTCGCGTGGGCTTGTTTAAGCAGTACGCAAAAGGGCAGAACAGACGATTGGACAGGTTGATGAATCAAGGCGAAGGTAAATCGAGCTCTACTGACAAAGATCTTGAGAAGAAGCGCAAGGCTGCTGCTAAAGCAGCTGATCGAGCGCGTAAAGAGCGAGAGAAGAAAGCCAAGAAGAAAGAGCGTGCAGATCAGAGTCACGAGAAGAGCAGATCTGCTGCGATCAAAGCATCGCTTGGCGCTGCAAAGAAATCGAAGAAGCGTCAGAAGAATACGAATCGACGAAACATCTGGTTGCTCGTCCTTACGACCGTACTTGTCATCGGTTCGGTCTTTATGTTCACGCCTCCTGCAGAAAAGATCAATCAGGGTCTGGATATCCGCGGTGGCCTTTCGGTCGTTCTCTCCGCTCAGACCACTGATGGCGAAGAGGTAACGCAAGAGGATATGGAGTCAGCACAATCGGTCATCGAGTCTCGTGTTAACGCGCTCGGTGCATCTGAGGCAACGGTGCAGATCCAAGGCAACAACCAGATCCTTGTTCAGATTCCTGGTCTTTCCGATACTGAGACAGCGCTTGCGACCATCGGTAAGACTGGTAAGCTTGAATTTGCGCGTGCTGATTCGTTTACAAACGCAGCAGACAGGGATGCGATCGACCGCGATGCTTATGCGCAGCATGAAGCTTATCGCGACGTATTTGGCAACACGTTCATAGGTGATACAACCTACTATCGTCCTGTCGAATCGGGTACGTACACGCCGCTCATCACGGGCGCGAATATCGAGCGAGTAACGATCGGTAAGGCATCCGAGACAGGAACCGATTATGCGGTCAACATCAAGCTCGATGCTGAAGGCACTCAAGCTTTCGCAGAGGCAACGCGCGAGTTAGCGGCCGATAATGGCAAGATCGTCATTGTACTTGATAACGAGATTCAGTCTGCCCCGGCGGTTCAAGCAGAGATACCAACAGGTGATGTTCAGATCACGGGCAATTATACACTCAAGCAGGCTCAGTCTTTACAGACAGTGCTCGAGAGCGGTTCTTTGCCAGTAAGCTTCCAATACGAGCAGAGCCAGGTAGTTGGCCCGACATTGGGCCAGGATGCTTTGATGAGTGGTCTATTAGTTGCGATCATCGGTCTTTTGGTCGTTATGGTCTATCTGCTCTTCTTCTATAAGGGGCTCGGTACGCTTACTGCTGCAGCGATCGCGATCTTTGCAGTCTTGTATCTCGGTTTGCTTGCTACGCTTTCTGCTTTTGGCTTCTTCTCGCTTTCGCTTGCAGGCGTTGCGGGTATCGTGTTGACGATCGGTCTTGCGGCCGACTCATCGATCCTTGTGCTCGAGCGTTTCCGCGAGGAAATCCGCATGGGTAGAAGCGTTCGTGCGGCATCTATCACGGGCGTAAAGCATGCTATCACGACTTCGATCGACGCAGACTTGGTCACTCTGGTCTCCGCGCTCACGCTGTTCTTCTTAGCATCTGCTTCTGTTAAGGGCTTTGGTTTGACGCTGTCGCTTGGTATCGCATGCGATATTCTTGTCCTGCTGATCTTTAAAGCTCCGCTCATTCGTCTGCTTGCACCAAAGATCATCGCGAAGCATCCTGAATTCTGGGATGTGAAGGATTGCGAGATAGCCGCCGAAGCATACCAAGAGGTTTCCGATGCAGAAGGCGTAAGCATCGACGAGGCTGCAACGGGCGAGGCTATGAACAGAAGCATCGCGCGCACCTATGCGCAACGTGCAGGTGAGCTTGCTGTTGCTGCTCAAGAAAAGATCGAAGCACTGAAGGGGCGCTTCTTAAAACAAGATATTCCTTTCATGAGCGTGCGAAAGATCCTTTTGTCTGTTTCTGCGGTGCTCATCGTGCTCTCGGTTGCACTCGTGGGTATTCGCGGCATTAACTTCGGCATCGAGTTCGTTGGCGGCACATCGATCAGCTTCCATGGTACCGAAGACATTTCGCTCGACCAGATGCGTGAGGCTTTTGCTGATGCAGGCGAACCTGAAGCGGTCATTCAGACTACGGTCACTGATGGAGCGGATGGTTTCCTCATTCGCACCACGACAACATCTGCTGAAGAGGCTGCTGAGACTGCAAACAAAGTTGCACAAGAGCTGAATATATCAACAGAGAGCTATGAGGTCACCACGATTGGTCCTGACTGGGGCGCAGGTGTTATCCAGTCGTCACTCATCGCGTTCTTGGTCTCTTTGTTCCTTATTATCATCTATATCGCGATCCGCTTCGAATACAAGATGGGCTTGATGGCGGTCGTTGCGCTGCTCCATGACCTGATCATCGT
Source organism: uncultured Eggerthella sp. (assembly GCA_900540345.1). GTDB lineage: Bacteria > Actinomycetota > Coriobacteriia > Coriobacteriales > Eggerthellaceae > Anaerotardibacter. The sequence continues at coordinate 7,949 of UQFK01000014.1, forward strand.
TATCGGTGCCTATGCGCTCTTCGGGCGTGAATTCACCCCGAACGCAGTTGCTGCTTTGCTCACTATCTTAGGTTATTCGCTCTACGACACGGTTGTTGTATTCCATCGTATCGTGGATAACATGAAGGAATCTCGCGTTCGTTGTACGTTCATGACCATGGCGAACCATTCGATCAATCAGGTGCTCATCCGAACCATCAATACAACGCTGACTTCACTCGTTCCTGTCCTTGCCATGCTTATCTTTGGCGGCGAGACACTAAAAGACTTTGCATTCGCGATGGCGGTTGGTCTGATCGCTGGTTCGTATTCGTCTATTGCGGTTGCGACACCGCTCTATGCGATTTGGAAATCACGCGAGCCTCAGAACAAGAAGCTCATCAAGCGTTTCGGTGAAACTATCGGTGAATTTACTTATACGACTGGGATCAATATTGCCAATGCGCCGGTTCCTGCGACTGCAACAGCGGGAGCAGACGATAATGGGGTGTCTATTGATGCATCGACTCAGACGGCTAGAAAAACGTCTTCGAAGAAGCGGTCGAAACCTCAGGAGCAGAAGCCTATTCGCTATAAGAGAAAGAAAAAAGAATGAGACAAGCAAGCGATCCCCGTTTCGCACCACCTGTTGAGGAAGGTGCAATCTATACCTTTCAAGACGAGGCAGGTGAATTGACGAATCTTGAGTTTCTTGGCTTGATCCTCCACAATGATCATCGCTACGGCTTCTTCTTTCCGGTAAGTGATGAAGGAGTGTCGAGCGAATCAGGAGAGGTCGTTATCCTAGAGGTTACAGCACTCGATGATGAAGGTCAGCCTGAATCGTTCGAGCTTATGCTCGATGAAGCTATTGCTCAAGAAGTGTTTGGTATTTTCAAGCAGGCTACTGCAGGTATGTATGATTTTTCCTGAGAGCCTTTCTGCGATGAGTGCATGAAGAAGCCTCTTTGGAGTCTTAGCATGTAAACGATAAGCAATTCGGTATCAAGGCCCTCTTATGAGGGCTTTTCCTTTTCGGTATGATTCGCTCCCGTTCACTCATTTCCGATACGTCGTAACAATTTCGTAGCAATTCCTGTTCTACAATGCTAGAGCGCTTTAGTTAAGAAAAGTGCTTGTGCGCGATGGATGCAGTGCTTTCGCGCACAGATCCGCTCGTCAGTTCATCCCAGATAGGGACAATGGCGAGGTTATTGGCGAGTCAAGAAAAGGATTCACATGGAAGATTTCTTCTACCAATTCTTTATCGGCCCCTTTGCTCAGCTTGGTGCAGGTTTTGCAACAGCAGGCACAGGCGAGAACTCCTGGATCGAAGACATCGTTGCTACGGTCGATGGATTCGTTTGGGGCCCTATCATGATCATGCTGCTTTTGGGCACGCATGTATTCATGACCTTCCGTACCGGGTTTATCCAGCGTAAGATCCCAAAGGCTATCAAGCTCTCTGTCACCAAGGATAATGGTACAGGTGACGTCAGTCCTTTCGCGGCGCTCACTACTTCGCTCGCGGCAACTATCGGCACGGGTAACATCATTGGCGTGGGTACGGCACTCATCGCGGGTGGTCCAGGTGCGATCTTCTGGATGTGGATCACTGGTGTGTTCGGTATCGCTACAAAGTATTCTGAGACGCTCATTGCGGTGAAGTATCGCGTGAAAGACCATAATGGCAATATGCTTGGCGGTGCGATGTATGCGCTACAGCGTGGCTTCAAGCGTAAGAAGCTCGGGAAGGTGCTTGGAATTCTCTTTGCACTCTTTGCTGCTATTGCATCATTTGGTATTGGCGCTGCTGTTCAGGCAAACTCGCTTTCAGGTGCGATTGTTTCGGTGTCGGGCGATGCAGGTTTTGCTGAGGCTAACATCGATGTCTTCGGTCTGTTCATGACCTCGCCATTGCAGATCGTTGTGGGTATCATCCTCGTTATTTTGATCGCAGTTGTCATCTTGGGCGGCATTAAGGTCATTTCGCGTGTGTGCGAGAAGCTCATTCCTGCTATGACCATCTTTTATATCCTTGCATGTCTCGTGCTCATCGTTATCAACGGTCAGTACTTCATCGATGCGATCGGTCTTATCGTTGTTTGTGCGTTCACGCCGCAAGCAGCTTTTGGCGGCGCAGTCGGCACGTCAGTAATGATCGCATTGCAGCTTGGTTGTGCGCGTGGCTTGTTCTCAAACGAGTCCGGTCTCGGTTCTTCTCCGCTTGTCGCTTCTTCGGCGATCACGCGCAACCCTGCTCGTCAGGCATTGGTCTCTATGACAGGCACGTTCTGGGATACTGTTATCGTATGCGCGCTTACGGGCATTGCGTTGGTCTCGTCGATCCTTGCAAGTCCTGAGATCGCAGCAGCGTTCAACGATGGAAGCTTCTTAGGAGCTACGGCAACGCTCGTAACGTCGTGCTTTGCGCAGATCCCCTTTATTGGTCCGATCGTGCTGTGTGTCGGTTTGGTCCTTTTCGCATATTCGACCATGGTGGGTTGGTCTTACTATGGCAACCGTTGTATCACGTATCTGTTTGGCAAGCATGCGATTCGTCCATATCAGGTTGTTTTCCTTGCGATCTGTTTCTTGGGCGCAATCGGTCTGCAAGGCTTTGTTTGGGATATTTCTGATATCACCAATGCGCTCATGGCAATTCCGAACCTTATTGCCGTGCTTGGTCTTTCAGCTCTTATTGCACGTGAGACAAAGCATTATGTATGGGGTAAACGCCTTGAAGAAGAAGACACTACACCGATTCCGATCGAGGAATCGAAGTGACGTTTTCTCTCTGATAGTTCCGGAGTCCTGTGCTCGGATTCCTATAAAAAGAAGTTCGCGGATCTGCGAACTTCTTTTTATAGGTGTATGTCAAGGATCGCAGTCTTATTCGCAGGCGGATTGATTAACACGTATCTTGGTTGGTGTTCTATTGGCTAAAGTCTGCAAGTTCTAGTTTGAAGGATCGTAGATCTTCATATAGCGCTCGATTCCTTTGATACAAGCAACCAAAGTTTCATTCACGGGTGTTTTGATCTCATGCTGCTTTCCGTAGGAGACCACTGCGCCATTGATCACATCGATCTCGGTGCGGCGATGTTTCTCAAGGCTTTGCAGGATGGAAGGCTTGAAATCGTAGGGGAGGTTCTCGCGAGCGAGCTCGAGTACCTCGTTTGGATCATGGCGGGTGAGCAAGATGCCTTCCGCCCGTGCAACACTCATGCCTTCTGCTACCGCAGCTGCCGCAGTTGCAAGAAGATCGGAATGTTGATAAAGATCGCCATAGGGAAGTTTAGTGATACCGCATACGGCTCCTGTAGCCATATTGATGAGCAACTTATCCCAGATGATGTTCTTCATATGAGGAGAAGGGATACACTCCATGCCAGCGTCATTGAAAAGTTGTGCGATGGCCTCAATGCGTGGAGAAACAGGGCCACTGTATTCTCCGATGAAGGTCTTTTTGCCTTCGGTGGTCGATTGGACACGACCGGGTGAGAGCAACATGCCGCCGATATAGGTCTTTCCAGCTATCACCCGCTCAGCGCCAAGCAGATCGCAGAGTAGATCTTCATTCCCAAGACCATTTTGCAAAGAGAGTACGATAGTATCTTTGCCGATTACATCGCGGTTCGCCTCGATGCATTCACGCGTATCGAAGGATTTGCATAATACGAGCACGAGTTCTACAGGATCGAGCCCTTTTGCTGTTTGTTGTGCGGTTAGTTTCACGATCTTCTCACCGTGAGGGGTAACAAGAGTAAGTCCTGATTCATTGATGGCCTCAACGTGCTTAGACCTGCCGATCAGAGTAACATCATTGCCGGCGAGCGCGAAGGTTGCCCCGATGGCGCTTCCAAGAGATCCTGCTCCGAGAACTGCGATATCCATTTTTCCTCCGTTCATTTCTTAGTCTCATTGTAGCAACGATAACAAAAAATGAACACGTTCTAGATTCTGCTCAAGTGTTGTCTATGTTCATGCTAGAGTCTTGCAATGAAGCGAAGAGATGGCAAAGTTCGCGCCGAGGGGGAAGGTGCGGCATGTTGGTCAGGAGGGGGAGAGGGATGAAAGGCAGCGATCATACCATTCTTGAAACAGGAAAGATGGATATACCGAGATTTGATCTGACGGACAAGGTTGCGATCATCACAGGAGTTGCGAGCGAGATCGGCATCGGGCGTGCAATAGCGCGCACCTATGCGGCCTATGGGGCAAAGCTCGTGGTCGCCGATATGGATGCGGAAGGCATCGAAGCGCGCGCGGCAGAGATTACCGCTGAATTCGATGCTGAAGTCATTCCTGTGCATTGTGATATACGTATCGAGAAAGATCGTAAGAATCTAGTCGATACCTGCATGGAAGCTTTCGGTCGCATTGATATTTTGGTGAACAATGCAGGAGTGGTGCTGAGCAACGATCAATTGGCGCAAGACGTGACTGAGGATGAATGGGATCGCGTTGTCGACACTGACTATAAAGCAGTATTCTTCCTGACGCAGCGCGTTGCCGATGTCATGATAGAACAGGAATGCGGCAATATCATCAACATCGCTTCAGTGGTGGCACGTATCGCATCTACGCGCATGTTGCCGTATGCATCTGCCAAGGCTGCTGTAGTGCAGATGACGCGTTGTATGGCGTTCGAATGGGCACGCTTCAACATTCGTGCGAACTGTATCTGTCCAGGTTATATTGAAACGAACATGACGCAAACGACGCTCAATAAGCCGAAAGCCTATGAAGCGATCACGCGTCCGATCCCACACAATCGCAAGGTGGGAGATCCACTCGACATTGCTGCAGCAGCGTTATTCTTGGCGTGTGATTGCTCGGATATGGTGAATGGAACACCGCTTTATGTCGATGGTGCCCGCTCGATCTGGTAAAAATGTGAGCTAAAACCCATATAAGAAACACAATTTAAAAAAAATTTCCTTGACTTGGCCTATCTCGCGTCATATCTTAGATAATTGCGTGTTTTTGCAAAAACTAGGTTTAGTCGAAGGAGGAAATGACTCGTGGGTAAGCCCGAAAAATTCGATTCCACCAGCCATTATCGGACCCGTCGAAGCTTTGCAAAGATTCCTGACGTCATGGACGTCCCTAATCTTATCGCCATTCAAACGGAGAGTTTCAAGCAATTCGTTGATCAAGGCCTTGCAAACGCTTTCGCAGACATCAGCCCTATCGAATCCAACAACAAAGATATGTGCGTTGAATTCGGTAAGCATGAGTTCGGAGAGCCGAAGTACAGCGTAGATGAGTGCAAAGCTCGTGACGTTTCCTATCAGGCTCCATTGTTCGCCGAGATTCGTTTCATTAATCGTGAGACTGGCGAGATCAAAGAGCAAGACGTCTTCATGGGCGATTTCCCGCTCATGACCCCACGTGGTACGTTCATTATCAATGGCACCGAACGTGTTGTTGTTTCTCAGTTGGTCCGTAGCCCAGGTGTCTACTTTTCTTCGGAACGCGACAAGACTTCCGACAAGACTATTTATAACGCCAAGATCATTCCTTCTCGAGGCGCTTGGCTTGAATTCGAGACCGACAAGCGCGATGTGCTCTCGGTTCGTATCGACCGTAAGCGCAAGCAGCCAGCAACACTGTTGCTTCGTGCGCTCGGTATCGCTGAGACCCGCGAGGAGATCATCGAGTTGCTCGGTGATTCAGAGATGGTCATCCGCACGCTCGATCGCGACCCTGCGACCACGAAGGAAGAGTCTCTTATCGAGCTCTACCGTCGTTTCCGTCCAGGCGAGCCTCCTACGATCGATTCCGCTCGCACCTTGCTCGACGGCTTGTTCTTCAATCCGCAGCGTTACGGGCTTGCAAAGGTTGGCCGCTATAAGATCAACAAGAAGCTCGGTTTCGATCCCGAAAACGAGACCCCGACGCTCACTGAAGAGGACATCGTAGAGACCATGCGCTATATCGTGGCGCTGCACGATGGACAAGAGGGCTATCAAACCGATGATATCGACCATTTTGGCAACCGTCGTATCCGTACGGTAGGGGAGCTGATCCAAAATCAGTTCCGTATTGGTCTTTCTCGTATGGAGCGTGTGGTTCGCGAGCGTATGAGCATGCAAGAGCCTGACGATATCACGCCGCAGAGCCTCGTGAATATTCGTCCGATCGTGGCCGCTATCAAAGAGTTCTTCGGCTCCTCTCAGCTCTCGCAATTCATGGACCAGACTAATCCTGCTGCCGGTATTACACACAAGCGTCGTCTTTCTGCGCTTGGCCCAGGCGGTCTTTCTCGTGAGCGCGCAGGCTTTGAGGTCCGCGACGTTCATACCTCCCACTACGGTCGTATGTGCCCGATCGAGACCCCTGAAGGTCCTAACATCGGCCTTATCGGCTCCCTTGCAACTTACGCACGCATCAATCCATATGGTTTCATCGAGACCCCGTACCGTCGCGTTGTTGATGGTAAGGTCACCGATGATATCGACTACCTTACTGCAGACGAGGAAGAGCACTACACTATCGCTCAGGCGAATGAGACGTTCAACCTCGAAACTCGCGAATTCGGCTACACCGACGACGATGGTGTCTTCCAGAAGGCAGCTCGCGTCCTCTGTCGTACGCGTGACGCGAATGGCGTCTTTGGTGAACCGGACGAGGTCGATCCGATGAATGTTCAATACATGGACGTTTCACCTCGTCAGATGACTTCTGTTGCAACGTCGCTCATCCCATTTTTGGAGCATGACGACGCTAACCGTGCGCTCATGGGTTCTAACATGCAGCGTCAGGCTGTGCCTCTGCTTCGTCCAAATGCTCCGCTTGTTGGTACGGGTATTGAGCACCGCATCGCAGTCGACTCTGGCGAAATCTTGGTCACCCAGAACGCTGGTGTGGTCGACTATGTTGACGGTCAGACCATCATTGTTGAGCGCGAAGACGGTGAATATGACGAATATCTCGTTCCGAAGTTCCAGCGCTCCAATCAGAGCGGCTGCATGAATCATAAGCCCATCGTTGCTAAGGGTGATCGCGTCGAAGTTGGCGATGTTCTGGCTGATGGTCCGTCGTGTGATGGCGCAGAGCTTTCGCTGGGTCAGAATCTCATGGTTGCCTACATGCCATGGGAAGGCTTCAACTACGAGGACGCTATCATCATCTCGGAGCGCGTCGTTGCCGAAGACCTGCTCACTTCGATCCATATCTCTGAATATGAGATTGATGCACGTGACACGAAGCTGGGTCCTGAGGAGATCACTCGTGAGATCCCGAACATCTCTGAGGATATGATCTCTGACCTGGATGGCGATGGCATCATTCGTGTGGGTGCTGAAGTGTTCCCAGGCGATGTACTAGTCGGTAAGGTTACCCCGAAGGGCGAGACCGAGCTCACCGCTGAAGAGCGTCTGTTGCGCGCTATCTTTGGTGAGAAGGCGCGCGAAGTGCGTGACACGTCTTTGAAAGTGCCCCATGGCGCAGGCGGACGTGTTATCAATGTCGTTCGCTCTTCTCGTCTCGATGGTGACGAACTTGCACCGGGTGTCAATGAGCTCGTGCGTGTCTTTGTTGCTCAGAAGCGTAAGATCCAGCAGGGCGACAAGCTTTCTGGCCGTCACGGAAATAAGGGCGTTATTTCGCGTATCCTCCCAGTTGAAGATATGCCATATTTGGCAGACGGTACCCCGATCGACATCATCTTGAATCCGCTTGGTGTTCCTTCTCGTATGAACGTTGGTCAGTTGCTCGAGTGCCACCTTGGCTGGGCGGCTAAGTGGGGTTGGTCGGATGCTGAAGAGACCGATGAGGTCGTCGAAGGTCCGATGCATGTTGCAACGCCGGTATTTGACGGTGCGACCGAAAAAGAGATCTCCGATGTTATCGAGAAAGCAAACCGCAATCTTGTGAACATGCACAAAGAAAAGTACGGCGATCTAGCTCGTCTTGAGTTTGTACCGCAGCTTTCTCGCACGGGTAAGACCTGGCTCTACGATGGCCGCACGGGCGAGAAGTTCCGTGAGCCTATCACGGTTGGTCAGTCTTATATCTTGAAGTTGGGTCACTTGGTTGATGACAAGATCCATGCTCGCTCAACTGGTCCATACAGTCTTATCACGCAGCAGCCTCTGGGTGGTAAAGCTCAGTTCGGCGGTCAGCGTTTTGGTGAAATGGAAGTTTGGGCGCTCTATTCTTATGGCGCTTCGAACGTTCTGCAAGAGATCCTTACCATCAAGTCCGATGATACGTCGGGACGCGTCAAGTCCTATGAGGCTATTGTTAAGGGCGAGAGCATTCCTGCTCCTGAAGTTCCTGAATCTTTCAAGGTCCTTATCAAAGAAATGCGCTCGCTATGCCTGAACGTCGAACTTGAAGGCAATACGAATACGCATTCCGATCTCACTGCTTCGGCTGAGACGCAGGAAATGGAAGAGGAGCTGCTTGGAGCCCCGCTCGATACACCTTCATCGTCTGAAGGTGAAGAGCTGCTAGGTTCCATCACGGCAGAATTGGATGATCTGTTGGATTTCGGTGCCGACCAACAAGAGGCGAGCGCAGAACCGACCGAGACGATCGCTGAGGGAGAGGAGAACTAAATGACTGAATTCGATGTTAATAACTTTGATGCCATCCGTATCTCTCTTGCGAGCGCTGAAGACGTGCGCGGTTGGTCTCGTGGCGAGGTTAAGAAGCCTGAAACTATCAATTACCGTACGCTCAAGCCTGAAAAGGATGGTCTTTTCTGCGAGAAAATCTTTGGTCCAACGAAGGATTGGGAGTGCGCTTGTGGTAAGTACAAGCGAATTCGCTTCAAGGGTATTGTTTGCGAACGATGCGGCGTTGAGGTAACGCGCTCTAAAGTTCGTCGTGAACGTATGGGTCACATCGAACTGGCAGCTCCAGTATCGCATATCTGGTATTTCAAGGGCTCACCATCTCGCTTGGGCTATCTGCTCGACATCGCTCCTAAAGAGCTCGAAAAAGTACTTTATTTCGCAAGCTCCATCATCACCTCAGTCGATAAAGAGGCTCGTGAAGAGGATATTGAAGAGCTGCGTGACGAACTGTCGGCAGATATGGAAGAACTGGACGCAGAGCGTGATCGTTTGATCGCGGCAACACGTCGTCTCTCGCTTGATTATGTCCCTGAAGAGGACGAATTCGTCGATGACATCGACGAAGAAGAGCGTATGACTCCTGAAGAGGTCGAAGAAGAGATCGCAGATCTCTATGAAGAGTTCAACGAGCGCAAGGCCCTGCGTAACGAGGCATTCGAGGCATTCTTGAAGATCGAGCCTAAGCAGCTTGTTCCTGATGAGCAGCTTTATCGCGAGATGCGCACCAACTACTCTGAGTATTTCCGTGGTGGTATGGGTGCAGAGGCGGTTCGTGATCTGCTTGACGCGATCGACCTGCAGGCGACCGCTGATGAATTGCGCGAGGTTGTTGCGACAGGTAAGGGTCAGAAGCGCACGAAGGCCATCAAGCGCTTGAAAGTGGTTGATGCGTTCCTGCATTCTAAGAACAAGCCTTCTGACATGATCCTTGATGTTATTCCGGTCATCCCGCCTGATCTGCGCCCGATGGTACAGCTGGATGGTGGTCGTTTTGCGACATCAGACCTGAACGATCTCTATCGTCGTGTCATCAACCGCAACAACCGCTTGAAGCGTTTGCTTGATTTGGGTGCTCCTGAGATCATCGTGAACAATGAGAAGCGTATGCTTCAAGAGGCAGTCGATTCGCTCTTTGACAACGGTCGTCGTGGTCGTCCTGTCACGGGTCCGGGCAATCGTCCGTTGAAGTCGATCTCTGACATGCTCAAAGGTAAGCAAGGTCGTTTCCGTCAGAACCTGCTCGGTAAGCGTGTTGACTATTCCGGCCGCTCCGTAATCGTCGTTGGCCCGACCTTGAAGCTGCATCAGTGCGGCCTTCCTTCCGCTATGGCGCTCGAGTTGTTCAAGCCTTTTGTCATCAAGCGTCTGGTCGAGCTTGAGTATGCTGCCAACATCAAGGCTGCTAAGCGTGCAGTCGACCGTGGCGCAAGCTATGTTTGGGACGTTCTCGAAGAGGTCATCACAGAACATCCTGTACTACTGAACCGCGCTCCAACCCTTCACCGTCTGGGTATCCAGGCTTTCGAGCCAGTGCTGGTAGAGGGTAAGGCTATCCGTCTGCATCCGCTCGTTTGTACTGCATTCAACGCAGACTTCGATGGTGACCAGATGGCAGTTCATGTACCGCTTGGTAATGAAGCGCAGGCTGAAGCTCGTGTGCTCATGCTCTCGGCGAACAATATCAAGAGTCCGGCTCATGGTCGTCCGCTCACGGTTCCGACGCAGGATATGATCATCGGTCTGTATTACCTCACCGCTGCTCGTGATGGCTTCCCTGGTGAAGGTCGCGCATTCATCGACTTCGATGATGCCCTGAACGCCTACGATGCTCGTTCAGAGCTTGATCTGCAGGCTAAGATCTGGGTTCGTTTGAATAAGGACACGCAGGTCGCGAGTGCTTTTGGCGAATTCGAGGAGCATAAGGCCGGCGAACGCATTCAGACCACTATTGGTCGCATCACCTTCAATGCGGTGCTGCCAGATGATTATCCGTTCCTCAACTATGAGATGAATAAGACCGAGATCTCGCGTTTGGTAGAGGATTGCTGCAATCGCTACACCACCTCTGAGATGGAGCCCATCCTGGATGGTCTCAAGAGCGCAGGTTTCCACTATGCCACGCGTGCAGGTGTTACCGTTTCGGTCTACGACGCTACCATCCCGCCTCAAAAGGGCGAGATCTTGGCTGCAGCCGATGAAAAGGTCGCTGCGATCGATGAGGACTACGAGATGGGCCTCATGAGCGACGAGGAGCGTCATAAGCAGATCGTTGACATCTGGAACGAAGCAAATGATGAGGTCGGCGAGGCTATGGCGGAGAACTTCGATAAGTTCAATCCGATCTACATGATGGCCTTCTCCGGAGCTCGTGGTAACATCAAGCAGATTCGTCAGCTGGCAGGTATGCGTGGTCTTATGTCCGACCCGAAGGGCGAGATCATTGACCGCCCGATCAAGGCGAACTTCCGCGAAGGTCTTTCTGTTCTGGAATACTTCATCTCTACGCATGGCGCTCGTAAGGGTCTTGCTGATACGGCGCTGCGTACTGCTGACTCAGGTTACCTTACCCGTCGTCTCGTTGACGTTGCACAGGATGTTATCATCCGCGAGATCGATTGCGGTACGACTGACGGCATTGAGTGCAGTCTCTTGAACGCTAAGGGAGAAGTTGACGATTCTTTAGTCGGTCGTTGCCTGGTCGATCCTATCGTCGATCCAAATACGGGTGAGATCTTGCTTGAAGCAGGTGAGTTTGTTGGCTCTGTTGCTCAACTGAAGTCTTTTGTGGATGCAGGCATCGAGACGCTTACGCATCGCTCAGTCATGACCTGTCATGCTGAACACGGCATTTGCCAGAAATGCTATGGCTGGGATCTAGCTACCTCGCGTCCGGTCAATATCGGTACGGCAGGCGGGCGTTTTGCCGGCCCGGTCGACCGGCGAACCTCGCAA
>UQFK01000015.1 GCA_900540345.1 uncultured Eggerthella sp.
ATCTCGCGGGCGCGGTCGGGGCGGAAGTTGAAGCATATTACGCTGTCGCTCCTTTCCAAAAGTCCTAAAGGCTTGCCGTTTTCGTAAACCTTTGTAGGTTTAACAAACTCGTCGGTTACGCCTTCTTTGTAGCTCTCTTCCAGAGCGTCGGCGGCATTTTCGCATCTGATGCCCTCGCCGAGGGTGAGCATATCGTAGGCTTTCGCCACGCGCTCCCAGCGGTTGTCGCGGTCCATCGCGTAGTAGCGGCCGCAGATAACACCGATCGCGCAATCAGTATCTGAACTATCTGCAAAGATTGATCTAATCTTATCTTCGAGCTCTTCAAGGTACTCCACGCCACTTCGGGGCGGAACGTCACGGCCATCCATGAAACAATGAACGCGAATCTTATGGACATGTAGGTGTTTGGCCATCTCGAGCAATGCGTAGAGATGTTCATTGCTCGAATGTACTCCGCCATCGGAGAGTAAACCCATTAAATGAAGCGTGCTCTTTTGCTTTGCAACACTCTCCATTGTTTTAACGAGAACAGCATTCTCGAAAAGCGAGCCATCTGCGCACGCAGTATCGATACGTGAAAGCTCTTGGTGTATGGTTCGACCAGCACCGATATTCAGATGTCCTACTTCAGAATTGCCCATCTGCCCATCCGGAAGGCCTACAGGTTTTCCGGATGCATCAAGCTCGATATGAGGACATGTTGCAAACAGGCGATCAAGATTCGGCGTATTTGCAAGGCCTATCGCGTTACCATCGCTTTGGTCTGCAAGGCCAAAACCATCCATGATGATCAAGCACGCAGGAAGCGTAAAGGCACGTTTTTCTCCAGTCATCTGGATTACTCCTCAGAAGCGTGTGCTGCAGCCTCGATAAGCTGTTTGAAAGAATTAGCATCGAGTGATGCACCACCAATAAGACCACCATCAATATTAGGCATAGAAAGCAATGATTCAACATTGCCAACGTTCATTGAGCCACCGTATAAGACGCGAACGCCGCAAGCGGCATCGGCGTTGAAGGCATCAGCAAGCGTGGCGCGGATAGCGGCACAGACTTCTTCAGCTTGTTCTGGGGTTGCCGTTCGACCTGTACCAATTGCCCAGATCGGCTCATAGGCGATGACAATCTTGCTCAAGTCGTCCGCATCAAGTCCGGCGAGCGCAGCACGTACTTGCGCTGTAACGAACTCAAGATGGCGATCATTGTCGCGAATATTGAGAGATTCGCCAACGCATACGATTGCATTGACATCGTTTATGACGAGCGCTTTTACTTTGAGATTGACTGTTTCGTCGGTCTCAGCAAAGTATTCGCGACGTTCAGAATGACCGACGATGCAATAGGTGCATCCTGCTTCCTTGATCATTGGAATAGAGATTTCGCCCGTGTAAGCACCAGAAGGTTCTTGATGAACGTTCTGGGCGCCAAGCTCGATATCGGTCTTGTCGAAGTCGAGAACGGTATGAACTGCCTTGATATCGATCGCAGGAACACAGAGCACAACATCGACTTTATCCCAATCGCGATTGTAATAATTGCACAGTTGCTGCGAGAGTGCGACAGCTTCTGGAATGGTCTTGTTCATCTTCCAGTTACCTGCCATAAGGTACTTACGCATATTATCCCCCTTATTTCAACGCTTCTACACCTGGCAGAAGCTCTCCTTGAACGAGCTCCATTGATGCACCGCCGCCTGTTGATATGAAAGTCATCTTATCGGCAAGATCAAATTTATTGACAGCCACAACGCTATCGCCACCACCGATGATGGTATCTGCTTGTGTATTGCCAGCGACCGCCTCAGCGACTGCACGTGTGCCGCCTTCGAACGAAGGCATCTCAAAGACACCCATCGGGCCATTCCAGAAGACACTCGAAGCATCCGCGATAGCCTCGCAATAGATGATCGCAGTAGCAGGACCAATATCGAGCCCCATCATATTTTCAGGAATATCTTCGACTGTGCAAACCTTTTTGTTTGCATCATTTGCGAATTCGTCGGCACAGACAACATCGAGAGGAAGGAGCAGATCTACCCCTTTATCCTTGGCTTTCTTAAGCATAGCTCCTGCACGTTCGACCCAGTCTTCCTCCATGAGCGACGTACCTGTTGAGTACCCTTGTGCTTTTAAGAAAGTGAAGCACATCCCACCGCCAATGATAAGCTTGTCGCATTTATCGATGAGCGCATCGATGACCTTGACCTTGTCAGAGACCTTCGATCCGCCAAGGATCGCAACAAAAGGACGCTTGGGGTCTTCGAGCATAGACGTGAGCGTTTCTACCTCGTTTGCCATGAGCGCCCCAGCATATGAAGGGAGGAATTCAGCCACACCAGCGGTAGAAGCATGCGCACGATGGGCAGCGCCAAAGGCATCGTTGATATAAATATCAGCGAGAGAGGCCAGCTCACGTGCGAATTCAGGATCGTTCTTCTTCTCGCGTTTATCAAAACGCACGTTCTCAAGCAGTGCGATCTGTCCATTATCGAGCGAAGCAGCAGTCTGTTTTGCAGACTCTCCGATAGTATCAGTAGCAAAAGCTACTGGCTTTCCAATAAGCTCTTGTAGGTATGCTGCGACGGGAGCGAGCGAGAACTCTGCTTCGTAGCCTGTTCCCTCTGGACGACCAAGGTGGCTCACCAAGATTACACGAGCTTCGTGATCGAGTAGATATTCGATCGTAGGGAGTGCTGCTCGAATGCGCGTATCATCAGTTACTTTGCCATCTTCGAGTGGAACGTTGAAATCAACACGTACGAGCACACGCTTGCCCGCCACATCAGCATCAGTGTAAAGCTTGATATCGCTCATAATAGTCCTTTCAAAAATAAAGGAGAGCATCGCTTGGAACGCTCTCCTTTGTTGTGTTAAGCAATTGTCGAACTTATGGAAGCAGGATTTTTGCTAGATCCTTTACGCGGTTCGAATAACCCCATTCGTTATCGTACCAAGAGATGCACTTGACGAAGTTGCCTTCACCACCCAGCACCATGGTCAGAGCGCTGTCGAAGAGCGAAGAGTTGCTGTCTCCGATGATATCGCTCGAGACGATAGGTTCGTCGATATACTCAAGGATACCCTTCATCGGGCCTTCAGCAGCAGCTTTCATCGCAGCATTGATCTCGTCAATCGAAACGTTCTTCTCAAGTTCGACCGTTAGATCAACCATAGAGCCATCAGGAGTAGGAACGCGAGTAGCAAAACCATCGAGCTTACCTTTGAGCTCAGGCAAAACGAGTGAAACAGCGCGAGCAGCACCAGTAGTGGTTGGGATCATAGAGAGCGCAGCAGCGCGAGCGCGGCGCAGGTCTTTGTGTGGAAGATCGAGGATCTTCTGGTCATTTGTATAGGAATGAATGGTGTTCATGAAGCCACGTTTGATACCGAAATTGTCAAGTAGGACCTTCGCCATCGGTGCGAGGCAGTTAGTAGTGCACGACGCATTCGAGATGATGTTGTCGGTTGCTGGATTGTACTTATCGTCATTGACGCCCATGACGATAGTGATGTCTTCGTTTTTCGCTGGTGCAGAGATGATTACCTTCTTAGCTCCTGCGTCAAGATGAGCACGCGCTTTATCAGCATCAGTAAAAAGACCAGTTGATTCTACAACAACATCAACACCGAGTTCGCCCCATGGAAGATCCTTGGGATCACGCTCTGAGAGAACCTTGACCAAACGGCCATTCACTTCAAAGCCTTCAGCTTTTGCGACAACCTCTTCAAAGACACGACCGTGAATAGAGTCGTACTTCAAAAGATGAGCCATCGTAGGGATATCGCCCAGGTCATTGATTGCGACGACTTCAAGCTCGGGATCGTTTTCCATAGCACGGAACACGAGGCGGCCGATGCGGCCGAATCCATTAATACCAACCTTGGTTGTCATAGGTTCCCCTTTCATTGGCCCACGATATCTCATGAGCCCTATCAACATACTTTTGCATGCAGGCGTCAAACGCCAAACATGATCGATGATCTGACGCTAACCACTATATCAGAAGCAGGCGTTTTCGCGCGTTATGAGGTCTAATTGAGAAGAGAAAACCACCCAGAAGCGCAATATTGACCACCTTTAAAAGCTGGTATCAACGGTGCTCGCCTCGGGCGATCTCTTGGGCGATCTGATCGAGCCTGCGAACACGGTGATTAATGGCTGATTTTGAAAGCGGTGGATCAGCAGCTTCGCCAAGCTCTTTGAGCGTTGCGTCTGGATACGCGATTCGCAGTTTGATGTAATCTTGGAGTGCTTGTGGAAGTGAGGAGATATCACGATGATCGAGCACGTAGCGGATCGTGACGATCTGATCAACCGATGCCGCCGAGGCCTTCGCTTGATTGGCCATCTCGGCGTTCACGCGACGGTTCACGTCGTTGCGTACGCTTTTCACAACACGTTCGTTTTCCATCTTGAGTGCGCTTTGATGTGCGCCAACAAGGGCAAGAAATGACGAGATAGCTGTACCGCTCTTAATGTAGATGAGAAAACTATTCCTTCTTTGAATCGCTTTTGCCTTTATGCCCCTCTCAGCAAGTAAACCAACGATCGCATCTGCGGTCGCTTGAGTCTCGACCTTGAGCTCGAAATGAAAATCACCGCGTGGATTTGATATGAACCCACTACCAAGGAATACTCCTCGTAAATACGCGGCGACACAGCATTGCTTGCGAATAAGGTTCGGATCGATGCCTTGATTGATTCCTTCTTGGCCCAAGATACCAAGGCTGACAAGAGCATCGTTCAATCCTGGTTGCATAGGTACTTCGATAAGCCAATTCGGTGTTTTATGGAGCACGCTTCTGCGCATTGTCAGATCTGTTGCAAGATGGTAGCTCTCATGAAGCGCTTTAATGATAAAACGTGCGACCACAGGCGAATCAGTCGCGATCTCGAGTGCGTATCTTCCCTGCCCTTTCATCAGCAGAGTACCTTCGATACGGATCAATGCAGCAAGCGTAGCATTTTCACAGTGTGAACAGGTGGGTGCGATTCGTGAGAGCTCTTCTTTGACCTCAGTCGTGAATGACATACGATTCAAGCTCCCTTGCTCATGCGGATCACATCCGAAAAAGCGTGCGCGAGCGCACGTGGATCATGCCAGGTAGGACGCTGTGGATCGACCATATTGCGAATCAGCACGACTGTTTTGTCTTGCTGGATCCGTTGGATATCTTCATAGGTGATATCGACCGTACGAATATTGGCGGAAAGGGGCTTTCCCTGTTTATTTTCGCGATGAGCAGATTCAAGCGCGCCTGGACCAGCGATAGCTTCGAAGCTGTCTTGAAGTGCTCCTCGTGGTGTGATCTTTTCGGTGCTATGGATAAGCACATAATCGAGATTGTAAGCAATACCATGCCTGCGTAGTGCATCGATGTGCTCGATTGCTGAGAGTCCCCATGTCTCTCCTTGCTGATCGGCGAGACTGCAGACGAAAATAGTCTTAGCCTTCGAGCGTTCGATCGCTTCAGGGATGCCAGGAACGAGCAGATTCGGAATTATCGATGTAAAGAGCGAACCAGGTCCGAGTACAATGAAATCAGCATCGTAGATCGCACGGATCGCATCGATATAAGGCATCGGCTGACCAGCTGATTCAAGCCACACTTCTTCGAGAGCGGTATCAGATTTACACGCAGTCGCCTGACCATGAAGAATACGACCATCAAGTGTTCGCGCATTCAAAACAACATTATTGAGCGTCGAGGGATAGACATGGCCTCGTGCGCCGAGCATCTTGCCACAGATCTTAACCGCTTCTGGAAACGAGCCTGTTGCCTCCTCGAGCGCTGAGAGCATGAGATTGCCAAGCGTATGATTGCGTGCGAACTCGAAACGATATTTGAATGCTTTCGTGAAAGGATCATCAGGATCTTCAGCAAAAGCAGCGAGGCATTTGCGAATGTCTCCTGGAGGTGTGACCTTCGCCTCGGCTCGCAATATGCCAGTCGACCCGCCATCATCTGCCATTGCGACCACAGCTGAAGTCTGAATCCCCATGCTAAGTAATGTGCGGATCGATACAGGAGCACCTGTACCTCCACCAATGACCACTGCTCTTAGGTTTTGATATTCAGCTGGAAAGCTGCTCGTTTTCTCGATCGCCTGAAATGTTGTCGTGAGCGTCGGTTCTTGAATGAACGCCTCCCCGTTCATTTGGTCGCTGCTTTCTCTGTATCAGCAAGCGTGATATCGCGATGATAGACCGTGACATTGTAATCTTCATCCTTGAGCATCTTTGCGGTTTGCTCTGCAAGAACCACACTACGGTGTTGACCGCCCGTACAGCCAACTGCGATAGCAAGGTGATGTTTGCCTTCTGCGACATAACCTGGCATGACACAATCGAGCAGATTGTTCCATGCAGCAAGGAAGGATTCGGTCTCACTATTGCATAAGACAAAATCGCGTACAGGCTCATCAAGACCCGTAAGTGCACGAAGTTCAGGGATATAGAAGGGGTTTGGCAAGAAACGCACATCGATGACAATATCTGCATCGACTGGTGCGCCATGTTTGAAACCAAAAGAATAGACAACAACATTCAGGCCTTCACGCTTCGTCTCTTTTGAATAAAGCTCGCGAAGACGTTCGCGCAAAACTTTTACGGTTATCTTTGAGGTATCGATGTAGGAGTGTGCAAGCTTCGTGAGATCCTTATTAAGTTCTCGTTCGCGCGCAACCGCTTGTGCAATAGAAAGGTTGTTATCCATACAGAGCGGATGAAGACGGCGCGTGGCTTTATAGCGCGCAATGAGCGTGTCATCAGTGGCATCGAGAAACACGATACGATAGCTGATGCCTGCAGCATCAAGATTTGCGAGCTCTTTTACAAGCTGATCGTAATACTGCTGACTACGGATCGGACAGGCGATAGCGAGCTTACGTGGTCCATCGCTTTGACCAGGAATGCTCGCAAGGCTCACAATACCCATAATGAGCTCGGGCGGAAGGTTGTCGATACAGAAATAACCAAGGTCTTCGAATGTGTGAACTGCTTCGGTGCGACCGGCTCCACTCATGCCTGTGATGATAACAACATTAGGTTCACTGTCGATTGAGGTAGCAATATCAACCCCGGTCTTTTCGGTTTGATCAGCCATGAAGATCACCTTTATCCACTGGTTGTTCTTGATCTTGCTCTTTTGGATAATAGTGACGCAAGAGCTCATAGAGAGCTTCTGCGACGGTTTCTGGAACAATTTTAGCAGCTTTAAGGTCGTCGAGACTTGCTGCTTTCAACGCTGCAAACGAACCAAAATGCTTCAAGAGCTGTTTCTTACGCTTTTCCCCGATGCCAGGTACTTCATCAATGATCGAGGTGGTCATGGCTTTGCGACGTAGTTCACGATGGAAGGTGATCGCAAATCGATGAGCTTCATCGCGAACCTGTTTGACCAGATAGAGACTGGGTGATCCACTCGGCAGTACGATAGGGCCTGTTTCTTGCCACGGGACAAAGAGCTCCTCATCGCGCTTTGCAAGACCAGCAACTGGAATATCATCAGCGCCAAGTTCCTTCAATTGTTCTAGAGCGGCTCTCAACTGCGGTTTTCCACCATCAACAATGATAAGATCAGGTTTTTGCGCAAATCGAGAATCTTGCATCTTCTCTGGATTGTAACGACGATCGAAGACTTCGCTCATCATCGCAAAATCATTCGCTTCCTCTGTCTCAAGTCTGATCTTAAAGCGTCGATATTGACTCTTGTCAGGCTTACCATTCACAAAGACTACCATCGATGCAACCGAATGCTTTCCATGAATAGTTGAGATATCGAAGCATTCGATACGAAGCGGCGCTCTATCAAGTGCAAGGGCGCTTTCAAGTTGGAGCAAAGCGGCATTGATGCGTTCATCGTCGTAATTGCTGCGCGCTTTATAGCGCATAAGAACATGACGAGCATTGGTATTCGCCATCTGAAGCAGCGCTTGACGCTCTCCCCTCTTTGGTATGACGCACGTAACCTTTGCGCCATGAGGACTTGCGAGCTTTTCAGTAAGCCAAGATTGGATGACAGAGGCGTCTTCAGGGATGTCTTCCATGATGATCTCGTGCGGAATCGATACAGTCTGATCGTAGTAACGCAAAAGGAACATACGCGAGAGATCCTCGAAGGGAACATCTTTGCCTTTATTGAAGATGAATTCATTTGTATTGACGATCTTGCCATTGCGCACATTCAAAAGAGAGATACCAGCGATAGTCTCTTCGCGATAGACACCAATAACGTCCGAATTGAGATTGAGCGATGAAACGACATGCTGTTTGCTCTCAAGCGAATTGATGGTATCGATACGGTTCTTGATGCGGGCAGCATGCTCGAAATTCAATTCTTCTATTGCACGTTCAAGATCATCTTCAAGCTCATCAAGAAATTCCTTATGATGACCCGATAGAAAACGGCTCACTCGTTTGACCAGTTCGCGATAGGATTGAGGATCGATAGCCCCGCAACAGGCACCTGGACCAAGCCCTACATGCGCATCAAAGCAAGGGCGCTCGACTAATTCAAGATCTTCGTAGGCGCACGATTGAAGCCTTCGGTTCAATCGTCGCCAATCTGCACATGATGAAGCACATATTGGAACGATGCGCCGAGCGATGTCAACGAGTTCTCGCGCTGCGCGACTATCTGTATACGGACCAAAGTAGCGCGTTTTTGGCTTATGGGTCTCACGTGTATATTTTATAGCTGGAAATACATCACCCTCGGTGAGTGCTATGAAGGGATAACTCTTATCGTCCTTGAAGTCTGCGTTGAAATAAGGTGAGTATTGTTTGATCAGATTCTTTTCGAGTATGAGGCTTTCATGCTCATTTTCGACAACGATGTACTCGAAGGAGTCGATCTGGGACACCAGAAGCGGGATCTTCTCGCGCGAGTCCTGATAATTGACGTATTGTCGCATGCGCGCACGAAGCTGTTTTGCTTTTCCCACATAGATGACCGTGCCATCCTTATCCTTCCAAAGGTAGCAACCTGGCAATGTCGGAACGGATGCAAGTTGTTGTTTTATTTCTTCAAGCCTTGGGTTTTCCATGAGATCCCTGTTCGAAAAAAAATCAAAGTACTTAGATGTGATCGTCTAGGTCGATCATCATGAGCGAAACATTATCGCGCATCTCTTTTGCCTGCTGACGCGTGAGATTTCCCGAAGCGTAATAATCCGCAATGACTTCCGACTCGATCTGAAGACCGAGACGCTGGATCGAATCAACATCGGTCGTTGCCTGCTTGACCGCGCGTTCTGCAGGTCCAACTTGTGAATCGAGCACAGTGAGCATACGTTCATGAGCTATGAGCAGTTTAGCTACTACTTCACTAGGATAGCGAGGATCATCGACGAGTGAGTGAAGGTAAGTGATCGCTTCTTGTTCGCATATGATACGGATATTCTTCTGAGCAAGGCTTTCCTCTTTGTCTTCATAACGCAAGAACCCGATCATCCTTGAGCGCAACTGTCGAAAGAAACGAACAATGCTCATAAGCAACATTTGAAACGATATGAAACGCTGCTTGGTATGCGTGAGCAGATTCTTTTGATGAAGCAGCGATCGCAGATACGCAAAGCCTTCATAGGCATCGACCTTATGCTGTTCAATAGCCTCGATGAGCGTATTGGCTTGATGGTTGATGACCTGAATGCGCAATTGTACCGAAGATGGATGCTCGAGATCAACCGAATCTCGTATCGAAGCGATGCGGTTATTGTAAGAAGAGACGACGATCTTAGTCGCATTATCGTTTTCAGGCGTAGTGTCAACGAGCAACCGTTCGATGACCGTTCGAAGGATCTCAATACGTGTAAGCACGTATTTCTCATTCTCTTTTTCGTCTTCCTCAATATTCTTCGGTGCCAGGATAGGAAGAGCGAAATTTGCAAGGAGCAATGTGCATAAGATGACACCAGAAGCCAAGAAAATAATAAGCGATCTTTGTGGAAAGACTGATCCGTCAGAGAGCAGGAAAGGCATCGAGAAGATGATCGAGAGCGTGATAGCGCCTTTCGGACCACCAACTGTGGTAACCAAAGCATTGAGAACGGTTCGTTTATTGATGTGATCGCGCTTATTCGTCTCAGGATTTCGTGTAATAAGCAACATGATCAGCGCCCAGATCCAACGTAATATAACGATGAGCAAGGTGATGATTATCACATATCCGATAAGTGCGAAATTATTGATGTAAACATCGTTCCATGTTGATTGCGTTGCCATAGGTAGCTGCATACCCAAAAGCACAAAAACAATACCGTTTAACGTGAAGCCGATCACTTTCCAAACACTTGAAAGCGCGATGTTGAGGCTTGAGCGATAGGGAGAGATCTTGCGTGTGTTATACATTGACCATACGATACCGCAAGCAACCACTGCAAGGATGCCACTGACGTGGATGATCTCGGAGATAAGAAATGTAACGAAGGGCATGGAGACCTCAAAAAGCACATGGAAGGTGGTGCTATCAAGTCCTAGATCGCGCACTTTTGAGGAGATGAACAGAAAGATCGCAGCAAGAAGGATGCCAAAAGCAATCCCTCCCAGGAAGCTGACGAAGAATGTTGTTGTGGCATCAGCGAGCGAGAAGGCACCCGTGACAGCAGCGGCTATAGCGAACTGAAAGGAAACAACACCAGAAGCATCATTGAGCAAGGCCTCGCCTTGCAAGATCGCTCCCTCGCGCTTTCCGAGCTGAGCCTCTTTGCTCAGCGATTGTACCGCAACCGCATCAGTAGGTCCGAGGGCTGCACCAAGCGCAAAAGCAGCAGCAAGAGGAATAGAAGGGATAAGCCAGTGAACAGTAAAGCCAACACAAAGGGTGATGACGAGAACGAGCCCGATCGCAAACGACAGTATCGTTACTTTGTTGTCCCAAAGGTTCTTCTTATTTGATTCTTTCGCGTCACTAAAGAGTAGTGGAGCAATGAAAAGGATAAGAAAGAGCTCTGGTTCAACATTGATCTCGATCGGAGCTACCGCTAACGCTGCGATAACAACGCCGAGACCGATCTGGATGAGCGGTAGGGAGACTTTAGGGACGATTTGATCGAGAATCGAAGAGAGAAGTACTGCAACAGCAAGCAACAGTATTAACTCGAATGTTGCCAAGTCATTTCCCTTTCAGCTCGCTTTCTCTCTCTTTCTATAGTAACGAAACAAGCCTGTGAGCCACCCTTTAGCCCGTTCGCTGCGCAAGAATCACATGTTTTTTCAGTTCAACTTGCAAGCTCGACATTTTTCTCTATAATACTTTCTGCGCATATGGTGGGTGTGGCCTAGTTGGCTAAGGCGCCAGATTGTGGCTCTGGAGATCGAGGGTTCAAGTCCCTTCATCCACCCCAGCGCGCTTTTGAGTTCAGCCGATGGTATTTTTACTTGCACGACATCAGTCGATAGCCTAAAATAGCAAAGCGCTGAAATGCGAACATACTTGGATCGTTAGCTTAGTTGGTAGAGCAGGGGACTCTTAATCCCAAGGTCCGGGGTTCGAGTCCCCGACGATCCACCATGAATTCCTAGGCTGGTCTCCCCCAGCCTTTTCTTTTTGAGATTGATTGGAAAAGAGTGTCACACACGCCAGTATTCCAATGCGCCATCGCAAGCAACACGCCTATTCACTTTGCCAAGATCGTAGAGGTATTCAAGGTAGCTGAAAGCGATCGAGACACGGCGTGTGAGTAAGATAAGAGGCTGGTCGATCCAGCTCGGTAGATAAGAATAGTACTTTCGTGCAAGCTGTTCGATCGTAAGTGGATCTTCTTCCACCAAGTCGAACATCTTATTGACCGGACGATCATAGCTCTCGACGATTTTAGTAAGAAACATATTGATCTGATCGGTGCCGATGAGTTGATCATGATGGCACATATATATCTTCTTAAGATTAAGAGCTTTAAGATAATCGAAGCTTTCCAGGAAACGTTTTAATAGATGAAGATCAATAAAATACGACATGAGGCCCGGTGCTGTATCTAAGATGTGGTCGCCTGCGAACAATATGCCTTCCTCGCGTTCAAGCAACGAAATATGCTCTGGAGTATGACCTGGCGTTTCGAGCACTTCAAAGCGTCGTTTTCCTATTTCTATCGCATCCCCGTTCTTTACTGTTCGGATGCGGTCTTCGTATCCATCAAAGATACTGTCGCGCTTTAAGAGACGCTCGACATAGAAGCGGAGATCGTCATTGTTTAGTCGTGCAAGGCCGCTCATCGTAAGATAATCATCGACCATCGTCTCGTTATAATCCACAAGATCGCCCACGTAGATGCGACGAGCTCCCTTGTCGAGGCAGTAGCGCACGTTGCCATCATGATCGTCGTGAGCATGCGTAAGGAATACCTCAGCATCGCTCCACGCAACATTCGCTTGCTTAAGCGCACCATCAAGAAAATCAACGCCGCACAGATCGTAGAGTCCTACATCTATGAACAATACCCGATTATCAGGCTCTATCACCGCAAACTCATCAATGCGATCAGCAAAGTAGAAATTATCGACGCAAAAACTGCTGTGAAGAATCTTCGGCTCATCTTCCTTGAGAAGAAAAGTGGTATCGAAGTCGACTTCGGGATAGCGAATCAATTGTGCAACAGGGATTCCATCTGCTGTTTCGTAATTAAAATACGTTGCTCGATCTGGATCGATCTGCCCAAGTGTTTCGAGTGCATCAAATCCGCTCTTCTTTGTGTTATCAGTATGGATGCCCATGTAATGCTCCGTATCAGTTCAGTTACCGATGAAGGATCGCAAGAGAATACAACTGACCTCTCACTAATATGAATTGTAACGTAGCACTTAGATCTTGTTCAGCTCAGCAACGAGCCATAAGAGACAGCGCGTTGAGAGGAGCTCTAATGTTTGGAAATACGCTTTTGATCGTTAATCCAACCGCACAAAGCGGCAGGGCGCGCAAAGCACTTCGAGAGGTCTCCGAGCTTTTAAGCGAGGCCACTAATACCCTGCAAGGGCACTATTACGAGATCATCGAAACAACTTATCCACTTGATGCGGTCATCATTGCTCATGAACTCGGCGATCATTTCGATACCGTCTTCGTGCTTGGTGGAGACGGCGTTGTTCATGAGACAGTGAATGGACTTATGCAGCTTGAGGCTGATAAACGCCCAAAGCTTGGTGTGCTACCTGCGGGTCAGGGAAATGATTTTGCGCGTAGCCTTAATTTGCCACTTGATCCACTCAAAGCGCTCAAAGATCTTTTGAAGCTTCATGAGAAAACAATCGATATCGGCAAGGTGAACAATTCGTATTTCGCAGAGACGCTCTCGTTTGGCATCGATGCTGCGATCGCGCTCGAGACAATGCAACGACGTCACTTGACCAATAAGACTGGAACGATTTTATATCTTGAGAGTGGCTTAAATCAGATCAAGAATCACTTGCATGCGATCAAAGCGCACGTTACGATCGATGATACAGAGCTTCCTGATCTTGAATTCTATACATTTGCTGTACAGAACGGACAAACTTATGGCGGCGGATTCGACATTTGTCCCCAGGCAAACCTGTCCGATGGGCTCTTCGATATTTGCTATGCAACCCCACCCCTTTCCAAGTTCGAAGCAGCCCGCCTGTTCATGCGCGCAAAAGATGGTAAACACCTTACAGATAAGCATATCCACTTCAAAAAAGGCAGCAAGATAAAGTTGGTATTCTCCGACATCGTCCCTGCCCAGATCGACGGTGAGCCAATACCTGCCTACGAATACGATATATCGGTCATGCCTCAAGCCTTAAACGTATTGAGTCTTTGAGCGAAGTGATGACCTCAAGAGTCTAAAAAGAAACGAGCCTCCGC
>UQFK01000016.1 GCA_900540345.1 uncultured Eggerthella sp.
AAAGGGGTGGAAAAAAAGCGGCCCCCCCAAAAGGGCGGGGGCTCGTTTTATTGGCAGGAGATACCGTTGGGTGGACTAGACGATACCCTGAGCCATCATGGCATCAGCGAGCTTCTTGAAGCCAGCAATATTTGCGCCCATCACATAATTTCCTTCAACACCATATTCTTTAGCAGCATCATCAGCAGCGTGATAAATACTCTTCATGATGCCCTGAAGCTTTGCGTCAACCTCTTCAAAGGTCCAAGAAAGACGCTCAGAGTTCTGTGACATCTCGAGGCCAGAAGTTGCAACACCGCCTGCATTAGAAGCCTTACCAGGCATAAAGACAATGCCATTATCCATGAGGTATTCGGTTGCGTCGAGTGTAGTTGGCATGTTTGCGCCTTCTGCAACGATCTTGCAGCCATTAGCAACAAGCTGTTTTGCATCATCAATATCAAGCTCGTTTTGTGTAGCGCAAGGAAGTGCGATGTCGACCTTAACGCTCCAGACACCACGGCCATCATGGTACTCAACACCTTCACGGCGCTTCGCGTATTCGGAAATACGACCACGCTCAATTTCTTTGATCTGCTTGACTAGTGCAACATCAATGCCATTAGGATCATAGATCCAACCAGTGGAGTCAGAGAGAGTGACAACTTTGGCACCTAACTGCTGTGCTTTCTCGGTCGCATAGATCGCAACGTTACCAGAACCAGAAACTGCAACGACTTTATCCTTAAAGCTATCGTCATGACAATTGAGATATTCTTGGACGAAGTAGACCAAACCATAACCCGTAGCCTCGGTACGTGCGAGCGAACCGCCGTAGGAGAGACCTTTACCAGTCAGCACGCCTTCCCAGACGTCGCGAATGCGCTTATACTGGCCGAACATATAACCGATCTCACGCGCTCCAGTTCCAATGTCGCCAGCAGGAACGTCAGTATCGGCACCGATATGACGACAGAGCTCAGTCATGAATGACTGACAGAAACGCATGACCTCATTGTCTGATTTGCCCTTAGGATCAAAATCCGAACCACCTTTGCCGCCACCCATTGGCAGCGTAGTGAGAGAATTCTTGAAGATCTGCTCGAAACCAAGGAACTTAATGATAGAGAGATTGACAGAAGGATGCAGACGAATGCCTCCCTTGTAAGGACCAATGCAGCTGTTGTACTGCACGCGATAGCCTCGATTGACATGGACTTCGCCCTTATCATCGACCCAAGGAACACGGAACATAATAACGCGCTCGGGCTCAACGAGACGCTCAAGCAAAGCAGCTTTTTCGTATTCAGGATTGGAATCGATGACTGGTTTGAGCGAAGTAAGAACTTCGGTGACCGCCTGAATGAATTCAGGTTCGTTCGCGTTCTTCTCCTTGACCTGTTCGATGACAGAATCGACGTAACTCATGTGACCTCCTAGATATTCTATTGGTAAGAATATTTAATCAAAAGATCAATTGGAGGAAAAGAAGCCTGTGTTTGCTTTAACAAGCCTGTAACAAAGGAGCAGCCTATACAAGCTGCTCCTTATACGCATTATCTTTGAGGGGTCTTTGTCGAAAGACTTTACATGGCCACAGGCGACGATACGCCTAACAGCGAAAGTGCTTGCGAAAGATTTATACGCGTGGCATCAACGAGCGCGAGACGGGCTTTCGTAAGCGCTTCATCTTCATCGATAACACGACAATTGGTATAGAAGGAATGGAAAAGACTTGCAAGATCCTGAGCGTAGTGAGTCAATCGGAAAGGCGCGCGATCACGCGCGGCGCCTGCTACCAAATCGGTGAAACCGTCGATCTGCTTCATGAGTGCAAGCTCTGATTCATGTGTGAGTAATTCCAATGCCGCATCATCAAGCTCAAGCATAGTGCCAAGCTGATCAGGAGAAAGGCTCTCGACATCTTCAATTCCTTGTTCACGAGCTGCTTTACGCAGAATAGAGCATATACGAGCATGTGCATATTGCACATAATAGACCGGATTAGTCGCATCTTGCTTCTTAGCGAGATCGATATCAAAGTCAATCGGCTGATCGGATGAACGCGAAAGCATAAGATAGCGTGTTGCATCAACACCGACCTCATCGATCAATTCACGAAACGTAATCATCTCGCCCGTTCGCTTCGACATACGGACTGCTTTACCATCGCGATAAAGGTTCACCAGTTGACCTAATACGACCTCAAGATCATCAGGATAACCCCAAGCGGCCATCATCGCTCTACAACGAGGAATATAACCATGATGATCAGCGCCCCAAATATCGAGCAGGAGGTCGTAACCGCGCTGCTTTTTGTCATAGTGATACGCAACATCGCTCATGAAATAAGTAAGTTCGCCATTCTGTTTAATGAGAACACGATCTTTTTCATCACCAAATTCAGTCGATTTAAAATAAGTAGCACCTTCATCCTTATAGATGAAACCGCGCTGCTTCATTGCATCGAAGGCATGCTCAACTTTATTCTTACCATCGTCGCCTGGGATGAAGAGCGAATGTTCGGAAAAATAAGTATCGAAATGATTCCCAAAAAGCGACAAGGTATCACGCACAGAATCCATCATGGCTGCATAACCACGCTCACGAAACACCTGTCTGCGCTCGTCGGGATCGGCATCACGCCATATATCTCCATCAGTATCGATGATCTGCTGAGCAAGTTCGATCATATAGGCACCACCATACGACTGCTCTGGAAGTTCAATCTTTTCACCAAGCAGTTGAAGATAACGAACAACGAGCGAATCAGCGAAAACATTCATCTGGTTTCCTTCGTCGTTCACATAGAATTCTTCATCAACGCTATAGCCCGCATGACGCATAATACGCGCCATGGAATCACCAAGCGCTGCCCAACGCCCATGGCCAACGTGCATAGGTCCTGTTGGATTGGCGGATACATACTCAAGATTAACTTTGCAAGGTTTCTCGAGCTCTGATCTGCCGTAATCCTCCCCTTTCATGCGTACTTCACGTACTACTTCCTGAAAGGAAGCGGGGTTCAGTGTGAAATTGATAAAACCCGGGCCCGCGATATCAGTTGTAGCAACAAGCGCATTGTCGGGAAGATGATCAATGATGACCTGTGCAATCTGGCGCGGGTTCATTCGTGCTTCCTTTGCAAGCCGCATCGCAACCGTGCATGCCCAATCGCCATGGGCTTCTTCGCGAGGACGTTCAAGTGCAGGCTCGGGGATCGTCTCAAGCACAAGAGATCCATCATCGAGCGCGCTCGTCAGCGCTTCAGTAATGATGAGCTCCAAAGAATCACGAACGGTCATTCGTTTTGTTCCTTCCCTTGTTAAATCAAACTCGATATCTTAACCAAGCGTTGCAAGCACGATCGCCTTGATCGAATGCATGCGATTCTCAGCCTCGTCAAACACGACCGATCGGCTAGATTCAAAAACCTCATCGGTAACTTCCATTTCAGTCAAGCCGAAGCGTTGCTCGATATCCTTCGCAACTGCAGTATCGGTATCATGGAATGCTGGTAAACAGTGCATGAAGATCGCATTTTCTGCAGCCATATTCATGACCTTCGCATTGACTTGATAAGGCGAAAGAAGCTTGATGCGCTCTTCCCACAGACTTGCTGGTTCTCCCATAGAGACCCAGATATCGGTATAGATGATATTCGCACCTGTACAACCCTCTTCGAGATCAGAAGTAAGGCGAATCTCACAGTTGTTCTCGGCTGCGATCTCTCTGCAGGTTTGCACAAGGTTCTTGTCTGGCATACATGCTTCAGGACCACATGCGGTGAAATTGATTCCCACCTTTGCGCACGCAACCATGAGCGAATTGGCAACATTGTTCTTAGCATCACCCATGAAAACAAGGTTCAAACCACCGAACGTGTCGAAGCTTTCTCGTATAGTAAGCAGATCAGCGATCATCTGAGTAGGGTGAAACTCATCGGTAAGGCCATTCCATACTGGCACTCCCGAATATGCAGCAAGCGTTTCAACCACTTCTTGACCATAGCCACGGTATTCAATGCCATCGAACATACGACCAAGTACGCGTGCGGTATCCTTGATCGATTCTTTGTTCCCGATCTGAGAGCCACTCGGATCTAGATAGGTGACCCCCATGCCAAGATCATGACCAGCCACTTCGAATGAGCAACGTGTACGCGTAGAAGTCTTTTCAAAGATGAGAACCATATTCTTGCCCTCAAGATAACGATGCGGAATACCTGCGCGCTTTTTTTCCTTGAGATCTTGTGCGAGATCCACAAGCCCAATGATCTCTGCAGGTGTGAAATCGAGCAGTTTGAGAAAATGCCTGCCTGAAAGGTCGTATGACATTTGTGCTCCTTGAAGATCGGTTTTAAGCGAAAACAACATTGTATATCTGTTCATGCAGTTTAAGACAAAGCTTTGGTAAAAATATTCGTTTTCAAGTGAAACGGTAAAATGATCGAATTACCGCAAGACAAACACGTTCTCTTATATGTGTGTCTCGAAACCTACTTGAATCGCTTCAGAAGCAATGAATTGCTGACCACCGAAACACTCGAGAGTGCCATCGCTGCACCAGCAAGTACCGGTGCGAGGATGCCAAATGCGGCAAGCGGGATCATGATGCAATTGTAAATGAGTGCCCAGAATAGATTCTGCTTGATCTTGCGCATCGTTGCCCTTGAGAGACGCAGGCTCACAATAAGATCCGCGAGCTTATTGCGCATCAAGACAACCGATCCTGCCTCGAGAGCAACATCTGTTCCTGAGGCCATAGCTACCCCAATATCTGCAGCAGCAAGTGCGGGTGCATCGTTGATACCATCACCCACGAATGCAACAATAGGCTCACTTGTCGACCCTTCTTGCTTTTCTTGCGTAGAGCAATCCAACAATATCTGAGCTTGATCTGCTTTGATCTTCTTCACGCATTCGGCTTTTTCAAGCGGCTTGACTCCTGCATAGACATGCTCAAGATCGATACCGACCGCACGCGCGATCGCATCTGCTTGAATCTGCCCGTCTCCTGTTACCAAGAATGTAGAAATACCATACTCATCTTTCAAGTGTTCGATCGTTTCAGCTGCATCTGTTTTGGGTTCGTCCTTGAAGACAAACGATCCAGCATCTCGTCCATCGACGATAACATGCGATCCTACGAAGACTTTGTGCCCGTCCACTTCGCCTTCTACACCTTCCCCTACAAGCGCCTTAAAGCTTGACGGCATCGGCAGAACATCAGTTGAGATACCTTGCGTAGCCGCATAGCGAATGATGGCACGTGCGAGCGGATGTTCACTCTTAAGCTCAAGCGCACAAGCAAGACGAAGATCGCTTGTATCAACTGTGCAGTCCACCACCTCTGGTTCGCCCTTCGTGATGGTGCCCGTCTTGTCAAATACCGCCGTATCGAGCTTGCAGAGGCGCTCAAGCACTTCGCCATCTTTGATGAGAACACCGAGCTGCGCGCCTTTGCCCATGCCAGCCATTAGCGCAGTAGGGGTTGCGAGACCAAGCGCGCAAGGGCACGCAACCACGATGACTGCGATGGCAGGCATGAGTGATTGGGTGAGCAATGTGTTTTCACCCGTTGGATCAATAGCGAAATACCATACACAAAATGTGATAGCTGCAATAACAAGGATGACCGGCACGAAAATCGACGCGATTTTGTCTGCGAGACGCTGAACGGGAGCCTTTGAGCCTTGAGCATCTTCGACCGCGCGCACGATACGCGCAAGCGTTGAGTCAATACCGACACGCAGCGCACGTAGTGTCACCGCACCTGTTGTATTCTGCGTACCACCTGTGACCTCTGCCCCTTCACCCTTCATAACTGGAAGCGCTTCGCCTGTGAGCATCGATTCGTCGATTTCTGTACAACCCTCTACGATAATGCCATCAACAGGTATCTTCTCGCCAGGACTGACCAATACCAAATCACCAACCATAACCTGTGCGAGGGGAATCTCAGCCTCTAAACCCCCACGCACAACGCGTGCGGTAGGAGGCGTGAGGTTCATGAGGGATTCGATCGCCTGATTTGTCGCACCCTTAGCACGCATTTCAAGTATCTTGCCAAGCAATACAAACGTGATGAGCATCGCGCATGTTTCGAAATAAGGCATGCCATCATTGATGCTGAGTGCAATCTCGGCATTACTCCAGTCATTTGTAACAACAGGTAAGAATGTAATCCAGAGCGAGAAAAGGAATGCGATTGTGGTGCCAAGAGCTACAAGGACATCCATATTAGCGCTACCGCTTTTAAGCGATGCAAATGCTCCCTTATAGAAGCGGATACCACAACCGAACTGAACAGGGATCGTGAGAACAAGCAAGACAATACTGCCAGCAAACATTGACTGAACATGAGAGGCATCAGATCCTATGAACAGGGATGCGAGCATATGCCCAAGCGCCATATGCCATCCTGGGATCATGCCAATAGTAACAATGATAATGGTGAGAACAGCCGAAAGAGCAAAGACGTGCAGATCATGCTTTGCACGAGCTGCTTCTTTTGCCCTGCGTCTCTCATCTATAAGTGGTGCGTCTTCAGGGATGATCTCTGCTGTGAACGAGAGATCATCAAATACTCGCAACATATCATCGATCGTTGCACTATCAGCATCGAAGGTTACCCGTCCTGTATTGTTCGCAAGATTGACCGAAACATCCCTTACACTCGGCAATGCTCGATAGTGCTTCTCAATATTCGCTGCACAGTTTGCGCAGTGCATGCCATCTATGGCAAGTCTGATCGTTTGTTTCATATCTTATTCGCCTTCACCCTTAATGAATGGTCATGAGAAACGACGCATAAGCTGCATGACTTCATCGACCACTTCGTCATTACCTGCTCTGATCTCTTCAATAACACATGTGCGCATGTGCTCTTTCAAGACCAATTCTGAGACACGTTTCACTGCGCTTTCTACTGCCGCAAGCTGTGTAAGCACATCTCCGCAATAACGATCATCACCGATCATATCCTTTACACCATTGAGCTGCCCGATCGCACGATTCAATCTGCGCTCGAGGTCTCGCTTTAGCTCCGTGCTTCGCGGCGTGTTCTTATGATGTAAGTCACAATTACAAGATGTCATACGGGCTTTAAATCCTATCGTTAACTAGGGATATTGAGGTTCATTATACCCCCAGGGGGTATATAGTCAATAAAAAAATTTTGGCGCGCCCAGCAGGATTCGAACCTGCGACCTTTGGATTAGAAGTCCACTGCTCTATCCAGCTGAGCTATGGGCGCACAGCTTGACATTATAACCCTAGCCGCCGTCTTACTTAGCTAGAGGACGAACCGTGGCGGTCGGGAAATGATAATTGGTCATGAAGGTGACGAAATCTGAGACGACCTTTGGTTGAGAACGTTCCTTTTTAGAAACGAGATATACCTTGTGAAACTCTTTGGGCGCTTCTTCAAGGGAAAGAAATGCAACCTCGTCAAAAGCTTTGACCAAAAACGAGTAGCAAAGCAGCGCAACATCATGAGAATCCGAAGTAACAAGAGACGAGAGCGTGATCTCGTCATTGTAGGCATATTCGACATCGAGCGGTACCTCAGAATGCGAGAGCACACTGGCCATCTCGTCGTAGACGGGGCTCTTATCGTGATAGGTCAAGATACGATAATCAACAAGATCCTTCAAGCTGACCGATGATCGCTTTGCAAGCGGATGCTTCTTGTTCACCGCGACCGCAAGCTCTTGCGCCCAACAATACACGCTATTGAAATTCTTCGATGGTTCCGGTTTGCCTGCAAAGATGACATCAAGATTTCCTGCCTCAAGCTCTTCAGTGAGCACAGGGGTGAAACCTTGTGTGATGTTAATCGTAAGGCCAGAACCACATTCATCATGAAAAGACTGAATAGCTTGTGACCAGTCTTTTCCTTGTATGGCATAGAGTGTACCAAGATTGAGCGTACCGTTGATCTTGCCCTCGTACTCATGAACTGCTTGGATGCCTTTTTCTATCGAGCGGAGCCCTTGTGAGACATATTCGTAGAACTCTTTTCCACAGGGAGTGAGCTCGATCTTATTATTCGCACGATAGAACAGACGCGTTCCCAACTCTTTTTCAAGCGTCGAGATCGCGACCGAAAGCGTAGGCTGAGCAATATAAAGCTCAGAGGCGGCTTTCGTGTAATGCTTTACCTCTGCTAGCTTCTTGAAATACGTTAGATGCGATAGATTCACAGACTGATGGCGCTTTCATCTCTAAGGAAGGGCAATATGTAAAGGCACACGATTGAGCGATGTGCGCTTACTTCCTTGACCATCATACTCTATATACCCTGAGATCTTTTCAAAAAAGGCCGTTCTCGCACAAAAGGAAATGGGTTCTCAAACGGGAAGAGGCTCCCGAAGGAGCCTCTTCCCGCTGTATTGAAGTAAAGGAAAGTGTCTTAGTCGATATCCACCAAAGCGCCAGTCTCGGCAGATTCAAGGATAGCGTTGATAACCTTAAGAGTTGCGATGCCGTCTTCTCCTGTACAGCGCGGCTTGGCCTCACGACCCGTGCAGAGATCTGCAAAATGCTCAAGCTCTGCGGTCATCGGGTCGTTCTTTTCGATGTCGAAGTGCTCGATGATCAGCTCTTCTCCCCAACCATAGTGATCGTCGTCTGCATAGTGGTAGAAATCCATGTTCGGGAAACCGAGTGAACCTTTCGTGCCGAAAAAGCGCAGAGAATTTTCGCCCGGGCACCACTTAAAGAAGTGATTTTCCTCTGCAGCCAAGTCGTAGTTCCAAGGACCTGGCGTGCCATCTGAGATGAAGTATGTAGCCGTGACGCCGTTGCCGAACTCGATCACGATCGATGCGGAATCTTCGATCTCATTACCTCGGATGGTATTGCGAGCTGCCGCATAAACACGCGTCGCTTGCATGCCTGTGGTGTAGTTCAGGTCATCGATGTCATGGATCGCATTGATGAGAAATGGACCGCCACCCTTTTTCGTGTGCCACTCAACATCATAGTAGGAATACGGTTTCGCGATCGCATAGGATGCCTGAACGCCAACCAAATCCCCCAAACGACCGGACTCGATGAATTCGCGCAGGAACAAGTACTTCGACGAAGAGCGACGATGATGGCCGATGAGCAGCGTTGCCCCCGCTTCGTTGCACATCGCGATGATCTCTTCTGCTTCTTCGACAGTGTTCGCGATCGGCTTTTTCCATAAAATGTTCTTTTTTGCTTCGGAAGGAAGGGA
>UQFK01000017.1 GCA_900540345.1 uncultured Eggerthella sp.
GTGAGTCGCGCAAGGCAGTATTATCCTCGCCTGGCATAGGCGAGTCAAGAAGTATTTTTTGAAAGATTCGCCCAGCGGTATTTTTTTCTTATCTTAGGCAGGATAAGAAATATAGCTATTCAGAAAACACCAGGTCGCACACAAAAAGAGCTAGTTTGACTCAAGCTCTGCTTGCTTTTGAGCCAAACGCTCGAGCGAGACGATCTTGGTGACGAATACTCCCTCAGATACGATGTCATCAACCTCGTCACGAACCTTGATATCCCAGAACTGCTTATTCTTTTCTTGGTGATCAAAAGTTGCGATCGCCCGCAACGCACCTTTTTTGCCCGGCTTCTTATGGTCGAGTTCGATATGCACACCGAACGGACGCTCAATAGCATAATCGGCGCGCAGATCGACTGCGCGACTTGCCGCCGCTTCAACAAGCGCAAGAGTGACTCCCCCATGCAAGAACCCAAAAGGCTGATACAAATCGGGTGTGATCTCGAGCTCGGCGATAGTCTTATCGGCACTCTCGTAAGGAAAATGAATGCCAAGTTTTCCGTTGAACGTTTCTGCATCACGCGCATCGAGTGCTTTGATGCGTTCTTCTCTGTTGCTGAAATCGACTTCATCCATCCAGCTATTATCAGTCGTATAAAGATCCTTCATATCCGCCCCTTCTCTACGATCGAAGCATTTCTTCTTAGTCTAATGAAAAAGCTCTCTGTGTTCTATTGGAATTGACAAAATACATCACGCAGAAGATAAACACCAGGTCAATACCTAAAAGACAAAAGTTGACCCTAGCATACTTTTGTCCGATTCGTTAATCTAGAAGCACGATGAAGATAGATGCCATATCGATCGCTTTCAAGATCATATCGTTCGATATCTTCTAGGCTATAGATCGCCCTTCTTGAAAGACGGGATGCGTGATTCACGATAAGAGCTTATGAGATGTTGGGAAGCTTTCTTTTGGTACCTCGAGCGATCGAAGCGACGGCTTCGATCCATGCATCTGCTTGATCGTAGTTAGCTGACGCTAGTTTTGGAACGCTTCCTTTCGGTCAGAGAGGTCCTGCTTGACAGGAGACGTTCATAGTCAAAACTCTTGCGCATGGCTCGATGATCATGATCGACATCTGCAGTTTTGTCGATGTTCATCGAGAAAACGCATCGAGAGATTGAGTATCCGTACAGCTCATAAGGGGCTCTTGACGCTACCCTGTGCGAAGAGCTTTGCCCAAGACTCAAAAAGCCCACGATTCTCGTGGGCTTTTTTGCATGCTAAAGATCACTAAAGGATACGGCGAGATTCGATCGCACGACCGAGTGTGACCTCGTCAGCAAACTCGAGATCACCTCCTACAGGCAGACCGCTCGCAAGACGGCTAACAATGACTCCTGTCGGCTTGATAAGACGCGCAAGATAGCTTGCCGTGGTCTCCCCTTCAACATTTGGATTGGTTGCAAGGATGACCTCACTAATAGATGGGTCGCTCAAACGCGCCATGAGCTCAGCAACATGAAGGTCGTCTGGGCCGATACCCTCAAGCGGAGAGAGCGCTCCCCCTAATACATGATAGTGTCCTGAAAACGTACCTGTACGTTCGATAGGCGGAATGTCGCGAGGTTCAGACACCACGCAAATACAAGTAGCATCGCGTTTAGGTGATGCGCATATATCACACAGATCACCTTGTGCGTAATTGAAGCACTGAGGACAAAAATGAACCGTGTCCTTGACCTCCGAGATGGCATCTGCCAAACGAAGCGCATCAGCCTTCGGGCTATTAAGGATCCAATAAGCGATGCGCTGAGCAGATTTCGGGCCAATCCCCGGAAGCCGCTCGAGCTCATCGAGAAGATTCTGTATTGCAGAAGCTGCGTACACAGGATTACATAAATCCGGGAAGGTTCATGCCGCCCGTAACAGCGTTCATGCGTTGGTTGCTCATCTCTGAAACACCACGAAGTGCTTCGTTAACCGCAGCAACGACCATATCCTGGAGCATTTCTACATCTTCGGGGTCAACCGCATCTGGATCGATAGTAAGAGAAGTGATATTCATATCACCCGATGCAACAGCCTTGACCATACCACCGCCAGCAGTAGCTTCGAAGCTCATCGTAGCGATCTCTTCTTGCGCCTTATTGAGCTCTTTTTGCATCTTTTGAGCTTGACGCATCATCTGTTTCATATCCATAGAGAAGAACTCCTCGTCTCGTCGTATCCATCGATTCGTAGCTTTGTTGGCTACATCGTATCAAACTTCACACCATCGCCGAAGCTTGCGGTAAGAATCTGCTTTATCTGATCACTTTCATCCATCGTCTCATCGTTTGATGGAGCGCTTGGCTCCACA
The DNA here is from genome assembly GCA_900540345.1 of uncultured Eggerthella sp. Lineage (GTDB taxonomy): Bacteria > Actinomycetota > Coriobacteriia > Coriobacteriales > Eggerthellaceae > Anaerotardibacter. The sequence goes on from UQFK01000017.1 coordinate 2,352, forward strand.
ACTGGAGCGCTCTGTTGAGGCGCAGAAACAACCGGCGAAAAGGTCGAAGAAGCTTGAGGCTGATAGTCGATCGGAGCTTCATCTTCCATGAAAGGTGATTCATCATCGTAGCGAACACCCGAAGTGGACTGCGGTTGTGCAACTGGCATCTGCGATGCAGGATCGGCAGCTGCTTGAGGTGTCGGAATAGAGGGTGTTTGCGATGCTTGCGCTGCAGCAACTGGCTGTTGCATCGCAGGAGCAACAGATGACGATGCAGCAGGAGCAGGCGAAGGTGCAGAAGGTTGCATCGGTGGTGTAGAAAGTTGAGAGGTCATTACAGCTGAAGCTTGTCCACCTTGCCCTTTGGCCATGACAAGCTCAAAGGGCACCGATCCACCAAGCAAATCGATGAAGGTCTGCGCGAGCAAATCCTTCACCTCTTTTTTCTGTGCAGCAGCATATGCGAAGCTTGAATCAGGCGAGAACACGATGCGCACTGCGCCTGCTTGATCGCCTGGCTCGATCTTAGCGCCCATGAACAATACACCACGGGCAGGATTCGATTTGCGCAAGCTCGTGGTGACCTGATGCCACATGCGTTGGAGTGCAGCAGCATTCGAAAAGTCGAGAGCTGCAGGAGCCACTTGAGTTGTTGATGCGGCTTCTTGCCCAGAAGAGGGTGCTGGTTGAGAAGCGGTCGCATCCTGAAGAGGAGCAGCAGCCTGCTGTGCAGGGGTTGGTGCGATGGGCTGCTGTACAGGAGTGGGTTGCGGAGCGGGAACAGGCTGAGGTGCGGGCTGAGGCTGAGGTTGCGGAATAGGCTGTGGGGCTGGCTGAGGGTGAATCACGCTAGGCGCAACGCTCGGCGCAACAGCGGCAGACTGGTCAATAGGCACAGCGTCAAAAGCGCTACCCCGCGGCATCGAGAGCATCTTCAGCTCGAGCTCCTCAAGGCGCTCTGCAAGCGACTCCATCGTCAGATCGGATTCGGGCCTCAACAGACGCGTCAAGGCTATCTCGAACGCGAGACGTGAATTAGTCGTCGCGCGCAGTTCTTTGATAAGTTCTCCTAGGACCGAAAGAGCACGGCTCAATCGCTCTGGTCCGAAAAATTCAAGCTCTGACTCCATCGAAGCACGCGCTGAACTGCTAACTGGAATCTCAACCTCTGCATCAGTAAGGCTTAAAAGATAAAGGTTGCGCATATGCTCAGCGAGCTCTTGAACGAATTGAGCGACATCAGCGCCTGTCTCGACATAACGCGATACCCATGTGAAGCATGCTGCAGCATCACGCTTGCCCAAAGCCTGAACGATCTCTGAGAGGCCTTCGTTGTCGAGCGATCCTAAGATGCGACGAGCTCCTTCAAGCGTAACGCGACCTTCGCCAAACGCCGCAAGCTGTTCGAGCGAGGTGAGCGCATTGCGCATTCCGCCTTCTGCTTGATGCGCGATAAGTTCGAGCGCCTCTGGTTCGAACTCAACATCCTCTTGTACACAGACCGCTCCAAGACGCGCCACGATCTCGTCAACGCTCAAGCGATGAAAATCAAAACGCTGACAACGAGAATGGATAGTATCGGGAACCTTTTGCGGATCGGTGGTACAGAGGATGAACACTACATGACTGGGAGGTTCTTCAAGCGTCTTCAAAAGAGCGTTGAACGCCGCTGTTGAGAGCATATGGACCTCGTCGATGATGTAGATCTTGTACGATCCGCGCGTTGGCGCATAGTGGACACGATTGATGATCTCTTCACGAACGTTCTCAACGCCTGTGCGACTCGCTGCATCCAATTCATAGACATCTGGATGGGTTCCGGCAGCGATCTCGACACATTCCTCACACGTCCCATCAGGTTCGATGGTCGGCGCTTTTTCACATAAGAGCGCTTTTGCAAGGATACGCGCCATAGTGGTCTTGCCCGTTCCGCGCGGGCCGCAGAACAAATAGGCATGTGAGACCTTTTGCTGTTCGAGCGCATTTTTCAGTGTTCGCTCGATATGCTCCTGCCCGACAATGTCATCAAACGTACTCGGACGGTATTTGCGATAAAGTGCTTCTGACATGGAATCATGCTTTCTCTTGTTTGTTCTTTCGTGAGTCAAGAGCAGCCTTCACTGCTCCAATGACTGCAGGCGCTACCGAAACAGCAACGATGCCGAGAACGATCACTTCAAAATGTTCTTGGACAAAAGGAACTCCACCGAAGAAGTAACCCACGAGTACAAAAAGACTGACCCAGGCTACGCCACCGATAGTGTTGAAGAGCGTGAATTTCGAGAAATTCATATGCCCCATACCCGCGATGAACGGCGCGAAGGTACGAAAGAAGGGCATGAAACGCGTGATAACAATAGTAAGTCCACCATATTTCTGAAAGAAATAATCGAGCTTATCCATACGCTCTTGCGTGAGAGCTTTTACCTTTCCCGAATCGACAATACGCTTACCAAAGAAGCGCGCGATCCAGTAATTCGAGGTGTTTCCCAAGATAGCTGCCGCATAGAAGATGACGAGCGTAGCAGCGATATTGAGACCCCCGCCATCAGCTGAAAAGACCCCTGCTGCAAAGAGCAGCGAGTCACCTGGCAAGAATGGGAAGAAAACAAGCCCAGTCTCAACAAAAACAATGAGAAAGAGAGGCGTATAGACCCAAACAGGACCCAAAGTGATGATCCAGCTCGCGATAAACGCGCGAGGATCGCTCAAAAGTCCAACGAAAAAGTTGATGATATCCAACAGGCCATCCTTTGCCGAGACTCTCTAGCTATTTCTATTCCGTCTTATGCTCAAAAACAAATATCCCGAATAGGCAAGGGCGCTCGTCAGCGGTCCCTTATGGCTGCTTCCTCCCGGACCTGACCAGGTTCGGAACATGTCGCCGCCCATACCCATTCGAGGCACTCGAACTCGTAAGGCCTAAGTATAGGGGAAGCGCGCACGACTGGCGACGGCGCTCCCCTCCGGCAACTAAAAGTCCATAGGGCGCCCGCTAAAGACCGTCTGCGGGCATTTTCACTACGCGATCCTTGTTAAGATCTTCGTAAGGTCTTCGCAAAAACCGGGGGAATTGCTACTATTCTTTCGACCCTTAAACGTAACTCAAACACATCAGTCCCGAGGATGTCATGGCCCGATCCGATTACAGCCGCTACGACGACGAACCCAGACGCTCCCAAGGCGGCCTCTCTCTTTCCACGGGCCGCTTCGACGGCCGCTCCACTGGTGCCACCCGTTCGTCTTCTTCCTCCGACAATCGCCCGCGCAGCACCCGGCATAATCCCCTGCGCGACGAGTACCCCTCAAGTCGCGACCGGCGTCGCGAACCCGAGTCGGGACGCCGGCACTCGGGCGACGAGCGCTCTGCACGCGGCGAGAGGCCCCGCGGCAATCAAGCGCCCGCCGGCAATCGCAGCGCCCAGGGGCGTTCGCGCAACGGCGCTCCCTCTGGCCGCGGCCGCCACCCCCCTCGCGC